>JBGCFI010000044.1:0-11148 GCA_045106855.1 Granulosicoccus sp.
CTGGCAGACGCTAACAACCTGACGCAAAACGCAACGGTCTTCCCCGGCCAGCAATTGGTCATCCCGGGCGATCTGGTCAAGCCAGACTATGACACGCCGATGGCATCAGCAAAACCTGCGGTGATCATCGATACGCAAGACATCGGTGCAGCGCTTGATAAAGAAGTGGCTGAGAGTGAGCAACTGACCCTGCCTGCCGATGAAGATGCTGCCGAGCTGGCACAGACAGACTCGGAAGTTACCGAAGCACAAGACAAGCTCGCTGAGCTGGCCGCCATCAGTAAGGATGCAGCTCCCTACGACCTGAATACCGGTGAGACGCTCTGGGATTTTGCAAAACGCACAACCGGAGATGCAACTAACTGGCAAGCGATAGCCGATCAAAACAATTTCTCCGAAAAGCAGGCAGTCACTGTCCGTCCTGGTCAAACCATCTTCGTGCCCGAAGCCTTACTGAAGACGGAACTGGGAGCCGCTGAACCAGCCATAGTCACCGAAACTGTTGCAGTGAAGCCTGAAGAGACTGCAGTGGTTAAGGCGCTCGAAGAAACTGTTACAGTGATATCTGAAGAGACTGCAGTGGTTGAGGCGGTCGAAGAAACTGTTGCAGTGATGCCTGAAGAGACTGCAGTGGTTGAAGCGGTCGACGAAACAGTGGCGGCCGTTGCGGTTGAAGTGAAAATACCCGAAGCGGCTGAACAGACCGTTGCAACGGCGCTGCCCGTTGAGTCCGAGACGACAGTCATGGACAACGCTGCAGAGCTTGCTGCCAGCGTGTCCTCGTTGGATGAGACACAGCCTATCAAGATTGTCGAAGCCGCTTACAAAACTGACGATGGCCCGACGCCATTGAGCGATGCTGTAGAGGCGTTACAAATGGTTGAGAACCCTAACATTCCAGCCGAAATCGTGGTTAGTGGAACCTACTACCCCAAAGCGGTCTACAACAGCGCGGACTTCTCATCCAGCCTGCTGATGCGCGTATCACCTGGCACGAGCCTGCAGGTATCACGCGCCATGGGTACCTGGTTTGAAGTTGAAACCGACAAAGGCGTCGGCTATGTCCATCAACGCGATATCAAATAATCTGAATGTTCATGACAACGGGGAAAATTTTTAGCTGAAGTAACATACCCGTAACGCTTGTTCACGACGAAGCCCGGCTTGCAAAAGCCGGGCTTTTTTATGCCTGCCGGTTTAATAGAGTCACACCGAGCAGCTGGAAACCGGCACGATGAGTCTCTGTTAGGCTGGAAGAGGTAATGGGTAGACGCAAGCGTTTTTTTGAGATAGCTCTCACATGAGATAGTATTAAAAGGATGAAGATTTGTCGGCTACCTCTCAAGATGATCCCGGACACAGCGCCACACGTCACAATCAGGCTAATCGCAGTTTGTAACAATCTATCCTGAATTTTCCGTACGCCATCAACGCATCAATATGACACGGCAGAATGGTTGGACAGACCAGGAGCATTTAGTACAAAGACTTTCCATCATCAGCACTGAACGGCATGACACCAACGAAACAAATACTGGAACAACAATGATAAGGAAAACCAGCCCGAGAGTTCTGTTTCTCATCATTTCGACGATGCTTGTTGCATCAGGCTGCGCCACTTCGACCATCAAGCCAATAGCTGTGGAAATCCCCGCTATCGAGCAGGATACCGTTTACGAGATAAAACCCGGGGACACTCTGGGCACCATTTCTCAGCGCCTTACCGGACGCATCGACAACTGGAAACCTATTGCCGAGCACAACGCTATAACCGACCCGAGAACACTGGCAGTAGGCCAGGTCATTAACATTCCCAGTGCACTCACCAAAACGGCTACACAACAAGTCATACAAGTTGAAACCGGACAACCGGCCGCCCTCTCGCCTACTCGCATCACGACAACGGCAGCCAGCAATCCAGAGCCACAGATTTCAGTAGCCACAGGAAACGGTGTGGCCGTGGTGCAAGCCAAACCTGTTCCAGTTAATGACAGTGCGGATATCACCGTATCACCCATCGAAGTGAACCGCACTTTTGATCTTGAACCACTTGCAGAGCCTGAGGTGCTGGCTACTGACGACGAGCAACCGCGTTTCGATTCAGCGGCACCGCAAATCAGGGTTAGCGGCACTTATTACCCGAAGGGCATCTATCAAGAGCCTGCAATCTATGCACGATTGATTCAAAGAGCCGCACCCGGCAGTGTGTTTCCGCTGGAGAGCGCTGTTAATGACTGGTACAAGATCGTCACCGATGAGGGCGTGGGTTACATCCGACAAAGTGACGGCCTTCTAGTGGAATAATGTATTGTCGACATAAGCCATCGACATGCAGGTAAACCCCCGTGACACGTGCCACGCTAACCTTGTTGCGCCATGCAAAATCCAGTTGGAAAAACCAGCATCAGTCTGACCACGAAAGACCGCTGAATAACCGGGGCAACCGCGACGCACCTGATATGGCTGCACGCCTGGTTCAACGTGACAGTATTCCGTCTCTTATCCTGTGCAGCTCGGCGCAGCGAACGCGCGACACTGCAGCCCATCTTCTCGAAGTTTTTGGCGAACCGTCGCCTGATATTCATTACGTAGACGCCCTGTACCTGGCATCCCCGGGCACGATGCTCGAATTACTGGAACAGGTTGCGAATAACATCGATCACGTGATGGTGATTGCTCATAATCCTGGCATTGAGGATTTAAGCGCCGAACTGCAAGGTGGCCTGCCAGACATCATGCCAACAGCTGCGATTCGTCAGTTCTCCTGCCACTCCATCAACGGCTTGAGGCAGCAGTTGAGAGCTTCCGGCAAGCAAGACCATGAAGCCTCTAAAGACAATGCGCAGGCAATAGAACTTGTCTATACGGATTATCCGAAAAGCACAGCCACCTAGAGAACAGCTTAAGGATCTATAGCGGTAACCAGAATGGACGGTACATCGCCACGACGATAGTTGCCAGGCTGTTTGAGGATGGATGCCATGGCTACATCACGTTCCTCAGCGGTGGCAAACCAACGCATGCCTGCCCAGTTTTCCCCCAGTAGATGCGGCATATTAAAGGGGTCGTTCTCGGGCAGCGCCACTTTGACGCCATAAGGTTTGTTGTTTTCGGCCACGATGCTGTTTTCTCCACTGCAAGCTTCTTGATTATCCGCTATATCGACCGCACGTTGATCATGGTGAGCGTAATACCCGAGATTTTAACGTCGCCGGAAGGCGTTGTTGGCTGATTTGACCGATAATGCATCATCAACTGTCCTAAACTGGCTTAATGGAACATGACCATGAACTTTCGTCTTGCAACACTTACGGCAATATCAACCGCACTGCTGGCCACAGCGTGTACTCAGGAGTCGCAAAACACCATCGGGCGATCAATCCAGAACTGGACGGGCACGGATGGCATTATCGAGATTTACGCGGGTGACAAACTGGTCAAGCGATTCATGAAAATCGACAAACTGTCCACGGCGACTGGCACAAACTCCGGTGAAGCTCGCCCTTACCGCTTTGGTTATGGGGTGCTGGATGCCAACCTTAACGGCAAGACAGACAGCGGTGAGGAAAAAGTCTATTTCGAATTCAGCGACTACTCAACTTCCTATGTTTTCTACGAAAACCCGAATTGAGCGGGCCTGCGTCACATAACTGATACGTACAACGCGTTTAATTTCAGATATTTAATTGACATGCCTAAAGTAACGACTAAAGTTTGAGGGCGAACCCCGATCACGAGTCGGTGTCGCGTTCTCACCCCCAAATCGGGCCCGCAAGTCGGGCCCTTTTTTTTATCCAGGAACATGCGCGCTATACTGCGCGCCGCAGCGGGAGAACAAAACTATGCGGATGGATTACTTCAGTGACCTGGTTGAAAAGGCAATCGCCGATTCCCAGGTAGAAATTACCGGTGATGGCAGTAAATTTGAGGCTCGCGTGGTCAGCGATTCGTTTGAAGGCCTTTCAACCATCAAGCGTCACAAGCTGGTCTACGCAGTACTGAACGAGCACATAAAATCCGGTGCCATACACGCTCTGAGTATCAAGGCGTTCACGAAAAGCGAATGGGCCTCTTCCTCCAGCTAAGCGCTCGGCGCATCCTCATTAACCGTGTGAACACAGCCACGCGCTTTCCAGCGCATGCGCCGAACGCGACCTAACCCATCCCGACCAATGGCCGATTTGGCGCGATTCTAGCTGCTCGAAGCTATCAATAGTCAGGTTTCTGATGCCGCAGGGGTGACGCTTTAACCAGTAAAGCGCCCCTTGCGACCGAGCGAGCGCAGCTGAGATGGCGAAGAGAAAAAAATCGAAACAAGCTAAGAACACCCGGCATACGGCTAATCCGAAGCCAGAGGCACCAAAAACCGACTGGATTACCTCGCTGGCGCAGTTAGCCAAAGAGACGCAGCAAAGCCCTGAGTCTCGCATACGCACCATGATCAGCTGCGACATACTCTCGGGCAAGCCGTCGATCTATGTTCCACCGGATATGGCGGAGTTACAGCCAGATTCGCTGCGCTATCTGCACACATTTGCACGGCAGAACAATCTGCAACTCGTTGAAGACCGCCGACGAGTCAGCGTGCAGCCGATCAATGAAAAACGAAACACTGTCTCCCCCATCATCGCCAAGGCCATTAGCGAACTCTTACAACAACTGGGAATGCCGGGTGATGCGCGTAATCTGTCTAAACCGCATCGTTTGAGTGCCGACAGCCAGCACATCAACATCAACAATCTGATCCGCATGGCCGCCCATGCAGCGCCCAAGGCCAAGCGGGTGCGCGTACAACCGAACCGCCGACTCGTTGATGTGCTTGGCGGTGATAGCCAGCCAATCGAGGCTTATGGCAGCAAACTCACCACAGCTGATACCAGAACGATACTCAGCCATTTTGACTCACCGCATTTTCATGCCATCGGCTACTCCGCCGGCAGGCAGTACGTGATGCATGTGTGCGTCGCCGGAGGCCAGCTGGCCAACCCGACACTGTGGTCGGACTTTCACACAATGACGCGCACCGACTTCCAGTTTCAGCTTTTCAGCGCACCTGAGCCCAAACAGGATCTGGGATTAATCTATGCAACCTTCTACCTTGATCTTGCGGATTCACCCGCACCCTGGTGGCTGAATTCCCGGGTCGATAGCCTTCTTGTTGCCAACACGCTGGACGAACCAACCCGTCTCAAACACGCCAGTTAAGTTGCCGGCCGCCCTAAACGGTCACGACAAACCTCGAGCTACCCCGGTTTTAGTGCTAATGGCTAGGGTATTGCGCCCGTAATCCTGTATTCTTGCCGGCGGCCTCTTCACCTCCTGTAAAAAGCTCACATGTCATTAATCCGGGTTCAAAACGCGTCTATCGCTTTCGGCCCTACTACGGTGCTGGATAAGGTATCCATGACTGTTGAGGCCGGTGCTCGAACAGCGCTTGTCGGGCGTAACGGGGAAGGTAAATCTACCTTGCTGAAAATGCTTTGCGGCATTCTGCAGCCTGACACCGGCGAGATCATCCTGAAATCAGGGCTCAAGGTTGCCTACCTGCCGCAGTCGGTACCCACCGATTTCACCGGCACTACTTATGACGTAGTGGCTGGAGGATTAGAGGACATCGGATCGCTTCTGGCTGAATTTCATCGCGAATCACAACGACTGGGCCAGGGCGAAACCAAAACGATCAATGGCAACACAACCCTCATCGATCGCCTTGCCGAAATCCAGGACCAGATTGATGCAAAGGATGGCTGGGCCATGATCCAGCAGGTAGAACAGACACTCTCGCGCATGCAACTCGATCCGGATGTTCTGGTTGAAGGACTCTCCGGAGGCATGAAACGCCGCGTTGTCCTGGCAAGAGCGCTGGTGTCAGAGCCTGATGTACTACTGCTGGATGAGCCAACCAACCATCTTGATATCGGCGCTGTTGATTGGCTGGAGAGCCACCTGGCCGGGCTCCGATGTGCATTGGTGTTCGTCACACACGATCGAAGCTTTCTTGATTCGCTGGCAAACAACATCTGCGAGATTGATCGCGGCCAACTGACGCAATGGCCTGGAAGCTATGTGGCCTATCGGGAAAACAAGCAGACAGCGCTGGAAGTTGAGGCCCAACAGAACGCGTTGTTTGACAAGAAGCTGGCTCAGGAAGAAGCATGGATTCGCCAAGGTATTAAAGCACGGCGTACCAGAAACGAAGGGCGCGTCAGAGCTCTGAAGAAATTGCGCGCCGAACATGCCAGCCGGCGAAACGTGATCGGCAAGGCAAAGATGTCGGTTAACGAGGCAAAAAGCTCCGGCAAAATCGTGTTCGAGGCCGAGAACCTGGGGTTCTCGCACGGCGATACGCCCATCATACGATCGTTATCCACGATCATCATGCGCGATGATCGTATAGGCATCATCGGCCCTAACGGGTGTGGTAAATCCACATTGGTAAAGCTGCTTGTTGGCGAATACAACGCAAGCTCTGGTACGGTTAACCGAGGTACACAACTGGAGGTGGCCTATTACGACCAGCTACGCGCCATGCTCGATCCAAAGTTATCAGCTGCAGACAATGTCAGTGGAGGTCGCGATACCGTGACCGTCAACGGCAACCCGCGACACATCATGAGTTATATGCAGGACTTCCTGTTTGAACCTTCGCGTGCCAGAGCGCCCATCACCGCCTTGTCTGGCGGCGAGACTGGACGTCTGATGCTGGCCAAATTGTTTTTAAAACCTTCCAACCTCATTGTGCTGGATGAGCCCAGTAATGATCTGGATGTAGAAACCCTGGAGTTACTGGAGCACTTACTATCAGATTACAAAGGCACCGTAATCCTGATAAGCCATGATCGTGAACTGATAGAAAATGTCGTTACGCGTAGCCTTATCTATCAGGGCAATGGCAAGTTCGTTGATGTTGCCGGTGGCTATGCAGACTTTGAACGGGAAAGAGCCACATCGTCAACGTTGAAACCTGTTTTCGAACAGTCAAGCGACTCGCAGACATCAGCAAAGCATACCTCTAAAGCCAGCATGCCTCCGCAGGCTACTCCAGTTAAGAAGCCAAAGACCGTCAAGTTGTCTTACAAACAAAAGCTGGAGCTTGAAGCACTGCCTGAGACTATCAGCGATCTGGAAAACAAGATCGAAGCCATTCATGAGGCGATGAACAATGCCGATTTTTACAAAGACAAGGTCAAGGCCGACGAGGTCATAAAAGACTCTGAAAAAATTCAGACGGCACTTGATCAGGCCTATGCCCGCTGGGAAGAGCTCGAAGCTCTGGCAGAAGGCTGATTGCACGTCGGCACTTGATCAACCTGCCATGCAAGATGATGGTGTCCGGGAAGACTTATTGCCCCTGCCAGTCCGGTTTGCGTTTAGCCAGGAAAGCCTCCATTCCCTCGCGGAAATCATCACTGGTATAACACTGTACGATAAGGTCATCACCCATGACATCGGCAGCAGACTCACGCAACCTGCGCAAACCCTCTTTGGAGGCAGCTATGGTTAATGGTGCGTGACCACGCATCAACTCACACAGTTCGTGTGCACGTAACAGCGGATCTTCCGCAGATTCATTGATAAGGTTTATGGCCAGGGCTTCTTGCGATGTTATCAAGCGAGAGGTCATGAGAATTTCCCGCGTACGCGACGCACCCAGCAATTCCACAAGCCTTGATAAATTACCCACCGACAGACAGTTTCCCAGTGTACGGGCAATGGGAAACCCGAACTTGATGTCATCACTGGCTATGCGTATATCACAACACGCGGCAATGGCAGCACCACCGCCGGTACAAGCGCCACGGATTGCCGCAATCGTGGGAATGGGAACCGACTCAAGCACACCTAGCACACGGTCCATGGTGCGCTCATAACCGAGTGCATCTTCAGCTGTACGAAAGCCTCTGAATCGTGAAATGTCGGTGCCGGCTGCAAAGGCCTTGTCGCCAGCTCCGGTAAGAATCAGTGCTCGAACATCCAGCGACTTGTCGATTATCGAGTCGCAAAGCGTAGCCAGCGATTCATACATCTCAAAAGTGAGTGCATTTCGTGCCTGCGGACGATTAAACGTAATAACACCGGTATCGCCTTCGCGATGAAAAAGCAGCTCATCGTCCACTGGTATTGCTCCTGTGATTTGTCGTCGCTAGTTTACGATTAAACAATAATCACCGGTAAAAATAGTTAACCAGAGACATGGGCACTGCGGGTACGTAAGTACACAGCAGCAGCACTAGCAGCAATACCGCCACGAAAAAAACGTTAACTTTAGATACATCCCAGATATTGGCCTTGGCGATGGAACACGAGGTAATCAACACGGAAGCAACCGGCGGTGTCTGCTGACCAATAGCAAGATTCAACGTCACTATCAGGCCGAAGTGTACGGGATCAATGCCCACTAACTGGATAAGCGGTATGACAATCGGCACAACCAGTATGATGGCCGCAACCGAGTGCAGGAAGAAACCGATAACAAGAAAAAATATATTGAGAATGGCCAGGATGATGTATTTGTTATCGGTAAGGCTCATCATCGATTGGGCGAGTTCCTGCGGTACCTGTGCACGCGTTAGAAAACCACCCATCAGCACGGATGACGCAACCAGCAGCATGACCACCGCTGTTTGCATTCCACCTTCCAGCATGGCTGCTCTCAGGCGTTTTAAATTGACCTCGCGGTAGTAGGCACTCAAGCCTATCGATACAAGAACGGCAAGACCGGCCGCTTCGGTGGCCGTTACAAAGCCACCAAAAATACCACCAAGAATTATCACCGGCAGCAAGAAGGTAGGCAGAGCATCAATAAATGTCTCTTTAAGACGCTTGGTATTAAAAGCCTCTTCGGTTGGCAGATTATACTTGCAGGCGAACGCATACGCGACGCACATAAGCCCGGCAGCCCCTATCAAGCCAGGTACCACACCCGCCACAAAAAGCTCCTCGACACTGGCATTGGCAGACACGCCATACACAATCATGGGGATGGAGGGAGGAATGATGATGGCCAACGATGCAGATGATGATGTGACTGCAGCGGCCAATGGTGCGGGGTAACCACGCTTTTTCATTTGCGGAATCATTACTGACCCTAAAGCGGCAACATCGGCAACGGCAGAACCGGATATCTCCGCAAAGAATAAAGAAACACCGATATTCACCATACTTAAACCGCCACGAACAAAGCCGATGAGTGCTGCTACAAAATTAATCAGCCGATCGGTGATACCACCCGCATTCATTACCGCGCCGGCCAGCACGAACATGGGTATGGCGATTAAGGAAAACTTGGTTGAACCGTCGTACATATCCAGCGCCACGGTTACAAGCGACCCGACACCTTCTGTCACCATCAATCCCACCACAGCAGCAACGGCCAATGCCACGGCTATGGGTACGTTGATGCATATCAGCGCTAACAGCACCAGAAATATTCCAAAGACCATCATGAGCGCTTCATCTCCGCTGCAATTTCAGCTTCGATTTCCAGATGCTCTGCGGATTGTCCGGCTATCACCATCTTTAGATAAGCCGGAGCAGCAAGCAATTCGCTGATAATAAACAGGGTAGCGCCAATGGGTATCACCGACTGTGTGAACTGCACAGGCACCCATCGAAGGCTCACCAGATTATCGCCTTCAAGCACTTGCAGAACTTCCCATCCTGCCCAGGCAAGAAGCACAAAGAAAGCAATGAAAACCGCCTCTGCAAACACTGCAAGATACAAGCGGACGGGCATGGGCACCGCCAGTAAAACGCTATCAAAACCGATGTGTTTACGCTTCAGGACTGCCAGAGCACCGCCGTAAAACGTGATCCAGGAAAGCATGATACTGGCGACCTCGTCGTACCACACAAGCGATGCATCCATTTTACGATAGATAACCGCAACAACCACTATGGTGGTAAGCCCCACCATCAGGATTATCAACATCAGCTCGAGAACAGACTCAAGTATTCGTGAAAAACGATTCAACGCAGCGTACCTCGCTCAGGATCAATGAGAAGGTGCCGCGACTTGCATTCAGCGCAGCGAGCACCAGCAATCTGCGCACCTGCTCGGTGCGCAGAAAACACCGTTAACGCAGACTACTTTGCGAGTGCCTGCACCTGGCTGATCAGCTCTGCACCACCTTTAACGGTTGTGGCAAACTCTTCGTAGATAGGCTTGGACGCATCAACAAACGCCGCTTTGTCAGCTTCGTTTACTTCGATACCACCATCGATAAGGTTCTGCAGCAATTCGGTTTCCAACTCAGCCGCCATGGCATACACAGCCTCCTGGGATTCGGTAGCCGCCGCCATCAGATCGCTCTGAACATCCTCTGGTAGTTTTGCGAAGTTCTTGGCTGACACAAGCACGTAAGCAGGTGTATAGACATGCCCGGTGATAGACAGATACTTTTGCACTTCCTGAAATTTAGCGGACCAGATTTGTGCATAGGGGTTTTCCTGGCCATCGATAACATCGGTTTTTAATGCGGTAAAAACTTCGGAAAACGCCATGGGGGTGGGGTTGGCACCATACTGCTGAAACATCTTCACGCGCCACTCGCCGTTAGGTGTTCGCAGCTTGATCCCTTCAAGATCAGCAGGAACATTAACCGGGCGCGTGTTATTGGTTATGTGACGAAAACCGTTTTCGTAATAGCTGAGAATCTTGTATCCATTTGCCTCGGCCGCCGCTCCAAAGACACTTTCACCGATTTCCGCCTGTACCGCTTTCATGTGCTCACGGGACTGAATGATATAGGGCATCTCGAACACACCGAATTCATCAGCCACTGAAGACATGATGGACGATGGCAATGAAAACGTAATCTGGCCCAGTTTGAGTTTTTGCAATAACTCTTTGTCTTTGCCCAATTGCGACGACCCGAACGCCTGAACTTCTGCACGATCGCCTAAGCGGGCATTGGCATTTTTGACGAACTCGTTTACCGATGCTTCGAACAGAGAACCAGGAGCCCCCACATGTCCGAATTTCAATATCAGTTTTTCAGCGCTTGCGGCACTGGCGCCCATAGCGAGTGCCGTTCCAACCAGCGCAGATATAAGTGTCTTTCTTATCATGATTCTCTCCTCGGGGTAGTAATGACCGCAATAAGCGGAACGTGGTGTTTGTTTTCTTGTTAGAAAATTTCCTGTGTC
>JBGCFI010000045.1:0-81165 GCA_045106855.1 Granulosicoccus sp.
TAGCGACCGCTTGGCCAAAGGGTTAACCTGCGAGCGATCAACCCCCTCAATGCCTCTACCGGAGTGTGACCAGCTCCTCACTACTGGTTGGATGTATGGCCACCGTATCGTCGAAGTCACGTTTGGTTGCACCCATTCGCATTGCAACGGCAAACCCCTGAAGC
The DNA here is from genome assembly GCA_045106855.1 of Granulosicoccus sp. GTDB lineage: Bacteria > Pseudomonadota > Gammaproteobacteria > Granulosicoccales > Granulosicoccaceae > Granulosicoccus. Next base: position 165 of record JBGCFI010000045.1, read on the forward strand.
ATCTCATCTGCAGCCAGACCAATCATATGAATGCCCACGACCTTTTCGTCGTCTTCTGCGCATATCAGCTTCATGGCTGTTTTACTTTTATGAGACGTAAATGAGTTGTACATGGCCGTAAAGGCTGTCTGGTAGACCGTGACCTTATCGCCATACTGTGCGCTTGCCTGGACTTCGGTAAGACCCACTGTCGCCATGGGCGGGTGTGAGAAAACCACGGTAGGAATAAGGTCGTAGTCAAGATGTCGTCCTTCCTGATTGTCATACAAACGATCAGCCAGGCGACGCCCGGCAGCAATGGCCACCGGTGTAAGCTCTGCCTGGCCGGTCACATCACCAATGGCAAAGACACTGGGAACGTTGGTCTGCTGGAATTTGTCCACTGGTATATAGCCACGTTCATTAACCGTAACACCTGCAGCGGAGAGTCCCAGATCATCGGTTGCTGGTGATCGGCCAATGGCAAATACCACGGCATCGAAACCCTCAAGCACCTCTCCCCGCTCGCTGGTCACCTGAATGCCATCATCAAGTTTCTGAAGAGTGGCAGCGCTGAATTGTTTTACGATAGTGACGCCGTCCGCGAGCATCTCTTCGGTGAGTTTTTCCTGCAACATCAGATCAAATTCACGCAGAAAAGAATCCTTTCGAATTCCCAGCGTCACATCAGTGCCCATGGCCTGCATCATACCGGCGAGCTCTACCGCGATGTAACCTGCACCTAGCACCAGCACTCTTTCTGGCTGGGATTTGAAATTGAAAAACCCGTCAGAGGTGACTGCCAGCTCCTTGCCGGGAATATCCGGTACGCGGGGGTAGCCACCGGGTGCCAGCACAATACGCTCAGACGTGTATTGCTTGTTATCCACCTCTACCGTGTGAGCATCCACCAGCCGTGCACGTCCGTGAAGTATCTGTACATTGTTTTTGCCCAGATAATTGGCGTAGGCATTGTTGATGTTACTGATATAGTTTTCCCGTTTTTCAACCAGATGATCCCAACTGAAACCGTTCACCGTGACATCAAAGCCATAACCCTCGGCATCGCGCAGTGAATGCGCCATGGCGCCGCCATACCACATGACTTTCTTGGGGACACAACCACGATTGACACAGGTACCCCCGAGCACGGGATCGCTTTCTATTACCAGGGTACGCGCGCCGTAGGAGCCCGCCCGATTACAAGTGGCGATACCGCCGCTTCCACCGCCAATAGCGATAAGGTCAAAGTCGTAAGAGTGTGACATAGCTGATTCCTGATTCAGTATTAACGATGTTATGCGGCGCGATCCATGCCTTGGGCGGTAAAGGCCTTACTCCCGAAACAAGCGACATCCTGTCTTAAAGCGCTTACAAGCGGCAATCGCGATACTATACCTGTCAGACGCCCACAAACCAGATCCTCCAGTGTGAATAGCATAATTCCAGAACACAAATTGCCTGCGTTTGTTTCGCTGACTCGCTTAGACAGGCCCATCGGCATTTACCTGCTGATGTGGCCCATGCTGTGGGCATTCTGGTTTGCAGCAGACGGCGTACCGCATCTGCCAACTTTAATGATTTTTCTGGTTGGCACGGTACTAACGCGCTCGGCAGGCTGCGCCATCAACGACTATGCTGACCGGGATTTTGACGCACATGTAGCGCGCACCAGTAACCGCCCCCTGGCCACTGGCGCTCTCACAGACCGCGATGCGCTGCTAGCCACCGCTGTGCTTATGATGTTGGCTTTTTTCGTTGTGTTATTTACCAATTCCCTGACCATCAAACTATCATTTGCGGCTCTGGCACTGGCGATGCTCTACCCGTTCACCAAACGCTACACACACTTTCCGCAAGTTGCTCTGGGTGCAGCCTTTGCCTGGGCCGTTCCAATGGCCTTCGCTGCGCAAACCAACAGCGTACCGGGAGTTGCATGGTGGTTGTTTGCCGCCGCCGTCATCTGGGCCATGGCGTACGACACCCTGTATGCAATGGCCGATAGAGAGGACGATCTCAAAATAGGGATCAAGTCCACGGCAATTCTCTTCGGACGATTCGATTTACTCATTGTGGGCTTGTTACAGGCTGCTGTGCTCACTATCTTGCTGGTAATTGGCATTCAACAGAGCCGGGGCGGAATCTATCTTGCAGGCCTGCTCTGCGCCGCAGGCTTCGTTATCTTTCAGCTCTGGATATGTCGCCACCGCGAACCGGCTCAATGTTTACGGGCTTTTCTGAACAACAACTGGATGGGAATGAGTGTGTTTGTTGCACTGGTGATCGATTACATAATTAATCCATGACGATAATTGCAGGCTATCTATGGGTATCACAACTCGCCCGACGATATGAGCAGGCAGTTGCGGTAAACGGGAACACCACTGCGGCGCTTCTTGAGCAATTGCCTACGTTGCAAGTCGCCAGTGCCGCGTTACAGAAAGTGGCTCTGGACAACGAATATCCAGACCACGTAAAACATATTGCCGTGCTGGGACCCACGCAGTCGGGCAAAAGCACCATCGTCAATGTGGTGCTTGATACCCACGCCGCATCAGCCAGCGCTTTAGCAGGGTTTACCGTGCATACACAGGGCTATGCGAGCACAGTTAATGCAAGTGACGCCCAATACGTTAACAGCATGATGGCACCGCTGCAAAGAACAGCTGCAAACACACTCACCAGCGATCGTCTTGACTGTTATGTGCTGGAGCAAGTCGGCACAGGAAAGAATTCCATGGTCGGCAATGCGATCGTCTGGGATACGCCCGATTTTGACTCTATTTCAGCCAATAGCTATAGCCTTGCCGTTCTCAAAACAACCGCATTGTCTGATGTGGCGATGGTTGTAGTGAGTAAAGACAAGTACGGTGATAAACGCGTGTGGGACATGCTTGCATTACTTAAGTCTCTGGGCAAGCCGCTTCTGGTCTGCATCAACAAACTGGATGATGCTGACAGAGCTGTTGTAGAAAACGCTTTTATCACTCGTTATAGAGAACTTTTTGGAGAGCCTGTACCCACACTCGTTGTACTGCCATTTGTACGACATGACGCAAGTACGCAGTCATTGCTATCGGAAATACAAATAACGCAGCACTTGCAGGAGGCATTGCACTTGATGGATGCAAACTCCGACAGCAGTGATCTGATATCACACTGCCAGCAGTTTATCAGGCAGCACGAAGCGCAATGGCTGGAACCTCTGGTAACAGAGGTTAACGCGCGGGAACACTGGATGCAGATGATACAACGCTCTATCGACGAGGCCGAAGAATACTATGCCAACAACTACCTGGATAACCCTGACAAGTACGAGACGTTCAATCGGACTTTAGCCGAGCTATTGACCTTGCTTGAAATTCCCGGCGTTGCACCGGCGTTAGCTCAGGCCAGAAAACTCATCACCTGGCCTGCCAGAAAACTTCTGGGGGTCGGACGCAACGCACTGGGCAGAGTATCTGATCAACAACGCAATGCCAGTGGGCAGGTGACTGATCAGGAAGCAATGGTACTGGAGCAGATCCTCGATACTACGCTAGTGCGCTTGCAACGCGAATTGCTGGAGATATCCGGCGAGCCCTGGTGGCATACCTTGAATAGCCATCTACGTGATGAACTACCAGCTATAAGAGGCCGGTATCTTCTCGCCAGCGAGCAGGCACGACGTGAGTTCGAACCTGAGATTGAAAAAGCCGCTGCCAGTCTATACGAGCAATTGAAAGAACAACCCGCACTACTCAATACCTTGCGGGCTGCAAGAGCCAGCGCAGACGCAGCGGGTATTGCACTGGCGGTTAAATCAGGCGGCCTGGCACCAACAGATCTTATTCTTGCACCCGCCATGCTGTCGGTAACTACGCTACTGACAGAGAGTGCGTTAGGTCGTTATCTTGATTCAGTAAAACGCAACCTGAAAAAACGTCAGCGCGAACACATCAAAACACGACTGCTGGAAAAGACGTTAGCATCTGAGCTTCGGAACATGACAACTCAACTGGATAGCGCTGATGTGCTATCCCATGATCTGGAGGCGGATCTGAAAAAACGGCTGGAAGAATATCGTGGCAAACATTAGTGGACCGCTGGCATCCAACTTTACCAGGCTTCTATTAGCGTTACGTTTCAGATCTGACGTTCCTGCAACGTCTCATGCAATAAACTTCACCCTATAAATCCGAGAGTTGCAGCCTCAATCCTAAGAAGGCGTTAAACCTGTTTCAAACCATTGAGCGCAATAAAACAATACGGGACAATAAAAAACTGCAAAAAACGCGTTTAAAATGCGTGCGCATCGAGGCTTTTCCAGATTTTTCCGGCAAAACCCGCTATTCGTTATCGTATGTTTGCTGAAATGTCATAAAATCGGAAATTCGGCATTCAAAAGGAGTTGCGCTGTGAGACCCGTATTCAGAATTGCCGCCTGCCTGTCGGGCCTTTTTATTGTTGCCTGTAGTGGTGGAGGTAGCGGCGATGGAAACCCGGACACGACGGAAATGTCCAGCACACCTTCTCCCGAAGGTATGGGCAGCGTGGATCCATCCGAGGATGATCCTCCGCAAGTAATACCCGCTCAGATTGATCCTCCGCAAATAACACCTGCTGAGGATGATCCTGCGCTGATAATACCCACAGACGAAGCTAAACCGTATCGAGACAGCAGCCCGTATAACGCTGTACTGAGCCGTTGCGCACTGGCGAGCAGTGATGAACCTTGCACTTTGGGTACGCTTCCTTACATCGGGCAAACCACGCCAAGACCAACCGTCGATGACATCCTTGACCGCACGGTAGTCACTCACTCGTGGATGGGAGATCGGCTGGGCGAGCTATTACGCGCCAGTCCGAAAGATGTGACTAAACTGTTCCAACCTGTAACAGCGATTCTTATCGGCAGCGATGTCAGACCTTCCAGCTTCCGCGGATCAACTGGTGTTATACGCCTTGATCCTGACTACCTCTGGCAGACTGTTGAAGAGAAAAGAACAATCTCTTTGGACGAGGACTACCGCTCTAACTACGGTTCCGACCTGAAATTTGTCAGCCTCTGGCGCAGCATGATAGGCGACGACTATGCATTTAACTTCTATTCACTCGAAGACGACGAAGAACGGGAACTAAGTGATATCGTACCGCGATCACTACGCCTGCTCTATCATGAGCTAGCTCACGCAAACGATGCCGTCTCTCCTGACAGTATGTCTACCCTGACTAACGATATGACGCCGCGTAGCGTTGTTGACGCTTTATTCGAACAACGTATTAGTATTCAGCTGTACGAAAGCGCAGAATTGGGCCTTGATAGATCATGGCTTTTTGCGCTTGCCGCCATCCGCTATCGAGATGAGGAACCTTCAGAATTTCTGGCATCCGTACGATCGGAATACGTTGGCGGTGAAATGGGCAACGAAGGGATGGCTCGTTTTTATGGCTACAGCTCCATCTATGAGGACGTCGCAACCTTGTTTGATCAAGCCATGATGAAGCATCACTTCGGTATTGATACGCATGTCGGGTTTGCAGACAAACCATCCGGCTACCCCGATGACACATCGTGCAACGATCTCAAAGTAGGTTGGGGTGTGCGGAACCGCATCGCATCTCCTCTGGTGGTGCCTCGTGCACGCTGGGTTGCAGAGCAGGTACTGGATGGCTTGTCTGTCGAGATGCAGCAGTTTTTTGATAATGATATAGGAGAAGAGACATTTTTACGTAACGGTGACGGTTGGTGCGAGAGCCGATTTTCAGATCCGGTGGTAGCCACGGCACGCCAACGTAATACTATTTCCGGCCAGGAACAACTCCGACGCGAGCTCGAAATGTTTCGCGATCACTGATTAATTCATGACCCAAACAAGCATAGAAACCCTTAATCAACTATGGGGTGTATAACGCAGTACTCCTGCGACCCCAGATCCAGCACCTGCATCCGACGGATGATTTACGCCATCGTTGACTATGACTTCGTCGAAATCAAACGGGCTTACTCCCTCTATACACGCTACGTTTATTCCAAACTCATTTGGATTGGATCGCCGCCGATGATGCGTGTAAATACCGCATTTTGAACAAAAATAATGCTTCGCTGTATTGGTATTAAATTGGTATAGCGTCAGGCATTCCTGACCCTGCGTAAAATCTATTCCATTCAGATTTGCAGTCACTGCTATAGCACCACGCACACTGCAGTATGAGCATGTACACCTGCGAATCGAGTTAAAACCATCGCTCAGCCGCACATTAAACTTTACCGCACCACAATGGCAGGAAGCTGCGTGCGTCTTAGAAGCCGTAGTCATTTTCATTCCATAGTTGGCATGTGCTTTAGGGGATTATTGCACACCTCTCACTTGTTACTTGTTACTTGTCGAATTCAATTTACAGGAGCAACTCCCTGGCAGAACGCCATAGGGCAAGTAGCAAACGTGAGACCACAGAATATACGCACAACAACCCTTGATCATGTACCACTTCCTCACTCATCTGTAATAACGGTGTATTACCTCAACGAAAAGGGTGTTCCAACGGGGTTGCAGCGCAGGACGCCGTGTGCCGGGGTAATTGCAATGCAATAACATCATCGTTGTCGGGTAGTTTTACCGGAACTAAGTCGAGCTCTGATAATAAGATTTTCTCCAATCGCACACCTGTTGCGTTATTGATCTGAGCTGAAGGCAATGTCCCCGAACCGCTGCCCTAACAAATCGAACAGACTATGCACCAAGGTTCGACATGCATAGAATCGGATTAACCCTATTGGGATTGCTGTTCGTTATCTTGTGGAGTTCCGGATGGACGGCGTCGCACTACGCTATAACAAGCACTAGCGCTTTCAGTATTTTGTGCGCTCGCTATGCGCTTGTTGTATTAGTTTTACTGGTGGTGGTTACTCTTTTTCGACAATGGCAACGTTTGCCCGTTACTGAGATAACATTTCACCTTCTGATAGGTGCGTTATGTCACGGACTTTATCTATTGGGCTGCTTAAGCGCATTCGAACTCGGTGTTTCTGCATCTGTAGTTGCATTCGTCAATGCCCTCCAGCCAATGACAACTGCTTCTTTAACCGGCTCTGTAACTGGCGAGCAAGTAAAGCCACGCCACTGGAAGGGACTCATCCTCGGCATGCTGTCAGTAGTACTGATTATCTCGAACAGCTACCAGCAATCAGGAGTACCCTCATATGCCCTGGCATTACCGTTTATTTCCATGCTCGCCTTTTCTACGGGTCTTGTTTTAAACCGACGGCAGGAGATGAAGAGACACGCTTCGAAAAGACGCGCTCGACCTCTTATGCTGCTTTTGCTCATTCATACCTGCGGCGCCTTGCTGATCATCGCCCCTTTGGCAGCTGCAAGAGGTGAACTGGAATGGACATTCACCAGCGCCGAGTGGACTGCTATTGTCTGGTTAGCACTGGTGGTGTCGCTAGGTTCGTATGCCCTGGTATTGTTTCTCTCAAGATATATCTCAGCTGTACGGGTGTCGTCACTGACCTATCTCGTACCACCGGCAACGATGTTGCAATGCTATTTCCTGTTCGGTGAAACGCTGACTGTCACACATGCGGCCGCACTTTTTCTAGCAGGCGTCTCGGTATACCTGATTCTGTCCAAGAGTAATGAATCACCCGATACAGATGCGATAGACAGCAACGCTATTTGCAAGCGTTGCATCAGGATGTACTGTGTTAACGGACGACAGTCTCTCAAGCTTTCCAGATTTCATAGGCAGCAAAGGCTGCCTGCGGAGGTATTAAGTAATACCCCTGCAGTCTGCAATAAAATAGTGGCAAAGCGACAACGATTTCTAACCTGCAACAGCAGACGTCTATCCAGAATATCACTGGAACATCTCTAGAAACTGGAGGCGGCAACGAATACCATTAATATTCTCAGGCCCTTCAATTTGTTCCAAGGTTATCGAGTCACAGTGTGCCAAATATGATCTGCACGCCATGCGATGCAAAGGGTTTTGATCGTTTCAATACGGCACCGCCACTCATAGCGTGAAATCCCTCCCGCATTACCGGTATCGCCATAAGCAACCAATTATTTTGTGCCTATAAGTTCTGCGTACGAGATAGCAACATGTCGCTGAAACGCTACTCGCTGCTTGATGCGGTAGTAGTACTCCTCAACAGCATCTAACCTCTTGCGGGTAATCGGTATGTCGTAATATCGAAACAATACATGGGCGAACTGAATATCAGCCAAAGAAATATTCTCTCCGGCTAAGTATAAATGGGTGTCCAGTTGAGCGTTGGCGATTTTCAGCGCACTCTCAAATATCGCCACAGCTTCACTAATACCAACCGGGTCCTGACGATCCGCTGGTGTTCGAACCACACGCCAGAATATGGGCCCTGTAAAAGCTAGCGCCACATTCAGTTTAGCCCACTCAGCCCATTGATCTATTCGCGCACGATCCACAGCTACAGACGGCCAGAAGGTCTCATCGGCATACTTGGCGGAAAGGTAACGCAGTATCGCTCCGGTTTCCCAAAGAGGTGGATTATCTCCATCCTGAATGGTTGGCACAGTGCCATTAGGATTCATCGTCTGAAAGGCTTCAGAATCCACAACACCGTAGGTGAAGCCAGCATCGATTTGACGGTGTGGAATACCAAGCTCCTCAATACACCACATCACAGCCTGGACGTTCGATGATGAGCGACGACCCCAGACAGTCACTATTCCTCTATCCACAATCAATCTCTAAAAAAGCAACTAAACAATCCATAGGATACAGCCTCACAACAGCTAGGATTGGTCGATAGTCACCCGTCACATAAGATGTATAGCGGATAGCCGGAATGCCCAAGAAAGACAAAGAGGCATCAGTAGCTGCTATCGATCCAGACTACTAAAAAATCTCAACCTTACCATTTAATGCATTGATTCCAACAGCTCTAGGGGAAAGCGTCGATTTCGTTTCTCGTGTGTTTGCACCACGTATTGGTATTTTTGAAGACCCAGTTACCAGTGCTGCTCACACTGGCTTAGCACCTTTTTGGGCTAGCAAACTGGGCAAAGAGGAAAACTGACATGCGAGGTTGTAGGCGACCGAGTGATACTCACTGGACGGACCGAGCAATTTGCAGAGGGAGAAGTTACTCTAGCTCAAACTAAAATCGGTCAACGCACTTCACAGAACTACAGCTCTTGACCAGGTCGCACAGTGAACGGCATATAAAGTGCCGGTTTTACATGCTTATTAAAACTCGATATCTGAACAAGCAAAAGGTTTTTCATATTTGTAGCACTGATTGATATCTTTAGCGTATATCGGGCTTTCTGAAAAAACCTCGTAGGTGTTGGCATCAGCCCCTTTCACCAAATACACTAACAATAGGTTTCCCGTCCGCCCTTCCTCAAACCTCTTTTTTTCAGCTTCCGACAAGGTACTCATTCTATCTTTATCTATTTTTCTGTAGAGAGACGCTTAGACCCTATTCTTGTCTTTGGCATAAAATCGGTTTAGCCCCTCAAATGTTTCTATACTGGCACCCTCTATTCTATTAAATCCGGCGTAAGCGCATTCCTTGTCTTTCGCCCAGAAGTTAGTCAGCAACTGATATGACGGAGAATGACAGGCATCAATTGCTGACGTTGCAATATAAACATCCTCACCGTCCTTCGAAAAGGTACTACTCAAAGATTCAAAGGAAGCCGCTATCGAATTAGGTATTAGCTGCCCGTCGTGATAGCCATGATGCTTATCAACAGCGTGCCACCGGTTTATCAATCTAAATGTTTTGGCATTGGCACCTGATATCGGCTTTTCGCGCCGGTACACGGTTCGATTATCAGTACCAAAGTGGTTCTGCAAAAGGATTTTAAAGGACTTCGCATCAGCATCGGGCAACGTACGCTTAACTTCCTTGCTACCATCCCAAAAACTAAAAATTACTTTACCGCTTGCAACCTTGTATCCGTAGTTTCCACATCCAACAAGCGACAACAAAACAAAAATTGCCAATAGCACTTTCAATTGGAATGTTAGAATTGACATTGCCGACGGGGCTCTTAAAGTTATCCTGCACATTAGGCGAGAGCATACCTTCCACCAAATGTATCAGCAAATTTCAATTCAGACTTGTGCGGCCCTCGGTAAAAAGAGTCGAATGCTGATAGACGTTAGCGCTTCAAGAAAACCTGTTTTTACCGTAAAGACTTCAAGTCGGCCAGGCAAAATCCTTTTTTGTAATCCGCTTAATCAACATTGACTCTTTTCTGCTCTCATCGTTACCAACATCATAAGTAATTATCAATTCAAGCTTTTCAGCAGTATTGAATTCAGGAATAAACCTGTCATTCTTGTCAATAAGCACCAATGATCTGACAGAATATTTTGTTCCTTCAATGGGTGCTAAATTTCCACGACTAAACTTAAGATCAATTTCTCTATCAATACCCGTATCAAGGTTACGCAGCACCACTTTACGTATCCTTATTTTTTCATCAAGCGAGGTAACAATAAGCAGCGAGGCACGATTGCTTGAAAACGCTTCGGTAAACGTTCTGAAGTTTGGCACCAGCACTAGCTGCCTGCCATCAACACCTCGTACCTTCTTTCGCCCACTGTATATCAGGCTCTGCCGCAATTGCTGCGTAGGTTTGTGAACATAATCTTGAAACTCAACCACCTGACATGAACAAAGACACAATGGCAGAAGTACAATCAGGTTTAGAAACTTGATGCCAATTCTCCACGTTAATCAAGGGAACAAGTTTTAATATTCTATCCCCTGCATTGAGCGTCACACAGGAACTCTTACACTCCTCTTATGAGAATAAGGTGCCACCGTTGATATCCAGATTAGTGCCTGTCATGAAGGAAGACTCATCTGATGCGAGGAAGCACACAAGATTGGCAACCTCTTCGGACGTACCTTCACGTTTTAGCGGCGTGGCCTTGGCGACATTGGCTCGGACCTCATCCTTAGTGAAAATATTATGAAAATCAGTATCAATCATGCCAGGACATATGGAATTAACCCTGATGTCAGGCCCTAACTCTTTTGCCATTCCGCGAGTCATTGTCAATACGGCACCCTTTGCGGCACCATAGGCAACTGCGCCAGGGCCACCTCCGTCACGGGCAGCCTGCGATGCCAGCGGAATGATAGACCCGCCAGCAGACATATGAGGTAATGCCGCGCGTACCAGATGTAAAAGTGAGGTAGCGTTTAAATCCATGACGGTCTGCCAGTGCTCAACGGTAAGTTCCGGCAAAGGCTTTCGTGCAACAAGGCCGCCAGTGACATGAACCAGTATGTCAATACTACCGTAGCGATCCACCGTGGATTTGACCAGCCCATCAACTTCACCGGGTTTGGTCATGTCCCCTTGCAGGCAAAATGCGGAGCCTCCAGTAGCCTCTATCTCCTTCACAGCGGATTCTGCACCCGTACCACTGCTATGGTAGTTAATGCCGACATTTGCACCTTCCTCGGCAAGGCGCATGACGCATGCACGCCCGATATCTCTTCCACCACCTGTGACTATGGCTGTTTTACCTTTAAGTTTCATCATGACTCCGAAGTGGCGTTACTCATTGAATAATATGTTGATAGAATTTTGTTACTGCTCTGACACTTGCTCACTTGAACGTTGAAGGCATTAATGTTTTCGGCAACCAGAGTGCTATCTCAGGAAACACAATAATAAGTACCAATATGAGCAACATCGGGATAAGTACTATAACCACATCGCGCAACACTTGTACAACGTTAAGCCCTGCAATCGATGCCGAGATAAGCAGACATAATCCATAAGGTGGCGTTACCAGACCAAATGCCAACGAGATGATTCCAATAATGGCAAATGCCACGGGGTGAATATCAGCCGCCTGTGCCACCGGCAACAGGACGGTACCAAGAATGATAATGGCCGGTATGGCATCGATGAACAGTCCAAACAGTAAAAATAACGCAGCAATAACCAATGAGGTGCCAAAGCTACCGAATTCCAGCGCTGTAAGCGTACCTACAATTAGCCGCGGCACATTGTAAAAAGAGAGCATCCAGCCAAAGGCGGAAGCTGTACCAATGGCAAACAATGAGATAGAGGAGAAACGGCCAGTTTCATAGAGGATGCTGACAACATCACGAGCACTGATCGTACGGTAAATAAAAAATCCGAGAAAAAACGAATAGAACGCAGCAATTATTGCGGACTCTGTGGGTGTCACAATACCTCCCACGATGCCGCCGATAACAAAAACCGGCGTTAACAAAGCAAGCCCTGCCCCTTTGAACGCATTGATAAACTCACTGACCGAAGGCTTGCCAGCGGTCGGGTAGTCGTAAACCTTGGCGTAGCCGTAAACGGTACCCATCAGCGCTACCGCAATTAACAACCCGGGAATAGCGCCTGCGAGAAATAGTGCGCCCACAGAGATGGACATGACTCCACCCCAAACTACCATCAGGATACTGGGAGGAATAATCACCCCCATAACAGAGGAACAGGCCGTAATTGCGACCGCAAATCGTGGCGCATAGCCTTTCTTTATCATGGCGGGAATCAATATCTTGCCGCATCCAGCAGCATCAGCTGTAGAGGACCCTGAGATGCCAGCGAACAACATGGAGACGGCCACGTTGACCTGCCCGAGGCCACCCGGCATCCAACCTGTGAGTACGCGTGCAAACTCGATGAGCCGATCTGTCATTCGACCCGCATTCATCAGATTGGCCGCTAACAGAAAAAAGGGTACTGCCAGTAAAATAAAGGAATTATAAGACTGAAACATCCGATCCAGAATCAGGAATGGTGTGAGTCGCAAGTCCAGAGCCACAACCGGGATTGTGGCAATCCCCAACGCGAACGCTACTGGCACACGCAGTAAAACCAGCGTAACAAATCCTCCTACCATAATCAGGCAGGCCGTTCCAGCAGAGAGAATCATGATCTGGCTTGAGCGCGTGTGCGGAAATTCTGAATGATCTGCCATAACCTGAACAGCGCGAACACGGCCCAGACTATTCCAGCTAAAGGCACCGTGATGTAGATCCACAACATATTGACCTGCATCATGACCGAACTTTGAATAGAGCCAAATTTTGCATAGTCAATGCCATAGCGCACAAACAACAGCGCGAAAAGACTGACCATGAGCAAGACAAAGCCCTGTTGGAGCAACTTGCCTAATGGTGACTGTGCTTCCGGAATGACATGGACATCGAAATGCGTCCCCTCCCACACAGCGATCATTGATCCGATCATCACGACCCATATGAAAATGAATTTGGCCAGTTCTTCTGTCCAAAGGTAGGTGGGGATGATTCCGGTGTAACGCGCAAGAACCTGCATGAACACAGGTACGATCAACGCCGCTATCAACAAGCCGACCAGCACACGCAGGAACTGGCAGAAGCCTTCGAGCAATTGCTCAATCATAGTAAAATGCCTGATATTTAGCAGAAAACAAAATAGCGCCGGGAGCAGGAACTTGCGTGACCACCTTCACTCACGCAAGCCCCCCACCAGGTAAGCGCCTCACATTCAAAAAAAGAATGTAGACCCCGCACTGTATGCCGGTAACCTTATTTGGACCGTATAGCCTCAAGCAGCTCCTCTGCGCCTAGCTCTGCAGCATAAGCATCCTGCACAGGAACCACTAGCTCAAGCAGCATTTCACGATCAGCAAAGTCTTGCACTTGGATCTGACCAGCATCAGCCATCTGCTGAAGCTTTTCACCATCCTCTCTGGACTCTATTTCACGGCCATAGTCACCAGCTTCCTTACCGGCTTTCAAGATGGCCGCCTGTAAATCCTCTGGTAACTTTGAGAATGATTTGTTACTGAAAATAATTGGCCGCACTGTGATCGAATGTTGAGTCAAAGTGATATTGGGCGCAACCTCAAAGAACTTGTACTGAAGCAAACTGGCCGCCTCATTCTCAAGACCGTCTACAACACCTGTCTGGATAGCATTATAAACTTCAGAATACGCTATCGCCGCTGGTGCAGCGGTTGCAGCTTCAAAAACACGAGCCTGGATTGGCGCTCCCATAACTCGCATCTTATGACCTTTCAGCTCTTCAAGATTAGAGATGACTTTGTTGGAAATAAGATTACGTGTGCCGCCACCTGCATAACCAATAACGCGTAAATCAGCCTTGTCCAGCAGAACCTCTTCAAGTGGTGATAGCACATCACTTGATAGCACCGCATTCCAGTGATCCAGATCGCGGAAAACAAATGGCATATCCATTAAGGGTACCGATGGAGCGAATCGCGCAAGGTTTGACGGAGCGATAATCGCGTAGTCGATAGCAACACCCTGGGTAAGGAAGTTAACGTAGTCAGGCTCTATACCCAGCTCACTGTTACCACGCAAATCAAAAGTAACCTCTCCGTCGTAGTATTCATTGACCAGCTCACTGAATTTGATCAACGTTTTGCTGTAAGCATGATCATTGTCGAAAAGACTGGCACCACGCAGAGTAACGTCCGCTGCATGCAAGCTTGCGGAACTCACAACGGCCGCACCAACAATGGCTGCCACAATACTTAGTTTTCTAAAACGATTAAACATGGATTGGTATCCTCCTGAAGATTAGGGGTCAAAGAACGCAAAAGTCTGTCAATCAGGCAGACTAGTATGGTAGTAAAGCATAAAAATAAACCCCGATCAATACTCATGCGAGCATTTCTTCAAAATAAACACGACATGTAATCTTTTTCGCTGAGTGTGGGTTTTAAGAGCTTTTCTGAAAATCCACTACTACGCTCGGCCTGTAAAGCGGCTATCGAGTGACAGGAATACAGATTCCGGAGAATAAGCAGTTGGAAATTTGCGACCGGAAAGAAGCCCTTAAACCGGACTATTTGCTTTGCACAAACAGGCTATCGAAAAAGGGACGGTCGAAGGGCAAACGGCCGCTAATCTTCGAAGTAGCTTCCGAACTCTGCGTGAGCCATCTTCAAGGTACCGTCAAGGCGGGAAAGATGCGAACGAGTCAGACTGATCATGGTCTCCGCACACCGAAGTCGCAGTGCCTCGAAAATCTGACTGTGATCATCAATCAGCTCCAGCATGCCTTCCTTGTCTGCCAGACACAACATGCACAAACGGTCAACTTGAGATTTATTCTCAGCAATGGCATCGAAAGCAAATTCGCAATCTGCAGCGACGCAGATCAGACGGTGAAATTCGTAGTCAAGCGCATGGAATGTTTCTGTATCGTTTTTGCGAACCGCACGCTTCTGCGCTTTCACATTGAGTTCCAACTGTTTGAAATCAGCGTCGGTCGCACTGACGCAGGCCTTTCTTATGACTTCAATTTCCACCGCAGTACGAATGAAACGCGCGTTTAGAATTTGTCGGTTGGATATTTTGCGCACTACCGTGGCTTTTTGCGGGCGCACCATCAGTAGCCCCATATTGCTCAAACGGATAAAGGCTTCGCGTACAGGTTGACGCGATACATCACTTTGTTTTGCGATGTCCGACTCGGACAAGCGGCTGCCAGGCAACAGACGCAAAGTGACGATGTCTGCGTGTAATTGATCAAACACATCATCGGAAGCGGTACGACGCACCGTTGAGTTAAGTGCTGTACTGCCACTCATTGCTGTCTTTTCCTGTTAACTATCAATCTACTCGTTTGCAGCACTCTCACCTAAGAGCGCCTATCCTATATTAACAAACGATCTTCGCCATACAACGTTGGCATGCGCGGTGGATCATTCTTTTACAAAGAAACAGGTTCACCCACGCCGCGAAGGCGCAGGTGATCCGAACCGTGAGAAATAGGTCGAAAATGCAAACCCGGACGGTTACAATTTTTCGAGAACGGCTTCAGCTGCACTGACCGTGGCCGCAGTTGGATCGCTTTCCATCGCCAGGTGTGTGATTACGCCGTCGTCAAGAACCATGACATAGCGTTGAGATCTTTCACCCAAACCGTGCGCACTGAGATCCAGTGTCATACCTGCTGCGCGTGTGAACTCTCCATTGCCGTCGGCCAGCATGTCAACATGCTCACCAGTACCCATACTCTTGCCCCATGCATTCATGACAAAAAAATCTGCCGTGGAAATACAGGCAACTGCTGCAACACCCTTGTCCCGCAGTGCTTGCGCCTGATCAATGTAGCTTGGAACATGTGTCTCGGAGCAGGTGGGTGTGAATGCACCCGGCAAGGCAAAAATCACGACTTTGCGCCCGGCACAATAATCGGCCAAAGCCACATCAGTGGGGCCTGCGGCTGTCATCTGCTTGAGGGTAATGGCTGGAATCTTATCGCCTTCTTTCAACATAATTGTGCACCTTGGTTTGTCGGTTGGTTTACGAACACTATAGCTTACACCTATGCCGCCTTGCGCAACAGAGACTCCAGCTTATTGAGCATGGCCGGGCCCAGCTGCCTGGCATCGAATACGCTCAACGCCTGTGAGTAGTAGCGCGATACATCATGGCCAATCCCGATGGCCAGTAATTCGACCGCGTCAGTGCGCTCGATATCGGCAATGACACTTTGCAAGTGCTTAGTCAGATAGTCCCCCGGATTAGCGCCAAGTGTACTGGTATCCACCGGCGCACCATCCGATATCATCATAAGAATACGCCGTTGTTCCGGACGCTTCAGCAGCCGCTGATGTGCCCACAGCAAAGCTTCTCCATCAATGTTCTGTTTGAGAATATCCCGATCGAGCATCAGGCCCAACTGCCTGCGTGCGCTCCTGTACGAGGTGTCGGCTGACTTATAAACGATGTGCCGAAGATCATTGAGCCTGCCCGGATTGTCCGGTTTGCCACAAGACTCCCACTGCTGTGTTGAACTGCCACCATGCAGATGCACCGTCGTAAACCCCAGAATCTCGACACTGACCCCACATCGTTCCAGGGCTCTGGCAAGAATATCGGCAGCCGCAGCCGCTATCATGATCGGCTTACCCAACATCGATCGAGAGTTGTCAATAAGCAACGTAATCGCGGTGTCACGCATTGGGGCCTCGCTTTCGGATTTGAAACTCAGTGGCACTAGCGGCTCGGAGACTATGCGTGCTAACCGGGCCGAATCCAGATGACCTTCTTCCATATCAAATTGCCAATGCCTTCGCTGGCGAGCTAAGAGAACACGCTGCAGCCTTGAGGCCAGACGCCTGACAAGGCGCGAGTGAACATCAATGTGATCATCCAGCTGCGACCTCCACAGGGCCAGCGCCTCTTTATCGGCAAACTCCGAGGCATAACTCACTTCATCAAACTCCGTGGTGTACGCCTTGTAGGTACATGTCTCCCCGTTGATGCGAATAACAGGATCACGACCCTGCCCGGGCGCTTCATCAACTTGCCGGTCAGCCATGTCGTCACCTTCCAGCGATTCACCCTCAGCTTCGGCGGACGTTTGTTCCTCATCCCTTGCAGGCTCGTTATCCTGGGATTTCGTCTCATCAGTCTCTGGATTGTCGTCCGCGTCAGGCTCTTCGGCATCAAGGTCATCGTCCGGCAAATCATCGGCAACATCACCCGCATCAGTCGAACCGTCGAGCGCCAGTGCATTTTCATCATCACCGCTGCTAGTCTGGCCCCACCGATCAAGCAGTGCCCGCACGGCTAAGGCATACGCCGATTGATCCTTTACCAGTGCAGACAGTTCATCCATTCGCTGACCAAAAGTTGACCACAGGGAGAGATATTCCGTGTTGTATTCAGCCTGTGGCATCCCTGACAAACGCTGGCGAAATGCCGACCGGCACAGATTCTGTGCAGCCTGCAACAGTCGCTCGATACTTGGATCTTTCGTCACGCGATCTACCGACGCGGATGCGTGGACCAAAGCATGCTCATAGGAAACTTGTCGGGCATCCAGATTCCGCTCTACCCCTGCGAACTCATTGCACCCGATAGATTCATAGCGCTCCTGTTCAAAAATAGAGAAGATTGCGCGCTCCACCGATCCCTGCGGGGCGAGCTGCTCGTGCATGGCCGGGTCATGGTGAGCATGTCGCAGCGCGATCGCGTCCAGCTCACCCCTGTGCGCACTAAGAGCCTCGGAAGACATACAATCAGCCGCCAGCGGCTGCGCTTTAACGGTGCTCGATTCGGTGTTAACCTCTGCAGCGTTTGCGAGTGAGCGAATGCAGGCCTCAGCCACCGGCGCGCTTGGCGGCAAAAAATGCCCGGGCAACGCTCTGGCATCAGCGATCGCCTCGGGCTGCTTTGAGTTATTCACCATGCTCATCATGATTGTCCACAATACTGATGCGTGTATCCTTGTACCGTTAATTGATTCAATTTCTTCCTACCACCTTCCGCCCGATTTAATTGCCTTACTGACATGTCAGAGCTTCCAGCGGCACAAATACACCGGCTTGAAACATGGGCCGAGCAAGCCATTGCTCAGGGCTGGTTAACCGAGGAGGCAAAACTCAACCTTCAATCGGCGAGCAAGGCAAACCCCGGACAGTTGTTCGAACAAGCAGATCGCCCTCTCGTGGCCGGATTGTTTGGTGGCACCGGCGTCGGTAAAAGCAGCCTGCTGAATCGCCTTGCCGGTGAACCCGTGGCCAGGGCCAGTGCGGAGCGTCCAACGTCACGAGACATTACCGTATACGTACACAGATCGGTATCAGTCGACCGCTTGCCAGATAGTTTTCCCATGCAGCGCATGCGCACCGCTTTACACAATAACGATGACTATCGACAAGTCATGTTTATCGACATGCCAGACTTCGACAGTGTAGAGGAGTCTAATCGAGAGCTGGTCGATTTGTGGTTACCCCATCTGGATGTCGTCATGTACGTTGTCAGTCCCGAACGGTACCGGGACGACAAGGGTTGGCAGCTCTTGAAGCATAATGTCAAGGAACATGCATGGCTTTTTGTGATCAATCAGTGGGACCGTGGCGCATCCGAGCAACGAGAAGATTTCATCGAGCAATTGTCAGCACAAGGGTTATCTGACCCGCTGGTGTTCTGCACCGACTGCATCAGTCCAGAGCACGCACCCGGCGCAGACCAGGAAGTTGCAACTGATGATTTCCCTGCACTGCGACAAAATCTACTGACACTCTCCGACCAGCAAATAGTCGATCATCTGCAGAAATATGGCATTGTCGCTCGCCTGCGAAGTCTTAAAGCTCTCAGCGACGCCTGGTTAGATCCACTGGCAGATGAGGCAAAGCTTGGAACTATGGTCACTCAATGGAAAACTTATTGTGCGGATCAGCATCCAGAGCTTGTTGACGCTCTGCAGTGGCCAATACAAATGCATGCGCAAGAGCACGTTAATGAGACGCCTTTCTGGCTTCGTTTATTGGGGCGCAATAGCCAGAGTTCCAGCGCTGATAAGAAAACATTAAACGCACTGACCCAATCACTCAGGGAGCGTCTAGACACCGGACTTGAACATTTTCTCAATCAGCAGGCTTATGAGCACGCATTACCGCTTGCAGCCATCCGAAAAGCGACTCATGACCCGCACGAGCTGGTGCTTTCCAATACCCGGCAAACCGTGGAAGATGCGCTGAACCAATCGCTGCTTAACCCAGGCAAACCCTGGCAACGAAAACTCTATTCCCTTATGGGCCTGCTTTGCATTCTTCTGCCACTTGCCTCGCTTGTGTGGATCAGTATCAGGGTCATTTCCGGGTTCGCCGACGGCAGTAGTGATCCTGGGGCATACCTTGGCAGCAACTTCGCTGTTAATAGCGCGCTGCTGCTGGGTATAAGCTGGTTATTGCCCGCTTTGCTGCATACAAAACTGCAGCCCTCTCAACAACAGGCAGCGCACCAGGGACTGATAACGGGTACCAGAGATATGCTGCAACAATCAGAAACTCAAGTGACTCAGTCGCTTACATCCCTGTCAGAGCAAGCTAACCTTTTGCGCAAGGATTATCAAAATTTGTGGGCGGACTTACCGAACGATAATCTCACAGCGTTACCCGAACCCGTCAGACGCATGCTGAGTGCTCAGATTTCGTCTGCACCTTCGCGACGACTGGACGTTCGAGCCAACACCCAGAGCTCTACCGATTCTGCACCACTGTCATAAATTTCTCGCGCTAATTCTCGGGCACTTGCACCGGTGGTTAACACATCGTCAATAATCGCCACCCGCTTACCCACGAGCGCACTGTCAGCGCGAAAGGCACCAAGTATAAGAAGCTGCCGCTCCTGTCGATTCAGACCAGCCAGAGACCCGGTATCCACTATTCTGCTGACCCGGCATTTCTCAACGCGTATACCAAGACTCTTACCACACCAAAGGGCAAGGTCCATAGCCTGATTGAATCCCCGGCGCCGAAGCCGGCTCGCATGCAAAGGCATCGGCAACAGCATTTCCGGCAGAGAAACCGCATTATTCTGCCTTACAGCCTCTGCCAACAAGGTACCCAGTACACGTGTCAGCTGCCGATCTTCACGATACTTTATTCGTTTTATAAGCCTGTCGACGGGAAAAGCATATCGATAGGGTGCAATTATTTGCGTTAAATATTGTTCGGCCCCCAATGCGCAATCGGCGCAGTAGTTGCCTGACGAATGCAACGAAGGAGAATTTTCATCATTACCCTTAGATCCTGCGCATGTGAGTGATGTGTGCTGATGCTCAATTCTGGTGGCCTGACTAAACTGTTCAAGGCCGCACCCAAGACAAACGACGGTTGTCCGACGCGAACGATCTGTATGGAGACGCGCTTTGAACAATCGCAAGCAACTGGTACAAAGGTCTACTTCGAGTGTGGAAGATTGAGCGCACAGTGCGCAGTATGTGCCAATAGTCAGGCACTTCGGGGCTTTCAAGGCCCAGTTCACCCAATCTGGGTGATAATTACGCATCAGCAAGCTCCTTTTGCTTATGGTTTGTGTTGTATAGCCTACACTCCTTTTGCGGTAACAGCGGTGACGTTCGACTGGTTGTTGTTTTTTTCACACATTAATTGCGTGTATTAAGTTTACAATCAGGGGATTAGGCGCTATACAACACAAAAATACAACAAAGTTGCAGGCAAAGAGCAACAGTCCCGCTGGTAACAGCAAGGCTTGAGTGATCGTCCGCAGATTTTGTTGGAGTTTTGAACTCTTCCGTGCTTGCCCAGCGTGCGCGGAGATCTATCAGTTACAAGTTTTTTAGAATCAATGTCAACTAGTGGGAGCTAGCATGAATAGAAAAATCTGCACACTCAGTTCAATCGCGGCCTTACTAATAGGCAGCAGCATAGTCAACGCACACGAAGTGGCCCTACCCGGCACTATCGAGATTCCTGCTGGAAATAGCGGATACATCAATGCAGGCGGTAACGCTATCCGTACCGGTGGGGGCGACTGTCTCAAGCTTGGTGGTTTTAGTGAAGAAAACCAGGTCAACGCCTGCGAAGGAATCGAAGAGAGCGCTGAGGTAGAAGAAGAAGTTGAAGCCGCGCCAGCCCCGGAACCAGCACCTGCTCCAGAACCTGTCGCGAAAGAGCCTATCGTTACAACAGCCACTCTGGGTGGCGAAGCACTTTTCGCTTCCAATTCTGCTGAATTGACTGCCGCGAGCCAACAGGCACTGGCAGAACTCGTCTCAGAACTGGAAAAGTATCAGGAAATCTCAGCGATCGAAGTTACAGGTCACACTGACTCTCTGGGCGAGGAAGGCTACAACCAGCAATTGTCAGAAGGTCGTGCAGCAGCTGTCGAAGCCTATCTGAAAGCCGCTTTCCCAAGCGCTTCGGTTAGCAGTCGCGGACTGGGTGAATCAACTCCGGTTGCCACAAACTCCACAAGAGAAGGTCGTGCGCTTAACCGTCGCGTAGAAGTGCAAGTGACTGCGAAAAGTATCACTGAGTAATACCCCTTAGCTTTACCCCTGGGCAGGCCGGCTATCTTAAAAATTACATTGCCGGTTCTGCCCTGTTTCTGTTATGAAACCTCATCGCGGCAGCAACGCAACATCCAAGCCCAATCTATACTACGCAATTAATCCCTACTACCTAGGAGAACCCTCATGAATACTCGTACCGCTCTCGCAATGGGTGCATGTCTAGCACTAGCCTCCCTTGGCGTTTCTGCCCAGACAGTTGTCGAAGGTAGTGTCGAATCCTCTGGCGACGGCTATGTCAACACGGGCGGCATGGTCCTGAAAACAGGGCTTGGTGAGTGCCTGCAGACCGGAACATTCAGCGACGACAACGTTATCAACAAGTGTGCTGGTATAGATGATGACGTTGAAGAAGAGGTAGCGGCCGCTGTAGAAGAAGCGCCCGCAGCCCCGGCAGCACCCGCTCAGGTCGCCAAAATCGATACACGTGACTTCAGCGAAATGGCTTTGTTTGACACAAACTCGGCGACCTTGAACGCGGATGGACGTGGCGTGATGAGTAGCCTGTTTGGCGCTCTGGCCGAGTACAAGGGAATCACGGGAATCAGTATCGTTGGCCACACTGACAGCCGTGGTAGCGACGAGTACAACCAGGCACTGTCAGAGCAGCGAGCTGCAACTGTCGCAGCAGAGATCAGCACTCAGTACCCGGATGCCAAAATCGACGTATCAGGTATGGGCGAAACTTCACCGATCGCCAGCAACGATACTGCCGAAGGCCGACAACAGAACCGTCGCGTTGAGATTGAAATCACGGCAACACGCATGACGTTCAACTAAGCATTAAACGTATCATCAAAGAGGGAGTTTTTCTCTCTCTGTTTGAAATCTGCATCTCGCTATGTAGATAACAAAAGGCCGGCTATTGCTGGCCTTTTTTATTACCGCTTCTTTTTCCGAACCAACAAAGACGTACAAAGCCCCTGACGACCAGTCTCATGGCTTTTTCTTGTCGGGCACCACAACATCCACGGCGGTTTCCACCACGTCAGTAGCAATATCCACCGTTCCGACAACTACATCGGTTGCAATCCCTACCGCTGTACCAACAATGCAGCCTGAAAGCGCCATAGCGCAGCAAATAGCACTGATAGATTTCAATAGCATGACTTCTCGTCTCCTGACCTTTTGGGGCCGTTGACTAGAAGCACTTGCAAAACTCGGCCCGGGTTAGCGACCAGGCAGCCGTGCGCAATCCGTTAACACCAGATTCGAGCACACAAGCACCTTGGCTCCATAACTCTGCTATGGCCCGTGGAGCAGTTAAATCAAGTTAACTCCAGGCACTACTGAGCCGGGCTAAGAACCAGATTAACAAAGTGAATGACGCCGTTGCTTACTACCCGATCCCTGGCAACAACGCGCGCACCTCCCACACTTAAGGTTCCATCGTCATTCTGTTGAATAGCGATACTACCCATAGTCATTGGCAACATCCCCGGCATCAGATCAGAAAACGCTAACCGTCCGGAATACAGATGCAGTTTGACCAGATCAATTTTTTGCTCAGCACTCATCAATTCAAATTCTTCATCACCAAACGCACCGTCAGTCGCTGCAAACAGGGTCCAGCCGACGCCTGCATTGTCACCTTGTAAAGCGTCAGCAAGATCAGCATCTTCAATCAATCGAAGCAGGGTTCCGTAATCCATATTCTCGCGCAGAAAGACAGACATGTTGTCAGGAGAAGGGGGTGGAACAACATCATTGGGATCAACAAACGGTACAAATGTTGTCGCCTCATCACCTCCAGAACATGCTGAAAGGCCTAATACGCTGAAGACAACGAAGGCAGCAAGTAATGTTCTTCCTGACATAAATGCATGCGCTACGAAACTGACAATATTCATTTTCTCTACCTGAAGGTGAGGTTGCCACTGTACGTTCGTCAAGCGTAACGGCCGGCTCAGGAGTCATTGTGGCGAGCAGGAAACACTGCGCTCAGTGCGATCAGCTGACCCTTGGCCTTAGCGAGGACGGTTGTAGACTATACCTTCGCACAGTTACGAGGTTGTGACAGAATTGTAAACAACTGTTGACCAAGGGCATGGGGAACCAACAGGTGTAAAACCCGCCGCATGTCACGGCGCAGTCTTGCCAGGTTTCTACAAGGCTTGCACTATTTCGCGTCGGGCTCTGGCAAGCTCACTTTCACGGTGTATCCGTCCTTCTCGATCAACAATTGCTGATCCGAAATGCCAGCGAGTACGGTTTGCCCATCGATAGACTCACCAAGACCAATCCGCCGCTCATCACCGGTAACCACGTACATAGGTTGCGATGCCGAAACGAATACCAGTCGGCTCCCGAAAACCTCTTCAACATCAAGCGCTTTTACGAAGGTATCTACCTCATTCCCGGGTACCAACACCTCTTCATTCTTAACCACAGTCGCCGCTTCCGATTCAGAATTTGCACGTTCAATTTTCACGGCCTCATCATCAGTTGCCAGAACCGGAACATCCTGCACATCGGCTATTTGAACGACGTCGGGCATATCGCCTGCACGGAATGTATCAACCAAACGATCTGCAATGACAAGACCGAAAGCCAGAACACCTAGACCAACAAGTATTTTGTTGAGGCTGCGCGGCCAGACTTCGCGGTTCTCGGCCTCGTTTTCTGTTGCATTGATTTCATCGTTCATGGCATGCGCTCGCAAAAAACTATTGTTTGACAGGATTGCTCGACTCAACGAGATGACGGGCTGAAATTACCTAAGAAAAATCCTGGCTAAAACGTCTCATAACCTGGAATATCAGTGACCCATCGTATTTGCTTTGGGCTGGATTCAGCGATAGAAACCGTCTCGGAAGCCTTGCTGGCCTCAATTTCTTTAATGGCATCATCGAGAATCGCCTGAGCTGCTGAATCGATGACGGTTTCCAGGGGTTTCACCTCGGCGTCGAGGACAGAATCAACCGTTTGCAACGCACTCACCGATGGCTCCATACCCTCTGTGGCAACCGAGATTTGTTGCGCAACTTTTGGTTCCGAGCGTGCCACAACCGAAATCAGCTCTTTTGCAAGGCGACTGACAAACGAAGGATGTCCACTGATAGTGACTTCATCATCATTAATATCCAGTTCGTTTCCGGGCAACAAATCATTGAGCAGTGAGGCCTTCATCTGATCATCCAGAGTCGCTTTGCCCAAGGCAATGGATGCACTGCTGCGTCCGGTTTCGGCAACCACGCCCAATACCTTGTCATCCAGATCGAATAGAACAGGAAACTGATCCTCAACTGTCTTCAAGGTGTCAACCATAGAACCATTAAAGCGTCCGGAGATCTGACCCTGAAGCTCACCTTGGATGGCAGCATCTCGTCCGGTAATCAAAGCAAGCTGTGAGACGAAAAAATCCAGCGATGCGTTGTCTACCCAAACACTGATGTTGGCATCACTCTGGACCTCAGAGGGCAGAACATCCTCAGCATGTGCGAGCCCACCGCCAACACAACAGCTTAGAGCCAGCAGGATTGTCCTGACAGTATTACTAGATACTTTTGATGTATTCACTGAATCTGATTTCCCGGCGTTGGTTACCTTGCAGAATCAACGATGCTATACAAGCCAACGTTACCAAGCGTTTTTTAAATAGTGGTGTGCACCGATATTTTTAAGTTTTTGATCTACGACGGTTTGCGTCGCTTGAGAGTCAACACCACTCCCCGGTCAGGCATGACACCGTTAAAAGTCTCTGGCGCCCAGCAACCTTCTTCCAGCACCATGTCATGCTCAACACCGGAAAACAAGAAAGCCTCCTTCACACGGTTGGCCCTGCCCAGCGCTAACAGCGAATTACCATTGTTAATCTCGGTTGTACCGTGGCTACAGCCAATCACTGACAACACATCCGTCGATGTGTCTATCATCTCTACATAGTCCTCAATGATTTTCTTGTTGGTTTCACCAAGTCGCAGTGAGTCGTTAGGAAACACCAGAATTTTTTGCTCGACATCTTCATACTCGCTATACAAGCCACTGAAGTTGGATGTCATGGTGTCGTAAATATTCTTTTTTACAAAGGCTTGCCTGCCGTCATTGTTGACGGATGAACTAGGCAACTTCTCCGCTGAAGGTCTTAACACGGCTGCTATATCGGCCGCCTCTTCCGGTATGAAAGCTACTGTGCTGAAATTGCTGTCAACTTCACCGAAAAGCTCGGCATCATTTAGCGTAACGTCACGTTGATTAACACCTCGGAAAACCAATTCACTTAGCGGGATGGTTTTACCATCAACACTATCGAACCGACGTTCGGCAGAAATGCCACCAACGGACAACACATATAACGGCGCTGAGCGGATGGAATCAACATCGTCTCGATGTACCGTTGCACTGACGCCGTTGGCACCTCGCGTCTTTGCAACTCTTTCAAGTTTAAATCCACGCTCTGTCAGTTTTTCATGAACTTGTTGCGCGAATTGGCTATCCGGTTTTATCACCTGAATGGTTGACAATGATGGACCGAGCACAGGGTATTGCGACATTGCATCAACCAGATTGGTGGATATCAGTGAGTAATCCACTGGGTCGGATGAATGCCAGGGCATCTTCTCCATGATCGCGCCCATTGAACCGCAGCCTGCCAGCGTTATCGTCGAAGCAGCCAGCAGAAGATTTTTTGCAAGCAAATAAAGAGACTTATTACCTGCGGATTCGACGTATCTCATTCAATTCTTCCCTTTCACTAATCACGATGCACAAGCGCATGACCATGACCATGACCATGACCATGATCGTTGCGCATTGCGAATTCAATTCCAGCCCCAGCTCACTTAAAGGCCGGGCCGATCACAATAACGTGTTACGGGGCGCAATGGACGATATCGGGTCAGTTAAGATTATTGCCGCTACCATAGCTTTCAGCCTTGTAACACACGTAAAGCCGAAGTGACAGAATAACGTCACTCATGCGCGCAGGATGTCTGCTCACCTTAGTTTATTCGATGGATAGAGAACAGGGGCAACGGCTGTGTTATCTGCGCCCGGTTAACGGTAGGCTTACTCAACACTAAAAGCAGGCGTGTCATTCACGCCCCGTCATATTAACAATAGCTTTACACCAGCCACCTCATTATGACTAGGCAAATAGCTGAACCGCGCCATCAGCAACGTACTGAACAGATAGCGCTGCCAACAAGACACCCAACAGACGCGTTAACACAAGGCGTCCCGTATCACCCAGATACTTGTCGACATACTCTGCGCTGAATAGAACAACGTAGGTTAATGCAAGCAAAACAAACAGAACCAGCAACAGAACCATGACACCCAGCCAGTGACTACCACTGCTAGCCGCGGATACCTCAGAAGATAATAATATCGTTGCCGAGATTGCGCCGGGACCAGCAATCAACGGTATGGCTAGCGGGAAAACAGCGAGGTTGGCGACTTGACTCTTCATTGCCGCCTCTGATGTCTGCGCCTTTCTCTCCTGACGCTGAGCATAGATCATTTCAAATGCAGTATAGAACAACAGCAGACCGCCAGCGACTCTGAACGCATCTATCGTTATCCCCATGCCATCGAGAATCGACGTACCAGTGATGGCAAACAATGAAAGGATGGCAAACGCAATCAAAACACCTCTCATTGCTGTCGAACGCCTGTCCGCAACACTCATTCCAGCAGTCAAGCCTAGAAAAAGCGGGGCATTGCCTACCGGATCTATCGTGACAAACAAGGTAATAAACGCATTAAGCACAATATCAAAACTTGGCATGGCTTACTCAGTGCTCAAATGTAGTTTGATGGATAAACACAACCAGCGCCCCTGATAACACCGGTAATCTCGGTTTTGTTCATGCTTTGGTACTACTGACAATACGATATTTTATAAGATGAGAGGATGAGTCTTCGGGATCGAACCCAAGTCCGATAACACCATGATGATCCAGCGATACGGATGCTCGCCTGACAAATTCAGGATCTGCCCCATGCTTCAGTAAATAGGTACCATTGGTGCTTGAATCGCTTAGTACGTAGCGACCGCGTATCAGCTCAATGGTGGCATGATTGCGTGAGGCGGATTCAAAATCTATCACGACATCATTCTCAGGTGCACGCCCGAAACTAATCAACGGCTGATTGTTATCCACGATTCTTTTCTGGCCGTCTACATCGATAATTAAAACACTATTACTGACATTTCGTTGTTCGCCCGGCACTTCGGTGACAATGACAGTATGGGCGCTATCGGTTTGCCAATGCACGCGAAATACAGGCATCGGTTCAGCCACACCCTTTAACATGACACTGTCCAGATAGTGGGTATTGGTCCGGTGTGTCAGCGACAGTTTTGCAACGGCCACGTCAGTAATACAGATTTCGTTAGCTTCAGCGAAACCTGCCACTCTGGCTGCCAGGTTCACAGCGTTGCCATAAACATCGCCCGAGTCAGAGATAACCTCCCCGACATGAAAACCGACACGCACAGACAGACCCAAAGCCGTGTGCCCTTGCTGGATTTCGATCGCTGCCGAACAAGCCGCATCGGTATTTTCAAAACTGGCTAGTGCAGCATCGCCAACGGTCCTCAGCAGCTTACCCCCGTTTTTCTCAATAGCCCGCTTCATGCATTGCAGCGATTGGCTGACGGTTTTGTGCGCCCTGACATCCCCTTGCGTCTGATACAAACGGGTACTATCCGTTAAATCAGCGAAAAGAACTGTTAGGGACTGACAGGCCATCAACGACTCAAGAAAAGGGTTGCGCGCAAGAGTAACGCTGCTTGCCCGGCATTGCTAGCGCCACGGCATTAACTGGCGAAATTTAGATCAATATTCACGCCGAAGCGGGCACAATACCCTTAGTGCAGTCGCCGTATCCGATCAAATTTAGCACGTCCCGATAACCGGTAAAACCGGGCAAGCTCCTGCTGCAGCGCTATCTGATCATCCACCTCAATGAAACGCAGGTTCAGCCAATGACAGTATCGTGATGCAAGCTGACTCGCGGTCCGGTACCTGTCATGCAAGGGGGTACCCTGTGCCGGCATCAGGCTACTGTTGGCAAACAGGCGACGATGCAATTCCCGGCGCTCCACAGTACAGCTACTACCCTCGGCCAGAATCACGTACTTATCAATTTCGGCCTGTAACTCAAGATCAATAGGACGAATCTGCCGGTCATAGTGCGCATGCCACAAAAGACAGACCGCGTGACTGGCACCCTCGACGACCGTGCAAAAACCATCAAGATCAGATTGAGATTCCCCCACGGTTGCCAGCAGCTGCTCATCCACATACACAGTAAATTCCAGTGAATCTTCCTGCTGATGAATGAAAACCACCTCTTCATCAACAGGTGGCCTTTGCCGACCATGACAGGCCTGTTCGTCGGCCAGCCTGTCGGCAACCGCTCTGTCACACGATACGAAGTGCTCTATACAGTACGGTATTTCCAGATCGTAGCGGGACTCGATCCTGTTTTGAAGATCTGCCAGTAGCAAGCTCATGTGCAGGCTTCAGTGATGTACCGTGGAGCCGCCTTGCGTGTAGCCTTCGAGCAAAACTACTCCTTGCGAACGAAGTTTACGTGCAACGGTGGGATGCTTGTTAACCTGCCAATCATCAATGAGAGTCATGAGATCCTTGGGCTCGTCCGGTTTGACCGGCACTTCTGACAATGCAACAACGTAATCGCTGAAATCATTGGCCAGAGCTTCGAAAATGCCCTGCAAAGAGCGTTCTCTGGAAGAATGGGGCGACTCATCAGCAAGCGTGGAATAGGCTGCCTCACCCATGGATATGTAATAGTCCACACCCACAGCCTTGCGGTTCAAAGCGCCGGAGAACAAGCCTGAGACCACCATGGCAACATCACCCAGACGTTGGAGTAACTGACGACGCTCATACGCTGACACCGATTCGATGGCTTGTCGGTAGTACTCTGCCAATGGTGTCAATGCAGCTCGCGTACCGTTACTGTCAAGAAACGAACTGGTTCGCGAATAATTGCACAATAGCTGAGTGAGATACCACAGCGTATCTTCGTTACCATTAATGCTGTGTTTCTCTACAGCGCTTTCTATCCGTTCCTTAAAAAAGAACTGTAGGCTGGTGGTGGGCTCAATGAGGGTTTCAACAGCGTCGTCCAGCATAATGCTATCTCCTGTATTTCTCTACCACTTAACAACCTAGCGACCTGTTTCGAAGTCACTTTACCCATCAGGAGTATGCTTCGTGATTTTCAGCCTGTGTTGTTAGCACTACACCGACATGAGTGCTAACGCTTATAACTCTCCACGCTTAGACTCTTACACCTTATTTCCCCCAATCCACCAAACCAGCACCTTGTCACCATCCCTCGTTACCGAGTTGCACTGCTATCATCGTCCTGTCCCGATTCAGAGGGATATCCCAGCATCAATGAACCTGTTTTTATGACTGAGCATTCAGAAAACGAATTACCCATCGAACTTGCCAACGATGGCAACAAGCTACAAGGGACACTGACTTTGCCCGATAGCAACGCTTTTCCGGATGATGATGAGAATCGAACTGCGGTGGCCGCTGTATTGTTACTCTCCGATAGTGGGCCACTTGATCGAAATCAGAACTCACTTCAGGTTCAGCTCAATATTTTTAACGACATCAGCAACTACCTGGCTACACAGGGATTCGCCTGCTTACGCTACGACAAACGAGGTTGTGGGTTAAGCAAGGGCAAGTTCGATTCCGCCGGTCACTCGGATCTGGTTAACGATGCACAGGCCTGGCTCGACTATCTCAATAAACGCTCAGCCGTTTCCGGCACCCCGGTCTTTGTACTGGGACATGGTGAAGGTAGTCTGATAGCCCCTCAACTATGTGCCTCTAATGACTGCATACAAGGTCAGATATTACTTACCCCGTTCGTGGAAAACTTTGGAAATATCATCAGGCGACAAGCGGAGAACGGTTTACGTGATATTGATGAGCTGGAAGGATTTAGAGGCAAGCTGATCCGCTTTTTTCTAAGGCTGAGCGGAGACCAGATTGCCAAGCAGAAAAAGCTGATTCAAAAAATAATCAAATCTCGCAGGGACACGCTGAAAATCAGAAAGCAGGTTATCAATGCAAAGTGGATTCGCGAAATGATCAACCTCGATGCAAGCGCCATTCATAGCAAAGTCGACGTGCCTTCCTTAATTATCGGAGGCGAGAAAGACTTGCAATGCCTGCCGGGTGATGTCGACAAAATAGCAACCCTGCTCACAAAGCCTGTGCAAAGCCACGTGTTGACAGATCTGACTCACATTCTGCGACCAGACTCTGAAAGGCCCTCGGTACAACATTACTTAATGCTGTCCCTGGAGGATGTCGACAGGCGCTTGCTCGACTGTGTCTGTCAGTGGCTGCATGAACAAACCGAAAACAACCCAAAGCAATCGCCGGCCCAGAAGGCATAGTGTCTCCGGAGCTCAACCAGGCAACCACAACGCGATAAGTGTGTTCAATCGATGACAGAACCATGCACCATCGGTTGAGTCATGTTTCCATGACACTGGTGTTTTTTGCCCGGCAGGTTGATGACGTTCAGGGGCTTTGCACGACAAATTGTGCATTTCAGGAACCGCTGGACAGGAATTTCGCCCATCAGCGTTAAAATTTCTGCCGCGGTGCGTTAGTCTGTGTAACAAAGGCATCGTTCGCGGACTCGACCCGTCAGTGCGATGCGTCTCCTAACACGAGAGCCACTTGCCATGCAATTCTACGGACTACCCTAGGCCAAAATGAAGTTTGGACCTGACAAATTGTTGTGTCTATGGCTGTTCCTGCTGTTGCCGTTTGGCGTTGCCGCACAGGAGAGCCGGCTGGCTCTGGTTATCGGCAATAGTGGCTATGCCGATTCACCATTGAACAATCCGGAAAACGATGCCAACGACATGGCATCTGTCCTTGAGGATCTGGGCTTCACAGTCATCCTTCGCATCGATGCGGACCGCCGGGAAATGGGACGTGCCATCCGCGAATTCGGCCGGGAACTAAAAAAACACCGTGGCGTTGGCTTGTTCTATTA
This sequence comes from Granulosicoccus sp., assembly GCA_045106855.1. Lineage (GTDB taxonomy): Bacteria > Pseudomonadota > Gammaproteobacteria > Granulosicoccales > Granulosicoccaceae > Granulosicoccus. Next base: position 31,979 of record JBGCFI010000045.1, read on the forward strand.
CGCCGGACACGGCATGCAAATTGACAATCGCAACTACCTTATCCCGATAAACACCCCGATGGAGGAAGAGGACGAGGTTCCTTACGAATCCATCGACGTTGGCAGCGTGCTGGCGAAAATGGAGTCGGCAGGCAATGCACTTAACCTGATCATTCTGGATGCATGCCGCAACAATCCTTTTCCCGGACGTTTTCGCAGCACCAACCGCGGACTGGCCAGGGTCGAAGCACCCATTGGCTCACTGGTTGTTTACGCTACGGCACCGGGCGCTGTGGCAGCAGACGGTGATGGCAGGAATGGCGTGTTCACCGGCGCTTTGCTGGATCAGTTGCGTACAAGCGGCCTGAGTCTGACTCAAACAATCAGACGCACACGAGCAGCCGTCGTTGAGGCGACCAATGGGCTTCAAGTTCCTTGGGAAAGCAGCTCCTTACTCAAAGACTATTACTTCAGCAAAAAGCCCGAAACACCACCGGATACAGGCGTCAGCAGCGCCCCACCCCCACCTGGCGATTCTATCGCCGCTGTTTCCGATTCTGGCGTGCGTACAACCGGTAATTCAGAGACTGAGACAACAGCACTGCGGAAAAGCGATACACCCTCTCCCACAGCCGAATCAAAACCCCAGGCTCGCAAGAATCAACAGCTGGACGCAACAGTGGATCAAAATGAAATAGCGTCTCTACCAGCACCCATTGAATCTTCAGAAACGCCAGAAACAGAAACAGAAACAGAAACAGAAACAGAAACAGAAACAGAAACAGAAACAGAAACAGAAACAGAAACAGAAACAGAAACAGAAACAGAAACAGAAACAGAAACAGAAACAGAAACAGAAACCATAACGCTCGCTTATCTGGACAAACCTGCCCAGATAAGACCCCAACCCCCTGCGGATAACTCCGGAAAATCAAAGATCATCCAGAGCACCCCTGAACAAAGCAAACCTCAGACTCTGCAACAGGCCGGCCTGTCGGCACTGACGGTCGATGTGACCCCATCCGATGCGCGCGTTCGCATCATGAATATCATTGAAAAATACAAGCCTGGCATTCTGCTGGATAAATCTCGAGAATACGATATCTACATCACCCGCAAAGGATACGACTCCTATCGCGAGAACATCTCACTGAAGGACGAAACAACCGCACTAAACATCACGCTAAATGAAAAAGTGATAGCCGAGCCTGAAATGATTGCCATTACAGGTGGCTCTTACACGATGGGATGTACCACTAGAGATAATCTGTGTGAACCCTATGAGAAACCGGCACATACGGTGAGCATTCAGCCGTACTTCATTTCCGCCACCGAGATATCAGTAGGCCAGTTCGACAGCTTCATTACGAACACCGGCTACGTGACCGATGCCGAGAAAAATTCTGGCGCAAACGCGGGGTGTTTTGTCTGGTCCGACAGCGGCGGCATCAGTCGTTCAGAAGCCAAATGGGCATGGGATCGAACAAAAAACTGGCGTAATCCCGGGTATCGGCAAACGCCTGAACATCCGGTTACCTGCATAAGCTGGAATGACGCCAATAGTTACGCTCAATGGTTATCAAAACGCACGGGCAAAGCCTATGCGCTTCCCAGTGAGTCCGAATGGGAACTGGCGGCCCGCGCAGCATCGCAAGGCAAGTTCGGTAAGGCTGGCTCGGCACGCGAGCTGTGCTCTATTGCCAACATAGCAGATACCAGCGAATCTCCTTCCGGCTCAAAATGGGCTAATCGGGTCAATTGCACCGACAATTACTGGTTCAGTGCCCCGGTCGCCTCCTATCAGGCCAACAGTTTTGGACTGTATGACATGCAAGGTAACGTCTGGGAGTGGGTGGCTGATGTTTGGTCAGATAATTTTTCAGGAGTCCCTTTAAATGGCAGCCCCAATCAGGGCATCTCAGCTGACGATCCACGCGTGTTGAGAGGCGGTGGCTGGGAGAGTGATGCCACCCGAGCCCGCTTAAGCACGCGAAGCAAAGCTGGCGCTAGCAACCGTGCTTCAATGACAGGATTTAGACTGGTTATCAGACGCAGCTCCCGCTAAAACCCGCAGCACTCCAGGATTAATCCGGCTGACGAGTATCGCAAATTACTATGTTCCTACCAGGTATATCGCAAACCGATACCAATGATGTCTGCACCGCCAAGCTCATTTCCAGCTACTGCCACATCAAAGGCTTCGAACGCTCGATAGACAACCTTTACGTCATAGGTGGTATCAGTGGTGTCAGAGTCACGGTACAGATTGATCGTTGCCTCGCCTTCCAGCTTCGGTGTAAAAGTGCGCCGTATACCGGCATAAAATTCCTGAAAGCTCTGGTCGGCTTCGCCGGAAAAATTGATTGATGGAATTTCGACCGACACCTCTGTACGACCCAGCATAAAACCGGCGATCCAGTCTGATTGGGCCATACGAGAAAACGGGTGATGATAAAGACCACCCGCAGAAAGAACCTGTGCGGAGGCGGTAACGACGACCGAGTTGTCAACGAAATCGAACTCACTGGCCAGGTCGTCGTATTCCTGATTTAAATACTCCGCCTTGAACGACCAATTATCTGAAATATCCAGCAGCAGAGCGGCTAGCACGGGCGGCGAAGCATCCATATCAGTCAGGTATTGCACTTCCAGATAGTTGTAGCTATGAACCGTGGAATTTGTAGAGCTGAACAGGTCCTGAGATAACGCTGATGTGCTGAATAGCGCGCTGGCAATGACCAGCAACCCTCTAACTGTATGACTCATGGAGAAATTTCGTCCTTAAACGGGGTGATTCCCGGTGCTCCGGGCTAACAGAACCTCATGTCTCAATAATACACGTTGCCAATTCTTTCAATCGCACCTGTCAAGAAAAAACGTCCCGTCCGTTAAACACGGTACAGGCAATCCTTGCCACACATCACGCTTTACTCTTTTCAGGAAAACACAACATGAAAAATATCGCAAAAAACATCGGCTTGACAATTTGTCTGGCGACTCTGGCTGGCGGTGCTTTTGCACAAGGCGAATCGGCGAATTCAGAAAATGCACGCATCGTTGGCGGAGTCACCATGGATATTGGCTCTGCGCCAGCAACGATCGCTTTGATCAACAACAACACATTGTCACAGACCGGTTCCTATTTTCAGTCGCAATTCTGCGGCGGTACTGTTATCGCGGCGCGCTGGGTCATAACCGCAGCCCACTGCCTGATACAACCCAATGGTGTGACACCTGCCAGTGACATCAGTATTTTGATGGGTTCAACCGATTTGAACGAACCGGTAAATCAGCCGATTGGAGTCACACGCGTGGTCTTGCATCAACAGTACGACGCTCGCTCACAGGCCAATGATATAGCGCTTCTGGAGTTGCAATACGACTCACTGGTCAATCCCGCCTCGCTGGATACGCAGAATATAACGCTCAATGACGAAGCTCTCATTGCTGGCTGGGGGGCATTGAATATGGGTAGCAATACCGAGCAGCAGTTGTTTCCAACAAAACTGCAGGGAGCTCTTGTAAAAATGATCCCGGGCGATGAATGTGGGACGCTGTTTCCTCGCTACTTCCAACAAGTTGATTCACGCAATCTCTGCGCGGGAAGACCCGCCGGCGGAGTCGATTCCTGCCAGGGTGATTCCGGAGGTCCACTCTATCGCTACGACAGGAATAATCCGGGAGCGACCTTGATAACCGGTATCACGAGCTGGGGGCACGGATGTGCCGAGGCTGATGCGCCAGGTGTGTATGTCAGAGTCGCAGCCTATACAGACTGGATATATCAGAACACCGGTATCACCAGCACTGGACAACCACAACCACAACCACAACCACAACCACAACCACAACCACAACAGGATGACCCACAACCAGGGCTGTCTCCCTTAGCAATACCCGCATCCCAGCCCAACTCCAGCAACGGCCTGGTCGCCAATCCGCTGGTGCGATCATCCGGTGGCGGCGCTAGCGGCTATTGGATTTTGATTGTATTGGTCTTTTTCACGGCGTTACGCCTCTCCAGGGCCCGAAACCAGAACTAATATGATGAGCGAACTGGCCACTATTCATTTACTGAAGTGCAATCAGCTCCGTAGTAACCTTGTTATCCGTCGTCACTACCGCGGCGACGGTATCTACCTTTGGTCAAACTGTGTCATAGACTTTTGAATCATGAACATGCGCCGACATACCGTAATGTTGTTCTGTCTTACCACTTTGTTGGCATCAGCGATGTCACAGGCGGGACAACACGCGCTATTGATTGGTGTGTCCGACTACACAGATTCACGCATCCCGGATCTGGAAGGGCCCGTCAACGATGTTCTGGCACTACGCGATGTGTTGCTAAAAAACTGGCAATTCGAAGACACTGATATAACCGTTCTGCTCGACGCCCAGGCAACAGAGGCCGCCATCCTGAATGCCATCGATGCGCTTAAACACACTACGGACAAAGGCGATGACATCATCATCTACTACTCAGGTCACGGCACCAGCGCGGCCGATCCAGACCTGGGTGCACGACTGAATCTTCCGGATGGGTCTGGCGTGATTGTGGGCAGTGATTTCGATCCGGGCAAACTGGATCGAATGTCGTTGCGCCAGCCTGCTGATGACGGACTACTGGTCGGGCGTTTTGAAATCAGACCCAGGTTGCAAGCACTTGATACCAATCGAAACGTGCTGGTGATATTCGACGCCTGTTTTTCAGGCAACGCCACACGCGAGGTAGTCTCAATATTCAAACCCACACGAAAACGACAGATCGACTTGAGCGACTACTTTCAAGTTAGTAGTGAGACGGCCAATTCTACTTCACGAGATAAAATCAACACACCGCAAAAATCCCGTTCGATCACCATCGACCCGGCCGTAAATTTTGTTTACCAGAACACCGTATATTTTGGCGCAGCAGCGGAGGATCAGTTTGCGGTTGATCTTTCCAAGGCCGAAATTGACGCGGGACTGGTCACAACGTTTGATGGAAAACCACACGGGGGTTTCACAGACTCACTACTCAGAGCCTTATCGACACTACCCGATTCATCGAATTCCTTAAGCTTCATTCAACTGTTTAATCGCACCTTGAATCTCTTCAATACCTGGTGCAAGGCCTGCGGGCACACACCCGTATCCCTGCCCACAGCCAGCACACCCGACAACGAATTACTGGGACGTACAATTCTTATCCCATCACTGTTATTAGCGAACGATACAGGCTACGACAGCTCATCCGAGCCTGCTCTACAGGAAGCACTGATTATCGAAACCACGCTAGGCGATGGCACTGAGTTGGCGCTGCGAAGCCTCAATTCCAAAGCAAAAAATACCGTCGCCCATGCAACTACCCCGGATGTCTACTTCACACCAATAAAACAACAGATCAATGCGTATTCATCTGACGGACAATTAATCACGCAACTGCCGATTGATACGGATGAAGCGGCCATGGCTCGATGGTTGGCTGGACGCCAATGGTTAAAACGGCGCATGTTGCAAGACCTTGCAAAAGGTGCCGGGGATTTACAAGTCAGTTTTCGCCATCCATTGTCAAGCAACCGCCTGGGTGCAGGAGAGCATATACACTTCAATGTTCTAAGTGAAACACCGGCAAGTCTCGTCGCATTTGTATTAAATGCAAACAGTGAGCTCTCACTCCTTTATCCGGTCAACGACACCGAGCGAGGCACTTTATTGCCTGCTTTTCAATCACAAAGAATACCTAAACAAGATGAACCAACCATACAGGTCACCCCCCCGTGGGGCACTGACACCGTGATTTTCTACACCTTGCCGACAACTCATTCTCTAGAAAACCCTCTGCGTGAATTGGCCTTGCTTGAGACAATACCCTTATCGCACCGTGCGCTAAAGGCATTTGAAAAAGCTCTGAACACCACTGATATTCGTTATAGCGCCTCCACCATACGCATTGTCTCGTCACCTAATCCCTGAAGAACTTTGACACACGCGCACGCATTGATATAGTGAGCTGCGAAGCAGCAGGAACGCATACCTTGACCAACATCGACCCCGACAATCCAACTGAAGAAAATATGCTTGCCTACGCTGCGATTGCTCTTTTTGGCAATTCTGCCAAGGGCGCAGTACCACAATGGCAGGAGCTAGCCGCCTGGCGACAAGGAACCTTAGACAGTAAACGCTCAGACGAGGTGCTAAGTCATGTCGCCAACGATCCGGCATATTTTCAGCAATGGCTTGATATAGCAGAGGCGGAAAGCTGGATTGAGGAGGAGGCTCGAATAGCCAACGAGTCACCTTCAACTGTGACAGACCCCTTGACGAACACAAGCCCTGAATCATCTAACAAGAGTGAGGCAAAAAAAGTCGCCAACAACGCTGCAGCAACAAAATCTCTTGTTTCCAGATTCACTCAAGCAATACACGCGCTTTTTCAACAACCTCTTCCGGTTTATGGTGGAGCCTTCGCTGCCGTGTTGCTCGCTGTCCTGATTGCACCATTACTTCAAACAGGTGACGGCTTGTCTCTACAAAGCCAACTGGATCGAAGCACTGATACATACATCAGTACTGGCAATGGACTGACTGGCGCTCCGCCGGTGGGGAGCATTACTCGTCAACTAAGTGGTTTGTTTGACGAATTATCAAAAAATGAAGTCGAGCAATATCACGTTCAAAAAGGCATTCAGACATTTTATGAAAAACTGCAAGACACACAGAACATTCAAACACCTCTGAACGATGCATGGCAAGACTGGTTAGCCAGGCTACCCGCTGAATCACTAGACTGCAATATTGCGGTTGACCCTTCACATTGCCGCACAGCCGCTGAGGATCTCCAGCTTCTTGGTCAATGGTCCCTGATGAACGTTGCGGCCTGTAACCTTCGCGCTGAACAAGCAGCAACAGTTTTACAAACTGAATTCCTGACGGAACAGTATTCGGTTTACGCGCAGATACAATCACTTCCGGTTACATCGCAAAGTCTGGTTTTTGCCAGGGTGTTACCAGTGCTGAAGTCGCAATCACCTGAAGCTCTCTGCGCCATTGCCAATGCTGTTCTCGCTGCCAGCCAATAACCTATGATTGATTCTGGAAATTACCGTCTTGTCTGAAAAAGCACTCCACGAAAATCGCCTCAAGAAGCTTTACTCCGAGCACTGGATGACAAGACTGCGATCGTTTGTATCTCGTCGATATCGGGATTTCGGAGATTGGGAAGGATGGTTTGAAGAGGCACATCAGAACCTGGCACTAAAGATCAATGCCATGCCTGAAGAACAGGATATCAGCGATGCATTGGTATTCGCCGTATTCAAGAACGAACTGGTGACAGTCAAGCGTAATAGATTGGGTTATCCGCGACCACGAGCCTGGCTTCAGCAGTTCAGTGAACTTGGCCAGGATCTTTTTGAGTGGATGTGCTTACAGAAACTACCTCGTGATCAGATCATTGCCATGGCCGAGAAAAAATCAAAAGAAAGTGCTTATAAAAATACACTACCCGAAAAAACAGACAACACAGCATCCAATCACAAGCAACTTCTGATCGAGTTGACAGACACCATGATTCAGAAAAAAGAATGCGATGGTACTCGCCCCAGCACGACGACCAACATTGATGATGAGGCCGTTGTACAAATTGCCGCTGATACCCCCAGTGTCGAATCCGCCACTGATCACGCACAACTTGAATTGATGTTGTCATTCATTCTGGGGACTGCCAATGTCAGCGATGACATCAGAACGCAGGCGACTGAACGCCTGTTGAAACTTAAAGCCAGCCTCAACGAGGAGCCACTGGTGGATGACATGGATGTTCTTGTATTACGCTGCTACTACTTCCAGGGTATGTCTCAGAACGAGGTTGCCAAACTCGTCAAACAGCCATTACAACGAGTGGTCAGACGACGTGAAGCCGCCATCAAACGTATCCGGCAATTCATGGAAGCACACGGACTTACTCGCGAATCATTTGACCTTTAAAACGGTTGATTGACAGCGAGCTGTTTTTTTATATGCAACAGCTGCTGTCAATTTAAAGTTCCAAACTCAGCACCGGGCGTCAGCATTATCAATAAGATACGGCCCATCGCAGAATTCGCATGTTCGCACATAAACAGCGCAACGATCAGGGCCGTGTACCCCACTAGTTAGCGTTTTGCATCTCTGTGAGCATCAATGCTTGTACAGGGACGTCATCAGGTGGTACAAATAGCCTAGCTCGAACGTTCGCTATGTCCCATTCAATTGATACAGGAGCAATTCATGCAAATAAAGGTACATTTACTAACGGCCACTCTGTTACTGGGATTAACCAGTGCGGGTATCCAGGCGCAAGACAACGCGGGCGGTACTCTGGCCAAAATCGCCGAGAACGGCGAAATAGTCATCGGCCATCGTGAATCATCCGTGCCATTTGCCTATCTCGATGAAAACCAGAAACCCATAGGTTACTCCATCGACTTGTGCATGAAGATCGTTGACGCAGTATCTGAAGAACTTGGCAAGGAGCTTTCGGTAAAGTATGTTCCCGTGAATCCAAAAACCCGTATTGCTTTGATGGCCAACGGCACCATCGATCTGGAATGCGGTTCAACGACCAACAATCTGACGCGCCAGGAGCAAGTGGAGTATCTACCCACCACATTCATAACGGGCACCAAGATTCTTACACGCAAGGACAGCGGTATCGCATCTGTTGCGGACCTGGATGGCAAGGCGGTCGCGCTGGCTCAAGGCACGACCAACGAACGTGCAGTCAAGGCAGCAATCGAAGAAGCCGGGCTTGATGTAAAGATTCTGCCAGTAAGAGATCATGCTGAAGGTATGCTGTCACTGGAAACTGATCGTGTTGACGCCTACTCCACAGATCACATCCTGTTGTTTGGCCTGATTTCGAAGTCCAAGACACCTGACGACTTCGCAGTTGTTGGAGATTTCCTGTCATTCGATCCCTATGCCATCATGGTGCGACGTGATGACAGTGCATTTGAGCTGGTTGGCAAGAAAGCCATGGCCTCACTCATGCGCTCCGGCGAAATTCTTGATATTTACAGCAAGTGGTTCGATCCTTTAGGCGTTCCAGCTGACGATACCCTGAAAACCGCATTCATGATTGGAGGTCTGCCAGAATAGCCAACGTGCTACTCGTTTATTTGGACATCTGCACATCGGTTGATTCCGGTGTGCAGTCCGTCCTGGATACTTCGATTGCTACAGGTTTTCCTCGGCAATGAACTACAACTGGGACTGGAGTATCCTGCTCGAAGAAGAGTACCTGCAATGGCTTATCAGCGGATTAGGCTGGACCGTATCCGTTGCCTTGTGTGCATGGCTAATTGCCATGGTTATTGGATGCATCATTGGCGTAGGTCGCACACTACCCAACCGCCCCATTAGCTTTATATGTACCAGCTATGTGGAGTTGTTTCGTAACATTCCGTTACTGGTGCAAATGTTTATCTGGTATTTTGCTGTACCGGAAATGGTACCGGACGACCTGGGCCGCTGGATGAAGCGTGACATGCCTAATCCTGAGTTTGTCACGGCCGTAGTGGCCCTTGGGCTTTATACGGCATCACGTGTCGCGGAACAGGTGCGAGCAGGCATAGAAACCGTACCACCAGGATTAAAATCAGCAGCTACAGCCTCTGGACTAAGTACGTTCCAGTCGTACCGCTATATTCAGCTGCCTATTTCCTTCCGACTCATTGTGCCACCCATGACCTCGGAATTTCTGACTGTATTCAAGAACTCATCGCTTGCGTTAACCATAGGCCTGCTGGAACTGACAGCTCAAAGCCAACAAATCGCAGAATACACTTTTCATGGCTTTGAAGCTTTTACGGCGGCCACGGTTATATACGTTTTCATCGCGCTTATCGTCACAGCCTTAATGCATCTATTGGAACGTCGCACCGCCATACCCGGTTTTGTTGGCAAGGATGTATAGCATGAGCGCGTACCCATGAGCGATTTTGATTTTTCCGTTATCACAGCCTCCCTGCCCTTTCTGGGTCAAGGTTTGATGTTGAGCCTGTGGTTAACGTTTCTAGCCATTATTGGCGGTATATTTCTGGGAACACTTCTGGCACTTGCCCGATTATCGGGCTTCGCACCACTGTCACTCAGCGCAGCCGCCTACGTTAACCTCATACGATCAGTACCACTGATACTGGTTATATTCTGGTTCTACTTCCTGGTACCCCTGGCACTCGGACGACCCATAGGCAGTTTTTATTCTGCGCTTATAGCCTTTGTCTTGTTTGAGGCCGCCTACTATTCGGAGATCATGCGCGCCGGTATCCAGAGCGTTCGCAAGGGTCAGGTCCATGCAGGACAATCAACGGGATTAAACTACTGGCAGATTCAGCGCTATATTGTATTACCACAGGCTTTTCGCAACATGATTCCCATACTGGTGACACAAGGCATCATTCTGTTTCAGGATACATCACTGGTGTTTGTCGTCAGCTTGCGTGATTTCATGACCGCCTCTTCCATCGTTGCGCGTACGGAAGGACGATTAGTGGAGATGTATCTGTTTGCCGCCTTAGTCTACTTTGTGATCTGCTTTGCAGGCTCACTCTATGTCAGACGCCTCAACGCCCGGATGGCCACGTGATAGAACTACAAAACGTCAGTAAATGGTACGGTGAGTTTCAGGTACTGAAGGAGTGCAGTGCCACCGTAAACAAAGGCCAGGTAGTCGTTGTCTGCGGGCCTTCCGGCTCGGGAAAATCGACACTCATAAAGTGTGTCAACGGACTCGAACCAGTCCAGAGCGGACAAATTCACGTCGATGGCAAAGAAGTCACTGCAAAGAAGACAAACCTGACGTTGTTGCGTGCGCGCATCGGTATGGTTTTCCAGCACTTCGAGCTCTATCCACACATGTCGGTACTTGAGAATCTTTGCCTTGCTCAAGAGAAGGTACTCAAGCGTAGCCGTGACGAGGCTGTCGCCAGAGCTGAGGCACTGATTGAGCGTGTTGGACTGAATGATCACATTAACAAGTATCCCAGCCAGCTATCCGGCGGGCAGCAGCAACGCGTGGCCATAGCACGCTCTCTGGCCATGGACCCTATCGCCATGTTGTTTGACGAGCCTACCTCAGCCCTTGATCCAGAGATGATTAACGAGGTTCTGGATGTCATGGTGGGTCTTGCCCACGAAGGAATGACCATGATGGTTGTTACCCATGAGATGGGATTTGCAAGAAAGGTGGCAGATCGAGTCGTGTTTATGGATGAAGGTGCCATCGTAGAGAATCGCCCGACTAACGAATTTTTTAACAACCCGCAAAGCGAACGTGCACAGGATTTTTTATCAAAAATTCTAAACCACTGAACAGTGATAACACATTCTCAGTAAAGATCGTGTTATGGATCAGTGGGGTGTTTGTGCGCAAAAAAAAGGGCACATCCATGTGCCCGGACCTGATCTACCTCCTATAGTTTCACAGCGGCTAAAGTGTTTCGCGTTGACAGGCCATTCCGGGAATATCACGTCCCAAGTAATTGACAGTATCAACCTGGAAATAGTCGCTGCCACTGAATTGCGGCGAACTGAAGACTAACTGGTTACCGTCGGCCAAAGAGACAGTTACACCTTGTGTACCGATAGCCCAGCTCATCAGGATACCCTCCGAGTAAGTCTGACTAACCAGACCACCTTGACCCGCTGCCATAAAAATCAGGGCCATTTCGGTGCCGTCGTAAAGCAAACAGGCCCATGCATCGTTGATATCTTCTCCAACTACCATGTTAACTAACGGACTCTGCGAAGCTGGTGTAGTTTGGAATCCATCGGGGGTATCACCATTGGCTGGAGGTTCCGGGGTAACACTTATCGGTGTGTCATTCACACCGCTGCTACTACCACCACCACTACTACCATCCAGGTTCGCACGTTCGCAGTCCAGAGCACCCGAAGACCCGTCTGTTAGCACATAGGTCATCGTTAATGTAGCGGAAGAGGCGCCAATGGCGATATTGTCAAAGCGCGCAAAATACTGTCCGTTGATCGTTAGCTCTACGTATGGACCACTGCTTGTCCACGTCGTCAAGAACGTGTCACTGCCATCGGAAAGAAGCCCGTTCCCATCTCCAAAAAAGGCCATGACCAATACATCGCCCTCTGCGCCGACGCCGATATCGTCACAAACCCAGATCGAGCTTGCAGTCGCCTCAGAGCTTCCATTAACAATACCATTGCTATTTGGATTCACGGTGACTGGTGTGCTGACCGGAGGTGTCATTGCTGGAACGTTCGGTTGCTGAGTAACTGGTGGTTGTTGTACGGGCGGGTTTGTAACGGGCGCATCATTGGCAACAACCGGGACATTCGGTGCTACTGGCGTGGACACAGGCTCAAAGGGATTGACCGTTGGCGTTTGTAGCACAGGATCGTTCTGGGTCGGATTGGAGTTGATGGCGTCATCCTCTGAACATCCCGCAACAAAGAGAGTGGACAAAACGATTAACGATGTGATTTTCTTCATAAGATTATCCTCGGGAATTGAGTATGGTGTTCGTGATTTGATCCACCGACATCGGCTATGGAAAGTTCTGCCGGAGGCTTACGGTCAGCGTGTCGCCATCATCATCCGGCTCAAATCTCACACCTACTTGCGTGTTGCTAGCGACGTTAAGACGGGCCTCGATGCCATAACTGATTTCATCCTCACCGTCGTCAGCATCCAGGTCATATTCAATACGGCCTTCCAGCTCAAGCGACTCGTTTAAATGAAACCTAACGCCGGCAAACACCTCTTTGAGTGTTTCATCAGAGCTCAACTGATCAATCGCGACATTGTTGTCTGTCTCGGCTTCAATCTCAAGTTGACCTGCCTGTACTCCAACCAAATACTCCGCTTGAGCATTTAACGAGTCGTGATACAAGACAAAGAGTGAAGGACCCGTGCTGGAGATATCCAGCGATCCCGTTGTGTTAGCGTTAAAATTGGCTCTCGTTGTGGCTTCACCCGTTCCGAAGCTGCCGCCAACAACAAGATTCTCTGATAGAGAAAAACTGCCTGAGAGTCTGTAACCCTTGAAATCAGTATCCTCAATATTGGGATTGCCGAATTCAATTTCCGATTGTGAATATGATCCCTCGAGATAGTCGTAACTGAATTGTGCTGCGTGGGATTTAACAGCCAACAGCATCAAGGGCGTGGCTGTCATTGCAATTACCATCAAGCTGACTGGCGTTTTCATTGTTGTTCTCCGTTAATTTTTATATAACAGCGTGTACGCCCCATTGAGTGGATCGAAGCTGCTTATCTGGATTAACGAACAGGGATATTTTTTTTAACGCCTTGAGGGGGATTTTCGATTTCAGTCGTCAAATCGACATCACACACCCGGCTAAGTGCCAATGGGTGTTTGCTCCCGGATTGCCTCGGACCGTCCGCGAAAGTGCTTAATGATACGTATCCGCAATACAAGGTCCGCCGTAGGTGCGAATAATAGACTGCCATTTTCTCTATAATGTCGCGTATCAAAATTTACGCGGCCTACCTACCCGTAGGCAGCTTCGATGTCACTCCGGCTGGATACGAACGTAGAATAGCGCCAGCCTGTTAACCCATACCTCGATTATCGTGAAATCAATTGCTGTTGTCGGCGCCGGTATTACCGGTATCACTACCGCCTATGCCCTTTTAAACCGGGGCTACGCAGTTACTGTGTATGACCGTGACCGCTATGCGGCCATGCAAACGTCTTTCGCCAATGGAGGCCAGCTATCCGCCTCCAATGCGGAAGTCTGGACACAGATGTCCACCGTTCTCAAGGGCCTGAAATGGATGTTCAAAAAGGATGCCCCTCTGCTGATCAACCCGCGACCCGATTGGCACAAGCTCAGCTGGATGGCAGAGTTTGTTCGTAATATTCCCAAATACGAAGAAAACACCGTTGAGACAGTGCGCCTGGCTTTGGCCGCGCGGGAACATCTGTTTTCCTGGGCTGAAAAAGAGAACATCGATTTTGATTTGGAAACACGCGGCATCATGCACGTGTACACCAACCAGAAGGACTACGATCATGCGACTCGAGTCAACGAGCTACTGACACAAGGTGGCTTGACTAGAGAAGCACTGACGCCCGATCAAATGTCAGAGATAGAGCCGACTATCAGCGGCAAATTCATTGGTGGATATCTAACGCGCAGTGATTCAACCGGCGACATTCACAAATATACAAGAGGATTGGCCGACGCTTGCTCCAGACTGGGAGCGACTTTTGTCTACGATGCTCAGGTGGAGGAACTGGAGCAGGACAGCCACGGCGTGCATGTGCATTTCAGACCCAGTGCGGGTCGAACCTCTCCTGTCGTCAGAGTAGCCGACGGCCGCGAACTACGTGAACGCTGCACTCACTCAGCGGTTGTTATTTGTGCCGGTACACAAAGCCGACATTTTGCAGAGCAATTGGGGGATCGGGTGAATATCTATCCCGTCAAAGGCTATTCGGTGACAATGCCACTGAAGGATGAGACCAGCCAGGCCATGGCGCCGTGGGTCAGCCTGTTGGATGATGAGGCCAAGGTGGTGTCCAGTCGGTTAGGCGCGGACCGGCTCCGAATAGCCGGCACAGCAGAATTCAACGGCCACAACCTGGACATACGCAGTGATCGTATAGACCCACTAATCGCCTGGTGCCGCACGTACTTCCCTGGCATAGATACTGAACATGTGGTTGCGTGGGCGGGTCTACGCCCGATGATGCCCAACATGCTGCCAAGAGTGGGTGCGGGCAAACGCAAAGGTGTTTTTTACAACACCGGTCATGGTCACCTGGGATGGACACTGGCCCCGATAACAGCAGAAACAGTTGGAAATGCCATCGTCGGCGCCCTCCCTCCAGGCTGATAACTGCTAGCCGATTTCAGATGTGATTTTACTGGCAATCAGCCAATGATCTGGTACTACCGGACAGTAGACCTTCATAGCTGGACTGACTGCATTTCAATCTCTTTGAATGCAATGGCAAAGCCACTCTAACAAATCACGTGCATACGAAGCTATAGATAACAAGCGGCGTCAAGCGCAGTACACAATTACCGAACAACACTACGTTCCTGTACCCCTACAACCGGCGCATTTTTAGTTATTCTTGAATGATGTCATTCTAAAAAAGGGGTTTACTGCACTATGCACCGTTACCTTGTCTATGATGTGTTCACCGAAACAGCATTTGGCGGAAACCAGCTCGCAGTTTTCCCGGATGCAAACGATATTCCAGAATATCTGCTCCAGTCCATCGCTACTGAATTTAATTTTTCCGAAGTTACCTTCGTGTATGCACCTGAGAATAAAAAGAACACGGCTCGTGTTCGGATTTTTACGCCGACCATGGAAATTGACTTTGCGGGACATCCCACTATCGGCACTATCTACGCGCTTGCCGAATCAGGAATCAGATCACCAATGACGCTGGAGTTGGGCATAGGTCCCGTAGAAGGTGACTTCGGCGAAGCTGGAGCCTCATTCACCACGGTTGCCAAGCTTCAAAAAATTTCCGAACCCGATGCGGAACTTGTTGCGGCAGCCCTGGGGCTTTCCGAAGATGCTATTCAGACAACAATCCACAAACCCAGTCAGCTAACCATGGGCCTGCCATTTGTCATAGCTGAACTGAAAAGCCGGGAAGACCTTGCCGCTTGCAAACCCAACAATGAAAAAATCCGCGAGGGAGCAGAGCGTTATCCAGCCGGACTCGATTTTGCGCTATTCGCCTATCATCGCGAGGGCCAACGAATTAGTTCGCGTATGTTTGCACCACTGGATCAAATACCGGAAGATCCGGCCACGGGCAGTGCTTCTGCAACTCTGGCCTCGTTTCTTACTGAATTAACTGGCGAGCCACAAAATCTGTTTTTCTCGCAGGGAGAAGACATGGGCCGGCTTTCGACTATATCTGTTGCTACCACTCTACATCCTGCTTGTGCAACGGTTACGGGCAAATCCGTTCGAGTAATGCAAGGTGAACTGCTGATCTGAAGCATTGGTATCACTGACAGTTTCAGGCATAGCCGGCAACACCATATGCTGTGGATTCTACAGATAGACAATTATCAAACAAAGTGTCCAGCACGCGACTGGACAAACCTTATACTTTTCTAGAACCAACACTCACCGCACAGGCAAAGCCGAAGAAGACCTCACTCTAACGATCAATGTACTATGCGCATTGATGAAAATGTATGAGGTCTTCTTTTACAAAATCCCAGATTGAGCAAATCAGCTCAACCATAAATATTCGGCATTTTGCCATTATAACCCGGGCTGTAAAAATCAGAGAGAGAGGTATGACCACCTCGATGCTCACCTTTGGCAATCGCCAGTTGCAGATCCATGTACTCTTCAACACTCAACGTATTTCCATACATGTCCTGCGCTCTTAGTTCTCTGCCTGGCAACTTGCCTGACCCACCCACACATTGAATCTCTTCGTCTGACAGTGTGGCAAGTTCGTTATTTTTTTGTGCTTTCATTGTAATACTCCAGTTGTTGGCAGCAAATAATGCTGCAGAAATGATCCAAAAAATAGATCAGAATTTATAGGCATAAATAAAGTCTGTGGCTTGATTACTCTTAAACGTCTTATTGAATTTCTTCACAGCGGAAAAGCAATTAACGGCTAGCCGGGAACAAGAGAATTTTTTTACTTTATACCTCAAGGCGGGTAACCCATATTCTTTAAACCACGCTCACGCACTACATTGAATATCAGCATTAGACACTGCTGACTCAGTGCCGCGAAGGCTGTCGGTTATTTTGTTTACCGACATTTCAATGACTCGATCTGCAGACGCAATAGTCTCAGGTCGATGGGCGATAATGATACGAGTAACAGGAAGTTTCAAGATGGCCTCACTAACCAGATGTTCACCTGTGACATCCAGATGGCTGGTTGCTTCGTCCAGAATAAGAATACGAGGCATCTTGTATAAGGCTCTCGCCAGAAGCACACGCTGCTTTTGCCCACCAGACAAAACAGAGCCCATATCACCGATCATTGAATGATATTGTAATGGCATGCTGGCTATTTCACGATGAATAGCCGCCATCGTGGCAACCTTCTGCACCAACTGCATATCTGGTTCAGGATCAAAGAAAGTGATATTGTCGATAATGGATCCGGCAAAAAGTTGATCATCCTGCATAACGGTACCCACTAGTTTTCTATAATCAGTCAGATCTATCCTGTTCAGTGCTTGCCCTCCAACTGAGACATCACCGTGACTTGGTGGCAACAACCCGAGCAGTATCTTGACCAGTGTTGTCTTGCCACAACCTGATGGTCCTACAATAGCTACTGACTCACCTGAAGACACATGCATGCTGAAATCATCGATCACTTTTTCTTCATTTTCAGAGTAGCGATAGGAAAGATTTTTTACACGGATATCCAGTGATGCGTTATCTGTCAAGGGCTCTGCACTGAGGGGTTCTGGTTCAACTTCGCTCAGAGCGATATCCGCTACTCGCTCGGTGTGCAGGCTGAGCATTTTCAACTCGATACCTTTCTCAATCAAACCCGTGGTGCGTGCAATGAACTGCTGTTTATATGCTAGAAACGCGAATAGCATACCGACCGAAAATCCACCATTTAAAATCATCGTACCGGCAATCCAGATGACAATAATATTCTCCAGTGAAAATATCAGTCCATTCACACACTGATAAAAAAGACCCAGCCTCTGAACACGTATACCCGCATTGAACTGATCAACCATGAGCCCTTCGTATTGGTTGCGGCGTAAGACCTGACGGCCAAATAACTTGATACTCTGAATACCGCGCGCTGTCTCCAGAAAATGGCTATGACGTTTTGCACCACGCGTAATTTCTTCCTCTTGCGCCTGCCGTAGCGGTCTGTACAAAAGAATTCTGACAAGCGCATAAGTAAGTGCTGCCAACACCACCACCAGAGAAAGACTACCAGCATAGAACATCATCATGGCAAGTGTGGTTATCACCATGAGCCCATCGATGATGGCGGTAAGAAAACTTCCCGTTAGTGTTGACTGAATTGCCCCCATGGAATCGAAACGCGAAATAACATCCCCCAGATGACGACGCTCAAACCAGATCATCGGTAGACGAACAAGGTGTCGAAACAGATTGCTTAGCAATTGCAGGTTTAATTGATTGCTGATAACCATAATTACCCAGCCTCGCAGCAGCGTGACGCTCACTTGTACAAACCCTAGCAACAAAAAACCAATTGCCAGCATGGTCAGCAGATCACTGTCGTTGGAGACAATTGCGCTATCTACTACCAGTTGCATAAACAAGGGCGCGGCCAGCGTGAAAACCTCCAGCGCAAGTGCCAACATGATGATAGTGGCTATGGCTTTCGGTAATCCCTGGATTCTGCCCAGCAAATGCCGCAGGCTTATCTTGCGCCGCTCCTCTTTCGCAACAAAGTCGGCTTCAGGCAATAGCTCCAGAGCGACGCCTGTATAGTGTTTTGAGGCCTCCTTTAGTGAAATACTTTGCTTGCCTCTTCCCGGATCATGCAATTCAATAGATTTTGGACCAACACGTGTTAACACGACATAGTGATTAAAATCCCAGTGCAGAATGGCCGGAAGCTGAAGCTTATGCAGCTCATCCAGTTCAGCCTTCACCGGGCGGGCAGCGAGTTTCAACTGATTGGCAGTCTGCATGAGATCGGCCAGTCGTGCCCCGCGGGCCATTCCCAGATTCCGCTGATGCAAACTCGCCAGATCTGTCTTGTATCCGTGGTGGCAGGCGACCATCACCAGACAGGCTAGCCCACACTCATTAGATTCGTTTTGTAAAACGACCGGGGTTCGGGAGCGCCCTACAAAATCAAGCATATTGACAACCGACATTGATCAACCCCTCCTGGCCAGACTTAACAGCGGATCAAACATCCATTGAAGGATTGAACGTCTGTCGAGCAATACATCACCATCGAGTGACATACCCGCTTGCAAGGGAAATTCCTGCTCATAGGCAGTTACCGATTGTTCCTCCAGCGCCACGGTTACCAGATAGGCGGGAGAGGTTAACGGTGTGGGTAAGTCCACATCACCGGGCAACAACAATGTTCTGGCAATTGAGTCCACCACACCGCGATAGTGACCAAAACGCTGGTACGGGAAAGCCGCGTAGCGTAAGGCGACATCCTGTCCGGGTGTGATGAAACCAATGGCATGACTGGGTACAAGTAATCGCGCCTCCATCAAAGCCCCTTGCGGGATGATGCTTAACAAAGGTGCATCCCGTCTTGTCTGCTGCCCGGGTTGAATCAATATAGTCGTAACTATGCCATCGGCGGGTGCGGCAACTACGATCTCGTTGTTAGTCTGATACTCTGCACGCTGCTGATCCAATTCGATAATACGTCGCTTTAGTGTTTCCTGTTTTGAGCGCGAATCCAGATCACCCCTTGCTATTTCCGTATCCAGAGCTTGTTGACGCCCAAGCAACGCAATACGGTCTCTTTCCAGTACTTGCAATCGGCCCCGCAATTCCATCAGATTATCCTGTTGACGGTAAAGCTCGGTGCTTGCAACAAATCCCGATTCTTTGAGCCCCTCAAAGCGATCACTTTCCCGACTCGCATTTCGCATTCTGAGCTTAAAGGTTTGAATGGCGCTCTCCAGCTGCTTAAGCTCATCAGCGAGACTGGCACTTCGACTCACGATGGCAGCCTTACGCAGAACATCCAGGTTTAGCTGTGAACTGAGTTCGCTCTCTAGACTCTCTTGTCGCTCTTTCAGATAACGTATGGCTTCCCCATTGGCATCGCGAACCTGCAAACTTCCACGCTCGGTGGATATAACGGCCAGAACCTGACCCTTGCGTACCGACATGCCCTCCTCGACTCTTCGCTCAAGTACCGTACCCATCACCTGTGGAAACACCTTGACCAGTCCTTTGTCCGGTGATAAATATCCTTGTACATTCGCTTTTCTGTTGAATTCCCCGAGACAGAGAAACGCAATCGTACATAGAGAAAAAACAAACGCTATGAGCGTTAGCACCGTGGCACGTGGTGATGCGGCAATCAGCAATGAACCCTCTAACGGCTGATTTTCCTGCTGCATAGCTTCCTTGCGGAAGAGTGAGGTACGCATAATCAGGCCATTCCTACCGAGAAAGACTTCCAGGACCCTTCACGAACCGGAAAATACAACAACTTTGTTCGTCTGGCATGTTTGTCCAGTTTTTCATACCAGTTAATAAAACCGCCGTTACCTGTTTTAACCAGAGAGCCATAAAGATCGGAGCTCAAAGTGTGCATCTCAGGTCCTATACGATCCTGCCATCGCGCTACCATCTCGCTGATTCGGCACTCTTGCAAATTGCCGAGCGAGAACTCACGGGGAAAACCATACTGCAATGGAACCACCTCGCCATCCGGCTCGATAACCAGTACGGACAACAGGTCAGACAGTTTGCCTTGCAACGGCTTTTCCTGCTGACCGAGAAAAAATTGATCTGGATTTTGTTTAATGGCAGAAGTGTGGACAAGATCCAGTTGAATATTCAGCTTCCCCTTGTGCAGTTTCTTCAGATGCTCAACTACAAGCCAGGCATGCGCGCTCTCCAATGAATCTGGTGATTTTCCGGACAGCTGTGATGTTGCATTACCTGTTATTTCCAGCGGATGTATCAATAGTCCGGTAGCTCCAGCTTGAAGACAAAAATCGACGACCCAAGGCAATTCATCCAGGTTGTTCTGAGTCAGTGTGAAAAGAAAACCGAAAGTAATGCCCCGCCTGCGTAGTTCCGACAAGTTTTTTTCCATGACTTCAAACGCACGGGAAGAGTTACGCATGCGATTATGAGACTCCGGCTTACCATCGAGCGATACAACCAGCGCATTAATATTGTTCTCAATATCATCAAGCCTTGCGCCCGTTAATAACATCCCATTACTAACCAGTGTGGTTTTCAATGCAACTTGCCTTGCATGACTCAAAAGCTCAGGCAGAGGATCGTAAACCAGTGGCTCTCCGCCAGAGAAGCTCACCCAGTTGTAGCCTTCCGCTGCAATATCATCCAAGGCATCTTCCAGCACGCCCGGCTCAAGTGCTTGCGTTGCCTGAGGCGAGGAAGACGAATAGCAATGCTTGCAACTCAGGTTGCACTTGCGTGTTGGATGAATCTGTACGATCCGTGTGTTTCCTGTTGGTCCCATTGCTCTAACCTCCCCTCGTCTCAGTTTCCTAATAGGTGCTATGTCAAAATCCGTTGCTGATATTACGCCCAACCGGCATCTTGATATTTACAGCCAGCTTGCCCGGCATTACGGCCAGACCCGGATCTAACTTTGTTAATAATTCAGGTGGGAACATTCCATGTGGAAAATAATCCTTGAGATCTGCAATACCCTTGGGTAATGCCCCACCGGCTACTTGTGACAATTCCTCAGCGGTCAATGAACAGAGACCGTTTTCTGCACTCAAAAGTTTTTCTGAACCTCGTTTTTCAATAGTCATATCTATAACTCCAATAATTTATTTATTCAGTGAATTTCCACAAACAGGTTCTTATCAATTGTGAATGAGGCTTAACGCAAAAAATAACTAAAAACCATGCAACACAATATTCTATTAACTGTTCGCGTATATCGAGGCATACACGTTAGTACTCGATATTTTCTGTTGCCAGACATACCCCTGGCAGCACGTTTAAAGTAATGGTATTACGGCATTCCATTCAACTAGACTTTGGTTGTACCGCCTTAAAATGTTTAGCAAAGGTGTCAGAAATAAAACCAAGGTAAATCATAAATACAAGCGTATTTATAGTATTTCCTTTTTATGGAATGCAGGAACTAACCTCTACCAATTGGTAGCAATTTTATATTCGACAAGAATGTAGAAAAATACCAGGCCGCTAATATCGAAGTAAAACAACAAATTTATCAACTATTTACTGTGTTTAACATCAAACACTACGATTAACATCAAGAAAATAGTTTTTCTCTAATTGCAATTCACGCCTATTATGACAACAGCGTTTTTATCAACTCACTATTTATGACGCTGCTAACGAGACTACTCATACGGTATTTTTACCATCCACATTTCGCTAACATTGAGAGCAGCCCTCAATAGTGACAATGATGGTCAAATATCACGACGCTTGAAGGGGAGCCGCAAACAAACTTCAGCACAAAACATCGAATAGCACGCCTGCTTGCGCTGCGCATACACCGCTAGACAATCGCTTATATATTCGTTATTCAGACAGAACCTTCGTTCATAGAAGGTATAACCCCGACATTGATTTAAAACACGATTCAATAACGAACCTCTAATATGATCTGAAAATTAACCTTACACAGTGCATGAGTATTGATCGCTTCTTCGCACCACGATCTGGACAACGCTTTTGACAGGCGTGTAATTCAAGTTCATGATTTCGAAAAGGTCGTTCTTCGCACCATCGATCCAGTTTTAAAGTCATCGCGGTTGCATGATCGTAGTAGGTCATCTGATAGTCTCCTGCTATACAAGAGTTTCCCAAACCCCCACTGACAGGTGCTGTCAGTAGACGGTCCAAGATTGTCAGTAGTGTCGAATGAGGTTTGCGATGTCCAGTTCCAAGCGTCTTTTTGAAATCATACAAATTCTTCGTGCTGCCTCACGCCCCATTACGGCCGCCGAGCTGGCCCAGAAGCTGGAGGTATCAACACGCACCATCTATCGCAACATTGCCGCTCTACAGGCAATGCAAACCCCTATTGAGGGTGAGGCGGGTATTGGCTACATGATGCGACGTGGCTATGATTTGCCTCCACTCAATTTCGATCAGGAGGAGATTGAGGCCTTAAGGGTCGGATTACTGCTGTTATCGCGTACCGGAGACAGCATGCTACAGAAAGCCGCATGCCGGATTTTCGAAAAGGTGGATGTCCTGCATGGTCCTGCGGACTGGCTCCAGGTGACGTCATGGGGCGTACGCGTTGATGACGCGGAGTTGGGATGCGTATCGATTTCAATGTTACGGGAGTCCATCCGCAATGAAAATAAACTGAAGCTCACCTATCGCGATGAAAAGGAAATTGAGACGATTCGAATAATCCGGCCAATTGCGCTCTCTTATCGTGCTACCTGTATTCTGCTGGCCGGTTGGTGCGAGTTGCGCAATGCGTTGCGGCATTTTCGAACCGATCGGATATACGGCTGCGATAAACTTGACGATCGATTCGCTGGTCAAGGTGATGTACTAAGAGACGTTTGGCTTGCTTCCTACCGTAGCGATGAAAGCAACATGTAGTTGTGACCCTTAATTCTCGCCAGATTTATCAATTCACTTACTGCCAAAAACAGCCTTTTTTTCATTGCCATTCCGTCACACTACTTCTTAACATCCTATGCTGAGCTAGAGCTTGCACCCACACCAGTAATTTCAAATCATGATGATGCGACTCTCAGCCCTGGCATTCCTTCTACTGCTGCCATTCGGCAGTTTGCTTGCCGATTGCTTTGATACTTACACGATCTCCGACAAGCAGTGGCATCAGATAAGCCTTCCCTGTGAACCCCCAAGTGGGGCATCCACCGTCGACGCTATTCTCGGTGACGATATGGGCGACACTGCGATATACGGTACAAACTGGATTTTATTTGCCTACGAGACGAACGATAATTCCTATACGGATATTGGCTCTAATGGCCAGATGACAGCTGGCAAAGGCTATTGGATATACAACGGCACGGGAAGCGAGCGCAGCCTGTCAATGCCTGTGGGAAGCGCTCCTGCGACTCTCATTGATAGCCCGGAATGCCCCTCAGGTATCTATAACTGTATAGAAGCCAAATTGCATTATTCAGCAGGCCGCGCTGGACAATCACAATTCAACATGATTGGCGTACCCAGTGCCGAGCCATATTTCTGGAACCAGGTTCTCGTCGCCGACTCCGGGGACTGTAGCGTAAACGGGAGTACAGGGTCTGCGTGCACACTCCCCGCGGCACAATCCGGCAACCTGCTTCGTAACTCAGCCTGGCATTACACAGGAACCGAATACAAGCTGATTGATAACAGCAGCGTAGTGCCCACATGGAGCGGAATGTGGATCACTCTAATGCCCGGCGCCCAAACTGACACTGAATTCCGATTGCTATTACCCGCAGAACCCACAAGCTTTACCATACAGAGAATTACCACCGGTACAAGCCGCAGAGCCGAAATGGACACCAGCAGTAATACGGTGGCAGAACAGGCACACGGTACGCGCATGTACTGCCCGGTATCTCACTTTTCCTACGACGACCCAGTTGTCCACCCATCCGCACCGTCCGC
Organism: Granulosicoccus sp.; assembly: GCA_045106855.1. GTDB lineage: Bacteria > Pseudomonadota > Gammaproteobacteria > Granulosicoccales > Granulosicoccaceae > Granulosicoccus. Next base: position 56,250 of record JBGCFI010000045.1, read on the forward strand.
CGCACATTTACACATGTTCTGGGGAAATACCAAAACAGACGCATACTCTACAGCTGATACGCTGCTTAACTCCGGCAATGCAAGCTGCGAAGGAGGACTAAACAACAAATCATCATACTGGAAACCCGCCGTGTTTAACGAACAAGACGAGGTCGTATTACCCGAAAACATATTCGTGTACTACAAAAGCTTTTCACACACGTCTGGCTTTGATCGCAACAGCATTATGCCAATCCCGAATGGCTTACAAATGCTTGCCAATCAGCAAGTACCCCGCAGCGGGCCATGGAATTTCCGTGTTGATCCAGACCTCGTCAATGGCCAACAACAACTCCACTTCACTATCGCCTTTCCAATGTGCTTACAGATAGATGCAAGTGGATCTCCAATACTCTTCAGTGACGATAATATCTCACATCTTTCGTATTCCGTGGCCTCCAGGGAAACCAGTAGCGATTGTCCAGCATCACACCCTTATCGCATTCCACAGCTTATATACAGTATCAGTTACGACGTGCCCTACGCCAGCCTATGGTATCTGGCATCGGATCTAAATTCGCAGGTGCAAGGCAGCAGTCTTCATGCGGACTACTTTGCAGCTTGGGATGAACAGACCATGGACAGAATTGTTCTGTGCAATCGCGAATCAAAAGCATCATGTGGCTTTGTCTCTGAGGAAAACGGACAAAGGCTGTTTCGTACTCAGCTACCCGAACGGTTCCTGTCACCCAGCGGAACTCCCGTTTATTCTGACAGCACCACTCTACTGCCCGGTATCGATAGAACACCTTTTGGCTCATCGCTTGGAAAGTAGCGTGAGGCCAACGACAGCCTCGCCGAACGTTGTAAACCAAAGACAAAAGAACGCATAAACAGTCATAGCACTTTTTTGAAAATCCCGGCTGCGCGCGGTTACGTAGTACCGTATACATAAGTCAAGCCACTCGGTACTGAGGATACAATTAGGTCATGCAGACCAGCCAACCAGCGCTTGAGCGCAATCTACGCTTGTTTCCGCTGTACAAGGCGACCACAAGCGTATTGCCCTGGCTGCCCGTTTTCTTTCTGTACTTTATCGAACGCGTGGCACTGGGCGATGCAGTGTTACTAGGATCGGTTTACTACTTTTCGGTATTTTTGCTCGAAGTACCGTCCGGATATTGCTCTGATCGCTTTGGTCGAAGGCCCACCTTGATTCTGGCCTCCATCATGACCACCCTTGCCTGCGCAACCTATATCGCGGCTAATTCATTTGACACCCTGTTGGTTGCACAGGTGTTTCTGGCCGCAGGCATCGCATTTCAGTCAGGTAGTGACAGCGCTCTTCTGTACGACTCACTACGTGCGCTGAATCGTGAGCAGGAATACACTGAGCGCGAGACGGTTGCACAAAAATGGTCCATGACATCACTGGCCTGTTCCTGCCTGATCGGAGGCGCACTCGGCATCATAGATTTACGCCTTGCCTATATCGTTGCTTTACTGGCAGCAATTCTCACCGTTGTTCAATGCGTGATGTTTGCAGAGCCTTCTATGTACAACGAGGCGCAAGCAGCCGGCTTTATCAAACAGATGAAAATCACGCTGGGCTATTTCTTCAAACCACTGCTGGGTTGGATGCTTGCATTTTTTGTAATCGGCTACTCATTGGAACACGTACCCTACGAATTCTACCAACCCTATTTGAAATTACTGGGTCAGGGCTCAGTGACAGGCTGGTTGAGCGACAGCTCGGCACCGATGGTATCGGGCATCGTAATAAGCATCTCAATGTTTGGCGGCGCGGTGGGCGCTGCCGTGAGTCAACGTTTAATTGAACGGGTGGGGTTGCGTGCTCTTCTGTTGGCGAGTGTGGCCATACAGATACTGATCGTCGCTGGCCTGTCACTCATCCTGCAACCGATCATGCTAGTGCTGGTCATGTTCCGCAATTTTTCAATGTCAATGGCCCGTGGGCCAATGCTCGGTTCCATAGCACCGCACGTCCCGAGCGCACAACGGGCTACATTTCTCTCCATGATGAGTTTGGCTGGCCGGATGGCTTTTTCCATCACACTGGCAATGCTGTCAATACTAATTATCGGCAAAGAAGCGTTGAACTGGCACGCCTTGTCCCAGGTGTTGGCATCATCCGCTGTCGTCGGTGTCGTGGTATTGAGTCTGCTTTACCTCTGGTCACGTCACATAAACGATGAATTCAAGACTCCGAAGGCGGCGCAGGGCAAGGATGAATCCAGGTAGGAGGGCCCATCTGAAAGCGCCTGACAGTTCGATGAAAAAATCACGAACAAGCCGCCCGTAACAGCCATCAGAAAAGAGCCACTCAACAATGACTGACTATTACCAAACTAACTGTCCAACGTACTAAATACGTTCGAGCAAAGTCGCTTGTCCGTTTTCCTCATTGACGAAAACCATACGGTTATCTGATATTTCGTAGGGGTTTACTGTGCCCGCCATTTTAGACATAAACAAAGACATTACCGACTTCATGACTCCACCAAATTTGTTTCCAGTGGTCTCTACGATACTGTTTGTCTTGGCGGACAGGGTATTTCCGTTCACCTGCCATGTCCCGGTACCGGCAAACTCCATACGACCTAAGCCCTCGCTTTGTTCGGGAGGTGGAATCACCACAGATGTCCATGTCCCATCGCTTTTGTATGATGTTGTTACCGTGCCGCCATCTTCACCAGAAATTGGATTCAGGATACGAATCCGCCAATTACCGACCATCTGCGCTGCGTTGATTTCACCGATTTGGTCAACGCCTGCGTAAGGCTCTCTCTTTGGAGGCGTCCCGCATGCTGTTAATGCCATCACACTAACAAGTACGCTGAGTGAAATAATTGCTTTGATCGATATGCGAATATGCATTCTGCGCCCCTTTACACGTGCGTTGAGTTGTGGGAATAGTAAGTATCTGGCATTAGCCTGTAAACTAGACTTAGGGCTAAGCACCAGAGTGCAATCAGTAGTATTCTTCGTTGACTGAATAGCCGATACTGTATCAAATTCCCTGCTTTGGGACTTCTTTGCCAGCCATAGGCTCTGGAAATCGACTGACAGTCGCGTTTGGCTGCACGTTCAGCGATTACTATTGTGGGCAACGCTATGTCGAAAAATCTCCTACCCACTGATATCAGAACAATCTTCGCAGACCTATAACTCCCGGGGATACGCCATATGGCGAAGCTGCGGCTGATTAAATCTAGATTAAGGCCCATCAGAACGCCTCGACACTCATTTTGCCGAGATTTGACGTTGCTCTGACTCCAGGCCAGATGGTTTTGGAAATGATGCCTTAAATGTAAATGCGTCGGGACCCGGCCCCTTCGATTGCAATAACTCCAGCTTCAATTGCGCCTCTCCAACTGTTGGACGGTGCCCTTCGGGGATCCACCACAAAACCGAATAGGCGTTGGTCATTCTTTCAAACCACTCTTTTCGTCGACTCATGACCTTGGCGTGCGCTGTCTTGTAAACATAGGTATGAAGCGCTTCTATTGATTCCCATACCGACATATTTACGATTACGTTCTCACCAAATCCATGCTCGAGCTCAGTTGCATCCCCACTTTCTGACTGCAATCTCCAAAGAAAGCCAGGTGACTGTTCTGCCAAAGCATTTATTCGATCCAAATCAGCGACAAAGTCTGCCAAAACCGGAGAATCCAAGGGTGCAACAAGGGTCGCAATATTAAGCTGTACGAGTACCTGGGACATTGGCATGCCTCCTAAAACAGTGAAATGAAACTGACGACGAAGAGGAAGGATTCAACGATCATACGTTAATGTGATCCGTCGTCGAATATAACAATATAAGATGTCTACTGAGATGCTAAAGAACTTGAAAATCTACTACCCACTTCTATACCCAAGTCGCTACATCAAGCTTTTCGGACAGCCTCTGCCAGCAATACCGTATTACATATTGCCAGGAATATAAGGCCTACTGCAGAATCCAAAGAGACATCAAGTAACGCTGTGCGCCTTCCGAGAACATATCAGTGTTCACCATGCCTAAAAGTTTGCAAGCCTGACCGATGGCGTATTCTCTGGCTCTATACACGCTTCGACATGGATTGCTCCATGCTCGCGCAACCATTCGAGTGCTCAGGGAGGCTTCTGCCATAATGCCTTTCCCCCAATAAGCAGGAAGTGGTCCGGGCTAGTGCACTTACTTTCTTGTGCACGTTTGCGACGAATTCCGGGTATAACCGAAGGCGTGGTCTTTTGATATTGTTGATAGTCAGCACCTAGCTCTGCCGACAAGGTTCTTTCCTCGAAATAAAGGCCGACAAAAACATACATCGTCATCAACACATTGAAGAGCAATCGACCAGCGGTAAGTACTGGAACGGCCCACAAAGCGATCAAGACGCCACTCATCATAGGGTGACGAACCAGTTTATACAAAAGAGGGGTTTGGAAAATCTCCTGCTTGGACTGATGGCGACGCAAGTAAAAAACGTTTGCTGCAAACCGAAGAGATGAAAGTGATTAATCAGGAAGGTGGAAAACAACACGATAAACCAACCCAGGAAATACACCCCAATCAACATCGAGCTCAAGACGGTGCCAGAAAGATCCCAAATCACCGCGGGCATGGGTACCCAGAAATGCAGCATGAGTGCTGTGACCAACGCAACACACAGCAAGTACGTACTACGTTCTGCAGGTACCGGCACCACTTTGGTCCACACTCGTTTGAAAGCCGGTCGCGCCATGATGGAGTGCTGCATTCCCCAGAATATCACCAGGCAGACATTCCAGAAAACATCTGTCAATGCGCCACCTTCGGGTGCAACGCCAGATCCCCGATTGATGGTGACCGGCACCCATAAATCGGCAATGAACAGAATCAGATACACCAGGGCGAGAACCCCGATTACATAGCACGCGAGGCTGTAGAGCATGGTTACCGTTCGCAATACGATCTCGGCGCTGGGCATGGTTCTGATAGGAATATTCTCACTACTCATAAATTATCTCCTTGAAAATTAGAAAATTACTGCTGATTTCGGCGCAGATCCCTCTGCTTCGGACTAACGTGACATCTGTGTCAGGCCTGTAGTGTCGTGAGATTCGTACAATAAAAATACTGCTCCAGGCATAGCAAACCACTACGTTCTTAGTAGTATGATTTGGAAGCGCGCTTTTAGATCTGTACTGGAGGAATGTAGATGCCCAGTTATGGCCAGTTTTGTCCTGTCGCCAAGTCCGCAGAAATTCTCGGAAACCCTTGGTCAATACTGATTGTTCGAGAGCTATTACTCGGCAGTTCGCGTTTTTCTGAGTTAGAGCGTGGACTTCCCAGGATATCGCCGACCGTCCTCAACACTCGATTGAAAGATCTGGCCAGTAATGGGGTGCTACAAAAGCGCAAGCTGAGCGGACAAAGAGGCCATGCCTATCATCTGACAGTTGCGGGTAAGGAGCTGGCGCCGTTAATAGAAACTCTTGTGGTCTGAGGAATGCGATGGGCGCGCGAGCATATGGAAGACGAAGACTATGACGCTACGTTTTTGATGTTTGATTTACAGCGAAATTTTGATCCAGCGAATTTGCCCGATGGTGAAACGACGCTCTGTTTTATATTTTCAGACCTTAAAGACTACAAGAAATGGTGGCTTCTGATTAGTGAAGGCAATGTAGACATTTGTTATGAAGATCCGGGGAAAGATGTAGACGTCTACATAACATCTGAACTAAAACAGATGACAGATGTGTACATGGGTGATAGTGAACTTTCAGGAGCACTTAAGTCTGGCGCGCTTAAAGTTGTAGGTGATACGCATCTAACACGGCGATTCTCGAAGTGGTTCCCAATATCGCAGGCATCTTCCGTGCCGAGGGTTGTTAACCTAGGCCAAGAGCCGCCACTGGCAACGTTGAGCACTTAAATTGACAACGTAGTGTTTATTGCATTACACGATCGTGCATCAAGAAAAATCAACTTTAAAGCCAGCGTTTGGATTCTGTGCTCAAGATAGAACTTGAAGAGGCTGTAAAAACGCAGCTTTTGCAGTCCAGTTGCTTGCTTTGTTATGCGCTGATTTGTAACTACTGAAATTCATATCTTAAGCCAAAGGTTAGTAGCTGAAGAGAGCCTCCTGACCATGTGTATTCTAGCTCGGAATTTACACTGTTTAGACGAATAGCAACGCCAATACCACGTGCTAGATTAGTGGATCTGAACTCGTCAGCCGCCAGCGTTGTCTAGTGCTCGCGGTGAAAGGCGAGTGGCGTCATGCCCGTCCAGCGCCGAAAAGCCCTGACAAAAGCAGAAGCTTCTGAGAACCCTACGAGGTAAGCAGTCTCATTGACGGAGACCTTCTTCGCACCCAGGTAATCCAGCGCCATCTGTCGCCTTAAGTCGTCATGAATCTGAGCGAAGGTCACACCCTCTTCGCGAAGGCGCCGGTATAGGGTTTGACGACTCATAGCCAATTCCGCTGCCACCGTCTCCATCGGACTCTCGCCCCGATGAAGATGCTTGATGAGATATGCCTCGACCCGACTTCGAATCGTTGGGTTTCGTTCTAGCTCAGCAAGCAGCGCATCGGCCCGCTCAGCGAACAGACCAAAGACATACGCATTTGGCTCATCAAATTCTACGTGCAGCACCTGAGGGGCAATCTGCATTGCATTGCGCTGGCAACTAAAAGACACAGGCACTCGTAAGATCTCCGCTAACGTAGTGGCATACGGCGGCTCGGAATGGGTCAATTCGACAGCCAGTGCAAACACCATCTCTGGAAAATGCCGTCTAAATTCACCGATGAATCGTCCGAACGCCATTTCGCCAAGAGCGGGAAATTCGTTGGGATTGGGTCGATTGTCAACGATCCAGATTTTTTCGTTGGCAGGCTCGACCGAGAACCGCTCACCGGCCGCCATCACGTCCACCTCAACCACCAGCTTTGCGTAGCGATTCAATTGAGTCATTGCGTCTGGCATGGATCGCGCTGAATGAACGATCAGACCGACAATTGAAATTGTCTCTATGCGGGTCTCAACGCTAAACCGAACCGCGATGGCTTGATCACCCGTCAGATCGACGGCTGCGTTAATCAGGGATTGATAAGCAAGCATTGAAACCCGCGCATCCTGATCTTCGAGTGCCGCCTCAGTGAGTTGGCTGCGCTCTAACAACGAGCCCTTGGATGCGCCTTTCTCAACAGCAAATTTCAAAAAGTTGCGGGCCAAGCCTGCCGATACGGTTGCGTCTTTCATCAATCAATCCAAAGGCAAAAAAGGTTGATACCGAGTTTTATACCGAGGTTGATACCAAAAGCCAATAGCCTGTTACGAGCGGTCATGGTGATAGATCGGGATGAATTCTAAAGTTACTTCATCGGTTGACGAGCTCTCGCTGGACCATCTAGCAAGCACCGCCAAACGAGTTTATTCACTTCAGATTTAGGACCAATCAATGAAAAACCTGACTATTACTCTTTTGTGTGCCGCATCGGTGGCCTTTGCCTGCGCACCCGTCCACGCCGAGTCGCCCTTTGTCACGGGCCCTTTCGTTGGTCTCTCACTCGGCGGCGCCGGATACATGCCACGCTCAATTGGCCTGGTCGAGACGGGCGAAAGTGAGCATGACAATGGGGTCGGCAAGCTCACGGCTGGCTATTGGTTTTCTCCACATTGGGGCATAGCCGCTTCGTACATCGATATGGGCGAGTTTACCCAAACCTATACCAGCGGGAGCTTTAGCGGAGATGTCCGCTCGGTTGGACTTGGGCTACTCGGCCGAGTGGCCATTAATGATCGCTGGAGTCTGATCGGAAAAATGACCTTGACCCATAACAAAACCAAACAGACCGAGGTGACAGGCGATCCTGCACAGTTTTTGGATCTGAGCGGTAAATCCACTCAAGTTGTTGTGCCAGGGTTGGAAATTAACTACAAAGTCAACCAGGCAGCCTCACTCTTTGTTGAAGCCGAGTCGCGAGGCAAAGCAGCAGAGAAACTGGACACGGCTTATGCCGGTATTGGGTTGCGCTGGCAATTCTAGTCAGTCGATTCCTGATAGCAGCCTGCCTTATTGGCTGCTATCGCCGCTTGCCTTCATAGCAGACTCTACATTTCCATCATCCACCGCCTTGTCGCAAACCCATATGCTTACGTTTTTACACATCATTACAGGTACCCTTGCCGTCTCATCGGGGCTTCTTGGCCTCTTTGTGAGCAAAGGCTCAGTGACTCACCGCATTGCAGGCCGTGTTTTCACCTGCGCGATGATTCTATTGGGTTGTACTGGCATCGCGCTGGCACAGCAGGTGCCTATGGCAATCTCTGCAGTGGCCGGTGCTGCAATCATTCATCTGGTGATCACAGGCGCGCTGGCTGCACGCTCCAAGACTGTTGCTTTGCAACTGATAGACTCAGCCGCGCCAATCGCCTCATTGGCCATCAGCCTGACCAGTCTCGCGTTTGCGCGGGAAGCGTGGGAAAGCGCCAGTGGGCTTAAAGATGGTTTCTCGGCAATTCCGTATGGGTTCTTTGGCGCATTGATGTTGCTTGTCGCCGCACTTGACCTCAAGTACCGACTGGTAGCAGAAACGACGATTGTCGCGCGACGTTGCCGCCATATTTGGCGAATGAGTTTTGCGTTGTTTATCGCAGCAGGCTCACTGTTTACTGGACCAGGCGCAACTGCTTTTCCTGCATGGTTGCAGGCATCCGGGCTGCTGTCAGTACCCGAGCCCTTGATTCTTTTAACTATGATTTACTGGCTGGTTCGGCTACGGCTCACACCTCGACGATCTGCGTCTGATGATTGTGACCACCACCAATATGAATAACAACCGCTGCCAACCATTGCTAAGTCTCAACCTATTGATGAGCTCTCCCATCGTATATATTAATCAACCGTCGGGCATCACCTCGCTCTTGCAGGTGGAAATCAATTCTGACATTGCCCTGTCTTACGTTTACGTTTCAGGTTGCTCTGTCGCTTGAAGATAAAGACGCTTCACGTCACGATGAACTTGACGTTTGCTACTGCACAACCATGAGTGCCTCGGAACGCGCAGGCCACATGCGTTGGTTATCCTTGCTATTAAAAGCTTGCTCTTGAGGGTTTAGCAGACTGTCGTTCTAACAAACTTCAATTCACAGGAAGGACAGCAATGGGCACGATCCGGACGATTTACGTGAAACATCGGCTCTGGTGCCTCACGTATTAGTAATGCAGGATATATCTGAACCTCAACAACAGACGTTGACTGACCGGATAAGTAACTCCAAAGAATTCACCTCGAGATGCTAGTCACTAGCGGACTCGCTGCAAGATTACCGTCAGTCAAATTCTACATTTTCGTCGTCTGTCGAAGCTTAAGTGGGCACAGATTGCCATCGTATAGCAAGTCACTACGAGTGCAATCATTGCTTTCGTACCACCGTAGTTTATTAGGAAGAGGAGCAAGGGCGTACCGCACAGGTTACCGATATTGCCAGCCTGCGCTAGTGCCCCGTAAGCCAAGGCTTGTTTGGAAGCTGTAGTATTCAGCTGTGGAATTGCGGCAAAGCTTGCACCTTGCACCAGTCCCAAAGCTGAAAATAGTAAAACACAGATTAGCGCTTCGTAAGTTCCGATCAGGAAGAGCAGCGCAAGGCTTAGAGCCGCGATGAATCCGATATTTACAACATGAACGGCCGAGAAACGCAGTAGTAGGGCAGCCCCCAGTGTCATGGACGAAAAGATGCTCGCCAAGGGCATCGCTGAAGCCACGAATGCACGTTGGTCTAGCGGCATTAGGCTTGGCAATATCGCAAGCAATGCGACAAAAGTAGTTGTGTAGAACAGCCATCCTGCGGCTGGCGCTGCGATATATGGTGAGAGCCAAGCCTGCTTGTGCCGCTGGAAGAGGCTTGCAATAGAATCCGATTGATGACTGCGTGTTTCGTCGTTCGAGACCGCTCGCTGTTTTGGAACGAGCAATGCTACCAATGCTGTTGTTACACTAAGGATTAGCGCATGAGCAAGAAACAATACATGTATACCTTGTGTCTCCACCAAGGGTAGGCCAAGCGATGCAGTCAGCGCGAAGGAGACACCAAAAAACGTTCCCCATAATGTCATTGCTACGGCGCTTAGGCGTTCGCTGCAATAGCGTGACATAAGCGTTGGTGCGGCAACAACGATAGCCAGGTGCGAAAACCCTTCTACCATTCTGGAGGCAAGTAAAAGGCTCAGCGGAAGGTAGATTGATTGTACTAATGAAATCAGAGCCCCGATTAACAAGCCACCAAGAAGAACGCTTCGAGCACCGATTCGCCCTACTAATATGCCTGCAACAAGCCCGAGCAGAGCTCCAACAAGGCTGATGAGAGTAATTAAGAATCCGGTAGCTACCCCTGCCTCAGGGTATAGCTGCTGTAGCTCAGGGAGAAACAATCCCATTTTCGCAAATTGTGCAGCCGCGCAAAGCCCTGCGACCCATAGTACCAAGGTGACCAAAATAGATGAAAAATTGCGCATGCGATATTGTGATGCATAGAGCGGTGTCTATCCACGCATAAAATATGCGTAACCCAAAACTCAAATCACCGTGTTGGTGGGTCGTAGACCCTGTCGTTACGCTACATCCAGCCTGTTCTATTGCAGCAAGGTACAGAGCCGCGCTGGTCGACCATCTGCAAGCCACACACGCTCCCACAACATGCGTCCTGGAACAATCGGAAGAAAACCACTATCGTATTCGTTCAGCTCTACATTGACTGATTCCGGATACATGGTTTCCCACCAACCCAGTGATTCCAGATTTGATTCAGCCAATTGGATAGCCGGACTTGCCGCAGCCCAAAGCGTTTTCCCTAACAGGGATTGTATCGATACACCCCATTCAGCTTGCCGCCTTGGTGAAGCAGCAAGAAGGATATGATCAGCATCGGTAACCAGGTGGACAGTCAATGTCGAGGATTCAACAAGGCGACGTAAGGTGAAATCGTTTAGGACGGAAGGGTGGATAGCCTTTAAAACAGCGTCGGCCAGATCCGGACTCGGAGTTACTACGCCACTCTCCCAGCGCGAAATAGTGGCTTGATTAACACCTGCCATTTGCGCAATATGAGTTTGTTTGAAATTACAAGCCCGACGCAACGCTCGCAAGCGCGCACCAAATCCTGGGAACCCTTCTTGAGAAGAGGTGCCACACTGCACTATGCTATCAGTGTTCATTTGTCAGGAATTTTTCCAAATCTTGCAATCTGATAAGTCTATTTTACACAATCGGTGAAAGGCGGCTTCGGGCATGGTAAAGAGGAATACCGTTCACTGTGGGCAACGACGGGCATGCAAACTTCATATCAATTTTTCCAGCAATGTTAACTGCAGTAACGGCGTGTCCTGACCAATGGCGGTCATTTGACAGGTCATTGACATCGATACAAATTACCAGCGCGCTCGTTCGCTGAGCCTAGGCAGATCAAGACACAGTTCCATTGTTAATCGACTATTGAATGTTCCATAAATGGAAATATGCGCGACATCAGCAATTGGATTGACAGTACCTTGCAAAATCCTGTTCATAGTCGCGCAGACTTCCGATGCGAATGACAGAAAAAGGCAACAGCCGCCAATCCAAGTTTTTTATTATCGTCTTGCGTTGGTTCGCTCTATAAAAATCTCTGGGGTGATATCAGACTTCACGAATTGTAATCATTCAGATTACTTGATATCGCGATACGACAAGACACCTTGGTAGACAGGCCGCCTGCTTCCTTTGGTAATGACTGTAATACAGCGATGGTGGTGAACCCTACTAATCGTCTTTATCCAATAGCATCTGGCTGATTTTCCGGCAATCCAGCTACAAATGCAGGCATTTTCAGGCAGGCATTAACAATACGCTCAATGGTAGGGTACGCCCCTAAAGCTACCTCGAATCGCTTGTTGTTAATAGCCTGCGAAACCAAACAGATATCCGCAAGGGAAACGTTGTTGCCGTGACAAAATCGGCCAGTCTCAGGCTCACGTGATAACCGAGCCTCTAATGCTGAAAACCCCACGTTGGCCCACTGTTGAAACCAGCTTTTTACCGTTGCGTCATCTGCGTTAAACTCAGACCGGATGTATTGAAGAATACGTAGATTATTGACTGGATGTATATCCATAGCCACTACCTGAGCTAACGATCTTACCCTGGCCTTTTCAATAGGTGTTACCGGGAGCAACGCAGGTGATGGATGTACCTCATCCAGATACTCAAGAATAGCCATCGATTGAGATATGATGCCTTGAGGTGTTTCTAACGTTGGCACTAATCCTTGTGGATTTAGTTTCAGAAATTCCGGGCTCTTATGTTCCTCGTTAAGCAGAGCATATGAAGAATATTGGTAATCCACGCCTTTAATTGCTAAAGCAATGCGCACCCTGATGGAGGTGGAAGAACGAAAGTAGTTGTGTAGAATCACTGACATGAAAAATCAGCCCTGGCGCTGCTTTACCGTTTGATAGATATCCCCAAATAAAGAATTACCATTAGCATCTGTCATATAGATCTTGACCGTGTCGCCAAACTGCATAAACGCTGTGGATGGTTTTCCTTCGTTAATCGTTTCGATCATACGGATTTCAGCAATACAAGAATAACCCACACCGCCCTGCTCTATCGGCTTACCGGGCTCGCCATCCATTTTGTTGCTTACGGTACCAGAACCGACAATCGTTCCAGCACCAAGCGAACGCGACTTGCTCGCATGGCTGATCAAAGTGGGAAAATCAAACGTCATATCAATACCGGCATTGGCTTTTCCAAATGGTTTGTCGTTGTAGTCAACATGCAGGGGCAAATGGAGCTTCCCATCAACCCAGGCATCTCCCAGCTCATCGGGAGTCACAGCTACCGGGGAAAAGGCGGATGATGGTTTGCTTTGAAAAAAACCAAAGCCTTTGCCTAATTCTGCTGGGATTAGACCTCGAAGCGACACATCATTAACCAACATTAGCAAACGTATACTAGTGCTGGCTTGTTCAATCGTCGCACCAAATGGCACATCACCTGTTATGACGGCGACTTCGCCTTCCATATCAATGCCCCAGTCTGTCGTGGGCATTTCAATAGCATCGCGCGGCCCCAGAAACGTATCTGATCCTCCCTGATACATAAGCGGATCCGTCCAGAAACTCTCAGGCACTTCAGCGCCACGCGCCTTTCTGACTAACTCCACGTGATTCACATACGCTGAACCGTCCGCCCATTGGTACGCTCTGGGGAGTGGAGATTCGACGCTTGACTGATTAAATTCTTGTCCCACTCCCGAATCACTATTTAGCTGACTCGATAAAGCTTGAAGTTCGGGTGCTGCATTGTCCCAATCGTCAAGTGCGGCCTGCAGAGTCGGGGCAATATCCTCTGCCGAGACATACCGGCTAAGATCGGTGGATACAACCACCAATTGCCCATCTCTACTTGAATTACGTTTAGTCGCTAGTTTCATGATTCACAGGTATCGAGTAAACAGCCTTGTTAAGCTGTGACAAATGTAGGATCAAACTTGTTTTGGAAAGCGGCGTTGCAGATCACGCCAGCAATCGATGTAGTCATCTTGCAAGCCCTCAAGTTGACTCGCGTAGCGAGTGACTTTCTGTGCATATCGTGTCTCGAACATGAAGGCCAGTGTATTGTCGAGTTTCACCGGCTCCAGTTTTGCTGCAGAGGCCTTTTCAAATCCGAAAGCATCCGGACCATGCGGCAGCATCTGGTTGTGCAAGCTTGCTCCACCGGGAATAAACCCTTTCTCTTTTGCATCATATGCCCCTTTGATGAGCCCCATGAATTCACTCATGATGTTGCGGTGATACCAGGGCGGACGGAAGGTATTCTCCGCCACCATCCAGCGCGGCGGAAAGATAACAAAGTCTATGTTTGCCGTTCCGGCTTGTTCCGTAGGTGATGTCAGTACAGTGAATATCGAAGGATCCGGATGATCAAAAGCAATAGCCCCAACAGGAGAAAATGTTGAAAGGTCGTACTTGTACGGTGCATAGTTGCCATGCCAAGCGACAACATCCAAAGGCGAATGACCAATCCGAGTACCATGAAACTCTCCACTCCATTTGTAAATCACCTGACAATCTGCTTCCTTATCCTCAAAAGCTGCTACCGGTGTTTTAAAATCACGTGGATTGGCCAAACAGTTCGCCCCGATAGGACCACGCTCAGGCAGGGTCAACGGCGATCCATAGTTCTCGCACAAATAGCCTCGCGCAGTGTCATTCACGCAATCGGCCCGAAACATCATGCCACGAGGCACAACCGCTATATCCCCCGGCGATACCGACAGGCAACCGAGTTCAGTAAATAGATGCACGTCGCCTTGTTGAGGCACGAATAACATTTCGCCATCAGCATTACACAAGTAGGTATCTGCATCGTTCTTATTGAAGTCGTAGATATGCGCCGCCATGCCCGCCTGTGTTTGCACATCACCTGCAGTGGTCATGGTATTGACCCCAAACACGAATGTAGTTGCGGGTGCTGCCGGTGGAATCGGATCCCAACGATACTGACCTAACGGCAATGAGGAAGATCCTCTATGTGGTGCCGACTGCCACAGGGGGCAATCCAGAGGTTCGAATCGGTTGGTATGTAGCACACTAGGCCGAATACGATAAAGCCAGGATCGCTCATTCTGCCCTCTCGGTGCGGTGAACGCCGAACCGGAAAGCTGCTCGGCATACAAGCCGTAAGCACAGTTCTGCGGGCTATTCTGCCCTTGCGGCAATGCGCCCGATACTGCTTCGGTTTCAAAATCGTTACCGAACCCGGATTGATATTCGAGAACCATAGTCGCCCACAACAGTCAATTAAGTTACAATTGTAACCATTAATTTTGTAACTATCAACGCGGATGAACAAAGCCACTGCCCCTCTGATACTCGAGCAATTTTTACCTTTCAGGCTGAGCCGACTGTCAGAGTCAGTTAGTTTGAAATTTGCACAGCATTACAAACGGGAATTTGGCATGACCCGGCCTGAATGGCGCGCACTAGCCGCCCTGGGCCAGCTTGGCACACTGACCAGCACACAGATTTGCCAGCATTCCAACATGCATAAAACCAAAGTGAGCAGAGCGGTTCAAGCCCTAAATAAACGAGGTTGGTTACACAGAAAACGTGATACCGATGATCGCCGAATAGAATATTTACAACTGACGCCCATGGGAAAAAGACGCTATGCAAAATTAGTCGGGCTTGCCCATCAGTTTCAATCGGAGGTGTCTTCCGCTATGAGCTCGTCCGAACTATCGACGGTTAACGAAGCTTTACGCATACTAGAGGAGCGTTTAGTGAGTTAACTTATTCCCCGGTGCTGAAATTTTATCATTGGCACTTGTGAAGAACGCTACGATGACGCCCATCCTGACACTTTGCTAAATGTCTGCAAAATCACATATAAAAAATGCACTATCTGCGACATCGGTACGTTGCTGGATTCTGAGCTCGCGTACAAAATACTCACTACTACTAATACTCCCACCCAGAATGTCATCTTCAACCACTTTTACCCGCCAATAGCGATCTTCAGTGTTTTTAGTGATGGCTATATCCACTTTTGAGTCGTACTGCCCCCTGACACTACTGGTCCATTGAGTTGCGGTAAACGTGCCGGAATCTGGTTTACATAGCGAGGACCCTTCAATCAAAACTCCGGTCAAATTAGCGCTGGTCTCCCAACTATACTCGAACGTACCTGTATTACTTCCCGCAATGTCTTCCACAAAACTACGGACATTTTCATCGATAATAGTGACTGTGTTTGACACGGTTTCCTCGTGAAAATAGTCACTCCCCCATTCTCTACGTACACCTACCCAGGAAATGGAGCTTCCCGAGTGAGTTCTCGTACCAGTGAGGCTAAGTTGAGGACGACTTTCACCAGCTTGCATTGTTAGCGTTCCATTGCCATCAGCATCAATATCGATTTCCCCGGAAACCGGTAGCTCCCTGGAAAGCAATTCTCCCCAATCCGGATCGGAGTCAAACGTACCCATGTAAGGCCTGACGTCTGATACACGTGATTCATAACTTTCAGAAACAGAAAGTCGAGAAAAGACACCACTGGGGTCACTGAGCGAGTAAAAGTCTTCTATCTCCAATTGTGAATCCTCATCCACAAAAGGATCAGTCCCTGCACTTAGCTCATCCAGGTTGTTAACCTTATCTCCATCATAATCAAACAGGCTTGCATCGAACTGTTCCGCCTGAATTTGAACAGCCTCTGAAACGTTTGACGTGGTTTTATAAATTTGGCTGTACTCGGCCAATTCTATATCGCCATTCTTATCAAAGAAGGTGATTATTAGAGGATTTTCTGTCTCTGTTGGTAATTCACCAGAGGCCGACCAGAACTGACCTCCCACCCACATGGCGTTTAGATTGATATCACCCCAGACAAGCTCAACACGTAGCTCATCGGACATATAAAACGGCACTGTTATTTCAAAGGTAACGAGTATGTTGTTTTGTATCTGCGGATCCACTACCACAGGGTCAATTACCTCAGGGTCAATTACCTCAGGGTCAATATCTGTAGTTTCATCACCCCCACTGTCGCTCATTTCCTCCGTAGAAGGTGCATCACTTTCAATGGGGTCGCTCACAGCAGGCTCATTGGAGACAGGCTCGCTTACAGCAGGTTCACTTGCAAGCTGCTCATTGGCGGCAGGTTCACTTGAACTTGAACAGCCCACTATTAGCAAGACACTTGCAATCATCAGTGCAAGAGAGCAAATGGGTTGAGCGGCAAAAGGCACGTGGAATTTCATCTATTAGCAATCCTTAGACTTACAGTAAGTAGCACCGTGATCTAGTAGATTATACGTTGGGAAAATTGGCAAAATGCAGAGACTAAGAGTATGGAATACATAGATTCAGGGTATGGAATCCAAGGAGCCTCTCCCTTTAGAACCACATGAGTGGTTTATGACTAGATGCGATCACTCGCATTTTTTTTCATTTTCACGTATTTCATACGAGCAATGGTCCCCTCATTAACTATGTCAGCCAATGAATACCTCCCGAGGTAGTTGAGATACTCGCTTTGAGCTTGCAGAAATATTGGCTTTAGCAGGCATACACCTTTGATGTGGCATAGAGGCGCATCACAGTTGATCGGATCCAAATTGTTTTCCATAAGCTCAACTACCGCCCGCAAATTAATATTCTCGGCACTGGTTCCCAGACAAATACCTCCGTTCTTTCCTCGAAGGGAATCGATCCAGCCCTCGTTAGCCAGCTGGTTAACCACTTTCATCAAGTGGGTTTTGGAAAGATCGTAAGTGTCACTAATTGTTTGAATTGTCGTGCGTTTTTCCTCCATGCCAGCGAGGTAGATAAGCACGCGGTAAGCGTAATCTGTGTGTTTTGTGAGCTGCATTCTTCGCTTTTTAGCTTTTTCGCTTGACGCCATTTAATATACATGTAATATGCATCTTATATAAGATTCATTTAAGATGTATATTCTAGCGGCCAAAATAATGACATTGCAGACGATCGCTTTCATCACGGATGCCGTGCCAGTACTGGAACAATACGGTCGCAGCAATACCGATTTCTCGCAACACCCGGATATGAAGAACAACTTCATTACGGAGAAACAGAGAAATGAGGAGCAATCGCATTCGGTGAACGTTGAGGCTCTGTCATTTTCCTGGATTATCGAAAACCCGGGCGCGTTGCTACCAAACGTTTCCCGTATCACCCACAAGCATTCAAGCTCAGATGCTGGACATCTGACTGCCCGGGGCGATGCCTGAATAGCGCAGGCACTAAAAGATAAATCTTGTCAAATCACAAACAAGAGGTGGCTCTCAGCAATGGAATTACAACAAATACGATATTTTCTTGCACTCTCTGAGGACTTGAATTTCACACGCGCCGCAGAGCGCTGTGGAGTTTCTCAACCATCACTGACTCGCGCCATTAAACGTCTTGAAGATGATCTGGGCGCACAGCTCGTACGTCGGGAGCGAAGCCGAACACACCTGACCGAACTAGGAATGAAAATCAAACCTCGTCTGGCGCGAGCACTGGCACTGACAGACAAAGCCCATACTGAAGCTGAAGAGTTCTCACAAATGAAGACTCCAAAACTGCGTATTGGGGTTATGAACACAGTCGGATCTGGGCGTCTGATGTCGATAATCAGCCATCTGCATAAAAAATTTCCACAATTGAAACTTACCCTGAAAATCGCTTCTGGCAACGAGGTTACCGAGTGGTTGCTTTTAGGCGAAGTCGATGTGGCCATAGTTGGTATGCCTCACTATCCCGACCATATCGCAGTACATAAGCTCTATGACGAGCGCTATATGGTTGCGATTCCACCAGATCATCCCCTTCTACGGATGAACTCAGTTCCTTTTAAGGACTTCGCGAATGAAAAAATAGTAAAACGATTGAACTGCGAATACATGGATTTCCTGAGTTCTGAGTTAGCGGACTGTGCGCCTGAAGAACAAGAGAAAGTAGAAGCTTCAATAGACTCTATGGACGTTGCTCATGAAATTGAACACGAGGAACTCACTCAGACAATGGTCACAGCCAATATGGGTTGTGCCATTGTTCCCGAGTATCTGCCAAACACCGCGAACATGAACATGCGACCTCTGATCGAACCGGAGATTTCTCGAACGATTAGCATTGCAACGGTACGCGGACGCCCACATACGCCAGTAGTCAGCTACTTCACTAACTTATGCCTTAACATGAAAGACGAATTGGAACTGTGATGCTACAACTATGACTCAGATACATGAATGAGTCAAAATACTTGGCGTTGGGTTAACAATTGCTGCTTGCCATAACATCGGATTTTTACGCAGCGCTTAATGAGTACAGATTTTCGATTAATCGTCCTATCTAATCTACATGTGAAAAACTATCTCTATCAGAATCGGCAGATGAGATAAACAATGAGAATGCCTTCACCTAAACGCACCTCGTAGCATTTCCAATTCAAGCTTGAATTACATAGGTATTTTCACTCCTTCGCAAAGCTGAACGGTGTTTTGTTATCTGCAGAAATGTCATTGCAATGGGAAACTGCCCGTCCAGTTACCAACCGATTTTATTGTAAGCGACGATATCAAAAATCCGTTCAACAGGCGATTTGCAGTGTCAAGCAGCTAGACAAAATTCCACTTTCCAGACATTAGACAGGTCGGTACACATCATAATGGGAATGCTCGCTTCGTGCCCATTGCCGTCGTTGTCCAGCTTCAAGCGACAGTCCGCTTTAGGGTTATTGAGGGGGAGTTCTCCAGTGAATTATTCACTTTCGTGGAGAGCATTAATACATAGGGTATGTGGACATTGTCTGGAAGAAGGGCTGTCACGGTCGACAATAAACATATTTTTTGACGCCGAAAATTCGCAGCTGGGTCTACAATAATGCACAAACTTATTGCATTGGCCGTTGCACAAATGTTTGTGCAACGAGCTATGCACAGAGGTGATCCCGAGAAGTGCTAACGCTGAACTTCTCTTCGTCTCAAACGTTTCAGTCTACGAGGTTAAGAAAGTCGTTGATCATCGCGGCAAATTTCTGAGGTTCGCGATACGGCCCATCATGGTTGACTCCTTCCATAACGAGATGCAGTGCATTAGGCTGACATTGCGCGATCTGCTCGCCAATCATGGTCCAGTATATAATGGTGTTAGAGCCTGTTACCACGAGTGTGGGCTTGTCTAATCTGGCAAGATCGTCGCATGTGACCGGCGCTCCGTTGTCGCTACCGAACATCAACGGTAGGGTACGACCATTAACTTTCCAAATCGCCTGCCACCTTTCGGGCTCATTCTCCGCAGTACCTTCAGGCATACGGAAAACACCCTCAAGCAATCGCAGAGAAGCGGCCTCGAGGTCGTCGGACCGCATAGCCTTGATACCAGGGCCAAATAGACCGATATACTCAGAACGCGCCGCCTTCGCACCGGGCAAGCTAGTTATCGGGCCACTGAAAGACGGTTCATAATGGATGAGAGCACGAATCAAATCGGGTCGAGCTAACGCCGCCTTGATGCCAATTACTCCGCTATAGGACCAAGTTACGACATCCACCGGTCCGCTGTCCAATCCTTCGATGAATGCGATTAGGTCATTGACATGTGTCTGATTGGCGAAACGCTCAGGCACATCTGGCCACTCGGCCTCACCGAAGTATCGCTGATCATAGGCTACGTATCGATGCTTCTTTGTGATCGTCTCGCGCATGGGCTCCCACACGCGATGATCGGATATGGAGCCGTGTACAAATACGATCGGTTGTCCTTCGCCGTCAGAGAGATAGACAAGTTCGGCCCCTTCGACAGGCATTTTGTCAGCCAAAGCAGGGGTGACTAAAACTACTGCAACAATTGCGAGCGCAGCACACAGACGAGATCTTAAGGCAGGTTTCATAACAGTATTCTCCGCTGCTGAAGCAGCAATTTGCGTCGCAATGATTGCAACTAGACCATGAATGGTGCAGAACAAGAGCCCTCAAGGTTCCGACATATTTCGGAAAAAAATACGCAAATTTGTGGAAGAAATAAATAATGCTCGCTGGATCAGCAACTTAGGGGGAATTGGTTAATCAATCGTTGAGTGCTATCCCATAGGTCAAGTGATGTTAAGATCATCGCGGTGTGTATTCGATTCCATAAAGTGACCGGGAGGAATTTGCTTGGAGCTTCAGGAAAGTCGTCAACTTACCTTTAATGGGTGTTATTTTGCTTCGCAGCGTAATTGCCTGATCAACGGTTTGGGTGACCGCATATCTATTCGTCCCAAAGCACTCGCTGTTTTCAAGCACCTTTCCAAGCACCCTGGCAAAATCGTCAGTAAGGAAGAGTTATTAGATCAAATTTGGTCTGAAGTTGTCGTAACTGATGATGCTGTAGGCAAATGTATTGCAGACATACGACGTGCTATAAAGGATAAAGATCGCTCTACGTTGCAGACGATATCGGGCAGCGGCTACCTGCTGGAACCAGACGGAAAATCAAGCCAACGACTGGAAGAGAAGGTTGCTAAAGCAATCAACCTCTTACCGGATAAGCTCAATTCTATTAGTAGCAATGCACGTCTTTTTTTTGCTGTACTCATGGTTAGTATTCTGGCTATAGCTTGGACAGGGATTGAGAGCGAAATTGGCACCCAAAGTATCGAATCTGATGCGGGCAGTTTGGGCTTAGATTCTGAAAGTGGCACACCAACGATCGCAACCAAAATCGATGAGCCTGCCAGCAGCAGCTCCAATTTCATTCAGATGGTGGAAAAAAACACCCGTATTGCCCTAAGCCGTTATCGCTCTGTGGCATTAGTGGAGAGTGATTCTGCAGATTTTAATTTGTTTCTGTCACAAGATGAGTCTGTAAATCCGGCAGAGATCTCAATAGTGTTTGTTAGGTCTGACAACAATCAAACAATTTTTGCAGAAAATCTAGTCGATGAATCATTGACAGCCCTTGAGAGCGTATCCGTTGATTCGCCTGCAATGTCTCCCGAGAAATCGATGGGCGTTCGAATTGCGGCGATGATTGCTTCCCCCGGTGGGGGTGTAGTGAGTCGCTACCTAGTAAGTTCTGCCAACGAAAAAACTGTAGACGAACTTACGCCTGCTGAATGCTATGCGTATGGCTATGACTGTACAAACTGTTCAGGAGAACTCGACCAGATTACTGAAAAAGCCGAAGCATGCCTAACAAATATTCTGGAAAAAAAACCAGAGGATGCGAGAGCCTGGGGACTCAAGAGTACGATTATTGCACATCAATACCAATGGTCAACATCGTTGGCTGAGCCTCAACGAACGAATTTAAGTGCCCGATCGCATCTTAAAGAACTTGCAATCATAGCTGCCAGTAAAGCTGAACAGTTTTCAGATGGTGAAGATACCTCCGTATATTGGGGCATGGCGCAAGCTTACGGTGCATCTTGCGAAATCGATAAACTTAAAACGGCCATTGACCGGGGACTTCAGATCAATCCTGATGATCCGTCTTTACTTGGCGCGTTCGGCGGTTGGTTAGCTTATGCCGGAAAATGGGGTGTGGGAGTGGAGATGGTTGAGCGCGCCCTTCAACTCGAACCCAGGTTTTACAAACGGTGGTGGCTATTTGCTATTGCTAAGCAATACTATGCAAAAGGTGAGTATCAGTCTGCGTTGCGAGTGTTTCGTAAAGCATACAATGAAAACAATTGGCTAAGTCATCTTCAGTTAGCGTACACCCTGCCGTACCTTGGGCAGTTGGATGAAGCAGTCAAAGAGCGAATGGCATTTGAACGTTTGTACCCGGGCGCAACCATAGAAAGCGTTATTCAATTCTATAGTCTTTACTGCTTTGAAGATTCGTTTCTCGATAAAATGAAGTGGGCTCTAACACAAGCAGGGCTTCCTTCTCGCGGATCATCAGAGAATTTCAGCGAAATTCAACCACCTGCTGCAACAGTAAAATCACTCAACGGATATGACATTGAATACATGGATATAGGGGCAGGAGTTCCCATTGTATTTGTACACGGATCAATATCCGATTATCGGGCATGGAGTCATTTTCAAAATCCAATCTCAGAAAATCACCGCTTTATATCTTACTCACGACGATATTTTGGAAGTCAGCCCTGGCCTGACAGCGGAGAGAGTTTTGGTATAAGAACTGATATAGACGATCTTATTGCTTTTGTGGAAATGTTGGATATCGGTCCAGTTTTTACTGTTAGTTGGTCACGTGGCGGCAGAGTAACTGGCCCTGCAGCTGTCGAACGACCTGATTTGTTTCAGGGTGCAATACACTTCGAACCCATTGACAATAGTTTGGGTAATTCAACGGATGAATCTGTTCTCGCTGCGCGTTCTGCGTTTTTCAATCGATTTAAAGAATCGACGGCGTTAATGGCGGAAAACAAGCCGGAAAAGGCAGTTGCTGCAATTCTGGAAAATGTTTTCGAGTTAGAACGGGGCCGGTTCGATTTGGAGATAATGCCAATACGCTTGATGAACCGAGACTCCGCTCGGGCCATGAGTTTGCAGCTTGAGAAAGATTCAGCGGCAGAGCCAATAGCAACCTGCGAATTGTTGGGGAACAACACTATTCCTACTCTGGTTATTGGTGGTTCACTTACAAACGCATGGTGGAAGCATGTCGTTCAGCGCTTTCACGAATGCATTCCTAATTCAGAGTTTAAAATGCTTGACAATGTAAATCACGATGGACCAATTCGCCAACCTAGTGCAATGAGCGAGATGATTATAGAGTTTGTTGATCGTTATACTTTGTAGGCACGTGTCGATTTAGTATCAGCACGTGGATGCGCCCAATGAGGGATCGTTGCATTAGTCGCTAGCGATGAAAAAACCATTTCGCCAATAGCTTTTTCGAGTAGCTACTGATTAAGGTAAATAACTTAAGCACCGCAGGCTGCAATAAAAATAAAAAGGACGTATTCCGCAATGAATAGCGGTGGGTTTTTACTAATTCTTTCAGCCCAACGAATACAAATAACCGGTTGCACAAACGAGGGGGAAGGATTAGTGCAACGATTATTGAATCTCCAAAAAGTATACCGTTGTGAGTTGCGCAAACCTGTTGCAGAAACAAATCGAATTGCAACAAGTTGTTTCACGATGCAAGAGGGCTCTTCGAGTGCCTAGATGCGAAATACGGGTACAATTAACAGTCTCGAGGCGGTTCATGGTGGTCAGGGGGAATCCTTGAAAGAAAGGATCAGTTCAGTGCAAACTTTCAGATTTCGGCTGGCTGTTGCTCAATCTTAGCTTGAATATGATCAAAACTACAGTAGATTTATTCACTTACGAAAACACCTGGTAAGCGGACGTTCCCAAGAAAATGGACTATGACCGAATTTGGCCGAACAAAGACCGTCAGTTTCTCGTCGTAGCGCTCGGAAGCCAAATTCAACGAAGGTCCGGTTCAAGCACCAAGCAGGCATAGAGCTAAACCTTACGAACGTCAGCAATGGAGTGTGCTGAAATCAACTACCATTGATAAAGCAGACGAACTTTATCGTCATTCCGGAGTAAGAATCGGCCTTAACGGACATTCAGGGCCTCGAGTAGGAGTGAACTGAATGTACATCATCATAGTGATATAAAATATTATTCCTTATTTCAATCAAACCACGCTCGGCCAACGATGTCTGCACACCTTGCCCGATAATCAGATTATCTAATATACGCACATCAATCAATGCCAATGCATCGATCAACTTGCGCGTAAGCCGTATATCGGTATCTGATGGTTCTGCCACACCGCTCGGGTGATAGGTGCTATACCGCATTGTCTATCAAAAATATGCTTAGTAAAATTCTTGCATTAGATCTAGATATGAATACGTGAGTCGATAGGACGTTACGTTTGTTAATGTGCAATCCTGACATAGCGCCGAGCATTCGCAATCTCAAAATTTAGATAGGCCATATCGGAAATTCTGAGATCAATGCGCAGACGATTGGGGTCGAGATTGCGTGGTTGATATGAAATTGCTGTGGCAGCGTCTCCTTCCATCATCTACATTTTTATTGATAGTAGAACCACGATGACAATTGTCAATGGAACCGACGATGTGGCTCCCTTGGGGTGGTGAAAGGCGTGTCGTACTTTCAAATCTTAAACTATGGAGTTGAATTTTTGTTTCAGCGTATAGTAGTTCTCGGTAAATTCAAGGTAAATCATGAAGCCCAACCACAATCGTTTTGACATCACTGATGTAAACAGCACCATGATGGCTGTGGTCACCACGGGCAACGGTGGCTATGACATGCTTGAGTACTGTGAAGTACCGATACCAAAACTAAATTCCGGAGAAGTACTGCTACCAGTGCTAGCCGCCGGCGTAAACCATACAGAAATCAATACTCGCCTTGGATGGTACTCCCCCAGTGCGAAAGGCAG
>JBGCFI010000046.1:0-86381 GCA_045106855.1 Granulosicoccus sp.
GAGACGATTATGGCTAAACAATTTCCACGTCTTGATCAGAAACACTGCGAATTCATCGCAGCACAACATATATTCTTCACTGCCAGCGCTTCAGAGACATCTCGGGTAAATCTGTCGCCGCGCCCCACTGACTGCTTCAGAATCGTTAACCCATCCACTGCACTTTATCTGGATAAAACCGGCAGTGGGAGCGAAACAGCTGCTCACTTGCTACTCAATAGCCGGCTGACCATCATGATGTGTTCTTTTGATGCTGCTCCGCAGATCCTGAGACTGTATGGCAACGCCCGCTCTATCCCCAGAGATGCGGAAGAATTCAGACAACTAATCCATACGCATTTTTATGGCGTGACACCAACCGGTGCTCGTCAAATAATATTCCTGGATATTAATCTGGTGCAGAGCTCATGCGGTTTTGGAGTACCGTTTTTTGACTACCAGGGTGAGCGAGACACACTAAGTAAATGGGCAGACAAAAAAGGGGAAGATGGCGTTAGAGCTTATTGGCAGGAAAAAAACAGCACCAGCATGGATGGTCTTCCCACTGGGTTAGCACCGATTCAGACATCCTCCGGCTAGACGTCAAAGGTCCCTTGATATTCTGGTAATAGCGGCTTACATTTGTCAGGAATCTCTTTGACAACCATTAGCCGATCGTCGCCACAGGCGATTGCCGTTATGGTGTGGCAGCCGTCAAGTCGATAAAACGTTCCAGATGATAGGTAGTATCGCCGAATCTGTGGTCAATCATGACCAGCCGCTGTACAAGATGGCTCAGCTCATATTCCTTGGTAACACCGATGCCACCGTGCATCTGGATACTTTCCTCAACAACCTGTTTGGCCACCATGCCAATCAGATTCTTGGTTGCACTAACATGTTTTTCTCGTTCATGGCGAGAAGCATCAAGATGACCTGCAAGATTGATTACCGCTGAGCGCGCCTGCTCAATCTCCATCAGAACGTCAGCCATGCGATGTTGCAGCACCTGAAACTTGCCGATAGGCTGACCAAATTGTGTCCTGACTTTTAGATAACTAATGGTCAGTTGCTTTATAGCTTCCATTAAGCCGAGCGCTTCAGCGCAAATGGCAAGAGTGGCGTTTGCCTGCACTTGCTCTAGTAACTCAAACGCCTGACCTTCTCGCCCCAACAGAGTTTGCTGGTCCAGCCTGACGTTATCCAGTACAAGTTCCGCAGCGCGCCCACCAGAATTAAGTGGGTAATGTCTGTAGTCTACACCGCCTACAGACTCCGGTAACAGGAACAGACTAATGCCTTCGCTATCATCAATATCCCCGGATGTCCGGGCGCTGACGATAACGGAATGTGCAGAAACTGCATTGACAACGACGGCCTTTTGTCCGTTAAGTACATAACCCTTGTCAACTCGACGAGCTGTTGTTTCAACTCTTGACAATTCGTAACGACTACGTGGTTCAGCATGGGCAAGTGCCATTTGTACACGACCATCGATAATGCTGCTTATTAAGTCGCGTTGATCCTCATCACCCGCGATACCCAATAACCCACCACTGAGTATGGCAGTCTCAAGCAAGGGCTCAAGAGCACCGACACGACCAAGCTCTTCAAATACCAGCGCCAGATCAAAACCGGTTCCACCGTAGCCACCATCGTGCTCTCGAAACAATGCGCCAATGACGCCAAGCTCAGCCAACTGCTGCCAGAGATCCCCGGAAAAACCCCTTTCACTATTACCCCACAGCTTTATATTGTCATGGGAATAGTTGTCATTGAGAAAACGGCGCAGCGTATCCTGCAGCATTTGTCTCTCATCGGATAAATCGAAGTTCACAAAATCTCCCTGGACGTTACCTTGTCAACCTAGCCAGACTGGGCAATTCGCTGGACTATAAAACTACAACTCCAACATGCTTTTACTGATAATGCCGCGCTGAATCTCATTGGATCCGCCATAGATAGACAATTTACGGTTGTTAAGATAAGTACCCGTTGCTGATGCCGCATAGTCAGGCCCTACCGGTGGCACATTGTTCCCGGGGTCGAGCTCTTCGGAAACATATGGCATGGCATAGGCTCCGACAGCAGAGCGCGTCAATGCATTGATTTCCTGACGAATGACTGAACCCTTTATTTTCAGCATTGAGCTTTCTACCCCCGGTGGTTGTCCTGCCGCAGCCTGCGAGATTACACGCAGGTTTGTCGTCGTCATTGCCATCAGATCAATTTCTATACGTGCTAGCTGCGCTGCAAAGTGCGGATTGTTGATCAGCGGCTGACCTTTGTGGCGTTCGGCACGAGCAATGCGTCTAAGGCTTTCCAGTCCACCAGCAGCAAATCCAACGCCAGCTATATTGGTTCTTTCATGGGAGAGTAGATACTTTGCATAGGTCCAGCCTTTGTTTTCCTCTCCAACCAGATTCTCGACAGGTACCTTCACATTATCAAAGAACACCTCGTTCACCTCAGCAGCCCCATTGATAAGAACAATGGGTCGCACTGTTACACCCAGGGTGTTCATGTCAATTAACAAAAATGAAATTCCTTGCTGTGGCTTTCCTTCCTTTCCCGTACGCACGAGGCAAAAAATCATGTTGGCATACTGACCTAATGTGGTCCAGGTTTTTTGTCCATTGACAATGTAGACATCACCATCGCGCTCGGCCGTCGTTTTTAACGACGCCAGATCTGATCCAGCCCCAGGCTCCGAGTACCCCTGACACCACCAGTGCTCACCGCTGAGAATACGTGGCAAGTAATAGTTCTTCTGCGTTTCAGAACCGAACTCCTGAAGTACCGGCCCTAGCATCGTGACGCCAAATGGAACTATGCCCGGAGAATGAGCGCGCGCCATTTCATCATCAAATAGATGTCGTTGCACAACATCCCAATCAGCGCCACCATATATAGACGGCCAACTTCCTGCCAACCAGCCTTTTTCATTGAGGATGCCATGCCAGGTTTCATGATCGGACTTGGACAGCGGCTTGGCTAACCTGACTTTCTCTGCAAGCTCCGCAGGTAGGCGCTGCTTGATAAATTCCCGAACCTCATCACGAAACCTGATTTGCGCTGCCGTGTAGTTCAAATTCATTAACGTTATTCCGAATCCGGCTGCTTTACACAATAAAATCTTCACGCATGGGGGTGAACACATCGATCAGCACACCATCCGTGACAGCCACGGCACCATGCAGTTTGTTGGATGGCACCAGAAAGCTATCGCCAGCCACCAGTGTCTCACTTCGCCCGTCGATTGTCAGGACAAATTCGCCGCTCTCTACATAACTGCACTGAATATGCGGATGACTGTGCTCAACTCCTACTGCACCGGCCTTGAATCGTATTCTGGCCATCATTACCTTGTCTTCAAACGTCAGAAGTTTACGATGTATACCATCGCCAAGGTCTTCCCATTCAACGTCACTATCATGAACAAACACATCTGTCGCGGGATTTGTCATAGCTGCCTCTCTGTCCGAATAAACGTTTTTCTGTGCTACTTGGAGTTGTGATTTGTGCGATTAAGCCACTTTCACCACCATTTTGCCAAAGCTATTACCAACGAGAAGGTCATTAAGCGCCCCGGGGGCGTTTTCGAGACCTTCTATAACCTGCTCCTTGTACTGAACCTTGCCCTCTTTCAGCCATTGAGACATGTGTTGATGAAACTCTTTGTATGTGGATCGAGGAAAACTGTCAAATATAATAAACCCTTGGACTTTAACCTTCATACGTAGAATGGTACCCATAATTGCGGGCCCACGATCAGGCCCTTCGGGCAAGCCTGTCAGGTTGTACCAACTCACCACTCCGCAAACGGGCATGCGGGCGAAAGGATTCAGCAACGGCAATACGGCATATAGCACTTTGCCACCAACGTTTTCAAAGTAAACATCGACCCCATCTGGACACGCAGCTTTCAGTTGCTCAGGAAAGTCATCCGCTCGATGATCGATGCAAGCATCAAATCCCAGATTCTTCACCACATGTGCGCATTTCTCCGCGCCGCCTGCTATCCCTACAGCCCGACAACCCTGAATCTTGGCGATCTGACCCACAGTGGCTCCCACCGGCCCGGATGCCGCAGCAACCAGCACGGTCTCGCCAGCCATGGGTTCACCGATTTTCAGCAAACCCGCATAAGCGGTATAACCCGGCATACCCAGAATACCCAGCGACCAGGATGGATTCGTCGGGTTTCTGCCCAGATTCATGACCTCATGCCCATCTGAGAGTACATAATCCTGCCAGCCACTACCACACAGAACGTAGTCGCCTGATTCGAATCCATCAGTGTTGGAGGTAATCACTTCGCCGACCACCTGCCCCGTCATAACCTCATCAATCTTGACAGGTTCTGCGTAAGACTTTGCATCGTTCATACGTCCGCGCATGTAGGGGTCGAGCGAGAGATATTCTGTACGTACCAGCATCTGCCCGCTACCTGGCACAGGAACCTCTGCTGTTTCCAGCCGTAATGTGTTGTCGTCAGGAATCCCCTTGGGCCTCTGGGCAAGAACTATTCGTCGATTTATATCTGGAGTCTGTGTCATTTGGGAAAACTCGTGTTCCGTGTGAAGCAGTAGATAACTAGTATGACAGTCAATGATACCGCTCGACAACGCAACACAGCCATCACGTACAAATACTACAGCAGCCTGCCCGCACAACCTTCAAATCAAACGAAGGTCGTGATACCAACGAAACAGCCTGATACGTAGTGGGCTGCTTTTACCGGGAGGTATAATCACTACCCGGAAGACTTCTAAAGACACACATAGAAGCTGGCTACAGCGTTCGGGCTTTCGCCGTCTCGATGCCCAACTCGAAAAACCCTGCCCCATCACAACTGCTACTCGATAAAGCGGGATGATTTCACTAACCTTCAATTCTCCGATGGGCAAAACCTGAACCAGTTTAAGCGACGCACGATGTCTTAATTTGTAGCGATGTTAAATCACTAACAACACGGGTTTGCAATCACGCATTTTCCCCAAGGCGCTCACTACAGATCTGCGCATGTAACATAAAGTACTGAGATTTTTTGCTCAGATTTTAAAACATCATATCAGCTAAACAATCAACGACCGATAGCCCTGAGTAACACCAATAATAAAAAACAATACCTGGAGATTAAAAATGGGCCAGCCGTTAGACAAATCAGATGAAAGCTCAGTATTGATTGAAAACGAAGCCATAGTCGATGCTATCAACCGTGTGCAAGCTGTTATTGAGTTTGATCTGGACGGCGTAATTCTTGATGCAAACGACAATTTTCTTAACACTCTGGGGTATTCGCTCGATGAAGTGAAAGGCAAACATCATCGGATGTTCTGCGAAGAAGAATTCTATAACTCACTTGACTATAAGCTTCTGTGGAAGGCAATTGCCAACGGCGAGTTTAAGTCGGGCGAATTCAAACGCCTGTGCAAAGACGGAAGTGAGGTTTGGATACTTGCATCGTACAACCCTGTATTTGACAAAAAAGGAAAGCCCTACAAAGCTGTTAAGTTTGCTACCGAGATCACTGCTCAAAAGATAAATATCAGTGACCTCGAGGGCAAGTTTTCTGCCATCAGCCTCACTCAAGCCATCATTGAATTCGACCTTGATGGGTTCATCCTCACAGCTAATGACAATTTTCTGAATACCGTGGAATACAGCCTTGAGGAGATCCAGGGCCAGCATCATAAAATGTTTTGCGAAGACAGTTACACCTCAACTGCCGAATACGCCGACTTCTGGGCAAAACTCAAGAAGGGAGAATTTGATGCCGGCGAGTACAGGCGCGTTGGAAAAAACGGCAAGGAAATCTGGATCAATGCTTCGTACAACCCCATTCTGGATCCGGAGGGCAAGCCCTACAAAGTCGCTAAGTATGCAACGGACATTACAGAATCAAAAACACTGGCCTCAACCACACAAGGAAAAATCGAAGCGATAAGCCGCGCCCAGGCAATGATCGAATTCAACCTGGACGGAACAATAGTCAGTGCAAACGAAAACTTCCTGTCAACACTTGGCTACACGCTAGACGAAATAGTCGGCAAGCACCACCGAATTTTTTGTGAACGTGCATTCTCTGAGTCTCCTGAATACGCAGAACTTTGGAAAAGTTTGCAGGCAGGCATCTTCGACTCAGGCGAATACAAACGAATAAAGAAAGACGGTTCTGAGGTCTGGATCAACGCCTCCTACAACCCGTTGTTCGATGCCGACGGCAACCCTTATCGAGTCGTGAAATTTGCCTCTGATGTTACGAGCCAGAAACTTCAGAGTCTTGAAAACAAAGGCAAGATCGATGCGATTAACCGTGCGCAGGCAGTTATAGAATTCACGCCCGAAGGCAATATTATTACAGCCAACGAGCCATTTCTGGCAACGACCGGATATTCCCTTGACGAAATTGTCGGACAGCATCATCGAATCTTTTGCGACAGCGACTATACCTCGTCAGAAGATTACAAGGCCTTTTGGGCTGGGCTTAAAAGCGGAGATTTTGATACAGGGCGTTACCCGCGAATGACCAAGCGCGGTGAAAAAATTTGGCTACAGGCAACCTACAACCCTGTATTAGATATGAACGGCAATGTGTTCAAAGTCATCAAATTTGCAACCAACATTACCGCTCAGGTTAGCGTTGAAGAGTCGGTAACAACCATCGCGAACGAATTCACCGATAACACACGCAAAATAACCGAACAGGCCACCGACGTTGCTGACGGTGCTCAATCTCTTGGTGCAACGACAGAACAAATGAATGCATCAGTTGAAGAGCTCAGTGCTTCAATAGACTCAATCGCCGAAAACAGCCGTGAAGCAGACAATGTCGCCAAGAACACCCAAAATGAAGCAGACCTCGGTGCCAAGGCCATTGAAAGATCCATCGAATCGATGGAACTGATCAATCGCTCGTCAGAGGAGATCTCTGAAATCGTTAAGGTGATCAGCGAAATCGCCAGCCAGACCAATCTGCTCGCTTTCAATGCGGCGATAGAGGCTGCCAGAGCGGGAGAGCACGGACTTGGATTCTCAGTCGTCGCCGACGAGGTGCGCAAACTCGCCGAACGCTCATCTCAAGCAACCAAGGAAATTACAAAACTTATCAATGAATCAGTCAAACGTGTTGTCCAGGGTGGTGAGATTTCCAAGGAAGCAGCATCGGCATTTGGCAAGATTGTAGACGGCGTGTCAAAGACGACTTTCTCTATATCAGAGATATCTACCGCAGCTCAAGAGCAACAGACGGCAGCTCGTGACGTCAGTGATGCCATCCAGCAGATAGCTACCGCGTCCGAGACCGCAGCGTTTGCATCGGATTCAATCGCATCAGCTACCAAATCACTACTTGGAGGAGCAGAGGACCTGAAAGGTGAAATTCAGAAATTCTCCAACAAGACGGCCTAGACATGACTTTTAATTCGAAACCCGAACTGGACAAGAAGTGCTTTGATACGCTTACCGAGATGATCCATACTTTCACAGGCATAACGATTAAACCCGAACGTAGGGCAATGTTGGAGGGGCGTTTAAGAAAGAGACTACGCGATCTCGAGCTTTCAGATTTTGAATCATATATCAAGTATGTAAACAACAATCCGTCTGAGCACGAAGAATTTATCAATAAGGTAACCACCAACGAAACCTACTTCTACCGTACACCCCGTGTCTGGGAGTATATCTCCGATACCTATCTAACACAGTGGCATGCAGATAACCCGCGTAAAACGCTTAATGTCTGGTCTGCTGCATCTTCAACGGGTGAAGAAGCTCACACACTAGGTGTTCTTTTGCAGGCATATAAAGATAAAAATACCGGTTTTGATTACAGAATAACCGGAACAGACATTGATTCATCGGTTGTTAAAACCGCCACGCAGGGCCTTTACAAGGGTAGAGCAATCGATCGTTTCAGGAGAGATAAGTCCGATTTATTTTCACGTTATATGAAAGGTTCTGATGAGGAAGGATATAAAGTTGCACCACATATAAAAAAGAATATCCAATTCAAGGTTCTTAACCTCTTTGAACCTGGCAAAGTGGACCTGACTTACTCACTCATACTGCTGCGAAATGTACTCATCTACTTTACTCGCGAGGACACAGAGCGCGTTATGCAAACAGTACATGAGCGTTTGAGTCAGTCAGGAATTGTCATTATCGGCGAATCTGAGTCGCTTAATAGTCTATCAACAGACTTCGTAACCGTTCTGCCTACTATCTATCAACGATCGGATGCCGCCCAAAGAGCAGAAGCCGCGTGAAACTCAAGCTAATCAACGTACACATTGGAGAGGTTAAAACGGGAAGTGGAGAGCAACAGCTTCATACCATTCTGGGCTCATGCATAGGCATTGCCCTTCTGTGGCCCAAACGAGGCGTCTATGGACTTGCGCACTGTCTTCTTCCCAACGCTCCTGAAAAAATCATACTGGAAATGACTTCTGGCAAAAGGAGGAAAAAGCAGGAGGTTTACGCTGGCCGATACGTTGATCAAGCTATTGAATCTCTTACTCAGGCAATGAGCATAACCAACTATCGCGATATACGTGCGGTCGTCGCTGGTGGGGCAAACATGACGTTACCCAATGCAAACGAACCCGAGAAACAGATAGGCAGGCAAAATGCTATTAGCGCTCTGCAATGCTTAGACGAGCGGAAGATTATTGTTGTACACCAGGATACCGGGGGACACGAAGGTAGAAAAATGTCAATAAAGTGTGATTCAGGATTCTATGAAGTAAAGGCAATTCCACGAATAGCAGCTTAGCCGGAGACAACTAACATGTCAGGTTCAAACGGTGCACAAGCACAGATGGTCGATGAGTCATCGTTTTCAGCAGTGAACTCATCGTTCAATCCCATTCGACCGAAATCGACTACGGTACCGGTTGCGAATACAATACCGGCAGCTGACCCTGTTGATACAACTGAAGGTACTGATACGACACCTACAGCGATCACGAGCGATGCCGCAAACGCTGCAAATTTTGAAACTGTTGACGAGACACCCAAATCCCTCGAGACCTCGATTTACGGTTCTTTCTCCATCGGGACATCCGAATTTGCGTTACCAGTGAGCGTTGTTCAACAAGTCGTCAATGAGCCTGAAAATTATAGCTCTGTGCCACTTTCACCTGACTTCCTTCTCGGACTTTTTAACCTGCGAGGCAATGTCATACCGGTCGTAGACCTAAGCCGCATTTTCAAGCTGGAATCTCAAGCAAAGAGTGAAGACACTGACGGTACCGTTTATACCACACGAAAAGTTGCCATTCTTGAACACGGAAATCTTTGCCTTGGGCTGCTATTCGATTCAACAGGCGAAGTATTTAATGAGAATGAGGTGGAAACCTGTCTCTTCGAGAACCATCGAACAACCATACAGGATCAGGTCATAGCAGGCGTTTTCAAAATGGATGGCGGCAGCCGGATTGTTCAACTACTGGACGTGGCAGGTATGCTTCAACTGGATCGGATACCACAGAGTACACACCAGGGTGAAATATCCTCATCTACCCGAAGGCGTGGAAAACGCCAGCAATGCATTTCATTTGAGGTCGGCAATTCTTGTTGTGCTCTGGATATCGGTGCGATTAAAGAAATAGTGAATATAGGCTGCATTGAGAATACTGTTCTTGCGGGCAGCTTGTGTCTGGGTGCAATAGACATTCGTGGCAACACTGTACCTATTGTAAATTTCAGCCTGTTACTGGGCTACAGTGATTCGTCCAACCACGAAATCCATGAATCCGATTCACACCGGGTAATTATCATGAAAGTGGGTGACAATTTATTTGGCTTACTGGTTAACCGAATAAACAATATCGTTTCGTTTTTCGAGGATGAGCTGATCCCTTTTCCGGTTCTCGGTGACCACAAAACTGCCATGTTTAAAGGTTGTGTATCGTTGGAAGCCCAGGATCTGGAAACGATACTATTGGAGCAAAGTGAAATTTTCTCGAATGAGGAAATTCAGGCAATTACAAAAGGGCACAGTGCACTTTTCAAAGATGCCAGAGAGCTTTCATACACCGAGAAACAAGGATCGCTCAATCGTAAAACCCTGATAACTTTTTCACTGGATAATCGATATGGCCTAGACATAAGTGATGTAAAGGAAGTTATTGATTACCCCACAGATCTTATAAAGACACCCACGATAACAACACATATTCGAGGCATGGCTAATCTTCGAGGAGAACTTGTCGCCATAATCGATACGCGTGTGTTGTATGACCTTGAGCCATTTTCCGATCATGGCAATACAAAAGTACTGGTGTTCGAAGTGGCTAATGTCAAGTACGGACTCATGGTCGACTCCGTTGATTCGATAGTACCTTTCCGTGAATCTGATTCCATCGAAATACCGCATATGGTGTTCAGTGAGAAAGACGGTGTTATCGACAAGGACGTAAAAGAAGCCATCATGATAAAAACCGGAACCGAACACCAGACTGTCTGTGTGCTAAACCTCGAGTCAGTGTCCAGCCGTGCAAGCTCCGATTAACCAGATACTCTAAGCAAAGAAAACGGATGCCTAACGCGCAAACTCAGGAGGTCGCTTTTCGCTGAAAGCGCGCATGCCCTCTTTTTGATCTTCGGTGCCAAACAAGGCATAGAATGAGTGTCTCTCTATCGAGAGACCCTGTTCTAATGTTGTGTTGTTCGCCGCTTCAACAGCCTCTCTTGCCAACAGGATCGCAGATGCAGAATACCCGGCAATCGTTTTTGCAACGCCCAGAACCTCGCCCTCCAGATCCGCAAGCGGTACAACGCGCGCAACCAAACCGGCACGTTCAGCCTCATCGGCCTTCATCATCCGGCCGGTGATACACATGTCCATCGCCTTTGCCTTGCCAACCAGACGCGTCAGACGCTGCGTACCACCCAACCCAGGAAGTGTACCAATGCGTATCTCCGGTTGGCCGAATTGGGCATTATCCGCGCATATGATGAAATCGCACATCATGGCAATTTCACAGCCGCCTCCTAGAGCATAGCCAGCGACGGCAGCAATTGTGGGTGTGCGGCATTTGGCAATACAGGTCCAGTCATCAAGAAAGTTCTGTTCCAGTGCATCGAGAAATTCAACATCCAGCATTTCCTTGATATCTGCACCAGCCGCAAAGCTCTTTTCAGAACCTGTCAGAATTATTGCCCGCACATCTGGATTCTCTTCCCAGCTCCCAATGACGGTTTTTACTTCACGCATCATTTGCTGATTAAGCGCATTCATTGCCTCCGGCCTGTTCAATGTCAATATCCCGACATTGTCTTCGACGCGAATTACTATGGTTTCAAATGTCATCAGGTAGAATATCCGGCTTGTTCATTGAACGCCATCCTTGCAGGCGCAGCTTAGCGGGTCAAGCATCTTCACAATCAAGTCACTTTACTAACTTCATACATGGTTTCGGACGCAACTATTTTCCACATAGCTCTTGATAAAGACATAGAGACTTATCAGATTTCCGGCGAATACCGGTGTGCATCACTGGAAGCTGAAGGGTTTATCCATTGTTGCGACCAGGAACAGCTCAGAGGTGTGGTCAATCGATACTATGTGGACGTTGATAACGTGCAACTGATGCTGCTGAATCCTGACAAGCTTGATGTGCCGCTCATCCGGGAAAACACGGTAGGTGGCAGCGAGCTATTCCCCCACCTTTACGGACCCATCAATGCAGCCGCCATACAGAACATAGTACCGTTTGGCCTTTCATCCTCAGAACGACAGGGTTTATCTGAATGACGTTAGTCAAGTTACAGCAAAACGGAGCCATCGGCGAGCTGATGCTGTGCAGCCCAAAGACGCTCAATGCGTTGACACACACCGATATCCAAGCCGTGCGATCAGGACTTGCCCGGTTCGAGGCAGACGCAACAGTGCGTGCCATTGTAATCCGGTCGGATAGTGAACGAGCCTTCTGTGCGGGTGGTGACATGAAAAGGATCCGCGAACACATACTGGCTAAACGTTTTGATGACATCGAACGCTTTTTTACCGATGAATACGCCTTGAATCTGGCAATTTCACGCTGCCAGAAACCCTATATTGCGTTGATGAACGGAATAGCCATGGGCGGTGGCCTGGGTATATCCGTGCACGGTCACTTCAGGGTGGTTTCCGAAAATTCACGGCTGGCAATGCCAGAATCCCGCATCGGTTTTTTCGCTGACGTTGGAGCAAGCTATTTTCTGCCAAAACTTCCGCATCGCGCAGGATACTGGTTAGGACTGACGTCCGTTTCAGTAAAGGGCCATGAAGCGTTGCTGGTAGGGCTTGCCACCCACTACATCAAAAGCGAGAGTTTCGGCGCTTTACAAGAGGAACTTGCAGCCAGGCTGCTGGCGCTGGATTGTGATGCCCCCAAAGAGGAAATGCACAATGCCGTGCGCAGTACGCTAGATGCATTCTCAGCCCCGTGTCCGGATGATAATTTCGTGACGATCCTTGCGCAACGT
This sequence comes from Granulosicoccus sp., assembly GCA_045106855.1. Classification (GTDB taxonomy): domain Bacteria; phylum Pseudomonadota; class Gammaproteobacteria; order Granulosicoccales; family Granulosicoccaceae; genus Granulosicoccus. The sequence continues at coordinate 12,454 of JBGCFI010000046.1, forward strand.
GAACAGTGGTTTGCAGATAACAGTCTTGACGCCATTCAAGATCGCCTTGCCGCTGCGACAAATGCCGGGGACGAGGACGCAGCGCAGCTGCTAGCATTGCTGGAAGCGGGGTCGCCCTATTCAGCGCGCTCCCTGATGAGCTTGCTGGAGAACGCATCGAACAAGACTCTGCAACAGTGTCTGGAGCTCGAACTTGCACTCGGTGCCGAAGCCGTTCGTTATCCTGACTGTGCAGAAGGTGTACGCGCTGTTCTGGTTGACAAGGACCAGAGCCCTGCCTGGGCACGCTAGAGAACAGTCAGGAAAGCCATTGCTTCCGCTTTAACAAGATTTCCTGTATTCGCAGCTTACCTGTCTAAGCTACAGCTGCGCTACATCCAGGCTGATGGTGCTTTCTGCGGACTCTACAATGATGACCTCGCTGGCTTCAACTAACGGCAGCATACGCTCTGCATAATAGCGAGCCAACATGATTCTTGCGTCTAGAAATGCCTCATCCGCGCCGCTGTCCTGCTTGAGTTTATAGGCTGCCAACGCAGAACGAGCCAACATCCAGCCGCCAGCCAATCTGCCTTGCATCATGAGAAACTCAACCGATGTAGCCGATGGCAAAGTCGCATCATTCTGTCCCAGTAACCACTGAGTAGCTTTTTCAGCTGCTGCCATTGCAGGCTCGAAGCGTTTACAGATTGCTTTCATATCCAGATGATCCAGCTGACTGATCTGCTCTAAGACATCTTTCATGTCAGCCTGGAGTTCAGCGAGACCCTTACCCCCGTCACGTGCCGTTTTTCGTCCGATAAGATCGTTGGCCTGAATCGCCGTGGTGCCTTCATAGATAGGCGTAATACGAGCGTCTCGTAAAAACTGTGCAGCTCCTGTCTCTTCAATAAATCCCATGCCGCCATGAACCTGCACACCTAATGAACACAGCTCGACTCCCATCTCGGTGGACCAGCCTTTCACCAGAGGCGTCAGTAATTCCCCACGGCGTTTCATTTTATCCCGCGTTGCCTCGTCGCTATGACGAGAGGCAATATCAAAGGCGGCTGCACATTCAAGTCCAAGCCCTCGCATCGCCTCGATATTGGAGCGCATCGTCATCAGGATGCGGCGAACATCGGGGTGGTTGATAATACTTTGATCATCCGCTCCCTTACCTAACAAGGTCTTGCCCTGCTTACGATCGCGAGCATAGGCAAGCGCTTGTTGATAGGCGCGCTCCGCAATACCGTAGCCTTCGACGCCAACAGCGTGGCGCGCCTGATTCATCATGGTGAACATATACGCAAGCCCATGATGCTCCTTGCCTACCAGATAACCCACAGCCCCTGCCTTGTCTCCATAGGACATGACACAGGTAGGGCTGGCGTGAATGCCGAGCTTATGTTCTATGGAAACGCAGTTGACATCATTGCGCTCTCCCAGAGATCCGTCTTCATTTATCAGGAACTTGGGCACTATGAATAAGGAAATGCCCTTGACCCCTTCCGGTGCATCCGGCAATCGAGCCAAAACCATATGGATGATGTTTTCAGTCAGGTCGTGTTCACCATAAGTGATGTAGATCTTCTGTCCTTGAATCAGGTAGTGGTCACCAGCTGGCTCAGCGCGAGTCCTGACCGCAGCAAGATCGGAGCCTGCCTGCGGCTCTGTAAGGTTCATCGTGCCGGACCAGACACCTTCTACCATTTTGGGTAAATATCGCTGCTTGAGTTCTTCAGAAGCATGATGCTCGATAGCATCTACAGCACCTTGCGTTAACAGTGGGCAAAGTCCAAACGACATATTCGCGCTATGCCACATCTCTTGAACTGCTGCCGCAACCGTCATAGGCAGGCCCTGACCTCCGTACTCGGTAGAGAACGATAAACTTCCCCAGCCACTGTCAACGAACTGTGCGTAGGCTTCTTTCCAACCGTCGGGAGTGGTTACTTCGCCATCGTTCCACTGGCTGCCCTGTTGATCACCAACCCAATTCAGCGGTGCGAGCACATCGGTCGTGAACTTTGCCGACTCATCCAGGATAGCCTCCACAAGATCCGCGCTTGCTTCTTCAAAGCCTTCAAGTTGCGCAAGATTTTCAAGTCCGACAACGTGGTTGAGTACGAACGCAATGTCCTTCACCGGTGCTGTGTAACTCATAGTCGATGATGCCTACTTGTCTTTGTTTGATTGGTTAAAAATGTCGTTAAACTGAGAGAACATGCTCTGCAGCTCATCCACAGCTTTTTCGGCGGCACTTTGCATACCGGCTGCTGATTCCTGAAACTCTTCAGCCATTTTTGAGCCTCTCTGTTCCCAGAAGTCACGCGCTTCCATCATGGCCAGATTCTGCTTTAGTTGAACCTCATCCAGTACGCGCTTCGATTCCTCGCCAGTGCGAGAGATAAAGTCGTCAACAACCACCTTGGAGGCTTCGAGCTTTTCCTGGGCTTCCATGACACCTAGATGTGCCTGTAACTGGGCTTCTTCGGCTGAATTGCCCGCCTGTTCCACCGCCTTGTTCAGCAATGTGTTTATCTGCTTCAGGGTTTTTTTGGCAGTGGCTTTAATCTCGTGAGTATCGTCTGGAATGTCGTCAATGAAGTCATCGACTTTCTCCTGGATAGCTTCTAGCTGCTCCAGAGATTTATCAATCGCTTCCTTGATTTTGCTATCCATAGTACACCTCCTGATGGTCGATTCATTGTCAGTATAAACTCGAAAGGAGCTTCTACCCGACGAATCCCGTTTTATTACGGGATCCTCGGGGTCTTCGCCTGAATTCGACTTTTTTTCGAATCAGGAATCCAGCGCGGTAGATAATTCGGGCAAGACATCAAACAGGTCGGCAACCAGACCGTAATCAGCCACCTGGAAGATCGGCGCTTCTTCATCCTTGTTGATAGCAACAATAACCTTGCTGTCTTTCATACCAGCCAGATGCTGGATAGCGCCGGAAATTCCAACGGCCAGGTACAAATCCGGTGCAACCACCTTACCGGTTTGTCCAACCTGGTATTCGTTAGGTACGAATCCGGCATCAACCGCTGCTCGAGAAGCCCCCACCGCAGCATTGAGTTTTTCAGCAATGTCATCGAGCATGGAGAAATTCTCGCCATTCTGCATCCCGCGCCCACCAGATACAACAATATCGGCACTGGTCAACTCCGGACGATCTGACTGAGAAAGTTCCTGCCCGACAAAAGAGACCAGCGAACTCGCTTCAGATGATTCAACGTTGTCTATGGAGGCGCTACCACCTTCAGTCTCGGCAGCATCAAACGACGTAGTACGCACGCCGATGACCTTAACGGCATCAGTACTCTTGACAGTCGCCAGCGCATTACCTGCATAAATGGGACGTACGAACGTATCGTCACCTTTCACTTCAATAATATCGGATATACCCGAAACATCGAGGAGTGCAGCGACCCTTGGCATGACATTTTTGCCAGCAGCGGTGGCTGCAAAAAGTATATGGCTGTAACCTTCAGAGTGCTTGATAACAAGCGAAGAGAGGTTCTCGGCCAACTCGTTGGCATAGGCGGCATCGTCTGCCACCATAACTTTAGCTACACCCGTAATCTTTGACGCTTTTTCGGCAACACCTGCAACATCGTTGCCGGCTACCAGCAAATGAATATCGCCGCCAATCTGCGTGGCCGCTGTGACTACGTTCAGCGTTGCAGGACGAATCTCACCTTCTTCGTGTTCAACCAGAATCAGTATGCTCATTATATTTTCCCCGTTGAATATTCAGTTAGATGACTTTGGCTTCGTTACGCAGCTTATCGACCAATTCTGCAACACTGCCAACGACAATGCCCGCCTCACGCTTTGATGGCTCATTGACTTCAACGACGGATAATCCGCTGGAAACATCCACTCCCGTATCAGCAACAGCGATGACTTCCAGTGGTTTTTTCTTGGCCTTCATGATATTCGGCAACTTGGCGTAACGTGGCTCGTTCAGACGAAGATCCGTAGTCACAATCGCTGGCATGGTTACTTTGATGGACTCCAGCCCCGCGTCGACTTCACGCGTTACCTTGAGGCTATCGCCTTCAAATTCGACTTTTGAAGCAAACGTTGCCTGAGCCATGCCGGTGAGCGCAGATAACATCTGCCCTGTCTGGTTTGCATCATCGTCAATCGCTTGTTTACCCAGAACAATCAGCCCGGGTGACTCTTTTTCAACCAGATGTTTGAATAGCTTCGCTATAGCCAGAGGTTCCAGCAACTCGTCTGTTTCGATGAGAATACCGCGATCTGCCCCCATCGCCAGCGCTGTTCTGATTGTCTCCTGAGACTGGCTGGAGCCGATGGATACTGCGATTACCTCTTCCGCATTGCCGGCTTCCTTGATTCGCAGAGCCTCCTCCACTGCAATTTCGTCAAACGGATTCATGGACATTTTGACATTTGCCAGTTCGATGCCCGATTTGTCAGCCTTCACCCGGGCCTTCACGTTGTAGTCCAGAACGCGTTTTACACCTACTAGTATTTTCATGCCTTAGCTATTTCCTTCATTGTATTCTTTGCAATCCGCGGAATTCTAACCGTTTGAGAGCTCTCAACGCCATGTTTGTGTAGCAATATTGGCGTTATTGCTATTGTGTCTGTCGTGTTTTCGGTGGCCAGTCGGTGGTACGGAGGTATTGCTGATCGATTTCCACATCGCTTGTACGACATGACAGGCAATTAAGGTTGCCTGCCCGGTATAAAACCTGCGATGCGAATTGCCAGAATCCGCTACTCGCCGATGTCTTCGTTCCATAATTCAGGATGGGCTACGATAAAATCCTGCATCATGGCAACACATGCTTCGTCATCCAGTACCTCCACCTTTACACCACGGCTACGCACGTAGTCCTCCGGCCCCTGGAAAGTACGGTTTTCGCCAACCACCACATGCTTGATACCGTAGAGGAGCACGGCACCACTGCACATATCACAAGGCGATAAGGTGGAGTAGAGCGTCGCCTGGCGATAAGTACTGGCCGGCAAACGGCCCGTCTCCTCCAGGCAATCCATTTCCGCATGTCTTATGGTGCTGCCCTTCTGCACTCTCTGGTTATGGCCACGACCTATAATCTCGCCATCCAGAACCAGAACAGAGCCAATGGGGATGCCACCCGCATCTCTTCCTTTATGTGCCTCAGCTATTGCTGCCTGCATAAACTGGCTGTGATCTGTCATAACAACATTTTCCGGGTTGGGTTCTTTTTCAGGAATCTATTAAGAATGCGACCAGAGGGCTGAACCAGGCACCTAGTCAAGCTGTATACGGCCCTCGACCTGTACCAGGACCGTCGTGGTCCCCCCCACAATTGCAGGCGCGATTTCGACCGATCGACTGTACTCTTCATCGACGCTCATCGCACGAGCCTGACCATAGGCGGGGGTATTCTGTTGCGTATGGATGTCCACCTCCAGAATCCTGAAGCCGGAACTATTCATATTGCGCTGTATCAGAGACGCACGTTCCTTAAACATATTAAGCGCATTTTCTATAAGGATATCGGATGCTTTCTTACGAGTTGCCGGTTTCACGGTCAACCTGATGCTCTGTATGGTTAGCTTCTCCTGAAGCTGCTGTATCGCTTTTCCTGCCGCTGCGAAGTCATCAGTTTCCAGTTCGATGATCTGTTGTGACCGCCAACCAATAAGCCGTCTGGCCGCAGAATTCTCGTAACGCGGGTAAGTCTGGTAGTCGCGTGTTCTTAGCGCTATCGAGTCGTAGGGAATCAAAATATTGACAGCCCAACTTGTTGCCGAGTTCACCTTACTTGCCAGAACGGAGGCATCCTTGTCTTCTTCCTGTACGACCAGTGTGGCTACCATGCGATCGTTATCGACTTCTACTGAAGCTTCGCTGCTCAGGCGGTAAACATCATAGAGAGTTTCGTGCAACGTTTGCGCGTGTGTTCCCATCGGGTAGAACAGGCTTAGTATCAGCAGTGTACTGAGCACTGAACAGTATCGACTCGCGAAGCGATCTGTTTTACCTGTCTTTATCGTGATTGCCCTCAGCATGAATGACTTTACCTGACGTTACGCCACAAAAAGTGACATGGTCCAGTTTACTATCAGGACTCACACATGCAAACGCAAAAAAAGCTGAATAGTTGATACTCCGGCAATTGCATCCGCTCACAATACCCAGGTAGATGTCTGCATTGCCCAGCATGTTTTCACGTTTGATTGTCACCTGAAACGTGGCGGGAACTAGGCTTCAAGCACGGCGCTAACACCCATGCCACCAGCGGTACAGATCGAAATGAGTCCCTTACCGCCACCGTTATCAGCCAATTGCCTGGCAAGCGTTCCGACTATTCGTGCGCCTGTAGCGGCAAAAGGATGTCCCACGGCCAGCGATGAACCGACAAGATTCATTTTATCTCGATCGATGCTCCCCATGGCGCTATCCCTGCCAAGCTGCGTACGGCAATACTCCTCGTCTTCCCAGGCCTTAAGTGTACAAAGCACCTGTGCGGCAAATGCTTCATGAATTTCATAGATATCGAACTGCTGAAGCGTGAGCGATGCGCGCTTGAGCATGTCACTGACAGCGACAGTCGGTGCCATCAAAAGCCCTGCTCCGCCCACGAAATCCACAGCCGCTGTCGCCGAGTGGGTAAGGTAGGCTTGTATCGGCAGACCTCGCTCTCTGGCCCACTCTTCAGAGCACAACAACACACCTGCTGCACCATCGGTTAGCGGCGTACTGTTACCAGCCGTCAAGGTACCCGCAGGTGATTTGTCATATACCGTGCGAAGCTTTTGCAGAGACTCCATGGATGAATCACCGCGCATGTTGTTGTCCCGAACCACGCCATCACAGGGAATCAGCAAATCTTCGTAAAAACCTGACCCATACGCTGCGCTGGCATTCTTATGAGAACGCAAGGCAAGGGCGTCCTGCTCGCTTCGTGAAATATTCCAGGTCTTTGCCATGAGTTCACAATGCTGCCCCATGCTCATAAGCGTTCTTGGCTCATTGACAGACGGTGGCACCGGTGCAAGCTCTCTGGGTCGAAAGCCTTTGAACACAGCCAGCCGGGATTTCAGATCACGGGCTTTACCCAGCGACACCAGACGCTTTGAGAACTTGTTATTGAATACAATTGGTACATCACTGACCGTATCAGAACCTGCTGCAATTGCAGAGTCGATCTGACCTGAGGCAATCTTGGCGGCTGCCATCATAGCCGCTTGCAGTGATGTACCACAGGCTTGCTGCATAGTGACAGCGGGTGTGGCAGGCGACAACTTTGTACTCAGTACCGCTTCACGAGCAAGGTTCCAGTCTCGCGAATGGGTAATGACCGCACCTGCGTTAACTTCACCAATAGACTCACCGGCCAACGCGTATTTATCGACCATGCCATTAAGTACGACACTGAGCATTTTTTTGTTGGATAAATCGGCGTAAGCACTATTGGAACGACAAAATGGAATACGCAGGCCACCAACGATCGCGACGGGTTTTAATGTGTTTGCCATCAGTCAGATTCCTGTGCCGAAGATAATTGTTTCAGGTATTGCATCGGACCACCGCGAAAAGGGGCGAAACCTGTGCCGAATATTATACCTGCATCCAGTAAATCATCATCGGCCACGATGCCATCCGCCGAAGCCGCCTTACATTCATCCAGAAACGGGGTCAGAAGGCGTTGCGCCAATTTATCACCGTAAGGACTATCGACATCGACCGGTTTATGATCTGATTTGCCCTTGGACCAGGAATAAAAACCATTGCCGGATTTCTTGCCCAGATGCCCCTCATCAAGCTTTTTCTGCAATAGCGCTGCATGAGCCTCAACATCGCCAGTAGCAAGCGTCGCGGCAACTTTCATACACACATCAAGACCGACGACATCAGCAAGTTCTATTGGTCCCATTGGCATTCCAAAGCGAACCGCTGCCGAGTCGATCGTATCTTTGTCGATTCCCTCTAGTAACAAGGTGAATGCCTCCATCAGATATGGAGCCAACACGCGATTGACCAGAAAGCCAGGGTTGCTTTTCGTCGGTAACGGGAATCGGTTTATCTGAGAACTGAACGCACAACCACGAGTTACCCAGATATCATCAGTAAGCTCTGCGGCCACCACCTCAACCAATGGCATCTTGGCCACAGGATTGAAAAAATGCAGACCGATAAGACGTGAAGGTGTTTGAAGGTCGCGTGCCAGATCTTCCAGCGGCAAAGCCGATGTATTGGTTGCCAACACGGCGTGCTCTGCCATCCTTGGCTCTATGTCAGCATAGAGCGCACGTTTTGCATCCGCATCTTCATAGATTGCTTCGATGATGACATCTGCTCGTTTAACCCCTTGTCCGTCAACATCAGGTACCAACCTGGCAACAGCCGCCGCAACGGCAGATTTTTTCTTCAGTCGTCTTTTGAACAGTTTTCTTGCGCGCTCAAGCGCTGGTTCGATATAGGTTAGTTCACGGTCCTGAAGCGTAACCTCGAAGCCTTGGACTACACACCAGGCGGCGATATCCCCACCCATGACACCGGCTCCCACAACATGCACGCGTCTGACTTTGAATGTATCTGCCTTGCCAAGTCCTTTCATTCGTTCAGTGAGAAAGAAGATCCGGCGAAGGTTGCGCGCGGTATCACCCACCATCAGATTACCCACATTTTTCGCCTCTCCTTCCAACATGCGCCGACGATTGTCTCGTTGCTCAGACCAGAGATCGATCATCGCAAAAGGTGCTGGATAATGATCCGGATTAGCCTTTTCAGCGGTCTTGCGTCTTAGTATTCTGGCGAGCACAGCACGCGCAGGTTGGCGATTAGTCAATGCAGCGGACAATGACAATTTTCGAGGTTTGCGCTTTGATAGAACCGCTCTGCGTGCCGCCCAGTGTAATGATGAAAACTCATCCACTAATTCGTCAATGACACCCATGGATCGTGCCGCTGGTGCACGCAGCATTCGACCTGTCAACATCAGCTGCATGCCTGCCAGGCCACCGACTCTTTCGGTCAGGCGAGTTGTTCCTCCAAGCCCAGGAAAAATACCCAGCTTGACCTCGGGAAACCCCAGACGAGTTTCGGGTACGTTCAACACACAGATATAGTTACAACACAAGGCTAGCTCTAGTCCACCACCCAGTGCAAAACCATGAATAGTTGCCACTGTATGACACTTAAGGTTCTCGAGTCTTGAGAAGACGGCATGCCCTTGCCGGATCATGTCGCTAACATGCCCAGCTTCCGTGTACTCATCGAACTCACGTATATCTGCACCAAGTATAAAGCTTGCTGGCTTGGCAGACTGCACCACCAGTCCGGCAAGCTCCAGTCGTTCAGCCTGGTCAAGAATTTTGTCAAGCTCCTCGATAACAGCTCTGGATAAAGAGTTGCTGCTTTCATCTTTACGATCACAGGAGAGCCAGAGGATGTCATGTGCATCATGCACGACCCGCCAGTGATCAAGATCCTGATGCGTGTACTGTACGCGCGTTTCGCTCATGACGACCCCTCAGTGTTACATGTCTATGGATAACGGGTATGCCAATGCCTACAACGGCGGCAAGCGGCTTATCCCATTCTTCGGTAGTTCAACATCATTGGCAGCAGAATCAGTTTCTCTGCCAACAGCCAGCATGGAGCCAGTGTTTTGCAAGGCCACTTTCAGATCACCGGGAAGCTTATTAAGGTCGGCAGCCAGAGAAGGCTTGCTAGCAGCGTTGCCTTGCTCGCTGTAAAGCGCTGCCTGAATTCTCGCAAGTGTTTCACGGGCAGCTCCCTCAGGCAACTTCACTTGTATTGCATCCAGTGTAATCGGGGAATCCGCAGGCCACTGCCGCGAAGACCATTCCAGCAATGAATGTTTGATTTCCGAGATATCACCTTGAGCGCAAGCCTTTTCGAGTCCGTTAAAGGATGCATGGTGCTGATACAAGGCAGTAATCCCATTCTGTCTGGATAACCTGGATGGATATTCGCCGCTAGCCGCACTCCCTGGCAAAGTGCCTGATGCTCGTTTTCGCCACAGTAACCAGGCAACTACCGTCAACATCCACAGAGCAATCACGATATACGCCAGTAACTGCCACCTCTGTAAAGCAGTTTCCAGCGTTACAACCCGATCGTTCGTTAAATTGATGTTTGATGCTTTCAGTGAGTCATTCTGGGTGGATTCAGGCGGGCTTAAAACTTGTGATTCAGGCTCTGCTCTTAGAGCAGTGTCTGCGGACAATCCAGCAGTCAGGCCATCACTGCTGGCGCCATCAGGTGTACTAACTGGATTCTGATTGCTCCCAGTTGTATCAGGAGCCATGACCTCAATAGTCTCAGAAGACAACTCGGCGGTTTCCCTCTCCCCGGTGAGGGTATTAAACCACTCGACACTGATTGCGGGGAGCGTCAATGTACCGCCTCGTTGAGGAATAAGCGCCCAGTTGATCCTTTGCTCGGCAACCAGGCCCGAATCCACAGCGCTCATAGAAAGCTTGGGATCTTCTGCATACAAGCTTAATCCGTCAATCGCAGGTATGTTGATTTGTGGGAGCTGTGAATCCAACACACCTTCTGCCCGCATGATGATGGTTCTTGTTAAGGGTTGATCAACTTGCGCGGTTTGCTTCTCACCCTGCCACTGAGCTTGCAGACTGACATTTTGAGCAGGCAACCACCAGCCCGAACCTGATGGAGGACGGGCTTGCACATTAAGGGTGATCGCATCGCTCAAGCGAGTCAATTTTCGCGTTGGGGAAAAAAACCCCCGAACACGATTGGGGTCTGCCGGTACCGTAATACTCAGGGTTACCGGATCAATGAGTATGTCACCGCTTTTCTGTGGAAACAACGCGAAACGACGTTCGGTAACGCTGTACTCCCGGCCATCGCGAACCTCACGCGTGCGTGTGTCGTCACCAAGTCTTTGCACGACAAGATCGTCAGCAGCGGGTTCATTCAGCCCACCATCGACAATATCAATCGCCTGAAATACACGCAGTGTCATGAGCACCTGGGACTGTACCCATGGGGTGGTGTTATCGACGCTTGCCTCCAGAAAAATATCCCTTTTCGCACCCTTGGGCACAGCATTGACTATCAGTGAAAGCAGTTGGGTTTCATAATTCCCCACTTTGACAGAAGGTACCGTAAAAACACCTTCACCAATTGGCAACAATTCAAGCGCCCAGGTAACCACGCTTGTATTCATTGCCTGATTGTTTGAACCGATGACTGTACTGATCTGACGTGAACTGGACCTGCCGATAACCTCAAAGTCCTTACTTAGTGATGAAGCATCCAGTTCAGAATCAATACCGATGGCGGTAATTGTCAGTACAACGGACTCATCGCGAGTGATGGTCGAAGAACTCAACTCGGCACGCACACTGACATCCTGAGCAAATACCGGCACTCGAAATAGTGATAAACCCATGAACATGATAACAAGGGCTGCTACCAACCGTTTGTAGCCGTTATGATTTGCAGATGTAAAAGTCAGTTGCATTTGAATACCTACCAGGGTTTGCCGCTATCGCGTACTTGCGGGTAATCGGTACGGTGACTCTGTTCCAGTTTGCGACGTAACAGACCTGCCGGATCATCCGGTATGCGACGTAACCACTGCTCGGTCGCCTGATCACTCTCACTCATTGGCTGTTCCTCTACAGTGGCACGTTCACCCTGCGCATCAGTCTCATCGTCCGCCTGCTCACCTGCGCGCGCTTCAGCTTCCAGAGCTTCTCGTGCCGCTTGTTCATCCTCCTCTTGCTGCGCTTGCGATTCAGGTTGTTCGTCTCCACCCTCATCACCAGACTGCTCGCCAGCATCAGCTTGCTCGGTATCATTCTGTTCACCGGTTTCACCAGGCTCGCCCGTTTCATCGTTTTGTGAATCCTCGGAAGGATCACCAGATTCATCAGAGGGTTGCTGTTCACCGTCCTGCGAAGATGATTCACCTTCTCCCTCACCATCACCGGACTGTTGCTGTTCTTGCTGCTGCTGAATCAGCTGCCGAGCGATGTCACGGTTATGCAGTGCATCGTCAAACTGCGGATCTTGCTCAAGCACTTGATCAAACGTTGCCACCGCCTTTTCGTACTGCCCTGCCCTCACTTCGCTAACACCCTGATTGTAAAGCGCCCGGTTGGCATCCTCGGTAAGACCATCAGCAAGCTGCTGCTGTACGGCACTACCAAATTTACTGGCAGCTGACTCGAAGTCCCCTGACGCATGTTCCGCAACCCCTTGCCACTCGATATCAGGTGCAACACGTTTAAGTTGTTCAATATCACCTGACTTCAGCGCAGCTTTGGATTGCTGTTCAGGCGTACGCCACCAGTCAGCCCAATCGGCGTGGACTTGCTGTACAAGCATGGCAAGCAGCAGTGCATGCATACCTAACGCTATCGCCTTCAGAAACTTCAAAGCCCACTACCTCGCTGAGCGCTCATGCCACCACACCACGTCGAAACAGCCATAGCGCACAAATCATCAACGGCCATACCAGCCAGGGCGAGTATTCGATCCAGTAGGTCTTGCGCGCAGCCTCAAACGGATCATCAGCCTCCACTGCTATAGCTTTTCTTACGCCTGCTAACCGCTCAAGGTCTGCTTTGTTCGTGGTCAACCTGACCGCGCGACCAGCCCCGGCGTTTGCCAGATCTTTCATCAACAGCATATCCACCTGAGGCACCACAATACTGCCGTTTGCATCTTGAAGAAACTGCCCCTGCTCGTCACGCAATGGTTTACCGGATAACGTGCCCACAGCCAGCACAGACAAGCGATGACCGAGTTCACGTGCGCGCCTGGCTGCTTCGATATCCCGCTCATCTACAGTCTGATCACCTATATAAAGGATATGCCCTTGCTGAACACCGGTCTGCTCGAATAGCGTGACGGCACGACCAATAGCCAGATCCAGGCGACTTCCTTGCACGGGCATGATGTCGGGACTCAATGACGGTACAAACGCCTGAATGGTGCCGGTGTCTTCGGTCAGCGGGCTTATCACATAAGGGCGTTCGGCAAATCCGATCAGCCCGATCTGACGCCCCTCACTTTGTGATAAAAGATCAGTTAATTTAAATCTCGCTCTAGTCAGCCTGTTTGGCGGTAAATCGTCTGAGAGCATGGAACGGGACAAATCGAATAACACGATCTCCGCCTGCTGTGCCTGAAAAACCGGCACTTCTTGCTGCTCCCAGACTGGCCCTGCCAACAGCGTCAGGACAACTGCCCATCCAGCAAACAAAGCCAAAGAGGAGCGACGGGATTCTGCAGCGATGCCGTCGATTACATAGGGCTGTAGCTGTGGATCAACCACGCTTTCCCAGGCACTCTTGATGTTACGACGTCGCAGCCAGAGTCCAAGCACAAACAACCAGGGGATAAAGCCCCACAACCATACAGGCCTTAGCCATTGTAAACCTGACTCAATCACGGCGACTCTACACGATTGCGAGAAAACAAAGCCGCACGAACGAAAAAAACCTGGTGTAAGGCGGCCCACAACAGGCTTAATACAAGAGCAGCCCCAAGTGGCCAGGCAAACAACTCATCCAATGGCCGAAATTCCTGCTCATCCTGTTCCGTAGGTTCCAGGCGATCTATTTCTTGATAAATATTGGCGAGTTCCTGCTGATTACGAGCACGGAAATACTGCCCCCCTGTGACTTCACTGATTGCTTTTAATGTGGACTCATCAAGCTCGCTTCTTTGCGTACCGAACTGAATACCAAACCCGTTTCGACTTTGCTCCGAACCCACCCCTATGGAATGAATCCGGATTCCACTGCGGGCTGCCATCTCCGCCGCTTCCAACGGGTCTACCACACCTGCAGAATTAGCTCCATCGGTAAGCAGAATCAGGACTCGCGAGGCATCCGGCCGATCGCGCAAACGTTTGACACCAAGTCCTATGGCATCACCTATGGCAGTGGATCTCCCCGCAAGCCCGACGCTGGCTTCGGAAAGGAAATGCTGTACCGTCTCATGATCATAGGTGAGCGGTGTCTGCACATAGGCCTGCGATCCGAACATGATAAGGCCGATACGATCACCAGTACGACGGGCTACGAAATCCTGCGCAACCTGCTTGACCACTGCCATCCGTGTCGCGCGCGTGTTCCCTGCATATAAATCAGTTTCGCGCATACTGCCTGAAATATCGATGCACATAAGTAGATCCCTGCCAGAGACAGGCACTCCTACAGGATCGGCAAAAGTCTGCGGTCTGGCTGCCGCAGTAACAATGGCCAGCCATGCCAGGCCTAACACCAGTATTTTCAGCCAACGACCAAGCGAGCCACGCACCGCATCGGAAGTGTATTCACGATAGGGTGATATATCCGGGATACGTAAAGAAGGCGCATGCGGTTTGCGGACTGCAGGCGCAAAAAAATAGACTAGCAATGGCAACGGTAGCGCCAGAAAGGCTAACGGGTACAACCAATTGATGGTGTCAGGCAAAGTCACCATGACTGTGTGCGAATGGGCTGCCTGCCCGCAGCATCAATCAGCTCTGCAACAACATCCATGAGCGCATGCAGATCATCATGACTTAGTTGTACTTGTTGCTGATACGGCCCCTGCTCCAGCAATTGACCATATCCCGATTTGAACAGAGGCTTGCCGCAGATTTCATCCAGTTTATCAAGCCACGCCTCGCCTTGCAGACTGGCAACTTCTTCTCGCGGACGAGCAGCCAACATCACACGCCTGACCAGCCTGGATAGACTGGCAAGTGATTGTGGTACCGACGTGTTAGCCGACTCTTTGCGTAAGCCTATCAAAGCCGCCCGGGCTTCCCGCTGCCAACCACGTTGCCGATAGCGATTCAACAGGATTCTCAGCAGCCAGGCTGTCAGAAGGCTGACGAGCAGAAGCACCCACCAACCGGCGGCTGGCATCAGGCCAACTTCGGGTGCATGAATATCACGTAACTGAGATAACAGTGCTTCGGTATCGTTCACACCGGCTCCGGCTCAACTAGATGATGTCCCTGAGGCGTTAATATTCTCGTCGCCACATCCAGTATGTCTTCAGCTGTAGACACACAATGATAGGTATGACGTTGTTGAACAAAAAGATTTTTAAGCGATTGCTGCCTATCGTTAAAATCTTGTGCATAGCGCTCCCTATCCGAACGCGAACCCACGGAAAGCACCCATCGTTTTGCCTTTTCGGATGAATTTGATCGCATCGGATAGTTGCCGGGCATAGGCAAACGATAATCCAGCGGGTCACACAAGTGTACAGCCACCATATCCATTGCATTGAGTGCGCTACCGAGTGTCTTGCGGGCATTTTCATCGAATCCATGAAAATCACTGAGCAGCACAACAGTGCTGCCACTATGCACGCTATGGCGCAGGCGTCGAAGCGTCTTTATGAACTGCTCACCGTGAGTATAAGGAACACTCTGCTGCGCATGATGAATAGCGCGAAAGAGCGCCATAAGACCACGGCGGCCGGATTGTGGCCGGATTTCGCTATGCCAATCGTCACTGAACACAAATCCACCCACACGATCATGGGCACTCACCGCACACCAACCTAACAACGCTGCCAGCCTTGCCGCCAACATCGATTTATACATACCGCGGGTACCAAAGCGCATATTGGCGCGAAAATCGACCAGCAAAAGAACCGGCCTCTCTCGTTCTTCAACAAACAGCTTGGTATGTGCTTTACCGGTTCGCGCCGTGACTTTCCAGTCAATCATGCGAACATCATCTCCCGCCTGATATTCGCGCACTTCTGCAAAATCAAGCCCGCGCCCCAGACGTCGGGACACCGACCCGCCACTTTGTGGCGCTGCACTCTTTCGAGTAACCTGTCTCTGCAGAGCCACTGCTGCCACACGCAATTTCAGCAGTTCCTCCAGGGAGGTACTTGCTGGCGATGAAAATTGTATCTGGCGCTGGTCTGAAGGTTTTTTCATGTCGAGCGGCTGGACGCGTGCGTGAATCTTCAGGTAGTGACAAGTATGCGGAACATTATCAGGGTCTGGCTAAGGTACAGCGATAAGCCGCAGCATGCGATCCAGAACATCATCAGCACTCACGCCATCAGCTTCAGCTTCGAATGACAGCAGGATTCGATGACGCAAAACATCATGAAAGACAGCCTGTACATCGCCTGGTGATACATAATCACGCCCCTCGAGCCAGGCATAGGCCCTTGCACAGGAATCGAGGCACAGAGTACCGCGAGGACTTGCACCATACTGTATCCAGCGCGCCAGCTCCTCATCGTGTCGCGCAGGATTACGTGTCGCTGTTATTAGCCGGACAATGTAGTCTTCTATGTCATCGGCCATGAAGACTTCCAGCACTTCTCGTCGCGCAGCAAACAGATCCGTCAGCGCAAATCGCGCAGCGGCGGGTGCAGGCTTCGATATATCAACTTTTGCATCCGGTGTGACTTTACTTAACGCTTCAGAACGCACTAGACGCAGAATGTCAGCCTCGTGGCGCGAGTCGGGATAATCCACCAGAACCTGCATCAGAAAACGATCCAGCTGGGCTTCCGGCAAAGGGTAAGTACCTTCCTGCTCAATCGGGTTCTGTGTTGCCATGACCATGAATGGTGTTGGTAAAACGTAGGTTTGGTGACCCACAGAAATCTGCTGCTCGGCCATTGCCTCGAGCAGAGCCGATTGCACCTTTGCCGGAGCACGATTGACTTCATCGGCGAGTATAAGGTTATTGAACAACGGCCCCTGCTGGAAAACAAAACTGCCATCTGCCGGACGGTAAACCTCAGTACCGGTAAGGTCGGCCGGCAGAAGATCCGGTGTAAATTGCACACGTTGAAATTCGGCTTCGATACAATCAGCCAGTGCTTTTATGGCCCGTGTTTTTGCAAGACCTGGAGCGCCCTCTACCAGCAGATGACCATCAACCAGTAGTGCTATCAGCAGTCTGTTGACCAGTTTTGGCTGACCAATAACCGATGCGTCGATATGCGTACTAAGTTTTTTTACAGCCGTTAAAGCACTCAAGGCCCCTCTATCCTCACTATTATTGAACCTTCAGCATCACCGTCATCATCCGAAACCTTAGCGGTAATACGTACAGAAGCGCCCTGAACCAGCGGACGTATAAAACCCGTGAGAATTGCGTTCCGATCGATATCCAGGTTTGTGTTGCCGATTTTTTCTACCGTATACTCGACTTCGCTGTCCTCAAACGCTTCACTCAAGTTAAATTCGCTGCCTCGAGATACTTTAAGCTGCTGAGTCTGGCTTAACCCGAGAGTCAACGTGTCAGAGCCACTGGCAATATTGAATGACAGCACGTCTGCTTCATCGTCAGCCTCATTCACGGTGACGATCACGGTATCCTCCCTGTCGTCAGAACCGCATCTGGCCAGTAATGTTGCCGTACCCGCGGACAAGCCGGTCAGGCGTCCAGGATTTGCACTCGTGTTGTCTACACTGGCGATAGCCGTGCCAGTACTCACTTCCCAGTCCACATTTGCCGTGATATTTTCAGTTCGCGTATTTTCCGCTGTACCGGGCGCGGCCGGTGCAGCAGGTACACCATCACCATCCGCCTCATTATTACCGGTATAGGTACCAGTCGCCGTAAAATCAAGGGTGTCATTTTCATCGACTGCTGCAGGGTTAGGTGAGATAGTCAGGGATTGAAGCGTATCCTGCACGGTTATCTGCAGGGATAAAGGTCCCACCTCACCCGCATTAGCTGTGAGAGTTATAGCACCAGGAGTTGTAGCGTTTATCGATGTGCTTGTTGGCAAGGTGTCCGTCAGGTTGGCAGATGCTCCTTCGTTCAATTCGTATTGCACATCGGCAAGAGTACGCTGTGAACCATCACTAAACAGCCCAACGGTAAAATACGCTCCGGGCAAACACCGCTCAAGAGTCTCACTGCCGTCTATCAACTGAATAGACTGCAGCGTGGCATCGCTCACAGTCACTGAAAACGCACTGGACTCAACTCCACCGATCGAAACCGATGCCTCAGCACTGCCTTGAACGGACCCGACCCCTGTCAGCAATCCGTTCTCATTGACCGTGAAAACCGACGAATTACTCGACCGCCAGGTACGATCAGAAGGACTCAATGTAACGCTGGTACCCGTGCTTGTGGTTCCAGTCAGACTCAGTTGAATGGACTGGCCAGAATTGATAAACACGTCTGTCTGTGAATTAGCCGGGGGGACAACCTGAATACCGGTAAGCCCCAATGTCTGAACCTCTACTGATTCCTGAAACGGTCTGGACTCGCCCTCGCAAGCTGACAGGAAAGAGGCGCAGACCACTAGAACACAGCCAAAGAAACGTTTAGTTGTCACGGCTTTCATGGGGCATTCACTCTTAAACCAATCACAATGGCATCGACCCGCAAGGGTTCATCGGCATTGTAATGGCGGTATTCGGTGGTAAACAGCAAACCCGGTAACCGTTTAAAGCGCTGCATGAGACCCACACTTACTCGCATACCAGTAAATTCTTCGTTTACCGTTTTCGCGTCAACGGCATTTGCACCTTTTGCCTCTTGGTTAAGCGTGTAATCGACAGCTCCCAGAACGATATAACCTCGCACTCCCTTGATCGGCGGTGACTGCAAGCGTAGACCCACTCCATAGGCTTCCTCAATATCCATCTCAAAGCCATCATCCTCGTCGGCGGAAATACCTGAATCTGCGAAAACCTCAATGCCAATGTTTGGAGCGACATAGGCGCCCAGAGTGACAGATCCAAAAACCGGATAAAAATCAAGATCGGAGTGACGGACGCCACCCGCGCCAAGCTGAAGCTCGGCATAAACCGGCCCGTCAGCCACAGCAAAGGAAGACGTTACCAACAGCATAGTTGCAATCAGCCAGCGCAAGAATCACCTCATGGTTGTGAAGACCAAACTGGTATTTACCATTCCGCAACCTCTATCCTTACGGAACATTTAACCAATCCGTCCTTGTGAAATCAGGTAAAAAGAGCCGAACCTTATCGGCAGTTACAGCCACCTGAGTTCCGAAGGCGCATGGTATCAAACTTGGGCTTTGTCTCGTGCCATACTTCATGGACAGGCGATGGCAGCATACACGGGAGTTAGCGCATCTTCCTGAACGAGTATCACGCAACCTCTATCTTCTGCAGGTTTTTGCACACTGAATCTCATGTCGGAGACGGCAGACACCTCACCCAACCTCGTTAGTGAGGTCACTATCCGGTGATTTTCAAGGTTCATATTACGGTTTTCCCCACCCGAAACAAATGTGACAGCCTTGTCAATGTAGTGCGCCACTGTGATGTCAGTACCCGCCAGTTCAGCTCGTTTCCCGGCCGACCCTGTGACTTCGACAGTCAACGTATCCGGTGTGGATCCAGCCCCTATCATTACTTGAAGAGCCTGTTCCACGGGCGATGATAACGCCTTGGTTATATGCCGCCGATTGCTCCCGACAACTGCATAGCGGCCATTGACTATAGCCTGTGGGGTATACATACCCGGGCGACCAGCCAATGATGCTGCATTATATTGGCGCTGACGCTTCGAATAGGATGCGCTGGAGAACGGATCTACAAAATTACCGTCTTTGCCGTGTACCAGATTGTTCCAGTAATCGACATGAAATTCCAACGCCAGGAGATTTTCATCCTCTGCCAGTAAATCGCCGAGTAGATCCTCCGCCGGAGGGCAGGAAGAACAACCGTGAGACGTATACAGTTCGATCAGCTTCAATTGACTGGACGGCTTGCTATCGGACAAAACGTCTCCGGCAGGCAAAAGCACCAGAAAAAACATCAGCGCACAGACTGGCATTACGCCAACAGAGCCCATAAACCCGAAATTACGCCAGTCTCGATAACCCCCGTTGACTGGGCGAAGGCTAGTGGTCAGGAACGTGACAATATTCATGGCAACCTTTAAGAATGATGAACACCGATCGTATTCGGAAGTGCTATCAACATCAGTAACTTTGACAGCTATTTGGTTCCCTTGATTTTTGCAAAAGCTGCCAGCGCGCGCAGCCTGGTTTCTTTCAGATCCACCAAGGGATCAGGATAATCAAGAGCTGAGCGCTCAATTGCAGATAATTCCCACGGTTTGTGGACGAATTTATCGGGAACATTAACTAATTCAGGCACCCACAGCCGAACATAGTGGCCCTCTCGATCAAATTTCTCTCCTTGCAACACGGGGTTGAACACTCTGAAAAAAGGCGCCGCATCAGCCCCACTGCCCGCTGTCCATTGCCACCCCATCGCGTTACTGGCCAGATCAGCATCCACCAGCGTATTTCTGAACCATCGCTCACCAGATTGCCAGGGAATCAACAGGTTCTTGATCAGGTAGGACGCAACAATCATGCGAACGCGGTTGTGCATCCAGCCGGTGGCGTAAAGTTCACGCATACCGGCATCCACGATAGGCACACCTGTTTTACCTAGCTGCCATCGGCGTAGATGATCATCGGTATCGCTGGCCCATTCAAATTGGGAAAACCGACTGTCCAGCGGATCGGTGATGGTGTGTGGATAATGAAAAATCAGGCAGTAGGCGAACTCACGCCAGACAATTTCCTTGGCAAAGGTTTCCTCTCCATCTGATAGCTCTGCTACGCGCCTGCCTTTCAGAAGGGTCCTGAGAATGGTTCGCGGACTTATCTCACCAAAATGCAAATGTGGTGACAATCCCGATGTACCCTGCTGTGCCGGAAGGTTTCGACCCTCGTTGTAATCATGCACTGTCTTCTTGAGAAACGCAGAAAGCGATTTACGTGCAGCGGCCTCGCCAACATTCCAATAGGACATCATATCCTCATGCCAGGGCTTGTCAGGTAAAAGCCCCATCTCATCAAGATGCACTGAACCGGAAATAAGCTCGCCGCTATGAATTTCCGAAGCGGGAATTCTGCGTGGCGCTTTCACCACGTTAACAAGTTCAGGATGATTCTCAAGCTGTGCGGCACCAGCCCGCCAGAACGGGGTATATACACGATACGGCGAACCGTCACCCTTGAGATTATCCCACGGCTCGAACACAAGCAATCCATTGAAGGTGGCAGGTTCATAATCCTTAAGCGCTGACTTTATATCCTTGTCTCTGGCGATAGTCGCCGGATCGTAACAACGGTTCCAATAGATCCTGCTTGCGCCCGTTTCCTGAATGAGCCGTTGCAGGACGCCGAGGCTTTCGCCCTGCATTAAAACCAGTTGATTTCCTTTCTTTTGCAAACTGGCATCCAATGCTTCCAGGCTGTGGTGTAACCACACACGACTGGCTTCACCAAGCTGGCTCAGGCTCTGCTCCAGCGGATCGTCAATGAATACACAAATAAGCGAAGTACAGTCTTTACAGGCCCTGGCCAGCGCCAGGTTATCTTCAAGACGAAGATCTTGTCGGAACCAGACGATACCAATGGTCACTATGCGCTTACTCCAACAAGGTCTGCTGTCATTTTGAACTCAGTGTTGCGTGAGCATCACTAACGTGATCATAGGTAAGCTCATCAACATCATCGACTGATAACACCCCGCGTGCGTTGCGACCAAGCTCGGCAGCGTTGGCCTCGTCAGTATCAATGTGCATCTCCAATGCATAGGTGTCTTTTACGCGAATAAGCACATCGCCGAAGACAAGATCACGCTCGCCACCAACGATTACTACTGCAACCTCATCCTTGTCCTTGACGCCATGCAGCCGGGCATCGTCCGAATGCATGTGAATATGCCTTCTCGCGCAAATCAGGCCTTCGCTGAGTGAGACCCGACCATAGGGACCTTCCAGCGTTATCGGTGCTGATCCGACAACATTACCTGAATCTCTAACCGGTGCATCTACACCCAAACGGTACTCGTCTGTGCGAGAGATCTCTATCTGATTCACTTCTCGCAATGGCCCCAGAATCCTCACACCATCGATACGGGCACGAGGCCCAATCAGGTTCACTCGTTCGTCACAGGCGTACTGCCCAGGCTGCGATAACGCTTTGGCAACCGTCAAACTGGCATCCGGCCCAAACAGAGCGGCAAAGGTATCCTGCGTTAAATGACAATGCCTTGCACTAATTGCTATGGGGATACTCAGGTTTTCGGGGGGAGCTGGTCGCTCTACCAGGGTTCTACTTTGTCGCGCGATCATCAGCTCTTCATTGGTCTTCACCACTATCGCCTCGACACGAGAGCGCTCAGTGGTGATCAACGCGAATTCATTATCATGACAAATGCTTGCATCCCGATTACGATCTTCATCGAGTATCACACCAAGAAACTCAAGCCGTTGTAGGATGCGGCCGCGCATACTAGCGCTATTCTCCCCAATGCCTCCGGTAAATACGATAGCGTCGACCCCACCCATGGCAGCTGCATAAGCGCCAATATACTTGCGCGCCCGATGCGCAAAAACATTAATGGCAAGACGAGCATTATCATCGCCGGCCGCAGCAGCAGTTTCTATCTCACGAAGGTCGTTGCCCAGACCCGACAATCCGGCAAGTCCACTTTGCTGGTTTAGGAGTGTATCCAGCGAATCAACATCGTATCCTTCGCGCAACAGGGATAACAGTACACCTGCATCGACATCCCCTGATCGCGTGCCCATGACCAGCCCTTCCAGAGGTGTGTTTCCCATACTGGTTTCTGCGGAACGCCCGTATTCGACTGCACAGGCGCTGGCACCGTTACCCAGATGCAAAGTAATAAGACGCAATTCGTTAAGCGGACGCTGAAGAAATCCGGCTGCCGTTACAGCCGCATACTCGTGAGAAATTCCATGAAATCCGAAACGTCGTATGCCATGTTCTCTGGAAATTTTCCGGTCAATGGCATACGTGATGGAACGTCGCGGCATGCGCGCATGAAACGCAGTATCAAACACCGCAACATGCTGCGCATCGGGTAACGCCTGCTGTGTCTCTTTGATGGCAGAAAGACTGTAAGGATTATGCATAGGCGCGTCTGGCACGAAACGTCTAATCGCATCCAGTACCGTATTATCAATCAGCGCAGCCGATGTATATTCCGCTCCACCGTGCACTACCCGGTGTCCTACCACATCGATTTTGTGACTCTGGACAGTTTCCAGCAATTGAGCAATTGCGCTCTGATGAGTATTTTCCAGAGTAGAATATTCAGTGACTAGTCGCTCGTATTTACCCGATAGAAGCAAGCGCTCTGTCTCATCAAAAAGAGCGTATTTAATACTGGATGATCCACAATTTATAACCAGCGTGTTCATGCGTGACTATCGTCCTGATTGATCGAGACAAGCCTATCGAAAAGAGCAAATGCGTACACATCGCAAACCATGGCTGCGTGAAATCTGACAGGCAAAAGCGCTCAGTGCCTGCCATGACAACCAGATTTCGAGCTGATGATAACCCGACGAAACCCATACTTTTTCTTCACACGCCGGAAAAGCGGGATTCGTGGCTGTGAAGGCATCATTCAATTCAAGCGTGGCTCTGTGTACACCACGTCTTTGCGTTGAGATCAGTCTCTAATCGGACTAATCCGGAAGCAGATTCAAGACAACGGCAATATTTCAGTAGCTTGGTGATTATGTGTCCGTGTTGTAACCCCACAAATCATGAGCAAAACAGAAATCGGATTGCTTACGCCAAGGTTCCGACCCGGGGTTATCACGTCACTAAGTCCACTAACGTTTGTACCGCTGTACCGATAGCCCGAATTCTGGTCAACAACGAGCTTACGCAGGGCGTCAGAACGAATTTTCCGAGGTCCAGAAACCACAAAGCCCCGCGGATGCGGGGCTTTGTGTGCAAAACAAGTCTACTGACCGGTTTACATAGCGGAGACGTTAACCGCTGCTGGGCCTTTTTGGCCTTGTTCGATGTCAAAGTTCACTTTTTGACCTTCGTCAAGTGTCTTATAACCATCACCAGTGATGGCTGTGTGGTGAACGAATACGTCCTTACCGCCATCTTCAGGAGCGATAAAGCCGAAACCTTTCGCCGCGTCGAACCACTTAACTGTACCAGTACTCAAGATAATACCCTGTATATAAAAACAACAAATGGAAGTCGGTGTCGGAGAGCGGGTGGCTAATATGCCCCACAAACCCTTACGCAAAACCTGATTCCTTTACCATGACTATTTACACCGGCCAGCCACTTCACGTGACAGGCTACAGTGCTGCTAGTCGCTAACGCTAACCGTTCTCAGAATTCACCTAGAACCGTCAACAATTGCAATATAGGCAGTTTGATGACCGAATACAAGCTTCGATACACGCTTTCGATCGTTCGTATGTGACATTCAGGCTACAATTGCCGCGCTCGGCGGCCGATTGACACCTCCCGACGCCTTATTTCTACTTGCTTTCAGCCATCATCGGCATTTTCGAACTGCACATAGCACTTTTTTCAAAAAAAACTAGAATATGACACAAGAATTTACTGCTGGTCAGCGCTGGATCAGTGACGCCGAATCTGATCTGGGCCTCGGCACCATACTCGAAGTTGAATTTCGTCAAATCACTGTGATCTTCCTGGCCACTGGAGAAACCAGGATTTACGCCAAGGAAACGGCACCGTTAACTCGTGTTGCATTCCAGGTCGGCGATCAAATAACCAGCCACGAAGGTTGGGAATTAAAAATCGAGAAAGTCATCGATGAAGACGGCTTGCTCACCTATGTGGGAGCGCGTCAGGACAATGGCGAGCAAAGTATGCTCAACGAAGCGGGCCTGGACAACTTTCTGCAGTTCCGCACACCCAAGGATCGACTTTTTGCCGGTCTCATTGATGGACAGCGTTGGTTTAACCTAAGACGCAAGGTATTCGAGCACCGTCATCAACTGGCGCAGTCACCGGTAAAAGGGTTACTTGGCGCCAGGGTCGCGGTGCTTCCTCACCAGTTATATATTGCGGTAGAAGCACTAAAGCGCAGGCACCCTCGCCTATTGCTAGCTGATGAGGTCGGCCTTGGCAAGACGATAGAGGCCGGCATGATCGTCCACGGCTCCCTTGCCAATAGTCTGGTTTCCCGAGTTTTGATCATTGTACCGCCAACCTTGCTGCATCAATGGCTGGTTGAGATGCTCAGAAAGTTCAATCTCAGCTTCAGCATCATGGACAAGGAACGCTTTGAAGAGCTGCAGCCATCAGCACCGGAGGGTAATCCGTTTCTTTCGGAGCAACTAGTCCTGTGTTCCATGGACGTACTGCTTGAAGACGATGAAATCGGTGATGCAGCTGCGAGTGCTGGCTGGGACATGCTGGTAGCAGATGAAGCGCACCATCTACAGTGGGAGGAGAACAATCCCTCTGCTGCCTATACTCTGGTGGAAGAATTAGCGCTTGAGACCGAATCGGTCTTACTACTTACAGCGACACCCACCCAGCTGGGACAATCAGGGCACTTCGCCAGATTACGCTTGCTTGACCCGCATCGTTTTAGCGATCTTAACCAGTACATTGAGGAAGAGTCGCAGTTTGGCTGGCTTGGTGAGATTGCCAATAAACTAGCTACTGAAACAGCGCTTGAGACGAGTGAGATTCTGCAACTGGAGACCTTGCTGGGTGAAAGCTTTGCGGACTCCGAAAAGAAAACTCTAGCTAACAGCACCGCTCTCGCCATGAGCGAGGTTGGCGCAACCATAAATTCAAAACTCATTGATCGGCACGGCACCGGACGCCTG
Organism: Granulosicoccus sp.; assembly: GCA_045106855.1. Lineage (GTDB taxonomy): Bacteria > Pseudomonadota > Gammaproteobacteria > Granulosicoccales > Granulosicoccaceae > Granulosicoccus. The sequence continues at coordinate 38,059 of JBGCFI010000046.1, forward strand.
ATGTTCAGAAACACTCGCCAGGCGATAACTGGCTTTCCCGAACGTTGCTTGAATTCATATTCATTGGATAACGACACACTCGAGAGTAAGAGTGCATGGCTTATCGAATTCATGGCCGATCGCTATCCCGAAAAAATTCTGGTTATTTGCTCAGCCATGGAAACCGTTAAAGATATGGCCGAGTTGTTGAGACGAGCAGGTATAAAAAGCGCTCAGTTCCATGAAGATATGAGCATTGTTGAGCGCGACCGTGCCGCCGCCTGGTTTGCTGATCCTGAAGAGGATTGTCGTTTATTGCTGTGTTCCGAAATTGGGAGCGAAGGACGTAACTTCCAGTTCCTGCACCATGTGGTCATGTTTGAGCTGCCCGGCAGCCCGGATCTGCTTGAACAGAGAATCGGTCGACTCGACCGCATCGGCCAGACCCAGACCATCCAGATCCATGTACCCACCGCCAGCTTATCCAGAGACGAGGCGTTACGGCGATGGTTTCACGAAGGGCTGGACGCATTTGAACGACTATGCAAGTCTGGTTCAACCGTGCATAGCAGACTGGAATCTCAGCTGGATCAGGTGTTATCCAATACCAGTGGTGGCCAACAGGCACTGGATGCATTAATCAGTGAGACCAAGGATCTGCGCCTTAAGCTTGATGTGGAGCTGGAGGCAGGCAGAGATCGTTTGCTCGAACTTAACTCCAACCGACCCGAACTGATTCAAGAGCATCTGGATGCGCTCGCACGCATGGATCGCAACTATGACCTGCAGGACTTTATGGATGCGGTGTTTGACCGGTTTGGTGTAGATGTTGCCGAGCAACGTGATCACTGGATTATCCATCCCAGCGATCACATGCAGGTTGAGCACTTTCCACATCTGCCCAGCGGCGGCATGACACTGACTTTTGAGCGACCGACGGCACTGACGCGCGAGGATTTCACCTACCTGACCTGGGATCACCCCATGGTGCGGGCTTGTATGGATCTGATACTTGACGAAGGGTTCGGCCAGGCGGATTGCCAGGTCATCAAATGCGAAGAAATACCCAAGACTCTGACGTTCGTTGAAGCAAGCTATGTACTTCAGTGCACTGCGGACCCGGCTCTCAACATCGAAAGGTACCTGCCTGCACGGGTGCAAACCTTTTGCGTAGGCATTGACGGCGGTGACTATACCAAAGCCGTTGAAGGTATCGAGCTCGACAGCCTCAAGCAACGATACGATCGCAATGCGTTACGAAAAGTCATTCTAAAAAACCGCGAAGCACTTGAAAAACTTATCGATCAGTCAGCGTCTCTGGCTGAGCGCTCCTTGCCGGAAATGGTAGAGTTGGCTCGAGCCGATATCATCAATGAGTTTGACGAAGAACATCAGCGTCTGGTCAGTCTGGCTCGCGTGAATCCATCGGTCAGACAAATCGAAATTGATTTACTGGATGAGCGCCGTGACCAACTACTTGAAGCATTAAGCGGCACTCACGCAAGAGCAGTTTCGGCGCGAGTCATGTTCAACAGCTAGTGTTGTCTAAACAGGAATGCTCAAATGAAGGTAGTTTCATTCAACGTCAATAGCGTACGTTTGCGCTTGCATCAACTAGAGGCTCTGGTGAATACCCTTGACCCTGATGTTATCGGGCTACAGGAAACCAAGGTTGTGGATGCAGACTTTCCAGTTGACGCACTGGAAGCATTAGGCTTTCACTGTGCATTTGCCGGTCAGAAAACACACTACGGCATTGCGATGTTGTCGAAGACTCCTATGCGAGATGTGCATATAGGTTTTAAAACTGATGAGCCGGATGCCCAGAAACGGCTGATTACCGCAACCGTTGATAGCGCTGCAGGCAACCCTGTCACCATTATCAACGGTTATTTCCCCCAAGGTGAAAAGCGCGACCATCCGGTTAAATTTCCAGCCAAACAAAAATTTTATGCTGACTTGCAAAGTAAACTGGAATCTGAACATGCAGCAACAGACAACCTGCTTGTCATCGGCGATTTCAATATTGCACCGGTCGATGAGGACTTGGGCATCGGCCCTGACAATGTCAAACGCTGGTTGCGTCAGGGTGCGACCAGTTTTCTACCCGAGGAGCGCGAGTGGTTTGAGCGGCTAAGTGCCTGGGGACTCGATGACAGCTATCGCGTAAAATATCCTGACAGGGATAACAAGTTCAGCTGGTTTGATTATCGTAGCAAGGGTTTTGACCGAGATCCCAAACGTGGCTTGCGCATCGATCATTTGTTATGCACACGCTCATTGACACCAAAGCTTGTGGATAGTGGTATCGAGTACGATATACGGGCTATGGACAAACCTTCAGACCACTGCCCGGTCTGGTCGGAGTTTGATATCTGATCCCGGTAAATTTACAGCCGGCTGGTCACAGATATACCGGGCGACTGGGGTCGGAGATAAATACTTGTTTACAGCAAAAGACCAGGTGCTCTTATACAGTCCTCGATGATGCTCTTCAGCTCCACCGGTGTGTAGCTACCTTTGACAATGTAGGTTTTCACAAAGTCGTATTCCGCGATACGCTCTTTGTCCTCAAGCCGATCAGATGTTGAATACATGACGACAATAGTAGGTCTGATCTGGACTTGATCTTGTTTCTGGCGTAACTCCTCAAGAAATTCCCATCCATTCATGATGGGCATATTGATATCAAGGAAAACCAGCAAGGGTGGCTGGATGTCCGAATAACTATTGCTGTACTCCTCTTCCCCGGTCAGAAAATCCAGCCCTTGCTCCCCGTTAGATACCTCGACGACAGTTGTATCGAGCCCACTTTTTTTCAAGTAGCGCTTGAGCAAATAACGGTCTTCTGTACTGTCGTCAACAATGAGTATGGAATGGCGCACGCTATTTCTTTCACTGATTGCCAGCAGGATTGACTGAATCATACTCCTAACGCATGCCGCGAAGTGAACAGTTAGGTAATGGAGGGCCGGAATATGATGACTGATGCGATAACGCTCGCGATAAACTGGGCACTTAAGAACAATCTTGCATCTCAATCGACAAACATCATTTATACCATGGCGGTTCCATAAACAATCAAACCCCGACTTGCGGGGCTTGATTCGAACCGACTTTGTTATTACGCCCGCTACGGCGCTAATTAACTACTTGGGTAGTTCACCCTGCACGCCCTCTACGTAGAAGTTCATGCCAAGCAATGTCTTGTCGTCATACACTTCCCCATCAGCCAAAAGCTCTTCCCCGCTTTGACTGAAAACAGGACCCTGAAAAGGATGCAAGCTGCCATCGATGATTCCTTCCCGAACGACATCTGCCGCCGCCCTGACATCTTCAGGGACATCGGCACTGTACTCAGGGAACTCAACCATACCGGAGGCTATACCATCCCAAGTATCCTGTGATTCCCAACTGCCGTCGATCACGGCCTGGGCGCGTTCAACGTAGTAGGCATCCCAGTTATCGATGATGGATGTTAACTGGGCACTCGGCGCAAATGCCGCCATGTCAGAAGCTTGACCAAAGGCAAAGACCCCACGCTCTTGCGCGACCTGTAACGGTGCCGGGGAGTCGGTGTGCTGGGTAATGATATCTGCGCCTTGATCAATCAGGGCCTTGGCAGCATCGGCCTCTTTACCGGGATCGTACCAGCTGTTTACCCAGACGACCTTCACAGTGGCATCGGGGTTAACCTTTCGCATGGCAATCGTGAAGGCATTGATGCCCCGCACCACTTCAGGAATTGGAAATGAACCGATGTAACCTATGGTATTTGTCTTTGTCATCATACCGGCCATGGTGCCGATGACCGACCGCCCCTCGTAGAAACGAGCCGCATACGTTGATACGTTAGCTGCTCTTTTGTAACCTGTTGCATGTTCAAACTTCACATCCGGGAAATCCTTGGCAACCTTGACCGTGGGGTTCATGAATCCGAATGAAGTTGTGAAGATCAGATCATGACCCGTGCTGGCAAGCTTCCTTATGACTCGCTCTGCGTCCGCACCTTCAGGTACGCTCTCGACAAACGTGGTCGTTACTTGATCACCAAGCTGTGACTCGATGGCTTGACGTCCGACATCGTGACGGTAAGTCCAGCCATGGTCACCGACTGGCCCTACATAGACAAAGCCAACCTTAACCGGATCTGCTGCCATTACTCCGGTGACAAGCGAGGACGCCAGTGCCACCCCAAGAAGCATGCGAGTGCGTTTAATCGACCAATTTAACAACATCAACATCTCCACAGATTAAAAATAAGAACCTTGCAAAAAGCGCTAGGTCGTTGGATGAAAAGCCTGCCCGATACTGGCCGGGGCGTTGCGCCGGATTCGACCGCGATCACGGGAAATAATTACCAGTACAACGATAGTTGTCAAATAGGGTAGCATCGACATCAGCTGTGATGGCACATTTATTCCCAAAGCCTGAGCATGTAATTGAAGGATACTGATTCCGCCAAACAGATACGCGCCCAATAACAGACGACCAGGCTGCCAGACGGCAAACACGACGAGTGCCAGCGCTATCCAGCCACGCCCTGCACTCATATTTTCCACCCACATTGGCGTGTACACCATCGACAGATAGGCACCGCCCAAACCGGCACAAGCACCCCCGAACAGCGTGGCTAGATAGCGTACCCGAATGACCTTGATACCCAGAGCATGCGCGGCATCATGCGAATCCCCGACCGAACGTAATACCAGTCCAGCCCGAGTACGGTTCAAGAACCAGGCGACGGCCGCCACAAGAGCGAATGAGCCGTAGACAAAAACATCGTGACTGAACAGTAAACGACCTAAAACCGGTATTTCACTGAAAAAAGGCACTTTAACGGCTTCCAGCCCGTCATAAGCTACACCCACCAGAGGCTGCCCGATAAGCGCGCTGATACCAATACCGAAAATGGTCAGTGCAAGCCCTGTCGCCACTTGCGATGATTGCAATGTTAACGTCAGGAAGCCAAATAATCCCGCCATCAACATACCGGCAACAATGCCAGCTATTATCCCGGCTGATGCTGCACCCGTATGATGCGCGGCGGCAAAACTGCACACAGCTCCCACCAGCATCATACCGTCAACACCGAGGTTCAATACACCAGAGCGTTCCACCACGAGCTCACCAAGCGCGGCATAGACCAGCGGCGTTGCAGCCGTAATGATCGTCAGCACAGTCAGCATCAGTATTTCATTCATCGACGTGACTACTCCTGAAAATTGTGCATAAGATCACACTTACAAGTATCAGCGGGCACGTCGTGAGGGTTTCCAGACGATGGAATAATAAATGAGCACATCGGTTGCCAATAGAAAAAACAACAACATACCCTGAAAGACCCCTGTCACCGCAATAGGCAGGTTCAATGATATCTGTGCCGACTCGCCACCCAGGTATGACAAGGCCATGACTAGCCCGGCAAACAACACGCCGACGGGATGCAAACGACCCAGAAATGCGACGATAATTGCCGTGAATCCATAACCTGGAGAGATGGTTGGTAACAATTGCCCAATCGGACCGGCGACTTCAAAAAGCCCAGCCAACCCGGCAATGGCGCCCCCCATCAGCAATGCTACCCAGACCAGACGTGATTGCTTGAACCCAGCATGCGCTGCGGCTCTGGGAGCCGCACCATTTACCCGCAATGCAAAACCCAATAGTGTGCGTGACAATAACAACCAGCCGGCTAACACTAGGCCAATCGCAACCAATGCGCCTGCATGTAACCGGGTACCGGATAAGATTCTGGGCAGTGTAGCCGCATCATGAAACAGACGCGACTCGGGAAAATTAAAACCATCAGGGTCACGCATGGGCCCGGCAACCAGCCACGACAAGAGCAGCACCGCAACGTAGGTGAGCATAAGACTTGTCAGGATTTCGTTAACGTTAAAACGTGTTTTCAACAAAGCCGGCACAGCCGCCCAACTCATACCACCTACCACACTGGCGAGTATCATTGCGGGCAAAACGTACCAGGCTTCAACATCGTACAATGCCAAGGCGACGGCCGAGCCTGCGATGGCACCCAGGATTAATTGTCCTTCTGCACCGATGTTCCAGACCTGAGCACGAAAACCGATAGACAACACCACCCCGATCATGATCAGGGGCGCGGCCTTCACGCCGAGCTCTGCCAGACCATATATCGTGCTGACAGGCTCTATAAAAAATGCATGGAAAGCCGCTCCGACCGGAACCGAAAGCACCGCAAACAAGACCAGCCCTGCGAGTAATGTGATGAGCAAGGCAATTAGCGGCGCCAGAAAGCCCATCAGGCGAGACGGATTCGCGCGTTTCTGTAGCGCAATCACGGTGTCGCTCCGTTGCTGTCACCTATGCACCCTTCACGTTCTGCCGTGAAAACCTCTCCCCCCATTAATAGCCCTACTTGCTGGACTGTTATTTGCCTTGTTGGATGAAAATCTGACAGTCGCCCGGCGCAAAGTGCACCGATACGATCAGTGGCCTGCATCAGCTCATCCAAATCCTGCGAGATGATAAGTATTGCAGCTCCTTGTCTTGCCAGGTCACGGATGGCTTTGTGAATGGCTGCTGCAGCTCCCGCGTCAACTCCCCATGTCGGCTGTGAGATAACCAGCACTCTCGGAGATTGCAAAATTTCCCGTCCGACAATGAATTTCTGCAAATTACCACCGGATAAACTCGATGCCAAAGCCTGTGGTCCCCGACACTGAACATTGAAGACCTGAATAATCTGTTGTGCAAACTCAAGACTGCGACGATGGGAAATTAGTCCGGCAGTACGCAGGTTGCGGCGATGATGCGCAGTAAGAAAAACATTGTCCACCAATGACAAGCTGGGTACTGCCGCGTGTCCGAGACGCTCTTCCGGAACACAACACAGCCCGCGACTGCGCCGTTTACCAGCATCATCAAAGCCGGCGGGCCGACCCTCAAGAAGAATCTGCCCGGCATCTGTCGCCAGCCGTTCGCCAGCGATGACTTGCATGAGTTCATCCTGACCGTTGCCTGCGACACCTGCGATGCCTACAACTTCTCCCTCGCAGACATGCAGACTGATGTCGTGCAGATTTACACAATTGGCATCAGCCGCTGGTAAATCAAGGGAAGAAACAGCAAATACACGCTGTTTGAAAGCGCGTTCCTGAGCTCTGTGGACGGCTGGCAGTTCATCTCCCATCATGAGAGCTGCAAGGCTTGCAACACTCTCTGTACGCGGGTCTGTTTCTGCCACGTTTCTGCCGGCGCGTAAAATGGTGGCACCGCTGCACAGGGTGCGAATTTCTTCCAGCTTGTGGCTGATATAGAGAATACCCATGCCGCTGTCTGCAAGCACTCTCAAGGTTGTGAAGAGATCAGTGACTTCTTGCGGGGTGAGAACGGAGGTGGGTTCGTCCATTATCAGCAATTCGGGCTCTTGCAGCAGGCAACGAACTATTTCAATTCTCTGGCGCGCACCAACAGAAAGCGTATAAACAGATCGAGAAGGGTCAAGTGCAAGTCCGTATCGCGTGGACACATCAACAATACGCGTGCGCAGCTGCTCGTCCGCATCAACCCCCATACCCAGCGCAATATTTTCAAGTACGTTAAGCGAGTCAAACAGTGAAAAGTGCTGGAAAACCATCGCGATGCCAAGTTGCCTTGCAACGACAGGTGCGGAAATACTGACCGGCTTACCTTTCCAGCAAATACTGCCGGTATCCGGTTCAAGCAAGCCGTACAGAATTTTCACCAATGTACTTTTACCCGCACCGTTTTCACCCAGCAGCGCATGAATAGAACCTGTCTGGAGCGTTAGACTGACGGCATCGTTGGCCAATACTCCGGGGTAGGCCTTGGAGATGCCCTCCATAACGACCAGAGGATCATGTGTCGCACCAGGCGTGTGCGCTGCTGAGATAGGAGAACTGTTTGGCGGCATGTGATGCGAATGGGCTCTCGCCGTGCAAATTAAACCAACGGGACAGTCCTAGTGTACCGTGCACTGCCGCTTATAGGACACCGAAAACTCGCCAATGGAACCAAGGCTTTGTATAGTCTAAGGTCTTGTCCTCGCACTTTATGTGCATAGCTACATACACCTTCACTTATGAGCAGTCCCGGGCTACAGGTCATCAAAGCTAACATCCTGCATTGTGTCGATGATCCGGACCAATGTGGCCCCGACGCAGTGGTGTACATTCCCGACGGCGTATTAGTTACTGATAAGGGCATTGTCAAAGAATGCGGGCCGGCCCAGATCACAGTAGTTCCAGACAATGCCAACGTGATTGATTTGACAGACAGACTCATTGTCCCGGGATTTGTTGATACTCATGTGCATTATCCGCAAGTCGATATCATCGCAGCCTATGGCACCCAGCTTCTGGAGTGGCTTGAACGCTATACATTTCCTGCGGAGCAACAGTTTCATGACAATGAACACGCCGTAGACACCGCCGGGTTTTTCCTGGATGAATTACTCAGAAACGGAACGACCACTGCACTGGTCTTTGGCACCGTGCACAAAGGTTCAGTCGATGCATTTTTTACCGAGGCGCAAAGACGCAACCTTCGTATGATCTGCGGCAAAGTCATGATGGACCGGCATGCGCCAGCAGATCTGCTGGATACCGTGCAGAGCTCCTACGATCAGAGTCAGCAGCTGATAGACACTTGGCATGAAAACGGGCGCCTGGGCTACGCAGTAACACCTCGATTCGCCCCAACCAGCACACCGGAACAACTGTCCATGGCAGGCCGCCTTCTAAAGGAACATCCGAGTGTCCACTTGCACACCCACATGGCGGAAAACGCTGAAGAGTGTGATTGGGTTGCTTCCCTTTATCCCGGCCAGGAGGATTACCTTGCAGTCTACGAACAGTTTGACCTGGTTCGAAAGCGCTCAGTCTTCGCGCACTGTATCCACTTATCTGACAATGCATGGAAGCGAATGGCCAAAGCGGACGCCTCCGTTGCTCATTGCCCTTGCTCAAACCTGTTTATAGGTAGCGGTCTGTTTGATCTACGCTCAGCGCAAAAGCACAAGGTACAATTTGGATTGGGCACGGACATCGGTGGCGGAGACAGCTTCTCTATCCTGCGTTCGATCAATGAAGCCTACAAGATTCAGCAACTTCAACGCCATACATTAACACCAGAGCACGCCTTCTATCTGGCAACGCTCGGGGGTGCAAGAGCGTTGGACCTCGATGCCAGCATTGGTAATTTTGCTAACGGCAAAGAGGCAGATTTTCTTGTTGTGAATGAGGCGGCAACCCCTCTGTTGGCGCGCCGCACCAGCAATCAGAAAAACTGGCGTGATCGTCTTTTTACACTAATGATGCTTGGCGATGATCGATGTATTGAACAAACCTGGATTATGGGAAAACGCTACCAGGAACATTGAATACATCTAAATACCAACTGGCGTTATCCAGGGGTTGCTTCAGTACTGCGGCAGCTCATCGGTGTCGAACAAACGAACGCGGGCATTGCGCGATGAACTGGCAAGAGCGGTATCCACCAATTCACGCGTTAGATGCGGGGCAAACTGCTCGATGAATTCATACATGAATGGTCGCAGCTCCCGGTGCTGGCGCATACCGATATGCGTGGTACTACTCTCAAACAGATGCGCGGCATCAAGCATTTTCAAATCATCGTCAGATCCTGGCTCATAAGCCATGCGGGCAATGATACCAACACCCAATCCGGATCGAACATAGGTCTTTATCACGTCAGCATCCGTAGCCGTGAGAACCACGTTCGGCTTCAGATCACGCGCGGTAAAAGCCCTGTCCAATTGCGAACGGCCCGTAAACCCGAACACATAAGTGATAATAGGAAAACTCGCAAGCGCTTCAAGCGTCAGGCTACCCAGTTGCGCCAACTTGAACAAGGCATGATCGGGTTTGACGATGACCGCCCTGTTCCACCGAGAGCAAGGTAGCATCACCAGATTTTCATACAAGTGCTGGCCCTCAGTAGCAATAACGAAATCAACTTCGCCTGTCTCGACCATTGTCGCCATCTGTACAGGTGTCCCCTGATGCAGATGAATATTGACTCTTGGATAGCGCTCACCAAACGCTTTGATTATGGCTGGCAATACGTATCGAGCTTGCGTGTGTGTAGTGGCCAGGCGTAACTCACCACTGAATGGATCAGCATGCTGTCGTCCGAGACTGCGGATATCTTCCGTACCTGCCAGTATTTTCTCAGCAATCGGAATGATATCTCTGCCAGCCTTTGTCACAGATACGATTTGCCTGCCGCTTCTCTCAAACAGTTCTACACCAATCTCATCCTCCAGCGCCCGAATCTGTTTGCTCACACCCGGCTGTGAAGTGTATAACGATGCCGCTGTCTCGGAGACGTTAAGGTTGTTCTGCATCATGGCAACGATACAGCGTAGTTGTTGCAGCTTCATATCTTTATCGGCATCTTGATTAAGCAGCGCACCCGGACTTGCAGTATTATCGCATGCCCGAGTATCCGACCCGGCATAATAAAATCATCATCAGGGTTACTCCCTGGCGCTGAAAATTACGGCAAGCGCAAGTGATCATGAATTTGCCGATCAGGCGCTAAAAATCCTGGACAGACACCTTCGGCGAACGATCATGGAATCCAGGTAGCCTAAGAAGTAATGCTCTCACCATTCGCATCGACACCTAGGCGCTCATGCATCAATGGGCTTGTCGTGGTGTACTGCACATTCACTTTCTTATCAGGCTCAAAGGCCTGCTTGATTGCAAACGCCGCTAATGCTGCCTCATGAAACCCGCTCAGAATGAGTTTTTTCTTACCTTCGTAAGTGTTGATGTCACCGATCGCATAAATCCCCGGTACTGAAGTTTCAAACGTGGCCAGGTTGATGGTTATGAGCTTACGCTCCAGTTCAAGCCCCCAGTTTTCAACAGGCCCGAGTTTCGGCGATAGTCCGAAGAACACCAATAGGTCATCTACCGGCATCGTCACTTCGGTTTTCTCTTCATCGCGCTGTACAAACGTTAGCTCATTAAGCTTACCGTCACTCTCACCGAAGGATTTTAGCGTTGCCATCATCACTCTGGCACCACCGGCATCTTCCAGAGCATAGAGTTTGTCCACCGATGCCTGGGCTGCGCGAAAACGTTCCGTGCGATTCACAAGCGTCAGGCTTTTTGCAATTGGAGCCAGCTGCAATGCCCAATCCAGAGCAGAATCTCCGCCGCCCAGAACAACAACATCACGACCAGCGTGTTGTTGCGGGTCTCGCACGCGATAAAACAACTGGGAAGTCTCAAATTTCTCAATTCCCGGAACACGCACACGGACAGGCGTAAAAGATCCAGCACCGGCAGCGATAATGACGGCCTTACACTGGAACTCATTACCAACAGAGGTCTTGAGATAAAAATCCTGCTCACCACGCTTATCCAACTCTTCCACAGTCTGGTCCAGATACATCTGCGGCTTGAACGGTGCTATCTGTCTCTCAATATTATCGATGAGTTGTTGGCCGGTGCATTCAGGAACAGCCGGGATATCAAAAATAGGTTTATCCGGGTACAGCTCGGTGCACTGCCCGCCCGATTGCGGTAACGCGTCGATTACGGCAGCGCTGATCCCCTGGAGTCCGAGTTCAAACACCTGGAACAGACCTACCGGACCTGCACCTATGATTACGACATCTATCTGGATTGTGGCCATTATTTATTAGCGAATAGCTTTGAGAAGTGGATTTTGCAGATGCAGCAATTGTAAGACGGTTCTCTACTGAACGAAGTAGCGTATGCCCAGACCGAATGTAAGCTCGTCGATGAGGTCAAATCCCACATATGCCTCGCCCAAACCCGTGGGCAATAACAGCCCGGCACCGATGCCGATTTCGTTGGTAGAGTCGCTTTGTCCAAAGTCCAGTGCTATCCGGTGATAACCAAAGTTGGAATACCAGGCGAGACCATTATTCATGATTGGCTCAGCACCACTGACGAGAACTTCCAGAGCGAGGGAGGTGATATCACCATCAAGCTCGCGCAATGAAAAATCTCCAAAGTGATAGCTGGCTTTGCCAGCAATCTCCACTTTCTGACTAATACGCTGGTTAGACAGATGATAAATGATGCCCAGACCCAACGGGACTCCGCTGGTCAATCCAAACTCGGCTGTACCTGCAGTACCTGTTAACACAACCTCGGGAGAGAGGCGATAGTTTACTCTGGCGGCAACGTTCCTGTAGTCAGCTTCACCCAGATCGCCACTGACGAAACCCAGTTCAACAGATAGATCTGCTGATTTGGCAGGCGTAGCCTCACGACCTGCAATCAAACCCAGGTACTCAGCATGCACTGCTGGGGAAAACAAGACCAGGCATGCGATGGCGAATACGCCAATACGCCCCTTACGGGCTGTGGACGACAATGATAAATCAGGCATCTGGGCCATGGTATTTTCTCGGGCAGTCTATTTTAGAAAGTGTCTGTATCCGGCACCAAAGCCGAGATCGTCAACGTAGAAAACGCCACCGAAAAACTGACCTGACTTACTTTGCGTCTCAACGACAACGCCAGCACTGAAGGTCAAATCGGTTTCTGTATCAGAATCAGCATTGATCCGCGTAATCTTGAGAGTCTGGCGACTAAGGCCAATACTGCCGTTGAAGTACATTGTCCCGGCCTGATTGATGGGCTCTCTGCCACTGAACAAGCCCTCTATAATAATCGCGTTACCTTTAATACCATTATCAAAACCGCTGAAATCAAGATCAACCCGGTGATAGCTTGCATGAACTGCAAAATCCGATGTAGCGAACATGCCATCCATTTGCCAGTAACCTCCAATGCCGAAGGTCAGACCATCAGCTTCATTGCGCGGGTCCAGAGAAGACTGGCCTACGTCACCGTAGATAATCGTTGTCGGATTCCACTTATGGTTATATCGTGCACCAAAATGCTCGTAGTCAACGTCATCGAACTCGCCGAAGCCGGCACCTACTTCAAAGGATTTATCAGGTGAACGGCTGATATCGGCCAAACGGCCATTCAACAAACCAAATGGTTCCGCTAGTGCTGAACCCGATATTAACAACGATGAAAGCAATGTCATCCCTGCAATTTTGATGATTAATTTACGCATTTAACACTCCTTGAGTTAATGGTTTCGGGATCGATAACCAAATCAATCTTGATGATTAATTGAATACTTGCTCTCGCGTTGCCAGGAATTCAACGTCAGGCCAGCGCTCCTGTGACATCGCTAAGTTTACTCGTGTAGGAGCAAGATACACCAGCTCACCCGCATGATCCACCGACAGATTCATATCCAGTTTGCGGCGGAACTCCTCCAGCATCTTTTCATCGCCACACCGTATCCAGCGCGCCTGCTGAACACCAATCGTCTCGAATTGACACTCCACTTTGTATTCATCACGTAGTCGCTGGGAGACGACTTCGAACTGCAGCACGCCGACGGCACCCAGAATCAGATCATTGCTCACTAACGGCTTGAATAACTGCGTGGCCCCCTCTTCGCACAGCTGACTCAGACCTTTCTGCAATGCTTTCATTTTCAGCGGGTCTTTGAGAACCGCCCGACGAAAAAGCTCCGGCGCAAAATTCGGAATTCCTGTAAATGCCAACTCCTCGCCAACAGTAAAGGTGTCGCCAATTCGAATCGTGCCGTGGTTGTGCAGGCCAATGATATCGCCGCTATAGGCTTCTTCGACGTGACCGCGATCTGCTGCCATGAAGGTTAGCGCATCGTTTAAACGCACCTCTTTACCCAAACGTACGTGGCGCACTTTCATCCCTTTTGTGAAAGTGCCGGAGCAGATTCGCACAAAGGCAACCCGGTCACGGTGCTGGGGATCCATGTTCGCTTGAATCTTGAACGCGAAGCCGGTGAACTTTTCTTCAATGGGTTTGACCTCGCGAGTAACGGTCGTGCGCGCCTGCGGTGCTGGCGCATATTTGACAAAGTCTGCCAGTAGCTCTGCCACACCGAAATTGTTGATCGCCGAACCAAAATATACCGGCGTCAGCTCTCCCGCACGATAAGCATCGAGATCGAACTCATGACAAGCCCCCTCTACAAGCTCCAGCTCTTCACGAAGCTCATCGGCCATTGGACCCAGTATTTCATCAAGCTTGGGATTGTTGATGCCCTCAACAATCTCACCTTCCTGCACCTTGCCTCCATGGGTTGGAGAATAAAAATGAATAACGCCCGTGTGCAAGTGATAAACACCTTTGAAACGCTTGCCCATTCCGATGGGCCATGTAATCGGGGCGCATCGGATGTTTAGCATACTCTCCACTTCATCCATCAGCTCAATAGGATCGCGCCCCTCGCGATCAAGCTTGTTGATGAACGTCATTACGGGGGTTGTCCGTAACCGGCAGACGTCCATCAGCTTTTCAGTCCTTCCCTCTACCCCTTTGGCCACATCGATGACCATCAGGGCTGAGTCCACTGCCGTCAACGTACGATAGGTATCTTCTGAGAAATCCTCGTGACCGGGTGTATCAAGAAGATTGACGATATGATCTGCGTAAGGAAACTGCATGACCGATGAAGTGACGGAGATGCCACGTTCTTGCTCCATGGCCATCCAGTCGGAGGTAGCATGACGTGCAGCTTTTCGCCCCTTGACAGTACCGGCAAGCTGAATGGCACCACCAAATAAAAGCAGCTTCTCGGTGAGCGTCGTTTTGCCCGCATCGGGATGCGAAATAATCGCAAACGTGCGTCGCTTGTTGATTTCATTGAGAAATTCGGCGTTCGCCATTAACTGGGATTCCTGCAACTACACGATTGACGTGCAGCATAGTCTGGGTTGCTCAATACTCGAAACCAGGGGCTTGAGTGGTTTGCAAGACAATAATGGCTCGAACCACTAAGGCACACGGGACAGCCCGCCATTCTAGCGCAAGATGCCATGCGACTGGCGTTTCATGCGCTCGTACTCTATCTAGGTAGCCTTTGATCAGTGTCTGAACAATTCAAGTTTATCGCTGACCAGATTTCGCGCCATGACGATGGCATCCTCGCGACCATTGGCAGAATCGTAGTAACCCTTGCGCATTCCGATTTCGTTGAAACCAGAACGCTCATACAGGTCCACGGCGCGGGGATTTGAAGGTCTAACCTCGAGAAATACAATATTTGCCTGACGTTGTCGCGCCAGCTGTACCAGATGCTCAAGCAGAAGCCTGGCAAAACCCTGCTTCTGATAGGGCTTATCGATACACAGATTCAGGATATGCGCCTCATCAGCTGCCACTTGCATGATGCCGTAACCAATCATTTCGCTCTCGAGTACCACCATCTGACACAGATATCCGGCTTTGAGGCAGTCCCGGAAAATTCCGTCGCTCCAGGGGAAATCGTAATTTCGCCTCTCCATGGTACCCACCAAAGCGACTTGCCGAACAGAGATGGGTTCGAACGAAATTTCAGCACCTATGGGTTGGCTGCTCACGAGTCAGAAGCTGCCCGGACGTTTGCCGGGCGGCGTGGGTTCGTGATGACCTGATCAGTCACCCCAACACCTGCTGCATGGCTTTGAGCGCTTCCCATGCCTCGCGCTTCAGTGCAGGATTCGCCAACAGTAGATCAGGATGAGGCACTCGCCAGAAAGGAACTGAAGATGAAGGCAATACAGATTTTCCCGGCTCACCAGCAACAGCGCTCGGGCCCCACAGTGGATCCAGCACCAGAACCACCCGGCACTGTGGAGTTACTACATCCTCAAGGTAGAGTATTGCCTTGCTATCCTGCACTTGGGTGGACAACTGAGTGGGCATGGCGCACTGCCTGAATCCGGTTCGCTGAACATCGATGGCGCGCATCATCAGATCGAACAGTTGGGCAGATTCCCGGGAAAGTGGCAACTGACTGGACTCTTGAGTGTGCACACAGACGACCAACAAAGATGCTTGTTCAGAACCAATACTGCTTGTCTGAGTGCCTTTGTACATCAATCGTGTCAGGGGTTGCCTGACAAGCCATTGCGAAAGTTGATCGATTGCCGCGGGTATAGCAACACCCGAAGGTTCAGTCGACCGGTCTGGACTACCCTGCGCTTGCCTCAATGCGTTATCAGGTGCTTGAGGTGCAAGCTGTTGCTCAACTTCGGGACTTTCACCACTGACCCATGCAACCAGCCCCATGGCCTCCAGACAATGTAGCTGCCTTGCCGTGTAACTCATCTTGATTGCACGCCCCACAACCACACACCGCTTGCGTCAGCAGCGACAATAGAAACCGGCTTTATCATCGATTCACACACCGCGATTGCGTTTACGGTATAGCCTGAACAAGTAGTAGACCGGTCCGGACAACCCATAGATGACGGATGCAATTAAAATCATTTTTGGCGGGTCAACTGCCGTGATCACAAACAACAACAGCAAGCCCAGCAACATGGCGAAAGGCACTTTACGGTTGTCACCCAGATCTTTAAAGCTGTAATAAGTGAAAGTGCTAACCATGGCAATTCCACTGAACAAGGTCAGTAACGCAACCAGAATGACGACGTCGGAACCTTCGACGCCTAAGCCACTCGCTACCCAGACGAAGCTTGCCAGAATAGCCGCAGCAGAAGGACACGCCAACCCCTGGAAAAATCGTTTATCAGCGGTGCCAACAGCCACATTGAAACGGGCCAGACGCAGACCGCAGCAGGCTGTATAGACAAACGCTATGACCAGGCCCAACTGCCCAAAGTGCGCCTCTTTCAGGTCGGACAAAGACCAGGTATACATCAGGAATGCCGGGGCCATGCCGAAGGAAATCATGTCGGCCATGCTGTCGTATTCGGCACCGAAAGCCGTTGCTGTGTTGGTCATTCTGGCAACCCGGCCGTCAAACCCGTCCAGCACCATGGCAACAATAATCGCCATACCGGCAGCGCCATAGCTTGCGTTGTATGCCAGAATAATACTGTAGAACCCGGCGAACAGAGCGCTGGTCGTGAACAGGTTGGGCAGCAGATAGATGCCGCGCGAACGCCGTTTTTGCTCTGACTTGGGGCTTGCCATGGTGGTATCTCTAGTGTTACCGCGTATCTGTCTAGTCTACCGTTAGTTTGACCTCACAAATAGCTTACCGCTGGAGGAATAACCATATCCCAGCGGTTTCGCTGTTTCATAAAATCCTAGGCCTTCAAGCTCTTGTCGCCCCGGGCAACACCAGTGGTCCCGGACCGGACTACTTCGATGACGTTGTCACGGCCCACGGCATCCAGAAATGCGTTGATTTTGCGATCATCACCGGTCAGCTCGATAACGTAACTTGTCTCAGTGACATCCAGAATACTACCTCTGAAGATATCCGAAAGACGTTTCAGTTCTTCACGAGCTCCATCGACCGCCCGGACCTTAAGCAACATGATCTCGCGTTCGATGAAATTGACTTCGGTCAGGTCGGTTAGTCGTACAACGTCAATAAGCTTGTTCAACTGCTTGATTATCTGCTCTACAGTCTGCTCAGTGCCAATAGAGACAATGGTCATGCGCGACAACGTCGGATCATGGGTAGCAGCAACCGTGAGTGACTCGATATTGTAGCCACGAGCACTGAAAAGCCCGGACACCCTGGATAGAGCACCCGATTCGTTCTCAAGCAGAACAGATATGACATGCCTTCTCATCAGGCAAGCTCCCTGGCAGGATTGAGACGCATTTCGTGGTGCCCTTTTCCGGCTTCAATCATCGGATAAACGTTTTCGGATTGATCGGTCTGGAAATCCATAAAGACTAATCGGTCTTTCATGGCGAACGCCTCCTCCATGGCACCATCCACGTCGGCTGGATTCTCGATACGCATACCCACATGCCCATAGCTTTCTGTGAGTTTGACAAAATCGGGCAATGCATCCATGTAAGAGTGCGAGTAGCGTTTTTCGTAGTTGAATTCCTGCCACTGCCGAACCATACCCATGTAACGATTATTGAGACAGATGATTTTAATAGGCGTGTTGTATTGTAAACACGTCGAAAGCTCCTGGATGCACATCTGGACGCTGGCCTCACCAGTGACGCAGGCAACCATCTCATCGGGAAACGCAAGTTGCACCCCGATAGCTGCTGGCAGACCAAACCCCATCGTACCCAAACCACCGGAATTGATCCAGCGCCGTGGCTTGTCGAATCCGTAAAATTGCGCAGCCCACATCTGATGTTGTCCAACGTCAGATGTAATGTAGGCGTCGCCTTTGGTTGTTCTCCATAAGGATTCCACCACTGACTGCGGCTTTATCAGCTTATCGCCTTGCGAATAAGCCAGGCAGTTGGTGCCCGACCATTGTTTGATGGTTGCCCACCACGCAGCGATATCCGCCGGATCTGCACGCTTGTCAGTCTCTCTGATTAGCGCATTCATGGCTTCGAGCACCTGGACAACGTTGCCCACAATAGGCACGTCTACAGTCACGTTCTTGGATATCGAGGCAGGATCCACGTCCACATGAACGATTTTGGCGTGTGGGCAAAAGCTTTCAATTTCACCGGTGACTCGATCATCGAATCTTGCTCCGATAGCGATAAGCACATCGCAGTCGTGCATGGCCATATTAGCTTCGTAAGTGCCATGCATGCCAAGCATACCGAGATTCAATTTGTTGGATGCCGGAAAAGCACCCAGGCCCATAAGCGTCTGTGTAATGGGGTAGCCCAGCATCTCTGTGAACTCGGTAAGTTGAGAGGCTGCATCACCCAGTACACACCCGCCACCGGAGTAGATCATGGGTCGCTTGGCTGAAAGAATCAGATCAACAGCTTTTCTTATCTGCCCCGGATGACCTTGCTCGGCAGGACTGTAAGAACGCATGTTCACTGTTTTGGGGTATTCGAAGGGTACTTTGATACCTGGCGTTGTGAAGTCCTTCGGGATATCGACCACAACAGGCCCCGGCCTTCCGGTGGTTGCCACATGAAAGGCTTTTTTCATGGTTTCCGCAAAATTCTCAAGCGAGTCGACGAGGAAGTTATGTTTAACGCACGGCCGAGTGATTCCGATGCAATCAACTTCCTGAAACGCATCACTTCCAATGAACCGGCTTTGTACCTGACCGGAAATGACGATCATGGGAATGGAATCCATGAATGCAGTTGCAATGCCTGTTACAGCATTAGTAGCTCCGGGTCCAGATGTGACCAGGACAACACCGGGTTTGCCAGTGGCACGCGCATAACCGTCTGCTGCGTGTGTCGCCCCCTGCTCATGACGCACCAGAATATGCTTTACCGAATTCTGCTCGTATAGCGCATCGTAAATGTGTAGGACAGCACCGCCCGGATAACCGAATATAAATTCGACTCCCTCCTCTTTGAGCGATTCAATAAGTACTTCACCACCTGATAACTCCACCGATAAATCCTCTGTATTGATCCCACAAAAACTTGTTTTTCGGAAATTACGCAACGGCGAGATCCCCGGAATGTTGTTCTTGTACGAATGTATTGTGTATCTGAATATTAAACTGTCATGCACCTGAGGCAGGCTCCACCAACTGCAACAGGCTATGACCAGGGCAGCTTGCACCAGATCAAAAGCTAAAGCGGGCAGTTAGCGCAGCTACTACAATGCGCATTGCGAACGTCTTGAGAGGCGGCAAGCAGCGTAACGGTCGGTACATCTTTTTTGGCGGTGGTGGGTAGACCGCCTGATCACTTACTGCGAGAGGTAGAACGCGAAAGTGACAAACCTGCTAGCTGGCCGGATTGTGTCAAACCTCCAGACGCTTCCAGTATAGCCTCTTGTCACGTATAACGGGAGTCGTAGGGTTGTGCCTTTGCAACTAAATGCCCTTGAAAAACTCTCACGAGATGAACAATGAGTAATAGAGATGCACAGATCAATCAGCACAGGACAGCTCATTGCTTGCCGATGCTGAACCAAGACACGGGATTTACGCCTTTTTATGGCGCTCAAAGGCTTGAAAACTGTGACTTCGATACCCTTTACGTTACATCTGCTGTAACAATTCTGACTGCTTCACAGAAAATTTAACCCACTACTTCAGCCTTCAAGGACTCGGAAGGTCACATAATTGGCGGATCCAGCCGATAAGAGACAGAGTAGATAGAACAAATCATCAGCGATAGTCTCAATAAAATCACCCCTTTTCCCAAGTCCGAAAGCGTATTTGCCTTGAACAAGCTAGCCAGACATTGCAAGACTATCCAAACTGTTAAGCGGTTTTGCGAGCGCGTGTGGGCTTTGCACATGGCATTCGGCATGAATGCAACCAGACATATGCGCAGACTATCCAGTCAAGTAAGCGTCTTCATACTAGGGGCGGTAATGAGCCTGGCTGTCTTTAGCGTACATGCCCAACAGAATCTACCCAGTATGGGTGAGCCTGCGGACACAGCCCTCTCACCAGTGGAAGAGCGGTTGCTTGGAGCGCAGTTCATGCGTCAGATCAGGGCAAGCCTGCCACTAGTACGCGACGTACAGATAACCGAATACATTCAGAATCTGGGAAATCGCCTCGTTCTCGGTACTGGAAAAGCCGATGTCGATAACTTTACGTTTTTTGTGATTGACGATCCTCAGATCAATGCGTTTGCGATTCCCGGAGGCTACGTCGGCATAAATTCCGGCCTTATTGCAGCTATGCAGCACGAGGAGCAACTGGCCAGCGTAGTTGCTCATGAAATTGCCCACGTGACTCAACGACATCACGCCCGCGCTTTCGCCACGGGAAATAAAGCCTCTCTTAGCGCAGCCGCTGCGGTGCTTGCTGCGATCATTATAGGACAAGCGTCTCCTCAGGCAGGACAGGCGGCTCTAGCCGCAGGCCTCGCTGCCAGCCAGCAATCGGCTATCAACTTTACCCGCGGCAATGAGGTGGAAGCAGACCGGATCGGTATCGAAATTCTGGCTAACGCCGATTACGACGCTCGGGCCATGGCGGAGTCGTTCAACATACTTCGACGCAAGAATTCACTCAACACATCAAACCGCGCTCTGGAATATCTGCGTACACACCCGCTTGATAACAACAGAATTGCTGAGGCCGCTGATCGTGCCAGCACCAAACCGGTCAAACCGAGAGTGAATTCTGTGGAGTTCAAGCTGTTTAAAGCCCGGCTGGCGGTACTGACTTCAACTGATCCTGCAAAGACTCTGCGACTGTTCAAGTCCCAGTACGAGCGCCGCCCCAATGCTCAAAGTGCTTATGCGCTGGCGTTGAAATCACGATTGGATAACGACAACTCAGAAGCTGCACGCTACCTGGAAACGCTTGACTCGCTTGTATCAACCAGTCCCACCGTGGAATTGCTTAGAGCGGATGTCGAAAACGCCAGTGACCACGTAGCTATCGATAAGCGACTAGCAGCATTATCCGATCTGTATCCTGATCGATACTCTATTGTAGAGAAGCGACTTGACACCCTGATACGTTCGCGGCAACTTACAGACGCATTAAAAGTAGCGACCCGTTATACACGCAGTACCCTGAATCCTAACCCGTTAGCGTGGCGACAGCTTGCCGGCATTCAACAACAACTGGATGATAATGCCGGCAGCCACGAATCACTGGCGCGATACTTCGAAGCACTGGATGAACTTTCAAGAGCGCAAGGGCAGATTGAGCTTGCACTGCGGGAAGTTGCTGAAGGCTCACAAGATGAAATTCGTTTATCAGCAAGCCTCAAGGAGCTGAAGAACAAGGCAGCCAGATTACGATAAACGGTGTAGTTGTGGCCAAACAGACAATAACAGAAAGCGCAAGCAGCGCATGGCAACATCTGGCAACACAGGCGATTCATGAACAGTAGTGATTCTGGACATTGTCATGAATCGTCCGTTAGCCGATGTCAGATGTTCGTTATCTGGGGTCCTGCGCTAAGCAACTGACGGCCGCGTTCAGTGTCGGTGTACTGCTCAAAATTATCAATGAACAACTTTGCCAGCTCACCGGCCTTGGCACTCCACTCGCTCTCTGTGTCATACGTATTTCGCGGGTCTAGTAAATGCGAATCAACGCCAGATACCTGCATCGGCACTTGTAGATTGAAAACCGGAATGGTGGCGGTCTCAGCCTCGTCGAATTCACCTGCCAGAATCGCATCAATAATTGCACGGGTTGCCTTGATCGAAATTCGTTTACCCGAGCCGTTCCAGCCAGTGTTGACAAGATAGGCTTTGGCTCCGGAAGCTTGCATTCGTTTAGCAAGCTCATCTGCGTACTTGGTAGGGTGGAGACTCAGAAACGCTTTACCAAAACAGGCTGAAAATGTAGGTTGTGGACTTGTGATACCCAGCTCTGTACCTGCAAGCTTTGCCGTAAATCCGGAAAGAAAGTGATACTGCGTCTGCGCAGTGTCCAGCAACGATACTGCCGGTAATACGCCAAAAGCATCGGCTGTGAGAAAAATCACCCGAGTTGCGTGTCCCGCTTTGGAAACCGGTTTAACCACATTGTCGATGTGATGAATTGGGTAGGAAACCCGTGCGTTTTCAGTTTTGCTCCCATCATCGTAATCTACCGAACCATCGGCTCTGACAACGACATTTTCCAGCAAGGCATCACGACGAATAGCGGCATAAATATCTGGTTCAGCCTCGGCACTCAACCGGATGGTCTTCGCGTAACACCCACCTTCAAAATTGAATACACCTTCATCATCCCAGCCATGCTCATCATCGCCAATGAGCTTTCTTTTAGGGTCAGTCGACAGTGTTGTCTTACCAGTCCCGGACAAACCAAAGAACACAGCGGTGTCACCTTTATCTCCCGTATTGGCAGAGCAATGCATTGACGCAATACCTTGCAGAGGCAGGAGAAAATTCATGTACGAAAACATGCCTTTCTTCATTTCACCGCCGTACCAACTGCCACCGATCAACTGAACTTTTTCACTAAAGTTAAAGGCGACGAAATTCTCTGAATTCAAACCCTGCTCTTTCCAATCGGGGTTAACCACTGACGCCGCGTTCATGACTACAAAGTCTGGCTCGAATCCGGCCAGCTCCTGAACGGAAGGTCGGATAAACATGTTGGTGACAAAGTGAGCCTGCCACGCAACCTCGGTTATGAATCGGACACTCAGGCGCGTATTTTCGTTCGCGCCACAAAAGGCATCGACAACGAATAGACGCTTATCGGTCAGGTGATTACCGACTAGTGTTTTCAAACTTGACCAGACCTCTTGAGAGATGGCTTTGTTATCGTTCTCACCCTGCGTTGACCACCAAAGAACATCCCGCGTTAAGTCATCTTCAACAATGTACTTATCTTTGGGACTGCGACCCGTGAAGGCACCGGTGTCCACGGCAATAGCGCCGCTTTTTGTCAGCGTGCCTCGCTCAAGCTGTTGAAGATCTTTGCGAGTCTCTTCCTGGAACAGTTGCTCATAGCTTGGGTTATAGACAACTTCGGCAACAGAAGGAATGCCGTACGGAGAGAGCTCCATTCCGGTTGTCAAGACACGAGCAGTTTGATTCATAGTTCACTCCAAAAGATGGGTAGCCCACAAGGTTGGTGATGACGTCGTACTCATCAGCGGCATCACGGGCGAGAACTATACTGTAGTCAGACAGATTCAAACACTGCTCTGCTGCACAAAAAGCATTCAAAAACAGTCACTTGCGACATAACTACCGGTTTTTTGTAGTTAAATTACAACATAAAGAATAACGTCTATTGCAATATTTACAATAGAAACAGGGGTTGCCGGTGTTGGTTGATGATCGAAAAAACGAAACCGGCTATTTTTCGTAATCGAAAGAATTTATTCTTGTAATTTCGTTTCATCTGCCCGGATGAGCACCATTTCACAGAACTCATGACAATTGTTCAAAAAAACGAGGGCTATCGCCACCCCAAAACGCGTCCGTTGAAGAACCGCGATTTTTATATCGGGTAGTTGATGAGCGTTAGTGTTTCAAAAACACCCTGATATCCAGATAGACACAAACTCTTGCGCGGGCACTGCCAGACCTAACCCAAGCGGATTAACAGGCGGCGAATGCGTCCGACTGCCCATACTGCAAGCCCGGCAAGCAGCAGACCTGGAAAAACAATATCGATTGTTTTGTTCATTAACAAGCTGCCACGCCCACCAACTACTGAACAACCAGCCCCACCCGATAAACCGGTTGCGACGCGAGCGCTGTCATTCGCCGGGTTGTCATCGCTGCCGTCTGGGTCAGACCCTGAATCGGTTTGCGGAGGACTGCGGCCATCCGCGTCAGCATCCTGAAAATCCAGAAGAAAATCACCATCAGTATCAGGGATTGACCCGAGAATTTGTGTAATGTTGCCATCGTCCACGATGCCATCCTGATTCTCATCCTGAATACTGTCCACAACTCCATTGCCGTCAGCATCGGTACCCAGCGTTTCCAGCAAATCAGACACAGCATCATTATCGCTGTCCAGATCTCTGAAATCGCGAGTGCCATCCGAATCACTATCAGCAACAGCAAATATTGGAATTCCGGAATCAGGGGCTGTTTCGGCAAGATCCAGATAGCCATTAATACCCGTTAACTGGGCACTGTCCACCCTGCCATCGTTATCAATGTCAATCAGATTAACATTCAGTTCCCGGCTGTTAGCTTCTCGAATGTCGATCACACCATCGTTATCACTGTCCAGATCAAGATAATCAGCGATGCCATCCTGATCTGTATCGACTGGCTCATCACCAGCTCCACGCTCAATAGCATCGGGAATAGTATCGTTATCTGAATCCAGATCCCTGGCGTTAACAATGCCATCGGCATCCGAATCATTCGTACCTTCCTCGGCATCGCTTAAACCATCTCCATCGATGTCTTCACTACGTTCATCAATGTCTAATACACCGTCGCCGTTTGAATCGAGATCGAGATAATCGGGAGTACCGTCGCTGTCGGAGTCCACTGGTTCGAGAGGATTCTCCCCAGCTTCTACAAAGTCGGGAATGAGATCTGCATCGGAATCTGCATCGAGTGCATTCACAATCCCATCATTGTCAGTATCTACATCTATACCTTCCAGAATATTCGGGATACCGTCATTGTCATTATCAACATCCTGACTGTCAGGGATTTCATCACTGTCAGAATCAAGCAGCACCTCCAGCGCATAATCTTCCACTTCGCCGTCAGGAGCAGCTCCAGCGCCATCCGAAGATAGTAAAGGTGCACTGGAAATTCGAAAGCGTGCGTAGGTGATACCGGCAAAATCCGTGGTCACGCCTCTGAGGTTGGGCCACACAAGCTTGTACTTTTGATTCTGCGTGCCTGGCGGGACTACTGCGGTGGCATATTCATCAGTATCGAATTTACCGTTCCCGTCAAAATCCACCCAACCGGAAACCGTTGCGGATACATCAAGAGGGTTGGACGCAAAGACGTTGGTGTCGTAAGACTTAAGATTCTGCACGAGAACGGGAAACGCGAAAACTCCTCCTTCATCATCCAGACCATCATCATCATCACCCATGGCGGACGAATCGGCGACATTGATATTGTCATCAGCTACTACATCACCCAGAAATGGACTGGGTACAACAATTTCGTGTGTCACTACACCGTAGGATCCGGGAGCATCCCCCGTATCTGCCGCAAATGCAATAGACGTACAGATGAAGGAGCAAACGGTTAGGCAAGGCATAAAAGCGCAAGAACGCGCAGGAATAAACAGTTTCATTTTCAGCTTAATTAATCCAGACGAGAGCTACTCGTTAGCTCTTATTCACATCAACATCAGTTAACACGACATGCCATAGGTCACTCACCACTAACACCGAGACTACTTAAATACCCTGAACTCAACGCGACGATTGGCAGTTCGACCCGCTGGCGTGGCATTGCTTGCTCGCGGTTGGGATTCACCATAGGCCTGGGGCTTCAAGCGCAATCCCGATATTCCTTCATCTACCAGAAATCTGGCAACAGCCAGTGCCCGACGCTTGGAGAGTTGCAGGTTCTGCTGTGCATCTCCGCGGTTGTCTGTATGAGCCTCTATGGTCACTTTGATATCCAGGTATTGCCGCAGCGTTCCTACAATACCGGTGAGCACGGCAATTGCGCCCTCTGTCAGCTCTGCAGAGCCCACCCGAAAATGAACGCCTTCTATTGCGCCATCGAAGATTTCACAACCAGTAGCATTAACCGGTAGGCCAGAAGCTGTTCCCGGACAATCATCAACCTCATCAGTGACGCCATCCAGATCTTCATCGATCGGGCTGCCTTCTGACACAGGCTCTTGCAACTGTCCATCACTTGAATCGCCAGTCTCAGGCGCGATGCCGCTCTTCTGCTCATCAATCACAGCGGGCTCTGGTTGTGGCAAAGGAATTACTTCAACGTCCTGTTCATCGTTCTTACCCGGCTCACTGATAGAGTCAGAACTTGCAATATCAACTTTCCCCGGCCCATCAGTTTGCCTGCCGAACCGGTACAACATTGCAATCTGTGCATACATGGCATCCGTCTCATGCCCAATCAACTCTACACGGGTGGCAACACCATTTTTAAAACCGTATTCAACACCAGCACCAGCCAGCAGATGCACATCGTTAATGCGATTGACCCGGACGACTTCCGCATCGTTGGTCAAAGCACCTAGCCCAACACGGCCAAACAAGCTCACGCCATGCCGTCTGTGTCGATTCTGCTGGCTGTTTAAGCCGTACACCAGACCACTTAGGCCAGCTACCTGATAAGACACCGAACCATCCGGAGAAAGGGTCGCATCGCCGAGATCCGCAACATGACCCTCAATGCTAAGACGATCATTGACATCATAGCCAACGCTCAGCGAGACTCCAGTGCTATCAGATTCATCAACATTCAGACCTGTCACAGCGCTTGTATCGGGTTCAAGCTGGCTAAGTAACAACCCGGCGCCAGCATATATCCGACGATCAAATTGCGTGTCTGATTTAAGTGAACCCGGGGCGCTGCATCCAGATAGCAGAACGACTCCTGCGATCATCATTGCAGGCTTTACGCCCCCAATAAACTCATAGGACATTGTTTTATTATTTGAATACACGGCGCCTGACTCCGGAAAGCAGCAGGCTACCACCTAGTAGTAAGCCCAGCAGAGGATCAAATCGTCTTTCAGTGCCTAAATGAGCTGCAGGAATTACGCTGCACCCGAAAGCACTTCCATCCAGACCGGTCTCAACAGCCCCGGATCGCAACCCGCTATCTTCGAAAATATCCGGTGTGCCGTCATTATCGGTATCAGGCAAGGTAACAGGCTGTCCCTGTCCAACACCCGACCCGTCATCCAACGGACCGGTAAAACCGTCGCCATCACTGTCAGGATCGCTGGCATCAACAATTCCATCAGCATCGGTGTCGTCTCCAGGGACAAAATCTGCATCGACTGAGTCATCGATGCTATCGCCATCAACATCAGCCCCCCCGGTAATGTCAGCATCATTGACATCAGCCACGCCGTCACCATCAGTGTCCGTAAGCTCGTCACGTCGACCATCATCGTTAGAGTCGATACCTCCAGCTTCGACGATATCGTTGATACCGTCGCCATCGCTATCGATATCGAAGCTATTTGGCAAACCGTCCTGGTCTGTATCAATCAAAGGCCTCAGTTCAGCAGCGTAGTTGTCGTCCAAACCGTTACCGTTTGTGCTTATGAAGTTATCGATCTGACCATCGTTGTCCTGATCAGCGAGAGGGCCGAAATTTTCGACGATGTCCGGCACACCGTCCTGGTCGCTGTCCAGATCGCGAAAATTCGGAATACGGTCCATATCGAGATCGACGGAAACTAACAAACGCTCCGGTAAGGAATCCTCTGCACCATCGGCGTCAGTATCCGAAACAAAGTCCAGTCGTCCATCTGCATCACTATCGACACCCAGCGCCTCCAGAACATCGGGCTGGCCATCATTGTCTGAATCCAGATCCAGCCTGTCAGCAACACCATCGTTATCAGTATCGACGATTTGATCCGATGCACCCTCTACCAATCCAAATCCATCGACACCGCCCGCTGATAATCTGCCACTAGAGGATATAGCGCCACGAGAAGCCTCTAATGCGTCGTAGATACCATCATTATCGCTGTCAAGATCGAGAAAATTCGCGACCCCGTCATTGTCAGTATCCTCTGCGCCTTCCAGACTATCCAGAACTCCATCGTTGTCACTATCGCGATCCAGCGAATTAATAACGCCATCGCTGTCGGCGTCATCGTCTCCTTCAACAGTATCGAGAAGTCCATCGTTATCATCATCCGGATCCAGAGCATTAAGCAGACCATCCCCATCGTGATCACTATGGGGATCAGCATCTTCGGGCCCCGGACCATTACCTGTGTCAGCATCCTGGAAGTCAGGCACCCCGTTGCCATCGGTATCCACCGGATTGTTCAGATCAGGACCTGCCTCTACTGAATCGGGTATTCCGTCATTGTCTGCATCGTTCTCCCGATAATCAGCTGCACCATCAGAATCACTATCAGTTGGCTGGCCAAGGGGTCCGCGAGTTTCAGCGCTATCCGGTATTCCATCGTCATCAGAATCAAGGTCGCGATAGTCTGGAACACCATCATCATCTGAATCAAATAACGGTAATGCACTGGATTGAATGGCATCGTCTACGCCCTTTTCATCGGAATCGACAAAGCTGTCAATACGCCCATCGGAATCAATGTCAATCCCACCGGCTTCGACCAGGTCTCCGATACCGTCGTCATCGCTATCAACATCCAGGTAATCGAAAATTCCGTCACCGTCCGTATCGATCAGCGGTGTGCTGATAACACCTGAGTCGACCGACGTCTCTATAAAATCTGCAACACCATTTGAACCGACCTCTATGCGGATGTCGATGCTACCGATATTGACAGGATCCAGCGTTGCAATCAGCGCAGCATCCAATCGGGCTTCAACCAAATCCAGGATGCCATCGTTGTCGCTATCCAGATCATAACCGTCTGGTGTTCCATCGCCGTCGGAGTCTCTGGAGTCGGGATAGTCACTACCCTCCAGGACACCCTCCTCCGAATCGAGAATGCCATCATTGTCGTCGTCCAGATCATCGTCATCAACAATGCCATCAACATCCCAATCTTCGACAGGCTCTTCCGCCGGCCTATCATCGCCGCCATCAGGATCGCTGTCTGGATCTTCTGTGCCGACGTCAACTGGATCTGTGTCACCTGGATCTGTGTCACCTAGATCTGTGTCACCTGGATCGGTGTCACCCGAATCTGGTTCTTCCCGTGTCCAGAATTGTGTGTCCGGGTCCTGATAGTCCAATACGCCATTTCCGTCACTGTCAACCGGGCGACCGGGATGCGGCCCCGCTTCGCGGCGATCACTGACCCCATCTGCATCGCTATCGTATTCTCGATAGTCAGGCACACCATCACCATCAGTATCCGCGGGAAAACTGCGACTGGATCCTCTCTCGATCAAATCCGGAATGGTGTCATGGTCTGAATCAGCATCTCTGTAATCCAGAACGTCATCACCGTCGGTATCAAAGAGAGGCAGAGTATGTCTTTGAATGACATCATCAACACCATTGTCATCGGCATCAAAGAAATTGTCGACACGGCCATCCGTGTCGGAATCAACCCCACCTGCTTCTACGAAGTCATAGATGCCATCGTCATCGGAATCCAGGTCCCTGAAATCAGGAATCCCATCTCCATCGGTGTCGGGGAGTACAAAATTAATCTGGCTTGAATCAGGTGAAGTTTCAATAACATCTGCAATACCATTAGCACCAACATCGATGCCTATGTCGATCGCGCCATCAGACACTTTATCCAGATCTTGCGCAGCCCTTGAATCGACTCTGGCTTCAATATTGTCCAGAATACCGTCGTTGTCACTATCAAGATCCAGGACATCCGGCGTGCCATCGCCATCAGTATCCACAGAACTCTCATCGGGAATTCCATCCCCGTTGGCATCCACCCTGCCTTCTGCCGAGTCGGGGATGCCGTCGTTGTCATCGTCTCTGTCGTCCTGATTTCTGATGCCATCACCGTCGAAATCAGAGTTGTCCGGCACCGATAGTGATGATGGCGAAAAAACAAGCGGGTTACCTGATTGTCGTTTTAGTGGGCTTTCTGAACGTGCGTGAGCTGTGAGCGAAGCTCCTCCCAGCAACAGACTAACCGCGATAGCCAATGCTGTCGGCGAGCTGATTCCCTTGAAGTGTTTACCGCAGCTGGTCGGGCCCGTGTCTCCTTCCAACGACGTATGTGATCTGATCATGTGCGCTAGCGTCGCTCCGCGACTCCTGATTGCCTATACATTCGATCGAAAAGTTCCGCTTTCCGAATATTTGCATAAGATAACAGGTTAAACGCACGATGATCTCTCATTGCACCTTACCAGCAGGCGCTACACAAGTGCATACTGGTGATCAGGTTGAGACTATTCCTTTATTTTTCTACCGACAGCATCAATCTCAGGAAAAACAAGAATTTTCCTTCATGTCAATTTTACTGAAGTACGCGCACTTCGATCCGCCGGTTGCGTTGTCTGTCGGCTTCGGTCACGTTTTGCACTAACGGTAATAACTCACCGTAACCTTCAGCCTTGAGCCTCATGGCGTTTATACCGCCTTTGACAAGAAACTCGACAACCGACTCAGCGCGTTTGGTCGACAGAGCTTTGTTGTCGTCTGTAGATCCCTTGTCATCGGTGTGCGCCATGATGGCCACTCTGATCGACACGTCTTTCAGTAAGGCATCCTTTAAAGGCTGAAGTGCGGTAACGGACTCATCAGACAAGGTGCTGTTTCCACGCTCGAACGTCACACCATCCAGGACACCTGCATATCGAAAATTGGGGGCGAAGCCGGGCTGTGGTAGCGGAGTTACAACAGCAGGGGCGTGGACCTGCCCACGCCTGGTCGTCGATGAATCAGACTTTGCAGGCTTTTTACCTGAATCAGGCATTGCAGCCATCAAACCCGGCTCAGACGAAGGCTTGGCCATGGGCTTGTTACCAGGCTTTTTCGGCTTGGCAAACGGCGGCGCTGAGTTCCAGTCATCGGTCGCTACCAAGCTACCGGCTGGCTTCTTCTTGTCCGAACTATTCTGCACTGTCATGACGCCACCAGGCGCCGGTTCAACCGCTAGCAACAACTGGCCGGCATCCTGGTCAGGCAAAGTAACAATGTCCACGCGTCG
Source organism: Granulosicoccus sp. (assembly GCA_045106855.1). Lineage (GTDB taxonomy): Bacteria > Pseudomonadota > Gammaproteobacteria > Granulosicoccales > Granulosicoccaceae > Granulosicoccus. Next base: position 69,134 of record JBGCFI010000046.1, read on the forward strand.
ATTTCGAAGTCGTCCCTTGCGATTTTCGTTGCTATCGAGAGGTTGAGATTCACCCATGCCGACAGCCTGCAGTTGTAACTCATGTACACCGCGAGATTGCAGATATTGAACAACCACCTCAGCACGCCTGGTTGACAGTCCCAGGTTCATATCTGCAGCACCTTGTGAATCAGTATGCGCCCTGACCTGTATCCGAGCTTCGGGGAACGCCAATAGCGTCTCACCCAATAGATCCAGCTGTGCACGCGCACGTGGAGTCAACCAGCGCGAACCGCTCTTGAACGTAACTTCGTGTAAAACAGCATCAAACAGTCCACATCCGTAACGATCAACTGTGACGTGTTTAGCAGTATCGGGACAGCTGTCGACATTATCCAGAACACCATCCGAATCATGATCATCGGCTCGCATTGCCGGACGCCACCTGTCCGCCATGCTTCCCACATAGGCTTCATTGGGCTCTGCACCCGATGTGTAATGTAAGTGTGGAGCACCACCCCCAGCAGGTCGAGCATTTGGACCGGCATAACGCTCAACTACGGTTTCTTGCTCTGAGTAACGTCCACTTCGCACAACTTTAGTGCTTTCGCTACTCAATGCAGGCTCGGCGGCCTCCGCTATCATTCGACCGATACCCTTCGGAGATAAGCCGAATCGATAGATCGCCCCGAAGCCCATGTAGGTGACATCACTATCAAAGCGCGTTATCTCCGCGCGAATACCCAGGCCATTGACGAAACCATATTCTGCACCGATACCCAATATCGGTACGGTACCGCTCTCTTCAATTTCAACAACATTTGATGACTTCTTGAGCGCGGAAAACCCTACGCGGCCATACGCACTTAGACCCTCGCGTCGTGATCGGGACTGTACGCCACTCCAGCCGTAAACCAACGCACTGACGGTGGCAGCAGAATATTTAACTTCGGCAGAAACGTTCCCCGTCTGGTCGCGTGGACTAAGTGCCGAGGTGCCTAAAACAGATGTATCCACCTCTACGGCCAACATGTTGTGAACATCGTAACCCAGCCGCAACTGCGTCCCCATGTCACCTGAGGAATCGGCGGAAAATCCCTCACCGCGGGTGTTTGGACTAAGATGAGAATTTCCCATAGAGACGCCGGTGTACAGGCGGTTCTTGAAATCGCTGGTGTTGGCAGGGATGTCCAGTTTAATTTTTTCTGGAGCACTCATTGCAGCACAACCTGACAAAACGCTCGCAACCAGGACAGTAATCACCGATTGACGAAGCACTGTCCAGCAAACTTCCGGTTGTTTAACGACAGGAAGAATAGTGAACGCAGGCGGGCGTGATGTTAACGGTTTGTTTTTCATCGTAACTTCGGGTTCCTGCCAAAACGCGGTTTTGTGAGCGAGAAGCCGTTGCTATGGCTCTCTTATCTCACCGCTATCGGCAATACCCCGAAATTCCTTTTTACCGGGACGTAAACTACCGCACAATACAGTGGGGCTGATCACTGAAATGCGATCAAACCCTCAAACATAGTCTAAAACTCCCAGCCCATGAAATGATGGGTTCAAGTCATCACTGCCCGAACACTTTACACATTTAAAAAAGACCTGAATGTTAGCAAGGCGCGCCACAACGCAACTCTAGGGCGTAACCGGGCACATCTAAACGCACGTTACTGAATCGATTTGAACTCCACCCGATTGTTGTCTCTGCGCCCGTTGAAGGTACCGTCGACCGCCAATGGCCTGGTTGCACCAAACGCTTTGGCACGCAACTGACTGACGGGTATTCCGTTCTGCACCAGATAACGTGCAACTGCTTTTGCTCGCTGGGCAGATAATTGTGCCTCTAGCTGTGTATCACCCAATGCTTGTGTATGTGCCCTGATTTCGAGAATCAGTTGCGGATAGTTTTTCATTACTGCCACAACTGTATCCAGTGTGGCAGAACCCTGAGTGGTTATATCCGCCGTGTTGCCGACAAAATCAAGACCCGCAACAACGCTGTTAAACAGATTGCAATCTTCTGGGTCGGAAATGGTGGCGGCTGCAGCTTCGGGGCACTCGGGCTTTATGTCAACAACATCGGGTTGCGCTAGCCGCTCCGTAATTGCCTGATTGGGCACAGGGGCAGGTACTGCTGTCACAACGGCATCTGATTCGGCTCCCACATCAGATTCAACCGTGGTCTGAGGCTCTACCTTAGGCTCCGGTTCGGCTGCAACGCTTGTCTGCGATTCGTAATTTCGATTACCGCCTATGCGCCAGAAAATTCCAGCCATTATCGCCTGAGCATCGCCATCATAGCTAGCCACTTCAGCGCGCAGACCCCAATGGTCTGATAGTGGAAATTGAACGCCCGCCCCCAACCATACGGCAGTATTATCCGACTCATCGAGTTCTATGTCTGCCTCATTCTCGATAACGCTTAAGCCCAGCCTCAGGAATGCCGAAGCCCCTTCCATACGATAGGTCGCTTCTCTTTCTCCTAGTACATAGGCGATAGCTCCAATAGAAAAAGCCTCGTATTCAATAGTCTCGTTTTGAGATAGTTCTGCTTCACCAAGATCGGTGAAGGCAATTTCCGCAGAAATTATCGATGTAATGTCGAGACCCAGGTACACGCTTGCTGCCGTTGACTGGTCGTTATCCAGGGTAAACCCGGAGCCTTCAGTCTCCGGAGACAACAGTGAGACACCGGCATTAACACCTGCATGCCAGCTGCCTTCAACAGAAAGGGCATGAGTTGGAACTAGCACGTAGAGCAGCATCCCAGCAGCCAGAGTCGTTGAAGTACGCATCTTTATAGACATTGGCGATTCATCCGTTTGAAGAGCTCGTAGGTAGTTTTTTCGATGACAATAGCGCAAAAATGTGTGGCGAGTGTATGAAGACAATGTTTTTTCAAAAAAAAACATAGTGACGTTAAAAATTCAACGATGCTCTTACAACTGCTGGCGCCGAGAATACACCCTGGTTATGCACACGTCTGCTTAAGAGTAACCTGTAGCGTGCGCATCCATGTGAATTAAATCACACTATTGCCCTGCTATCGATAGATGAATAGATCGGGGCACTGTTGACGCATTAAAAACAACATCAGAGAAGTTTGCTCTCAAGCAGACTTGATGTGTCGCTTGTACAAAAACACACCGAGCGCAATAGACACCAGCAACAGGACTATGCTCAATATCAGCTGAGCTTGTGAATCTACTCTGATACCAACACCCAGAAGATTGAACACCAGCATTTGAGGGACATATCCCAGCGCGGAAGCTGCAATAAATTTTGGCACAGAGGCACTAGTAAACCCTATGCAGACATTCGTTAACAGGTTGGTGCCGAGAGGCTGAAGCCGCAGTACGAGAATCTTGAGAAAAAGATCCTGCCGCGTAAGCCGATCAAGCGCGGCGATGGGCCGCGGAAATCGCGCAGTAACCGTCGCCGCGAAAAAACGGCGCGACATTGTGACCGTTAACCAGCAACCACACAATGCAGCCAGTAAAGACAGGCACAGTCCCAGACCTACACCGTAAGCGAGACCACCAATAAAGGCTACCAGTTGCCGGGGAAGACCCACGGAGGTTGCCAGAATTCCTGCAACCAGAAACAAAGCCATACCCGCTAAGCCAGAAGACTCAAGAATTGCACCCCACTTCGCCGCCGGTACATAATCCTTAGGTGGGAAAGTAACGCTCAGCCCTATGATCAATGCCAGCAAAATCAAGAGTGCGGCACCGGCTATGCGACGACGAGCGGGAAGGCGACTCATCCGGAAATCTGATTGATCAGTATCACTATCATGTCGAGAAGAATACTTGCTGTCATCAGATCATGCCTGGTTTTTATCATGACGATAACCGTCCCTGCTGCTAATGCGGCCAGCCTGTCGGACCTTCATTGGCAATATCGCCTGATTGTCGCTTTTACTGCGCCCGGATCAGAACACAATCAGATTGCTACGCACTGGGTAACATCAAACCGTTGTCGACTTCGCGATCGAGACTTGTTGATAATCAACATCCATGACAGCACAAGCGAAGAATTGACCGATACAGGCCTCACTCTGAATGCAAGCGCCATTGCAAGCTTGAACACCCGACGAAAATCACCCGAAGCGGGTTTCGAAATGCTACTGATAGGTAAGGATGGAGGTGTGAAAACGCACTCCGAAGACACTGCCGATCTGAATAATTTCATCAGGCTCATCGATACCATGCCCATGCGGCAGCGAGAGGCCAAAGCGGACAAATGTCCACCCTAGGTCTACTTTATCAACTACGTGGAGCTACATCAGTAGCCACAGTATCAGCACGGAGATTGATATCAACGCTGTGGATACCAGAAAAACTCTCGCTGCACCTCTATCGCCATGGCGTCTTGCGTTCATCACACGCTGCCTCGTCAATGCTCATTGAAGCAACTGCATAAAATGTTCCATCTGAAAATGTTGCTCTCAAGTAACCTGTAACCTGCTGCCCGGCATCCTGAAACCGGCGTACATCATTTGCCAACATCACTGATTGGCGCGGGCCTATTCTTACCGTGCGTGCTGGAAGTACGGCGAGCCTAATCGTCTGGCTTTAGCTCTTTTTCGACATACAAAAGAGGTGACTATCACAGTTTGGCAATCCTAACGCACAGCGCAAGCTGAAGCTCTTGAAACACGGAATTACGCCACAGACGCCGGGAGGAGCGAAATTCATAATGCTCACACAACAACAACAATAAGAACATGCTCACATGTCTATGTTTACTCGCTCAGCAAAACAACTGGCACCTGCTACACCAATATCCAATCAAGCTGTCTGCACTCCGATTCACGCATTAACTTCTGCGTTGAAAATCTGGCCTGTGCTGGTAGTCGCCACTCTGAGTGCGTGTTCCGGCTCCTCTGGTACCGACTTGATTCAGCACGACATGCACGCCGACGAAGCGCGCTCACCGGGCAGTCAGGAAAATACGCATGAATCGCACGATACCCACACGATCACTCAACCGTTAGAAGATACGATCGCCAGAATGCGCTGGTCGGATCTGAACGCCTGGTCACCAGAGCAACTGCAGAATGGACGTCCACCCAGCAGCGGTGACATCACCATTGAGCGCGGCCAGAATCTGATTCTGGACCAGAATCTTGCGCTGGACTCGCTGACGATCAACGGGCAGGTCCAATGCGATTCAAGGGATTTGACGATTTCAGCACGCTGGATAATGGTCCATGGTGATCTCATCTGCGGCACACCTGACACCCCGTTTAAAAATCGTCTGGACATTACTCTCACCGGCAACGATACCAGCGAATCGATTATGGGCATGGGTACAAAAATGCTCTCAGCCATGGGTGGCGGCAGAATCTGGCTCCATGGCGAACCACGCACATCATGGTTAATGCTGGATGAAACAGTGCGCCCCGGTAGCGATACACTGATTCTTGAATACGCACCTGACTGGCGTGCCGGTGACTGGATTGTCATTACCGCAACGGGTGATGACATGGAAGAGGCTGAGACCCGACAGATCACGGCCATCAATGGCAATGAGGTAACGCTTGATCAAGGCTTGAATTACACACACTTTGGTGAAGTTCAGACGTTCAGCAACGACTCTCGCACCTGGACAGCAGATACGCGTGCCGAAGTGGCACTACTAAGCCGTAATATACGCATTCAGGGAGATGAGCAATCCGAGCGTACACGTTTCGGCGGGCACATCATGATCATGAATGGCTCAGAAGGCTTACTGTCTGGTGTTGAGATGTTTCGCATGGGCCAGGAAGGTATTCTGGGCCGCTATCCGTTTCACTGGCACATGGCTGGAAACGTCAGTGGCCAGTACATCCGGAATTCAAGCATCCGACGCAGTTTCAACCGGTGTATCACCGTACATGCCTCACACAACGCTCGCGTAGAAGATAACGTCTGTATGGATCATGTAGGGCATGGCTATTTTCTTGAAGACGGCGTGGAAACAGGTAACGTCTTTGATCACAACCTGGGTTTGCTGACACGAAAGCCAGCGGCTGATGTTGCCCTGATACCCAGCGACAGAGAAAAAGGCCAGGCCGCAAAGGGACCCTCAACGTTCTGGATAAGCAACGGCGACAACACTTTTACACACAATGCCGCAGCGGGTAGTGATGGTCTCGGGTATTGGTACGACACCGACGAAAAAGCCACAGGCGCTTCTGCCAATATGCCGGAGTATGCCAATGTTTCACCCATAACGTCGCGCTTTGGTAAATTCAGCGACAATCGAGTGCATTCAAGCACGATGGGGTTTAGTTCTTGTGAAAAGGGTCAGGGAGCAGAAGGCTATCTGCCACCGCAACAGGCTCACATTGAAAACCTGACTGTATTCACTGGTGGCGACGGCGCCGTCTGGCCTTGTAAAGGCAATCAACTGTTCACTAATCTGGTGTTAACCGACAGCGGCCATGCCAAGAAAGCAGGTTTCGTTGCCCCACGGCCCGTCACCATTCGCGATTCCTTGTTCGTTGCCAACAGCAAACTGTCATCAGAAGGCATTGGCCGTCAGCGAAGCGCTATCGGAATCTATGACTTCGGCGTCATCTTCGAAAATGTACATTTCGTCAACTACAACAATGACTACGGCCCCAGCTACATATTTGGCGCACGCGATGCCGCTAACCGGCTTACCAGTGGTCGTGTCAGCGGTGTCACATACGATGACAGTTTCAATCTCTATGATCGACGCAAGGCGGTGAGCGAGTTGCGCCCTTCGCAATGGGGCGCAGTCATCCATGATCTGGATGGCAGTCTCGGTATGGCTGCCAACACAGCCCTGGTAGCCGATCACCCCATGATGGTCGATAACACCTGTATAGCAGCCATAGGCACGGGACGCCTATGTGATAACCGCTACGGCTGGGTACGGCTGGATTTTCGCAAGCAGACCAACCTTCCTCCAATCCGTCATACGCGCAGCGACGGCTTGCAATTTACCGTAGACCCGATGGTGCCGCGTTCAAGTTACCAAAGTGTTGTGTCGGTTAACCATAACAGGCACTACTACGGATACGAATTTGATCAAAGCCTATTTTCCATAGGCCGTCTGAATGTATTGCTCGACTATCTGCACAATGGAGACACAGTAACGCTGGAATTGAAATCGATGCCTGCCAATGCAACAATTACAGACTTTGACTACAGTCCGGCCATGAGTCTTGCCAGCCTTCGTAACGGTCCCGGCAAGCAGTACATTCGTATCGGAAATTCGATATTCGTCAAGATGAAGGCGACTGGCGGCACATGGAAAGCACGTGATTACATCAGCGTAGTCTGGTAGCGACTATTGCAGACCAGTGCGAAGCTTGCGTAATAGAGAACCTCTACCACGCAAGCTACTTTAATTTGATACGCAGAGCTTAGTAAGAAGCCTGCATTTTCAGATAAGGGTGGGCTTGTAAGACAATCTTACCGGGGTGGTACGGCATTTTTTATAACAACACCACCCCGGAATAACCTAGATAGAGAACGTTGGCTCGGCTGCAATGCTTTCGTCAATGGCTGCATCACCGTTGGGATTCAATGCGTCATCCCGTGTCAATGCCTGCGGATTTCCAGCGCCAAAATACTGATAAACCGTGGAGGCAATGGCCAGTGGCTCAGCCTCATAACTACCTTGTTGAGGTTGCGTATACTGACGGTTTTGATTAGCGGGTCCGAAGACTTCAGTGCTGCCAACCACCTTACCCAAAGCACCTCGAACACGCAGTGCTTCGCCGCCAAGGGTGTAAAGGTTCTGATTGTTCCCATGATCCCAGCCTTCGGAATTGTTCAGGTTAACGTTGCGTCCAAAATCACCATGAACCTTGATAATAATGTTATCGGTTTTACGAGTTCCCCCGTGCACACTATCGGAATAACGAATGTGCTTCATCGCAACCCTTAGCGCCTCCATAACCTGACGCATTCGTGGCACGTAGTCCTCAATAGCCGAGCTGTGATCATCCCATCCTCCCAGACCACCGCCTACCGTGATGAACATGGAATCAGGGTTATTTACTGCGAGAGTCACGGCAGCCTTGATGCGCGCACTGTAGCGGTTGTTAACAGGGTATCGAAGGTAGCCTGTTGCCGGATCCACATCGGGATCCAAGTCACCTGTAGCGGTGTTTGGAAGAATCGGTAGCGGTTGTTCAGCGGCAGTTTGCAAATTTCCTATTAGTGATTCCATACGACGTCGCAACTCGAATCCTTCATGCACCTTGTCATAGCGAACTCGCTGCGAGGAGTCCACGATTTTTTCGATAAGTGCTTCAAGTTCGGTATCCACCGGATTTCGACCACGCGAATACGGGTTTTCAAACTGCTGATCGAGACTTAACCCACGTAGCTGTAATGGCAGGTTGGCATTAGGGTCAGTAGCAAAGGCTGTGGTGCTACCTTCGAACGAGACAAAGGGCAGCACCAGATCGGTCAGCTGACGACCACCTAACAGCGTTGAGCCCTCCAATTGGGATTTATGTGCGTTTAACAGCGCAGCAATGGTGGATCCCATCCCTGGCGCAGCATCAATCGCAAGCGAGCCTTTGAGGCTGGAAAATACACTGGGTCTATGCGCACGCGTGTTGTTCTTACGCCGGTTAATGGTGCGGTAGACACTCATGTCGTTCGAATTTAACATATCCTCCATGGCCCGACCGCCGGCATCGGCCCAGAATCCATAGGGGGTAACTTGTCCACCATCAATACTCGAACGGCGAAGCTGCTCGGGATAGGGATTCTGAGAGTTGCGGTTGATCAGATCCATATTGGTAAGATTGCCCGCTAACTCGGACGCTCCGCCGTACAAGAATATATTGATTATCTGTGGCAACACGTTCGGCGTGCGAAAATCCACGGCATCTACCATGGGCATGGCTGATGCCTGACTGATTATTCCGGGCACACCAAACAAGGTCGGCGCAGTAGCGCCAATACCCAGAGCACTACATCGCTTGAGAAAGTCTCGTCTTTGCATAATCTGTTTGTGTCCGTGTCGCTTGTGAGTGAGGTCGGTTTGACGTCGCATCGATATCTAACGAAGCGATTGCAGGTAGTAGCCCTCAGGTAGCCTCGAAAGATAATCGAAAGTGATAACAGCGATATCATCCTGGCGTCCCGAGCGAGCAAATGCATTGTTGTATTCCGGATCCAAGTGCCCTTCATCGGCATACAGTCGTGTTAACGCATTACGCTCGGTCTTGGTGGCACGGCGTTCGATGATTGTCAGAAACAGATAGTCAATCAGCTCTGCAGCGTTCATGTTATCGATGACTCTGAAACGGACTGCCTTTTCTTCATAAACACTTAACTCCTTGTTGTACTCTGCACGCACATCGGGTTGCAGCGCATCAACCTCCTGCTGATACTCCTGAATGTCAGCTTCGTATGCAGCCTGTTCACGCTGTGAGGCATCCGGACCAAGTGGCTCGACTGGTTTAGGTGTTGGCGGGCGTGGCTGTTCCAGGCCAAGACTGTCACGCCAGCGATTCTGATCGAGCATCAGAGTCTCACGCATAGCCTTGTGGTAGTTACCGAAACTCAGCGAATCCAGAGGCACCGCACTGACCCGACCGAGCTTGAATGACATCGCTGACCAGCCCATCTCGTTCATGTCAGCCCGGCTCAGAGAACCCCGACCAGAGACCATGCCTTTGAATACATCCGGATGAGCATCCCATTTCAGACGTTTGGCCGTGCCCATGTAGGCTTCTTCAAAAGATTTGGCCCGTTCTGTATCCAGAAGGTAACGGGATGAGAACAGAATGGCATTAAAGATATCTTCAAAGGTTTGCGGGTTGCTGGCACTGATAGCTGCCGACATCGCTACTCGCTCTTCCAGCGGTGAACCGGCAAGAAAATAATCTACGAGTACCGACGTCACCCTGGGAATAAGCAATGGGTGACCTGCAATGACGTCATAGAAGTCATTGCAATTGGTAACGTATTGCCCCAGTACCAGCACGGGATCGGCATTGGGATAATCGGTATAAGCTAGCTTGTAGCCCTCTGATTCGTCCGTCAGATATAAATCGCGGCACGCTTGTGAGGCATTGGGTACATCGTCATCCTTGTCAAAAAGACCAAGGTAAATCTCGATCATCTCGCGAGTATTGTCTTCTGGAGAGCGAAAACGTCGCCAGTTTTGAACACTGCGTTGATGTACGGACACCATATCGCGAATGCTCTGTCCGCCCATGATCTGTAAATCCAGTCGCCGGAACAGGTTCTGTACATCCGTGATGTCTGCACTGTCGATTTCCTCGGCAGGTGAGAATAATATCGTGTTGGCAAGATGCCATGCCATCCATTGGGCATAGGCATCACGACTAAGCGGATATTGAAACATACGAGCCAATGGCATCTGCTTTGGACGGTTATCATCGAAATGAAAGCGAGCCTCGACAGGCTCAGACTCACCCATTTCATTGATCTGATCTTCATTGCCAACGATCTGAAGATCCAACTCGGCTTTGAGCTCGGTGGTTAGTGGCGTCTGCATGGATCGGCGCAGATCACTCAACATAAAGTTACTGTCTTTGCGATTCCTCATGGCCGTGCCACCTGACACATCGTAAAAATCGTCCACAGGCATGCCGTTGTAAACCGTAGACAGCAGCTTGTTCACAACCTTGTATTGCGTATCTATTGACAAAGCGTTGAATTCTGCGTCTGACATGGCAGCAGCAACGCCGCTAGCCGCCCCTGCTCCTCCATTGGCTGCACCCAGGCTGGGAGCATCAGGAGCACAGGCTATTAGCACAGATGCCAACAGCGGCGCTGTGAGTACTTTGGAATAGCCAGACAACGTGAAACCAGGCTTCATTCGAATGCTCCTTTAACAACCAGCCGCTAGGCACAATTGTTCGTATCGGAAGCTTCATGCTGCAAATAGATAGTAAGAAAAGGCTGGGTGCCGATCTGGTGATGAGTGTTGTTAATCAGTCGACAGAACGCTGAAGCCATTGATGCGACTCCGGACACAGACTGGCAAAACTGAACATATCGTTACCATCAATCACTGAAAAGAAGTTATGCCTATGCCGAACCATGGATATCTCAGCGGAAACGCTCGACCTTGTTAAGGAGTAATCCATGGTGTCGATAATCGGTCTTCGCAATCAAGCTGTAACGGATGGGGTGGACAATGTGATGCTTAAACGCTTTTCCAGCCTATGTATTGTTTCTGTTGCTTTACTGACGAGCGGCTGCGCCTCCGTTAGCGGCGCACTGTCCTATCAAGAGGTTAAGCCATGGGAACGCGGTGCTTTGGCAGAAGATGGTATGCAACCTGTTCTCGACTCAATGGATATAAGCGTCGACGAACATATTTACTTTTCTCGAGAGGCTTCGACGGGCGGTGGCTCGGTCCGGGGTGGAGGCTGTGGTTGCAACTAAGATGAGTGCGTTAAATAATACTCTCGCACTTGCAGCGGTATCACTGGTGGCTGCAGGCAATGCAAAAGCTGAGAACAACTGGAACACAGACGTCTCGTTCCTATCCTACAACGAGTCTCAGGAACGCGTCAGTGTGTCGAAGACTATCTGGGATTTGACCCATTTGACTGATGATCAGTCCACAACCGTGCAGTTAGTGTATGACACCATGTCGGGAGCATCGCCGACTGGCGCTATAAGAGGCTCGGAGGGGTCAGTCACCTATACCGGCCCGTCCGGCGGCTCGGGGTTTTCTACATCAGGGCAAGGCGATACCGCAGCCGCAACGTTTACCGATACGCGAACACAACTTGGTATAGACCAGGAACGGGAACTCAACAGAGCCCACACCTTAAGCTACGGAGCCGTGTACTCAACGGAGTCGGATTACGAATCCTTTGGCGGATCGGTAGGCCTGACACGAGAAAGTGCCAGTAAAAACACTACCCTGGATATCGGTTTTGCGGCCACTTTCGATACCATTTCCCGAAGTTTTGCGCAGGGCACACCGGCACCGTTAACGACGACGAGTACCAGCAGAGACTTCAGCGACGGACAACGCAACACCACTGATATTGCCGTTGGACTGACACAAGTACTCAACCGCAGCACACTGGCTCAGCTGACACTATCGTTAAGTCAATCTCAGGGATATCATACGGACCCCTATAAAGTCATCAGCGCGGCTGATGACAGTGATCGTGTCCTTGAAAACTATACGGAGAGTCGTCCAGATTCCAGACAACGTACCAGCGTCTACGCAAAGATCGTCCACCAGTTGAACGATACCAAGAATTCGATCCATCTTGGCTACAGACTCTACAACGACGACTGGGGCATCCAGTCCAATACCGTTGATGCACGTTATCATCATCAGTTAACGCCCAAACAGTTCATAGAACCGCATGTGCGTTTTTATCAGCAGACCGAAGCGGACTTCTATCAACGCAAACTAAACGTCGACGACAACCTTCGTACCATACTGCCCGAAGATGGTTTTGTGAGTGCAGACTACCGGCTGGATGCAATGAGTAGCATCACTGTTGGCGCAAAATACGGGTTGGCACTGTCATCCAATACAAAACTGCGCTTTCGTGCAGCTTACCTGCAACAACAGTTCTCTACGGCTGAATTTGATTCAAACACTGCTGTAATCGTACAATCCAGTGTCAGTTATAAATTCTAGACTGAGTACTGTACTTGTATCTACAGCGATCTCCTGAGAGGTTCGCTATAAAAATTCTCCGTGATCTCACAGAATATCCAGAGACCTTAGCGAGCTGTTAAAGGCACAAGCGCTGACGATTCAGTGCTGACTTCCAGTACGCTGATGGGACTATGCGGGGAAATGCTCTCTTCCGTCGCCAGCGTATTATCGGGTAGTAAGTCACCAACACCAACGATATTTTGTACGAATACATGTAGCAAGCTCTTGTCACGCCACAGTAGTGGATCGTATCCCGGTTCCCAGCGTCCCACTGGAAAATCGGACAACATCTTATGAGTCCAGTCGCCGTCGACCGAGCCTGTGGCAAGCATGATGTGGCTACCCGTTTCGGCGTCACGATAAACGACATGCAACAGCTCCTGCTCATCCACCTGTTCACTGACAATCAACGGACGGCTAAGCGGCAGGACACGGGTACCGGTACCGCCCAGTTCAAAGTCTGTAGAGCGGTCTGTGACTGGCTGTACTTGCCAAGTATTACCGTCAAAAGTGATCAATTGCAATTGAGTAACCGACTGACCTTCTTCACGAAAATAAGTCGCAATGCGAGGATGACCCAACTGATTCGCCGTCATGGAGGTCTGATTAATCAGGTTTGTTGATTGCGGCACTGACCAGACGAGCTCGGCTGTTGCTTCGGTTATAGGAAGCGTATACGCCCTACCCCGGGAATCCTGCCAGGATTGCCCTGCATCGGATGATCGAGCGTACATCATGTCGTGATTGGTCGATGCATTGCTTGACTCACGCCAGACCCACGACACGTGTACAACACCCTGTTTGTCGACGTGCATCTGCCAGTATGGATTTCGCTGACCTTCACCATCAATCAAGGTATCGTGCAAGCGAGACCAGCTCGCTGCCAGATGATCATAATAGTTCAGAACCATGGAGCCCCGACCTGAACCACCATCCCGGTAACTCATCAGCATGTCACCGTTTGGCAGCGCATGAAAACCCGGGTACGTTACCTCTTCCTCAAGCGTGCCAATCAACAATGTCGGCAATCCTAGTTCCAGGCTATCGGGTTCTATTGTCTGGACATAATTGAGAGAATTGCCATGGTGATCCCAGGCTATGTGCAACAGACCTGCCCCATCAATTCCCAGATTAACGGTATTGTGTTCATCTGCGGCGTTGCCTTGATAAGGGGTCTTGGTCAAGGTCCAGTCAGTATCGTTCAAGTCTCGTTTGCCCAGTACCAGGTTGGCATCAGCGTCATAAAACCCGACATACTGAATCCCCAGGTGTGATACCAGTGGATGCTCACGATGCCTGGTTGCGTTCACAGCCGTTTTGGACCATCCCTCTGCAACGCTGACCAATCGCGATTCAGGCACAACTGGAGGCTCTGAGGAGCTGCATCCTGTGGCTAAATAACAAGCCAATACAGCAATGCCCACGCAGTGTGATATGCATGACGGACGGACAGATTGTGTTAAGCGATGGCCGATGAGACCCACTGTTGTCAATATTGTTCGCATAGCTGAGGTAATACCTGCCGGTTCCCGAGTCGATCAGCAGCAACGTCGTGTTTAACTGTCTATTCAATGAATGGGCCATCGTGCAACTCCCAGGGCAGATACGCATCAAGTATCCGTGAATTTTAACGGTTGAATACGTTGTACCAAATTATTGACTAACGCTGTTTCAAACGTTTTCGAAGTACGGGCAAAAGCTCTCCAAGCACGTCGTGAAACAAGCGGATGCTCAAATGCAAGTAGCTGCCACTTGCTATTCTTGCATTGACGAATCACAACCGGGCACGTTCTCTCGACAAGATCCATAGCCAAAGGCGGACATTAGGTCACGCTCAGGTTACTATCAATAAATGCGTACCACCATCCATTTCGAAGGCCTTCCAGGCTCCGGAAAGACAACCGCTTCTGAGCGGTTTTGCAGACTCCTAAGAAACAACGGAATCGAGGCAAGTTGGTGGCTGGAGGAAGCGCCTGACCACCCGATTATGCCCAAGGAGAGGCGTGCTCTCTCTCGCGAGAAGCATTTTTCGCAGATTTGTCTGGACGCATGGCTGACATTTCTCAAATCATCAAACAGTGCAGTAGTTTTTGACGGGTATGCTCTTCAGACCACTGTACGTTTTCTTTATGCACATCGTATTGAAAGAACGCAGATAGAAGACTATTTCAACAAATGGCAAGAGCTAGCGCCTGACACAACGGTTGTTTACTTATCCGTAGAAAATCCAAGCGATCATTACGATATCGTTTTAGCAGAACGTGGAGACGAGTGGTCACACAAGCTCTACACCTACGTAGAACGTTCACCAATAGGTGTTGCTAATGGCTACCAAGGCAGAGCGGGCTTTGTGGAATTTTGGTCAGAATACCAACAGCTCTGTCATGAGTTATTGGATGCAGCCTTTGTACCTGTTCATCTCATTGGCACCCGTTCATGGAACGATAATGATTTGAAAGTGCTGGCTGCTCAAGTAGGCCTTTTACCCGAAGGGTTGTAGGGGGCACGACTCAGTTATTCGTTATGCTCACATATTACTGCGACTTTCGGCTCATACCGATCATTTAGTAGTTCTTCTGGTAAGTAGCTCCAGTGCGTTGATAGGCATGATAAGCAACTGTATCTACAATTCCTTCTGCAGCCAAATATTTGTCAACGAAATCTAGCTCAGAGCGGATCTTTTTAGTTGAGACGTAAAAGTGCTGTTGCCAGTCTATTGTGCCCTCCACATCCGAAGTCTCCACAATGGACCCATTCCATCCACAACTGGCTGCTATTCTCTGAATCCATTGTCGTTCTGTTAGAACACATTCATCAGCAACATTGTATGTGTGCTTTCCGGTAAGTCTTGCCAGCACAGAAAGGGTAATAGCATGAGCTGCGTTCTTGTGGAAGCATCGAGAGAATTTCCAATTGCCCAAGTGCCGCTCTAGACGTATTTCTTTGGCCCCTTCCAGCATCTGGTCAAGGTAATCTGAGACTCGGGTACAATCAGGCCACCCATAGATCGCAGGTAAACGTAAAGTACAAACGTTTTCCAAATTTTCGTTGTATATTAATTCAACAGAAAGTTTGTCATAGGCTTCACCCTCCGCCCCTAAAGACTTCCGTAACTCCATGTCCTCAGACAGTGGGCATATTTGAATAGGAACCTCCTCGGTTCTGTGTAATCTGGCATACGCTGAGTAAACGTCAATACTAGAAATTACAATGACCGGAATATCCAAACTTAGATTCGACAATACAGATACAACGAGTTTGGCATCCTGAGCAGTAAACGGAATCATGTCGACTAATACATCAGGCTTTACTTCGTCGATTATTCTTTGCAATTCAGCTTGATCACGACGGTCTGCAGCGTGGCTTTTTTCGCAGAAATAGCTTCTCCCACTTCTGTTTATCGTATGCAAATCATGTATGTCGTTTTCAAAAAGCTCACGGATCACATGAGGCCCGATCAATGCCGTACCGCCGATCAATAAAACCCTCAAATTTATGCTCGCTTTCCTACCTTCGTATATATTGTACTGAGATTGGAATTGGGTCAATGTCTGTACAGCACTTTCCAGCAATTCGCTATACTCCCAGTTGACCGGCAACTTTAGCCAGAAGCAGTTATTTCTCAGTGATGCTGTTAGTCGGCGAACTCAGATACCAAAAAATCGAATACTCTGCGAACGCGTCTGTTTGTTCTCAGTTCCTTATGTGTAACTAACCAAAGTTCAACTGTAATTGGATCAAAACCCGGGACGACGACTCGTTCAACAAGGGGCTCATTATCGCCAATTTCTTCAACCATTCCGCTAATTGCGACACCATGCTTAACCAATTCCCATTGCACATTATGGTTTTTTGTTATGACGGGAAAATTGTGTGGGGTTAAATCAAAACCCTGGGCATTAAGTAAAGAAAGCAGACGGCCAGACTTTTCGAAGTCAATAAATTTAGCATTGTTTAATTCGGTGATAGTCCTAGGATTACCCAGGCTCTGGAGATAGTTCGTTGCAGCGTAGAGATGACCTCTTGCGTCGTAAAGTTTTTTTACGATCAGTTCTGGCTGAGAGGGTCGAAAACTGCGTATTGCGATATCAGCTTCTCTACGATTCAAGTTGCTTTCGTCGTTCGTTGAAACGATTTCAATTTCAATACCGGGTTCTAGTTGCCGTAACTTTTTAATTATTGGCGGCAGTATAAATGTAGAAAACAATTCGGTTGCAGTGACGCAAATACTTCCTTCAATAATGTCTGACTGCCCTGATGCCGATAATGAAAACCGATTCGCTGCCTCTCCCATCGCGCGTACGTGCTCGACCAACTTCATTCCGTTTGGCGTTAGCTCCAGACCTCTACCAACGCGAGAAAAAAGCTCGACTCCAATCTCCTGTTCTAGTGCCGCAACTTGACGCCCTAATGTAGGCTGCGTCATATCAAGCGCACGTGCCGCCACGGCCAAGGAACCCTCTTCGGCAGTGACTAAAAAAGCTCTTGCACGGTTCCAGTCGAATACTATTGATCGCCAATCCATACAATTATGCATACCTGATATAGAAATATCATTCTATTATGTTTATTTGTGTATTGATAGTATGCCCGCAGTAAATTACCTATAGCTAGTTAACTT
>JBGCFI010000047.1:0-14455 GCA_045106855.1 Granulosicoccus sp.
ACGACAACAGTTTAGAGCACAACCCGCCCACCAACCATCGGGGTTTGAACACCTGTGGTGCCGGGAAAACTGATTGGCAGCCCACGCAACGTCCTTACTGCGAGGAATGCGAAACACTCTGCTTCTACCATATCACCTCGCAAACCAATATCGTCTGCTAGCACCACGTCAATTTGCGCCCGCTTGCGCAACTCCTGCATAAGCACAGGGTTGTGCCGGCCGCCACCACAGACTAGCAACTGCGTCGGACGCGTGGACAATTTATCCAAACCCAAGCCGACAGCCGCGGCGCTAAATGCTGTGAGTAGTGCAGCGCCGTCTTTTACCGAGTAACCATCCGCCATGGCCGCTGAAAAATCAAACCGGTCAAGTGATTTCGGGTAAGGCTCATCGAAATACGGATGCTGTAACAACGCTTGTAGCTTATCTTCATCAACCAGCCCTTGAGATGCTAACTCACCGTTCCTATCCATCTCACCCAGCCCTTGTGTGCGCACAAAATCATTTAACGGGGCATTTGCGGGGCCGCTATCGAATGCAACCAATGCATCCCGGCCATCCCACCAGGTGATATTGGCAACACCACCAAGATTTAACATAGCGCTGTCGCCACCAAGTTCCAGGCGTCGCATCAGGGCTGCGTGATAAATGGGTGCCAAAGGTGCACCCTGCCCACCCGCTGCCACATCGGCTGAGCGGAAATCATAGACGACCGGGACATTCAACTGATCCGCCATCAATTGACCATCACCTAACTGCCGCGTGTTGCCTGAGCGCGTTTTATCCGGCCGCCGGTGCAACACCGTCTGCCCATGAAAACCAACCACTCCAACATCGCTCATCGACATGCCATGTTGTTGTACGAGCATATGGACAACCGAGGCTTGAGCTTCAGTCAAGGCTATTTCCGCTTCGCGAAAAACCGTGGGTTCCGAGCCGTTAAACTGCCAATCAAGCGCAGCCTCTAGCGACAGCCTGAGTAAATCCATAACGCTCGACTCATAGCGAGCAAGGATGGCAGGTCCAAATTCTATGACCTTCTCACCATCAGTCTTCAGCATGGCGACATCGATATTGCCATCCAGTACCGTTCCAGTCATTAGGCCGACCGACCACATTGGGTTCTCTCTATTTGTTTTGTGTTTCATACTTCAGCCTCTGACAATGGCGTTGCCAACCGCTTGCCTGAGTTCGGCTATTCCACTCTCAATATGTCGCGACGGATGAATACGATTGGTCAGTAGAGTCCAGGCCAAGCCTGCCTCAAAATCTATCCACATTCCTGTGCCAGTGAAGCCAGTGTGCCCGATAGAACTATCGCTGCAGGCGTCACCACCCGACCAACCCGCATGCGAACGCTCCCAACCCAACGTGCGCGTAGCCGATTCTGTTTTTCTCATTAATGCAATAATGTCAGCAGAATAAGCTGTTCCATCCAACAAACGTTGAGAGAACGCTAATAAAGACCGCGCAGTACCAAACAATCCTGCATGACCCGCACCTTGTAGCGCAGCGCAGTTATCATCATGTACCTCGCCACACAATACCCGGTGTCGCCATGTGCAATTTTCGGTCGCAGCGCTTTTCATGGGATCGGATGAAAATACAAAGCCTTCCCCTGCACTCATTTCACGAATTTTCATGCCTTCAATGCGTTCCAATACCAGGCCCAAAAGAATAAAATTGATATCAGAGTAAACGGGTATTCCTGCCTGCCATTGGCGCTGTAATACAAACGCGCGAAGCAAATCAGCGTCTTGCCCATAGGTGTAAATCGGTTCTACAGCTGGAAACGGTGTTGAGTGTGCCAGACATTCACGGAACGTAACCTTGCGTTCCCAGCACTCTGGATCGTACTGTCGTAGATCTTTCAATACGCTGCAAAGCGGTTCATCAAGATTGATTGCACCCGCTACATGTAAGGCGAGTATTCGTGGTGTGGTGAAAACAACCTTACTGAGAGATGCAAGATCAAACCACGTATCGTCTGTCATGGGGCGTCGAACCGGTTCCTTCTGAGCATGCCCTGTACTGGCAACAATCTGATCACCTGCTCTGTTAACGATGCCTAAAACCGCGCCGGGAATGCGGCTGGAACTAACTGCGGCTTCGACCAGTTCGAACGCGTTCTGCAAACGAGCGTACAATGTCATGATTGTCTTGTTGGCACCTGTAAATGACATGCCACGTTGCGCAATCCCTGTTGTTGAGAGTCTAAACCTCTAGCAACGAGCCGAGGAGCTTCGGCCATACACTGCTCTCTTACAGAAGCACTCATGGCGTGGCATCGGGTATTAAAGTGGCAACCCATTGGTGGGTTGGCAGGATCAGGTGGCTCACCTTGCAAAACAATACGCTGGCCTATGGCTTTCGTTGGATCAGGAACAGCAGAGACTAGAGCCTGAGTATAAGGATGCTGCGGTGAATCCAACACCTCAGTGATCGTGCCGGATTCGACTATTTTCCCAAGATACATCACGACTACACGATCACTGATGTGTCGTATCACAGATAGGTCATGGCTTATGAACATCATTGCAATGCCTAATTGCTTTTGCAATTTGCCGAGCAAATTAATAATCTGACTTTGGATCGACACATCGAGTGCCGACACCGCCTCATCTGCGATGAGCAATTTCGGCTTCAGAACCAGAGCGCGTGCAATAGCAATACGCTGCCTTTGACCACCAGAAAACTCATGTGGAAACCGCTTTGCGGAGTCTTCCGGCAATCCAACCAACTCAAGCATCTCCGTAACACGACGTAGGCACTCGGTCTGACTTCCGACACGATGTACTTTCAAAGGCTCCGCAAGAATACTGCCCACGCGATGACGCGGATTTAAAGAGCCAAAGGGATCCTGAAAAATGATTTGTATGTCCCGCCGAACGGATTTCATCTGTCGACGATCGAGCGTTAATAAGTTCTTGCCTGCGTATTCAATAGTACCGTTATCAGGTTCTATCAAACGCAGCATCGTACGCCCAAGTGTTGATTTTCCACAACCTGATTCGCCGACCACACCAAGCACTTCGCCTGTCGCAATAGAAAAGGACACATCGTTTACTGCGCGAACAACTTTTCCGTCAGCGGTCGGGTAATCCTTGGAGAGGTTGTTTACTTTTAGCAAGGGTACGTCGTTAACCATTGCATGAGTCCACGTTGAATTGGGTATGCTCAATCGGGTGCCAGCACCGAACCCGATGAACGTCACCGCTTAGAGGGGGTTCATCTCGATGACATTGTGGCGTCGCCCGTTCACACCTTGGTGCAAATGAACATCCGGACGGAAGCGACTCTGGCGCTGGAACACTACCCGGGATAGAGGGCAATTCGATACCAGCAGGATTTGCTGCAGGAATAGTTTTCAGTAATGCCAGAGTGTAGGGATGGCGCGGTTGCAAGAATAGTTTATTCGATGTGGCCTGCTCTACAATCTGGCCGCAATACATCACCGCAACGCGATCACAATAGTGGCGCACCACACCCAGATCATGGGCAATTAGCAACATCGACATGTTGTGTTCACGGCGCAGCTGATCGAGCAGTTCTAGAATTTGCGCCTGAACCGTGACATCCAGCGCAGTGGTGGGTTCATCCGCGATGAGAAGCAAAGGATTGCAGGCGATTGCCATTGCTATCATGACTCGCTGTCTCTGCCCACCTGACAACTGGTGTGGATAACGCGTCAGCGAAAGCTCAGCTGGCATGAGACCAACACGCTGCATCAATTTTTTGGCCTCGATCATTGCGGCCTGCCGGTTCATTTGGGTGTGAAGATACAAAACCTCCATAACCTGATCGCCGATGGTGAACACAGGATTAAGCGAGGTCATTGGTTCCTGGAATATCATGCCTGCCTCATTGCCGCGGATAGATTCGAGCATGGCCGCATCGGCTTCGAGCATACTGTGATGGTTAAACAAAATACGCCCGGATACTGTCCTCATCGGGGGTGTTTCCAGCAGCCCCATAATACTCAGCGCAGTGAGTGATTTTCCGCTCCCGGATTCTCCAACCAGACCCAGAATTTCACCGCTGTCTATGTGCAGGCTGATTTGTCGTAGCAGCGTTACGCTGTGAAGGCAGACTTGCAAATCCTCAATTTGCAACAGTGTGTTTTCGGGCATGTCAGTAACGAGTCAGGACGCGGTTACAGTATCATTCAGACCAGAATAGCATGAGTTCACATTCTCTCCCGTGGCAATAACCAGTGAATGGCTCACTGCCGAATATAGAATTTATCTATTATCTTTATTTTGCTTTATGTTGTGAATAAGGGAATACGGGGCTATCCCGGCCCGCGTCTTGTCAACCCTTGCGGAATACCTTAAGCTGAAAACGACATTCAAGGTATTGATATTTGCGCCCACAACAGGAGAAAAAACATGACAATAAAATTCTTGAATCGAATGGTCTGCGGGTCTGTTTTTGCAAGTAGCATCGTGACTTCTTCCATGGCTGCATCTCTCGATGTTGCGATTGATTCATCACCTGCAGGGCTAGATCCACACCTCATTACCGCATTCAACTCGGTCATTATCGTTCAGAGTACCATCTACGAAGGTCTGACAAAAATACAACAGGACCTTTCTGTTGCCCCGGGCCTGGCTGAATCGTGGGAAGTATCAGAGGACAGTCTTAAATACACATTCAAACTACCAGCCAATGTCAGCTTTCACGACGGTTCTTCAATGGATGCAGAGGATGTCGCTGCATCAATTCGGAGAGTGCAAAACGCTGACATCGCCTCACCATTGGCAAGCCGTGTGTCTCCTATCACTGGCATAGACGTAGTAGATACGCAGACCATTGAGTTGTCTTTAGATGCGCCCTTTGCTGCCATACTGTCGTCCCTGTCCGGAATAGCCATCGTACCTTCAGAATTTGAAACCGATAAAGAAGCCCTGCAGAAAACACCGGCAGGTACAGGCCCTTTCAAATTTAAAGAGTGGGCGCCAAACAGTCACATAAGCCTTGAAAAATTTAACGACTATCGAGTCGAAGGACTACCAAAAATCGACGAAGTCAAAGTGAATTTTGTGCCTGAATCTGCTACGCGACAAGTGGGCCTGGGTAACGGCGACTACGATATCCTTCCGGGCATCGATCCAGCCACAGCTTTACAATTACAACCCAACCCAGGTATCACGATCCACCAAACTCAAAATGTGTCTTACACTTTATTGGGGTTGAACACGACACGGGGCGCACTGGCTAATCCCAACGTCCGCCAGGCTATTAACATGCTGCTGGATCGAGAAGAGATAATTGCAGGCGCTTTATTTGGTGCAGGTGTACCAGCGGGTCCGCTATCACCGGCACTGGCAACATGGGCACTCGACACCAGTGAATACAGTTGTTACACACGCGATGTAGAACAGGCAAAATCCTTGTTGAAAGAAGCGGGGGCAGATGCACCCGAATTTTCAATTCTGGTACTACCCAGACAAGACGCAAAAGATATTGCGCAAGTCATACAACAGCAACTCGCCGATGGCGGCATTACAGTAAATTTATTGAATAAGGAAATTGGCGAGTTCGTACAGGACTGGAAAAATTCCGATTTTGATATGTTCGTATCGGCCAATGGTGGCAGCCCTGATCCGGATGAGTACTTCTATCGGACATTTCGAACTGGCGGATCAACCAACGTATTCAAATACTCAGATAGCGAAGTGGATTCCTGGCTAGACGAAGGCAGAAGACTCACAGACCCGGATGATCGTAAGGCCGTGTACGACCAGGTGCAACGTAAACTAGCGTGCGAAGGACCAATTTCGCATATCGCCTACGGTAACCTGTCTACCGCTGTTAGCAATAGTGTGTCCGATTTCGAGATCTATTCCAACGGTCAGTTAGCTAGCCTGATTAACGTCAGCGTGTCGGAGTAATCAACCCTCGCGCAATTAAATCCCATACTCGCTTCGCGAGTATGGGATTAATGTGTAAGACAAGCCAAAAACATACGTGACTTACCGTCAATTCCTTCATCGTCTGATCGATCTGCTGATCGTATTATTCGGCGTCTCGATTATCGTCTTTCTTATCATCCGTTTAATCCCCGGTGACGCTGTCGCAATTATGCTCGGTGCCAACACGGAGATAACCGATGCAGGCATGGCCGAACTAAAAGCGCGATTGGGCCTTGATCAGCCAATTTTCGTACAGTACGCAAACTGGATTAGCCATGCACTGACTGGGGATTTTGGGGATTCGATCTGGACCGGCCGTCCCGTAATTGAAGAAATTGCGGCCAATATGTGGCCAACTATTGAACTGACATTGCTCTCAATTGTCATCGGCGCAGGTTTAGCGATACCCCTCGGCTGCTTTATGGCGCAAACACGCGGTTCAGCATCAGAAGTCGCCGTTAGAATTTTTGCGATTGCCGGCCTGACTATCCCATCGTTCTGGCTCGGGATCGTGTCGATATTTCTTGTGGCGAAATACTTACCGGGTATATCAATGCTTGGCTACGTGCCGTTTTCAGAAGATCCAGTCGGCAACCTGCAAC
The DNA here is from genome assembly GCA_045106855.1 of Granulosicoccus sp. Lineage (GTDB taxonomy): Bacteria > Pseudomonadota > Gammaproteobacteria > Granulosicoccales > Granulosicoccaceae > Granulosicoccus. The sequence continues at coordinate 6,518 of JBGCFI010000047.1, forward strand.
GAATGATTCTGCCCGTTATTGCTTTATCGCTACCGATGCTTGCGAACCTGTCTCGCTTGATTCGTTCCGCCATGCTTGATGCACTTAATCAGGATTATATTCGCACAGCAAAAGCCAAGGGATCCAGTCGGCGTCGTGTCGTCTACAAACATGCTCTACGAAACGCGTTAATACCGTTTATCACCAGTGTCGGCGTCTCTACCGGTTATCTACTGGGCGGCTCAATTGTGATAGAACAAGTTTTTGCAATACCCGGGCTTGGACGACTCGTACTAGGCGCAATTGCCGAACGCAATTACCCACTAGTGCAAGCCACCGTTCTGGTGATGACAGCCGCGTTCGTACTTGTCAATTTTACCGTTGACCTGCTCTACGCCATCATCGATCCGCGAATCCGGACCGGAACACGAGGGGCGGCGTTGTGATCCGATTTGCACGCAACCATAAGCTTTTGAGTTTCGCCATTGTGCTGGTGTCACTACAAGTGCTACTGGCATTGTTTGCGCCCTGGCTGGGCTTCCAGGATCCATACAATCAGGTTATGGTGCAAAGAATGAAACCGCCTAACAGCATAAATTTACTAGGGACTGATCATTTGGGTCGAGATGTACTGGCCAGGATTGTTCATGGCTATCGAACATCACTGTTAAGCAGCACACTAGCAGTCGTATTCTCGTTATTGGCAGGTGGCACGCTCGGTATGCTCTCTGCGTATTATCGTGGCTGGTTTAATCGTATCGTTATGCGCCTGATGGATATCTTGTTTGCGTTTCCGATCATGCTACTCGCCATTGCGGTTATAGCCATCATTGGACCGAGCCAATGGAGCGCCGCTATTGCTATTGCCATTGTCTACACGCCTATTTTTGCTCGTCTGTTGCGTGGGCCCGCCCTGGTTGTCTGCGAAAGTGAATATGTGTTGTCAGCAAAAGCCATCGGTGCGAGCGATGCCAGAATAGTATGCATGCATATTATGCCAAATCTAGCATCCGTCATACTTGTGCAGTCCAGCTTGCTACTATCAGCCGCTATTCTGGTAGAAGCATCATTGTCATTTTTAGGACTAGGTGCGCAACCGCCGGTACCATCACTGGGACTTGCACTTTCAGAGGGACGAAACTTCTTGTTGTTATCACCCTGGCCAGCGGTGTTTTCCGGTATCGCAATCTTGTTTCTATCTTTTGGTTTTAACCTGCTTGGCGACGCGGCAAGAGATACCCTTGACCCTCGTTTAAACAACCATGAGCCAGTAAGCTGACCAATTGCTGACCAATTGCTGACTAATTGCTGACTAATTGCTGACTAATTGCTGACTTTTTTGGAAGTATTTTATGGTCTGGACCTCCAGTGAAGTTTACAAACGTAATGATATTAAAAAACTCAGAAAACTTCGGCGCTCTGGACCAGCGCTGGGGTCTTTTTTCTTAAGTCAATCACTAGTGTTGAATTTGCAAGGCTCTGGAGAGTAGACTCAAGCATTCTGCGAAAACCAAGAATACAATGAGCCAAATAGATACATTTGAAGCAATGTTAAGCCGAGGTCAGGACAGCGAAATGCTTCGTTTTACCTTAGGTAATGCGTACTACAAGGAAAAGCGATTCAAGGAAGCGATTGTTCATTTAACCAGCGCAGTAGAACAGAACCCGATGTACTCAAGCGCATGGAAGGTACTGGGACGCGCGCTGACAGATGACGAGCAATATCAAAGTGCATTGGTGACATTTCAGTCAGGCTTGTTAGCAGCACAGAATAACGGCGATAAGCAAGTAGAAAAAGAAATAGGCGTGTTTATGAAACGTGCCCAGAGGCTGCTGGATAGCTCGGATTAATGAACTCAACTGCAATGTTTAACTGTAAAAGTCGTTACTTGATGTGAAAGGCAGTGTACGAGTTCATCGTAAACTGTACCTTCATTAAGCTCGAAGCTGCCACAGAGGCGTCCACCGCCGTCATTCCCGCGTAGGCGGGAATCTTTTGCGCCGTACATGAATACCCCAGAGCACCTAGTCTCCGCCTTCGCAGAGATGACAAATATTATCATCATCAGGTAATAATATTTACGATGACTATCGACTCCAGGACGAAACTAATTCAATAGAACTGAACCTGACCAGACACTGCTGTTAGGTAAAGTCTGATTTTCTACAGCGTAACTGTATGCAATAACTGTTTATCTATAAGCGTAAATGTCGGTACTTGATTCATCGGCTACAGTCAGTTTATATTAAGATCAAGGGCTAACATCTCTTTATATCAATTCTGTTTACTCGCTCCACCTCTATCGAAGTTGCCAGAGCCACGATTCAACTCCACCGTGAATAAGAATAGAGAACTGACCATTTCCTGAAACTTCCATTGGCATCATCGCAATTTCCGCCCCCGTGTCAGATGTGGACAAGACTGCGCCATTGATATAGATGAGCCCGCTGTAATTTATTTTACGCTTCAAGTTTGCCTCTTGTTCGGGTTAGACAATGCACCTCTGAAACGTTGTCATCATGAACACGTCGTTTTATCAGCAGTGGCACGGTTAACGCCTGATGGGATAGTCGTGGCATTAAGGCAGAGTGTCTAACCGACATATACAGTTGCGCATACACAATCGATATACCGTGCGATCTTGATCACGCAAGAATCAAGCCGATGATTTCTTGCAAAAATAGCGCTGCATACTCAAATGAAAACACCGGATCGAGCAAAACCTTGTTTTCTCCAAAGCTCATCCACGGTCATCAACGACCCATTCCTAGCCTAGGCCACCGCTGGTCCAAATGTTGCGTATTCAGTTTTTTGAATCTAGACAGAAATCAATGTCGGATCTAGATGCTCACTTGCCAAACAACTGCACGTAAGCTAAGAATGAAATAGTATTTTTAGTCGGCCTTTACGATATTTTTGGTTTTTTCCAAAAAACAAGAAGCGAACAGGTGTAATATTTTTGTGTGCATATCGAATTTGAATAGACTGAAAGTCGCTCTCGATTTTTTCAATAACGGTAATATCAAAGACGCCCGAGAACTCTACTCGCAACATGCTGAACTGAATCAAAAATGTGTGGTATCGAGACGTGCATTGGCACGAATTCACACGCAAGAAAAAAAATTCAGTGAAGCCATTGTCCGATGGAATGAAGTAGCAAATCTGCGACCCGATATTACTGAAGTACCGTTAAGGCTCGGGCAACTGTACAAACGACTTGGTAATATTGAAGAGTCGCTGCGCATGTACTCTCAATACCTTGCTTTTAAACCCGAACACACCGAATCTCAGAAATCCGTCGCTGCGTTATCAATGCAACTCAAACATGCCGCATGTAGAGATATAGAGACAGACGTCAGGCATCTTGCAATCGCTGGTGTTTCATACTGCGGCAGTACCATACTCTCTCATGTATTGGGGAATATGGACGGTGTCGAGAATGTTGGTGAGTCTCATCGGCTTATCACCCAGCTAGGTTCAAAGACACATGCAGAGTTAGATTTCGATAGATTAGACGATGAGACCACTTCGTATTGCCAATCATGTGGTAAGGATTGCGAGGTATATACGACTGAATTCCGAAAACAACTGCAACAAGATCCAACCAATTGGTACTTTAAGATTGGTGAACGAGTTGGCGCGAAGGTACTGCTTAGCTCCGACAAGAATCACTCAAAACTGCTTGCTAAAGATCCCTATCTAAGGATGGATACAATAGTGCTGTTTAAGAGCCCATTGCAAGCCTGGTATTCAAATTACCGGAAAATAAATTTAACAGAGTGGGGATCCGGAAGGGTAACTGATATAGACGAATATCTAGAAAAATGGACACAAGCCTATCTACGGTTTGATGGAGATTTTAATCCTCAAGGAAAGAAAATATATCTTGATTTTGAGCAATTCTGTGCAGCACCGAACGCTCACTTAGATAGGCTATGCCAACTGTTTGATTTGAATTTTGATACGCTCGGAGAGCCCGGATCCACCCAACACAGTTTTGGAGGCAATCGAGATGTTAATGAAAACTTGAAAGCAACCTCCGATCGACTCACGGTTAGAAAAATATCCGATGTTCAACTCCCGCAAGGTCACAAGCGGCATATAGAAAAAAATAAAAAAGTAGCAAGAATTTACCAGCAAATGTTGAAATACTATCAACGTGATTTTGGATCGTTGAATTTTAATGCGGTTAACGAAGCCCTCATTGCGTAAATGTCGCTTAACATCTCTTACTTATCAGCGCCACCCGTATCAAAGCCGCGAAACCACATCAACCCCATTCAGCCAGCACCACCTTACCAATCGCATCCCCACGCTCGACCAGCGCATGTGCTTTCTTTAAGTTGTCCGCATTTATAGGTGATATCACCTCGTTCACAGTGGTGCGAATGGTACCGTCGTCTATACGATTTGCCACAAAATTCAGCAACTCATGTTGCTTGATAATATCCGGTGTTGTAAACATCGAGCGAGCAAACATGAACTCCCAGTGGAAGCTTGCGCTTTTGGTCTTCATACCGGCCATTGGTAGTTCAAGGTCAGTATTGTCAATTGAAACAATACCGCCCTGCGGACGAATCAGCTCTACGCATGCCTCCCAGTGACGCATATCGTTGAAAATCGCGATGTGATCAACATACTGAAATCCACAGGCACGTACCTGCTCTACCATATCGTGCTTGTGATTGACGACAAAATCAGCGCCCAGACCTGCCACCCACTCTGCAGACTCACGCCGTGAAGCCGTTGCGATAACCGTTAGCCCAGCCAGCTTAGCCAACTGAATCCCGATAGACCCGACACCTCCTCCGGCACCAATAATCAATAAGGATTCGCCTTCATTGGCGCCATCAACATCGATGCCCAGGCGATCAAAAAAACTCTCATAGGCTGTGATAGAGGTCAGCGGAAGGGCGGCTGATTCAGCGAACGACAGGCTTTTCGGCTTACGCCCTACAATTCGCTCATCCACCAGCTGGAACTCGGCATTGCTGCCTGAACGAGTAATATCGCCGGCATAAAATACCTCGTCGCCCACGCTGAACAATTCCACACCCTCCCCAATGGCTTCAACGACGCCACTGGCGTCATACCCGATGACTCGTGGTGGGTCTTCTACTCCCTCTTTAGGACCACGTACCTTGGTATCCACAGGATTAACCGCCATGGCCTTGACCGACACCAGCAGGTCCCGACCAAGCGCCTCAGGTCTGGGCATGTCGATATCCAGAAACGATTCCGGGTTGGAAATAGGCAAGTATTGCGAAAATCCTACTGCTTTCATAGCGATGTCCATTGAACTTGAATTAAAAATGATCAGACACGTTCAGGGCTGCTCAACCATCGACTGCGCGGTTCAGGCTTTCTAATACGTCTTCGCCCATTTCTTCCAACTTCATTATGTTAGCCTCCGGTATACCGTCTGGATCAGGGTGCGAATCGACTGCTCGCTCCACGCTATCCTCCGTCAGTAGGTGAAGAATCGGATACGGCGAGCGGTTGGTCCAATTTCCCGGATCATCGAAGTCCGTGTCATCAAACTGATAGTCCGGATGAAAGCTGGCCAGCTGTAACTGCTCGTCCAGCCCGATATCCTCCAGCAAGGCTTCAGCCATAGCCAGCAGGTCAAGATACGCATCAAAGTCCGCAAAGCCCTCGGGCAGCACGAGCAATGTGGTTGCCTGAAGATCCCCGGCCACCAGGGCGTCGGCCTCGTCTGCCAGTTGCTGCAGACAGTCCTCCTCGGTAACACCCTCAGCGATGACTATATTCACCTGCCGACGGCGCAGGGCCGCTGAGGCAAAAGGGCATAAATTCAGGCCGATGACGAAGGCTTCTACCCATCGCTCCACCCGTGCGGCAATTTGAGAATGAGGTTGTGAGTGATGCACGTCAGTTGCTGCTCGTTAGATGCCAATGGTCCCGTATAATACGCCGTATGAACGACGACCTCGCATTATTACAACCTTATCCGTTTGAAAAGCTGCGCCAGTTGCTCGACGGAATTACGCCGGCAGCCGTAAACCCTGTGTCCCTGTCAGTTGGAGAGCCCAAGCACGCGGCCCCTCAGCTTGCACTGGATGCTCTGGTAGCGAGCTTGCGCAAACTGGAAAATTACCCCCCCACTAAGGGCTCCGATGCGTTGCGAGAGTCTATGGCGAGGTGGATTTGCGCACGCTTCGACATAGACGATAGCTGTGCTGCGAGGATTGCCGGACAACACGTCATTCCCGTCAACGGCACACGTGAAGGACTGTTCGCGATCGCCCAATGCCTTCTCAACAGAAATAGCAACGCTAATTCGGTCCTGATGCCAAATCCTTTCTATCAGATCTATGAAGGGGCCGCGCTGCTGGCCGGTTGCCAGCCAGATTTCTACGCCATTGACGAAAATGCCGACGATAATCTGGACGCCATCACTGACGCACAGCTTGACCAGTGCCAGCTCATCTATATCTGCACACCCGGCAACCCCACCGGTGCTGTCACATCCAAAGCTGCCCTGCAACGGCTAATAGCCAAAGCCCATGAGCATGACTTCGTCATCGTCAGCGATGAGTGCTACAGTGAAATCTACAGACAAAGCAATGCTCCTCCCTGCGGACTGCTTCAGGCGGCAGCTGACATGGGTTTGAGTAATTTTGAACGCTGCATTGTTTTTCACAGTCTGTCCAAACGATCCAACCTGCCCGGCCTGCGCTCAGGTTTTGCTGCTGGAGACGCCAACATCATCAAACGCTTCGTTGAGTATCGTACCTATCAGGGCTGCGCCATGTCAGGACCAGTACAAGATGCAAGCATTGCGGCGTGGGATGATGAAGAGCACGTCAACGCCAACCGGGCGGCCTACGATGCCAAATACCGGGCCGTCATTGATATTCTGTCGCCTGTGCTTGATGTGTCAATTCCACCGGCTGGATTCTACCTGTGGCCTCAGCTGCCTATAGACGATAAAGTATTCACGCAACGTCTGTTGAAAGACCACAACGTTCGCGTTGTTCCGGGCAGCTACCTGGCTCGTGCCAACAACGGTTCAGTTAACCCGGGAGCCAACCGCTTAAGGCTGGCACTCGTTGCCCCGCTCGCAGACTGCATAGCCGCGTCGGAACGTATCGTTGAAAGTCTGAATAACCCTGCCAACTAAATAACTACCCCACTCCAGAGAAACCAATAATGACTGATTTGCAAAGCGTAATTAACGATGCATGGGAAAACCGTGCCGACATCACACCGGCACAAGCCGATTCAGAAGTGGGCAAGGCGGTCGAGCAAGCCATAGCATTATTGGATTCGGGTGAGGCCCGGGTAGCCGAACCAAAAGGTGTCGGTGAATGGCAAGTGAACGAATGGTTGAAAAAAGCGGTACTGCTGTCCTTCCGATTGCGTGATAACGCGCCGATAGCGGCCGGTGGATTCACCCAGTTCTACGACAAAGTGCCCAGCAAGTTCGGCGATATGACAAGCGAGCAGTTTCAGGCCTCAGGCGTCAGGGTGGTACCGCCAGCTATGGCACGAAAAGGCAGCTTCATCGCCGCCAACACCGTACTCATGCCTTCTTACGTCAACATTGGCGCCTATGTCGACTCCGGCACAATGGTTGATACCTGGGCTACCGTTGGCTCATGCGCCCAGATCGGTAAAAACGTCCACCTGTCTGGCGGTGTCGGTATCGGTGGTGTACTGGAACCCCTTCAAGCCTCCCCTACGATCATTGAAGACAACTGTTTTGTCGGTGCACGTTCTGAAGTGGTAGAAGGCGTCATCGTAGAAGAAGGGTCGGTGATATCCATGGGCGTCTATATCGGTCAAAGCACCCGCATTTACGATCGCGAACGTGATGAGATCACCTACGGCCGTATACCGGCAGGTTCAGTCGTAGTATCTGGCAACCTGCCTTCTGAAAACGGTAAGTACAGCCTTTATTGTGCCGTTATCGTCAAACGAGTGGATGAAAAAAC
>JBGCFI010000048.1:0-9080 GCA_045106855.1 Granulosicoccus sp.
AGGGATCACGAGCACTGGAACACTTATCACACTCAGCAGCTCTTTCAAACCTTGGTAAGATTCCAGCTTTCCATCCTCGGTTAGATCACCGGTTATCGCAATAAAATCCAGATAGGTTTCGATACCACAAAGATCATCCACGATCGCCTGTAACCGCTTGAGCAAGTCGGTCCTCAGATCTGAAAACTTGCCCGGCGAACATGTAAAATGAAAATCGGAGAGATGTGCAAATTGCAAAACATTTGCTTGATTGTGAGATGTTAACTGTTGCAATTACTTGATTCCCGCGCGCATAAAATTGGCGACGAATTGTCGTTGAAATATCAGAAAGGCAATGACCAGTGGCGCTGTCGTCATTAATGTTGCTGCATTGACTAACGACCATTCCACGCCGCTTTCAGTCGTCGCAAAAACACTGAGTCCGACGGTTACTGGCCGCGCTTCGGGGGAGTTAGTAACGATAAGTGGCCAGAGAAAATTATTCCAGTGGAAACTAATTGATACCAGAGCGTAGGCAAGGTACGTCGGCTTTGCTAGAGGGATGTAGACATCCCAAAGCACTCGCCAGGTTGACGCGCCTTCAACCTGTGCCGCCTCATCGAGTGAAATTGGCACAACCTTGAACGTTTGTCGCAGTAGAAATATACCGAATGCTGACGTCAGATATGGCAACGCGATGCCTGGAATGGAATCAATGAATCCGATTTTGGTCAGAGTGTTGTAATTTTCAACGATTAAAATTTCGGGTGTGATCAGCAGCTGCACCATGATCAGCGAAAACAACAGCCCAGCACCCGGAAAACGGTATCTGGCAAACGCGTACGCCACTAACGTACACAAAATCATATTGGCCACCAGAATAATAACCGTCAATATAATTGTGTTAAAAAAATACAGCGCAAACGGCGCCGCCTGCCAAGCCTCAACAAAATTATTTAGCGTAAAGGGTGCATCCCATTGAAATTTGGCAGAATACTTCTCGGCGTGCAGCGCTGTCCATATCGAATATAGAAACGGTATGCCCCAAACAAAAGCCAATAGCGATGCGAGCGTGCCAAAAGCGATGCGGTTCAGACCTGATTTCATTGATAGTGTGTCCGTCTGTCCAGTAGCTTGAACTGAATCAACGCCATCAAGCCCAATAAAAACACCATAAATACCGTTAATGTTGCGCCATAGGAAAAGTCCCGAAATCCGAACGTAACCTCATAAACGTAATACAGCAGCAGTGAGCTGGAATTGTTCGGGCCGCCTTTAGTCATGACGACAACATGATCGATCAATCGAAAAGCATTGATCAATGCATTTACGGCGACAAACACCGTTGTCGGACGCAACAGTGGAAATACAATGTCAACGAAAATTCTGAACGAGCCAGCTCCTTCTAAGCGGGCCGCCTCTTTTAAATTGGTTGGCACAGCCTGTAGCGCGGCAAGGTAGAAAATCATAAACAGACCCGCCTCCTTCCAGATAGCAACAACCATCATCGACCACAATGCCGTGTCCGAATTGCCAAGGAAGTTGATTGGCGGCCTACCAAACCAGCTTAATATTTGCGAAATCAATCCAATACCGGGGGCATAGAAAAACAACCAGATATTGGCTACAGCGATCATCGGCAACATGGTTGGCAAAAAAAATGACAAGCGCATCAATGCCGTACCCGGAAATTTTGCATTGACCAATAACGCCATGCCAATCGACAAGCCAATTGCAATGGGTATGGTGACCAATGCATACAGGCAACTGTTCCAGATAATCTGGTGCAGCGTGCCATCAGTGAGCAGCGTTTCGTAATTTTCAAGGCCTATAAATTTTGACGGTCGGCGGCTCGTGCCATTGCTCCAGAAGGAGTTAAGTAATGATTGAATTGCCGGGTAATGTGTGAACGCTGCCAACAAGGTGCAAGGTAGCACCAGCAGGATCAGTGACAGAGGAAAACTTAATCGTTTGATAGTAATCTACCGGGTTGACGCATTCCGCAAATGCGGAATGCGTGGCGTGTGCCAGGTATGTTCGCGCTACTTGTAATCTTTCAACACAGCATCGGCTTGTTTCTGTGCTTCAGCCAATGCGTCAGCTGCGTTGTTTTTACCATCGATAGTGGACTCGATCGCATCGACTAAATAGCGTGTGACTCGTCCGCGTTGAAACGTGGCAAATTCTCGGTTTGCATATTCAATCTGATCACGCGCTACCAACGCCTGCGGCAAGTTTGCTGCATACTCTTTCATGATCGGCAGTTCCCAGGTATCAGGACGTGGCGCAACATAGCCTGTGGCGATTGACCAGGTGGCGGCATTTTCAGGCGCTGTCATGAATTTTATAAAATCAAGCGCAGCGGCCTGCTCTTCAGCTGAGGTTTCTTTGAAGATATAGAAGTTGCCTCCACCTGCAGGAGCACCGGGGCCTTTACCGCCGGGCAGAAAGCCAACACCCCAATCGAATTCAGCATTGTCGTTAACAAACGCCAGGTTGCCGGTGGACGTCCACATTGAAGCCGTCTGTCCTTCCACAAACGCTTTGGGGGTATCGCCCCAAGTAATTCCCCCTGGTGCCATGACGCCCTCGGCGGATAACTGTTGCAGAAACTCAAGTGCACCAATGGCTTCCGGTGTATCGATTGCGACGTCGATGCCACTATCCGCTGACAGTTGACTGCCATTGGATATCACCAAACCACCGTATAACCACGCGCCACCCAGCCCTAATGTTGGAATACGAGTACCCCACTGCGTGACGTTGCCGTTGCCATCACGTTTGACTAATTTTTTCCCCACATCGATCATCTCGTCCCACGATGTTGGTGGGGAGTTGGGATCGAGGCCAGCTTCCTTAAAGGCATCCTTGTTGTAGTAGAACACCGGCGTGGAACGTTGAAAGGGCACTCCGTAGATTTTTCCATCCAGCGTTGCATCTCGCATAAAGCTCTTATAAAAACCGTCCAACCAAGCCTTTTCTTCGTCCGAGTCGGCGATGTCAGATATGGGTAATACGACATCTTCCTCTACCAGTGTAAATATATCGATCGCCAACAGCACAGCGACATGCGGTGGAGTGCCTGCTTGAGCAGCGGTTAGAGCCTTGGTGGTGGTTTCTTCATAGTTACCAGCGTAGACTGCCTTGACGTTGTGCTGTGGATTTTTGGCGGCCCAGGCATTGGTTAGATCTTCTATGGTTTTAACAGCAGGCGCGTTAACACCTACTGGGAAATAAAATTCCAAGTCCGCAGCGTTTACTGCGCTTGAACCTAGTAGCAAGGCCGCCGAAACGGCAACAGTTTTATGATTAATTTTCATGTTCCTTTTCTCCGTGTGGTTATTGGCTTCTCCCCGACGATTCAGGGCTTTCTGGTGTTACAGCAGGAAAGATCGATAGATTCATCGAGCTACCCTCTCTCCGGTATTGACGTTAAAAAAGTGCAGTGAGGAAGCATCAGCATCAAGATATAACGATGCTCCCACTTCATGCTCATCCGCTTTTGGTATCGAGGTAATGACTTTCGTACCATCGTTAAGCAGCAGTGAGATCAAGGTGTAGTTACCTTCGTATTCCTTGTGGCTTATCTTGCCCGCAATTCCGAGCCCAACAGGTTTTTCATTCAAGCGCAGATCTTCAGGTCGTATGCCCACCAGTAACGCATCGGTTGAACCTACCACTGCATCGGGTATGTCTGCTGTGAGCACCGTGGCTGGCAGCAGGTTCATCGGTGGTGTGCCGATGAAACTGGCTGCGAAAACGTTCTGGGGATTGGCGTAGATGTTTGCAGGTTTGTCCAGTTGCGCAGCCTTACCACCTTGCATCAGTAGAACATTGTCTGACATCGACAGCGCTTCACTCTGGTCATGCGTGACATAGACAATGGTGATTCCAAGCTTCTGGTTAATCTCTCTAATCTCGCTGCGAATTTCCACACGCAGTTTGGCATCCAGGTTCGACAATGGCTCATCCATCAGCACTAACGGTCGTTCCGCCACTAACACACGAGCAAGTGCCACGCGTTGCTGCTGGCCGCCGGATAGTTTTCCCGGGTTACGTTGTAATAACTCTCCCAACCCCATCAGTTCCGTCACTCGTTCGAGGTTTCGATTCTGCTCCACCATGGGTGTTTTGCGGACGCGTAAGCCGTACAGGATGTTTTGCTTTACGCTCATGTGCGGAAATAGCGCGTAGTTCTGAAACACCATGCCGATATTGCGTCGCGCAGGTGACAAATCAGTTACATCGACACCATCAATTAGAATCTTTCCACCGGACACAGAATCCAGACCAGCGATAAGACGCAGTGCAGTACTTTTGCCACAGCCCGACGGGCCCAGTAAAGTCAGGAACGAACCGGCTTCAACCGTGAAGTTGATGTTGTGCAACACATCGGTCGCCCCCCAGCTTTTGCAAAGATCCGTCACCTGTAACGTGACACCGGCTTTGTTCATGCGAGAATCAACTCAAGATCGTTCGTGGCGCATTTACGGGCAACCGACTTGTCGACCTCGGTGCCGGTAATCACGCCATCGATTTCATTGAATCCAGCGGAAACGGAAAACGCACTGGGTTTAAATTTGGTGTGATCAGCAATCACGTACGAACGGCGCGACACTGAGATCACTTTTTGCTGTACCTGGCTGTAAGGTTCCAGCGCGATGCTAATCGAGCAGCGTTCAACATCAACTGAGGCCACACATAAAAACGCTATATCAAAACTAAATTCGTTGATCGCATTGATCGCCAGCTTGCCACCAAACGCCTGATTGATAGGATGATAGTTACCACCCACTAAATATATGTGCGGGTGTTCTTTTTCAGCCAGAATGTTGGCAACACCAAGACTGCTAGTGATGAACGTACAACCACGCTGTTTCGCCAGCTCGCTAGCAACGAGTACAGCGGTGGTGCCTGCATCAAGGAATACGGTTTCATCACCATGGAGTAACTTCAACGCTTCCTGGCCAATACGCAGTTTCTCCAGGACATTCGAATTTGAACGGATTTCCCTGGGTGTGTCGCGACTGGACGGAGAAATGGTCACAGCGCCACCATGGCTTCTTGCCAACAGCCCCTTGCCCTCCATGGCTGACAGATCGCGACGAACGGTCGCCTCAGACACACCGAAAAATTCAGCCAGTTCATTCACATTCGCCGCTGAGTTGGTGTTGATCAACTCAAGCAGTTTGCGTTGGCGGGACGCGACTAGTTGGAATTTCTCAGTCATAAGCTTCTGTCGACATTTCAGCCAATTTAAAACAAGACAGCGCAAATATCAATCACAAATGATCATATACATCCATAAATGGACAAATTAATACAAACGACTGGTGAATTGTTACTGCCTGTGGCCGAGCCTTCAGATACCAACGTAAGGCCCAGGCGTGAGCCTTAGTGCCGCACGGGAGCTAGTTTGCAAGCACGATTTTATTCTCACAATCAAAAACACACACCTCACTAACCACAGCTGTCGCTAACATTTTGTAAGTGGCATAAAGCCGATTATTAAGCACATGCCACTCAAACGCCTACTCACCCGAATAGCTAATCACTATGGCCATTGCTTGAATATGTCCAATAAACACCTGCTGAGCAGTCAGCCAAGGAAACTCTTGTGGACTCCATCGAGTGCGGGGCGAAACACTCGCCAGCAACTCTCGGGTTTGTGGGCCGGCGATAACAAACATAGTGTGTGTCTTGGTGTAGCTTTCGATCTTGATATCTGAACTTTCGGGTAGTTGCTCATGCAAGCAATCCATATCATGATATTCAGCAGTGGCTGCCGAGCCATAAAATATTTCACCATCGGATAAGGGTACAACAGTAGCCTCACCCGAAATATTGCGCTTAGGGGTTAGGAAATAACACAAGCTCGCTTTACCTATTTTACTTGAAATACGCGAACACATTAAACCACTGAGCCAAACCTGTACATCAGAGCCACTAATGCGATAATGATTAAAGCCAGACAGCTCTGCTATGCCAACACTGCGGCATAGGGCATTGATCTCCTCACCGACTACATCATGCCAATTCTGAAAAGCGTAACCATAGCTCTCTACAAAATCAGGCGACGGTTTATAGAAGCTAGTACGCTCCCAGCCATTAACAACACCAAACTCTGCGCTTTTTTCTTTTAGCATTGGATAAAGCGGTGATTTTTTTGCGGGACGGCCAGCGGGGCGGTGTTCATTTGGCAAGTGCCAGCGGAATTCGTGTTGGTAGTCCTCGTTGGATTTAATAGCGGTGTTCAGTATTGGCAAATACTCATGATGCGGCGCAGGTCTAACTGCCTGGTATCCCATTCAGTTTCACCGTGCACCATCATTTGCGCCAGCATTTTACCGTAGCCACCACCTTAGCCAATGCCAACGCGCAAACCATTCATTGACCAACAATTTCGTAAGCCCGGTTGCTTGCCAACCAATGGGCCTGCATCAGCGGCATAGGCTATTGGGCCGTTGACGACTGATTTAACACCCACTTTTTGTAAACCCGGTACGCGTTCGAGGATTGAATCTATTTTTGGTAGATGCCGATCAAGATCATCCGGGCAAAAAGCATTAACGAATTCAGGGTCGATAGCCTCCATGCCGAACGTTTTGCAATCGTGCTCTTAGATGCCTACAAACATGCCTATTTTTCCTGACGCATATAAAATGTATCACGCGGGCAACGCACAATTGGCACACGCTCGTTAAGCTCAACTAAATTGCTCAACCAGGATACTACGCATACATCGGTCTCCTGACTGGAAGAGGCAGGTAGGGGATGACTCATTACATTAGAACCAATAAAGATAGGAATATTTCCTCTTCACTATGCAGCCTTACGCTCAGCTGTCCATTCACTGCTAGATATCCAGCCAATTAGTTGATCAGCTGACAACGGTTTACAGACGTGATATCCCTGTACGTAGTTACAGTTAAATGATTTCAATTTATCGATAGATTTCTGGTCCTCCACGCCTTCTGCCGTCACCACACACTCTAAGCTATGACCAAGCTTTATCATAGAATGAAGCAATAGGGCGTCCCGGTCACTATCATCGATGTCCATGACAAATGCTCTGTCTATCTTTAGGTTGGTGACTGGCAGCTTTCGAAGATAGGTGAAAGAGGATAAGCCTGTACCAAAATCATCAATAGCAAACGACACGCCCAGTTCGCTCAGAATCTTCATGGTTTGCAGCGCCTTGTCCGGATCTTCCATTACTGCATTCTCAGTCAGTTCGAGCTCAAGCATGCCGCCGCCAAAACTGCCTTTCTCGACAAGATCCACTATCAGTGGGATCAGTTGGTTGTCGTGGAGGTTTGTGGGCGACAGATTAACTGCGAAAGGAATGACATAACCTCTGTCAAGCCACTCTCTGCATTGGTGTTCGGCTGAGCTTATAACCCATCGGGTTAATTTATTGATCAGTCCTGTTTTCTCTGCCCAGGTGACAAATTCTACGGGCGAAACCAGACCATAGTGTGCGTCTGTCCACCTCGCTAGTACTTCGACACCAACAAGTGAGTTGTTATGTATGTCAACTTTCGGCTGATAGACCAGCGTCAGCTCATCCTGCTCTATCGCTGTGCTCAAACGCGAGAGTAACGATAGTTTTCTGATCGAATGGGTATCTTGCTCTTGTTGGTAGAATATATCCTTTACACGTTGACGTTTGGCTTGTGCCAATGCAATATCAGCCAGCCTGATCAGCTCCTGAGGATCAGCTGAATCCATGGGGTAACGAGACAGGCCCACCCTAGCCTGAATAGCGATGGGTATTCCGTTCAACTCATGTCTTTTTTCTAATTTGTCGTGCACGGCATTAGTAAGACGACTCGCCTCGATTCTATTTTGACCAACATTGCAGACAAAACAGAATACGTCACCGCCCATTCTTACCACAGTCCCCTTGTCGTCTTCTAATTCACGTAAAAGATTACCCACCGTGACGAGTAGTTCATCACCCATGATATGACCTAGAGTATCATTGACATCTCTAAACTCGATTAAATCGATGATCAGCAATACCACGCAATTATCATCTGTGTTTAATCTCTCCACATGGTCGACAATAACCGATTCGATTTTCAGTCTGTTTGGTAGCCCTGTCAACGAATCGTGCAGTGAGCTGTTGTAAAGCTTCGTTGCGTTATCCTCCACGTTGTCCATGAATTTACGAACAATGTAAGAAGAACTCCAAATTGCCATCCATGATACAGCGAGTACTGTGATCAGGAATCTAGCCGTTATAAGTTGATTGAACATTCCATGGTGGCCAGGTGTTCGCCACACTGCGGTGATCCAGTGAGCACTGTTCTCGAGCTGCGTGGTCGACCAGAGGAAGCTATCGCCGTCTACGACTATCATACCTCGTTTATAGGCATTTCCAAGCGAATCGAACGATCCGATGTCTTCTCGTAGTACATCAATGAGCGAGTGTCTATGGGCTCCTTTTTCAAAGGCCGCTGGGATGTGGATCAGCTGGGCATCGTGCAATAGAAACATCTCCGTATCTACCAGCAATTCTTGCATGACGGAGCTGACTGATTGGGCTTCAATCTTCCCGATCGTGTCTGACCCTATTGCACGGTTGTTCTGCTGAATATGTATTGCTTTTCGGGCTGCAGTATCCTGTCGATGGCTTAGCTCCGTCAATTCAGTTTGATGATTATGTTGGAAGATGGTCCAACCAAAAAGTACGAGAAGTGTAATCGGTGGCAACACGACCGACAACAAGAGCTTACGACGCATGGACGGGTTATCGTTTGTCCGCCGTAACGTATCAATTGACGTGCAAGGCTCTGCCTGGGCACCACGCTGTAACAAGCTATGTGCGGTGGATACGTTAACTAGCAAGTAGGCCGGACAAATACCCAATAGTGCCGATATCAGATTCAAACAACCAAATACACCAACCGCTATGTTTAGAACGTTGTCTCCAATCACTCCACCGTTGATGAAACCGAGATAAATAAGGGGAATACTGATAGTGAAACGGATAACCCGATCTGCCGTTCCCATATTGCATGGTTTTTTCAACATATAACAGCGCTACATCCGTTTAGTATAGTGAACAGCTACTAACGTCCATCGGACTGATGAAC
>JBGCFI010000049.1:0-11978 GCA_045106855.1 Granulosicoccus sp.
TAGGTCCCGAGTTCGACTCTTGGTGCCGGCACCATGTACATCAAACTCCCCGTCATTCCCGCGCAGGCGGGAATCTGTGCTCTACCCACTTAACGGGGGAACGGGCAATCGTTAAACTCGATTGATAATACCATCCCACCCACAATGGGCCATGACTCGTCGCCTGTAGTTCTCGAAATTCCTGAACCCATAAGCTCGTCTGGACATCATTTCCATTTTGGTGTGAAAGCCTTCGGTAATGCCATTGCTTCTACTAAATTGCCACATAGCCACGATGGGTTCGAGCCACGATCTTGAATCCATAAGCTCGTCTCGAGATCATCTCCATTTATAAAGTGGCTGATTTAGAGGCTTACACGGCTACATCAAAAAAGCCACACGGCGGTGATCTGCTATGTCAGGCATCGACAATGATCAATACGAAGTTGTGGCGACAGTAGGCAGTATCCAGGAACTTCCTCAGCTGGCGACACAGCATCGCATCAAGCTTGACCGGGGGCAGTCATACACTTTCGAGATGAATCAGAGGTTGAGAAACGGACCAACTGATGCCATTACGATCACGGCCGCAGCAGAAGTCATTGAAATAGATCAGCGTTAGTTCTTGTGTCTGCTCTTAGAATTGCGACCTGTTCTGAGTTCTATTTTTATATAGTAGACTTAAGATGCAAGTATGAATCCCGGCTTGGGCTATTTGTAAAGGGCCGAAAGATTTGCAGTATGGAGCCAACAGGGCCCGGCTGAGCACAGACTGTATTTCGACCGGCACACTCGCTGAGTGGGAAGTGCTACGGGAAAACGGATTGGAGGGACAGCTTCCGGAAGTATTTGGATATTTTTTGCATACTCCCGGCTGATACATACGGATGCGGTGAGGCGCATAGAATCAGAGACTCATCAGTGCAGGATATGTTTGTGTCAATACTAGTGATAAATAAGTCCGTTTATCGCACAACCCCCGGCGCGTGGTTGCCCGCCTTCAAGACGACACTTCGCTCGAAAAATTCTTCTCTGCTGACGATTTCTACATCTGATAGACGTGCAACTTAAAGTTGATTGTTGTGCTTCGGTACCGAAAGTTGGAGCTGGACTATTGTTCTCGGCCGCAGACACAACTGAGGTAGATGCGAAAAATACAGCCGACAACAGCACCGCAGGCAACACGTGGCTTTTGAATGATCTGATATACATAATCTCAATCCTCTTTTTAATTTGAATTACGATATTCCAATTAACCGATCAGGTAAGGCTGTTGCATTGCAGTTGCTATTCTGCTGATATTTCAGAAGATGCTTTTAAGTGTATTGGGAACTTCCCTGTAATCTGACAAGCAATTCTTCATAACATTAGGTGAAAAACGTTAATCCGGCTTCCTCAAGTAAATCTATGGATTACGTTATCAACTGCTGAATATATTCTCCACTAGGAATATGGCTAGGTATTTCGTTCTGCATATGCTTAGCTATTTGCGGGTATTTTTCCATCCTGTGCCCAAATCGCTTGCAACAAGGCGAGCAAAAAGGAGAGGCGGGCGCCTGTATTCCGAAAGGATTTGTTAATTAACTGCGAAAAAATCGCATGAAAGTTTCGGTGTGACCGAATGGCTCGGTATTACAAATAAACAAAAATGACCAAACCGTGTGCTAAGTCGTTTTATCCAACGATTATCTAAATCTGGGGATTGCCACTGCCGTTTATCCAGTGGGCGCTGATTAGACGCTCATCTAGCATAAGCGCTTTGTTCGCGAGCCGTTTGGCCGAGCGCAATGCTTCCATGTCAACAAGGATTAAACGCAAGCATGGCTAGACGCATCTCATTCACAAGCCTTGCGCTTGTGTTTTTAGTATCCGCGTGCAGTGACACATCACCCGAGTCATTGTTGCAGCGAGGCGAACAGCTGGAACTTGGACAAGCAGTCGGCGCGCCAGAGCAACCAGTCTCGATTGACTCTGATACAGGCGAGACCGAGAGTGCTGGCAACGAGGGGACTGCAGGGGGCGTTGATGCTATCCCCCCAGCGACTAATCACAACGGCCCGGAAGGTACGGACAATGGCGAGGCTGTTTCGACACCTACTGGCATCAGCGAAGTTAAGCCGGTTGATAGTCCGACAGAGACAACTCCAGCGCAAAACGGTGACGTCGACACAGACAATAGCGCAACACCAACACCAACACCAACACCAACACCAACACCAACACCAACACCAACACCAACACCAACACCAACACCAACAGGGAACGGCGTCAGCGGCACAGACACCACATCTGGCGTTATTCCTACCACGGAACCTGAAGTAAATCGCGCACCGTCTATAAGTGGGGCGCCGATTGGGAATATTGCCGCAGGTTCGACATATAGGTTTAGTCCAGAATTTTCTGATGCTGACAATGATCCGCTGGAATTCAGTATTCAGGGTGTGCCCGCATGGGCAATCTTCAGCTCGGTTACCGGATCACTAACAGGAGAGCCGGGCAACGATGATGCGGGCGTATACACCGATATCATTATCAGTATTTCTGATGGTAAGCAGCTAACTAGTCTCCCGCCATTCGATCTTGAAGTGACTTACACTAATAGCGCGCCTACCATCAGTGGCAAGCCAGAGAGCTGGGTTCGTACAAATTCCCTGTATTCATTTACACCTGTAGCCACTGACATAGATCCCGACACAACGCTGACATTCACAGCACAGAATCTGCCACAATGGGCATCGATCAATTCGGCCACCGGCATGATTACCGGTACGCCCGATGTTGAGTCTCTGCACCAGAACATTGTGCTGAGTGTCAGTGACGGCGAGGCTCAGGCTGATCTGCCGTTTTTCATCCGTGTGCAGAACTTACAAAATCTTGCCAGCACGTTTGGCGTGGCCTCTCAAGGTAGCCAATACAGCAGCTACCAGGCGGACGCTGCGATTGATGACGACGATCTTTCGTTCAATCACACCGCTTGTGTCTCTGAAAATAATTGGTGGCAGCTCGCCTTCCCCGCAGACGTCGCTATTGAACGAATAGAAATTCGCTCGCGCAACAGTTATGCATCCCGAATTGAAGGTGCCGAAGTCTATGTCACCCAGTCTGATTATACTGACATGCATGTGGACCAGGCGTCCGTTGGATCCTTGATATCAAGTACAAGCACGCAAGTAGTAGACCTTGGCCCAGCCATATCTGGTTCTCATGTCATCGTGAAAGCGGCAGACGCAAACTGTTTACACCTGTCTGACGTCAAGATCTTCGCTAAAGCGCAAAATGCCCCAGTCGCTGAGCGTAGTACGATTTTCATGTTGCCAGCGACGGCTGCCAACGGTGATCTAGTGGGCAACGTCAATGCCATTGACTATCAAGGCGATGCGATTGAGTACCACTTGCAAAACGCTGGTGCGCTGTTCGACATCGACGTTGAAGGTAATATCATCGTTGCTGGCAAGCTTCCTCATAATACCCAGCAAGTTTTCGAATTTACGGCGGTAGCAAGTGATTCGGTCAACGAAACACTTATTGACGTACGTGTGGAGTTACTGGATAAACAAGGTGTTTTTGCAGAACGCTGGGACAATATTCCTGGTTCGAATCTCGCCACCTTCACCGATAGCGAGGCTTATCCAGCTGCACCTGATCATGCTGAATTCATTACAATGCTCAACGTTGATGAACAGGAAAATGATGCGTTTGGCATGCAGCTCACCGCATTATTGCGCCCGGATGTCTCAGGTGAGTATCACTTTGCTCTTTCCGGTGATGACGCTGTAGCGCTTGAACTTTCTCCATCACATGATCCAGCACAGGCAGAACGCATTCTTGAGCACGGTTGGGTCGCGCATCAGAACTGGAGGACATCCAGGGAGAGTATTCCTGTTGTTCTTGAACAAGGTAAGGCATACTTTTTACGGGCACTTCTTAAGGAGAACGGTGGGCGAGCCAGTATCTCGGTAGGCTGGAGAATGACAGGCGATACATCTTATATCGCGATTCCCGATTCGACGCTTTATCGTGGCACTGCAACCTCTGAATCGGTCAAACCCGAGTTCAAGCCGTATCAGAACAACTACTTGATAGGGCAGGCAAACCAGCCTGGCACTGTGATTGGTTTGGTGGAAGGCCATGACGCACAGGAGGATACGCTTAGCTATTCAATCATAGAGGATGTGCCCTTTGCCATTGACAGCGACGGCATGGTCACCATCGCTGGCGCTGTTTCTCCGGATACCATCTACTCCTTGACGGTATCGGTGTCAGATGGAACACACTCTACTCAAACACCGCTGATCATCCGGACATCCGTACTGAACGAAGTTGAGCACGCGCTGGTAACGGGTGATGCATTTTTTGTCAGTAGTGCCAGTTTGCTCGAAGACGAGATTCTTGCCACTATCGATAACAGTAGGAATCTCAACATGAGTGCGTTGATCGAGATCTTTAATCTTGATGCAAATGGCGATGCCAGGACCGACGGCAGTAGTCTCACTTCATTAGACTGGAATCCGACGCATGATGCATCGATTCTGCACAACACCTTCGGCGAAAATACAGTTCTGCTGACCACAAATTCGGCCTTTGCAGACGGCTATGAAGCCCGTGAAGAAACACTGGCGGTTCTGGGTACGAAGCCTGGCCGCTATATAGCCATGGGTGGGCATCCTATGCGCAACTGGCAGCGCAACAGTGATGCCATAAACGAACAGATGCACCAGTTCCTTGAGAACAGCATCAGTTGGCTGACGCAACGCTCCAACCTGAAAACTGCACCGTTCAACGTTGTCATCGCCAATATGGACGATAGCTACTATTTCCCTGATGAGCGGGGCTCTCGTCAATGGCTTGATACGCGATATGCCGGCCAGGTCAACTCCAACGACTATGGAACCTGCTTTGGCAACGAGCTGGCGAGTTGTATTACCTCATCAACCGACTTGCTTATGGTCTCCCAGTTCTCCCACTCGGAGGATGAAGATCAAGCCGTGGCTGATGCCGTTGCAGCTGCCATGGCCCAGGACGTCGGTGTTATGTATTTGCACCATGATGGAAATCACAATAGCCTGGGAAAGCACTTGTTTCCGGTATTTTCAATGCGTTATGCCGGCGATAACTACTGGCGCCGCTTGTCACTCGACGACGCTGACCAAAGCGGCAAAACAGGGATACTGCCGGAGGAGATAGCATCGGTAGAAACCATGATGCAAAACTTCCAGCAACAGAGCTTCAATATTGACTGGTCAGACTGCGATGGCGAGAACTGTAATGCCAACGTATCGCTGACGGAGCAGTTTTGGAATGGGGCAAACGAAGTCAAATCAACACTGCGTTCACTGGATGCCAGCAAGACTCGGATCTTCGATAGTCCCGGTACACAGCGTCTGACGAAACTGTGGGTGCTTCTCGCCGATCATTACCGTCGCGATGTTGTCTTTCCCATGAACCGGGGTGAAACACCGGACATAGAATTTCTACGGGCATTCTATGCAGATCACGCCGAATACCAAATGCGTGATAAGGCCGGAGCATGGGGTGATCTTGGCAACTTCAGTCGTACAGATTTCGACCATTTGACGCCCACCACCCGTGTGGTCAATCACCTGTCCAAACGCTACTTCAAATCCACTGGTGCTTATGCCATTCCGGGTGAGACGGTTACCGTTACGCGAACAGACAATAGCGATGTCACGGTGAAGGTTTTCGTTAACAGCATTCGCGACGGTGCTACTCATGTGTTTGATGAAAATGGCTATAAGCGCCCACGCTTTCTGCGTAGTGAGGCGATGCTTATCGAACCGGGAGAGTCCTTACGTTTTACCTCGTCGATGGGTGGTCCTATCCATTTAAGTTACAGCACGAATGATCTTCCGGTTAGCGTAGAGTTTAACAACGTCGGCGAGCATGCCTATTGGCGCACAAGCTCAGACACCGACAGCTTTGCAGCCAGAATGGCTGATAAAGACTTCGACTGGGCAGAACTGGCAGCACCGAGTTTTGAAGTTCATTCGACAATCGATCGAATGGAAAACTCGATCAATGACTCCTCGCTACTGGAAAGTGTGGGTCAGCCAGAGGCTCTGGTGGATGCCACGATGACCTATGTGCACAACTATCCGCATACGCTAGCAGGTTTTCAGGGGCCCGGGATCGATGTGGTGCCAGAAATTCACGAGTTTGCTACCAGCAATAATCTGGACATTCAATCACTGGATATCGTCAAGCACATGAATGCTGACCAGGCAACTTGTGGCTATGGATGCTCAGGTAATCCCTATGATGCTTACTGGTCATTTAGTCCGCTTGGGCATGGAGACATTCATGAAATGGGGCACGGGCTGGAGAAAGCGCGTTTCCGCATGACGGGCTGGCCGGTTCATGCCAGCACCAATTTCTATTCCTACTACACCAAGAGTCGGTACTTCGAAGCCACCGGTGTTGAATCCTCCTGCCAGGGTTTACCGTTCGAGTCACTGTACAACACGGTACAAAGCAGCGTCTCACGGGATGACCCCAAGGCCTACCTTAAGGCTAACCTTTGGGACGACTCGATTGGCTGGTCCGAAGGGGCATTGCAGATTATTCAGATGATGATGAGCGCCCAGGACAACGGCGCCCTTGAAAATGGTTGGCACCTGCTTGCACGATTACACATTATCGAGCGGGCTTATCAGTTGGCTGTACGCGACGATACGCTTTGGAACGATACCCGTGACGGGCTTGGCATGAGCCAATATGAACGCACGGCCGCCCGTGGTATGAGTACTGAAGACTGGCTTCTTATCACCGTGTCTCACTCTACAGGATTTGACTATCGCGACTACTTTGATGTGTGGGGACACACTTATAGCGCCGAAGCGGCCGCACAGGTCGCGGCAATGAGCTTCCCGTCAGCCCCGCTATATTTCTATGCAAGCTCGGCAAACGGGTACTGTCAGGGTGAGGGCTTTAATGGAGAAACAAAGATTCCACTGGATGGTGGAGTGTATAGTTGGCCGTTTAGTGACTAACGTAAACCCGCTTTATAACAGCAATTGACTTGCAAGCTACTTTCGCTTTTTTTTGGTTGTACTGCTGTTTTCGTGGGACGAACTTGATGTTAGTAAGCTTTTACATGAAAACCAGGTACTCATGAGTGCCTGGGCTTCCTGCTGGCATGGTGACGCGATATCAAATATCCCGATGCTTTAGTCGTTCGTTAATTTGGTTCTGTTCAGCGATTGAGGTGGCTAATTGCTGCATTGGGTGTCGCTATTAGATTTTGCGTTAGATGTCACCGCTACTTCTTGTGGCAATAACCACGACGTCCGCCTGCTGAACAATATTGACGGCTTCTCGACCAATGTTAACTGGAAGGGAATTCACGCCGGCGTCAGTTAGCTGTGATTGAATTGCCTGCGGTAACTCGAAGCTACCATCGTCTACAAGGATGCAGTCGAGCACGATGTGCTGAATAACTTCCGGCGTACTCGGCGTCAGAGTGGCTTGATTTACATCGGTGTACAGGGTGACGTAAGACTCAGGTGTTGCGCTTGGTGTCCATGTAAATGTTGCATCGATTTCTGTCCCGAATTGCGACATCTCACTGGTCAGAACAAATGGTTCCACGTCCGGAATGGCTATCGACAAAAACGCTGGGAAGGCAGAGCCCGGAATATCAGCTACCAAGCCAGTGGAATCAGTTTCTCCCAGTGTGGAATCACCAAAGTACCCAATTCCGAAAGTTGTCGCTGATTCGCTGAGTTCCGCCACGGTACCGGGCGTACCAGTAATGGTAATGATGTCGCCGGCACTTATGGGCGTGACTTGAGTATCCGGGTTATCAATAAAGCTGATGACGTCAGTAGTTGAGTCACTGCTGATCTCAAGTTCACAGCTGTCCGTGTTCATGCTGGGAGGGGTATTGACCGCTGTAATATTGCTTAGCAGAATCGGAGTGTCAGTCTCGAAAAAAACAGCGGTCATCTCGAGCGTGTTGTTGGCCTCAGGATCAACAATGTCGATGATGCCGAACTTTGTAAAAGTGGAGGATGATGAGTTTTCATCGGCACTATCGTCACTTGAGCTACAGGCTAGTAGCGTTAGAGACATGACGGATGCAAGAAGTGTCTTTGGGTGATTTACAGTCATTGTAAGACCGTTAGAAGCCTGAAAAAGGTCAGTGAAATTTTATAGCTATAGTACCAAAGTTGTTTGGTTGATCGCTTGTCCGTTAAAAGCCGCTTGTTTTACGACTGAAAAACTATTAGGAAACGTCAGAAGCTATACATTCCGGCCCCTCATTGCTGGACTTGTTCACATAGTCACTTACCGGCGTAAACACCAGAGCATCATTGCTTGCCGGTTGCATTAGCTCGGTCAGCGAATCCTTGTCTGCTTCCTGAATCCAGGCAATCGCCTCGTTCTGAGATGAAAGAATAACCGGCATCCGGTTGTGTACCTGGCTCATGGACTCGTTCGCAGCAGTGGTGACGATGGTCACCTCAGGCTTGCCGCTGTCGTCCTTAGGCACTCGGAAAATGCCAGCGAGAAACATGGCAGCACTGCTAGACGGGGTGATGTAGTACGCCTGTACCAGCTTCTTGTTTTCACGCTTCCATTCGTAGAATCCGTTAACTGGTATCAGTACGCGCTGTTCAGGAATCAAGTATCGCCACAGGTAGGATGACCACACTTTATCATCGCGTGCATTCGGTACACGTTTGACGATAGGTTGACCTTTTTTGCCTTTCAACGTCATCGACACACCCCAGCTCATGATGTCGAGTGCTGGGCCGTCATCGCCTTGCTTTACCACGTCCAGTGATTGTGTTGGCGCGACATTGAATCGGGGGTCGCGGCTAGGCCAGGTGTCCATGCCCATTGATTCGAGCAATAACCTGAGGCCTTCGTTGTCATGGACGTTGACTCTGCCGCACATGATGGATCTCCGCTAACGTAAAGTGTCTACTGTGCCTAAAGTGGTTGGCGGTGTCCAGTAAGCGGATATGTGCAGTATCCCGAAATCATATCTCGATGGTGCATTTAGAACACTCTTGATCTGAATCAAAGAAAAGAGAGGGCTCTGAGTTATGCGACCAATTTCGCCTGTGCGTGTGCTATTGGATAGCGGAGTTAAAAGTAAAACTCTGGTGAATACAGTTTGAATCGGGACTCATCAATAGCATGTGGTTGAGTCCAAAAAAATAGAACATACTGGCAATACCGTGCATCTTACCGCTGAAAAATCCCAGCAACCATAATAATAACCGCAAAAGATTTCCGCACTGCATTGCTACCATTAGTGGATTGTCAGTTATTTCAGCAAGCCGGGATTCGGGGTATCAGTCATGCAAACTGCGACAGGCGATGCTATTGATCAACGGATAAAATATCGGAGCCCTGACAGTCTGGCTACGCACCCATGCTGAACCGCGCAGCAGCCCTGCATTCGACACGTCCATGATTTTCTGGCTGAGCATGTCCCAGTGAACGAGAAATAGGGGGACTTAGTATTATTTAACACTTTGCAAATTCTGCCGAGTCCGGATAATATAAAAGTACGGCTGTGTCACAAAATTCCAGCCTAAATTGCGAGCCTCTTGGAGGCTAGTTCAGCAAAACCCTATCGTCAAATGGAGTATGTGGAATGATTCTGCAAAAAATGTTGCTCTGCTGTGCATCCTTATTGTTAGTAGTTGGCTGCTCATCAAGTTCAGACAGCAGCCCTGATACGACGAATAGTAATGGCCCAGCAGATGTTGTCGAGCCGGTGGGGGACACCGTCACACCGCCCTCTGTAGATGGAGGTTCAGACGATGACGGATCACCGGACGAAGGTGATCCGGTTGTGGATGATGGATCGCCGGACGAAGGTGATCCGGTTGTCGATGACGGATCACCGGACGAAGATAATCCGGTTGTAGATGACGGATCGCAGGACGAAGGTGATCCGGTTGTCGATGATGGATCACCGGATGAAGTGGAAGATCCCGTAGCGACCAACACGAGTGTAATAAACGGTGATAACTACATCGATTTGTCGGAATATATCATTCTTTTAAATATCGAAATACTGGCAACACGTTCTTCCTCGCCAGTACTTTTTCTTGATCGATTTCCGCCAGCCATCGGAAACTTTATCGAAATGGTTGATGGGCTAAATATATTGATTTCTGGCGACTGTCCTGATGGTGGCAGCTTTGAGAGGGTTGGGTTTGATGGTGGGCCAGACGGTAATTCCACGACTACCTACGATAGTTGCGTCGTTGCCGCCGAGACACTGAATGGATCTGCTTATATTGAGCGAAGTTCAGGCGAATCATTACAAGAGTACGATTTAGAGTTAAGTGCGACTGAAGCGGCCGAAGGTCCAGGAACCACGGTATTCAAGGGTATGTTTATTGGCAGTTGCGATTTTTGTACCTTCGAAACGTTTGATGTAGAAAACTATTCGAGAGACGGCAATACCGATCCGTTCGTCGTATCAGGCAAAGGTTCGTATAGCGCTTCTTTCGACAACATAGAAAGTCATAGCTCGGAGCTGAGCGTCCGCCTTCGGAACGATGCGGAAGGCCCAATCAATCTGGATGTAAAGTTCGAAGAGTTTCAATTAATCAACGATGTGCCCTCCAGTGGTGCTATCCAGTTTGAGGCCCAGGATGGAAGTCGCGTTGATATCACGGTGCCAGACGGTGGCTCAGGTAGTGTTGCGGTAACACGGACAACCAAAGATGGCGACATCTTTGGAGATACGGTTTCATGGACCGACCTGTATCAGCCTTGATTCACAGTGGCCCGCGCACGTAGCGCGGGCTCGGTGTAATGTCGATTTCGAGTTGTCTGGGTGGAGCGTGATAACAGGCGGCTCGAATTCTCATATCTGACGTTGTCCACGTTGAGCACCCATCGTTTTTCGAGTGCCCATTGAATACTATGAAAGGTCATAGCTCCAGCACGATATTGAACAGTTGTTCTGTGTTTTTTAGGAACATTTGTCGTTACGGAAGCGCAGAGCCCATTGAATATTAGTAGTGTTGGCTAACTTTGCGACAGGAAGTTCTAATCCAATTGTGAGTCCTCTGGCAAGTCCTAGTTTTTGAAGTAGCCTTTCGGTTACTGCTATGGGATCTTTAGACAGATCTTCGTAGTTGATATGAAGTGGGGATATCCTTTCCTGTGCAAACCAGGAAATCCAAGCCCGATCCATAGCGGCTAGCTCAGTCATATGGTGCTGTATCGCTTCAGCATCGTAAATTGGATCTTGCGGTTCACCGCAACGCTGTAGCTCTTGCCCATTGGGTGCTTTGTGCCAAAGGCCCGTTTGCGACGCTTTAACATAGGATATTGCTTGTTCAAGTTTATTTTGGCGAGTCAAATGTACGAATAGTGTTTGACCGAATACTTCTTTGATTCGATCCTGATCATTTAAGCAATCAGGAACAAGAATATGCAATTTTTGCATGAAGAATTCAAAGCTATGCCGTTGTAAACGAAGACCAAATATACCGGTTCCCCCAGTACCTCGACTATGTGCAGCCTTAAAAATATTGGACAACAATACGCGCTCGGATTTGGTACTGTCTGGAGCAAGGCCGTAGTAGCCCATCCAGTCTGAAATTGAAGGACTATGAAAATGTGAGTCTGGTACACCAGATTTTCCCGTAGCTGCCAGAAGTCGGCACAACAATGTGCTTCCACTCCGAGGGCTTGTACAAAGAATGTATGATTGGTATTTAGACACGGCATCCGCTTGCGGAGACTATACTACTATCGTACCTTGCTCACGGTCGAACTTGGCTGATCGTAACAGCTACGGCGGCTACATTCACGGACAAGTTGCAGTAAATCCTGCTGCAGCGAATCCAACTTCAGAATAAAAAAGCATGACTCGTTCATGATCAATTGTTAGAACCTTCGGTCAGTGCCCACAGCGACCGTTGATAGTTCAGTCTTTTCAAGCATACTTCGCTCATGAAAATAGTTGCCTGCCAGGTTCCAGATATTCGCAACAATCTGACTGA
>JBGCFI010000005.1:0-85940 GCA_045106855.1 Granulosicoccus sp.
CTGAAATTAACCGCAATGATTATCGCTCTGGTCAGCTCATCACTGGTTACCGCAAACATGAAAAGCTCATTGGCTGAATTAGAGGCTTACACGGTTGCGTCAAAAACCACACGGCAGTGATCTTCTATACAAAGCTTGACAATGATCAATACGAAGTTGTGAGCACGGAGGGCAGTAATCCGGGACTTCCCCAACTGATGACACAACATCGCATCACACTCGATGAGGGACAGTCCTACACGTTCGAAATGGATCAGGGTTTGGCAAACGAGCCGACTGACTCCATAACGATCACAGCCACAGCAGAAGTTATTGAAGTTGCTCACCGTTAGACCTTGTATCCAACAATAGATTTTTCTCCATTCAGACATCAGCATGAATCCAGGCCTGGGCCATCCGGGCCTGGATTATTTATGAACAGCTGAATTTATTGAGTAAAGCAGTTCTCTATAACGGATTGCTGTCTGGGGCTAATATGGTCGGGCGAGGTGCTGACCGCATTTCGACCGGGCTGAGCAGGGTTTTCTGCAGGTATAGGGTTGCCCCATGAAGACGACGCGTCCCGGATTTACCAAAAGACGGGCCAAAGCATCGAAGATTCGCTCGTTATCGGCATGATCCTGCCTCATCAAGGGGCCATATTCAGTCCACAAGGGCCGGAGAACAATCGCTCCCCTGGCGCCCGGCTAGGGCAACGGCTGTGCAGTGGTGGTTGATCAGGTGCCGTGTATGTGATTTTGCAGGCTGCCGAGTCCTGCCCCCAAAACGCTTATAAAACTTTTGCGCTGTCATGTGGCCTAATGCACAACTATGGTTTACGATTTGGCCTGTTCGAGGGCTACCTTTACATCTACAATGCAGACTGCGTTAGAGAACCTCGGTATGACTCGAAATGCCATCACTTGTTAACGTCCATAGGGATTTGTTAGCCATGTCAGGAAGACAATTTTTAGCTACGAAAATATTTGCATCGCTGGCGCTGCTGCTGTTAGCCAATACCGTCAATGCTCAGCAGCTGCCCGCCGCAGATGACGGTTTTGAGCCGATGGCTTTCGTTAACTACGAATCCCCGCACGTTCATCCGCTGGATCTCACCCCAAGTAAAAATACTCTACTGGCCGTGAACACGGCGGCGGCTACCTTAATGGTGTTTGATGTATCCGGCGGCAGTGCGGTGCTGACTAATTCGATTCCGGTGGGGCTTGAACCTGTCAGTGTGCGCGCGCGGTCAGAATCAGAAGCGTGGGTGGTTAACCATGTTTCAGATACGGTAAGCATTGTTGACTTAAACACCGGTATTGTTGTGAACACGCTGCAAACTGCAGATGAGCCGGCCGATGTTATTTTTGCTGGCAACCCAGAGCGTGCTTTTGTCAGTGCTTCACAAGACAACTTGCTGCAGGTGTTTAATGTAGACAACCCTGATGAAGATCCCACTGATATTACTATTCTAGGTGAAGACCCAAGGGCTTTGGCAAAAAGCCCTGATGGCAACTCTGTTTACCTGGCTATTTTTGAGTCAGGTAATGGCACCACATTGATGCCCGGTGGTAAACGCATTGATGATCGTATACGTGATGCCGCTGGTGCATCGCAAGGGCCTTATGGGGGTGAATCACCACCGCCCAATGACGGCAATCGATTTAATCCGCCAATGAATTCCAGCAATCCAACGCCACCGCCGGTCGGTGTGATTGTTCGTAAAGATGATAACGGCAATTGGTTTGATGATAACAACGGTAACTGGACAGAGCTTGTTACCGGCAACTTATCGTTTTTATCTGATCGAGTAGAAGGATGGGATCTGCCCGATAGAGATGTCGCGATCATTGATGCCAATACATTTTCAGTACGCTATCAAACGCGCTTAATGAATATTGTGATGGCTCTTGATGTTAACCCAGCCTCAGGTGCAGTGACTGTGGTAGGAACAGAGTCTACCAATGAAGTGCGTTTTGAACCCAATCTAAAAAGCCGTTTTGTACGTGTTCACATGGGGTCGTTTGGTGCCAACGGCGGTAACGCTTCAATCAATGATCTCAACGCGCACTTAAACTATAACCAAACCAGCGTGGCGCAATCAGTACGCGACCAATCTGTGGGTGATCCACGTGCTATTGCATGGAACAGCAGCGGTACGCAAGCGTATATTGCAGGGTTAGGATCTAATAATATTGTGGCGGTAAGTCCTTCTGGTGCAAGGTTTGGCCGCATAGAAGTAGGGCAAGGCCCCACTGGTATTGCATTAGACGATGCCCGTAGCCGTGGCTATGTATTGAACCGGTTTGGTGGTTCTATATCTGTAATATCGCTTGGCGATAATTCTGAATCGAGCCGCACTTCGTTCTTTGATCCTACGCCAAGTGCTATTAAAAACGGTCGCCAACATTTGTACGATACCCACGCTACTTCGGGTCTAGGGCAAGCGTCTTGTGCTTCATGCCACGTTGATGCGCGTACAGATAGATTGTCGTGGGATTTAGGTAATCCGGCAGGCTCAATGTCTTCACGCAGAGGTTTTGAATTTCACCCAATGAAAGGGCCACTTAAAACTCAATCACTACAAGATATCATTGGTGCACCCGGGTTGCACCACCGCGGTGACCGAGAGACTATTTTTGATTTCGCTATCACTTATGAAAACTTGCATGGTCTAAGCTCACCGCTTGATGAATTTTCAATGGGTGAGCTAGAAGCCTATCTTGATACCATTCACTTTGGGCCTAACCCCAATCGAAATATTGATAACACCTTATCAAGCCTAGTACCACTACCCGGTGCGAACGGTACAATACGCGGCTTTGGTAATGCACAGGACGGCTTACGATCATTTCAGTCAGGGAATAATACTTCATCAACCTGTGGCAACTGCCATCTAGGGCCACGCAGTCGTGGTGATATAGAAGATGTCAGCCGAAGCTTTATGGTTGATCAACCCGTGCTAGCAGAAACCTTCAGTGGCTTTTATGATCGCATAGGTTTGTTTTGGAACAGCACCGATGGCTCAACAGCCGGCTTTGGATTCAGACCAGACGGCGCACAGAGCTCAGAGTTTCAACACCGCAACCGTAACTTTGATTTAAACACCGAAAGTGGAACACATCTTTTTGCATATCAGTTATCCATTGAAGGGCCATTGCCGCAGGTTAGTGGTTTTTCCAGAGATTCACACGCAGGTGTAGGGCAGCAAGTCACGCTCAGATCAAGCCCAAGCTCTGCAAGCCGCAATCGATTAAGCACACTGATCAATATCGCTAACTCAGGTAACGTGGGCATGGTGGCTCATGGTTTATATAACGGTGAACGTCGCGGTTTTGCATATATTGGTAATAACGAATTTCAATCTGATCGCCTCAATCAAGTGGTAAGTCGCGGTGAACTTGAATCGGGGATAAGTGAGAGCATAACTTTTACCTTAGTACCACGCGGTGTAGAGTATCGACTCGGCTTAGACGAAGATCTGGATGGCCGCCTGAGCGGTGATGAACGTGACAACGGCACAGCGCCCGATATCGCTTTGCCCAGCTGGCAATTTTGCGCCAATGATGGATCACAGTGCGACGTGTCTGGGCGTACCGTAGTTCGTTACGGCAACGGTGAGAACCAAGCCTATGGCGTGATTGATTCCAACGTAAACTGCGGTACTGGTTTAATTGGCGATCCACAACTTGATAGCAGTGCACATTGCGAGATCTCTTCCTACTCGCCACCAAGCAACCCGAATCCAAATCCACAACCAGTGGCAGACTTTGAATTCTCATCCAGTGGCTCATCTGCCGAAGGTGCATGGCAGGTATTTCGATTCGATGTTAATGCCGGAGAACTGATCGAAAGCTTAGTGACATGGGATGATCCATCCGCTTTTGTCAGAATCTACTTGCGTGATGAAAACAATGTGCAAATCGCCAGGGATACGAAAGGCAGCTTGCCGGCGAAGGTATCGACCACGGCGCAAACCAGCGGCACATGGTCAATCGGTGTCGGTATCAAAAGCGGTGCTGCCAATTACGATGTTGTGGTGAATACAACTTCCGATGTCATACCACCAGAGCCAGTGGAAGACTTTGAATTCTCATCCGTCGGCTCATCCACCGAAGGTGCATGGCAGGTATTTCGATTCGATGTTAATGCTGGAGAACTGATCGAAAGCGCAGTGACATGGGATGATCCAACCGCTTATGTCAGAATTTACTTGCGTGATGAAAACAATACACAAATCGCCAGGGATACGAAAGGCGGCTTGCCCGCGATGGTATCGACGATAGCGCAAACCAGCGGCACATGGTCAATCGGTGTCGGCATAAAAAGCGGTGCTACCAATTACGATGTGCGGGTGAGTACAAGCTCCGACGTTATACCACCTGAGCCTAACCCCAATCCCGGTGGTTAGCATCAGTTCTCTGTAGTGTTGCAAGCGGAGAGTTAAAGCTTCAGCGGCTGTTCAAAAGAGATTACGGGTCCGCTCATTACGAAGTTAGTACAAGTATTGTAGAGACTTGAAAAAATCTTCACCAAGCGATTGACAACATTACACCACTACAATCCGTGTAGTGGCGCAACATTTCGGTAAAACTTCAATCAAAATGAAGAGATTGAGTTAGTTCGTGCTAACAACTGTAATACATATCAAACTCAACCGGATGAGTAGACATACGCAGAGTTGTCACTTCTTCCATCTTCAGTGCAATATAGCCATCAATCAGGTCATCAGAGAAAACACCGCCGGCAGTCAGGAAGCCACGGTCTTTGTCCAGCTCTTCAAGAGCCATGTCCAGTGATGAACAGACCTGTGGAATGTTGGCTGCTTCTTCTGGAGGCAGGTCGTAGAGATCCTTATCTGCTGCATCGCCAGGATGAATCTTGTTCTGGATACCGTCAAGGCCAGCCATCATCAGTGCAGAGAACGTCAGGTACGGGTTGCCGGTTGGGTCAGGGTAGCGAACTTCGATACGTCGGCCTTTAGGGTTGCCCACATAAGGAATACGAATTGAGGCAGAGCGGTTGCGTGCAGAGTAAGCCAGCATGACTGGTGCTTCAAAGCCAGGTACCAGTCGCTTGTAGCTATTGGTAGAGGCGTTGGAGAAAGCATTGATCGCACGTGAGTGCTTGATGATACCGCCAATGTAATGCAGTGCTGTTTCAGACAGACCGCCATAAAGGTCACCAGCGAACATGTTCTCGCCGCCTTTAAACAATGACTGGTGTACGTGCATACCACTTCCGTTGTCACCAACAACCGGCTTCGGCATGAAGGTAGCTGTGTGGCCATAGCGATGTGCAACGTTTTGTACAACGTACTTGAGGATCTGGGTCTGGTCAGCGCGTTTTACCAGTGTGTCGAACTTTGTACCAATTTCGCACTGGCCTGCCGTGCCCACTTCGTGGTGATGCACTTCAGGGGTAACGCCCATTTCTTCAAGAACGGTACACATGGTAGCGCGCAGATCGCTGTGCGAATCAACAGGAGGAACAGGAAAGTATCCGCCTTTAACACCTGGACGGTGACCGATATTGCCGCCTTCCATTTTCTTGCCGGAGTTCCATGCGGCTTCGTCAGAATCGATGGCGTAGCTCATGCCTTTCATGTCTGTCGACCAGCGAACATCATCGAAGATAAAGAATTCTGGCTCTGGACCGAAGTAGGCAGTATCGGCAATGCCGGTGGACTGCAGATACGCTTCTGCGCGGATGGCCAGTGAGCGAGGATCACGCTCGTAACCTTCCATGGTGTCAGGTTCGACGATGTTGCAGCGAATGTTTAGCTGTGCAGCTTCGGCGAATGGGTCCATGACGGCTGTGTCCGAATCGGGCATCAGCAGCATGTCGGAGGCATTGATGCCTTTCCACCCTGAGATAGAGGAGCCATCGAATGGTTGTCCGTCTTCGAAGACATCGGCGTCGATCAATTTTGCCGGGATAGACGTATGTTGTTCTTTGCCTCGAGGGTCGGTAAAGCGGAAGTCTACGAACTTGACCTCATTTTCCTCGATGGTTTTAAGGACGTCACTTGCTGACATGTGCTGTTTTCCTTCAGTTGTTGTGTAATGTAACTACGCTCGCTTCTGACGCGCGTAACAGTGTTTATGGTGCAGAGTACATACCAATGGTTGGCATGGGGAAAAGTGTATGAAATACAATGAGTTGCACTTTTTGTGAGCGCAAGTTATGCACCTCTATGGTGCAGATGCAAAGTAAAGCGCACAAATGTGGTGCAAAAAAACTGGTGGTTGCTGTAGGAAACCAGACGCTGATACCTCAGCAGCCGGTATTCTACTCCATCACGCTTGCCCGCAGAAACAGTTAGTCACTCAGGGGTGCCATAATCAGCACAGAAGCCACGTTTGTCTGGTTTGATGAATTGCTTAGGTTTGTGCTGTTTTTGAACAAATATTAGTCAGATTTTCTTCAACAGCGCACCGGGCCAACGTTTCGCAATACCGGCAGAAAAAGTACACTGTCGCGTCTCTTTATCGTGTCCACATTTAATTGAGCTTGCTTCCCATCATGAACGACGCTGCAGCGCAGCCTGACGTAAAGACTTTTCAGGGCATGATCGCCATTCTCCAGAACTATTGGGCAAGCCAGGGTTGCCTGGTGCAGCAGTCCTATGACATGGAAATGGGCGCAGGTACGTTTCATCCTTCGACGTTTCTGCGGGCCATTGGGCCTGAGCCCTGGTTTGCTTGTCATACGCAATCATCTCGACGACCTACCGATGGGCGTTATGGTGATAACCCGAATCGCCTGCAACACTTCTATCAGTTTCAGGTAGCCATGAAGCCTTCTCCAGAGGGTATGCAGGAGTTGTATCTGGGCAGCCTGGAGGCGTTGGGCTTTAATGCGCTGGAACATGATATTCGCTTTGTTGAAGACAACTGGGAATCGCCGACGCTGGGTGCCTGGGGGCTTGGCTGGGAGGTCTGGTTAAACGGTATGGAGGTTACGCAGTACACGTACTTTCAGCAGTGCGGAGGTATTGCCTGCAAGCCTGTGCTTGGAGAGCTGGCTTATGGGATCGAACGTCTGGCCATGTATATTCAGGGTGTAGAGTCAGTCTACGATCTGGTGTGGGGGCAGACGCTCGAAGGACCGGTAAGTTATGGTGAAGTGTTTCATCAGAACGAGGTAGAGCAGTCGGCTTATAACTTCGAGCATGCCGACGTGGATTTTCTGTTTTCGCTGTTTGATCAGTGCGAGAAGGATTGTGCAGCGCTGTGTGAAGCTGCATTACCTCTTCCAGCGTATGAGCAGGTACTAAGAGCCTCTCATTCGTTCAATCTGCTTGATGCGCGGCATGCCATATCTGTAACGGAGCGTCAGCGCTATATTCTTCGGGTTAGAACACTGGCCCGTCAGGTCGCGGAGGCGTGGCTGGAAAAACGCAAGGCACTTGAGTTTCCGTTGTTGAAAAACGCAGATAGCGAGTCAACTACCGGAGGTGCTCCACGTGGCTGATCTACTCATCGAACTGGGTTGTGAAGAGTTACCCGCTGCCTCTGTCGTACCCATGGCCCAGCATCTGGGCAAAGTACTTAATGATGTGCTGCTAGACAGCAAGTTGTGTGACACACCACCGCAGATATTTGCAACACCACGTCGTATAGCCGCGTTTTTCTCCAACGTTGGCGATCGTCAGGCGGATGCGCTGGTGGAGCGTCGCGGTCCTGCCAAAGCGGCCGCTTATAAAGATGGAGAACCGACCAAAGCCTTGTTGGGTTTTCTGCGATCGGCACAGGTTGATCTGGCTGATGTTAAGACGGTTGATACGCCCAAGGGTGAGTGGATCGTTGTCCAGCAAACCCAATCAGGCAAGACGCTAAGCGAGGTCCTTGCGCAGGCCTTGCCCGATATTATCAAGACGATGCCGATGCCCAAGCGTATGCGCTGGTCAGCACACTCTCATGATTTTCTCCGGCCTGTGGTCTGGCTGTTGGCGTTGCATGGCAGTGAGGTTCTTCCGCTTCAGCTACTTGGGCTTACGGCATCAAACACCACACGTGGACACCGTTTTCACGCACCTGGCGAGTTGTTGATATCAGAACCTTCAAGCTATGAAAGTACCCTTGAGAAGGCGTACGTCATGGCAGAACCGGTTAAACGCCGCGCGAGCATTGTGAATGATGTGGCCAACCTAGCCTCTACGTTGGGTGGTGCGCCGGTCATGGACGATGATCTGGTTGATGAGGTTAATGCCCTGGTTGAATGGCCTGTGGCGTTAGCCGGTAGTTTCGATAAGGAATTTCTGGAAATTCCCAAGGAAGCGCTGATACAAACCATGCAGGAAAACCAGCGATACTTTGCGTTGCTTGATGAACAGGGCGAATTACTGCCTTCATTCATCACCATCGCTAACCTTGAGTCGGTAAACGTGCAGGTGGTTGTGGATGGTAACGAGCGGGTTATCCGGCCACGCTTTGCCGACACCATGTTCTTCTGGAACCAGGACAAGAAAGTCTCTCTGGCATCGCATCAACAGGAGCTGGGCAGGCTGTTGTTCCAGGAGAAGCTGGGTAGCGTTGCCGATAAGGTTGCGCGCATGGGCAAGCTGGGCCAGTGGTTGGGTACTCAGCTGTCGGTTGATACTGAAGAAATTGCAACGGCTGTGAATCTTTGTAAATGCGATCTGAATACAGAGATTGTCAAAGAGCTGGCAAAGATGCAAGGTATCTGCGGTCGTTACTATGCATCGCGTGAAGGTTATAGTGCAAGCGTGGCACAAGCGATGGAGCAGCATTATTTCCCCAAGCAGGCGGGTGGCCGTTTGCCTGAAAGCGATATTTCTCAAGTGGTGTCACTGGCTGACAAAACCGATACGCTGGTTGGAATATTCGGGCTTGGCATGATTCCCACGGGCACCAAGGATCCTTTCGGTTTGCGTCGGGCATCCATCGGTATAGCACGCATCATCATCGAACAGCAGCGTGATCTTGATCTGGTTGAACTGCTTGCTGTCTCGCGGGAGAGTTTTGAGGATCGATTGCCCAATCCTGATCTTGATGCACTACTGGCTTATGTCATTGAGCGACTCAGGGGGTATTTATCAGAGCAGGGTAAAGCAGCCGATGCTATCGACGCTGTGCTGGCAAAGAAAATAACGCGTCCATTGGACCTTGTATCGCGCATTGATGCCATCCAACAGTTTCGCAAGAGCGATGCTGCGGTATCGCTTGCCGCGGCGAGTAAACGTATCGGCAACATACTCAAGAAAGTAGACGACGATCTGCCAGAACAGGTTGATACGGCATTATTTAAAAACCCGGCTGAGAAAGATCTTTATCAGCAGCTCGAAGCCTTGCAGCCGATCATTGAGGTCGCCATGGCAAAACGGGATTATGCAACGGCCATGCAGGACACAGCTCAACTCAAGCAGCCAGTCGATGCTTTCTTTGATGATGTCATGGTCATGGATGAGGATCACAAGTTAAGAGCTAATCGCCTGGCACTGCTGCAAAGGGTTAACACGCTATGCTGTGGAACCGCGGAGTTGGGCTTATTGCGACCAGAAGATCCCTCGAATACAGGTCCGGGTGTCTGATGGCAATCAAGCTGATTGTTCTTGATCGGGACGGTGTGATTAATAATGATCTGGAGCGGCCGGTCAGAACACCGGATGAATGGGTGCCCATCGAGGGTAGTCTGGAGGCCATTGCACGCCTGTATCAGGCTGGTTGGAGTGTTGCTGTAGCGACTAACCAGAGTGGCATTTCCCGCGGTCTTATCGAGTTGACCACGCTGCACGATATACATCAGCGTATGCATGAACAGGTCAATCAGGTGGGAGGCAAGATTGATGTCGTTGCGTTTTGTCCGCATACCGACTCGGACGATTGTGGTTGTCGCAAGCCAGCCCCCGGCATGCTGTACACCATCAGCGAACGTCTGGGTATCGAATTGACTAACGTTGTTATGGTCGGTGACTCGTTGCGCGATATGCAGGCTGCTATGGCAGCAGCGGCTACGCCTATTATTGTCCGGACCGGCAAGGGGCAGAAAACGCTGGATAACCACAAAGGACTAGAACACATTCCGGCATTTGATGACCTGGCAAGCTATGTCGATCACTTGCTGACTCCAACGGAGACAGACTGAGATGAATGCCTTCAGGAGCGTTGTTTATGTATAAGTTATGGCTAACGATACGCAGCTGTGTATTCTGGGTCTGGCAGATACTCAATACCTTGATCATAGGTGGCCCGGTACTTTTCTTTGGGCTCTTTTCCTGGCGCTTAGGCTTTGCTCTAGCCATTATGTGGAATCGCCTTAATATCTGGGGGCTGCGCGTCATCTGTGGCGTCTCGTGGGAAATAGACGGGCAGGAGAATATCCCCGAATCACCTTGTGTGGTCATGGCCAAACACCAGTCAACCTGGGAGGCCTATTTCCTGCCGATGATTTTTTATCCCAGTGTATATGTGGCCAAGCGTTCCTTGTTGTACATCCCCATTTTCGGTTGGGCTTTGTACTTACTCAAATTCATCATGATTGACCGTAGTTCGGGCCGCTCGGCAATGACTCAGATGTGTGAGCAGGCGGCTGACCGTCTGGCGAAAGGCCGATGGGTTATCGTGTTTCCCGAAGGCACCCGGAGGCCCGTGGGGGCCGAACCCAACTATCGGGTGGGTGGTGCCATGATTGCGCAGAATGTGCCTTGTGATATTTTGCCGGTCGCATTGAATGCGGGTGAGTTCTGGCCTCGAATGGGCTTCATCAAATGGCCTGGCGTTATCACAGTCAGTATCGGACCTGTCATCAAAAGTGAAGGCAAGACAGCGTCTGCGTTGCTTGAAGAAACCGAGCAATGGATAGAAGGCAGGATGAGCGAAATTACAGTGGCTGACCGGTTCGATTACTAACCGTCTGCTGCCCGGTCTCCGTCGGGCTAGACGATGAGGCAGTTTTGCTTGTCAACTGCCAACGGTAACCTGAATAACTCAATTGCGTTGCGGGTAGTCGCCCAGGCTATCTCTTCTGCAGGCTCTTCGCGCAGCTCGCTCAGATTGCGCCACACATCAGTCAGGTAGGCGGGTTGATTGCGTTGACCGCTGTGATGGGAATCGGGCTGGTCTGGCGCATCGGTTTCCAGCAAGATGGCATCCAGTGGCAGTTCCGCTACCAGCTGGCGCAAGCGCTTGGCTCGTTCGAACGTGGCGGCACCGCCAAAGCTGAGTTTGTAGCCCAGGTCAATCAGTCTTCGTGCCTGCTGGCTTGAGCCGCTGAAACTGTGCACCAGTCCGGTGGAGTGGCCGGAAGAGCGAATCATCCGAATGACATCTTCCACGGCTTTGCGTGCATGAACAACGACAGGCAGATTGAACTCTCTTGCCAGTGCAAGCTGTGCGGCAAACAGGCGCTGCTGCAGCGCTTTGTCGCCGCCTGCGGTTTGATAATCCAGGCCACACTCGCCGACAGCGACAGGATGTTCGCGGGCCAGCCAGGAGCCGAGCTCGTCGATATCCTCAATAGCATGTTCGTTACAGAAGCAAGGATGCAGGCCATAGCAGGCAAACAGGTCGCTATGCTCACTGCATAACAGCTTGATCCTTGGCCACAGGCGGCGTGACACACCCGGCAGAATCTGCGCAACGACATTGGCCGCTCTGGCCGATTGCAACACGGCCGTGCGATCATGCTCAAAGCGCTCATCGTCCGTGTGAACATGGCTATCGATAAGCGCAGGCAAGGTAGTGTTCTGGACGGCATCCGCGACGGATGTAGAAGGTTGTCCCAACAAGCTCATGTGCAGACTGTGATACATCAAGAAACGTGTAACAATCTAGCATGGCTGGGTGCGGCCGCGACCCGGTGTTCCGGGGTGTAATGAAGACAGGAGACAGCGATGCGCTGGAGACAAGGCAGACGCAGTAGCAACGTAGAAGACAGACGTGGTATGGGTGCTGGCCGCCGCATGCCAGGTGGTGGTGGTCTGAAGCTGGGCGGTGGCGCCGGAATTATAGTATTACTGATTGGTATGTTTCTCGGTGTCGACCTGTCAGGTCTGATGGGCACAAGCAATAACAGCAGCCGCAGCCTTCCCCAGCTCTCACCTGGCGGCACCCAGACACGCAGCAACGATGAGGCGACAGATTTCGTCAAGGTCATGCTCGCCTATAACGAAGATGTGTGGACCAAACTGTTCGCGCAATCCAATCAACAGTACCGGCCACCCAAACTTGTCATCTTCGATGGTGGCGTCAATTCAGCCTGTGGCTATACCTCCTCGGCGGCTGGTCCCTTTTATTGTCCGGGTGATTATCAAGTGTACATCGACCTGAACTTCTTCCGCGAGTTACAGAAGATGGGTGCCGGTGGCGACTTTGCACAAGCCTATGTATTGGCGCACGAGGTAGGTCATCATGTGCAAAACCTGCTTGGCGTATCCATGGCAGTGCAGAAGCGGCAACGTGCCGTCAGCAAGATAGAAGCAAATCGTTTATCTGTCCTGACAGAGTTACAGGCGGATTGCTACGCGGGTGTCTGGGCTCATCATGCACACAAGGATAGCCAGCTGCTGGAACCCGGTGATCTTGAAGAAGGCATGAACGCCGCTGCCAGAATTGGCGACGATGCGTTGATGAGTCGTGCCGGTGCCAGTATCAGGCCTGAAGCGTTTACTCACGGATCTTCCAAACAACGCCAGGAATGGTTGTATCGGGGACTGGAGAGTGGTGATCCGCAGCAATGCGACAGTTTTGGCAGTAACTCTTAGCGGTCCACCACAATGAGAATGAGTCGTGAGGAATTTCTTGCGTGGCCGCGCAAGAAGGTAACCCTGTTGGGTATGTCTGGAGTCGGTAAAACCAGACTGGCCAACATGCTGCGCAATGATGACTGGTTTCACTATTCGGTGGACTATCGCATTGGCACACGTTATCTGGATGAGTCTATCCTCGACAACATCAAGACGCAGGCTATGCAGGTACCGTTTCTACGCGAGTTGCTGCTGTCGGATTCGATCTACATCAGCAACAACATAACCGTGGACAACCTGACACCCTTATCCACATTTCTTGGCATGCTTGGCGATCCTGATCTGGGTGGTCTGAACCTTGCCGAGTTCAAACGACGTCAGCACCTTCACCTGCACGCAGAGATAGCGGCAATGCGTGATGTCGAGTCGTTTATAGATAAAGCCAAGACCATCTACGGTTACGATCATTTTCTCAACGATGCCAGTGGCAGTTTTTGCGAGATTGACGATAGCGACGTTATCCAGACTGTCGCAGACAATACGCTGATGGTTTATATCAAGACAAGTGCGGAAGACGAGGCTTTCCTGATCGAGCGTGCCGCGTTGCATCCCAAGCCGCTGTACTACCGTGAGGCGTTTCTTGATGCCCAATTGTCCGATTACTTCCGGGAGAAGCATATGGAATATACGGCGCAGATAGACCCCGCGGATTTTGTTCGCTGGGTGTTTCCACGTCTGTTTCATGCCCGGCTGCCCAGATATGAGGCCATTATCAAAGAGCATGGCTACGTGATTTCCGCGCGTGATGCTTTTGAAGTTTCCAATGCCGACGAGTTTCTAACCCTCATCAGTGACGCGCTCGACTAACACTGGAGCGCGCAGCCAACATTCCGGAAGATTATGGCGAATTCATGGATAATTCACGTTAACGTATATTTGTTGAATACAAGGTCAGACTCTTGCCACTAGTCGCACACAACGAGTTACCGAGCTTTGAACGTCTTCGCTCAGAGGGTTATCGTATTCTGTCGCCCGAGCGTGCTCACGACCAGGATATTCGTAGTCTGCACATCGGCCTGCTGAATATGATGCCCGATGCAGCGCTGGAGGCAACAGAAAGGCAATTCTTTCGACTGGTCGGTTCAAGTAATCCGATTTCCCAGTTTTATATCCATCCGTTTACGCTGGATGAAATACCAAGGGGAGAAAAAGCAAAGGCGCATATTGCCAGCTATTACGAACCGTTGAGCAGCATCCGCGATGCTGGTCTTGATGCGCTCATCATCAGTGGTGCGAATGTCACCAGCGCAGATCTCAGCGAAGAAATTTTCTGGACACCACTGCAAAGCGTTATCGCCTGGGCTGAAGAGCACGTGACCTCTACCTTGTGTTCGTGCCTGGCTACGCATGCTGTACTGCAATCTCGTTATGGTATCCGGCGTCGCAGTCTTGAGAGCAAGTGCTGGGGTGTATTTGATCATCAGGTTGTACGGCAGGATCATCCACTGGTGCAGGATGTGAACACACGTGTCTCGGTTCCGCATTCCAGATTCAATGAGGTCACTGAAAGCCAGCTACAGGCGAAA
This sequence comes from Granulosicoccus sp., assembly GCA_045106855.1. GTDB lineage: Bacteria > Pseudomonadota > Gammaproteobacteria > Granulosicoccales > Granulosicoccaceae > Granulosicoccus. Next base: position 14,275 of record JBGCFI010000005.1, read on the forward strand.
GGGCTACACGTTCTGGTCAAAGGGGAAGAGCCGGGTGTGCAGCTGGCGGTCAGTCCGGATGGCTTTAGAACCGTGTTCTTTCAAGGGCATCCCGAATACGACAGTATAAGCCTCATGAAGGAATACAAGCGCGACATCGGCAGTTATATAAAAGGTCTGCTGCCTCACTATCCGCCGATGCCAAAGCATTACTTCGACCAGCACACAAAAGCCATACTCGACGAATATCGTCAACGGGTGCAACTTGCCTTGAATGGCGACGGGCAGATGCCAGTGTTCCCGGAAAAGTTGTTAGTGCATCGTCTGGTCAATAGCTGGCATGACAGCGGTGAAGCCCTGATGGGTAACTGGTTAGGGCTGGTGTATCAGATTACGCATGCGAAACAGGCCTTACCATTCATGGAAGGTGTGGATCCCGCTGATCCTCTGGGTTGGCTGGCTGGAGACGTGTCGCGTCTCACGTAATGGCGGTCGAGGCAACAGAGCTGAGCGCTTGCGCCGACAACCTTCAGATCAATATCGCGCAATCTAGGAGTGTCTGGACGTGATCAACTTGTTCAGGCTAAGTGGCCAGCTGAATACCAGTTTGCACCCTGAGTGCACAGCACAGTCACAAGCGTCGGCCAGCATCGGGTGCACGTATGCGTAGCTTGACTCAATGGGCAAGCTGGTTGGTGGCATCCATCATTGTGGTGTTCGCAACTTTCGTTACCGCGGTACGTGGCATCTGGCAGGGAATCGAGCCAGATCAGACACAACGTATCTACTTCGCCAATCATTGCAGTCATGGTGATTTTGTTCTTCTATGGACTGTTTTGCCTCCTGCCACTCGTCGACGAACCCGGCCGGTAGCCGGTGCTGATTATTGGCTGAGCTCACGACTAAGACGCTTCATAGGATGTGAAGTCTTTAACGCCTTGCTTATCCAGCGCGAGCGCAGTCAACGTGAGCAAGACCCGGTTGCGTTGATGGCGCAGGCGCTGGACGAAGGGGATTCGCTGATTGTCTTCCCGGAAGGCACTCGTAATACGACAGATGCGCCGCTGCTGCCGTTTAAAAGTGGTTTGTATCATCTTGCATCTCAGCGACCAGATGTAGAAATAGTACCGGTCTGGATTAGTAACCTGAATCGGGTTTTACCAAAGGGGGAGGTTATTCCAATTCCCTTGGTATGTACGGTCACGTTTGGATCGGCCATGTATCTGGAAAACTCTGAAGACAAGCAGGCTTTTATCGCAAGAGCTGAAAAGGCCCTTCTGGAGCTTGCGCCAGCCGTTGTTCAACGGGAGCATTAGGCCGATGGAATCTCAGCAACAGCTTCTATTGCTTCTCGGTGGGGTGGGCGTCGTACTGGTAGTTGCAACGCTCATCGGACAGTTGCTTGCGCGGAATGCCAAGGGTGAACCATCACCTGTCATCGACAACCTTAACGCTCGCATTAATGCCTGGTGGGTCATGGTTATTCTGCTGGGCATTGCCTGTATCGGTGGTAGAGCAGGCATCGTCATACTGTTTGGTTTTTGCTCGTTTGCAGCGCTGCGCGAATTTATTACGCTCACCAACACTCAACGTCATGATCACTGGGCATTGGTGGCAGCATTCTTTATCGTGCTGCCGGTGCAATATGCGTTAATCTGGTTTGGTTGGTATGGTTTGTATTCGATTTTTATTCCGGTTTATGCTTTCCTGCTTATGCCCATATTGGCGGCGTTTCGCGGTACCACAGATAACTTTCTCATCCGCGTTGCCGAAACTCAATGGGCGTTGATGATCTGTGTGTTCTGCGCCTCGCATGTGCCCGCGTTGCTGACGCTGCAGATACCCGGATTTGAAGATCGGCAGATACTGCTCATTGCTTATCTTGTTGTCATCGTGCAAATCAGCGATGTTCTGCAGTACGTATGGGGTAAGTTATTTGGCAAGACGCCAGTGGCTAAAAATTTGTCTCCTTCCAAAACTGTTGAAGGTACTATTGGTGGAATATTGAGTGCCACGGTAATCGGTGCCGCGCTTTGGTGGTTGACGCCATTCACGCCGCTCGAGTCTGCAGGGCTTGCGTTTATCTGTACTGTCATGGGTTTTTTGGGCGGGCTTGTATTATCAGCTATCAAACGCGATCGGGGAGTTAAGGACTGGGGGCATCTGATCGCAGGTCACGGCGGATTTATTGATCGACTGGATTCCGTTTTATTTGCAGCACCTGTGTTTTTCCACGTGGTGCGGTACGCCTATGTGCAAGGCTGATGAATAAAAAAACCAGCGAGTCGGATTCTGAGATCGTTGATCGACGGCCACTGGCGAGTCGTAATACAAAATGGGCGCAGCGGCTGGCTCGCTACCTTGCCGGTACGTCGGTAACGCCCAATCAGATATCGTACGGCAGCATTGTGTTTGCGGCTATCGCCGCTTTGGCTTTTGCACTCTCCACGCGTCATGCGGGTGCTCAGTACGGGCTGTGCATGCTGCTGGTGGTCATTGCCTGTCAGCTTCGGCTCATCTGTAACCTGATGGATGGGATGGTAGCCATTGAGGCTGGAAAGCAGACGCCTGATGGTGCTATGTGGAACGAGTTCCCCGATCGTATCGCGGATATCCTTATTCTGGTCGGGTTGGGCATTGCCGCATGTGAGCCTGTGCTTGGCTGGGTAGCCGCTACGGCTGCCGTTCTTGTTGCTTACGTCCGCGAGTTAGGCAAAGGTATCGACGGTATAGTCGATTTCATCGGGCCGATGGCAAAGCCTCATCGCATGGCCCTCATAAGCGCTGGAGCGTTGTTGTCGGCAATAACCGAATTGTTGTTATCCACACCCGCTGAGCAAGACTTATCACGCAAGGTTCTTATTGTCGTGCTTGGCGTATTGGTGGCTGGATGTGTTGTGACTGTATGGCGGCGAGTCAAAGCCATACTTGCTCGTCTGGGATAGCACCCTAAACGTTGGCTAACCGGTAAGCACGTTAGGGCGCTACATGATCAGGTTCATCATCAATAGACTCACTGCCAGAAACAGCACAGTCATGATTCCGCCTGCGCGCATGAAATCAGCAACCTGATAGCCACCTGGACCCATAATCAGTGCATTGACCTGATGGGTTGGAATAAGGAAAGAGTTAGATGTTGAAATTGCGACTATGAGCGCGTAGGTGGCTGGGTCGGCACCCACAGCGATCGCGATGTTTACAGCCAGGGGCACCAACAGAACGGTGGCACCTATATTGGACATCACGAGTGTGAAGAATGTCGATAGCAAAGCGATGACAACTTGCAGCACAAGGTCGGGAACGTCGCCTACCAGAGCGAGTATCTGTTGCGCTATCCATGCAGCGGTACCGGACTGATCGACCGCAATTCCCAGCGGGATGAGACTGGCCAGTAGAAAAACTGTCTGCCAGCTGACGGCTGCATAAGCTTCGTCCATGGTCAGTACACCGGAGAGCACCATGCCCATAGCGCCGGTTAATAGCGAGATGGACAGACTGTCTGTCAGCAGAAACAGTGTCAGTGCAATAGAAAAAAACGTGACGGCCTGTTTGACCTTGTTGGTGCGAAGGTCTTCATACCGGATGTCGGTTGCAAGTACGAAATCCTTGTTACGCGACAGATTTTTCAGGTCTTTCCAGCTGGCATGCACGACCAGCGTGTCACCGGCGTGAAGTTTCTGTGTGCGAAATCCCTGCTTGATGACTTCTTCGTTACGAAAAATCTGCAGGATGTTGGTGCCAAAATTTCGTCGGGGTTTGATCTCCCCGATTTCCTGGCCAATCAAGCCGGATCCAGGTGGCACTACCAGTTCAGCGATTCCGCCGTGCTGGGCATTCAGGACATCAGCAAACCGATCGGGTTCACCCAACAGCTCCCAGTGATTCTCCTCGCAGTATTTCTCAATTTCCTTGCGATCACCCATGAGTCCAAGGCGGGTGTTTACCCAGATCATTTCCTCTCGATCAGGTGGAACCTTGACAACATCACCACTGTAAAGCGCTAGCATCATTGGAGTATTCGGGTGGTGATCTTCAACCTGATGAATGGTCATACCCACTTGCGGGCTTTCATCGGTTACTCGGACCTCCATGAGCTCACCCTTGATACCGTAGAGTTTTTCGAAGTAATCGGACGCACGCGAAGAGCGATTGCTGTCAGTGGATTTAATTTCGGGCAATACAAATCGCCCTGCCACAATGAAGTAGACGATACCGGTCGCCACCAGGGCCAGGCCAACCGGTGTGACTGAGAAAAGCCCGAAAGGCTCCATGTGTTGTTCCGCTGGCAGAACCTTGTTGGATGATTCCAGCAGGTCATTAAGCAAAATCAGCGGACTGGAGCCGATCATAGTGACTGTGCCGCCGAGGATTGCGCAGAATCCCATGGGCATCAATAGTCTGGAAATGGGCAGACCTGTGCGAATGCTGATCCGGGACACCACAGGTAGAAATAACGCGGCGGCGCCGATGTTCTGCATGAAGCTGGAGATGATGGCAACTGTGCCGGAAACCAGGGGGATGATGCGTTGTTCGGTTTTTCCACCCTTGTTCAGTATGGTGGCAGCTACCCGGTTCATGATGCCGGTCTTGTCCAGACCTGCACCGATAATCATTACAGCGATAACCGAAATTACCGCATTACTGGAAAATCCGGAGAACAGTTCCTCACGTTTGATGATGGGGTCAATGCCCGGAATCATCGTCGTCAGTCCCAGCAGCACCATCACGCATATGGCGGCAATATCGACGCGAAGAATTTCAAACGCAAACAAGGCTATGGTGACAGCCAGTATTCCCATGACGAGTATCATCTCGAAACTCAACGTCACGGTTTCCATAAATAGTGCGCTAGAGTGGTTGGGCTGAGGACAGGACAGTCATAACTTCAGATTATACTTTCCTGTAGGTTAGGTCGACAACTGTGTGACCCAGACGATGCCCGCGTGTTTCAAAACGCGTTAAGGGACGCCATTCAGGACGCTCTGCCGGTAAGCCCGGCCCGACGATATTCTGAAAACGTGTATCTTTCTCAAGATGCTCGATCATCCATTCACCGTACTCAGCCCAATCGGTAGCGCAGTGAAGAATGCCGTCTGGCTTGAGCACTCTGTTTACTCCGCTCAGGAAATCCTGTTGCAGGATGCGCCGCTTGTGATGACGCTTTTTATGCCATGGGTCGGGAAAAAGTAGTAATACTTTGTCGATAGATGAATCGGGCAGCATGTTTTCGAGCACTTCGATGGCATCGTGCTGGATTAGCCGTATATTAGTCAGGCCTTTTTGTTCGATACCCAGAAGTGCATGTCCAACCCCGGCAGCATGCACTTCAACTCCGAGTACGTCGACTTCGGGGCGATTGCTGGCAACGTGGATCAGAACATCGCCATTGCCAAAGCCGATCTCCAGCCAGATAGGGGCTTTGCGTGCAAAGCTTTCCTCCATGTCAATGGCGGTGTCTACATAGCTGATGCCGAATTGTGGCAGCAAGCGGGTGATGGCGTCTGTCTGGGCAGGTGTCATCCGTCCATTACGAATTACGAAGCTGCGAATCGAGCGCGTTGTCAGGCGTGAATTGTCTGACGTTGGGTCAACGATTGTCTTGTCGGGATGGGGCATCGGGAAATGCAGCTCCATTGCGCGTTTTAATCGCCCGGGAGACTGCACAATGGTACACCCGGGTGAGGCTATGCCGTCTGGAGTCTGTTTGTTGGACTATGGATAGGATTGTTAGTCCTGATTGACCAGCATTGATTTGTCACATTCGGCGGAAGAAAGAAGGGCTGGTGGCCTTGCGATTCTGCCGCGCGTTTGTCTTTCTAGCGTCTGCGACCGCCGCGTTTTCCACCTTTTCGTGGTTCTTCAAACTGGACTTTAAGGGATTTGTCGCCAACGATTTTCCCGTTCAGTCCGGCAATGGCGGCTCGAGCTTCATGGCCTTCCATCTCGATGAACCCGAAACCCTTGCATTTGCCGGTAAAGACATCTGCTGCAAGCTTGATGGAGCGCACCTTGCCGTACTCGTTGAACATCTCCGTCACAGTCTCTTCCGTGGACTCTAGGGGAAGGCCACCAACAAACATCTTTTTCACGTAAAAACCTCGTATATTTCTAATTCGATCGATGCTGATGGCAAGGAAAAACCATCCACAACGCGATGAATCGCGCGGGGGGCTTGCGAGCTACAGCGTCTGGTACCGGCGGCGGTCACCGTCCCGGCTGGTTGCATGGGGTGTGTCCGGCCCTGATGCTGTGTATCAGTATCAGGTGGAGTACCGGCGTCCCGAGTATACTGACAGTGTACTCCTATGTTGACATGTTGGCTAGGAGCATCCATTGTGAAACCGATGAACAGATCGGCGTTATGGTGCGTCTGAATGCTCTGAATAATGGTAATGACCCGGTGTTGGACGGTGGTATTTTCTCACCTTAAACTGATACTCGAAATTTCAGCATATGGTTCACTTTTGCTTAAACTTTCGTGTTGATGAGAGATATCTTGTCCCGCCGTGACAAACGCTTGACCGCAAACTCGCGCCGACAGGCGTTTGCACGATCCGGATGTCGTTCATGATAAACAAGCTTTACCGGGCGTCGTGCTCGGGTATAGGCTGCACCGCGAGTATCTTTGTCTTTTGCACAACCATTGTGCTCATTCACCCGGCGATCCAGATCGGTGGTCACTCCCGTGTACAGAGAGCCATCATTACACTCTACTATGTACATGGCCCATCTTTTTTCCTCGTCACATGCCTGAACATTCTCACAAGCGCAGTTCAACCGATTTGCCGAATCGTGAATCTGCCGCACACCTGAATGATCGGGCGCAGGCTTCCGGCTCACCGATGTCTCCGCCTCTGGACGCTTCGCGTGCGAGCGCTTTCGGCGCGCTGGCTCGGGTGTATGGTCAGCAGGCTTTCGAGGAGCTGTCACAGTTGAGAATATGCGTTGTAGGCTTGGGTGGTGTTGGTTCCTGGGCCGCAGAGGCGCTGGCGCGCACTGGGGTCGGCCACATCACCATGATAGATCATGATGATATTTCTACCAGTAACATAAATCGCCAGCTGCACGCCCTGCACACCACAATTGATACTTCCAAGGTAGCCACCATGCGCGAGCGGCTGCTATTGATAAACCCTGCAGCCGACATTAATGCCGAGGACGACTTTCTGGCCGAGAAGAATCTGGACACCTATCTGGACAGGAATTTCGATGTGGTTATCGATGCCATCGACAATATTCGCTTCAAAGCGGCAATGATTGCGTATTGCCGGCGCCACAAAATACGCATCGTTACCACGGGTGGGGCAGGTGGCCGCAGTGATCCTCTTGCGGTGTCGGTCGCTGATCTGTCGCGTACCTGGAACGACGCCCTGGCCGCGAAAGTGCGCTCCAGACTGAGATCGGACTATGGGTTTACCAGCAACCCCAAACGCCGTTTCGGAATCGAATGTGTCTATTCTTCAGAACAACCCGTGTACCCGGATGGGAACGGGGGCGTCTCCCATGCCAAGCCGGGTGTGCCGGGCGCGCGGCTTGATTGTGAGCAAGGGTACGGATCGGTGTCGTTTGTGACGGGTACTTTTGGTCTGATTGCGGCTTCACGAGCGGTAAACCGGGCATTGGCGCAACGTTTGCGTAACAAATTTTGAGATAACCTGTCCGGCAGAATGAAAATACACCGCACATCCCCAGCATGCAGCATGTCAGTCGGCCCGCGATACGCGCGCTCGCTGGCCTATATTGCTTTGATGATGGTGTATGCGCTGGTTGTCACGGCCTGTTCTGAATCTGGTGTCCCTGATGCCGAGCAGCTCATTGACGATACTTTAGGGACTGAGCCCTTGCCTTGGGCTTTGCAACAGCTTCAAAAGGACACCACTCTGTTGTCTGCAGTACCAGAAGTGGCTCATACGCGAATCATGGCAAATTCGGGTATCCAGATTGCCTTCACTGAAAGATCTCTGATAGCGCTGGCGCCTGCCGCTGTCATCGAAAAACAGTGGGTGTATATGCAGAAATGCCTGCAGCTGGTAGGTGTTGCTCCAATCGTGCTTGTAAGAGACGGGCCGATAGCGCCTTTTACCCTATCCGATGACGTAGTTCGCAATGAGACGCTCATTGCGCAGGATATCGCCAGTGTGCCGATTGCCAGCGCTTCGACGTTATACGGGCCGGTTATTCAGGTCAGCATTACTGATTTTGACGGATCACTAGGATCGCCGTCCTTCAATCTACGCTCGATAATGGGGCGTTATCTTTGGTTGAGTGCCAATTTGCCCGAACGAGACTACCCCTTTGCCTGTGCGCGCCAGGAACCCTGAACGCGCAAAACTGACTGAAATCAGGTAAACCCGTCTGCCGCGGCTTGCGTCACAATACAGGGCCATGCGACCTTGTGAGATCACGAATTGAACCAGGCAATCAACGCGCCTACGGCAGCGGTACTTCTTATTGGCAATGAATTACTGAGTGGACGAACGCAGGATATCAACCTGTCGTACATTGCCAGGCGTCTTCAGGAAAAAGGTATTCGCGTTAAGCAGGCGAGAATAATTCCGGATAATGAGCGAACCATCGTAGATAGTATCAACGAGCTTCGTGCTCAACACGATTACCTCTTTACTACCGGCGGGATTGGCCCGACCCATGATGACATCACAGCCGATTGTGTAGCAAAGGCGTTTGGTGTGGAGTTGCCAATCAATGAAGAGGCCGAGCGAATTTTAAACGCCTACTTTCGTGAGCGCGAAATTGAATCAAACAAGGAGAGATTGCGCATGGCAAGAATTCCGGTTGGTGCATCGCTTGTGGACAATCCGGTATCGGCAGCTCCCGGATTCAGAATGGATAACGTTTTCGTGTTTGCCGGTGTACCTCGAATCATGCAGGCCATGCTGGACAGTGTCCTCCCGGAATTGTCAGAAGGTACTGTTATGAAGAATCGCACTGTGACTTGTAACTTGGGGGAAGGAACGATAGCTGCCGGATTGCGAACCTTGCAGGAGCAGTATCCAGACGTGGAAATTGGCAGTTACCCAGGGAAAATGGATGATCAATACCTGCTTTCACTGGTGGCTACCTCCTTGAGTATTGAACGACTGGATGAGGTTTGCTCTCGCATTGAACAGCTGATAGACCAGCTTGGTGGCAAGATCACGGTCAAGCCGGGATGACAGCTGCAATTGAAAACCCATAGTTGACGTAATTCCAAGCCTATCGCGAGCAAATGGCTCCGGGTTGTAACCTCTTTAATATAAAGAGCCTATTAACTGGGCCGCTTCTAACAGAGTGACAACTTTGTCAGGCAGCAATTTTTTTTCGCCACAAAATTGCTATGTGTTACGGGGCTCAAGCGTATGAAATTTATCCAGGGTGTGTCCGTACAAGAGCTTAGCCAACGATTTTCGATCGGCTTTGCCATTGTAGCTATTTGCATTGCAAGTATTGGTTTTCTTGTTTTTCAGAACCTTGGTCATTTCAAGCATGACTGGGAATCGCATATGCAGAATGCCCAGGAAAAGAGTGTCCTTCTGAATGATCTGAATGTTGCGGTAGGGTATGGCGGTGCGATCCACCATTTCAAGAATTTTGTGCTCAGAATGGATGCGCCGAGAATCGAAAAAGTGTCCGCCGGATTGCAAAGTGCACAGGACACGATTGGTACATACCGCAATTTGTCGTTGTCCGAGGCTGAAACTGAGGCCCTTGATGATATTTCAACAGTATTTGCAGAGTATTCCGCTGCGTTGCCAGTGATTTCCTCAATGGCTGCTAACAACGCAAGCAGCAATGCTATTGATGCCGCTGTAAAGATCGATGATTCTCAAGCTCTGGATGCACTTCGATATCTGGAAAATACCGTCGCTGAGCTTCTGGCTTTAGATGCTAAGCACATGACGCAGGAGCTTTCGCTGATAAGCACCTTGGCTTCGTGGGGGGCGATTGTTAACACGATACTGTTATTCGCTTTAATGATACTGCTGATAAAAACGTTTCGTGCAATCATCCGTCAAATTGGCGGTGAGCCCAGCCTGATCAAGGCGATTGCTCAACGAATCACTGATGGTGACTTGAGCGAAGATCTCGAATGCAGTGATGCCCCTGAAGGTATTTACGGAGCTGTCGTGTCAATGCAAAAAATGCTGCGCACCCGTATGGAAGCGGAACAAAAATCAGCAGCCATCAACGAGCGCCTGAAGCAGGCTCTGGACAACGCGACCAGCAATGTCATGGTTGCTGATTTGAATAATGACATTGTGTTTATCAATAAGGCGAGTCAGAAGTTATTCCGCGAAAAAGAACATGAGATCCGAAGCACCGTACCAGCATTTAATGCGTCGAATATTATTGGTGCGAATATCGATCTGTTCCATAAGAAGCCGACTGTTCAGCGTCAACAGGTCAAGCAGTTGTCGTCTAATCACCGCGCAATTATCGAGTTTGGAAATCTAACGTTTTCTTTTTCGATCAATCCGGTTCTGATGGAAGACGGAGAAAGAATCGGCACCATCGTTGAGTGGTTTGACAAGACCGATGAGCTCAAGCAGGGCGCTGAGGTTCAAGCGTTGGTAGACGCTGCTACCAGCGGGGACTTGAGCAAGCGAGTCGATGCGAGTGAAAGTTCCGGCTATTTTGGCGATCTCATGCATTCATTGAATGAGTTAATGGATGTCAATGATCGTGCTGTCAGCGAGGTGCAAAGAGTGTTTGCCGCGCTGGCCAAAGGTGATCTCACCGTCAAGGTGGAAGGCGAGTATCAAGGCGTGTATCAGCAATTGAAAGAGGATGCTAACTTAACGGTTGGGCAGCTTACCGATATTATTACCAACGTAAAGAACAATGCCATGGTAATAGCGACCGCCTCTACACAATTGATAAATACCAATAAAAACCTCAACTCAACAGCTGAAGATGGTGCAAAGCAAGCAGGTATTGCTTCTACAGCGGCAAGCAATGTGATGAAAAATGTGGATGCTGTTGCCAGCGCATCAACAGATCTGGAATCATCGGTAAGCGAGATTACCCGTAACGTCTCCGAAGCAGTGGGTGTCGCATCTGAGGCTGTCACGTTAGCGAAGAGCACCAACACACAGGTACGTAAACTGACAACTTCCAGTGATGACATCGGTAATGTGATCAAGGTTATTAACTCTATCGCTGAACAAACCAACTTGCTGGCACTTAATGCAACGATAGAGGCTGCACGGGCTGGTGATGCCGGTAAGGGGTTTGCTGTGGTCGCTAATGAAGTTAAGGAGCTGGCCAAAGGAACTGCTAATGCTACTGATGAAATCTCTCAAAAAATAAAGGCCATTCAAGGCGATAGTGATACCGCTGTGAAAGCTATCGGTGAAATCAGTGCAATCATTGAAACAATAAGTAATTACCAGAACACCATTTCTGAGGCTGTCAGTAAGCAGAACGTTGCAACTCAACGTATCAACGATAACGCAAGTGAAGCTGCACGAGGCAATCTGGAAATCACCCAGACCTCGGAGCGTGTTAGCGAGGGAACTGAGAGTACAGTTACCGCTGTCAATCAGGTGCAGGCTTCTGCGGAGGAATTAGGGCGTATGGCTGACGATCTGAGTCAGCTGGTGGAAGGGTTCCGGGTTGGTGCGGATGCTGGCTACGATACATTGCGCAAAGTGGCCTAGTTAGCTAATTAACTCACAAATAAATAAATCAATTGTATGTTTCGATAGTAGAGCATTTTGTCGGGGCTACCATTGGCCGTTAAAGAATGAGTGCGCGAGAAGTAACTCAAAGATATAAGGTAGTAACAGGCACCGCGCTGGCAGGTTCATTGAAAGTTCAGTGTCGAGTCACAGGAATCGTCGAGAAGTCTATAGCGACGCAGGAGAACGTACGGCTTATAACTTGGTGGATTATCGTAGCGACGTGGAGGCCATGTGTATCGGCTGGGTTTTTTACAGGTGTATTCGTATCCGGAATATTTTAGTGAAGAATTTTGTTCAAAAATTTTCGTTGACTCAATTCTTTAGGCGCGGATGGACGCTCCGGGGATTTAAAGGGTGACGCAACCTGAATCTGACGATAGTTGGGAATGGGTTATTCCTCCGAACGGCGGTGAGATCGAGTATGAAGGCAAAGACCTCAGCGGTGCGATAGAACTTGGTTATCGAATCAATGAACTCAGGGAAAACGCCGGTTTATCTGTACAAGATGTTGAGGACTACTCAGGTGTCTTGAAATCCAATCTGTTGATGTTAGAAGCAGGGCTCCTTGAACTTGATGCAGGCACTGCCGAACAATTAGCGATGGTGTTTGGTGTCAGTGTGGCTGAACTGACCGGCTAGAAAACATCCTTACCCGACGCTGTTAGCTAGTTTCGCCAGCCGTTCGCCGCAATCGCCTTCGATTTTTAATTGGGCGAGATCGTCCGCTCTGGTCAGGCCATCGTTAACTATGGCGATCGGCTTATTCAGTTTTGTCGCTTCCCGGCAGAAGCGAAATCCGGAATAAACCATGAGTGAAGAGCCGGCGACAAGCAGTGCATCCGCATTGGTCAGCGCATGCATTGCAGCAGACACAATCAGTTTAGGGACCGTCTCACCGAAAAAGACAACATCCGGTTTTAGTATTCCTTCGCATTTTGTACAGGCGGGTATGTGCATGGTACTGAGACTTTCAATTTCCAGGTCAGCATCACCATCAGGTGCATGTTCGGCAGTCAGATGAGTCAGCCAATTGTTGTGCTTTAACAGTTTCATCTGAAAGTCATCACGGCTGATGGTGTTTTGGCAAACAATACAACTAACTGTTGCCAGTACACCGTGTAAGTCAATACATTTTTCGTGACCAGCTTTCTGATGTAGTCGATCAACATTCTGGGTGACCAGCAGATCAATATGCCCGGATTTTTCAAGTGATCTCATGGCCATGTGAGACGGGCCAGGCTGGGCTTTACTGAAAGAGGGCCAACCGACCGAACTTCTCGCCCAGTATCGCTTGCGGGCTGCTTCGCTGTCGATAAACACCTGCCCGGTTATGGGCTGCTTGCGCTTCCATTGACCTTTCTTGTCTCGATAGTCGCCTAGACCTGAAGCGGTACTGATACCAGCTCCGGTAAGCGCCAACAACTTTGGGTGGCGCTGTAGAAAATCTGCTAGTTGACTATCGTAAGAGTCGATAGTGCCCGGCTTCATGGTTTACCTTCAAGAGCCGCCAAGTGAGAGTGTTTTATCGACATTGAAGGGTATACGTGCCGGCCAGTTGTCCAGTTTGACAAAGCCTGTCACGTTGTAGGCAAGCATGCTCTTTTCGTTGATGGATGAGGCAATGAGTTTACGCAGCAATCGGTTGGCACGCGCCGTAACGTTGATAACCACTTCGGTAGTGCCGTTGGCTGTCAACAGGACCGGTATATCACTGCTGCCTTCCGCGATTGCCTGATTGTCACTGGATGCGATGAAACTCAAATTGTTGACGGGTAAATCGTAGTTGTTGGGATTGAATACATCGAGTGTGAATTCAAGCTCCTGACGCCGAAAGCCCAACTTAACCACATCAAGTCCGGCTATCTCTACGGTTGGCGCCAATGGCTTGCTGGTGGGGATGGAGCTACAGCCTGAAAGATGTATAAATACCAGCGCTATGATCAGCACTCGTGCCCGGTTTCTCATCATGCCTGCAGATCTCCAAGGATGGACTGTAACAGCATGATACAAGCTGGGCCTGCAGTCTCTGTGCGTAGTATCCTGCGCCCCAGATTCACTGGAATGGCACCGGAATCGATTGCCTCTTGTATTTCATGTGGATCAAGACCACTCTCTGGACCTATGATCAGTGTTACCTTCCGGGCTGGTGGTGTCGTCAGCAAATTTTTTAACTGATGTAGCAAAGAGTGGGTAGCTCCTGGTGCAAGAACGAAGTGCACATCGTCAGTTTCTTTGGGGGTTTGCACCCACGTTGCATAGCTGACGGATTCGCACAGTTCTGGTATGACGGCTCGCCCGCTTTGCTCACAAGCGCTGATAACAATACTTTGCCAGTGTTGCTGCTTTTTTGACACACGCTTTTCATCGGTAACTTTAATCGAATGTTTGCTGTACACAGGTTGTATGCGTGTGACACCCAATTCCACAGCCTGACGCAGGCTGATATCCATGCGCTCCGGGCGTGAAACACTCTGCACTAACGTTATAGCCAGAGGGGAGTCGGGTATACCGGGTATGCAAGTATCAATGTGCAAGATGCAACGTTTGCCAGTGCCCATTTTCCCGGTATCGATAACGGTTGCATAGTAGTCATTGCCATCGCCGTTAAACAGGATGATCGGATCACCGACACTGGTACGCAGCACTTTGCCCAGGTGGTGACTGGCGTCTTTGTCCAGCTCTAGTTTGGTGTCAGCCGAAACAGGGCCCTGATGGTAAAACCGTGCTATGCGAGCATGGCGTTTATGTCTAGCGTCTGACAATGCCTAACAACCCCTGTCTGGCGGATAACTCCACTTTATCGGCTGATGTCTTACGACTGCGTTCTCGTAAACGGGCAATGCAATGAACAAACTCTCCAATTGCCGTTTTTTCGTCAAGTTCCCTTTTATCGGGCCAGTAGGATTTCGTGGCAAGTTTCACCAGATATTGGTAAGGATCAGTATCGGCAAAACGTTCGAGAAGTCTTGCCGTAGTGATAGCAGGGTCTGCATCGCAAAGTGCAATGAGTTTCAGCAGGACATCCGCACCTGGAAGACTGGTGCTTATCTCATACTCGTCGGCGGGTACATGCTGGACAACTTGTGGATGTTGCAGGCACAAGAGTACGGCACGGCTCATAGGGGTGAGGCCACCTTCGTCGCGTTTTGTCGCGGGTGTTGTCGGCGGAGGTTTTCCGGCATGAACGGCGTGTTCGCTACCCATTGACAAGCCGATGAGCGATTCCAGTCGTTGCATCGCCAGCTGCTTGTATACCCCGGCAGGAATTGTTGCCAGCAGCGGTTTGGATTTTTCAGCCAACTGCGCTTTACCGCCGATGCTTTTCATATCAACATCATTCGCCAGGTGTTGATAGAGGAAATCGATGATGGGAATACGCTGTGCCAGCAAATCGTTAAAGCCTGCAGCTCCACCTGTCTTGACAACGCTATCCGGGTCTTCACCATCGGGTAAAAACAGAAAGTGCGCATCGCGCCCATCTTGTAGACATGGCAGAGTGGCTTGCAGTGCTCTCCAGGCTGCTGCACGTCCAGCCCGGTCACCATCAAAGCAGAAGATGACCGTCGATACGACTTTGAACAGCATGTCGGAGTGTTGCTGGTTTGCAGCAGTCCCCAGGGTTGCCACTGCGTTCTCGATTCCGTGTTGTGCCAGTGCCACTACGTCCATATAGCCTTCAACGACGATAACGGAGTTACTGTCTTGCGCAGCCTTACGGGCTTCATACAAACCGTAGAGTTCGTTGCCTTTATGAAACAGCGGTGTTTCCGGTGAATTGAGGTATTTGGGTTCCTGGTTATCCATAACACGACCACCGAAACCAATGACCCGGCCACGTCTGTCGCGAATGGGAAACATGATGCGATTGCGAAATCGCTGGTACGGTCGTTTGCCACCATCAGGTTTAATGAGCATTCCGGTCTTGATGAGTGCAGCATCCTCATTAGGAAAATGTTGCTGCAAGGTATCCCATCCATCGGGGACGAAGCCAATACTGAAACGTTTGGCGGTTTCTCCGCTGAGACCACGCGTTTTTAAATATTCTATGGCTTCGGGCGCATTTTTAAGCTGAGACCTGTAAAAACCGGCCACCGATTCCATCAGGGTATACAACGGTTTCGTATCGTCCCGTAACTGATTGGCCTGGGCATCACGCGGTACCTCCATGCCCACACTCTCGGCTAGCGTTTCTATGGCATCGACAAAGTGCATGCCGTCGTATTCCATCAGGAATTTTATGGCATTGCCGTTCGCGCTACAGCCGAAGCAGTGATAAAACTGCTTAGTCTGGCTGACAGTAAACGAAGGCGTTTTCTCGTTGTGAAAGGGGCAGCAGGCGCTGTAGTTGGTGCCGCTTTTCTTTAGTGTGACACGCTTGTCGATGACCTCGACGACGTCTACTCGTGCGAGTAGGTCGTCGATAAAGTCTTGTGGTATCTGCCCAGCCATGACTTAACTATACGCTCGTCGATGGAGTCGATACAGCTGATTTTTGAGCGTCATGTTGCTATTTCAGCAGCGCAAGGGCCCATCAGAGCTTGCGCTGCCCGCGGTCAGGCTGCTCGTCCCAATGTCAGCAATAGTTCGCCCAGCTCGGCAGCCTTGGGTTTTACCATCCAGAAACGTGACGCCACAGAGTAGAAATCGTCCACCATCTGACTGCCGACGGTACTGCCGGTTTCGCGCACGTGATCCTCCAGAAGGGTAAGCAGATAGTCTTTATATCGCTCCATGGATTCGGCGTGCAAGCGATGAATGTCGATGAGCTCGTGGTTGTAGCGATCGACGAACACATTGTGCTTGTCGTACACAAATCCCAGTCCTCCCGTCATACCAGCGCCGAAGTTAACTCCCGTTTCACCGAGCACTACAACGCATCCACCTGTCATGTATTCGCAACCGTGATCGCCAATGCCTTCGATCACAGAAACCGCACCGCTATTGCGCACAGCAAATCGCTCGCCACCGAGTCCGGCGGCATATAGCTTTCCACCGGTTGCGCCATAGAGGCAGGTATTGCCCACGATTGCCGATTCATGGCCCGTAAAACGAGCGTCATGAGGGGGGCGGATGACTATCTTGCCGCCGGCCATGCCTTTGCCGACATAGTCGTTGGCGTCGCCGTCCAGATACATATTCAGACCACCCGCGTTCCAGACGCCGAACGATTGGCCAGCTGTACCGGTGAAATAAATGTCGAGCGGATTATCGTCCATACCCTTGTCGCCATGGGCTCTGGCAATCTCACCGGAAAGACGAGCCCCGATAGAGCGGTTGATATTCTTGATGGTGTAGTGGAACTCGCCACCGGCCTTTTTACGGATAGCCGTTTTGCAGTCCGAGACCATTTGTTCAGCCAGCAAGCCTTTGTCGTGAGGTGCATTGCGTTCTACCATACAGAAGCGTGGAGCGTGTTCAGGTATACCGCCAGTGGCAAGAAGCGGGCTCAAGTCGAGACGCTGCTGTCGGTCTGTGTTGCCGGCAACCGGCGTCAGATACTCTGGCTTGCCGATAAGATCGCTAAGCGTGCGAACACCCAGACTTGCCATATGATGACGGACATCTTCTGCCACGAAGCGCATGTAGTTCATGACTTTTTCTACATTCCCGTGGAAATGGCGCATTCGCAGAACTTTGTGTTGCGTGGCTACTCCGGTTGCACAGTTGTTCAAATGACAGATGCGTAGATACTTGCAGCCCATGGCAATCATCGGCCCGGTACCGAAGCCAAAACTCTCAGCGCCAAGAATGGCTGCCTTGATAACGTCCAGACCGGTCTTGAGGCCACCATCGGTTTGCACGCGTACCTTATCGCGCAGGTTGTTGGCACGCAGTACTTGATGGGTTTCCGACATGCCAAGTTCCCAGGGAGAGCCGGCATATTTTACGCTTGTCAGCGGTGATGCACCGGTACCGCCATCGTAACCAGAGATGGTGATCAGATCTGCATAGGCCTTGGCAACTCCCGCTGCAACAGTGCCTACGCCTGCTTCCGCCACAAGCTTTACTGAGACCAGCGCCTCTGGGTTGACTTGTTTCAGATCGAAGATCAGTTGCGCCAGATCTTCGATGGAGTAGATGTCGTGGTGTGGTGGTGGGGAAATAAGCGCAACCCCTGGGTTACTGTGCCGCAGCCTGGCGATCATCGCGTTCACCTTGTGCCCGGGTAGCTGACCACCTTCGCCAGGCTTTGCGCCCTGTGCAATTTTGATTTGCAGTACTTCAGCATTGACCAGGTAGTGTGGTGTAACGCCAAAGCGGCCCGATGCTATCTGCTTGATCTTCGACATTTTAAGGGTGCCGTATCGCTCTTTATCTTCGCCACCCTCACCAGAGTTGGAGCGACCGCCTAGACGGTTCATGGCTTCGGCCAGCGTTTCGTGCGCTTCAGGCGAAAGAGCGCCTAACGACATGCCTGCTGAATCAAAACGTTTGAGAATGGATTCGACAGGCTCAACGGCTTCAACCGGGATAGCAGGCCCCTTTGGCGTCAGCTTCAACAAGTCTCTGAGCATGGAAGGTCTTCTTCCATCAACGGTATTTGCATAGATGGCGTAGTCTTCATATTCGCCACTGGTGACTGCTGCCTGTAGTTGCTGTACAACATCCGGGTTATAAGCGTGATACTCACCGCCGTGAATGTACTTGAGGAGTCCACCTTGTGAGATTTGCACCTGTGGATTGAAAGCCGCTTCAGAGAGCGTTTTCAAGTCGTGTTGTATGTCGGTGAAGTCCATTCCCTGAATGCGACTGGTGGTGCCCTTGAAACAGAGGTCGACTACGCTTGAATGCAGGCCGACTATCTCATACAGCTGGGCACCGCGATAACTCGATATCGTGGAGATACCCATCTTGGACAGAATTTTCATCAGGCCCTTATTGATGCCTTTGCGATAGTTCTGTTCCAGCTGTGCGACGTCCGAATCCGGCAACTCACCGGTACGTGAAAGGCCCTGGATACTCTCGTAAGCAAGGTAAGGATAAACGCAGGTGGCGCCGTAGCCTACCAGCACAGCAACCTGATGCGAATCGCGAGCGGTGCCGGTTTCCACGATAATGTTGGCATCGCAACGGCAATCGGCTTTAATCAATGCATGATGAACTGCTCCAGTGGCGAGCAGCGCGTGAACCGGTAACATGCCCGTGGCAATGTCTCTATCGCTGATAATGATAATGACTTTGTGATCATCACGAATCGATGTAATCGCCTCTTCGCAGAGACGCTTGACGGCAGCTTCCAGTGATTCGTTATCGGGATCGAATTGCAGGCTCAGGTGAACATGAGAGTATCCCGGCTCATCATCCATGGCGCGCAGAGTTTCAAATTTCTCACTGGAGAGAACGGGCGAGCGCACAAGTAAGCGGTTGGCATGATGAAAGGTTTCGCGGAACAGATTTTTTTCACGCCCCAGACAGGTTTCCAGTGACATGACTATGGTTTCGCGCAACGGATCAATTGGTGGATTGGTAACCTGCGCAAACTGCTGTCGAAAGTTATCGTACAGATGTCTGACATGTTCGGACATCACCGGAAATGGTGTGTCATCTCCCATCGAGCCAATAGCCTCTGACGCGTCTTCCGCTAACACGCGTATGACTTGATCGCGTTCTTCAAAGCTTACGTTAAACATCTTCTCGTAAGTGGCTAACTGCTCGTCAGTCATGCAACGCAGTACATATGGCATATCACGTAAGCGTGAACGAAGATGACGCGAGTTCTTTTGTAGCCACTTCGCGTATGGTTGGCGGTGCTTGAGAAGATCAGAGATGTCTTGCGGGAGCAACAAGCGGCCTGATTGCGTATCCACTGCCAGCATTTCGCCCGGCTTGAGGCGACCTTTTTGCGTGATCTCGCTGGGCAGGTAGTCATAAACTCCAACCTCCGAGGCCAGAGTAATGTGACGATCCTTGCTAATGACGTAGCGCGCGGGGCGCAAACCATTACGATCAAGCACACAGCTGGCATAGCGTCCATCCGATAGAACCACACCCGCCGGGCCATCCCAGGGTTCCATGTGCATGGAGTTGTATTCAAGAAATGCACGTAGATCGGAATCGAGCTCCCAGGTGTTTTGCCACGCCGGTGGCATTAGCATGCGCATGGCTCGAAAAAGATCAATACCACCTGCCAGTAGTAGTTCCAGCATGTTGTCCAGGGACATGGAGTCCGACCCGGTCTGGCTAACCAATGGCAGTAATTCGCTTAACTCGGGTAGAACAGGCGAGCGCAACTTGGAAGCGCGCGCATTTGCCCAGTTACGATTGCCTTGTATGGTGTTGATTTCGCCGTTATGTGCAAGGTACCGAAATGGTTGTGCCAGACGCCACTGTGGCAAGGTGTTCGTTGAGAAACGCTGGTGGAAAACGGCGATAGAAGATACCAGTGTCGGATCTTCCAGATCTGTGTAGAAGCTGGCAAGGTACTCGGGCATGACCAACCCCTTGTAGAGGATTACGTCACTGGACAGCGAATTGACGTAAAAATCAGGATCTGTCTCACGAAGGGTAATTTCTGCCTTGCGCCGTGCAACAAAAAGATGTCGATTAAACTCTGCCGAGTCCATCTCCTCCGTGGCGGATACAAAGATTTGCTCGATGCGCGGGACGCTGCGTTTTGCTTCTTCCCCGCAGGCTGACAGGTCTGTCGGGACCGCTCGCCAGCCATTGAATTGCAAGCCACGCGCCTCGCATTCCCTGGCCAGAGTTGATTTGGCAATATCGGCAATTTGGGCATCCCTGCTAAGAAATACGATACCTGTGGCGAATTCGCTGCCGGGCTCAATGTTGTTTTGTTCTGCCGCTCTTCGAAGAAAAGCCGTGGGTTTTCTCAGCAAAAGGCCGCAGCCATCCCCCGTCTTTCCATCAGCACCGATTGCGCCGCGATGGGTCATGCGTCCCAGAGCGGTAATCGCTGTTTCGACCAGCCAATGGCTGGCACGACCATCCATCTGCGCAATCAGGCCAAAGCCACAGTTGTCACGCTCGAACTCTGGCTGGTAAAGGCCATGCTCGGCAAGGTTGTCCAGGTAAGTCATAGGATCGGAGGGTTCCGTGCAGAAATAGGGTTGCCTGACGCACGTCTGGAAACGCTGCGTGGGCGTCAGGCAGCCGGGAATTATACCGAGTCATACGAGAAGGAGAAAACGTACGGATCTGACAAAATCCTGAGATTCTGCGTTCGTAATCAATAATACCCTCGGGCGCTAACTCTCCGTGCAAGCTGTAGCCGTTGGAAAGGTTATTCCTGACGCAGAATTTCTTTAACGCGTGTAATGGAGCGGATCCATGGTTGATCGCGCTGGGCCGAATCCGACATGCTCTCCACGGCACGCTGTGCCTCGGAAAACGTTGGAAATATGCCATGCACCAGCGCAAACCAGATATCCCCTTCACGTTCGAAGGAGAATATCGAGTTGGGGAGAGGCAGCGGATTCCGGCGCAGGAAATTTTGTACAGATGCCAGGTCCCGGGATGCACTCATCTGGATCGTGAAATATTCCTCGTTTTGCACCAGCACCCAGTTGGGAGACTCGAGCAGGTCTTCCAGTCCCGAATTGGTTGAGGCGTCTTCCGTCGTATCGGGTGAAGTTTCAACATCAGCTTCCTGATTGTCGGTCTGGTTAGCCGTTGCCGTGGCCTGCTCTGTTGGAGTTTCGTCAGTAGTCTGGTCTGGTCCGGATGGCGCGGTGTCTGCAACCGTCAAGGGCTCCGTGGCAGACTCATCGGTGACAGCTTCGTCATTGTCGGTGGAGGCGACATCGGTACTGTCACTCTCTGAAGCGTCGGTTGCCGCGATCTCGTCAGTCTCTTCGATAGGCTCGGAACTCGTTGGTTCCGGCTCGGTTGTTGTACTGGCAGGTACCTCGACATTATTGCTGGTATCTGCAGGTTCGCTGTCTGTGTCCGATGCATCGACCGCTGGTGCTCGCAATGTGTCTGAATCTGTCGGCGCTGGTTCTGAAGGCGTCGCCTCAGGAGTAGTCTGCTGGCTTGCTGCATTGCTGGTTGCCGCATCAGCGTTTTCTGTTGAAGTCTGAGAGTTGACGTCTGATCCGGACTGGCTGGTGTCTATCAGCTTCAATTCGGGGGCTTGCGGTTCGGAAGCTGAGTCCTGGTTGGCGAGATTGATTCGCTCGCCGGGAACTCGTCGGTCCTGCTGTTCGCCTTGTGGCAGGAACATTAATAATCCACCCAGAATTAGCAGGGTTGCGGCAGCTCCAAGGGCGAATTTTCCCTTGCGTGACGACAGAAATCCTTCACCCTTGTCTGATACGAGCTCTTTGGGCACGTCGTCCAGTCGACCATATTTTTCATTCAGGACATCTGCTGTCAATGCGTGAAGCTCGCTGGGCCGGCCATCGCTATGATCGACCAGACTTGCCATGTCTCTCTCGGTAAACGGGAATTCCTGGTCGAAACCGGCTAGCCCTAGACGATAGTCTAGATACGCGGCAGCTCTCGGTGGCGAAAAGCCTTCGATGGTCAGGCTGGAATAGGGCAAGTCAGCTCCTTCAGGGAGCAGGTCGGGAATGGTGTCTTCAAAATCGCTCGTTGCTGCGAAGGCAATCCTTATCAGCGTCTCATCCTGACTGTTCATGTACAGCATGCCACTGAGCAATTGCGTAAGTTCTGTCTGATTTACCTTATGGGCGTCATCCAGGACTATGACGCTTAAGGTATTTCTGGCTGCCATGGATTGCAGGCAGGGAGTTAGCTCATCAAGGACTTCCTTGAGCTTTTGGGACGGGCTTCTCTGGAAGGCCTCGAGCATGCCCGCGAACAGATTTAAGGTGCTGAAGCGTTCGCTGCCGGTTACCGAGAAGCACTGGATACGCAGGCCGCTGTTAGCACTGAGCTGCTGCACCAGCGTGGTTTTGCCAGAGCCGTTTTCACCCAGGATAAGTAGTAGATCGTCCCCTGTGATCAGCGCCTGCTTGATATCAGCCAGCTGTTCTTCGATTAGCGCGTCGGTGAATGACTCAGCTGCCGCGTCTGCATCACCGTCTGCAGGCGCAGACGCGTCTCTCAGTTGCGAACTGAACGGCTGATGGTGCAGGTTTAGAGCTGATAGTGCAGCGTCAGACAGCAGACCGCTGTGGTCGTGGTCTAATGCATCGTGTGCCGACATGGTGTAAAAGCCAATCACTTGTTTATGAAGATACTACTATAGACACTCATACCGTGCGACACAGTTAAAGTGTCCGCCGATTGGTCAATCGGTCTGATTATGTTGCAAAGTGTTCAAGTGTTGCATGCAAGGCTTTTGGATCGAAATCCACAGTGACGTGAGATTTTCCGATAGCGTCAAGCAAGATAAGTCTGATACCACCCGCAGTGACCTTCTTGTCTCTGGCCATATATTTCAGGAATAGTTCTGGCGTCATGCTATCGGGCGGGGCGATCGGCAGGCCGCAACGCTTCAGCAATGTTATGCCTCGTTCGCGAGTTGACCCGTCGATCAGCTTGAGGCGCTCAGAGGTGTCCAGGGCCATTGCGATGCCTGCGGAGACGGCCTCTCCATGTAACCATTTGCCGTAGCCCAATGCAGCTTCGATGGCGTGCCCGAATGTGTGCCCCAGGTTAAGCAACGCCCGGACACCATGTTCACGTTCGTCCTGCTCGACAATTCTTGCCTTGATTTCACATGAGCGCTTTACCGCGTAAGCGGTTGCGAGTCTGTCACGTGCGAGCAGGGCGTCCAGATTGTCTTCAAGCCAGGCGAAGAATGTTGCATCAATGATGAATCCATATTTGATCACTTCAGCCAGGCCTGCTTTCAGCTCTCTATCTTCGAGAGTATCCAGCGTATTCATATCTGCAATGACGGCGATGGGCTGGTGAAATGCTCCGATCATGTTCTTGCCAAGTGCATGATTGACAGCCGTTTTGCCGCCAACTGATGAGTCCACTTGTGCCAGTAAAGTGGTGGGTATCTGGATGAAATCGACACCACGTTGATAGCTGGCAGCGGCGTAACCTGCCATATCGCCAATCACGCCTCCCCCCAGCGCGATCAGAGTGCAGCCGCGATCGAAATTCTCGCTTAGCAGGGCGCTGAATATGCGATTGAGCTCGTCCAGGTTCTTGTAGGCTTCACCATCTGGAAGGATCACGCTTGAACATGGTGTGTTTCCAAGACTTGCCAGTGTCTGATCCAGGTAAAGTGGTGCGATGGTTTCGTTGGTGACGATCATCGCCCGGTCTTTCACATGTTGCGATATCAGACCACGCTGGTCGATCAGGTCGCTGCCAATATGTATCGGATAGCTGCGCTGGCCTAGATCAATGGATACGGTTTGCATGGCAGGACGACTCAGAGGTATGTTAAGGGGTGATCGAACAGAGTTTGCAACTCGCCCGTTACTGTCGTGATTCCGGAGTAGGTTGTTTCAGGCAAACTTGCCGCTTCTGGAGTTGCCGAAGGATTCGGGCTACCACATGGTGCATGCGCCGCGAATCGGTTGACACAATCAGGTGGGCGACAGATTTGTAAATGGGTTCTCGCTCCAGCATCAGTGAACGCAAGCGTGCTTCGGGATCGTCTGTTTGCAGCAGTGGGCGATTGGCATCAGAAGCCACGCGTCTCAATTGTTCCTTGATATCGACTTGCAGCAGAATCACGCAACCGCGACTTTTCAGCCGATCACGGCTGTTTTCGCGAAGAATTGATCCGCCCCCGGTGGCGAGTACGATGCCGGGCAGGGCGCTGAGTTCGTCGATGATGCGTTCTTCACGATCACGAAAGCCTTTTTCACCTTCGTATTCGAAAATAGTGGGGATATCGACACCACAGCGTGCTTCGATTTCCCGATCGCTGTCGATGAAGCGGAAATTGATTTTACGAGCAAGAGCCCGTCCGACCGTGCTCTTGCCAGAGCCCATAGGGCCGACTAGAAAAATGCTGGTCATGATCCGGACAGTTGCTATGTTGTCTCAATGATACCGGACCTTTTGCCCTAAACAAAACAAAAAAGCCCGCGACGTATCGCGGGCTTTTCAGGTTTGCTCGAAGCCCGGCCTGATTTTCAGGTGGGGGCTTCCGTTTTCTGGCTAGTAGCTCAGAGAAACGTTCTCTTTGATGATCTTTGGTGTAACAAAGACCAGAAGCTCAGACTTTTCATCCTGATTAGTGGTGTGCTGGAACATGCGACCAATCAAAGGCAGTTTGCCGAAGAATGGTACAAAGTCCACTTTGTCGATAATAGTCTGTTCATATACTCCGCCCAGTACAACGGTTTCACCGTTGTCAACAAGAACCTGAGTGCTGAGTTCTCTTGTATCGATACTCGGTACTTGCAGAGAACCCGCTCCGAAGATCTGACCAACTGTGTCCTTGTTCACTCGCAAGTCCATCACGATTCTATCGTCAGGTGTGATCTGTGGCGTTACCGTCAGGCCAAGTACTGCCTTTCTGAAGGCAACCGAAGCTGCACCACTTGAAGAGGCCTCAAGGTAAGGAATCTCGACACCTTGTTCAATGTAGGCCTCGTGCTGATTGGCTGTAATGACTCGAGGACTGGAGATGACTTCACCGGTACCTTCCGCCTGCATGGCTGACAGTTCCAGTTCAAGCAAGGTTCCAAAGGGGAGTTTTGCCAGTGCGACACCCAGCGACCCGAAAGCGTTGTTGCCTGGCAGGTTGATGTTGAATCGACCTGGTCCGACGCTGTCGCCGTTGAGTAGATCCTGTACACCTGCAGCATTACCGGATAACGCAAATCCCTCAGCCGGTACTCCGGGGGTGCCCGGGTTGGCGGTATTACGGTTAAGACCCCAACGTACACCGATGTCTTTGTTGAAGTCATCAGAAGCTATAACGATGCGTGATTCAATCAATACCTGACGGATAGGTACGTCGAGTCGATGAACCAGAGCTCGAATCTCGTCCAGCTGATCCACTGTATCGTTGATCAACAAAGTATTGGTACGATCATCAACGGTTACACTACCGCGTTCTGTCAGCATGCCACCCGTGTTTGATTGCAGAAGCAATGCAAGTTCAGAGGCTTTGGCATAATTTGCCTGAAAGTACTCGGTACGCAGTGGAGCCAGCTCGGTCTTCTGCTTCATGCCTTCAAGCTCAATACGTTCGCGGGTAGAAATCTCTTCCGCTGGCGCAATCATGATGACATTACCTGCCTGACGTTTGCCCAGGGCTTTCGTTTGCAGGATGATATCCAGTGCCTGATCCCAGGGAACGTTCTTCAGGCGCAGTGTCAGTTTTCCGGAAACGGAGTCACTGACTACGATATTCAGATCGGTGAAGTCGGCCAGTAATTGAAGAACAGAGCGTACTTCGATGTCCTGGAAGTTAAGAGACAGCTTCTCACCAACATAGCCAAACTTCTTTTTACGATTTTCCTCGATGTCCTGACGGCTCATCGGTTTTAGTTCAACGGTGAACAGATTGTCTGACTGATAAGCGAGTTGCTCAAAGTCTTGCGTTGCCGGTTGAATAATAACTTTTGATCCGCGCTTGTTAGAGATAGCGTCAATGAACTGAATGGGTGTTCCGAAGTCCATCACGTCCAGGCGCTTTTGCAACTGGGCAGCCAGTTGTGTATCGGGAAACTCGATAACCACGCGTCCACCTTCCTGACGCATGTCAGTTACAATCCCTGTTGAAGATAAGTCGAAAAGGATCCGACCTTCGCCCATTGGACCACGTCGAAAGTCAAGAGATTCGATCTGGTTGACGCGTTCTTTTATGGGACCTGCGCTGAAGTCAGCAGGGGCTGCCTGTTCAGTGTTCTGAGCCAGCGTAACCGGTGCTGTCGGCGCATTGGAATCACCATCGAGTGTCACCAGTAACTGGTTGCCGCGTACAGAGGTCGTATACGGAGCCAGTGAGGTAAGATTGATGACGACGCGTGTTCTGCCGCCGGCTTCAACTGTTGTTACGTTTTGCAACAACCCCGAGCTGATGGCGATACGCTTTTCATCCATATCGTTACTGGTATCGGGCAAGTCCAACGCAATTCGCGCCGGGTTGTCGATAGTAAAAGACTTAGGCGCATTAGCAGGCCCGCTAAGTGTGAGCGCCAGCTGTTGTTTGTTGCCTGGCAGCGTGACATGCGTAATGTCGACCAATGAATTGGCTGCTGCTTGTATCTGGCCTGCGAAGGCCAGTCCTGCCAGTAGCAGAACACTTGCAGCACGTACTGCGTTGCGAGTTCCTGCCTGGCTGAGTCGGGTCGTGTATTCACGGACTTGCATTTTCAACGTAATCTCCGAGTTCATCTAGTCTTCGGCCATCGCGAGCTTTGCATCGCGATTGACCCAGCCGCTGAGACCGTCGGGAACGAGTTCGACGATATCAATTTTGGTTTCTGAAACTTGAGTAATTCTGCCGTGATTCTGACCGGCGAAATTTCCTGGTTGGACACGATGGATAGTGCCCTCCGGGTCCTTTACAAGCCCCCATGTCTGTGACTTCTGCTGCAATAAGCCGACCATTTTTAATGAATCCACTGGATAGCTTTCCAGCGGTTCACGTCGACGTGTTGCTTCCGGGCGTGGCCCGCTGTATTCCGTTTCAGCTGCAATGACAGATGTTGAAATGTCGGTCTGCGGCCGGAACGGATCCCGTATATCCAGCGCTTCGTAGCTGAATGTCTGGTAAGGCGGAAATTCAGGCAAGGGGTCAACCTTGCCGTGATGTGCCTGTTTGGTTGTATCGATAAAAAGTTCGAGGTCCGACATATCACCACCACAAGCGGTGAGTAATGCCGTGAAACCGAACAGCGGTATGAGTTTCAACCGTTGCATGGCTTATTCGTCCTCCTCGATATATCGATAAGTGGTTGCCATCAAATCCATCTTCAATTTGTTGCCAGAGTTTGCTGCACCGTTGCGTGCTCTTACACCCGAATCCTTTATGTCAATGTTGCTTAACGTAACGATTCGTGGAAGAGCAGCCAGTCCGCTGATGAATTTCCCGAACTGATGGTATTGGCCAGTGACGCTTATGCGTATTGGATATTCAGCGTAAAACTCACGTGGCACTTCGTTTTCGGGTTTAAAGAACTGTACTTCAAGACCGCTTGCGACACTGGTTTGCGAAAGATCAACCAGTAGGCTTTCAATGTCTGTCTTGTTGGGTAGTTGGCGAAGCATGACGTTAAACGTCTTTTTCATCTCTTCAAGCTGTTCGACGTAAGCCGTACGGTTTGCAGCTTTTGCCTGTTCATTGTCGAAGGTCTGACGAAGCTGCACCTCTTTTGCTTCAACAACCTTCAGTTTGTCAAATTGTGGCTTTATCATCAGGTGAGTCATTCCACCGATAACTGCGGCACAAGCCAAAATGACAAGTACTGCGCGTAAGGCAACTGGTGCAGTACCGATGCGCTTGAAATCTTCGCCATCGATCTTTTGCAAGTCGCTGAATGTTGTGCTAAATCCCATCGTTAGACTCCGACTCGTTCTCTGGTCGATCCTGAATGATGCTTAGCTTGAATGATGAGATTCCGTCACTTGAACCCGTTTCGATGACATCGAGTCGCGGGTTCTTGAAATATTCACTTCTATCCATGCGCCGCATCAGTGCAGATACTCGGGCATTCGATTCAGCCTGGCCTTCGAGAACCAGTTGCGTGGAACCGCTTTGTTTCATGGCCGTCAGGTAGATACCATCAGGGATACGCGATGCAATTTCGTGGAACGTGTGAACGATCTGCGGACGTTGTCCTTGAAGCTGCTGGATAATTTCCATGCGAGCGAGCAGATTGTTCTTTGTCTCTTCAAGTTCCTTGATCTCTTTCAGCTCTTCCTGAAGTAGTGCTATTTCGGTATTCAGGCGGTTGTTGCGTTGATCCTGAAAGTTGACCTTGTCTTGTGCAAATTTAAATCCACCAAAACCAACGGCCCCTGCCAGGCACATACAAAGACCCAGAACAACGTAGAATTCGTTGTTCTTCTCAATCCGGTGCGTTTCGCGCCAGGGAAGTAAATTAATGCGTGTCATAGGTCGGCCCCTCGAATGGCGAGACCGCAAGAAATCATCATGGCTGGGCCATCATCCTTAAGTCGTTGTGATGGAATATCCGAGCCCACGCTCATTTCGGCAAACGGGTCGGCGATTACAGTGGGTGTCCCGATTCGCTGTTCGATCAGCTCGTCCACACCGGCTATGCCTGTGCAGCCTCCGGCAAGTACGATCTGGTCGACATAGTCGTTCTTGTCAGCTGAGAAGAAGAACTGAAGAAAGCGATTGGCTTGTTGAACCATCAAGTCACGAAATGGTGTCAGGACTTCAGGGTCATAGTTGTCTGGCAGTCC
The DNA here is from genome assembly GCA_045106855.1 of Granulosicoccus sp. Lineage (GTDB taxonomy): Bacteria > Pseudomonadota > Gammaproteobacteria > Granulosicoccales > Granulosicoccaceae > Granulosicoccus. Next base: position 43,212 of record JBGCFI010000005.1, read on the forward strand.
ACCAACGCGCTTCACCCGTCCCGCATCCTCGTATGAGAGGCCATACCGACGCATGATCTCTTCGGTTAGCTGCTTACCTCCAAAGGGCTGCTCGCGGGTATAGATGAGCTGCTGATCGCGAAGAACGCAAAGACTCGTCATACTTGCACCAACATCCAGTATGGCAACCGTCTGGTCCATACCTTCGTTTGGAATCTGATGTTTGATGAGCTGAAAAGCCCCCTCCATTGTGTAGGGCTCAACGTCGACAATCTTCACATCAAGGCCCCCGATGTCTGCTGCAGCGGTACGATCTTCGACATTTTCGCTGCGCGATGCGGCGAGAAGTACGTCGACCATGCCCTCGGCATCCTCGGATGGGCCCATGACTTGAAAATCAAGATTGACTTCTTCAAGAGCGTAGGGGATGTACTGGTCCGCTTCGAGTTGAATCTGGGCGTCCATCTCGTGATCCTTCAGATCGTTGTGCATCTGAATCACTTTGGTGATCACCATGGCGCTCGGTACAGCTACTGCACAGGCCTTGGTGCGCGTGCCGGAACGTTTGACTGCGCGACGAATTGCATCGCCGACAGCTTCTACATCCTGCAGGTTCTTTTCATTCACCGCGTTTGCCGGTAACGGCTCAACGGTGTAGCTGATCACCTTGAAACCCTTTTTGGTGGGTCTCAGCTCCAGGAGCTTGACCGAAGTCGCGGTGATGTCCAGACCGATAAGGCCTGCGTTTCGGGATGATATTTTGAGTGCCATGTCAAGTTTAGCGCCCGTATTGCGAATTCCCTTAGGGCCAGTCGAGGTTTTCTCGGCTTAATTCGCGATTTGGGTCACATTTCTCCAGAAAGTGCGTTAGTTGACCGTGTTGGATTGGGTTCAGGAACGAAATACTGTATTTGTGGCAGAATTCCGGCACCTTTATAAAGTTGAAGACTGGATTAGCCGTCGGATTGCAAAAGTGCCGGACAACTTTTACTTTTGCGCCGCCGGCAATTGATATAATTTGCGGAATCCACTCGCGTATCGGCAATCCAATGCCTTACTCAAACAACTCAAGACGCCGACGCCGTCGCTCTAGGCGATCCAGCGAAAGTTCTTCTATGGGAACTTCCGCCGGGGTCAGAAAGAGCAGCTGGCTCGCAAAGCTATTCAAATGGCTTGCCATTACTGGCGTTTCACTTGGCATTCTCGGCGCAATGGGGGTTGGTTATCTGTATTACACGATTGCGCCAGACTTGCCCGACGTGCAGCTTCTGCGCGAGGTCCAGTTGCAGATGCCATTGCGTATCTACACAGCTGACGGAGATCTCATTGCCGAATACGGAGAAAAGCGTCGAGAACCTGTGCAGATTTCACAGGTACCGGAAAGCCTCAAAAACGCGATTATCGCGGCCGAGGACCAAACCTTCTATTCTCATCCGGGCGTTGCCTGGCAAGGGCTTGCGCGCGCTGTATTCCACCTTATAAAGACAGGCCGCAAAGGGCCGGGCGGCAGTACCATCACCATGCAGGTGGCCAGAAACTTCTTTCTGTCCAATGAACGCACGTACGATCGAAAAATACGTGAGATATTCCTCTCATTTAAAATTGAGAACGAGCTTGCCAAGGATCAGATCCTGGAGCTCTATGTAAACAAGATCTATCTGGGTAATCGATCTTACGGTTTTGCCGCGGCTACCAGAGTCTATTATGGTAAGAGCATCAGCGATCTGGATGTGGTGGAGTCGGCGATGCTGGCAGGTTTGCCGAAAGCCCCGTCGCGATATAACCCGGTGGTTAACCCCGAGCGGGCACTGCTACGTCGAGACTATGTTCTGGGACGCATGCTGGCGTTGAACATGATCGATCAGGCAACTTACGATTCAGCCAAGGCTACTGAAGTTACGGCAAAGATACATTATGCCAAGCCCGACGCCGAAGCCCATTACGTGGGTGAGATGGCGCGTTCACGAGTAGAGCAACTATTTGGTGAGAACTGGGCTAACGCCGGATATAACGTTTTTACCTCTATTCGCTCTTCGGAGCAGCGTTCGGCAAATCTTGCATTACGCAACGCTTTATATGATTACGAGCGCCGGCATGGTTATGTCGGTCCCATTGACCAGCTTGATACACAAACCCTGGCTGAACGTGAAGTGCTGCTGGAGAAGCTGGGTGAGCTGGGTACACCTGGTGATCTCGAACCGGCTGCTGTCATGAGCCTTCAGGACAATACAGCCACTGTTGTGGCCGCATCAGGTGGTGAATACGTGTTGCCTTTCGAAGACATCGAGTGGGCACGTGAGCGATTAACGATTGATAGCAAGGGCGATGAGGTTACCGATGTTAATCAAGTTCTGGCGGTCGGTGACGTTATCGCTCTGCAGATGCGTGAAGATGGCACGGTGCGTTTTGTTCAGGAACCTGGGGTGGAAGGGGCGTTTATCGCCATCGAGCCGTCGACTGGAGAGATCACTGCACTGGTTGGTGGATATGATTATTACCGCAGTAAATTTAATCGGGCCACTCAAGCCAGACGTCAGCCGGGCTCTACGTTTAAACCCTTTATTTATTCTGCGGCTTTGAATGCGGGTGATACACCGGCTACGATCTACAACGACGCACCGGTTGTCTTTCATGATGATGCATTGGAAGGTGAGTGGCGCCCTTCAAATTACAGTGGGCGCTTTTTCGGGCCTACACGTCTTCGTGAAGCGCTTGTAAAGTCGCGAAATCTTGTGTCAGTGCGTGTATTGCGACAGATTGGTATTCCCTATGCTGTCGATTACGCGCAGCGATTTGGTTTTGCAAAACAGAACTTGCCGCCGGATCTATCTCTATCGCTGGGTAGTGCAACGGTCACCCCTATTGAGCTGAGTTCCGCTTTTTCCGTATTTGCCAATGGCGGATACAAAGTGCCTCCCCATTTCATCGAGCGGGTTGAAGATCCGCGTGGAAACGTTTTATACAGCACACCCAAGGTTGTCTTGTGTGACGACTGCGATCCGGGGTTTGTCAATCCGCTGCAAGCCGAAATGCAAGCAGAAACCGCAGATAGTCTGGAACCGGATCAGGGTGCTGCCATTGCCGCTGATGCCACTCTTGCAGCTCTTATGGATGAAGACGCTACTGCTGAAGAAAGCGCGGCAGCCAGTATCGAACTTAAAAAGGTATTGCTGGATACTGTTGATGCGCCGCGGGTCATTGATGCTCGGAATGCCTATCTAATGACCAGCATCATGCGTGAAGTTGTCCAACGAGGTACCGCACGACGCGCTGGAGAAGCGCTGCAGCGATCGGATCTAGCAGGGAAGACAGGGACCACTAACAATCAGCTTGATGCCTGGTTTGTTGGTTACAACAGTGATGTTGTGGCGTCTGCGTGGATAGGGTCAGATGGCCTTGATCCACTTGGACGTGGCGAGGCAGGTGGGGTTGCAGCCTTGCCGATGTGGACAGAGTTCATGGCCAACACGATTGCTGGTACTCCGGAAAAAGAGTTCACTGAGCCCGAAGGCATCAAGCGTGTGCGAGTCGATAAAGACACTGGCGAGCCTGCAGCGGGAGAAAACACGATCTTCGAGCTTTTTATGGAAGAGTATATGCCTGACGAAGAGTCTATCCAGCGAGCAGAGGCGATTGAGTCGCAAAGTGCCAATGGGCAGGCAGCACCTGTGCAGAAAACCAGAAAAGAGAAGGTCAAGGAAGTGGATTCGTTGTTTTAGTTTTATTTAAGTCCGCGAGCCTTCGGGCTCACTTTCATCGTCCAATTTGAAAGAACAGTACCTACCAGTTTTATAGTGCAGTTCTGCAATTTGTTTCATCGTTAGCGTGTTGAATTTCGCTGCTGGTAGCTGTGTTGTCGATGCATTCCCTCTTATGTCGCTTATCCTTGTCGTATTGTTTGTCAATAATTACCGTTTGTAACAGTTGGCATGATTTTGGAGCGGCGTGCGGAAGTCGGTAGTGGTATCGTTTTGCATTACAGTATCACCGCCGTCCTCTTCCAGCCATAACCACAGGCACGCCGAGTATGAACACCGCTTTCATGGATGTTCCCGGGCAAATGTTTAGAATTGCTGTTTTGATTCTACTCAACTTTTCATGGGCCACAGCCTTTGCCAGTCCGCCAACACAACCTGCGCAGTTGCGCGTGGAAATTTACTCACCCGAATTTGCAGAAATTTTCTGGGAGAGATCCAGTGATAACGTGGTCGTAGTTGGTTATGAACTGACGTTGGATGGCACCTCGTTAGGTACCCTCGATCAGCTTAGTTATTACCGCAAGGACTTTATCCCCGGGAGGCGATACGAAGCTTCGGTGACGGCTGTTGATAATGAAGGTAACCGTTCGCAAACGTCATCTATTGCCTTTATCGCCGGGGACCCGTCATCGTCTACTCCAGTTGATCCAGTTGATCCAGTTGATCCGGTTGATCCGGTTGATCCGGTTGATCCGGTTGATCCGGGAGTTAATCAAACAGCTGCGCCTACTGGCGTGCGATCTATTGTGTACTCAAGAAAGTCGCTCGAGGTCTTTTGGGACAGAGTGTCATTTGCATCGATCTCTTACAACGTCTACGTTGACGGCAGTTTGCACGGTACCACTGACGGTATCAGTCGTTATATAGATGGTCTGGAGAAGGGGCGGCAGTATCGCATTGAAGTTACAGCGCTTGAGGATGGAAAAAGCGAGTCGAATCCGGCATCGTTAACTGCGACAACAAAAGGTCAAGCGGAGCCAGTTCCGGGAACAGAACCAGAACCAGAACCAGAACCAGAACCAGAACCAGAACCAGAACCAGAACCAGAACCAGAACCAGCGCCTGTCACTGAAAATGGTTTCTCTGAATTGACGATTATTGTTTATTCGCGCACTGCCGCCGAGTTGTTCTGGGAACGTCCTGAGGGTGCTGTTCTTACGGAAATATTTCGTGATACCCAGCGAATATCCCAGACGTTGGGTACAAGTTTTTTTGATTCCGGGCGTCAGCGTGGTGAGAATCATCGCTACGAGCTGGTTGCTCTTGATGCACAGGGTGGTGTAGTCGCCCGGGGAAGCATCGATAATTCCGGGAGTCAAGCGCCTGTCTTGCAGCCACCGGTCGTGCGGCCACCGGTCGTTGCTGATGTCTTTTCGCCGTTGCCCAATGATCTCCAGCTGGAGCGAAGCATTTATCTGGAGAACGGTTATGATCCGATCAATGTCATCCGGGTAAATATACGCACGGCCACCGAATCGGGAACCTGCACGGAGGATGATTTATCCGGATGCACACTTGCTGACGTCCTTGATGACACCGACCCGAATGATGATCTGAAAGTGGACATACCCGTGCACTTTATGAGTGATGACTTTGCAGATGATGGCTTGGTCAATAATGCCGAACTACGTTTGCGTGGCGGTGGGTCGCGTCAGGCAGCGCAAAAATCGTTTCGTATCAAGCTTGATAGCAAAAGGGATTTGTGGCGCGGTGAGCGCTACCTGCAACTCAACAAGCATCCTTTCGAGTCCAGTCGTATGCGTAACAAGCTTGCCATGGACCTTATGAGTCGCGTGCCGCATCTACCAAGTTTTCGTACCCAGTTTGTCAATCTCTGGATTGATGATGAAGAAGGCCCGGTTGATTATGGATTGTACACTCATGTAGAACGTATAAATGATGATTATCTGGAGGTACGTGGGCTGGATAAGGACGGCAATCTTTATAAGGCAGAAAACTTCAGCTTCAGCCTGGCTGATCTTGCTGACGTTCAGGTTAATGAGGAAGGTGAGCCCCTTGACGATGACAGATTTGAAAGCAGTCTCGAAATAGAAGAAGGCAAGGATCATCGGGCACTGGTTGCTATGCTAACAGCCTTGCACGATCCACAGCGCACGTTTCAGTCGGTGCTTGACCAGTACTTCAACCGAAATAACGTGCTTGCGTGGATGGCCGTTAATCTGCTTTTCAAGCAAGACGATGCTACGCGGCACAATTTTATTCTCTATAACCCTTCGGACTCGGAGACGTTTTACTTTATTCCCTGGGATTACGATGCAACCCTTGCCCGCTGGCAGTTGCCGGACGGTGATTCGTATACAAACGTAGATCTAAAAACACGTACGAAGTACGGCTATGCATTGAGTGCCGCCAATGTGTTCATGGAAGAGTTTTATAGACAGCCGGGGATTCACGATGAACTGCTGCTGGCCATAAATCATCTAAGGCAGAATTATCTTGATGATGCCATTGTCACTGAGCTGTCAACTCACAATGTCCGATTAATTGAACCCCTGGAGAGACGTCTGCCAGACAGTGAGTTCAATCCGGAATACAGCAACATGCCATCGTTCACAAGAACAATCAGGCATAACACCAAAGTGGTGCAGGAAGATTTCAGTGTTCCTATCCCGCCAACACTGTATGCGCCAGAGTTGGAAGACGGTCGTTGGAAGATCAGTTGGCAATCTGCCTATGACCCTACCGGCAATGCTTTGAGCTATGACTTGCAAATAGCGACGAGCAAATTCTTTGAGCCCGACGACATTGCGGTAGAGCTCAACGATATCCCGGATACAGAGGGAACCGTAAAGCAACTGATCGATGAGTCACAGCTGCCAGATGACACTTACTACATCAGATTGATTGCTCGTTCAGCGAGAGATCCCGGTAAATATTGGGTTTCCGCTCGCAACCGTGTAGTGGAGGATGGAGTGCAGTACTACGGGATGATTGGCTTGAAAATCCGTTGAAGATTGTACGTATCCACGGCATATAATGTACTGTGTAGACGACAGCACTTGCGTATGCAAATTTGTAAGTGTCGATTAATGCATCAAAGACTGCGACGACGTGTTAGTCGTTGCTATTGACATGTCGGTAAACTGCAGGCAAAACATTCGGCCTGCAATTGTTCGAGTGATCTAGCTACGCTGGGTTAAGGCATAAGGCATAAGGCATAAGGCATTCACAGTATATCTTTGCGAAAGACAGTATCGCCAACATCATACGAGTACAGGTTTGGTATGTCTTCCGTTGTTACTCTGGAGTATCCAAGCCTATCGAGCAGAGCAGCACTCCGAATATTCTTTGGGTGTGCCGTTCCCCAAAGTGATGATATTTGACCGTATTCCAGCATATGCTCTTGCAACCATGTCACTCCCTTGGACGCATAACCTCGCCCCCAAAACGCGGGGCTATAGAGAAACGCTACTTCAGCCAAGCCGTCGTGGATTGTTGCTTCCAAGCGACCGATCAGCTCTCCGGTTTGTGTCAGTCGTGCGACGTAATTAATCCATTTTTCACCATAAACTTCTGGAGGTGGACCGTTCAGAGCATTGAGGAGCGCGTTAGCAAAATCAGTTTCCGTCGGGAGTCCTCCAATGAACTCGTAGACTTCTTCGTAAAGTAAGGCCTTGGCAAGCTCATTTATTTCGCTCCGCAATAGTGGCGTGTATTGGAGGTCAGATGTCATGTAAGTGATGTCCCGGGCCAAGCTTTATCTCGGATACGTTGGGACAGAAACAACAGCGCCAAAATGCGCCAACGCATTACGCCCAGCCGAGACCGCGTAGCGCGTGCACATCATTCCAAATTTTGGTCATGTGGCGGATTTTATTCCGCTCGAATGTCATGACATAGGCATAGTCTGAGACAACGGATTTACCTGTTGGTGGAACAGGGCCGCCTTCACCTGTTTGAGTGCCGTGAAATTCAGCCGTTGCTACAACGGTGCTACGAGCGTCATCCGTAGCGAAAGCGGAAAGAACATAGCGCCCATCGGGAACCGGGGTGAAGCTTGCTGTTAATGAAGAGTAGGTTGGAGGTTGCTTTCACCGGTTAAAAAAAACCTGTCATCTCCGCGGAGGCGGAGATCGATCAGGTGCCCTTGGGGTATCTGGTGTATTGCGTGTGAGATTCCCGCGTGCGCGGGAATGACGGGGGCTGATCGTTATGTGATTAGTGGCAGCAGGTCCACTAGTTTTGAAATTGTGGGTATACCTTCAATTTCCTGTGTTGGTTCATGTGGTGCGTAGAACACCGGGTGCATGCCGGCGGCCTGCGCAGCTTTAATGCCAACAACACTATCCTCCAGCACCAGACAATCAGTGGGGTTTCTATTATGAGAAGCTGCTGCGTGTAAAAACAGTTTTGGATCTGGTTTCCAGGCCTGAACTTCATAGGCACTATAAACGTTGTCTTTGAAGTGATGAGAAATACCGCAGATCTCCAGTGAACGACGGGTTTTCTCAACGGGTGCATTTGAGGCTATACACCGTTCTAGCTTAAGTTCCGACAATAACGTTTCTACTCCATCGCTAGGAGTGATCATTGTGCGCGAAAGTGCTTCTTCGCGTTCTCTATATAGCTCAAGGCATTTATCTGGAATTGCTCCGGGTATCCGACGCTCAATATCTGAAAATATTTCGGCAAGACGCATTCCCTTATAGCGCTCTGTGACTTCTGCAGCAGAGTCATTGAGATCAGGGATAACATCAATCAGTGCCTGCGATGCGCAGTCTTCGCTCTGCACCAGCGTTCCATCCATGTCGAAAATTATGAAGCTGTATTTCATGTCGTATCAATTCCTCAGTACGGGAAATACATTACAACTTCGGAGCGCGCCGAGCGTTTGATATGGTGACGCTCGTGCAGATTCTGTCCCTGAGTTACGCGAGTCAAAATGCTCCGAACGCTATAAGTTGCACGACAGAAACTATCGGGCACTCAATGTTCGAACAGCTTCCACCATAACGGCAAGATTTTCAGGATTCACATGCTGATGAATGCCATGGCCCAGATTGAAGACATGGCCAGGTCCGGAACCATAGCTGTCAAGAACACGTTTGACTTCAGTTCGGATACTCTCCGGAGAGCCATATAAAACAGAAGGATCAAGGTTGCCTTGCAATGCCACTCGATCACCTGTGCGCGCTCTGGCATCGGACAGGTCTGTTGTCCAGTCAACACCTAATCCATCGCAGCCGGTGTCTGCCATAATGTCCAGCCATTGTCCACCATTTTTGGTAAACAACACGACAGGTACTTTACGACCGTCGGCTTCACGGGTCAGTCCATCAACTATTTGTTGCATGTAGCGCAAGGAGAATTCGCGATAATTTGCAGGTGCAAGAACACCACCCCAGGTATCGAAAACCATCAGTGATTGAGCACCGGCTTCAACTTGTGCATTAAGGTAACTGATTACCGACTGGGCCGTCTTGTCCAACAGTTTGTGCAATGTGGCTGGCTCACTGAACAACATGCCTTTGACTTTCGCAAAGTCTTTTGTGCCACCACCCTCAAGCATGTACGTCGCCAGCGTCCAGGGGCTGCCGGAAAATCCGATCAGGGGTACCCGACCATTCAGTTCTCTGCGGATGGTGCTGACGGCATCCATTACATAACGCAGAGAGTCGTTGGGGTCAGGGATCGGTAGTTTTTCTACGTCCGCCGCTGTTTTTATCGGGTTGGAGAACTTTGGACCTTCGCCTGCCTCGAAATGCAGCCCCAAGCCCATGGCATCGGGTATGGTGAGAATATCCGAGAACAGAATTGCCGCATCCAGATTGAATCGATCAATGGGTTGCAGCGTGACCTCGCAAGCAAGCTCGGGGTTGCTGCACAGGCTCATGAAATCACCAGCCTGTTTGCGTACCTTCAGGTATTCAGGCAGATAACGACCTGCTTGTCGCATGACCCATACGGGGGTCCGGGATACCTCTTCACGGTTGAGGGCGCGTAAGTAAAGATCGTTCTTTAGTTCTGCGGTCATTGTTGCTTGTTCTTTGCCGGTTAGCCCGATCAATCAAAGGCACGAGTGATGCGCGGCTGTGTGTTGCTATGCTACCTGAGGTTCTGCGGAAACGGCAGGTACAGTATTGAGATATTGAGCGATTCCTTCGGCCGCATTACGGCCCTCGAAAACTGCAGTTACCACAAGATCTGAACCTCGAACCATATCACCACCGGCAAATACCTGTGGATTGGTCGTCTGGTGCATATAGTCACCTTTCTCGGGTGCGAGGACTCTACCGCCTTCGTCAGTCTGGATGCCGAACTCCTCAAACCAGCTTGCCGGATTGGGGCGGAACCCGAAGGCCACTAAAACGGCATCAGCGGAAATGATTTCTTCGGTACCTCTCACCACTTCCGGCATGCGGCGTCCTCTGGCATCAGGCTGTCCCAGCTCTGTGGTGACAACTTTTACGCCTGTCACGTTGCCATTCTGATCGCCAACAATTTCTACCGGCTGGCGGTTCCAGAGAAAATCGACGCCTTCTTCCCTGGCGTTTTTAACTTCGCGCCGGGAGCCGGGCATATTTTTCTCGTCTCGTCGGTAGGCACACGTCACAGAGGCAGCGCCTTGCCTGATAGAGGTTCGGTTGCAGTCCATCGCGGTATCGCCTCCGCCCAGAACCACAACGCGTTTGTCTTTGAGGTTAACGAAATGGTCCTCGTCAGTGTCCCAGTCATACTGGTAGTTGACGTTGGAGATCAGGTAGGGAAGTGCCTCATGAACGTTGTTCATATCTTCACCGGGAAATCCACCACGCATTGAGGTGTAAGTGCCCATTGCCAGAAATACTGCATCGTAGTTGTCCAGTAAAGTCTGAAAGGGAATGTCCTTGCCAATTTCGGTGTTGAGTACGAATTCCACGCCCATCTCTTCCATGATGTCGCGCCGCGTGAAAACAACTTCTTTTTCAAGTTTAAATGGTGGAATGCCAAAGGTAAGCAGCCCGCCGATTTCTGAATACTTGTCATAAACGACTGCCTTGATGCCGTTTCGCGTCAGCACATCGGCACAACCCAGCCCGGCAGGGCCAGCACCTATAACAGCCACTTTATGGCCCGTTGGTGTCACGGCTGACATGTCGGGTCGCCAACCTTGTTTCAACGCCTCGTCAGTAATGTACTTCTCAATCGAGCCGATGGTCACAGCACCAAACCCGTCATTGAGAGTACAAGCGCCTTCACACAAACGATCCTGCGGGCAAACGCGGCCGCACATCTCGGGTAAGGAGTTGGTCTTGTGCGACATTTCTGCAGCTTCGAAAAGATTGCCTTCTGCAACCAGTTTTAACCAGTTGGGTATGTAATTGTGAACAGGGCACTTCCATTCGCAGTAAGGGTTGCCACAGGACAGGCATCGGGCAGATTGTGCTGCCGCTTTCTCCGGATTGAACTGTCCGTAGATTTCCTTGAAGTGCTTGATCCGAACCGGGGCCTGGATCTTTTTTGGATCCTTACGCGGCAGATCGAGAAACTGAAACGTCATGTCACTCATAGATTGTTCTCTGAGGTTGCCCTTGAGTTCGTTTGGCTACAGTGTAAAAGCAGTTCCTGGCAGGGTTGTGACGATAGAGCAGACCTGCATCAGCACCCTGTTGTCTGAAATGTCCATTTGCTTACCCCAGGCAGGTGATGTTCAATTACGCCAATATTCTGCGCTGGTTTTTCAATATCTTCCGGCATGCCCTGATGTTCAACAAAAGCATGTAGTCGAAAAAGCTGCCAGTGCTTGCATCTGCTGGCGAAAACTGTTCAGGCGTTGAGTTTGGCTTTAATGGTTTTGCTTACGCTTGCCATGTCTGCGCGGCCTTGCATCTGTGGTTTGACCAAACCCATGACCTTGCCCATGTCTTTTACGGAAGCCGCGCCTGAATCGCTTACTGCCGTATCAACTATCTGGTTGATTTCCTCATCGGAGAGCTGGGCAGGCAAGTATGTCTGGATCAGCTCGGATTCAGTCTGTTCCTGAGCAACTAGGTCGTCCCGACCCGCCTGTGAGTATTGGGTTATTGATTCGCGACGTTGCTTGAGCATTTTGTCGAGTATAGCGATGACGTTTTCTTCATCGAGCTCTATGCGTTCATCGACTTCGCGTTGCTTGATTGCTGCGGACATGAGGCGCAATACAGCTAGGCGCGGTTTGTCTCCAGCCTTCATGGCTGTTTTGATATCGTCCAGGATACGCTGTCGTGTGTCGCTCATTGGTCTTGCTCTCGTGTGCAGTCCGGCTCAGTTCTGCAGACGTGAGACGGATGGAGCGTTCACACGAGGTCGGTCAGAACCAGCCAGATCGTGGTGGTACCGGGTGCTACATGAATTAGCATCCGGTCGCCGTTACAGCCTTGCGTGTCTAGTAAAGTCGTACGCGACGTGAAGATTCTTTCGATACCTTCTTCTGATGGCGTTTTACAGCTGCGGCTGCTTTACGCTTGCGTTCTGTTGTAGGCTTTTCGTAGAACTCGCGACGGCGTGTTTCAGTCAGGACACCGGCTTTTTCACATGAGCGTTTGAAGCGGCGCAGGGCCATCTCGAAGGGCTCGTTTTCTTTAACTCTTACTGAAGGCATTAATGAATACTCTGCTTAGCTATGAGGCTGAACGATGGAAAGCCCTCTATGATAACTTGTTTCGTGCCAGAAATTCAAATCACGAGTGAATTATTTGAAGCCGATGATAACCCTTGGGGTGGAAAGCTCCTGTGACGAGACTGGTTTAGCGTTGTATTGCAGCGAGCGAGGGTTGCTGGCACATACTCTGTTCAGCCAGATCGATCTACACGCCCTGTATGGCGGAGTTGTGCCGGAGCTTGCTTCGCGCGATCACGTGAAACGTCTCGTGCCTTTGACGCGTGAAGTTTGCGCCATGGCGGGTCTGGAGATGTCACAGATCGATAATGTCGCCTATACACGTGGGCCTGGATTGGCCGGGGCATTGCTGACAGGGGCAATGATGGCGCGCTCCCTGGCCTGGTCGCTGGGCATTCCGGCGTTGGGCGTTCATCATCTGGAGGGCCATCTGCTAGCACCTATGCTGGAAAAGTCCCCCCCGGTTTTTCCGCTGGTTTGCCTGCTGGTGTCAGGTGGTCACACGCAATTGATCGATGTAAAAGGCTTAGGTGACTACACCCTGATGGGCGAAACCATCGACGATGCTGCTGGTGAGGCCTTCGACAAAACTGCCAAGATGATGGGGCTGGGTTATCCGGGAGGTGCGGCGCTTTCCATGCTGGCTCAATCAGGTAACGCCGCAAAGGTCAGTTTGCCGCGACCAATGCTGAACCGACCCAATCTGGATTTTAGCTTCAGTGGATTGAAAACGGCGGCAATAACCCGCTGGAAAGCCTTTGAAGGTACCGACCCGGAACGACAGCTTTTCATGGCCGACCTGGCGGCCGCATTCGAGCTTGCCGTAGTGGATGTTCTTCTTGGTAAAAGTGTCCGCGCACTGCAGCAAAGTGGCCGCACACGACTGGTTATTTCCGGTGGTGTCAGCGCAAATCGAACGCTGCGTTTCGCGGCTGACACCTTGCAGGGACAAGGAAAATTGAGCGTTTTCTACCCCAGGCTGGAATTCTGTACCGACAACGGTGCCATGATTGCGTTGGCAGGTTCCGGCAGGCTGATGCGCGGTGAGCGCGATGATCTGGCGATCAACGTCAAGCCGCGCTGGCCATTGGAAGAGCTATCGCCGGGTCAAGAGCGAGGGACGGTGGTAGGCTAATGATCCAACCGGATGTTAGCCTGACATTAGGTGCGATGTAATTGTCAACACGGGGTCCCGGACGACCAGACGCCTTATCACTGTCTGGTTCCGGGCTATTGGTCAGGCTCTCGTTTCTCACTGAACAACTGGAAAACAACACGATTATGCGGATCAGACTATTAGTATCGTTAATCAGCGTACTTGCGCTCGCGGCTAACCATGCCCAAGCCGAAACACGAGTGACTTACAAGTCGGCGAAATCAAGCTCCTCGTACTATCAAATGGGTGTACAGCTTGCAGAGGCCATTAAAACCGGCACCAAAGGCGACATTATCGTCACTGTAGAAGAGAGTCAGGGTTCAGTACAAAATGTCATGGAATCTGCTGTTCGAGCGGGTAACTACGTGTTTACCACCCCGCCAGCGCTTGTCTCGCTGGCGCGCAATGGCAAGGCCATGTTCGAAGGTAAATCCAACCCGAAATTCGACGCTATAAGAGCACTGTTTCCCATCCCTTCTCTTACCATGCATTTTGTTGTTGGAAAAGACAGCGGTATTGAGACATTTGCCGACCTGGAGGGTAAAACGCTTTTGCTCGGTAAGGGCAGTTTTGGCGCATCCGAAGGTGCCAAGTATCTTGCGCTTTTTGGTTTGGAAGGCAAGGTGGAGATTGCCGAAGTTGAGCTTTCCAACGCGGTTGCCGCGCTAAAAAACGGACAGATCGATGCATTTGTGACGGCTGGAAGCTACCCGGCCCCCAATGTGATTGAAGCCGCAGCTGGTACGGGTATCAGGGTGCTGTCATTCACTGATGATCAGATTGCGCAAACCAAGCGCACACGACTCGTCATTCCTGCTGGCACCTACACAGGCCAGGAATCTGACATTGTCACCACCTCGTTGCCTGTTGCCGCATACAGCACCAGTGATATGGATGAGGCCGCGGCATACACTCTGACTAAAACATTTTGGGAGCAGCGCGAAAACATGGCAGAGGGTGCGGCTTGGTGGGCCGCTGTTTCAGCAGATATGCTGGCTAATATCCCCACTGAGATACATGCAGGAGCTGCCCGTTATTACGGAGAAGCAGGAATCGCGCTGCCCGCTCAATAGTCAGTACAACGAGGCACAATAATCAGGTGCGAACATCACCTGCCTGGATTCTTCTGGGTGCTCTGAGCGTCGTGTTTCATCTTGCGTTGATTTTCAGCGGTCTGGTGCCAAATCTGGTCAGTAGGCCGCTGCATCTTGCTCTAGCGTTACCGTGGGTATTCCTGTTTGCCGAACAAGGTCGTGTCCAGAAGATCCTCAGTGCCGTGCTCTGCATTACCGGTATCTGCATTTGTCTGTGGATAGCTTTTAATCAGTCAGCGCTGGGGGATCAGTATGGGTTTCTGGTTAACGATCAGCAGCTTTTTATGGCGATTGTCTTGTTGGCAATTGTTGTCGAGATGGCACGACGGGCTATCGGCTGGCCCCTTCCGATGGTTGCTGTCATAGCCCTTGCATACGGTATCTACGGCCATCATCTATCCGGTGAATTCGGTTTTGCCCCCCTTCCAGTGCAGAGCTTTCTGGGCACGCTGACGATTGCTGAAGGTGGTATCTGGGGAAGTCTTGCCGGAATTTCTGTGGGTATTGTCGCAGTATTTGTCATCTTCGGTGCAGTATTGAATGCCGGAGAAGCAGGGCAGGGTTTCATGAATCTGGCCGCGGCGGCAGGTGGCAGGTTGCGGGGTGGGGCGGCCAAGATGGCGCTGATCTCTAGCGCCTTGTTCGGTTCTATTTCAGGTTCCGCATCTGCGAATGTTGCATCAACCGGCGCAGTTACACTGCCGGCGATGACCCGGCTGGGTTACCCCAGATCTCTGGCCGGTGCAACTGAAGCTGTTGCATCGAGTGGTGGCCAGATTATGCCGCCATTGATGGGTGCGGGTGCGTTTGTCATGGTCGAGCTTACCGGGGTTCCCTACACCGGAATCATGAGCGCAGCCCTGTTACCGGCCCTGTTGTATTTCTTTGCCGTGTGGATGGGGCTGGATGCCTATAGTCGTCGTTACGATCTTAAGCCTCTGGACGCCTCGATGCTGCCAGCCGGCAAACTGGTTCTTATCAGCACGGCATTTTTCTTGATGCCTTTCTGTACGTTGTTATACGGGATGTTCATCGGTGGCTACACACCGCAATATGCTGCTTGTCAGGCCATTATCGCTGCTGTGCTTTTACTTTTTTTCGATCCCTCACTCAAGCCGAAGGGTCGTCGATTTGTTCAGCGTGTCAGTGAAGCCTGTGTCAACGCCGGGCAACAGATTGCAACGATTGCCGCCATCATTTTCTGCGCCTCTATTATTGTCGGTGTGTTGGGAATCACCGGTGCTGGCGTGAAAGTGACATCGCTGATTTTGTCGGGTTCCGGCGGTTTGCTCTGGCCTGCGCTAGGGTTAACAGCCTTGGCCTGCCTGGTGCTCGGGATGGAGGTGCCCACCACTGCAGCCTATGTTATTTGTGTATCGGTAGCGGGGCCTGCGCTAATTGACCTGGGCCTTGCGCCTTTGCAGGCCCATCTGTTCATTTTCTGGTTTGCCTTGCTGTCAACTATCACCCCACCTGTTTGTGGTGCGGTTTTCATTGCAGCCGGAATGGTTCAGGAAAACTGGTTGCGCGTGGCCGCTAACGCCATGGTGCTCGGGCTTGGTTTATATCTGATTCCGCTGGCAATGATCAGCACACCCCAGTTACTCGAGCTATCGAAGACGCCGATTCTTGCTTTGGCCGCTACGCTGAAAATGATGCTGGCATTGTCTCTGATATCGTTCGGAATTATCAGGCAGGGAACTCAATGGCTACGCCTTGTGATGGTGTGTGGCGGTCTGCTACTGGTTTTTCTGCCTTTGGAAGTTTGATGGCCTCGGTTAGTCTTTGAAGCGGCAGGATTTTTAATTACCTGATGACCCCCCAACATAACTCAGACGGGGCCATTAGGTATTTAACCGGGTAGATTAAGTTAACGTTTACCGATCATCGGTTCAGTGCCGTCAATCAGGCGAGTAATGTTGGCTCGGTGGGTATAGAAAAGACAGCCACCGATCAGCACGAAAGCCATAGAGGCAACCTGTTGTCCATCGAAAAGAAGATACACAGGCACCAGCACAAAGGTGGCGAGTGCTGCCAGCGATGAGCGTTTAAACGTCAGGCTGACAGCCAGCCATGTCAACAGGGCCAGCGCGCCAATCGAAAGGCTTACGCCCAGCAGCGCCCCAAGTGCTGTGGCAACACCTTTACCGCCTTGAAACTGAAAAAATACGGGGTAGAGGTGCCCGATGAATGCCGCTATGGCTGCCAGGGCGATGGTAGGCGGATGAGAACTCATCAGGGAGGCAACCAGTACGGGCAGAAATCCCTTCAGGCCATCACCCAGCAGAGTAAGCGCCGCAGGGAGTTTTCCACCAACCCTCAACACGTTGGTAGCTCCCGGGTTACCCGAACCTTCGGTGCGTGGATCAGCAATTCCCATGGCGCGGCAGACTAGAATTGCTGCAGATACCGATCCTGCCAGATAGGAAAGCACCGCGGTAACGACTGCTGGTAACGCAAGTTCGGCAGCAAACATGTAATAGACTCTAAATTACGAATAGGGGTGCACTATAAAAGAGATGCGGATCAAGAGCTACGGACTTGAATGAGTACGTTGATACAACCTGCTTCCATTGGAAGCGTTCGACGGCAGTTTTTAAAATCTCTCGATAGCTTTGATGCCCATGCGGCAGTCTTCGAAGCGGTCAGCGATCGCCTTCTGGCTCGACTGGAGCTTTTGGCTGTCAAGCCTCTCAGAGTGCTGGATCTGGGCTGTCGGACCGGATATCAGTTGGGGGTGCTGTCGGAGCGTTATCCGGAGGCCGTTATTGTCGGTGCTGATCCGGCTCCGGGGAAGCCACCGCGCCTGCCACGTAGCTGGCCCGGTTGGTTACGCCGATCCCAACCTTCCGTACCTGTCAGAATTGCCTGTGATCCGCATGAATTGCCGTTCGCTGATGGCAGCTTCGATCTGGTGGTGTCTAACCTTTTATTACCCTGGTGTCACGCGCCGCATAGAGTTTTTGAGGAAGTCGCACGAATCCTGGCTGACGAGGGGGCTTTCATGTTTACCAGCGCAGGTCCTGACACTTTGATGGAGTACCGTCGTTCGTGGGCAAGCATTGATGGGCATCTGCACGGTTTTGGTCTGATTGATATGCACGACCTCGGCGACACGATGATGGCGGCAGGCTTTTCAGCTCCAGTGCTCGACAGAGATAACCTGATGGTGGACTATCCGGATATCTCATCCGTACAGAAGGAACTGAGGTGTCTCGGCGCTGCAAACATTGCGACAGGTCGACGGCCGGGGCTTATGTCCCATAGTGTTGATGCCAGGCTAAACGCTACCGTTAATCCGTCAGAGAGGTTTCCGGTTACGCTTGAGCTGGTGCAAGGACATGGATGGAAAGGCAGTCTCAAGCCTGCAACTGGTACACCAGGCGAAATAAGCGTCTCTGTGGATAGTCTGAGAGGCTCGTGGAGAGAGAGGATTGGCCGAAAACGTTAAGCGCTGGCATAATTCACACAGCGAATGACGGAGCTCGGCAGTGTTAGTTCGCTGGATACTTTTAGCATTACAAGCCGACATTTGGCTAGAACATCGCATACAACTTATTCATTAACCATACCGATCAATTCGCAGCATGATTGAAGTCCAGGAGGACAAAGGCAAGACCACCCGGCTGATTGTCACCGCTAATCAGTCCATGAGCTGGAAGGCAAACCTGTACCTTGCCGCGAGCCTTGGATTTATTTGCATGGGGGTCGCTATTGCTATGGCGACCTTCGGGCTATGGATGGTGATTCCGTTTGCGGGGTTGGAGGTCATTTTCATCGTCGTGTGTCTGTACCTGACACTCAAGCGTTTATCCCGTCAGGAAGTAATAACCATAGACAATGAGGCGATAACTCTGGAGTGGGGCTACAATTGTCCGGATGTTGTGGTTAACTTGCCGCGTCGTTGGAGCCAATTGTCGTATCAATGCAAAGACAGCGTGTTTGAGGTGGGAGATTTGAGCCTCCGGGCTCATGGGAAAAGCTACGCTTTGGGTCGATGTCTCAACCGGGAAGAAAAGAAAGCGCTTCACGGAGAGTTACAGACAGCACTATCTAGATAGGTTTGTGAAGAAACGTTATAAGTCATATTCCGGAAGTTCCGGCGATGTATCCAAATGCCCAATTACAAAACGGGCGCATATGTATACCCTTGTCCGGCTGAAGTGATGCGGGGCGAGTTCAGGAGAAATACTCGTGTTAGTTCACGAAATCAGGCAGCATTTGGGCATTTTTGATGCGCGATATACAGAATTTACAGTTTTTGTCTTCGGAGAGTAGGTTATGAGGTCTAGCGTTTACCGATCGGGTTTTCGTTGGGCGTTCCTGTCGGTCTTGCTTTTGGCACTCCCTTTGGGTGCATGGGCGGATTGGGGTGCGTTGAACATGCCCAAGGGCGTAACGGAGATCAGCAACGAGGTTTATACCCTCCACATGCGCATCTTCTACATTTGCTGCGCGATTGGTGCTGCCGTATTCGGTGTCATGATCGTGTCTATGTTCTTGCACCGTAAATCCCGCGGCGCAAAGCCAGCTACGTTCCATGAAAGCACCTCAGTCGAGATAGTCTGGACGGTCGTGCCGCTGATCATATTGATCGTCATGGCGATACCAGCCGCCCGGGTGCTGATCAAGATGGAAGATTTCAGCGATTCGGAAATGTCCATCAGGGTCACTGGCTATCAGTGGCGTTGGCATTACGAGTACATGGAAAGCGGTGTGAATTTCTACAGCCAGCTTGACGCAGAACACAACAAGGCGCGTCAGCAAGGTGCCGATATTGATCTTGCATCGGCGTTTACCGGCACCGATTTCAACGGCGAGGAAGATGTCTATCTTCGAGAAGTCGACAACGAACTGATTGTGCCGGTGGGCAAGAAAATACGTTTTCTGCACACGGCGGCTGATGTCATTCACTCTTGGTGGGTCCAGGACCTTGCCATCAAGAAAGATGCTATCCCGGGTTTTATCAATGAAAACTGGGCGCGAATCGAGGAGCCGGGTGTCTACCGTGGCAAGTGTGCCGAGTTATGCGGACGCGACCACGGCTTCATGCCGATTGTCGTCAGAGCGGTGCCCCAGGAAGAGTTTGATGCCTGGATTGCCGATAAGCAGCAGGCACTCGCCAGTGTAGATACTGAAACCGAGCGCCAGTGGTCAAAGCAAGAACTGGTCGCCACCGGTAAAGAGGTGTACCAGGCCAACTGCGTTAGCTGCCATCAAGCACAAGGCCAGGGAATTCCCGGAATGTTTCCGGCAATCACTGGTAGCGATGTGGCCACTGGAAGCATTGATCATCACATCAACACAGTGATGAATGGCGTCGAAGGCACGATGATGTCGCAGTTCAGCTCGGTTCTTTCGGATGTCGACCTGGCCGCGGTTATCACCTATCAGCGCAATGCATTGGGTAACGCCATTGGCGACACTCTGCAGCCTGCGCACATTCGTTCTTTGCGCACAGACATCGATATCAAAGCACCGTCCAGCGTCGCTTCTGTAGCCGACACGATTTCAACTGAGGGAGTCAACTGATGAGTTCTACTGACGTCACCCATCACGCGGCCGATGACCACGATCATGATCACGACCATCATGAGCATGGTCCTGCGCCAGGTATGATGCGCTGGATAACAACCACCAACCATAAAGACATCGGTACGCTGTATCTGTGGTTCTCGCTCGTCATGTTCTTTATCGGTGGCGCAATGGCACTGGTAATTCGTGCGGAGTTGTTTCAACCCGGCATTCAAATTGTCGACCCGATGTTTTTCAACTCCATGACAACGATGCATGCCATCGTCATGATCTTCGGTGTGGTCATGCCAGCGTTTGTCGGGCTTGCCAACTGGATGATTCCGATGATGATCGGTGCGCCGGACATGGCCATGCCCAGACTGAACAACTGGTCTTTCTGGATCATGCCCTTCGCATTCACCATCATGCTCTCCACGCTTTTCATGGACAGTGGTGGTCCTGCAGGTGGGTGGACACTCTATCCGCCGCTCGTGTTGCAGATGGGTGACAGCTTTGCCTATGTGATCTTTGCCATCCACTTTCTCGGTATTTCATCGGTCATGGGATCGATCAATATCGTAGCGACTATCTTCAACATGCGTGCTCCTGGCATGACATTCATGAAGATGCCCATGTTCGTATGGACATGGCTCATTACCGCCTACCTGCTTATTGCCACCATCCCGGTTTTTGCAGGCGCTGTGACCATGCTGCTTACCGACCGTTTCTACGGAACCAGTTTCTTTAATGCTGCTGGTGGTGGTGACCCTGTCATGTTCCAGCACATTTTCTGGTTTTTTGGACACCCTGAGGTATATATCCTGATACTGCCAGCGTTCGGTATTGTTTCCTCGATAATCCCGACATTTGCCCGCAAGCCTCTGTTCGGATACGACTCCATGGTGTACGCGACGGCCTCTATCGCCTTCCTGTCGTTCATCGTCTGGGCTCACCACATGTTCACTACTGGTATGCCACTCGCAGGTGAGTTGTTCTTTATGTTTTCCACCATGCTGATCTCTGTTCCTACGGGTGTGAAGGTCTTCAATTGGGTGGCCACCATGTGGCGCGGTTCAATGACGTTCGAAACCCCAATGCTCTTTGCAATCGGCTTTGTCATCATGTTTACCGTTGGTGGGCTTTCTGGTCTCATGCTGGCGATCACACCAGCTGACATCCAGTATCACGACACCTACTTCGTCGTAGCGCACTTCCACTACGTACTTGTGCCAGGCGCTATCTATTCCCTGATGGCGGCAACGTACTACTGGATGCCTAAATGGACTGGCAATATGTACGATGAAACACTTGGAAAATGGCATTTCTGGATATCTACGGTATTCGTCAATGTACTGTTTTTTCCTATGCATTTTGTTGGGCTTGCCGGTATGCCAAGACGTATCCCTGATTACAGCTTGCAGTTTGCAGACTGGAACATGATTGCGACGATTGGTGCGTTCGGATTCGGATTCAGCCAGCTCATGTTTGTGTACATCATCGTCAAGTGTGTGCGTGGTGGTGATAAAGCCACGTCAGAGGTTTGGGAAGGTGCACGTGGTCTGGAATGGACTGTTGCCTCGCCCGCGCCCTATCACACTTTCGAAACAGCGCCAAAAATCGAAGCTGCGACGGTTACTCGATAAATTTTCATGAGTGACAAGCACGCTAGTAACGGCACGACTGCGATTGACGCTCCACTTGCAACCGGCAGCGACCGGGAGCAAGTGGCGAGCTCAGTTGCGAAACCCGGGTTTCTCCGGCGTTACCGGTTACCACTATTGCTGGCTGTTGTGGCTATCTGCCTTTATGCGGGCAGTATTTTGTACATCCTTTATGGCCGGGGACAGATAGCATGAGTAGCGTGGGTGCAGAGACAGTGCAAACCAAAGCCGAGGCTGGTTCGGTTGGGACCGTCGACGCCCGAAAACCAAAATCACATCTCAAGGTTAGCGTTAAAATGCTTGCCATTGCGGTGGGGATGTTTGGCTTCGGCTACCTGATGGTGCCCATGTACAACATCATCTGCGATATCACTGGTCTGAATGGCAAGACCGGCAGGGTAAGCGTGGAGTCGGTGGTAGCTGCTCCTGTGGCCGAAGAACGGGAGGTCATCGTCGAATTCGTGTCCACCATCAATCAAGGCGGTTCGTGGATATTCAGGCCGGAAGTGAAATCCATGAAGGTCCAACCCGGCAAGCTATACAACACCAGCTACTATGCTGAAAATTTATCGGATGATTTTGTGGTGGCCCAGGCGACACCTAGTGTGACCCCTTTTGCAGCTGCTAAATATTTCAACAAAACAGAGTGCTTCTGTTTTACGCGGCAACCGTTTGAGGGCAAGAGCTCCAAAGATATGCCGATAACTTTCATAATTGATGAAGATTTGCCGGTTAATGTAGATCGTGTAACCTTATCGTATACGTTCTTCCGTTCTCCGGAGCAGGGCGCGGAACAGAGTTAACCACTGGCTGTGAAAAACTGGCCTGGACAAAATCAATAATCCAGGCCTGAGTTGCTGATGACAAACCGGGTGGCGGTTGCCCCCTAAAGGATCGTGTATGAGTAGTACGACAACACCTTATTACATTCCTCATGCTGCCCGATGGCCTATTGTCGGATCGGTTGGACTGTTCATTTTCTTTTACGGATTTGCCACCTGGTTGAATGGTGGCCCGTATGGCAAGGAGATGTTCTTTGTCGGCACGGCCATCGTGGTTTTCATGATGTTTGGCTGGTTTGGCCTGGTTGCCAAGGAAAGTGAGTCTGGTACCTACAACAGTCAGGTCGATACCTCATTTCGCATGAGCATGATGTGGTTCATCTTTTCCGAGGTGATGTTTTTTGCCGCTTTTTTTGGTGCACTGTTCTACGCACGTACTTTCTCAGGCCCTTGGCTGGGTGGGGAAGGCAGTGGTGGTGCGGTAATGACCAATGCCGTCCTTTATCAGGGGCATGATTATGTATGGCCCAGTAATGGCCCCACACATGTCGGCGGTGACTTCACGCAGATGGGCTGGTTCGGACTGCCGCTTATCAACACGCTGTTACTTCTGACAAGTGGCCTGACATGTACCTTTGCGCACCATGCCATCCGAGCAGGTCATCGTCAGCCTTTCATTCTCTGGCTGCTCGCTACAGTGACACTAGGTTTTATCTTTGTTGGTCTTCAGGGTTACGAGTATTACCATGCTTACCATGAACTGAACCTGAAGTTGACCAGCGGCATCTATGGCTCAACGTTCTTCTTGCTGACGGGTTTTCACGGATTCCACGTGACCATGGGCGCAATAATATTACTGGTCGTCATGCTTCGAGCCACACGAAATCACTTCAGCGCTGATAATCATTTTGCGTTTGAAGCTGCGGCCTGGTACTGGCACTTCGTTGACGTGGTCTGGCTTGGCTTGTTTGTCTTTGTCTACCTGATGTAAATCCAGACAGAGCATCTGTTCAACACATGACGGGGCGGCTTATCCGCCCCGTTTTTGTTTGTGCTTTCGCAGAAATACTTATTCTTACGGTAAGGTTCAATTGTTTTCAGGAGCCTTCGACAATGGGCCGCCTGCCACCGCCCATCCGCTCGGGGTTTTCATCCGGTGTGGTTGATGAGGGTCTAGTATTTTGCGACGACAAGGGGCTGGGGTTGAGCTTAATGACACCTGTTGCACCAGCCACCATGATCACGACGATGGCAACAATCGACAAGCCAATACGCAAAGACAACGCATTAACAGTCCGATTGGTCTGCCCTTTGTCTTTAACCAGAAAATACAGCCCGGAAAAAAGACTGATAATGACAAATCCGAGCAAGAGCAGGACGATGAGTTTGACAAGGAGCATAGAGCAGGAAAAGTCAGTGGATTCTGTACACAGCGGATGAATCTTCGTTGTACGTAGGCAGCACACTGTTAGAGTACCACTATGAGATTTGGTAACCGCCGTTTTGCCCCCAGACTCTGGGCGCTAATGCTTTACTTGGCTGTGCTGTCATGCATGTTGTGGTTAGGTCATTGGCAACTGGATCGGGCCGCGTTGAAGGTATCCATGCAATCGGCAGCCGACGCGGCTATGCAAGCCGAGGCTGTTCCTATCTCGTCAATAGAGGATCTGGAATTCGCGGCCTCACGGTATCAACGTACGAAAGTCACAGGCACCTATGATCCCGTGAAGCAATTCCTCTGGGATAACCGTACACACAATGGCCTGGCTGGCTATGAGGTTATTTCGCTCATCCGGCTCGAGCAAGGCGGCATTGCATTGGTGAACCGAGGCTGGATAACACCCGGAGCCAACCGTCAGTCATTGCCCGATGTTGATTTGCCTGCCAGTGCCGTTGACACAACGGTAACAATTGAAGGGTATTTGTCTCAGCCGTCAAAAGGCTTTGCCAGTGGAAGTGCAATTACTGGAGAAAAAACGTGGCCAAAACTGTTACAGTTTTTCGATTATGACGCCGTGTCAGAGGCATTGGGTGAGCCGATAGTGCCAGCCGTCGTACAAGCTCAGGCGCTGTCTACTGATTCGTCTACGCAGCTTGTGTTAACTTCCCGGCCTGAATGGTTAAAGGCCAATTGGCAACCCGCAGCTACCGGGCCCGCTAAACACTATAGTTACGCGTTTCAGTGGTATGCGATGGCGCTGGCACTGACTGGCATATTTTTGGTAGTGAATACACAAAAGATCCAGCAACGGTTCGAGCAAGACGAAATAACCTAAGGTAACGAGTCATGACCAATTCATCTAACACGTTGCATACGGGCCAACCCGCGTTGCCGGATATTGATCCCGCCGTGCGTCGGCGATCAAGAATCAAGCTGATATCCATTTTTGCCATTTTTGCCGTGCCACTGATTCTCGCCAGCATCTATCTGCATCTGGTGCGTAACAGCGGGGGTACCATCGGAGATACCTCCAGAGGGCAGCTGATATCCCCAGCGGTCCCGCTGACCGACTTTGCCTTGCAAGCAGGGGAGGCGGACTTTACGCTGGACTCGGTGCGAGGAATCTGGACGATGCTTTATCTCCCTGTTGGTGAATGCCAGGATGTCTGTGAGAAAAACCTCTATCACATGCGCCAGGTAAGGCTTGCGCTAAACCATCGAATGGATCGTGTGCAGCGGGCGGTGCTCTTGCAGTCACCGACCCAGATTGATCCCGCTGTTCTGACAGATCACCCGGGCCTTATTGCGGCAACCGGCAGTGAGGCCGAGAAAACGCAGCTGAGCGGGCAGTTGGAAAAAGCCCAGGAAGGTATGGATCCTCTGGAAGATGCCATATATCTTATTGATCCTTTTGGTAATATCATGCTGCGGTTTCCTTCTGATCTTGAGCCGAAATCAATGCTTAAGGACATTAAACACCTGTTAAAAGTGTCGCGCATCGGGTAATCTCTCACTCGTTCGCCACACATCAAATGCCACCTGCTCACGGCATGTTGGCAAGTCAATAGCTGATGAAAACCACGTCCCAGATAAAACCGGCTGATTCTCTATTCAGTCACGCTGTGCTCCACTGGAGAGACTATCTCGAGATAACGAAACCTAAAGTGGTTCTGTTGCTCGTGTTTACAGCGCTCGTCGGTATGGCACTGGCAGTGCCCTTGTGGTTGCCACTGCAAGAGACTTTTTTCGGGCTGTTGGGTATTGGCCTGGCATCAAGTTCGGCAGCCGCAATCAACCACGTTATTGATCAACGATCCGACGCTATCATGAAGCGTACGGAGAATCGTCCGATTCCGCAGGGCGCCTTGAGCACCCGGCAGTGCCTGGTATTTGCCATTGTCATAGGCATGCTTGGCATGGTCCTGCTGGTTACGCTAGTCAACGTCCTTACCGCGGTGCTGACGTTTTTTTCCTTAATCGGCTATGCCATTGTCTATACGGTTTATCTGAAGCGAGCGACCCCGCAGAACATCGTAATAGGCGGTGCCGCAGGCGCCATGCCCCCCGTTCTGGGCTGGGCTGCCGTAACCAATGAAGTAACTGCGGCGGCCTTGCTGTTATTTCTCATCGTCTTTATCTGGACTCCCCCACATTTCTGGGCTCTCGCCATTCACAGGCGCGACGATTATGCCAAGGTCGACATCCCCATGCTTCCTGTCACGCATGGCATTCCTTTCACTCGCATTCAGATTTTTCTGTATACCGTTTTGCTGGTTGTTGTAAGTATCTTCCCTTACCTGATACAGATGAGTGGGCCTTTGTACCTTGTAGGTGCGGTAGTGCTTGGAGTGATGTTTTTGTGGCACGCGTGGAAAATGTTCGATGACCAGGCAACGTCGCAACCGATCAAGACTTTCGTATTCTCGATCAACTACCTGATGTGGCTTTTTGGAATCATGCTGGTTGATCATTACATTCCGGTCGTTTCAGGATTGTTCCAGTAGAACCGAACGCTGCCAGGCGATTTTCCGCCTGTTGCGAGCACACAACGCGTTTGCCCGACACGGGCCAGGCAGGCGCAGTTGTAATCATTGTGTGCCTGCTCTCGTAGGCTGACTATTTTTAAGAAAGCTGGCAGCCGTCCTGTTTTCAATGCACGTGACAGATCCCGTGTCTTTGCACTGGTCAAAAAAATCCGATCTATACCTGTTGCAGACATAGCAGAGCCTGCATCTCCGGATCGTATATTTCATCGGAAAAGCTTTATAGTGCGAAAAAACCGCCTCGATTAGGCCAATTGCTCGTTTATGTCGTAGTAAATGTGAAATAAGAAGATCTTTTACGAAAGTCACTAATTTCACCACACTGTTTTCGGCAATGCGCAAGGATACGAGGCATCTGAATGGTACCTGGCTTAGCCTGGGCTTCCGAAGGTTGGATTCGGGCGAATTGCTGATAGGTGGCGTATTGCCAGAGTTATGGCAGATGCCAGTTCACTCCACAGGGATTTATGCGACATCTTAACTACAACCATCTATTGTATTTCTACACGGTGGCAAGAGAGGGTAGCGTGGCAGGCGCAGCAAAGGTTCTGCATCTGACGCCACAAACCGTTAGTGGTCAGATAAAACTGCTGGAAGATGTTATCGGTGAGCCTCTTTTTTTACGAGTTGGACGTGGATTAACCCTTTCAGATATGGGGCGTGTGGTCCAGACCTACGCTGATGAAATATTCTCCGTGGGTACAGCTCTTGCGCAGCGTCTGCAAAGTACGTCCGAGCATAGAATCAGAGAGCTTAGAGTTGGTGTCGTCGACTCGTTTCCCAAACTTGTCGCATGCCAGCTTCTTAGAGTCACTTTAGGTACGGAGTCGCCGGTTAAGTTGTCGTGTTCAGAAGGCAAGCTTGAGTCCTTGCTTGCTGATTTGTCTGTGCACAAGCTTGACCTGGTTCTATCGGATCGTCCGGTGCCGACGGAGCTAAATGTCCGTGCTTACAATCATCCGCTGGGCTCAAGCAAACTGGCGTTCTTTGCGCCACAAGGCTGGTCTGAGGGCAAGGTTCGTGACTTTCCTCAATGTCTGTCTACCGTTCCTGTACTTATGCCTGACTCTTCATCGGCCTTAAGACGTAACCTGGATCATTGGTTCGATGAAATGGAAATCGTACCGAACATCGTGGCTGAATTCGACGATAGTGCATTAATGAAAACCTTCGGTGAAGCAGGGCTCGGTGCTTTTCCAGCACCAGACATGATTTCAGAGGACATCGCCAGATGTTTTCACTCACGTCAGATTGGTACGGTAGATGGTGTGACAGAGAGTTTTATTGCTATATCTCCTCAACGCCGGCTGCGTCATCCATCGGTGTTGAGCATCGCTGAGACTGCGCAGGTATTGTTAAGTCGGTAAGCATGGGCTTGATGGTTTTCAGATAGTTGAAAATCCGGACAGTAAAACGGTGTAGCAAAAACTGCTGGCAGCGTGGAGCTCATTTTGTGAACCCGACGCTGCCGACAGAGTTTGCAGGACTGCAATATGAGAGCTGATAGGTGAGCGACGTATACATTACGCGGCTTTTCTATCCGCACTCCCATCCATTCCTTCGCGTCCGTTCAGCACTGCCTGAACGATAGTGCCACGTGTGATGCCCAAATCATTTAATTCTGCATCGTTGTATGATTGCAGCTCCTCGATAGCCTTGAGTGTTGCCGGGTTGGCAAAATCAATTGGCTCTAGGGATTGGTCCTTTTCAGATGTTAACCATGGCCATGCACCAACACCTTCTTCAAGTAGTGCACGTGAAAATCCTGCATCTTCCAGCATTCTATCGTTACTGTTAAGGAGAACTTCGCGAGCTCTTTTACGACCAAGATAGGTCATATAACGTACGTATTTGTCTGACATTTTTTTAACTGCATTTAACATTGTTTGCTCCTGATAAGCACCATGAAATTCAATTCATCAATCTGAAGGCTGATACCCTTCAGACTCAGAACTGTTGGCAGCGGTATTGCTGACATCATTAATGTAAGCATCATTGAGCTAGGGAACAAACGACATTTTCTTTCTCTTCGTAGTAGAAAAACTTCTCCGAGGACGTAACTATGGCTGGACCACTTCCGCTTAATGCACTCAATGCATTTGAAGTGGCTGCGCGACATCAGAGCTTCAGCAAAGCCGCTGAAGAATTGCATGTTACGCCGGCTGCTGTCAGTCAACAGATCCGCATGCTTGAAGAGCTGATGGGCGTGCAATTGTTTCACCGGCTTAACAGGGGGCTGGCGTTAACCGATGCCGGCAAATCAGGTCTGTCCAAGTTGCAGGACGGTTTTCGCAGCGTTAACGAGGCGGTACAACAGATTCGTTCGGATCCGGCTGATTCGAGCCTCGATGTGTGGATGGCACCCTCGTTTGCATCAAAGTGGCTGATGCCAAGGCTCTCTCACTTTACCCATCATCACCCGGAGATCGATTTACGTATATCGGCTTGCGCAGAGCTTGTCGATACCGACGAATCGGCTCCTTCACTCAGTGAGGAAATACTCAGACAGCACGAAGTTGACGTAGCTATTCGTTTTGGCAGTGGTCAATATCCGGGTTGTGATGTGGAGAGACTAGTGAGCGTTAATGCGCTACCGCTTTGTGCACCAGCTCTGCTGCTTGATGAGAGTCGACCTTTACTGACACCGGACGACCTGGCGCATCATGTTCTCCTGCATGATGAAACACCCTATGAAGGCAGGCCCAATTGGCAGAAGTGGCTCAAATCTGTTGGTGCTGTGAACGTTGATGGGTTTAGAGGTATGCGATTCAATCGGGTGTCACTGGCGCTGGCAGCGGCGGTAGAAGGGCAAGGCGTCGTATTAAGTCTTGAGCAGCTGGCCATGAATGATCTCGATAAGGGAAGGCTGGTTGTCCCGTTTGAGCATCGCGTACAGCTTAAACAGGCTTACCATGTCATCACGCTGAAAGATGCAGCCAGCGATGAGCGTGTTGCCGTTTTCAAGAGCTGGTTGTTCGACCAGGTTCGTTGTGATGCTGAACGTAGCAGGGTCGTTAACAGCGGGTAACGATGACAGGTTAATCGTGAACAAAAAAAAGGCCGGCCCCGATTGAATGGGACCGGCCTCTGTACGATGGGCAATCCATCGTTCAAACGTGCTACATCAAGCCGCCATCAGGTGAGACTTGATCTTCTTCATGGCCGCTTTCTCTATCTGTCTTATACGCTCTGCTGACACACCATACTCATCGGCAAGCTCGTGCAGCGTTGACTTCTCTTCCTGTAACCAGCGGCGTTGCAAGATAGCCCTGCTGCGATCATCAAGGATGTCCATGCCAGCCGCCAACCCGTCATGCGAGTTGTTTCGGCCGTCCTCGCGCTCAAGGACCATGGATGGATCATCCTGTTCCTGATAAAGCGTGTCTGACGGTGACAGACTGATTCTGTCCTCACTTGATCCAAGTGGAGCATCGAAGGCGCTGTCATGACCGTGCATGCGCGACTCCATCTCGATGACAACCTTTTCATCAACACCCAGATCTTCCGCAACCGCTGCCACCTCGTCCTGGCTGAACCAGTTGAGTTGTTTTTTTGCACTGCGAAGTTTGAAAAACAACTTGCGCTGTGACTTGGTTGTAGCGACCTTCACTATGCGCCAGTTCTTTATGACGAATTCGTGTATTTCTGCGCGAATCCAGTGGACAGCGAATGAGATAAGTCGGACACCGACATCGGGGTCGAATCGCTTGACCGCTTTCATGAGGCCGATATTGCCCTCCTGAATGAGGTCAGCCATAGGCAACCCATAGCCTTTGTAAGTTCTGGCGATATGGACCACGAATCTGAGTTGCGACATAACCAGCTGTCGTGCTGCATCCAGATCTTCGTTGTCATGAAGCCTGCGAGCAAGACTTTGCTCCTCCTCTACGGAAAGCAGGTCGATGTTCGCAATTTTCGACATATAGCTGTTCAGGTCATCAGCGATAACCGGAATTGCCATGGCATTGTTATTAATAGTCAGTGCAGTACTCATAAATTTTCTCCAACAACTGTCGGCAGGGCCGAAGTTTAGCACTCACCCAATGAGAGTGCTAACTAGCGGCAAAGTTCCCGACTAATTTACGATTTTTTTGGGAGAGTTTTTAGGCTCGAAAACATATAAATCATTACGAAAACAATGACTTGTTGGATCTGTAACAACTTTGTTAGCTCTGTGTTAACTGTCGTGCCGAATAGTTAAGGCTGCTGATTGCCCCGATCAGGCCAAGAATCACGGATACACCCAGCATCAACAGGATTTTCGAAGGCTCGGGCATTGTGAGCGTGAAGGTACTCTGATAAAGCGAAGACAGGTCATCGGCAGGAGACTTGATGGTATTGAGTGTTATTAGCGCTATAGTGCATGCAAAAAATCCGCCCAAAAACCCGTACAGTGCGCCGGTATACAAAATCGGACGATTCATGAAATGTGACGAAGCGCCCAATAAGCTTGCAACCTCCATCTCAGCGCGCCGTCGTGATAATTCAAGTCGAATGGTGTTGGCAATGACCAATAACGCGGTCAGTGTCAGGAATGCGGCCAGCAAACTACCAATCCATTTAACAAGAGTGACCGCAGCTTCAAGCCGTCTAACCCATCGCAAATCCAGTTGCACTTGCGCAACTTCGGGGAATTTTCGAAAATCCCGGGCCAGAGCCTCAGTTTGATTGGAATTGATGTTGCTGATATGCGGATACAGAACAACCGCACCGGGTAGGGGATTGCTACCAAGAACTTCAATGGCGTCCCGAATATCGGCATCTTCACTGAGCATGGCAAGTGCCTGGTCGCGGGATATGTAATCTGCGCGTGCGATGTCGGGGCGTGATTGCCATGTGCTCGCAAGCTGCGCACCGTCAAGATCACTTATTTGCGTATCCAGATAGACCGTCAGGCTCTCACCTTGCAGACTACGTTGGCCCAGGGTATTGAGCGTGGAACTTGCGAAGTACAGGATGACGGGCAGCGACAACGTGATTCCCAGCACGATAAGGGTGCCAAAACTAGCCAGCTTATGGCGCTTCAATTGACGCAGGCTTTGGGCGAGTGCATAGCCGCGGCGATTGTATGACCAGCGAGGTCCATGGGCGTCAATTGCCGTTGACTCAAGGTCAGCCGGTTTCACGGTTCTCGAGTTCTTAGCGCCCATTAGCCTGTACGCGGCGATGGTGGGCATTGGCTGCATTAGCACCAAAGACGCCAGTCTGTTCCGGAGCGCTCCTATCAGGATTGTGCAGCTGGCCCTTCGACAATGTCAGGCGCGGGAAGGCGAAGCTGTTCAGGAGTGATTCGTCGTGAGTTGCAAACAATACGGTTACGCCTGATGCATTAAAATGCATTAGCAATTGCATGATTTCGCGGCTGATGTCGCTGTCAAGGTTGCCTGTTGGCTCATCTGCCAGTAACAGTTTCGGGCGGGCAACAACGGCTCTGGCAATCCCCACGCGTTGCTGTTCACCACCGGAGAGCGTTACGGGCTGTTCACGTGCCTTATCGCTAAGACCGACTTTGGACAGCGCAGCATTCACCCTGAGCTTGATATCGTCAAACCGGTAGCCACCGATGATGAGTGGAAATGCAACATTGTCGAACACGGAGCGATCATGCAGCAGCTGGTTGTCCTGAAAAACAATCCCCATCTGCTGACGCAGTTTTGCTTCCTGCCGGTGACGCAAGCGGCTATATACGATGTTTCCAACCTGAATCTCACCGGAGGTGGGTTTCGCCAGACGGGCGATTAATCTCAACAGCGAACTTTTGCCGGCACCCGAGTGGCCGGTCAGAAATGTGAACGAGCCTGAGTCGAGTTTGTACGATACGTTTTTAAGAGCATAGAGACCCGGGCGGTACTCAAGGCTGACGTTGTCGAAGGCAATCACAGAGCAGTGTCGGCGGCGTCGATCCGAATTAGGAACATCCGTGAGTAAGTATAGAAGCTGTGGGCGACTATGCCCGAGAATCGGTTATTCGCCCGATAGCAGCGCGTTGACGTATCTCTCAGCCTCGAATACCACAAGATCCTCCACTTTTTCACCAACGCCTATAAAACGAATTGGCAAGCTCAACGCTTCAGCGATGGCGAATATCACACCGCCTTTTGCAGTACCGTCCAGCTTGGTGACGACAAGTCCTGTCAGATCCATCGCCTCATGAAACTGCATGGCCTGGTTGAGAGCGTTTTGTCCGGTTCCACCGTCGATGACCAAAAGTGTTTCGTGAGGTGCAGCTGGATCGACTTTGCCGATAACCCGCTTTACTTTGCGTAGTTCGTCCATCAGGTTTGACTGGGTATGCAGCCTGCCCGCCGTGTCTGCAATGAGGACATCGATGCCCCGAGACTTCGCCGATTGCACCGCATCGAAAATAACCGAGGCAGAGTCGGCACCGCTGCCTTGTGATATGACTGGCACCCCGTTGCGTTCGCCCCAGGTCTGCAATTGTTCTACCGCTGCTGCACGGAAAGTGTCGCCTGCAGCCAGCATCACGCTTTTGCCACCTTCCTGAAGTTGCTTGGCCAGTTTACCGATGGAGGTTGTTTTGCCCGAGCCATTGACGCCGACAACAAGAATGACGAAAGGGCCATCGGCATCGGGAATTTCCAGCGGCCGTTCAACCGGTGACAGCAGGTCAGCAAGTTCAATTTCCAGTGAGCGCTTCAGAGCGTCCGAATCATTGACCTCCGAGCGGCTTACCTGTCTGTTGAGTGCATTCATGACTCTTTTCGTAGCATCGACGCCAACGTCTGCCATGATGAGCTGACTCTCCAGCTCCTCCATCAAGTCTGCATCGATTGGCTTGTTTCCCAACATGAAATCAAGCAGATTGTCGCGAAACCGCGAGCGGGTACGAGCCAGTTTCTTATCTAGCGGTGCCGATTCTTCCGTGGTTTCGGAGCGCTGATCCTTCTGTCGGTTTAGAAAGCTGAAAATACCCATTGCGTGTAATGCACAGACCCGTTTTGTGAGAGGTGGATGATAGGCTTTTGCAATAGGCGGTACACAACCGCCCAATGCGTCGTTATGATGCGTGTTAGTTCAGAAGAGGCGATATCGTAACACCGTGGCAGGCTCTTTCAGGCGCGCACAAACCGGGCCTGGTAAATCAAAGCAGGTTGGCCGCGGTCGCATCGCCGGGCAGGTCCGTATTATTGCGGGTCGCTGGCGTGGCCGGAAGTTGAATGTGCCAGATGTCAACGGTCTTCGTCCCACCGGTGACCGGGTTCGTGAAACCTTGTTTAACTGGTTACAAGGCAGGGTGGCGGGTTCACATTGTCTGGACCTGTTTGCAGGTTCTGGTGCGCTGGGTTTTGAAGCCTTGTCTCGTTACGCGCGGACGGTGACACTGGTAGAGCCGGATGGCAGCGCCTATCAGAATCTTGTTCAATCCTGCCAGCTACTGGATATTCCGGTGGCAGCTGGAAAAGTGGCTGCTATGGCTACACCAGAAGATTTGCCGCCAACGGCCTGTCTTTATGCAGGAACTGCACAGGAGGCCATCGGGTATTGGTCGCAATGCGAAAATGCCCCTCGATACGATCTCGTGTTCATCGATCCACCGTTTGACCTGGACTACCAGTGGACGGTGTTGCTTGAACTGGCACCGGATTTTCTATCCGATGATGCGCTGGTTTATATTGAGTCGCCAACGGCTCAAGCACCACCGGATTCGCTCCCGAGAGGCTTTGAAACCCTTCGGGAAAAGCGGTTTGGTGATGTGACAGCACGGTTGTTAAGCTTTTCGTTAACTCGTTGAGCAGGGCGTTTCGTGATCGTATGCCAATATTCTCCAGCCTTTTGCATTGCACAATAAAGGTATTTGGCTCAAACTTGATGATTGAACCACTGGGGGCTTGTCAATGCGTGTTACTGCCATCTATCCGGGCACATTCGATCCGCTGACGATCGGGCACGTCGACGTCGCCCGGCGAGCAGCCGGCATGTTTGACGATCTCATCGTGGCTGTCGCTGCCAGCACCAACAAGGGACCTTTCTTTTCGCTCGAAGAACGCGTTGACATGGCCACCACTATTCTTGGCGATCTTGACAACGTCACTGTGCAATCCTTTGGCGGTTTGCTCATGGATTATGCTCACGAAGTGGGGAGCCGGGTTATCGTTCGTGGTTTGCGTGCAATCTCCGACTTTGAATACGAAGTACAGATAGCGGGCGTAAACCGGCATCTGGCGCCAGACGTTGAAACGGTATTCATAGCAGCCTCTCAGGAGTACACCTTTTTGTCTTCGAGTATCGTAAGAGAGATTGCGAGGATGCACGGTGATGTCAGTGAATTTGTGCATCCGGTTGTTATTGACGCTTTTGAAAAGCGTCATCAACGTGTGTTGCACAGAGGTGAGGACTAAATACCGGTATGGCTCTTCTTATTACTGATGAATGCATCAACTGTGATGTTTGCGAACCGGAATGTCCAAACGATGCAATCTATATGGGTGAAGAGATTTATGAGATTCATCCGCATTTATGCACTGAGTGTGTTGGTCATCATGATGAAAGCCAGTGCGTCGTTGTTTGTCCGGTCGAATGCATCATCATTGACCCCGACAATACCGAGACGCAAGGCGAGCTTCGATTGAAGTACGAGTCGCTCATGAAAGATATTCCTGATAAGTGACACGGATAAAAGATCTGTGTTCGTTCGGCACTCTTATAGATGCCGGGCTGCTGGCACCGGCCGGAATCACTCGCCTATACTTTTGTCTGATTGCTCGTTGTGGGGTAATTTCCCTACCCTAATCCCACAAATAAAAAACAACAAGCTGGTAGCGTATGAAAGTATTGAAGACAACCACGTTGGTCTTGACGACCTTGATAGCAGTTTATGGCTGCTCGTCCGGGAGTGATAGTTCTGGTTCCGGCCCAACAACCGCTCCCACCATTGGTGAGAATGGCGAAGTTCGCATAAGCAATCCGACGCCAGAACTCGCAGGTTCGTTCAAGTATTTTGGTTATTTCGATCTGAAAAGCGATGACCTGGAAGATAGTGTCGACTACGAAGCAAATTTTCTGGAGATGGTCGAAACTCAACCGGCTGACGTTTTTGCGAATAGCGTGCCTCCAGCAGTTGATTCCTGCAATCTGAGTATTACACCTACAATCCTGACTGAGGCCGGTGTGATTGGTTTTCCCGAGGCGCAGTTTCAGCTGGTCAGTGCAGGTGATACGCTGACCCTGACCAGCAATGAAGGTACCTATGCGGATATAGATCGTTCGGCGAGTCGCTTTGACATCGCCCCTTATCCGATACCTGAACCTTTGACTCTTGATATCCCAGGAGATGTATTTCCTGCGATAACGGGTGCAGCGGTACCTGATGTTATCGTAGTAGAAGGGCTGTCGCCCTCAGGCAATTCATCGATAGTGAATAAGGATACTGTTTTTACCTGGACGCCATCAGGGGTTGACGGAAACTCGGTTTATATCAGCACATTTGACTTTCCGCAAACAGGAAAAGTGGTTGGCCTTACTTGCAGGATGGCCGATGATGGAGAATTCAGTTTACCTGCAGATATTTCAAGTGCGTTGCAACAATCATTAGGCGAAAATTTTAACTTGTCTGGTACCCGTCAGTTTACGTGGGGTTTTAACGTTGTGGTGCAGGGTGATACCTTGTTGGTGCTGAGTAAAGAAAGACAAAGCTTGTAGTAAGCTGGATTATTTCTGGCACCGGGAACAATAAAACGTCGAGCGTTGTCCGAGCACTTTCTGGCTTATAGCCGTGCCACACTGGTGGCACGGCTCACCTTCTCGTCCGTAGACGTTCAGTGATTGAGCGAAGTAACCCGGATTCCCGTCGCTATTCACAAAATCGCGCAAGGTTGTACCGCCCTGTTCAATGGAATGCTGAAGTACATCCTTTATCGTCATCACCAGCTTTTCACATTCTTTTCGAGTGATTCTGCGAGCTGCACGTCCAGGTCTGACACCCGACATATACAGGGATTCGCTGGCGTATATGTTGCCGACGCCGACCACAATCTGACTGTTCATGATCAGATTCTTGATAGCGACTTGTCGTTTGCGGGTGGCTTTGAACAAATAGTCGGCGTTAAATTCATCCGATAATGGTTCGGGTCCCAGTTTGACCAGCAAAGCATGATCAGGGCTGCCGGCGGCTTGCCACAACAGGCATCCGAATCTGCGTGGATCGTGATAACGGATAACATTTCCAGTGCTTGTGATGATCTGGAAGTGATCATGTTTTCGACGGGGCTCTTGTCCTGTACACACTCTCAGACTGCCCGACATACCCAGATGCACTATCGCTGTTCCGGGCTTGACGCGTATCAGTATATATTTACCTCGGCGGTCAATAGCGGTAATGATCTGGCCTGTTAGCGCCTGGACTTCTGTGGGAACAGGCCATCGCAAACGACGATCAAAGATATCGAGGCGCACGATACTCTGGTTGAGGAGGTAGGGTTCGATACCGCGCCGTGTGGTTTCTACTTCGGGCAATTCTGGCATCGGGAAAGCGTTAGCCGTGTCGTCTCATCAGGATGGGTGTGGCAAGCTGCCTTTGGACAGTATATACGCGCACTGTGCATCATCGGGTTTTATAGCGGTCAGCGTATCGTTGTTGTATACCGAAAATGAGCGTATGCCGCCTTTATCGTCAATGGTGTCAATCTGATAGCCAGCCGTTGATGTCATGTCTTGCAATGGCCAGGTGACGATTTGCTGCGCACTGATGTTCTGCCATATGGCGAGTTTGTCGGGCAACGTGGTTTCAATTTTCGCATCGCTGTCATCTGTAATTGACAGCTTGCTTAAAGGCTCAGGAAAGATCTCCAGTGTAGCCAGGGCCGTTACACCCCCATTGACAAGGGAAAGCACCCACTCGGGGGCGAACTCTACAACGTTGCCGCGCTGCACATAGCGCCGCTCGCCCTTAAGGTCGGTATTGCCCAAACGGTGCTCGGTATCGTTGATGTACACAATTGCATTGGGAGTGATTAACCCTGCGGCTTCTAAATCGACTTCGTTAGCTGTGTATTGATGAGCGCCGGGTTTCAACGCGTTGAGAAGTGGCGTGAGTCGTTGTTCATTGGCTAGCAGCTGGCACGGTGATTCAAATTGCCATCGCCCGTTGTTTTTTGCGAGCTGTATTTCGTCGAAGCCGTCACGATGGATACGGATGCGAGACGCCGCTACGGTGTCTTGCGTTGCAGTGTCTTTTGCCTGGTTGTCTTGCCAGATGATAAAAATCATCGACGATAAAAGTATGCCCAGCAGACTGCCAAGGATGCCCGTCCAGCGCTTTAGTGAGCGTGAATGGGTACTCATAGAGGCTCTGTTGAACGATTGCGGTTGCGGCGCCATCGAACTATAGCCGCAGACAGTAAAAGCAAGACGGGTAAAACGGCAAGATAGGCTACGCTCAAGGTAATGATGGATCGAGTGGTCAAGGTCAATTCGCTGTCTGGCGCACGTTGAGTGATAAACCCTAGCTCATCGGCGTCACCTGTCAGCCACAGTGCAAGAGCTTCCATAAAGGTTTGATTTGCGCCATTGCCTAAAAATTGAGATGCTGCGAAGTCTGCATCGCCGACAACTGCGAATCTCTGTGTGCCTGCTGCCAGCGTACGTTCGATGGTAACTCCTAACAACAGAGGTCCCGACACTTCTGAAGTGTTTTCATCAAACTGAATAGCGCCTGCCAAAGGGCCGGTTTCTGTCCAGCTCGATTCGGGGGTCTGTAATAGTGGCTCTACTATCTGTCCTGCCAGAGGAGTTACTGCCAGAGCCTTTGCTTGTGGTAGAAGCACGGGGCTTGTCAGACTCAGCGTAACCGGGTGGGAAGGAAAGCGATCCAGTAGAACAAAGTCGGGTGAGTCTGCAGCCAGGGCCTGGCTTGCAGTATCGATGACGGCACCGGGAAGTATGTCGACCCCCAGATTGTTCGACAGTAATGATAAATTCGGTCCGCTTGGTTCATTGTCGCTGTCGTTCTCTGTCAGCCACAACAGATTGCCACCGCTTTTCAGATAATTATCAAGGCTTGCCAGTTCGCCAGGGAAATAAGGTCTTTTGGGCGCAGCGATCACCAGTAGATCGATATCATCACCAAGATGGGGGTCGCTCACCAGACTTTGCTCGCGTGTAACCAGTCCGATTTTGGCAAGACGTTCGCTTATCAGTAGCCAGTCATCATTGCCGGCATTTATGGGGCTTCTTTCATCATGACCGGTAATGAAAACAATATCACGTTCACCTTCCCGGGTAAGTTGCTGCAAGCTGTCGACAAGGCTTCTCTCTGACAGGTTCTGCAGACGTTGTTCTCTGCCACCAGCACGTAAAATGAGTTCACCGCCTGGAGCTGCATTTAGTGCTCTTGCCTGAGATGGGTCCGTCTCAGGATTAACAAAGCGCAAATTGATATCCGGTTTTATTTCCTGAAAGCGAGATACCAGAGACTTAACACCGCTTCTCTGTTGTGGGCTTGGTCCTAGCACGGCAATGAGCTCGACAGGGGTATCAATTGACTGCAAGAGTGAATCGGTTGCAGGCGCAAGCGAGTGTCGATTGTTGGCTGTAATGTCTAGCGTCGCGTTAAAGCGTTGAGTGAACCACCCCAAAACCAGCACGATGGCAACAACCAGAATCGATAGCGTACGATGCAATGTCGATGAACGGCTTTTCATGAATAACCGTTTTGCCGCAGTGAATCCAGACGTATGACGCTGAGCGCGAGAAACATCCCCGTCATTAACAAAAAGTAGCTGATGTCAGCACTTTGCAGATATCCCTGAAAGAAACCGCTCAGGTGGTTGGCTATCGACAAATGGCTAATGGCCTGAACAGGTAGCTCGCCAAACGATGCGCTGCCTAGCAACCATAGTAGTACCAGCAATGCCAGACTTGAAATAATGGCGACTAGATTGTGTCGAGTGAGGGAGGAGAAATACAGACCGCAGGCTGTGGCGGCACAGCTGCACAGGAATAGTCCGATAGTTGCGCAGAGGACCAGAGGCAGATCGATGGGCACGTAAAGGCGCATGATTAACAGCATGCCGACAGCCATCATCACGAAACAAAGCATCACGAAACTCAAGCCTGCAAATTTGCCGACCACCAGCGCCACACTGGACACGGGTGAAGATTGCCACAAGGCATAAGTGTGTTGACGAAATTCATCACTGAATGCGCGCATTGCAAAAAGTGGGGCGATGAAAGTGAACGCTAATGCCAGTGGCTGCAAATACCTGACGCTCAAGTATCCGCTGAGACCGACGGGGTAGTCTTGCAAGGCCAGCTGATCCTGAACACCAAGAAATGACTCAAGCTGTTGTAAAAACAGGTAACCGAACAAAAGTGCCAGAATGGCGGCGATGACCCATGTCTGTGCGCTTCTTAACAGGCTTAGGCATTCGTGACGGGCGATAACAAGGATCATGTAATCGCCTCGTGAAACAGTTTTACAAGATCTGCCCCGTTTACGGATGTCTCAGTGATCAGTTTGCCATCATGGATAATGGCGACACGATTACAGCTAGTCTGGGCTTCTGCCAGAAGATGTGTAGAAAACACCACTGCGTGTTCTTCAGCGTAGTTGCGAATAAGCTTGCGCATGCTTTCAAGTTGTTGTGGGTCGAGTCCGTTGCTGGGTTCGTCAAGAAGCAATAAAGCCGGTTGATGAATGATCGCTTGCGCCAGGCCGACGCGTTGGCGGTAACCTTTCGATAGAGTTGCAATCAGTTTCTTTCTGACATCACCAAGACTGCATTGCTCAATCGTAGACGTCATTCGGGCGCTAAGTGCCGATCCTTTCAATCCACGGATTTGTCCACAAAGTCGCAGGTACTCACTGACACGCATGTCGTTATACAACGGTGGTTGGTCGGGTAGAAATCCAATCTGGGCGCGTGTCAGCAGTGGTTGCTCGGACATGGAGTGGCCGTTGACCGTTACCGTGCCTTCATCAGGCACCAACATGCCGCATAGCATTTTCAATGTCGTGGATTTGCCGGCGCCATTAAGACCGAGTAAGCCCAGTGCATCACCCCGGCAAAGGCTCAGCGATATATTGTTAACAATAGTGTCATTGCCGATGACACGATGCAGCCCGTGGGCCTCAAGGATGTATTGTTGCTCCGTTGCGGCAGCTTCGGGCACGGTGGCGGTTTCGCGAAGTGTGGTCACAGCTGCGGGCATGTTACTAACGGTTTAGGATGAACTGAGTGTAGAGCAGTATTCACTATAGTCTTGCACCAGCCATGCCCGATTGCGATTTAGCTGCCTTGATCGGGTCTGTTCCACCCGGTAGCCGTTAGCTATTGAAAAATCAGGTTTCGGTGTCTCCTAGGCTTGATTCCTGCTGCATACCCAATCAGACAGTCACATTGTGTATGGTTGCCCCAACTTGATAAATTTTCAGAGAGGTAATTAGCTTGTTCCTTCTAGGTCAATGGGATGTTTCTGTGTGGTTTCTGGTGGCTTGGACCGCCCTTAGCTGTCACATCACGCTACTATCCGTCACAGTCTATCTGCACCGCAGTCAAGCACATCGAGCAGTGGACCTGCATCCTGTATTACAGCATTTTTTCCGGTTCTGGCTGTGGTTGACGACCGGTATGGTGACCAAAGAATGGGTCTCCGTGCACCGTAAACATCATGCGCGTTGCGAGGGACCAGAAGATCCGCACAGCCCGCAAATCTACGGTATCAGGAAAGTCCTGTTAGAAGGAGCTGAGCTCTATCGTGAGGCGGCTGCGGACGATGAAATATTGCAGAAATTCGGTCATGGCACTCCCTCGGACTGGATAGAACGCAATTTGTACTCGCGTTTTAACGTGGTGGGTGTTTCCATGCTCGCCGTCCTTGAATTCTTCCTGTTCGGGTTCGCAGGTATTGCCGTTTTCGCAATACAAATGCTGTGCGTGCCGGTTTTGGCGGCAGGAATTATCAACGGTCTGGCGCATTTCTGGGGATATCGAAACTTTGAGACTGATGATGCGGCAACAAATATTACGCCAATCGCTGCCATTATTTGTGGCGAGGAGCTGCACAATAATCATCATGCGTATCCGTCTTCTGCGAGATTCTCATTGCGTAAATGGGAATTGGACCTGGGTTGGGTGTATTTGCGTCTGTTCAGCTTCCTAAAGCTTGCCAAGATCAGACGAGTAGCGCCACGGCCGCATTTCGATGCCGAAAAGACGGCAATGGACGTGGACACGGTCAAGGCGATTATTTCAAGCCGTCTGCATGTCATGGAGTCCTATGCACGAAGAGTCGTAAAGCCTGTCCATGCAAACGAGCTGAAAAGCACGGTAGAGCATAAGCAGGCCTTGCGCAGGGCGGGGCGTGATCTAATCAAGGTTGATCATCTGCTTGATGAAGCCGGGAAGATACGTGTTGCAGCCGCCCTTGCGGCCAGCGAATCGCTGCAGACAGTCTACGAACTGCAAAACCAGCTGCAGGAAATCTGGCATAAAGCCGGTGCGAGTCAGGAGGCCCTGTTGCAGGCATTGCAGGATTGGTGCAGTGAGGCTGAAGCCACGGGTATCGATTACCTGGAGGAATTTGCTATCAGATTGCAGGGTTATCAGCTAAAGCCGTTTAACGGCTAATCTGCCTTGCAGCTGGCTTGCTTCCTGGGTGGAGGCGAGCCACACCCCTGATAACGGGTGACTTGGAAAACAGATTGGACTCTCTGGAACAGGCACAAAAAAACCGGCATTTAGCCGGCTTTTTTGTTTTGATGTCAGGATCCTGACTTACTTGATCTTGGCTTCCTTGTACATGACGTGCTTGCGAACCACCGGGTCAAACTTTTTCATTTCAAGTTTTGACGTCATGGTGCGCTTGTTTTTTGATGTCGTATAAAAGTGGCCGGTGCCAGCTGATGATACGAGTTTGATTTTATCTCTCATGGGTAGATACCTTTAATCGTAATGGGCGCAGGAAAAAGGTGCCTAGACCTTTTCGCCGCGGGCGCGCATATCAGAGAGGACAGCATCGATGCCGCGCTTGTCAATAACACGCATGCCATTGGATGATACGCGCAGAGATACAAATCGCTTCTCAGCGGCTACCCAGAACTTATGGGTGTGAAGATTAGGCAAGAAGCGACGGCGCCGACGATTCTTGGCGTGCGACACGTTGTTACCTGACATTGGGCTCTTGCCGGTGACCTGGCACACTCTGGACATGCGAGACTACTCCGAATTAGGACTTACACAAAG
>JBGCFI010000050.1:0-41923 GCA_045106855.1 Granulosicoccus sp.
ACCAGCATTTCCCGCTTGCCGGGAGGGCCGGGATGCTTGCTGACATGCAGACCCGCCGCCAGCATGGCACGGCGTACTGATCCTTTCGCAGAGTAGGTACTCAACTTACCCCCTTCAGCCAGAACCGCGGCAAGCGCGCCAATGAACTCGGGACTCCAGCATTCGGCATTGGTATCGGGACTGAAGGCATCGAGGTAGATGGCTTGAAAGGGATCGCCGCAACGGTTGTTAAAATCTACCAGCGTGGCATCGCCAAGGTGCAGGCTGATGCTAACTTGCTCGTTCAGCTGGAAATGATGGCAGCTAAGAAGATCGGAAGCGCCGCTAGCGGCTGGGTGGGCTTGCCGGATCATATCCAGTAGCGGGTCCACCAATGCCGGATGGCTCAGCAGGCTGTCATATCCCAAAGTCTGTATGACATCGGCGTTGACCAGCTCCAGCTCGAACGAGTGGTAGTCGAGCTGCGTTGCGTGCTGGACGGCAAGATCTGCCGTTAACAGCGCGTTCAAACCCAGGCCAAATCCAATTTCCAGAACCCGGGTGGCTAGCCCGCGGGCAAGGCGATCGCTGACCTCAGTCGCGTCCAGAAACACGTGGCGTGCCTCGGTCAGAGCGCCAAAAGTGGAATGGTAGGTCTGGCCGTAGCGTTGGCTGTCGAGCGTGTAGGAGCCGTCGTCGGTTAGTACAGCGTCACTCATGCGTGTTTAAGGGCAATTAACTGCTATTGCAGTAATAGCGCTATCGCTCAGCAACCCGAGAGTCGGCCCTTTAGCTGGTCGACGCGCTCGAAATAGACTTTTGAGCTGCGTGGCATCGGTACACGAGCTCGCGCTATCCAGTTAATCAGGTTACGTCCTGCGGTAAGCGTTTTTTGCGCTTCTTCCATCACGTACTGACATTCGCGGGAACAATCCGGCTGGATACGGGGTTGCACGGCAGCCAGCGCCTCGCCAGCGGCTACAAACTGCGGCCAGATGTCGAAGATATGCACATCGGATTTCATGGTCTCGCATTCGTGTCTTGCAGCGGTTGCGTAAGCGTCTATGAGCGGGCCTATTTCAGCGAATTCGGGGCGTTTACAAAAGGTCTGTTTCATGAGCTCTGCCAGTTTGTCGATACTGGCCATAGCCTGCGCAACCTTGATGAAACGGGATTCGTAATACGCTGTAATGGGCAAGGTAAAGGCACGAAAGGGCTCACCCCACACCTCGTCGATTCCTTCTTCTCCACTGAAGTGCCTGACTTCCATGCCAAGCTCGAGGGCTTCCTTGAAGTAGTCACCACAGGCGCGCATGAGTTCGTTGTCGCGGCTGATACGCACGCCTTTTTCTTCCAGCTCCACGATAGCGGTGAATATATCGGTTGCCCGGTTAAACAGGGCACCGGCAAGCATGGCGGCGTTGACGCGCTTTAAAGCGGGATCGGTCTGGTTGTTATAGTAGGTTCGGGCCGTATCGAGGCGCTCACCCGGGGTATTGATGCCGGGTTCTGTGTGGTGGAAAGCGCGGCGGGTCAGGTTGTCAATCAGAGCCTTGCGCGAGCTTAAGGATTCCTCCAGCGGCTCATAGTAACGAACCCAGTAGCCGTCGTAGTAGATGTACTCGGCACCGTCGACAATGCGCCGCGAGCCGTTCTCGGGCTCTGATGCGGGCATGAGAACTGTGGGTTTGTAAGTCCTTGCGGGACTGCTGCTAGCCTGGACGAATGCCATTTAACACCGGTGTAACGAC
Source organism: Granulosicoccus sp. (assembly GCA_045106855.1). Taxonomy (GTDB): domain Bacteria; phylum Pseudomonadota; class Gammaproteobacteria; order Granulosicoccales; family Granulosicoccaceae; genus Granulosicoccus. Next base: position 1,731 of record JBGCFI010000050.1, read on the forward strand.
GTAGTGGGCGAAGTATAACGAGATGGAAAGGCAATGCCGCCTATTGTCTAAAACATTTCACCATCAATTTACGTTGTCGGAGTGCAAGAGCCGAGCCGGGGTTATCCAAGCCACTTTGCCTTGTGCGTCTATCTTGTTGAAAAGCGAACAATTTGCCCAGCTAACCATGGGTAACATTTGACCATGGAATGCGCTTCATTACATTTTCGGCTTTTTTACATTTGCGGCACGCTGTCACAATTTGTAACGACGCTAGCGGGCTTGTGCCACCAGCACGGCCCGCAGTGGCCGTGGATAACCTTCAATGGTTTTCGTCTTATCGTCAGGATCAAGCGCTTGTGCCAGTGAGTGAGAGCGCATCCATTCGGTCGATCGTTGTTCTGCACGGCTGGTAGGTGTTACATCGGCAATTGTCTGAACACTCAGGCCGGATTCTTCCAGCCATTGACACAGACGCGCCACGGTGGGGAGTTCGTAGATGTTGCGCATATTGGCGTACCGGCCTTCGATGGGCAGGGCGTGGTTGGTATCGCCCGGTGCAACCAGGGTTTCCAGTACCAGCTCACCAGAGGCTGCCATGGATGCAGCGAGTTCGCGCAGGTGTTGATGGGGATTACGGCGATGGTAAAGCACACCCATGGTGAACACGGTATCGAAGCTGCGCATGTCAGCTGGCAGGGCTTCCATGGTTAATGGCAGCAAGTGCACACAGTTGTCCCGGATGAAATGTTGTGTGGCGTCAAACTGTTTGACATAGAGCAAACTTGGATCGATGCCCAGCACCAGCGATGCACCTGCCTGTCGCATTCGCCACAAGTGGTAACCGCTACCGCAGCCAACGTCCAGAACGGTGCGCCCGTGCAGATCACTGATATGTGGTGCCAGCCGGTCCCACTTCCAGTCTGATCGCCATTCTGTATCAATAACGACCGGACCAAAGCTGAACGGGCCTTTGCGCCAGGGCATCAATGCTTTTAAGGTATCGCTCAACGATTGTTGAGTATCAGTGTCGCAGCTGAAATCAATAGCGATAGCACCCTCTTTAATACTGAATGTACAGGCATCGGTGGCGGGTAGTGCATCGATTGCGGCTTCCCAACCTGGAAGGTGTCCGTGCTTTAACGCGTGCCCTTGACCGTTAACGGCAAGAGCCAGAGCTTGCGCAAAGGGTGCAAGTGAAGTTGTCTGCAACGCCTGGACAAAGGCATCACTGTTGAAGAGATAGCTGGACATGATGGGTTGATTGTATTGCTCGGCTTATAGCGGGCCAGGTGACTTTATCGCTATTAACGAGGCAAAATTGAAACACTGGAACCAGACACTGGCATGTGAAAAACCGGCATTTAGAAGACGCTCGTGATGCGTTGCCAGCGTATCGGGAACCAGCACGTTTTCAAGCGCGCTGCGTTTCTGGCTTATTTCCAGATCGGAGTAACCGTTAGCGCTTTTGAATGCATGATACATATCAATGTGCAGCTCGTTGAGCAGCGGGTCAGGAAAGGCGACTTTTTCGCTCAGGATAAAAACGCCGCCAGGTTGCAGTGCCGTTGCTATTTTAGCCATCAGCGCATCGCGCGCATGAACATCAATAAACTGCAAAGTGAAGTTCATGGCGACCACGGACGCCTGCGTTAAAGGATGGGCTTCCAGGTCGGCTTCGTGGACGACGATGGGAACGGCGTGGTTGGGCAGAGACCCGGCAGACTCAGTGATTAACTGGCGACTGGCTTTGACCATGGCCGGCGAATTGTCGATGGCATGGATTTCACAGCCTTGCGTTTGTGAGGTATCGCAATGCATTAATGCATCGCGCATGGACATGGCACTGGCCCCCAGCGATGATCCCAGATCGTAAAGGTGTGTATCGGGTTGCACGTAGCGGCTAGCCAGTAGCGCTGACTGGGTAATGATGGATTCATAACCGGGGACAGAACGCCGCAACATGTCGGGAAACACATCGACGACCGCCTGGTTGAATTTAAAGCGCTCGATATCACCCAGAGGGCTTGCGAACAGAGAGTCTTTGCTTGGCATAGCGTATTATCCCACGCTTGGACCTGCCCGTAAGCTTCCTGACCATGCAATCCTCTCCATCTTCTGAATTCCGGGCCGGTGCCCGCGATACCATTCCTGTAATTGTCGGCGCCGTGCCGTTTGGCATTATCTTTGGCGCACTAGCCATTAACGCCGGGCTGTCCGTGTATGCAACCTTGGGCATGAGCCTGATCGTATTCGCTGGTTCGTCTCAGTTCGTGGCCGCAGGATTAGTAGCTCAGGGAGCAGGGGTGCTGGTTATCGTGCTTACAACCTTCGTGGTTAATCTTCGCCATGGGTTGTATGCAGCATCACTGGGACCATACTTGTCAAAGCAATCTCAACGCTGGTTGTTGCCGCTTGGGTTCTGGCTAACCGACGAGACCTATGCGGTTGTGGTGCAACGTTATGCGCGTGCTGATGAGTCAGTGCATAAACACTGGTATCACCTGGGTTCTTCGTTGGCCATGTATCTGAACTGGCAGTTGTGTACGGTTATCGGCATCGTTGCCGGAACCCAGTTGCACGGCTTAAGTGATTGGGGTCTGGAGTTTGCCATGGTGGTGACATTCATTGGCATCGTGGTGCCGCTGCTAAGTTCCTGGCCGATGCTGATCTGTGCCATTGTCGCTGGGGCAGTGTCGTTTGTCTTGCGCGACTGGCCGAATCAGGCGGGCCTGATGCTTGGAGCACTCATAGGGATCGGGGTGGCTATGCTGTTTGATACCGGCAACAAATCGTCCGGTGCATCATGAACTACTGGCAGGAGGCCTTACTGGTTTTGGGAATGATGGCGGTTACGTTTGGCGTGCGCTATCCGATTCTTGCATTGACCGGCCGCATAAGCCTGCCACCGTGGCTGGCAAGAGCGCTGGGTTATGTCCCGGTGGCTGTGCTGTGCGCGATAGCCGTGCCTATCATGCTGGCACCCGCGGGTGAGTTATCGTTAAGTATTAACAATGAATATCTGGTGGCGGGAATTGCGGCGATTGTGTTCGTCGCCGTTACCCGCCACCTGCTCTGGACTATCGTGCTTGGAATGGCTTTATTCCTGGCACTACGGTTTTTAATGTAGCTATTGCCTAGGTGAAACGTTTTTCCAGCGTGTCGTATAAGGTTTTCATTAACGACTCGGTGGTGTCCCAGTCAATGCAGGCATCGGTGATGGAAACGCCGTAGGCCAGATCGGCAGGATCCTTCAATGACTGATTTCCGGCGTTAAGATGCGACTCCAGCATGATGCCAATAATTGACTCACTACCTTCAGCTAGCTGAGCAGCAACGTTCCTGGCAACTAGTGGTTGACGAGTATGGTCCTTGTTGGCGTTGGCATGTGAACAATCAATCATGATGCGTTTTGGCAAATTTGCAGCACTCATGGCTTCTTCGGTCAGTGCAACATTGACCGAATCGTAGTTAGGCCCTTTACCGCCACGCAGAATGATGTGACCGTATGCGTTGCCTCTTGTTTTAAGAACTGTAGCCTGGCCCTTGCTGTCTATGCCCAGAAAACTATGCGGGTTGGCCGCTGATTGCATGGCATTGATAGCGACATCCAGACCACCATCGGTGCCGTTCTTGAAACCGACGGCTGTTGACAGACCGCTGGACATTTCACGATGTGTTTGTGATTCGGTGGTGCGGGCACCAATCGCTGACCAGGTGAACAGATCGGACAAGTATTGCGGGCTGATGGGGTCGAGTGCTTCGGTTCCGGTGGGCATGCCGAGTTCTGCCAGCCATACCAGTAGTTCGCGCGCTTTGGACAGGCCGGATTCGATATCGAAGCTGTCGTCGAGATGCGGATCGTTGATCAGGCCTTTCCAGCCAACGGTGGTGCGAGGTTTTTCGAAATAGACTCGCATGACCAGTTCGATGCGTGAGCTGAGTTGCTCGCGCAGTTGCATCAGGCGTTCGGCGTATTCTTTGACAGCGACAACATCGTGAACAGAGCAGGGGCCTACAACAGCCAGAAGGCGCTTGTCTTTGCCATCGAGGATAGCCTCGACACTGGCACGACCTGCCTCAACAGTTTGCGTCGCTGTTTCCGAGCGTGGATAGCGCTGACGCAGCTGGTCAGGAGAAATAAGGGTCTGCTCGCTGAGAATATTGGTATTGGACAGCGGCCGGTTTAGCTGTGACACGTTTGAACTCTGACTCATTACGGGACGTACGCTCGGTATGCAAATCGAAAAGGGACGCTTACGGTACACGTATGCGAGCTATTCGTACACCCCGTTTTTAAATTGTGCCTCAGTCGGTTTGGAATCAGGTTTGAAAACTATAGATAGGCCACGTCGGCCACATCGCCGGGAGTCTTGACTGATTTTGTGGCGTCTTCTGATTTTCTTTTTTCAACAATAGACATGGCATTGCGAAGCGCAGAGGAAACCTTTTTGTATTCCTGCTCCAGTCGTTTTCTTTCTGTGCGCTCGCGTCGAGCCAGTTTTTCCGCTTGTTTTTGCGCGGTTCTGGCGTTGCGCATGATTTTAATAGCATCGCGAGTGAGCACACGAGTCTGATCGTGAGCGTGTCGCTCGGATTCGATGGAGGCCTGCTGGGCGATAACCAGCTTTTGCAGGCGTCCCTTGTCTTTGCGAAGCGTGGCAACCAGATCTGAAATTTGCGTGGTGGTGAGCTTGGTCAGATCGTCGCTCTGGAACGGTGAGGCAACCATTGCAGTATTGTCAGCCACCTGCCGATCGCGAAATTCTCTGTTTTGCTCAATGAATTCTTCGGTTTCCGGAGAGGCGAAAAACGGCTCGTCCAGATCATGAGACTGCACAAGCTCAGAGACTCGGTCCATGTGCTCCTGAACATCCCGGTCTGTGTCTTTAGCTGGCTCGATCGGTGTGACAAAATTGAAAACAGGTCGATCCAGGTGCGGCTCTGGTGCCTGATCTTTTTGCTTTGGTTGTGCTGGTGGCACAGCGCGTCGTTGCTGAGTCTGTTGGGACTGCGCCTGTTGCGCTTGCCGATCTGGCACGGCTTGTTGCGGCTGTGCCTGGCGGGGGCGTGCTTGTTGCTCTTGCCGTTCTGGCACGCCTTGTTGTTGCTGAGGCCGCGAGCCATGTTGTTTTACTCGGGATGATGATACTGGCCGGGACTCCGGAACTGTGTTGCGCAACACAGGAGGCTCTGACATCGGATTTCTGGCGATGACAGGCGCGCTGACGTCAATTGGAGCGGCAACTGCCGTTTTCTCTGCTTGATAACCAGCAGTTTGTGTCTCGTTGTTATTCCGCACCGCCATCGTGACGCGCTCCGTGCCTAACCTGGCAGACACCAACCAATATACAAGGAGGACAGGAACCATCATCGCACTGGCTACAATGGTGCTGTGAACGATACTGTTGAGACTACTTATAGGCCAGATGTAGGCGATGAGGGTGGCGAGCAGCAGCACCACCACAGTGACGCGTCCGAGCATGATGCGTCTGCGTCGACTACTTCTCCAGCTATTCGACAGCGGCACGTCCCGATCAAAAAGTGGGAAAAAAATGATCAGGGACAGGGCGACCAGTGGCAGGAAGAAAATCTGAAATTGTGACATGTTGACGCTGTTCTTTTAGAAATTCGGCTTATAACTTAAGCGAGCCTGAAAAGACCAAACGACCGGGGAATGACGTCCTGCCCTGGACAATCCTGCACGCACATCTCGATTATCAATGGATCAGTGCCAGTGTCAACTGTACCGAGGGGAAAAATGAGAACTACTTCTCACTTGTTGAAAGACTAGTTCTTATCTTCCTTACTCGCTAGTCGCGGGGCTGACGTTGATCAAAACTACCTATTACTGTACATCTTTCAGTGCCGGGACACTGGCGCATAGCTGAGTATTTTTGGTAACGCTGTCTAGTTTTTATCCAAAACCAGTCCCTGCCGGGCGTTCGCCAACGTTGCCTGACCGTCCAGCAGTGCGGCCAGATCCTCACCCAACAGCGGGTCGCGCCAGCCCCTGAGCGCGCTTCGGCCATCACCCGTGACCATGTTCTCGAGGATTTTTTGCGGGGCAAGCAATCCCGGTGCAATGTTCAACTCGTGTGCGCGTTGATGAACCCAGGCGTTGAGTAGTTGAAGCCTGGCAAGATTGGCTGCATTGAGTTTCTGTTTTTTCGAGAAAGGTGGCAGAGGCTCGGGTTTGGTATGACGAGCGTCAGCAATGATTGTCAATAATTCATTGCCAAAACGCTCCCGTGTTTTTTTATCCAGACTGCGGATGTGACCCAGCTCGGCATCGCTATCCGGGCGCTGCTGGGCAAGCGTCAGAATAATATCGTCCTTGAGCAGCCAGTTGCGTGGCTGGTTCAGTTCACGGGCCTTTATTTCGCGCCATTTAGTCATCGCCTGAATGATGGCCAGGGCCTCACCTTTGAAACGCTGGATATTGCGGACTTTCTTCCAGCGCTCTCCCGCGGGCTGGTCATATCTGGCAGGATTTTCCCATTCGGCGAACTCGGGTTGCAGCCAGCTCACGCGGTCAAGTTCAGTGAGTTGCCTGTTCATGTCGACGTATAGCTGTTCCAGATAGATAACATCATCAAGGGCGTAGGCAATCTGCTTGGCTGGCAATGGGCGACGCGTCCAGTCGGCGCGCGTATGGGTTTTGGCCAGCTCGATGCCCAGATGTTCTTTAACCAGGTTGCCATAGCCGATCTGCTCGCCATAGCCCAGCAGGGGGGCTGCGATTTGTGTGTCAAAAATCGGCTTTGGCACTGCTTTACACAGCAGATAGAAAATTTCCAGGTCCTGGGAGGCTGCGTGAAACACTTTGACGACGCTTTCATCCATAAGCAGGTCGACCAGTGCATCGAGCTGGTCGATGGCGATGGTGTCTATGCAGGCCAGGATGTCTTCGTATTTAACCTGCACCAGACACAGCTCGGGTCGGTAGGTGCGCTCACGCAGGAACTCTGTGTCAATAGCAATATAGGGGCACTTGCGAAGTCTGGTGCAAAGATGCACCAGAGCGTCCACGGTATCGATATAGAGGGGTTCGATGGTCGTGCTCATTGCGGATTATTTATGGTCAATTTGACGGGCACAGTGATAGCGAACCACCGCAGGGTTGTTCGAGCATAACAGGTCCGGGTGTCGGGTAATCATTCAAGCGCCTGTGTTGCGACTGTTCGGCAGGCTTTTGTCTCCGTCATTTAGACAAACGGTTAGTTACATAAACCTAGAATGAAAACGAATAGAACAAATCAGCGGCATTTTGTACGGCACTTGTTGCAGCTTCCACGTAGAGCTTTTTAGTCAGGTCGTATCTAAGATAGAGCGTATTCTGTGCATCGAATACTCCCCGGCCATAGCGAAGCAGCAAGCGATCATTGATACGTCCGCTGACAATGAGCTCGGTGTTGTCGCCAGAGCCTCGGGTTTCAAGACCGAATTCCTTGACTCCCAGTGCATTGGCCACACCACCGCCAATACTGCTGCCGCCTTTTATCGCCAGTGCCAGAGCTGCAGTTTGTAGTAGATCGGCTTCCTGGTCACTGGCCTCGTTGATATCACGACCCAGAATAATGTAGGACAGGATGGCGTCTTGCGATTTGTCTTCGGGGTCGGTAAACAGTGTTATTTCCGGCCTTGCGACAGTACCCTGTATGCGTAAGCCGGCTGTTCGCTCTTCAATTTCGATTTCTCTGACTGCGTCGATAGCCAGCCGTGTTCCATCGATGGGACCCACGAATATGATCTGGCCGTTGGCTTCAAGATCCTGTCCATACTTCTTGAATATACCGTCGACCACACGAATCTCACCGCCCAGTTGTGGTGGTCTTGCATCACGGATGCGCACATCCATATCACCGGTAAGGTTGGCATTCAGTCCGTAAGCTGATAGTGAGACATCTTCACCAAGTGAGACATTCACAGCGACAGCCAGATTAAGACTGGATTGTGTGGTCGGCGTTAACGGTGCTTCCTGTATATCCTCTATGACAACGACATCGCTGGAGACGGTAGCTGCACCCTGTGGAAGGTCAGCTACATCAATAACGGCGAATGGTATATCGACATCGCCGGACACAGACAGTCTTCGGGCATTAGCTTCGATACGGATGTTGTGATTGACGATAGACTCTTCAAGAGGGGCACTTTGGACGTTGAGGTTTTCGCCGCTTAGTACGACATCAGCATTCCAGTTTTGTGGATCGATTGACCCCCGTCCTTTAACCGAAATCTGACCATCGTTACTGAGTATCCGTCCGTCAAGCGCTAAGGCTTGTCCGGTTATTGTGGCAACCAGTTCTCCACCGCTTATAGGCAAAGGCAGAATATCGCTTTGTAATACCGGCGTATTCAATACGATATTGCCATTGTATTCAGGGGCAGTGAGTTTACCGGCCAACGTACCTTGAGCACTGAGCGTGCCGCTGACTTCATCAAAGTCGGGGAGGAAGGCTTTGGCAATATCCAGTTGCAAACCTGCCAGTGAAACTGAACCTTCAAGTGTGCTGTCAGGATTGGAGGGGTCGAGCTGCGCTGATATTTCTGCGTTGCCCAGCCGTTGTGAGCTCAGGTCAAGTTCTGCTGATGCGTTGTCCGGTGTGATATCCGCATTGAGTGCAATGGTGTCGTAGCCAAACTCCAGGGGATCGCCCAGACCATCGACCGTTTGCACGCTTGCCTGATTGATAGTGGTAGACACGACTGCGCGTCTGTCGTTGGGACCGGCATCGCCCCAGCTAAGCGCCACGTTGGCCGACAGATCGCCGCCAATGCGAGTCTCGTCGGGCAGGAAGGTATTCAGTTGCTCCAAAGCGTAGCTATCGAGTGTAATGCTGGTCGCACCGGTGGTTTCTGTGTTGAATTCATCCTGCAGGCACAGAGTGGATGTACTGGCAATGCTCCAGCAGTGGGGAGAGAGGCGTAGCTGCTGTGTGGCATTCTGCCAGTTGATCTCGGTTGGCTCATTCAGGTTTAAGTCTTGCCCGGGTAATTCAGCCTGTACCTTATCAACGATACCCGACCAGTTCATGGCATCGTCCAGACTACCCACAAGTGATAGATCTATGCTGGTTTGCTGCGGTCCGTCTGCTTGCAGTGTAAGTTGGTGATCGTCGCGTTGGCCTTTGAGTGACAGCGCGGTGTTGCTTATCGTGTTTTCGCCGGTTCTTACCGTGTCCACGCTGACATCGAGTGTACTGTCGAGAATAAACAGCTCGTTGATATCACCGTTTATTGCTAGCGATTGTACAAGGACATCGTTAAATCGCAGGACATCAGCGGATGCAGCAACACTAATATGCGGGCTGACGAGGGCACCATCTATGGTTAGTGATGCATCGAATCCACCTGCAAGGCCTGGCAGGAAGTTCTGTAGCTGTGGCAGGTTGATGTCTGCCTTGATATCCAGGTTGTCACCGACCACACCTGTTGCGCTTAACTGGTTACGATCGTTGTTCAGGTTTATGTGTTTGATAAGCCATTGATTGTCTAAAGCCTTGGAGAGTTTTGCGTCCAGCAAAAAAGGTAGCTCGCGCAGCACACCATCAATGGTGGCTTGTTCAAGATTCAATGACCACTGACCGGATTCAATAACGCCGTTGGCCTGAATACGACCGTTGAGCAATCCTTCCAGATCCGGTATCTGGTGTGAGGGATCGATGTCGTTAACACGCCAGCTTGTCGTCCACACCAGAGGTTGTGCCAACGACATCAGTGCAGAACCTGAGGCGACCCCCCCGAGTGTATTGATATTAATGCCAGGCACAGTCACGCGCTGGGGGTTCGCAATACCGGAAATACTGATTTTCGTTTGCGGTACTTGCTCACCGCTGAGGCGCGTTTGCATGGAGAATTCATAATCGTCCATGTCGCCAGACACCTCTATGCGCGTTGCGGTTGCCAGCACCTGGGAATTCGATACAAGCGGCCAGCCCAGACTATCGGCAACAAGGGAGACGGTGGCTGGCAGCTTCTGTTCCAGCGGTTGCGCAGTGGCTCGCAGGCTGACATCGGCAACACCGCTTATATCCGTATGGACAAGAAGATTGGCCAATGTGCCTGATAAGGTTGCGTCCACTTGCAGTGCCTGATCACCGCTACCTTCCGGCACTGTGTCTGGCAGAACATCGTTAGCATTAACTGTCAGCGAAAGTGATAACGGGTATTCGCCCTGCAACTCGATAGTGCCCGCAAGACGCGTTTTGAATTGTTGATAAGCAAGTGACATATCGTCAACGGTTACGACCGAGTCGAGGGTGCTGGCACTCAAGTGAATATCGTTGATCACTTGTACAGGGGCATCTCCCGGTGCTTGAAAACGAACGGTGCCAATGGAGATATCACGAATGCTGGCATCAAGTGGCAAGGCAATATCGGGTAGTTCAATGGCACCGGTACGTGGTGTCTCGGCTTGTTCCTTTTCGGGTGCACGGGTGGTGACATCGAGTGTGTCGATGTGCAGGTCATCCAGGCAAAAGCGTCGTTTCAGCAGACAGCTCAATTGCCAGGCCGATGTCAGGCCGGACGCTTTGACGTCTATTGTCTCGTTGCTGAAATTTATGGCATTTGCCTTGATACCGTTTCGCAAATTGCCTGTGGATTCATCAATGCTCAGACCGGTGACATGCTTGTTGGCCAGTGAGCTAACCCGTGCAAATCCGGAATCGGTACCTGTGAGCCAATACAACACAACAAGTAGCAGAGCGACAATAAGCAACAGAGCCCCGATAGACAACAATAGCCACCGCGTTAGCCGACGTAAACCGGATCGGCGTGGCGTATTCACTTGTGCTGTTGTGTCTATATTCTCCATGACTATTACAAGTCTGCCCCGAGCGATAAATGCACGCGGACGCTGCCGGTATCGTTATCACTGACGGGGGCGGCTATGTCGAGACGAAAGGGGCCGACAGGTGACTGCCAGCGAACACCGAAGCCTGCGCCAATACTGTAGCCAGCGTCGAAATTGTTGAACGCACGACCCGCATCGGAAAACAGTGCGCCGCTCCAGCGATCTAGAAAACGGTAATTGTATTCAATACTCAGAACTTCCAGATAACGACCACCGACCGCGACGCCTTCCGGGTTACGTGGTGATATCTCACGATAGCCAAAACCCCGTACGGTGCGATCCCCACCAGCAAAGAAACGTTGTGATAGAGGGACTTGTTCGTAGGCGTCTTCGAATTTCCCGGAGCGAGCACGAATAGCACCATAGTGTGCGGTAGCAATAAACGTATTTCTGTCTGACACTGATTTAAGGTATCGGACCCTGGCGGTGGCTTTGAGAAAATCGATACTGGACAAGAGATGTTCGGAGCCTCCCATCAATTGAAAATCAATCGCCTGGCCCCAGGTCGTGAATGGTGATCCCTTGCTGCGGCTGCGCGAATAGCTGATACCTGGCATCACCAGGTCGGATTCTAGTCTGACACCGCCTGGTTCCGAGCGTTCCCGCTCCCAGCGTATAAAAAACGCCTCGTTCCAGTCGCGTGCCGTTCGCGTGACCCGCTGGAAGTTCAATGAACTGAGAAAGCTGTCGAATTCGTCCCTTTGGTCATTCTCGAGGGTGTACTCAACACCCCAGTAATTAAATAGCGGTAATTGGTCTCTGGGAATTCGGTAAGCGAAACCTGCCGTTTGCAAATAGCGCGATACCGACAACCCCCACTCGGCAGAGTGGCCGCGCGAATTGATGAGGGGTCGTCCCCAGGTTAGCTTGGTGCGCAATTCGGTATCTGTCGAATAGCCAATACCAATGGCCACCTGATTTTGTTCACGCTGGGTCAGGTCAACGGTTATCGGCACCGTCTGTTCGTATCGTGGGTCGACGAGGGGGCGTACGCGAACGCTGGAAAAGTAACCACTGCTTTGCAGGTTTTGCGTTAACTGACCAATAAGTTGTGCCTGGTAAGGGTCGCCGGGTTGAAACGGTGACCAGCGATTCATGAAGGATTCGCTGAACGTGCGTTGCTTGAAAAGTATCGGGCCAAACGTAAAACGCTCGCCGGCCACTGCCTTTATGGTGATGTCGGCTGAACTGGCCCGGCGGCTGACACGGACTTCGGTAAGGGTAAATTGAAAATCGAAGTACCCCAGATCCTGTGCCTTGTTAAGTAGTGATGTTTTGGCTTCTTCGTAGTTGGATGAGACGAATACCCGGCCTTTTGCCAATTGCGTATTTATGTCGGCCAGGACATCGTCGAAGTCTCTGTTGTTTTCTCCAGTCAGTTCCACCTCGAGCGTCAGGGACTGAATAATGGCGGGTTTGTTTGGCGTAACCGTCAGGGTTATTTGTGTAATGGTTTCCGCGTGAGGTGATGGATTGTTGCCGGACGGTTCGGGGGTGCCGTTCGCAGGTTTTCCAGTACCGCCAGTGTCTTTGTCAGCGCTTTTTTCGGGAGGGGGTGCGGCTTTCTCATCGACGCTGACAGTGGCTTCGGCGGCGTAGTAACCGAATGCGCTCATCGCCGTGACAGCCTGTGTGGGCAGCCCGTCGATGTATCGTTCGAACTGACGTATGTTCTGGCGCTCAGGTGGCTGAGTAACCAGAAGACGGATATTGTCCGCAAGCTCGCCCTGTACCCCATTGATTACAAGCGTTGAATCCGCATACCCCACTGACGCAAACAGGCTGACGGCTATCACGAAAAGCCGGGCAACCTTGCAAAGCCTGTCAGGTCGGTGGAAGCGCTGGGTCAACTGGGGGTTCCTGCGAGGCAAAAGAGTCGGTTAATGAGTGTAATGCTTATCGACCAAACCCTGCGGCGGCGCGAGTCATATTATCCAGGCTTTGGCCTGCACTTTCTGAGGCGTAAGGTGCCATTGTTGTGTTCTGCGACTGCTCCGGCAAAAAATTCCGTTCAGTACAATCGTGAACCGACACACGCTTTGGCCAATGCGGAACACCTGCATGAGGCGTACCGGGCCTAGTCTGGTTCGCAATCGTCTGGAAATTTGGCAGACCACTCGGCAAAGCCACCATCCAGGCTATAAACCGCGTCGAAGCCTTTTTCGGCGAGGTAAGCTCCTGCGCTCTGGCTCATATTGCCGTGGTAGCAGCAGACAATCAGCGGCACGCTGGTATCGGCATCGTTGATGAAAGCCTGCACGGCGGAATTATCCATGTGAATGGCATCAGTGATATGGCCTGCCTTGAAACTTTCTTCATCTCTGATGTCAATGACGTTGATTGGGCCATCGAGCAGCATGTGGTAGGCATCATCGCAGCTTAGACGTGCGTATCGTGACATGGTAATTCCTAATCGCGTTTAGTAATACGCTATTGTACCGCCTGTCAGCCGGGTTGGTTCTGCGGGTTTGTTTGCGAAGCTGGTACCGGCATCTTCCTATCCAGATCTTTCATGCGATGAATTCTGATATCACCGATCCTCCTGCTGCACATGGCTTACCCTTGTTCAGCGCCATGCTCAAACAGCATGCTGCCGATTTCCGTGTTCACGAAGATCTTGGCATCGAGTTTTCCGGCAGTGGTGAGCACGTGTATCTGCACATCGAAAAAACGGCGATGAACACCGATGAGGTTGCCAGTGTTCTGCAGGAAAGTTACTCGGTAAGCTCCGCTGACATCGGTCTCTGCGGTCTTAAGGACAGGCATTCTGTATCGAGCCAGTGGTTCAGCGTCAGGACGGCTTACACAGCGGATGTTTTTGAGAACGTGGCACAGCAGTTCAATGATTTACAGCAAGTCAACAGGGAGGAGTCTGGCGGCTATGTTAAATCGATGCGACTGCTGCAAAACGCCCGGCATGCACGTAAGCTTAAACGTGGTGCCCACTCTGGTAATCGTTTCGTTATCACTTTGCAAAACGTGCGGGCATGTGCGGGGCATGAGCCAACACTCAAGGTCGATGTTGATCAACGTCTTGAGTTGATAAAGGCGTGCGGATTTCCAGGTTATATTGGTGCTCAGCGTTTTGGCTTCGGTGCGCAAAACGTGCAACGGGCAAGACAATGGTTTGCCAGGCCGCGTAAAAGATGCTCGCGCCAGCAGCGAAGTTTATGGTTGTCTTCAGCCCGGAGTGCCTTGTTCAATATCGTTTGTGCTGCGCGTGTTCGCGATGGCAGTTGGCAAAGTTTGCTTGAAGGTGAACCAGCGGTGCTCGATGGTAGTCGCAGTTTTTTTTCTACCAGCGAAGACGATGTCAGAGACGATGGTTCTGGGGCTGCTTCGCTTGAGAGCAGAATCCGCGACTTTGATATTCACCCAAGTGCTCCGTGGTGGGGGCGTGGCCGTACGGCAGCAAACGATGCATGCGCAGCGTTCGAGGCAATACACCTTGAAGCCAATGCAGATCTGTGCGATGGACTTGAACGCGCAGGCCTTGCGCAGGAGCGGCGCGCGTTACGCGCACGGCCGGATAACCTTGAACACTCATGGCTATCGGATGATGCGCTAGAACTCAGGTTTTCACTCAGCCCCGGCGTTTTTGCGACTACTTTACTTCGGGAGCTGGCCTGCGTTACCGAGCCACAGCGTTAACACCAGTCAGCTTATAACGGTTTAATCGTGAGACTTAGCGGTTCCTGCAGTGTACTGAGCGCGTAAGTGTTCTACAGTACATCTGACACACAGCTGTGAAGAGATACTGAGACGATGTGGGGAAAACTTCTTGGTGGTGCCTTTGGCTTCATGATTGGCGGTCCTATCGGGGCCGTTCTGGGAGCCGCGCTGGGTCACACCTTTGATAAAGGCTTGAAGGCACAGATTACACACGAAGTGCCGGATGAAGATTTGCCGCCGGGTGAGGCTGAGCGCATCAAGATGGCGTTTTTTACGGCGACGTTTTCTGTGATGGGCTACATCGCGAAATCCGATGGGCATGTTCATCCCACCGAAATTGCGCTGGCGGAAGCTGTCATGAAGCAGATGAAGCTTGATAAAGAGTTGCGCGAAGCGGCCATCAAACTCTTTAACGAAGGCAAACAGCCGGGGTTCGCTGCTGAGCCGCTTGTACTTCAGTTTCGGCAAGAGTGTCAGCGCCGAACCAGCCTGTATCGCATGTTTCTTGAAATACAGATTCAGGCTGCGCTGGCTGATGGCGTCATGTCACCCGAAGAGGAGCAGGCCTTGCTCAAGGTTGCTGCCGTGCTCGGCTTCACCGAGAACACCTTCCGACAACTGGAAATGCTGGTGCGCTTCAGCATGGGCATGATGGGGGGTGAATCAGCGGGCGGGAGTCAACAACAACAACCACCACGAGAGTCGTCGGTATTCTCTGTTCGGGATGCCTACAAGTCACTGGGTGTTGAGCCCAGCGATGATAAAGCGACGGTAAAGCGAGCTTATCGGCGCCTGATGAGCCAACATCACCCTGACAAGCTGGTGTCCAAGGGATTGCCGGAGGAGATGATCAAGCTTGCCACCGACAAGACTCAACATATCCAGAAGGCCTACGAGAAGATCAAGGATAGTCGGGGTTGGTAGGGCGCTGATGGAGCTTTACTAATGGAGCTGTACCGATGGAGCTGTACTGATGGAGCTGTACTGATGGAGCCGCGCGGGGCGATTACACCTCTTTTAATCGCGGCATCAGCATCACCAGATTGCACGGTCGGGTACGGTTGTCCAGTTGTTCGCTGATGAGCTTGTCCCAGGCGGTACGGCAGGCACTGCTTGAGCCTGGCAGGACAAACAGATAAGTGGCATTGGCAACGCCTGCCAATGCGCGCGACTGTAGTGTTGATGTCTTGATATCGTCATAGGAAAGCACGCGAAACATCTCGCCAAAACCGTCAATTTCCTTATCCAGCAACGGCTGGACAGCTTCTGGTGTGCCATCCCGGCCGGTTACGCCGGTGCCTCCGGTCGTTAGCACGACATCCACATCTGCCTGGTTTATCCAGCGGGAAATAACGGCTCTGATGGCGTATTTGTCGTCACGCACGATGGCTTTTTCGATATTGCGATGACCCGCCTCCGATAGTTTTTCGACCAGCAATTTGCCCGATATGTCCTCATCCTCGCCACGTGTGTCGGAAATGGTGAGTACCGCGATATTCAGGGGCTTGAATGATGGTGTGCTCATAAGCGTGCTTATCTCAATCTTTATTCTATTTAATGGGGCGTGTGCCTGTTAGAATTCTGCAAATGGCTGAACGATTGCAAAAGATACTGGCAAATACGGGTTTGGGTTCACGGCGTGAGCTGGAAACCTGGATTGCCGCGGGTGATATCCGCATCAATGGCCAAGTGGCAAAATTAGGAGATAGAGCATCCCTTAATGACGACTTGGTAGTCAAGGGGCGCTTTTACAAGGTCGTTACCGATGACCAGCAATTGCGCCGTGTACTGGTTTATCACAAACCGCTGGGGGAAGTCACCACTCGCGACGACCCCGAAAAACGAAAAACGGTATTCGATAAACTCCCGCGTTTGCATCATGGACGCTGGATCGCCGTAGGTCGTCTGGATATCAACACGCTTGGCTTGCTTTTGTTGACAAATGATGGCGAGCTGGCAAACGCACTTATGCATCCTTCCGGTGAGTTTGAGCGACAGTATGCCGTGCGCGTAAACGGGCGTGTTACGCCTGAGATTATCGAGCGGCTCTCCAAGGGTGTAGAACTTGAAGACGGTCCAGCCAAGTTTGACAAGATAGTTGCTGAGGCCGATAACGAAACAGCTAATCAGTGGTTTCGCGTAACGCTGAAGGAAGGGCGTAATCGTATGGTACGACGCCTCTGGGAATCACAGGAGATGCAGGTCAGTCGTCTGATCCGGACGCGCTTTGGACCAGTAACAATGCCACGCTGGCTTGCGCGTGGAAAAATTCAGGAGCTTGAAGCCAGAGAAATTGAGTCAATAGCTCAGGCAGCAAAACTTGAGTCACGCCCCGCACCTAAATTGCGGGTTATCCCGGTTCATCCAAGACATCGTCGCAAGGCTCAGCAACGAAGCAAACGTAAATGAAAGAAGAATCCGTACTTTACCGAGTGCGCTTTATCTCTCAGGATAAGGTGTTTGAAATTTATGCCCGTGAGGTTTATCAGGGCGATCTCTATGGTTTTGTGGTCATAGAAGATCTCGTGTTCGACACCAACACAACGCTGGTGGTCGATCCCGGCGAGGAAAAGCTCAAGTCAGAGTTCGAAGGTGTTACCCAGACCATCATTCCCATGCATTCCATCATTCGTATAGATGAAGTGGAAAAACGCGGTACGGCCAAGGTCGTTGAGCTAAAAGGCAACGTCGCCACGTTTCCATCACCCATTTACACCCCGCGCAGCACACCGGAATCCTGATTCATAGTATTATGGGTGGCTGCTTAGCGCAGAGGCCCTTGGGCCGAATAATCCCGAACGGAGTTTGTAGTAAAGGTAAGGTAAGTAGTAGTACTTCGATGCGGCCGAGTGGCTGAAGGCGCCAGTGCTCTTCCAGCCGGCAGAAAAGTTGGTATACAGGGTAACTTGTATCGAGGGTTCGACAACACGGTGCCAACCGTGTTGCACAAGCAAGCTTTAGCTTGCGCAGCCCCGAAGGGGTGAGGCCCCTGGGCCGAATAATCCCGAACGGGGGTTTTGTAGTAAAGGTAAGGTAAGTTGTAGTACGGAGAGGTGGCCGAGTGGCTGAAGGCGCCAGCCTGGAAAGTTGGTATACAGGGTAACTTGTATCGAGGGTTCGAATCCCTCTCTCTCCGCCATTACCTAAAGCAAGCAGCTGGTCGTCAGATAGAGGATAATCTGATCATACTTTCCGGGCGCGCTTTCCATGAAATACACGCTGCACTGTTTTGCACAATCGGGCAATGCCTACAAGGCAGCTCTGATGTTGAACCTTTGTACGGCAGACTGGGAGCCGACATTCGTCGATTTTTTTAACGGCGAAACTCGCTCGGACGAATTCCGTGCCATTAACGCTATGGGCGAAGTCCCCACCCTGGTGGCCAAAGATCTGACATTGTCCCAGTCGGGCGTTATTCTCGATTATCTGGCGGATACATTCGAGTTGTATGACGCGAGATCTGTACCGGATCATCGTGAGGTTCTGCGCTGGCTGTTGTTCGACAATCACAAGTTAACGGGAAGCGTATCCACGCTGCGTTTCATGCGACAGTTTACGGATCAGGGCGAGAACGAGGTAACGGCCTTCCTGCATAAACGAGCCACCGCTGCGTTAGGCATTCTGGAAGCGCGTTTAGCAGAGTCACCCTTTGTTGTAGGGGAAGACCCTACCATTGCGGACATCTCTCTTTGCGGTTACCTGTTCTGGCCGGAAGAAATTGGTTTCAGTTGGGCAGACTACCCGCAAATTGATGCGTGGTTAGGACGCATTAAAGAGCTGCCCGGTTGGGTACACCCCTATGAACTCATGCCTGGGCATCCTTTGCCTGAGCCTGCTAGTACATAGCAAACCGCAATTCTTTGTTAGCCTGACTCTACACACTTGCGACTGCTGATCACCTTTTTTCTTGCCGCGCTAATGACTGCGTTTATGAACGCAGCACTTGCCCAGTCACGCACCACGGATAGCCCTTCGGCTATTGTGAACGAACGGCCGATTGGCGCACGCGTGCTTGGCGGAGCAGATGCAGAACCGGGGGAGTATCCATCCATGGTGGCCCTGGTACGCCAAGATGCGCGACCGCTGGAGCAACGTCTGTTCTGTGGTGGCACGATCGTGGCCGATCGCTGGATACTGACGGCTGCGCATTGCGTTCTTGATGTGTTTAACAGGCCGCTATCTACCGGAAGGATCAGGGTGGTGGCAGGCATCAACGATCTGGCACTGGAAACACCGGACACCGAACACAGTGTCATACAAATCGTCATTCATCCCGGCTACGACGACACACTTGTTTTACCACCCAACGATATCGCATTGCTTGAACTTGAAACACCGGTGGCCGCGCCCAGCGTCACCTTGTTCACCGGCGAAACCAACGATTACACCGATAGTTTCGGCATTATTGCTGGTTGGGGGGCCACAGGAATTACAGACACCAACACGTTTATTTTACCGACAGTGTTGCAGGATGCAGCTGTACCTCTGATCACGAATGCCTTGTGCAATGCGCCCGAGTCTTACAACGGGCTCATTGTTGATCGTCATTTATGTGCTGGTTTCGCTGATGGACAGGTGGATACCTGTGCCGGTGATAGCGGTGGCCCACTGTTCATTCAGGCGGACGGTGTCCGGGTACAGGCAGGAATTACCAGTCTGGGCACCGGCTGCGGACAACCGTTTTTCTATGGCATATATACCAACGTGTCGCATTTCATTCCCTGGCTGTCTTCGTACATAGAGGTTCCCTATCAATCTCCGGAACTCATTGCATCCAGACAAGCAAGAAAAAACCGGGGCCTTTTTGGCGGTGTTGGCGGCATAACGATGCTGCTGTTGTTATTCGCTGTGTACTTTAGAGCATGGCATCCAACAAGGACAAAACAAGGGTGATCGTAGCGTGCCCGCATCTTGGTGATATCCTACGCTTTGCAAAACAACACCTTCGCAACCACTGGACCGGACCTACACATGGCCGTTGAACAAAACATCTATCGACTGTTAAAAACACTAATGGTATCTGCACTGAGCCTGGTGCTGGTCAGTTGCGGAGGTGGCTCAGACGATCCTCAGGATCCTGCGGACGTTTCAAACTCAGAATTTTGCGGGGTAAACGAGCTATACGATGCGGTTGACGAGTTCTGCTATGCAGACTGTACCGATTTAACGGATGAGCAATGCGATGTCCTTGAGCAGCAATTGTATGGAGATCTTGATAACTTTCTGGATGGCGAATTCGAAGGCCCTTCCGCTGGTGGCACCGCAGGTGCCAATGAACCGGTCACGATAGCGCAATACCTGATTCGCGATGATCTGTCTCTTGAGTTAATTGACAATCAGCAACCGGAACAGGCTCAGCAGTTTGAAGATATCTGGAAGTCAGCGAGCAGACTGCTACCACGCGCCATCATCAATGCCGATGTGTCGCAGTATCATGTCAGCACCGATGGTGTCGGTGAGACACTGGCTTTCGTCCGGCAGGATGACAACGACATAGAGAAATGGATTATGGCGTTCGATCATCAGGACTACACCGATGGTATGCAATCAGAATTCGTGCACACCACGATTCACGAGCTCGGGCATATTGTTTTTCTGGAAAATAGTGAGGTGGATCTGCAATCGACCGGCGCCTGCAACACTTACTCGATAGCAGAAGGCTGTCCAAATCCTGAGTCGGTACTCAACAGGTTCTATCAACAATTCTGGACCGACATCATTGAGGAAAACAAGGCTGCCGAAGCCATGTCAGAAGCTGGCGATGAAGGGGCAGCGCTTGAAGCGTTTTACGAACAGTACAAAAACCGGTTTGTAAGCGCCTATGCCGGGACCAATCCGGTGGAGGATCTTGCAGAAGTGTTTACCTATTTCGTGTTGTCAGATCGTCCTGCAGCGGATTCTGTTGCCAACGAAAAAATTGGTTTTCTGTATGGGTTTCCGGCATTGATAGAAATTCGACGCGGAATCAGGTCGCAAATAGGCGGCATGGGAGGCTCATAAAAACAGCGCAGGATTTGACTGAGTGCTCACACTGCTATTCGAAGGCTCGTGATAGCAGTGTCGTGGTCGCTACCAAAAGCCTAGGGGATGATTGAGTGCCTGACTTTTGTGTAACCGGAATTTTCAAATCCTGTGCGTTTTCTGCCCGCTTTCATAGCAGTTCTTATCCTTGCCGGCAGTATCGGCACAGCAACTGCCCAGTCGCGCACAGAAACCAGTAACAGGGCCATTGTTGACCAAAGGCCACTAAGCGCACGTGTTCTCGGTGGTGGTGATGCAGAGGCCGGTAAGTATCCTTCTCTTGTTGCGTTGGTGACTCCCGGTTTCATTCCGCTGGAGCAGCGCCTGTTCTGTGGTGGCACGGTGGTGGCAGAACGCTGGATTTTAACAGCGGCACATTGCGTTCATGACCCGTTTAATGGCCTGGTGCCGCCAGGGTTTGTTCGCATTGTAGCGGGTATCAACGACCTGGCACTTGAGACGCCGGAACAAGAACATCGCGCTCTGCAGATAATCGTTCACCCTGAGTATGATGGAACCTTGGGCCTGCCACCCAACGATATCGCTTTAATCGAACTTGAAACAGCGGTGGCGGCACCCATAACCACGCTGTTTACCGGAGAATCTGAGGACTATGCGGGCACCGCCGGATTCATTGCAGGCTGGGGTGCTATCGAGTACTCGGATCCGGACAACCCTGTCTATCCAACGAAGTTGCAGGATGCTTCTGTGCCGTTGGTATCACTCGAGCTGTGTAACGCGCCGGAGTCTTATAACGGCGTTATCGCGTTCAGTCATGTTTGTGCGGGCTATGCCGAAGGTGAGGTTGATGCCTGCGCAGGCGATAGTGGCGGTCCGTTGTATATCAACGTAAACGGCGTTCGGGTACAGGTGGGTATTACCAGTTTTGGCATTGGTTGCGGCCAGCCTTTATTCTATGGAATCTACACCGACGTATCGCACTTTATCCCTTGGCTGGGAGAATATATAGATGTACCGTTCCAGTCCCCCGATCTTGTTGCTGAACGTGTGCGACAAGAAAATTCATTGTTATCGGGTGGTGGGTCGGATAACGGCAGCGGCTCACAGGGAGCCGGCACCTTTAGTATCCAGGGATTATGGCTATTACTTTTTGCCGTGTATGTGCGTCAGTTGTCGAGCCGTCAGGACATGAATTCGGAGCGTATCTTGTCAAAACTGGTGTGCCGGATATCGCGTCCTTTTACCAGATAAACCACGTACTCGCAGATGTTAACGGAGTGATCACCAACGCGCTCCAGCGCACGTGCGCACCAGGTGATCTTGAATAGCTTGGATACTTGTCGGGGATCTTCGACAAGGTGTGTTGCCAACAGCCGTTCCAGTGTTTCGTATTCCCGATTAACGTCTTCGTCGCGTTCGGCAATGCGTAGCGCTGCATCCACATCCATGCGTGCGAACGCATCCAGTGTGTCGTGCAACATGGATTTGACCAGTTCACCCAGGTGACGTAATTCCTTGCGGTAGCTGGGCATGTCATCGTTGGACATAGCGGTGAGATCGCGGGTAAAACGCCCGAGTTTTTCTGCCTCATCACCGATACGCTCAAGGTCGGTAATGACTTTTATAACGGTGACCATGAGTCGTAGATCACTGGCAGCCGGCTGACGTCGGGCAAGTACCTGGGTACATTCTTCGTCGATTTCCACTTCCAGTTTGTTGACTTCAAAATCCTTCTGCGCAACCTCACTGGCCAGATCATTATCGGCTTCCAGGAGTGCCCGGAGGCCGTCGTTTACCTGTTGTTCTACCAGGCCTCCCATTTTCAGGACCTTGTTGCGTATATCCTCCAGCTCCTTGTTGAACTGGTGGGAGATGTGTTGATCGAGGTGCAGCTTGTCCATAGAGTTTATCCGCCTAGCCGAATCGGCCAGTGATGTAGTTTTCTGTGAGCTCGTGTTGAGGGTTGGTAAAGACCGTGTTGGTGTCTGAGACCTCAACGAGTTTGCCAAGATGGAAGTAGGCTGTTCGCTGTGAGACACGAGCGGCCTGCTGCATGGAATGCGTGACTATTGCGATAGCGAAGTTCTGTCGAAGCTCATCGATAAGCTCTTCGATACGTGCTGTGGCGATAGGGTCGAGCGCCGAGCAAGGTTCGTCCATGAGAATGACCTCAGGACTAACGGCGATGGAACGGGCAATACACAGTCTTTGCTGCTGCCCGCCTGACAGGCTGGTGCCGGGAGCATCGAGTCTGTCTTTGACTTCTTCGAAAAGGCCTGCTTTTTTCAGGCTGTCGACAACGATATCGTCAAGTTCTGCGCGGTTGGCTGAGAGTCCATGGATGCGAGGACCGTAGGCGACATTGTCGTAAATGGATTTTGCAAACGGGTTTGGCTTCTGGAACACCATACCAACACGGGCCCGTAACAACACGGGGTCAAGGTCGGCACCGTATAGATCTTCGCCATCGAGCGTCATTTTGCCACTGACACGGCATGATGGAATGGTGTCGTTCATGCGGTTCAAGCAGCGCAGGAACGTGGATTTACCACAGCCTGACGGGCCAATCATGGCGATGACTTCGTTGTTGCCGATATCCAGGCTGACATCGTAGATGGCCTGTTTATCGTCGTAGAAAACATCGACGTTTTCGGTGCGCATCTTGGGGTTTTCGACTTGTGGCTGTCCGACGGTTTCGGTCAGGTTATCGAAGGCTTCCTGGGCGGAGTTTGGCAAGGGCTGACTCACTAAGGTTTGTCTGTTGAGTATATCGCTTGTAGCTGCTGTATTCATTTTTACCGGGTATCCTCTCTATGCTACCAACGTCGCTCGAATTTTTTACGCAACAA
Source organism: Granulosicoccus sp. (assembly GCA_045106855.1). GTDB lineage: Bacteria > Pseudomonadota > Gammaproteobacteria > Granulosicoccales > Granulosicoccaceae > Granulosicoccus. Next base: position 25,071 of record JBGCFI010000050.1, read on the forward strand.
GACAGCCAGGGCGTTCATGGCAACCAGAAACGCCAGTAGCACCATAATGGCGGCTGATGTCTTTTCAACAAAGGCACGCTCGGGACTGTCGGCCCATAGAAACACCTGCACGGGTAGCACGGTTGCCGAGTCTGTTATCGACTGAGGTATGTCCACGATAAACGCCACCATACCGATCATCAGAAGTGGAGCCGTTTCTCCCAGTGCCTGAGCCAGGCCGATGATGGTGCCGGTGAGAATGCCCGGCATGGCCAATGGCAGCACATGATGAGTGACCACTTGCAGGTCCGATGCACCCAGTCCGCGCGCAGCTTCGCGTATGGATGGTGGTACGGCTTTCAAGGCTGCGCGGCTGGAGATGATGATGGTTGGCAGTGTCATGAGACTGAGAACGATACCGCCAACAACGGGCGCAGAGCGGGGCAGATGAAAAAAGTTAATGAATACGGCCAGGCCAAGAAGTCCGAATACAATTGACGGTACGGCGGCCAGGTTGTTGATGTTTACCTCAACCAGATCCGTCCATTTATTCTGCGGTGCGAACTCCTCCAGATAAATGGCAGAGGCAACGGCAATGGGAAACGACAGGCAGAATGTAATCAGCAGCGTAAATGCTGATCCCACAAGTGCTGCACGGATACCGGCAAGCTCTGGCTCGCGCGAATCTCCGTTTTCAAAGAAGGTTGAATTGAAACGGACCTCCAGTTGCCCGTTATCCTGAAGCGTTTTCGCCCAGGCAATCTGCTGGTCGCTCATCCTGGTAACGATGCTATCGGGGTTGGTCAGATCTTCGCCGTTTTTAATGATCGCGCCCAGCTCGTCATCGGCAGGAACCCAGAGACTTAAGGTGGTGCCGATAAGGGAGGGGTTTTCTGAGACTCTGTCAAACAGCTTGTACTCAGCTCCCGTACTGACCAGCTTGTACAGCGCACGTTTTTCCTTGCGACCACTGGCTTCGGGGAATAAGTCGCGCAGGGTCTGTCTTATGGCGCCATTGTAGTTTGCGCCTCTTAGTTCGTTGATGGTGGGTGATTCATTGACACCCAGAGTATCTGCTGATAGCTCGACATCCAGTTTTACAAACGTCTGGGTGAAAGCGGGTAAGCCTTTGCTGATGATACTGGTCAGCAGTATGACCAGAAATCCGAGGCTTGCCACGATGGCAAATATTCCGTAAGCGCGGAAACGTTTTTCCGCGGCATAGCGTTTTTGCAGGGACTGTTTGACCAGCGCCGTGGTTTGGGATCGAGCGTTCGGTTTGCTCATTCGTATTGCTCCCGGTATTTTCTCACCACATAGAGTGCGATGACGTTAAGGCACAGTGTCACGATAAACAGCATGAGTCCGAGTGCAAAAGCTGCCAGTGTTTTTGCAGAATCAAATTCCTGGTCGCCGGTCAGCAGCGTCACGATTTGCACCGTTACAGTGGTGACAGCTTCCAGCGGGTTGGCCGTTATGTTGGCGGCAAGACCTGCGGCCATGACCACGATCATGGTCTCACCGATAGCGCGCGACACCGCCAGAAGAATGCCACCGACAATACCCGGCAGTGCGGCCGGTATGACAACCTGCCGGATGGTTTCGGATTTAGTTGCACCAAGACCGTAGGAGCCATCGCGCATGGCTTGCGGCACAGCCGTGATGACATCGTCAGATAGGGACGATACAAAGGGAATAATCATGATGCCCATGACGGCACCAGCAGCAAGCGCACTCTCTGAAGAGACGCTTAGGTTCAGAAACTCACCAAAACCACGTATCGCGGGTGCCACCGTAAGTGCTGCGAAAAACCCGTAAACAACCGTCGGTATCCCCGCCAGTATTTCCAGTAGCGGTTTGACGGCATTGCGCACCGGGCGCGAAGCGTATTCGGCCAGATAGATAGCGGACATTAGTCCGAAGGGCACGGCCACAACCATGGCGATGAAAGAGATAAGCATGGTGCCGACAAATAAAGGGACCGCGCCGAACGCACCGGATGAGCCTACCTGATCAGCACGGATGGCTGTCTGTGGACTCCATTTGGTTCCGGTGATGAATTCGATAATACTGACTTGCTGAAAGAAGCGAATGGATTCGAACAGAACCGATAATACAATGCCGAGGGTGGTGAGTATTGCTAATGAGGCGCAACTGATAAGAAAGATCCGGACAACGCGCTCGACATAGTGTCGTGCTGCCGTTGATGGTTTAATACGTTTCAACGCTATTGCAGCACCCGCAATGGCAGCGCTCAAGGCCAGTACCATCAGTGCCCAGGCACTGGTCTGCCGCAGCCCGTTCAAGCGCTGGGCTGCAAACTGTTTGGCGGCATCCGGGATGTTGTCAATCTTATCGCTGTCAACGAGATTGCCAATGTCGTTCTTGTAAAGTTCTACGGATTTGGGGCCGGCATCCAGGATACTTTGTGGTATCGCCCCATCGAGAATATTGCTGACGATGGCGGGTTCAAATAGCTTCCATGCGAGAATGATGGCAAGCGCTGGCAAGGCACACCACATGGCGACCATCATGCCGTAATGGCTTGGCAAGGAGTGCATGGATTTCATGCCACCGTGCGCGTGAGCAACCTTGAATGCTTTCGCACGCCCATACGCAAAGCTTGCAAGGGCTAATGCTATGGCCACGATTAGAAGAGTTGTTGCTGACATGGTTTGTCTTTCTCAAAAAGCAAAGGCCGCACAATCAATTTTCATTGATCTAGCGGCCCGATTGTACGAACTCAGCGTTCAATTGTAGTGTAATGCCTAGTTGAGAACCAGATTCTCCAGTGACTTCACTTGCTCTGCTATTTCGTCACGTCGTTCCTCTGGCAGGGGAATCATGCCCTTGTCAGTAAGATACCCGTCATCCCCCCAGGCCTGTTCGCTGGTAAATGCGGCTAGATACTCTTCGATGCCCGGAACTGTTCCTACGTGTTGTGCTTTGACATAGAAATACAGGGGACGAGAAATGCTGTAGTCACCATCGGCGATGGCGTCGAACTCTGCCGTATAGCCGTTGATGATTGAGCTTTGCACCTTGTCATCGTTCTGTTCAAGAAAACTGAATCCGAAGATGCCCAATGCATCAGGGTTGGCTTCGAGTTTCTGCACAATCAGATTGTCGTTCTCACCAGCTTCTATATAGACACCATCTTCGCGCATGGTGTGACAGGTTGATTTAAACTGTTCTTTCTCCATGTTCTTGATGAAGTCGAAGCTCTTGCAACCGCCTTCCATCGCAAGCTCGGCAAAAGCATCACGTGTACCGGACGTTGGTGGTGGGCCGAGAACCTCGATATCAATGGCTGGAAGTGCCGGGTTTATCTCAGACCAATTCGTGTAGGTGTTTTCCACCAGGGATTCTGAACCATCGGGGTTCGGCACCATTTTGGCCAGGGCCAGATAAAGATCTTTTGTTGTCATGTCAAACTGCTGTGCATTGACTGAATTGGCCACGGCAATGCCATCAAAACCAATCAATACCTCAACGACATCAGTCACTCCGTTTTTCTGGCACATCTCGTACTCACTGGCTTTGATGCGGCGCGAGGCATTGGTGATGTCGGGAGTGTTCACACCAATCCCTGAACAGAACAGCTTCAAGCCTCCGCCTGAGCCGGTTGCTTCGATCTTGGGTGTGGAAAACTGGGTTGTTTTACCGAATCGTTCTGCAACCACAGTTGCAAAAGGGTAAACGGTAGAAGAGCCGACGATGCTGATGCTGTCGCGAGCGAATGCGTTGGATGCGAATGCACTAACGAGTGCGGCTGTTCCAGCGAGAAGCAGAGTCTTTTTCATGAAAGGTCTCTCAATGGTTAAGGCTGCCAATTGCAACCAACCGAATTATCGGATCCCAATATGACACTGCTGTTACAAAGGGGATCCATAGGAGGAAAATCTTGATATTTGCCTACTGGTTCGCAACTCTTTGCAAGATTTGTACACGGTTGTGCGGAAAAACGGCTGAAAACCGCGATCCACTGCCTGGCGTGCTCTTGATATCAAGGCTGCCACCGTGCCTTTGGACAGCGTGCTTGACGATGGCCAGACCAAGACCGGTGCCTCCCTGTTCGCGCGATCGGCCGGTGTCAACACGGTAGAAGCGTTCGCTGAGGCGTGACAAATGACGCGGTTCAACTCCGGGGCCATTGTCATCGACGCAGAACGTGGCCAAACCATTCTGATCTCGGTGCCAGGAGATTGAAATGGTCGTTCCCGGAGCTGTGTATTTTATTGCATTGGTTAAAAGGTTATTACAAGCACTATAAATCTCTTTCTCTGAGCCGACTATGGCCAGTGAATCATCAAGATTCTGCTCGAAGTGATGCTTGGGAGCCTCTTTCTGCAGCGGCACTACCATGGCACGAATCATGGCAGCCACGTTGATCAGATCGCCTTCGTTGTCTCCCAGCGGATTTGCTTCCAGTTTGGATAATTCAAGTAGATCATCGACGATACCGCGCATTCTGTCTGATTGTGCGGCTACCTCTTTAAGCGCTTCCAGAGCCTCTGGGTCAAGGTTGTCATGTTCCTGAAGCATTTCCAGATAGCCGCGAATGACGGTCAACGGTGTGCGTAGTTCGTGCGAAACATCAGCAACGAAAGCCTTGCGCATCTTGCGAATTTTGACCCGTTGCGTAATGTCTGCGGCAATGAGTACGGTCATGTTGTTCGCATTGGGCACTTTGCGCACGGCCAGTATTCTCTCGGCTGCCGTCGGGCCTTGTATTTCTACCTCTGCATCGGCGTTGCTGGTTTCGAGGAATTCGCTGAAAACCGGATTACGAATCAGGTTGTCGATACGCTGGCCACGATCTTTCTCGGGGTGGATATTCAACAGCGTGCGGGCAGCGGGATTACTCCAGCGAATTTCACCATCAACATCGAGCACGATAATGGCATCTGGCAGATTAGCGGCCAGCGTGTTGAACTGGGATAAGGATCGACGGTATCGGTTTTTCTGTTTGCGGCTGTACTTTTTTTCGCGATGAATCAGCTCCACCATTTCATCGGTAAGACCGAAACTATGCGGCGCTTTGGCCGCTTTTGCGCCTGAGCGCAGCCATCCGACAATAGTCTCGAGCCGGTACAGAAGCCAGACGATATAGCCGGAAACAAAGACAAGAAGGGTGGTTGCAGGCCAGCTTATGATTAGCCCGATCATCAGAGCGAGCACAAAGCCACCACAGAACCAGTTGAGCTCAGTCCTCAGATTTGTGCTGAACATGGCGTCGGTTAGCAGGCGCGGGTCATGGGGAGCGATGATACCGCGTTGTGAGCGGTATGGGCTCCCTGGGCACGCAAACTGTCAGGGTTCGCGCAGTCGATAACCTGCTCCACGGACTGTTTCCAGCAGGGAGTCAGCGCCAAACGGCTTAAGGCTCTTGCGAAGTCGTAATATATGTACATCGACTGTGCGTTCCTCGATGAACGTACCGGGGCCCCAGACGTGATCCAGAAGCTGCGCCCGGCTATAGACTCGGTCGGGGTGCTTCATCAGAAATGCCAGAAGTTTGAATTCAGTATGGCCTAGATCGACCTCTTGGCCCGAAGCCTTTAGCCGGTGCGTTGATAATCCCAGAACCAGAGAGCCGCGCCTCAACTCGTCACCATCGTGAAAATCGCTGCTGCGGCGCAATAATGCCTTGATGCGGGACTGCAATTCTCGTGGTGAAAAAGGCTTGGTGACGTAATCATCGGCACCCGCATCCAGCCCTGCGGTGATGTCATGTTCCTCTGTGCGGGCCGTCAGCATGATGATGGGCAGATTGGCATATAGCTCTTCCTTGCGCAGATGGCGAATGAATTCCAGTCCACTACCACCCGGCAGCATCCAGTCGATAATGGCCAGATCCATTTTCTGACTGGCCAGGAGAGTTCTTGCTTCGGAGACCGTGGCGGCCGTGTGAATGTGGTGTCCGTGACGCTCGAGCGCGAAGCGCACCATTTCACGTATGGCATCTTCGTCTTCCACGTTCAGGATATGCGCTTGCATGGCCTTATCGTCAGCAGGGGATGTAGTGGTGGATAATTGCACACTCATGGCGTTAGTCTTTAGTTTATCTCGTTACTTGCGTCTGCGGACGACAGCTTCTGCGGGCGACAACTGATCTGAAGCATTTTCTACAGTTTATGTGACGAGAAGATGACGTCAGGCGGATTCAGCGCTTTGCCAGCCGCCCTTCGGGTGCGGTATTAGCGATGGCGTTGATAATGGCGAAAAAACGCGCTCTTCCAGACTGGAAGCCTGCTTTGCCAATTGACTGTGCCAGCGACGACCTTGCCGCATCGCGCATCCGATACACACAGGCGATACGTCGCAAAGAGCCATCAGGGACAAAGCTGCAACCATGGAACTGCCTGTACTAACCACATCGTCAACCACAGCAATGCGTTTGTCTTTCAGCAGCGGTAACATTCTCGGATCTATAAAAAGCTGTTTACGCTGATCCGGGCTGGTGATCGAACTCATGCTTACTGACAGTGCATCGTCGTACCAGAACTTACGGGATGTACCTAGCGCGATATAACGCGCATGGCCTAGTTTTCTCGCAGTGGCTTCTGCCAGTGTCAGACCAAGTGTGGGTATGCCGATAATTACATCAATGCTCTGCGCATGCAGTTGTAAGGCAAGTGCCGCAGCCAGTTCATCAACGACTGAAAAGCTTGCCTGGTTAATTATCAGTGACGCCAGAGCGTAACGACCGGCATCGCGCTCGCGTATCGGCAATAAAAGCTGGCGCTTGTCGCTGAAACTTGCAGGGAATCCTTCGCGATACCCGCTTGCAGGATTCGTCTCATAGGTACCCGCAGGTTCTATGCGTTGCCAGAACTCGTGGGCTGGCAAAGAGAATGGATTTTGTATGGGCACTTCAAGAGTATAATTGCTGAAAGAGCCTGATGACACCTTCATGAACGAATCAGCCCCGCCAGTCGATCTGCAGCTACTGACAACACTTCGCCACGATCTGCATGCTCATCCAGAGCTTGGCTTCGAAGAGCAACGTACCAGTGATTTGATTGCCGGTGTACTTGAAACCGCCAATGTCGAGGTGCATCGAGGACTTGGGGGGACGGGGTTGGTTGCCACTCTCCAGGCAGGCACAGGACATACGAGTATCGGATTGCGTGCGGATATCGATGCCTTGGCAATGAGCGAAAAAGCGGTGCGCCCTTATCAATCCACATACCCCGGCAAGATGCATGCGTGCGGTCATGACGGACATACGGTTATGTTGCTGGGAGCGGTGTTGAGCCTTGCAAAAACGCGACATTTCTCGGGCAAGGTTCACTGCATTTTTCAACCCGCAGAGGAGGGACGTGGCGGCGCTCTTCGTATGGTTGAGGATGGACTTTTTGAACAGTTTCCGTGTCACCAGGTGTTTGGGCTACACAATATGCCGGGACTGGCTGTGGATGAAATGGCGGTCGTTGCAGGTCCTCAGCTGGCAAGCTCTGACTCATGGCGCATCAGTTTCCAGGGTGTGGGTACACACGGTGCCAAACCGCATCTGGGTCGTGATGCCGTGACTGCCAGCGCACATTTCATTAGTGCACTGCAAACCATACCAGGCCGATGTGTTGATCCATTACAACCGTCTGTGGTCAGTGTGTGTTCGGTACAAGCCGGCGATCCGGAAGCGCTTAATGTGATCCCGGATACTGTTGAACTGGGTGGCACGGCGCGCGCTTATACACCCGAGGTACGCGATCAGCTGGAGGCGGAAATCGGTAGACTTGCGCAGGGCATGGCGCAAGCGTTTGGTCTTAAGGCAAGCTATGAGTACATCCGCCGAATTCCGCCAGTCGTTAATGATGCTCAGGCAACGGCTATCGCGTTAAAAGCGGCACAGCTGACATGCAGTCGACCGGTTGTCACCGACTTTCCGCGTTCTACGGCAGGCGACGATTTTGCTTTTTTCAGTCAGGACAGACCCGGCTGTTATGTCTGGTTGGGTAATGGGCCGGCAGTTGATGGCGCCTTGCATCACAACACCTCATACGACTTTAATGATGAGGCGATAAGCACTGGTGTCAAGTACTGGGTCAATCTTGTGGAGACAGCATTACCGGTGTAGTGCTGCATAGCTCAATCGGACCGGGCCCGAACTGGGCATCCACAATGCCCATGTCGGTTAGATGTGGGCCTGCATTGCAGGCCAGCGATGCACCGAAGCATGCCTTGAAAACCAGATAGGGTGGCTGCCATTGAACAACTTGATCCATCGCCTTACGGATAGCTTCAAACTGACTTGCCGTGTCTTGTAGAGAGGTGTCTGAAATCAAACCCGATAAGGGTAATGGGAGGCACTGAAGCAGTTGACCTGACTTGGCGACAGCCATGCCACCCTGCATGTCGATAACAGCGTTGCAGGCCAGTGCAACATCCGTCTCGTTACCACCGAAGACGGTCAGGTTGTGACTATCATGAGAAACGGTGCTGGCAAAAGCGCCGTGCCAGCGACCCCAGTGTTTGAGGTAGCTTAGCGCGGGCGCGGCTACCACTTTACCGTGACGGTGGACAACAGCCATGAGTATTACATCGTCGGGCGGAACCAGGAAGCCGTCGACAACGCTTGCCGTGACTTGTACGTGTTCAGTGAATCGCGGCCTGGCAATTGCGCGTACGGTAACCTTGTCAAGATCGGTGTTTACCCGATAACGAAAATCATCGGCATGGACCTTTTCGAGTTTGACGGAGGATTGCAGGGCGTCTGTTCGGGTGATCGTGGCGGGGTTGTGGCAACGTCCTTCTGAAGCAACGTTTTTGCCGTTAGCAATTACATGACGGCTATCAAGTGATTGCAGCGAATCAACCAGTGCAAGGTCGGCACGTCTGCCAGCGGCAATCAAGCCCAGGTCTGGTCGGGATAAACGTAATGATGCATGGTAGGTGGCTGCGCGTAGTGCCCAGCTTGCCGGCATGCCATAGCGAATCAACCGCCTCACCACATCATCCAGTGCACCACGATGGTAAAGATCGTCAGGGAAGACATCGTCTGTGCAAAGCGTCACGCTTGGCGGCAACATATCCAGCGTATTTAACGCCTCAACACACTCAGGCAACAGATGGTCGTGTGAGCCGCGCAGTTCTATTCCGATTCCGGCGCGCAGTTTATGCATTAGATCGTCGGCAGACGTAATTTCGTGATCGCTGATGACACCGGCTGCCATGAACGCTGCCAGTGATGACTCCTGCAGACCTCTTGCGTGTCCAAACACCGGCTTACCGCTGGTAAGTCCTGCTTGTACGATGCCGCTCATGCGCGCGTCGCGGTTGATGACACCGTGCATGTTCATGACTTCGGCAACACCACCGATTTCTTTGTATGCCAGTATTTTTTCGAGTGTGCTGGCTGTAAAGTCCGCGCCACCACGTTCCATGCCGGGTGCTGAGGGAACACAGGAAGGTGCTAACAGTATGACGCGTAAATCCAGTGGACGACACGCATCGATGGCCCATTGAACACCATCAAGTCCATGCACATTGCCTAGCTCATGGGGATCCCAGACGATGGTGGTTACACCTCGTGGTAACACGGCATCGGCATACCGTGCTGGCGTAATCATCGAGCTTTCGATGTGCATGTGGGTATCAATAAGCCCCGGGATGGTCGTCATGCCTGTCGCATCGAGAGTCTTGTGGGCTTTGGTATGCTGGCCTGCGCGATGTACGCTGGCAATCATGCGATCGACAATACCGATGTCGGCGATTCGCGTTTCACCGGTGATGGCATCGAAGATCGCGCCACCTTGTATCAGAAGATCGAAAGGTTCATCACCACGTGCTGCGGCAACGGCATGGTCCCGCAGTGAGATATCGTTAAGATCGGCGGGTTCGTTTTCAATGGTACTCATGGCAATTCACGTTCACCGGTTGCGGTGTGAATCAGTGCATCGATTATCAGCTCATGCACGGCGCTTGCATCATTGATAACACAAAGAGAATGCACGTTCTCTGTTGAATCGCCAACCGCACTGATATGTGTACGTCCTGCCTGCTCACTGTCTGTCGTCTCGACGCTTATCTGCACGGGTAGTGAACCGAGGATATCGTTGTCAAGGATGACTGCTGCCGCTGCCAGCGGGTCGTACAATGCCATGCCCGAACGTCCTCGAGACAGGCCAATGTCAAGGTAGCCACCTAACAGATCCTGTAAAAGCCTCGCTAGTGGTGTTTGCACCCCTGACAGTTGCTCAACATCCTGTGGTAGTAGTTGTAATTTACGGCAGGCTTCCAGTTCCACCATGTGAACTCGAATACCCGAGCTCATGACGATGGCTGCGGCGTGAGGATCTGCCCAGGCGTTAAATTCGGCATACACCGTCTGGTTGCCCCGTCCTGCAGACCCGCCCATCCAGGTAATTTGCGATACAGTTGCGGCGAGTTCCGGAGCCTTGCGAATCAGCTGGGCAAGATTGGTTAACGGGCCTAGTGCCAGTATGTGTGGTTTATCCGGATGGCTGTTCAACCAGTTGACCATTGCCTGAACGGCCGTGTCTTTTTGTAATAAGGCATTGCCGTTACTCTCATTGCCGGGCAGCGTTAATCCACGGCTCAGCATGCCGTTTTCACCCAGTATGTGGCTGGCAGTGCGACATTGACCATCAAGTGCAGTTGCCGCACCACTGTGCCATCTGCTACCGAAGTCAAATGCCTGTTCGACGCCGTGTGCGTTACCAATGACTTTATCCAGTGTTGCACAACCAAACACCAGTGAATGCGCCACCGGTTTAATACCATGGCAATGTAGCAACAACAGGGCATGGATATCGTCAAAGCCAAGATCGGTATCTACCCATAGCTCGCCCATGCTTATGTCATCCGTGACAAGGGTACCGCTCTGGCAGGCGGTAGATCGAAATTGACTTGGCTGTTAAGCGCGTAGGTTGGCAACTCGGCATTGGTATCGGCACGTATCGGGCCGATTACTGTGTCCAGCAGGTATTCTCTGACGGTGCCTGCAAACGCACTACCGATTATCGTTGCCTGATGCGATCCTGAGCCAAGTATGACGCCGGATGGGCGCCACGCCAGACCGGCACACGTTGCATCAAGCTGTTCAACAAGCTTAAGACTTTGGCCGTTACCGATAAGTGAGTTGTCAGCGAGTTTGAAGATGTTTTCAAAGCCGACGAAATCTGCGACAAACTGTGTTTCTGGGGCATTGTAGATATTTTCCGGTGTCCCTATCTGTTCGACAACCCCTTGATTCATGACAACAATTCGATCAGCCAGTGACATCGCTTCTACCTGATCATGGGTAACGAAAATCATGGTCAAGCCGGTTTGTTTTTGTACGCGTTGTAGTTCGCTGCGCATCTCAAGGCGCAATCGTGCATCCAGATTGGATAAGGGTTCGTCCAGCAACAGAACCTTGGGGTCCATCACCAGGGCACGTGCCAGCGCTACCCGTTGTTGTTGACCGCCAGAGAGTTCCGCAGGCATGCGCGTGGCAAACTCGCGTAATCCGACAATACCCAGGCCATCATGAACTCGCTGTTTTATATCGTTTGCAGACAGACGCTTGAGCCTTAAGCCAAAAGCGACATTTTCGGTAACGCTGAGATGCGGAAACAAGGCATAGGATTGAAACACCATGCCCACGTCACGTCTGTTGGGGGCCGTCCTTGTAATATCTTTACCATCCAGTTTAATCGTGCCCGCGTAGGTTTTCATTAATCCGGAGATTGCACGCATAGTGGTGCTCTTGCCGCAGCCAGATGGGCCTAAAAAGGCCACCAGCTCACCACGAGTGACACCCAGCGAGAGTTTTTCCACGGCAACGCTTTTACCGTAGCGCAGCGTCAGCGAATCAAGCTGAAGGTAGTCAGACATAACGCGAAAACCCCAGAAACCGCTCAGCAATAAATACGATGGCAATAGACAGAAATGCCAGTAGGGCGGCTAGTGCCGCAACGGATGGATCGTAGGTTGTTTCAAGATACGAGATCATGTCTATCGGTAAGGTGCGAACACCAGGCCCGGATAAAAACAGGGAGACAGGTACCTGGTTAAAACTGGTTACAAATCCGAGAATGAATGCGGCCAGTATCCCGCTCCTGATGTTGGGCAGAACAATGCGGAAGAATGCGCCAAGGCGTGAAGCACCCAGAATTACGGCAGCTTCTTCGATATCAGCGCGAAGGTTCTCAAGCGATGCCGAGACCACCCTGACCGCGTACGGCAGTACCAGAGCGGTATGTGCGGCGAACAAGGCGCTTACGACGTTGACATCCAGTGGCACGACCAGATACCTGAGCAAAGCTAAACCGACTATGATGCCGGGGACGATGATGGGTGCGGATACGATGGTTCTCAGTGTTTCGGCACCGGGTAGTCTGTAGCGCGCCAGCGCGTAGGCAATCGGTACACCCAGTATCAAAGCTCCCAGCGTACCGAACACCGCCAGTGCCATCGATAACAGAAAGCTCTCGCGGAAACTTTCAATATCAAAAACCTTGATGACCCAACGCAACGATAACCCTTGAGGTGGAAACGCTAACGACTCGCCGGCCGAAAGGGCCGCAGCCACGATAATGAAAAACGGCCCGATAAGAAACAGCAGTACCAGCGCCAGCACGGTTATTTGTGGCCAGCGGGCGTTCATTATCGAGCTCCTCTGGCTGTGGCAAGACGTTTTAGCAGCAGGTTGGCACAGTAGCTCATTACGATAAGAATCATGGCAATGATGCTGGCGGAGGCGAAGTCATTGGCAACGGTTACGCGTTGATAGAGCAGCGTCTCCAGCATCAGTACCTTGGAGCCACCCAGGATGGCAGGTGTAATAAAAGCGGTGAGTGATCCGGTAAACACCAGGGTGCCTCCAATCACCAGCCCTTCGCGCGTTAGTGGCAGTACCACTTTCCAGAAAACCTGAAAGGGATTAGCACCCAGGACACGCGCCGCGGATATTGCATCCTTGGGCATGTTCTCTAAAGCGCTGGTGAGCGACAGGATCATGAGCGGCAGGAACAATTGCAGCAGGCCGATAAACACGGCGGTTTCGGTGAAGAGAAGCCGAATGGGCGTGTCGGACAGGCCCAGCCCGACAATCGTGTCGTTGACGATGCCGGTGCGTCCCAAGATCACAATCCACGCATAGGTGCGCGCCACGGGCGAGATCATGAGCGGCAGCACAACCAAGCCAAAAATCCGCCCCCGCGCCGTGGCAGGCAGGTTCACGATGCAAAACGCGGCGGCATAGCCGATCACCGCCGCCGTGCCCGCCACCAACACGCCCAGCTTGAGCGTGCGCAGAAACACCCGCTGGTTCAACGGCTTGGAGAAGAAATCGATATAGCCCTGCAGGCTCCAGGCGCCGCCCTCGGTCTGGAAGGCGATGGACAGAAGGATCCCAACGGGCACCAAGAACACCAAAAAGGTGAACAGCGCGGCAGGCAGCGCCAAGGCCAATCCTTCGGTGCGGTTGAGAAACATCAGGCGCGTCGCTTTTTTCAGCGGCAGGGCGGGGTTAACCCCGCCCTACGATATCGGATCAGTTGATCACTTCAGAATTCCACTGCTCCACCCAGGCATCGCGGTTGGCGATAATCGCCGCCGGATCCAGGATGTTCAGCGAATTGATCAACTCGGCGCCATAGGTGAGGTTTTCGGCGATCTCATCGCTCACCACCACATCCATGTTGGCCGGGCTGTCGATCAGCGCTTCGGCGATCCGGGTCTGCACCTCGGTCGACAGCCAGTAATCCATCAACATATAGGCCAGCTCTTCGTTGCCATTGCCCTTGGTCATCAGGATCACGTTCATGCCACCGGCTTGGCCCTCTTCGGGGTCCGCCCACGCAAACGGCAGCGGCGAGCTTTTGAAACGGCTCCAGGCGAAACGGCCCACGGGGGCGGCGATCACCTCTTCTTGGTTCATCAACTGCGCCAATTCCGACGAGCGCGAATAGAAGGTCACGATGTCATCCGCGCTTTCGCCAATCGCCGAAATCGTGCCGGTAAAGTCGCTGCCATCGCCGCCTGCGGCTTTGTCGAGCATCATCAACGTGAGTGGCCCCTGCGTGCCGGTGATGTTCGGCAAGGACACGTTGCCCGCCAAGTCCTCGCCCAGCAGATCTGCCCAGCTTTCAATGGTCACCAGATCCTCGCGGTAGACAATTGAGCTGGCGTAAAACGTGTAGCCCACGGCCATATTGCCGCCAATCGGGTCCTGGGCTGCGGGATAAAGCCGGTCAAAGCTGGACAGCTTCGCGGTGTCGATCGCCTGCAACAGGCCCTTTTGCGACAGGCTGAGCGCATCGTGGGATGAGATCACTGCAAGGTCGATCACCGGATCCGCGGCGTTGGCTTCGATCTTGGCCATGCGCTCGACGCTGTTGCCGGTCTCGATCACCAATTCACAGCCGCAGAGTGCCTCAAACGGATCATAGAGCGCCTCTTTGTAGGCGTCTTGTGCGAAGGAATAGACAGAAATTGTCAGGGTTTCTTGCGCCGCAGCACTTGTGGTCGCAAGCGCCGCGCTGAGCGCGATAAGCGAAAGGCGAGTGGTCATTGAGGAGGCCTCCTTGTTGGGTAGGGTGTTGGCAGGGGACTTGAGCTGGGGATTTGGCCAGAGAACTTAGGATGACTGCATAGCGCCCATGCGGTCTGCATCTGCGCGTGGGGCAGGGAGACGCGGCGCGGGCCCCAAGGCCCGCCGCGATCCTGCGCAGTCTGTTCGATGTTCGCCAAGCGGCCCCCTTGCTTGAACGATGACAGCGTCCCGCCCAAACCGTTGGTCCAGCTTTTGGAGGGGCGCCGCGCCGAGATGCGGCATTGCAGGCGCCACCCTCGCGTTTGGTGCCGCAGAGTCAAGGCGCCCCGCTTTAATCAAATGCTTTCCGGTGGGTGTCAAGCGCAGGCAGGCGGGTCCTGGCGTGGCCCGAACCTAGGCCCGTTTTTCAGGCCAACAGCCGCAATTCCAGGCGTCCTTTAGACGGCTTAGTCCCGCGCGCTGGGCCAGATCACCGGCGCGCGTTCGCGTTTGCGCTGCAGCTCAAAATGCCCCAACGGGGTCCATCCCACCAACGCTGTTTCAATCTGATCATTGCGAAACGCCGCCCGCAACGCGCTTTCCACAGTGCGGCGGTCGCGCTTGGCGAGGGGCGCAAAATCGATGGTGATCTGCCCGCCCAACCCCCGGCACCGCAATGCCCGGGGCAGGGCGCGGACCATGGCTAGGTTCGCCTTCAGCCCCGCTGCCGGGCTGGTGTCTCCGCCGGTATTTACGTCGATGGCAACCAAGGCGCGGGTCGGCTCAATAAAGGCATAAGCCCCGCCCGATAAATCCACCCGAGGCTGCTGCATCGCCTCAATCCAGCCGTCAATCTCATGATCCTTCAGCGCCGTCGGCCCATCCGCAACCACTTGGCTGCCGGACCAATCGCGCCAGGCAAGGGTGTGGGCATCGGGGCCTTCGAGCAACAATTCCGCCTCGGTGCCCTCGTCGGCCATCACCTGGGCGCTGATCGACAGAACCCGCGCGATGTCCTCGGCGATCAAATCGTCGGCGGCATCCGCAACGCGCGAGCGCAGGATCAACCCCGCGCCCTCCGGCGTATGTTCATGGGCCAGCAGCAACAACGCATCACGGCGGTCGTCGTCCTTGATCTGACGCGACACGTTGATGCCCGGCGCGCCAGGCGTGGCAATGGCAAAGCGGCTTTTGAACAGCACCCGCGTGGTGACGGGCACGGCCTTGCCGGGTTCGGCAAAGCTGACAACCTGCACCAACAGCGGCTGCCCGGGACGCAACCCCTTGGCTTGGCGCAAAAATCCACGCTGCGTGTCGGACAGGCGCAGGGTGATGCCGCCTTGGCCCTTCATCGGACGGTCACAGATCGCGCGGTAGATGGCGCCGGGCAATGGCGTGTCATCGGGCGGATCCAAGATCAAATCGTCCAACTGACCATCGACAAGCCGAGCCGCAACGCGGCGCCCGTCCCAGTCTCCCGATGCGGTGACGGAGCCCTTCATACCGGCAACACCGGATAGCCCGCGGCGGTCAAAAGCTGCGCGGTCTCGTGGATCGGCAACCCCACAACAGCGCTGTGCGAGCCCTGAATCCACGGAATAAACGCGCCGGCTGGCCCTTGAATGGCATAGCCACCGGCCTTGCCGCGCCAATCGTCGGTCGCGAGATAGCCGTTCACCTCGCTGTCAGACAACCGCTTCATCCGCACTGTGGTGACCACATCGCGCTCCCAAATCTGATCGCCGCGCTTGACGGCAATGGCGGTGATCACGCGGTGACGCCGCCCCGACAGCGCATAGAGAAACGCGGCCGCTTCCCCTGCATCGGCAGGTTTGCCCATGATCCGCCGCCCCAAGGCAACAGTGGTATCGGCGCACAAAACAACGTCGTCGGGATCGCCCACAACAGCCCGCACTTTCAGCCCAGTGATGCGGCGGCAATAATCGCGCGGCCGCTCCTCGCGCTGGGGCGTTTCATCGACATCCGGTGGGGTCACCGCATCGGGCGTCAGCCCAAGCTGCGCCAACAATTCCAGCCGCCGCGGGCTGCCGGACCCGAGGATCAAACGCATCGCGCGGCCCGCCTATGGGCTATTTGAAACGGTAGTTGATCCGACCCTTGGTCAGATCATAGGGGGTCATCTCGACCTGCACCTTGTCGCCTGCCAGAACCCGAATTCGGTTCTTACGCATCTTTCCTGCCGTGTGCGCGATGATCTCATGGCCGTTTTCCAGCTCGACCCTGAACGTCGCATTCGGCAGGAGTTCCTTCACGACACCGGGGAATTCGAGCAGTTCTTCCTTGGCCATGGTCACTCCATAAAAAATCGCCCGCTTGATGCAGGCGCGCTCTAAATGCGCCCGAATTACCGAAAGTTCAAGGTTTAACT
>JBGCFI010000051.1:0-2683 GCA_045106855.1 Granulosicoccus sp.
TGTATTGAATGAACGTCATCTACGGCGTCAGCTTCAGTCATATTTTACGTACTATCAAGAGGCGCGAACACCTCTCTCGCTTGCCAAACAAAGTCCGCGACTCAGAGTGGTTGAATCACCAGATAAAGGGCACGTCATTGCGTTTCCACACATCGGTGGTCTTCATCACGAGTATAGGCGAGCTGCATGAGGCACTGAGTGAGATAGGGATTGTGGATATGTGACGATCTAATTGGCATCGGGATAGAGATTTTGGTAGGGACAAGAGTTTTACTCCGGACACTAATGCGCCTGCGCGAGAATAACCGTTTCGCAGAAATAACAAGGACCAATAACCATCAATTCCCTTTATTGTCCCCCGGTAAGCCAGCAGGCTGGTCAGTATCAATAACCAGCAGTGGATCAACCCAGGTGCCGTTCAGGCCGACTGACCAATGAAGATGGGGGCCGGTTACCCGCCCGGTAGCACCAACCGCTCCAATCACCTGGCCCTGTGTTACTCGTTCACCATTAGTGACATCAATACGACTCAAGTGGGCGTAGAAGGTCTGCAATCCCAGTCCATGCTCTATAAATACACTGTTGCCGTTGAAGAAGTAATCATTGGCTTCCAGAACGACACCGTCGGCGGCAGCCATTATGGGTGTGCCTTCGGGGGCAGCTATATCAATACCTCCGTGCGGTCTGCGAGGCTGATCGTTGAAAAATCGTCTGAGACCAAACGGGCTGGAGACCGGCCCGGCAACCGGCCAGATGAAGGTATCTGTCATCAGCCGTTCTGCCCTTGAGCTTCTGACGTTTGTTCTCGGCGGTTATCCTGACCATATCCAGAGGAGCGGGATTGACCTTGCGCTTGTTGGTGATGGTCAGGCGTTGCTCTGCATAAGCGTGGGGGGTCACAGTAAAACTGATTGTATTTTCATCACCCTTACCATCTATCATTGAAAGAACCTGCTCACCGGGTTCTACAGACAGTGGTATTCCGACAACCGCCAGGGTTCGTTCGTTTTCAGTGAAGATTGCCATAGGTCGGCCACTCCATTGCACGGATGTGTGTGTCGGACGCCGGGCCAAGATCAACAACTGCAATGCCGCCTGGTCGGTTGGAGGGTTCATAGAATGATTGAGCGTAAATACTGTTTGCTATTAATAGGGTACCTGTCAGCGTCAGATATCCTAGAACACCAATGAAGCGGTTTCTGATAGTCGGAAGCCTTTGTGTGATTTAGTGTTGTGAACGTAATCGTTTGAGGGGTAAAAGATCGATACTCATGGGGTTTGGTATTCTGGTTGTCGGGTGGAGTCCAGTTTATACAACCCGAATCTTTCTGTCGTTCGCGGGTTTATTTCCGTATCTGGAGTGAGCGATTGGCAGCAATGCCGGTGAGAAGCCCGGTAGTCATGTAACCGGCGTGATATCTACGCTTTTGGCGGGTTACCCGTGTATGTGCTGAATAACTCAAGACCGTCTGACCAAAGCGATATACAGTGCGCACAAATTGAACACTGGCAAGCTGATTGCCTTCTATACAGGTTTTAGCAGTCGTGACAACAGCCACTGAATAACTGCACACGCAAGAGGTGGCGATCTGGGATCGAGTTTGCATGCTATGGACGGTCAAAGACGAGTAATAACCTGATGCCAGTAAGTAGTGAACGTCAAATTGAAGTAATTTGCATTGGAACATCGGTTTTCAGTCGGCGTAGTAATGTGGGTGACAATATCACCACGACTGTGGCTTTAGCTTGTTATCAACGTCGATGTTGTATTTCTGCGGCTTTGCAGTAGCTCCACATGGGCAAGCGCAGATATCACCGGGCTCATCGTCCCGCACCTGACTTCCACCTCGAGAAGCTGGAGTCGCGTCTGTTGTTTTCAGCGGATGCTGCACTGCTGGTACCCGACGCCGGCCCGTACGAAGCAGCAAATGTAGCCGTAATCACAAGTGATGTGGAAATCTCATCTGACGTCAATACGGAAGGTGCTGAAAGTGGCAGTAACGCAAAGCCGACAGACTCCAACGAGCTAATCGTTGTTGATGCAGCAGCTCCGGATCTTGATGCTCTACTCGCTGACCTTTCAGTTCGGCATGACAAACCAAGGGTTGTATTGCTGGAAGCGGGTGGGGATGTCTTGCAGCAGCTGGGCACACTGCTTGGTGAATCGAAAGACCTGTCTGCGGTACATCTTTTTTCTCATGGTGCTGATGGTGAACTTGAGCTGGGCGGTCAGCGCATCACAACAGTGGACTTACTAGCCCGTGCCAACGAGATTTCAGGGTGGCGTGGGGCGTTTGCTGACGGCGCGGATTTTCTGATTTACGGTTGCGACGTTGCCTCGAGCGCTGATGGCAGGGTATTTGTGGATACGCTGGCTCGCTTGACACAAACTGATGTTGCCGCATCCACCAACCTCACCGGATCTTCTGAACGAGGGGGAGACTGGCGACTTGAGTATGCGCGTGGAGAGATCAATACGGATGTAGCTGCCAGTGACGAGCTGCAGATGAGTTACGACGGAACACTGGCAACCTATGTAGTCACAGACTATGGAGACACAGGTACCAATACGCTGCGTTGGGCGATTGAGCAGGTGAACGCTGGATCGGGCAGCGACATCATTACCTTTAGTGGAGCTGGCGGCACGATATCGCTGGCGAGTGAACTGCCCGCTATTGTCCGG
>JBGCFI010000052.1:0-4373 GCA_045106855.1 Granulosicoccus sp.
TGGAGATGCAGCGGAGACCGCGGGTGGAACGCTGAGTATTAGTGACGTTGACGATGATGATAACCCGAGTTTTGCCGATGTTGCTGCCACGGCGGGTGACAATGCCTACGGATCGTTCGTATTAAGCGGCGGCACATGGACCTACACGCTGGACCAGAGCGCGGTGCAGGATCAGGATGGCGGAGACAGCGTGACCGATACAATCACGTATACGGCCAGTGATGGTGCGAGTCAACAGGTCACGGTGACGATTGCCGGAAGTAACGATGCGTCGGTGATCACCGGTACGACAACGGGTGCAGTCGCTGAAGGCAATGTTGGTGATGCCGCCGAGACAGCGAGTGGAACACTGATTGTCAGTGACGTTGACGATGATGACACTCCAGACTTTGCTGATGTGACGACCACATTAGGTGATAACGCTTACGGCGCGTTTGAATTAAGCAGTGGCATGTGGACATACACGCTGGATCAAGCCACAGTACAGGCGCTAATCGCAGGAGATAACGTCACCGATACGATAACTTACACTGCCAGTGACGGAACGAGTCAGCAAATCACGGTAATGATTACCGGCAGTAACGATGCGTCAGTCGTAAACTTTGGCACCGCTGCACTGGTTTATACTGAAAACGCGAGTGCTGTTCCGGTGAGTTCGGGGTTGACAGTCAGTGATGCAGACAGTGCAAACCTGACTGGTGCAGTGGTACGAATCACAGGCAACTACGTTGATGGAGAAGATGAGTTAGCCTTCGTTACGCTGGGCGCTATTAGTGGAAGCTTTATATCAGCGACAGGTACATTGACGCTTACAGGTACCGCGAGTGTTTCAGACTATCAAACAGCACTACGCTCGATTTCTTACGAGAACACTTCCGAGGCCCCAACGGTTGGGACAAGAGCGGTAAGCTTGACTGTCAATGACGGCTCTATAGATAGCGCAGTGCTAACGCGCGATATCGTTATCGTATCTGTTAACGATGCACCAACTATAACCAGCGATGGCGCTGGCACCGCGGCATCTATTTCCGTGGATGAAAACCAGTCAGCCGTCACTACAGTAACAGCCACTGATCTGGATGCCGACGGCGCGCTAACGTACAGCCTGGGTGGCAAGGATGCAAGTGCATTCAATATTGATTCAGCGAGTGGTATTCTAACATTTAACTCAGCTCCTGATTACGAAGCCAATGCGACGTATGAAGTCGATGTCATTGTTACGGATAACGGCATCACACCGCTAAGTGATCGCCAGACTCTCACGGTGACTGTAATCGACGTCGATGATGATTTGCGAGTTGCTGAAGACTTGCTTAGTGCTCGTGAGGATAGTCCACTGCTTTTCGACCCAGTCGTTGAACTCCTCGCCAATGATTTTGATCCGAAAGGCGGAGCGCTTAAACTCCAGTCATTTGGCCAGCCAGTAAACGGAACTATTTCCGAGACCTCCAGTGGTTTGCTCGAGTATCAGCCCAACGCCGATTTTAATGGACTGGACTACTTTGACTATACCGTTGAAGATGAAGCTGGAAACTTAGCGACTGCTCGTGTGTCGATTGATGTTGAAGCGGTCAATGATCCACCGGTGCTGTTACCGGAAAGTGTCGATGGACCTGGGGCAACTCCCGGAGTCAATATTGATGCAGTCGAAGCCTCTGACGGCAATGTCAATATAGTGGAGAATGCCACAGTTGCAGGCCAGGTACTGGCAATAGACGCGGATGGAGATGTTTTTACTTTCTCTCTGGAAGGTCTGGACGCAGGCTTGTTCGAAATTAACTCATCCACAGGTGAGCTTCGCCCGCTAGCGCCACTTGATTTTGAGGCCCCACTCGATATAGACGGTGATAACCAATACGAACTTGAGATTCTGGTGACCGATTCCAATGGTGAGCAGAATCGCGTAGCTCTCGGCGTTACCACCGTTGATACCAATGAGCCACCTCAGTTTATGGAAAGCAGGTTTGTTCTGGAAGAGGGCTTCTCAGGCGAACTTGGACGTTTGTCGGCCATCGACCTTGATGCCGGGGACGAGCTCGTATTTGAGTTAATTTCCACAGGCGCAACGCTATCAGGTGTTAATCTGCTCACCGATGGTCGATTAATAACCGACGGTCTCCTGCCTGGGACCTATGAGCTCGAAGTGCTTGTGAGAGACTCCGGCAATCTGGTTTCGATAGGTTACGTTGTGCTTCAGGTGAATCCGTTGGCGGATGCAGAGCCACAACTGGAAGCTGCTGTAGGTGAGGCCAACAGGTTTACCCCAACGTTGTCACCTGCAACCCACTATGTCAATACGTCGATAAAATACGTGCCTGTTGTCTCAGAGTCGGTACCCGATTCATCGCCGTATTCGGTAGCACTATTTACAAGTCCATCTGTCTTTGAGGTTCCGCCCTTGCAGTTCAGTGAGCCATTGGGTGAGCAAGAATGGACGCCTGTTGCTACCGATTTTCTGCGGCTAATGGCGGTTTTTATTGATAGGTCATTTGATTTATATGAGGTCCAGACTACCTCCTCACCATTAGAAGCAGTGAACTGGAGTTTTACACCGACATCAGAGCAGATGATGAAAATTATCGACCAGATTCGCGCCTCTTTCGATGAGATGCAGGATCAGGAACGAGACGCTGAGCGGATGATGTCGTTGCTTGTGTCGTTTGGCACTGTGACACTCAGTGTCAGTTTCGCGGTCTGGTTGCTCGCATCGAGAATTCTGCTCGCGGCCGCATTTTTGACGTCGTCGCTTTGGCGCACGGTTGATCCAGTGCCCGTATTATTGGGTGGTCGCGATAAAGAAGAAGAGGAAGACGAAGTAGATGACGACAATGGGCCAGACGACTCACTGGATGACTTAGGCCATCGGGTGTCCAATGGCTAAGGCGTGACCCGCTATAGGGCTTTCACCGAACAGAGAGCCACCTTCTTCTCTAAAGTAGTCCTGTGGTCGGCAAAAATCCAATCATTCGTTAAGCAACCATGAGTTGATAGTCACGATGAAGTCCACCAAGTATTGGCGTTGCTTTAATTCGATCAGTCGGCTTGATATTCTTGGGCAGCTGCACATCTTTCGCGCTTGTTTTTGCAACCCTTGACGGTATATCAGGACCTATTGCACTGTGTGGGAGTGTTCTATTGTAGTGCGTAACCCACAGCTTCATGGTTCTTCGCAAATGTCCCTCCGACAATGGAATGACATAGTCGAGGCACTCTCGTCTCAAGGTGCCGATCACTCGCTCACAGATCGCGTTGGCCTTTGGACTCTGGGTTGGCGTTTTAATCGGTTTGATGCCAAGATTCGAAATGGTTTTGTCAAAGTCAGTTGAGAAAATGCAGTCATGATCATTGATTAAGAATCGGTACTGGCGATCCGATGGAATGGCTTCACGAATTTGCTGACGTGCCCAATCTGCAGTAGGACACTCCATGTTCGATCAGCACGAAGGCATACTGCACTCGAAAATTTGCTCAGAGACGGGTACCTGTAAGCTTACTGCTTGTTGAATGCAGGCGAGCGTCTCCCGCTCCGGATGTAGAATGACTTCTCGAATGGTCTGTTTTATAAAATCTCGCCATGTGAGGCGTACGGGATCTGGTTCGGCCAGATCTTGCTTGATAGCCAGATATTCCTGTGTCGAACGCTCATACGCTCATACGTACAAATCGCGTAGCAATTCTACTCGTGTCATTTCATACACCCCTAGAATTGCCCTACTGTAAGCTTGAACTGGTACGCCCAAAAACGTAAGCGGGCACAGATTGGCTCGAAATAGAGGTAGATTTGCGGCTAGTCTGGAGGTGCGCTTATTGATATCAGCAAAGGGTTGTAGATAGGGCAAGTGCACCATCATAAAAAAAGATTGTTCAAAAGGATCAAGGATCTGATTAGCCTTGCCGAGAAGCGCATCCATAGTTCCATCAATTTGCTGTGGCACAGAAAGGGGGCGATATACACTCATACCGATTTCCACGGCGTGCTGGCGAACGCGTCCCTCATCCGCAGGGTTTGGTATTAAGTTTTCAGCTAAGGAGCTTTGCAGATTCATTAACGTATAGCGATTAAGCTCGGCGCTCTCGATATTCTCAACGAGCAGTTCGATTGCCGTCTTATGATTCAAGATCATCTGCGTCTCAATCGCTGCCTTGCCACGCGCCGCTTTACCGTGATCGATTAGTTCACGTGTATCTAGACGTGAATAGGTATTACCTTCCAAATGACTGGATGCCCAAGACAGGTCTATCAGCAAACGGTTAAGAATGGCTCGACTGTACGTTCCTGCAGGCTCATCGATCTCGGTGGTTTTACCTATTTTGTGTAACTGACGGCGCAGTGAATCGGAGAGATACCCTGTTTCGTTGGGATGATAGCTATC
>JBGCFI010000053.1:0-32592 GCA_045106855.1 Granulosicoccus sp.
TATTCACAACTAGACGGGGCACCCTACGATCATTCGGTACAAACGCTCCTGAGCAATGAAAGAACAATGGGTGAGGAGTTTGTTCTAACACTTTGGCAGGATCAGGAATTTAGCGCCCGTTGGAATGAAGATGGGCATGTCGCGAAGTTTTCTATAGGTGATGTGGATTTATCTGCCCATGAGTATTTCTATCAAAACAATTCACCGAGTGAGGTAGTCATCACCGACTTCGAGCTATTAAACGATGACGGGAGGCTCAATTCATCACACGTAAAATTAATCGCAAATAATCCTGACAACGCAGGTGTTCTTGTGGAAATTGGCGAACTCTTATCAACTAACGAATTCATTGTTTCTGAAGACAGGTCTTTGCCCGTATATGTGCGTGGCCACGCTCAAGGTCAAATGGATAATGACGGGGGATATGCAACTCATGACCGTAGCATCTCCGATATCGAGGATAATTCCAAAACGTTTAGCTATGAAGGGCGACGTCAACAATTTGATGGCATTGGTAACTTTATTGCGGGCACCTTTTGCGCGGTGAGAGATTTCGATCAAGGAATCGACATCTGTGAAGAAGATGACTTCATATCCACCACCAGCCCGATAGGAACCTCGATCACCGATAGCCCCTACTTTTTTTCACAGGAAGGTTTCAATTTACTGACTGGGATACACGATGCCATCCAATGGACGGTCGAAGGATTACCGGATGAGATAAGCGAAGTTGCTGTCGTGTCAGCGGATTCATCAGTCGAGCTTGCCGAACGCGAATTGCTTTGCTGGGGATTTCGGTTTTTCAGCAACGATACGCGCATGTTCTGTGATGCCACGGATGAACAGCTTGCCAATACCATCGTGCTGGAGCTGGTCGATGGCAAGCCGGGCAGTATTATTCCGAACGCAAAACTTGTGCAGCGTCAATAGCGCAAATGTTAAATCACTCTTTCAGCACCGGACGCATCAGCCGAAGGTGCCGGCAGAAAATAATCAGGGGATTCCATACGGGCTAACAGCTTTGGAATCACCGTATCCAGACCTTTCTCACCACTTGTTTAATGTCAGTGCCGCTGTCGAATCCGAACGACCTGACAGGCAGTTGAGTAAACCAGAGAAGCTAAGCTCTTCTTCATCAAAGGCAACTTCTAACGACTGAGTCCCGATAGAACGCATATCAACCAGGACTTCGTATCTCTCACCCGAAGACATCAGCAATGATTCCGGTTAAACCGTCTTCGCCAGATACCCACCATCAGATGCCATCTTGAGAATGTGACTGGAACAAACTCGTCCCGGCACCCTGGGCAATAGGCACATCAGGTGACTCTCCCAGTTGTTTTTTACCGCCCCGAAGTTCTCCCGACACTATCTCGCGACGTGAATCTTGTTGCGCGGATTTCCATTGACGCTTACCGATGAAGCAATTTTTGCATGCATAAATGCTTAATTCCAATAAATTTAGGTGTATAATTACATTTTTTCATGCAATATAATAAACTGATTTCATTCTGATATGCCAATGTGAGGTTTATGTCTGTCAACCAAGTAGCTCTACGACGACATTCCCGGCGCGACTGTCTTCGACAGCGACCAAGGAGTATCACCTAAATCAGTTTTGCATAAGCCTTCGCCTTGTAGCCAGACGCAAAGCCTATAAAGCAGATCCCTGAAGACTGCATCGACCAATTTCCAATGACGAGCGAACAACGAGAAGCCGCACTAAATCAGGAGTGGAATCGATTGCCGGAACCAGGCGGCAATATTTACTACACGTCCAAACTCGCAGCTTTCCATAGCATTAACTTCCGGAATCTGGCTGACCTGGTGACCGGTACGGGTGATGATTATAGGGACATGATGACCGGTGGCGGGCGCGACATCGATGCCAACCAATACAAATCGGAATGGGAAAATACATAGTGGCATACGTATCTTCAGGATTGACCTACACGCAATTACCCGGCAGCTCATATCACTAACAAGCTTTATAAGACTTGCGCTATTAGCCCTGAAAAGCGAACAATATGAATCCACAAAATATGCGAGTACAAGTAGCCATCATAGGCGGAGGACCGTCAGGCCTGCTGCTGGGACAGTTGCTATGTAAAGCCGGAATAGAAACCGTGGTGTTAGAACGCAAAACGCGTGAGTATGTACTAACCAGGGTCCGTGCCGGTGTTTTGGAGCGCGGCCTTGTCGATCTTCTGGATCAGGTCGGTGCCGCGCAGCGCCTGAAAGCTGAGTCTTTTACCCATGATGGCACTGTATTCTCGGTGGACGGTTCACACTTCAATATCCCATTCAGCAAATACACAAGCAAACCAGTCACCGTTTACGGACAAACTGAACTAACTCGCGATCTGTACGATGTTCGCGAGTCATCCGGTGCTAAGACGTTGTTTAATGTCGACAACGTAACGCTAAACGATCTTAAGAGTGATACACCCAGTGTTGATTGCACAGTCGATGGAATAGCCATGCACATTGACTGCGACTATATCGCCGGATGCGACGGCTATCATGGAGTAAGCAGACAGCACATTCCCGTCGACGTCAGGAACGAGTTTGAAAAAGTGTATCCATTTGGATGGCTTGGCATCATGTCAGAAACCAAACCCGTAAATGATGAATTGGTCTACGCAAATTCTGAAAGAGGTTTTGCCTTGTGCTCTATGCGCAACGAAAACCTTTGCCGCTACTACGTCCAATGTGAAACCAGCGATAGCACCGACAGATGGACAGATACGATGTTCTGGGATGAGTTAAAACGCCGTATCCCTGAACAATTCGCCGATACCCTGGAGACAGGGCCTTCGATTGAAAAATCCATTGCACCGCTGCGTTCATTTGTGTGTGAACCCATGCAGTGGGGGCGCTTATATCTGTGCGGAGATGCCGCCCACATCGTACCACCCACTGGCGCTAAGGGTCTCAACACTGCCGCATCGGATGTTCACTATCTATCGACAGCGTTAAAACAACACTACCTGGACAAAGACTCGGCCGCATTGGCCACGTACTCACAGACCGCTCTGGCCAGAGTCTGGAAAGTCGAGCGATTTAGCTGGTGGATGACATCTGTGCTTCATCGCTTCCCGGAAGATTCGGCATTTGATTTAAAAATACAAAAAGCCGAGCTTGATTTTCTGCGAGAAAACGAATCAGCACAAGCAAGCCTTGCGCAAAATTATGTAGGTTTACCGTACTAAACGCCCCACATAAAATAGTAGAGAGCACAAAAAAGGGCCTGCACCTGCTGACCCTCTATGGCTACGAATAATCTACGCAAATAAAACACGATGCTTACTTAAGCATTTCTGGCGCATCAATGGCTGCCTGTTTTAGAGCCCCTTGCAGCACAAATTATCAAACCCGTTTCAGTGACTCTGGCTGATGTGCAGTGGTGCCCGCCAACGAGCGAACAGCATATTACTGTCCCGGATTAAATTCGAATCCTGGAGTGAGAGTCCACCTATTGGCGTAACATCATAGTCAGCCTCTCCAGTACTCTCCGATGAGACTGAGCAGGAAATCTCCGGAATAGCCAGGGTATGTCGCCTTGATTCGGGCCGATGCTTCTTCAGGTGTGGCAGCGTTTGTCATCGCATCGTCAAGCACTTTGACATAAGCAATCGCAGTATCTAGCTCGCCACGTGTCGTCTGAAGACCATGGCCTACCAGAAGCGTTTCAAACGCAGGATCGTCGCGCATCTCCTCCAGTGTTGTTATCCAGTTTTTTCGGTCGACCCCTGGCGCAAATAAAACACCGTTGTAAACAAGATCCTGCACAATGGCGACTTGCTGCTCGGGTAGAACGGTGACTAGCATATGCGGTGCTTCGTTATCTCGGTAGTGCCTGGACTCTACAGGAATACCCGACATCTCAGTCAGCCACCATATTTCTAAACTGGAAGAAAGACTTGGCGCTCCACTTTTCTTTCGGTCGACTCGTTCTCTGACCCTGACCTCAGAAGGCTATAAAATCCTTGACGCTTCACAACGCATGGTTGCTTACGGTGAAGAGGCACTCGATGCCCTCTCCGACGACAACGACCAACCGGTAGGCAACTTGCGAATTTCGATGCCAGCGTTTGGCATGAATAGCTCTGTACATACTGCAGTCTGGCGTTTTGCCAAGGCTTATCCATTGGTTGCTATTTCACTGAACAGTAACGATAAACCTGTCGATCTGGTTAGCGATGGATACGATCTTGCCATTCGTCTTGGCCAGTTATCAGACAGTACGCTGAAAAGTAGACGCATCGGAACTTTTCAACGAAAAATCGCAGCCTCTCCAGAATATTTGAAAAGCCACCCCAAAATTTCCGATCTGAATGACTTGGCCAATACGGGGTTTATATCACTTTCAATGTTGCCCAACACTATGGCTATCCGTCATAAGGACGAAGACGTCACAATCACCCTACAAAACATCCGGCTTGAAGTCGATGCAGTGACAGCCGGGCGTGCTGCGGTTCTTGAAGGGCTGGGAATGATGGGCTTACCGCTCAACGAGATAGAAGATGATCTGAAGACTGGCGCACTGGTAGAAGTATCCAGGAAGTGGAAGCTTCCTTCATTTGGCATATATACAATATGGCCAGATTCAGGCCAGAAGAAAAAACTCACACGACGTCTAATCGATTTTCTAGTCGAACAACAAGCTCCCTGAAACGACTTTAACCACAGGCTATTGTTGAAAGACAATGATGTTCACTCGTGAGTAAAATGTTTTATCAAGCCACAGAGTGGCCGTAGCAATTTTACGAAAAGAATCATTCGTTTTCAAATAAGATGTTGGGTGACAATGGCCCACGAGCAGTAAAGCCTACCAGGCTCTCACTGATTCAAGTCTGGAGCTAAAACTAACCGTATTCAGCTTACTGATCACCCCTATTTAGCCTTTCTCCAATCGTCACTCGGCGGGGAGAGCCTTACACAGGCGGGGATGAGGTTCGATACGTATTCGGATGCTGCGCGTGGCTGAAGTTTATCTCCCGCGCGTACCACGGCGCCGATTCTAGCCTTTAAGTTATTTTTGTGGGAATCGACTGGATAGCTCTCAATACCGGTTAACTCGCGAATATCAGCCGAAACCTGCCCATCAGGGGTGAACTCCAATCTACTTTCATCTACTTGACCCAATAGATCAAGTGCTCTTTCCAGATCTGCTAATAGTGAATTATTTACCATGTTTTTCTCTTAATAAAGCTGACTTTGCGTACTTAAATACTTTTGAATTACTTAACCTGTACGTTAGAACATACACTCATAGATCGTAAGAACAGCCATCGTTGGAATACAACGATATCCAAGTTATCGCAACAAAAAATGACTACCTGCCTCCTGGTGCATAGCAGTTTACTTCCGTTTATAGAGACGACTCGGGCGACACCAGACAAGCAGATAACGTCGCGAGGCGCCTATTTTTTACAAACCATATCGATACAAAACGCGAAGTGAAAATAGACTGTAGTCATCTATCCTATCAGCTGTTGCTCCAAGAACCCAATCGGAAGGTTGAATCTCACCGTCTGCTCGTAGATTGATCCGCCACAGTCGATTCCAGTAACGATATATCCTATGGTCATTGAGCGCCAATTCTGCGCGTTCAGTGTTCTTGATCAATCGTTGTTTACGCGCGTTATTCTTCTTCACGTTTGATGAAGTCATGTCCCCTCCTGGAAACGGTTCAACATTGAGATCATCTATCGTAGCACTCAACCCACTAAGCATTGTTTGCTGACACAAGGCAGTGTAGACACGACAGTCTTTGCGAACAAATAACTGCTCAGCACCATCGGGTGGTGGCAGATCAGGCCGATCTATACCACCGGAGTTGCCGATGACGATATCGATAATGCCATCACCGTTGACATCGCCCAGTTCAGCATTGACGCTACGCCCGTTGCTCTCATCCAGGCGCGGGGATGTTGCATCCATGAAACGGCCACTACCATCATTAAAGAGTATGCGATTGGGCTCACCAAGAAATCCATGATCAAAAACAAAATCACCCACATTGGTCAGGAATAGATCGAGAGCACCGTCGGCGTTGAAATCTATCAAATCGATATCAGTGGTCGTGCTCTCATCAAAAGGAAGGTTAGCTTGAGTAGCATCGGTAAAGATGCCTGATCCATCATTCAGATACAAGCGATTCTGTTCTCCACGGCTGTTACCCACAATAAGATCCTGGTCTCCATCGCCATCGGTATCACCGAGCAGGACCTTACGAGTTGAATCTTCTAACATAGGCAACCCGGTTGCTGTTGCATCATTGAAAAAACCACTGCCATTATTCAGCAAGAGCTTGTTCTGCCCAATGTTCCCGATGACTAAATCCACATGACCGTCCGCATTGATATCACCAGCCGCAATACCTGAGGAGTTGTCAATGGCTGGCGGCAAGCGCTCTGTCGCTTCGCTGAAATGGCCAGAGCCATCATTAATAAGCAAACGATTTTGATCACCTGCAGGGCCACCAAACGGAAACGGATTTTCGTTGGCGATAACTATGTCCTGATCAGTATCACCATCGATGTCTATGAAAAGTCCTTCAGCACTAACCTCGACAAATACCGGCGGTACACCTGGTGCAAAAGGTATGAAAAAGCCAGGTGCTCCAGGTGGTGTCGCTTGTGGTAATGGTCTTTCTGTAAACACACCACTACCGTCATTTATCAGCAATTGGTTAGCTCCCAGATTGGAAACCAAAGCGTCAAGATCACCATCACCGTCAACATCCGCAATATCAATCTCTGTGCTGTTGTTATTTACTGCAGGCAGTCTGGAAGCGGTTTCATCTACAAAGTTACCGAGACCATCATTTATCCACAAGAGATTCTGAAACCCATTCTGACTGGCCGAGCCTTCAATAATGAATAGGTCAAGATCACCATCAGCATCTATATCGGCCAGCTCAACATCGAGTGTGTCTTTAGAATTCTCTAACTCGTCTGCAGTCAGCTGCTTGCTTTTATCCAGCAAGATAAAAAGATCATCAGCGTGAAGTGAAAACGGTGTACCCAATGAAAACATCAGCAACAGGTAAATATGTATTTTTGATGATTTCATGGTTGATCTCCAATTATCCTTTCTATCAGAAGGCGTACTGTAAGTAACACTCATACACCCTCGCTACCTTTTGATACCTGAACCCAAGAACAACGCACTAAACGATTACATAAATCCGTGTATGAGCTCAGCACCTTGCTCCCGTAACAATTTCGGACAGGATGTGGCGACGCCTTTCCCAATTAAGTGTTTCCTGAAGAACGTAACCAATGACGTAATAGAGGGCAAGGTATTGAACTGATACGCTGACAGCATGAATTTATGCTTAACGATAACCGGTCCTTTTAGCACACCTATAATGGTGCTTTCTCAATATTGACTGGAATCAGCTTTCTTCATAAAGTAATCAGATGGTAAGGATCCAGCATTCAGTAGTCTATGGAAAAACGTCATCAGAACTAATACGGTGTAGCTCGCGTGCCGTGGCGGGCAAACCTTCGCTCAGAGTTTGATATTGAGGACGGGATTATTGACAGAAAACGCAGACACCGATTAGACAGATCGTGATAAGCCTGAATGTCTGTAATTGAAACACTATTTGTAACAGCCAAATAGATACCTAATTCTTTACGATGACCTGTCTAAAAGACCATGTGACACTACCGCAAACAATGACCGTAAAAACGTGAATACGCAAGATTCATCACGCGGTTCGGGAAAATACCTATAATTCAGGCACTACCGCATACTTACCCATCAACAATACCAGAACAAGAGGTATGATATTCACTCGTCACGACCATCCATAGTACGAGGCCGCTCGATATGATTTTTCCCATCAGGGATGAAAATCCACAGATTAATGTTCCGTACGTCACCTATGCATTCATCGCCCTGAACCTTATAGCCTGGGTGGCTTTGCAAGGCATGGGCGTCGAGCCGGCATTGTCTCAGTCGGTCTGCCAATTTGGCCTGGTCCCTGCGGATCTAACCGGTCAGGAACTTGTACGGGCCAGACCCATATGCACCATTGATGGCAAGCCGGATTGGTACACGCTGGTGAGTTCTGTGTTCATGCACGGTAGCTGGATGCACCTGATTGGAAACATGTGGTTTCTGTGGATATTCGGCAATAACGTTGAAGATTCCATGGGTGGCGCTCGATTTGCGGTTTTCTATCTACTAACTGGTGTAATAGCCTCAATAACGCAGATTGTTACTGACACCGGTTCTGTCGTACCAATGGTAGGCGCATCCGGTGCTATTGGTGGTGTGATGGGCGCATACATAGTGCTTTACCCCAAAGTACACGTACACATGTTTTTCCTTTTCCGTACATTCGCGATACCCGCCATTCTTATGCTTGGTTACTGGGTCATAACACAGCTGATCGGCGGCTTCTCTTCTATAGGCTCAGTAGGTGGCGGCGTTGCGTTCTGGGCACATGCCGGCGGATTTCTATCAGGCATGGCGTTGATACTGTTTTTTAAGGATGAAAAACTACTTGCAAACCACCCCTACCATGGTTGGACACAATCCGAACATCACGAAAAAGTGTGGCAAAGGGTACCCACCAGAAAAGCAGGCTGGCACTGACTATCTTATCAACTGCTCTTGCGATAATTCGTATTCAGGGATTCTCGGAACAAAGTCCCTTTGCTTCGGTAGCTGTTATTCTTCGCCGACCAGATTCCCATTCATCATTCCGATACATCTTACAAGCAGTAGCAATCAGTGCTGCCTGATCCCAGACTAGTCGCTGCACACCCTGCCTGGTAACCGCTATAAGGAAACGTGCATCGACACCTGCGAAAATATAAAATACTTCTTGGCTGTGCTTAAAAAAGTATATGCCGGAGTACCGTTAGAAGCTACCAATGAGGTGCCAGAAGTAGTCGGCGGCAACCGCATTTCTTCAAAGGATTCCCGGCACGACGCCGAATGGGGTTGTAAATGCTCTGGATAGAGTGCGTACCTTTCTGATACCTGATATCCGGGTTCCAGAAGTTACGGGCGACGTTGCAATACCGATCAAGTAACGTCGAACAACAGAAACATATAACATCCTATTGCACCATTGCCGCCACTGAAAATGAGCGCCTTTTCAGCAATTTTAATACCGTTTCTTAAACACATAACTACTCCAACTGGATGTGGTCCCGACAATGATATCTATCTATCTATCCTGACGGGTCCTTGGTGATTGCCTTGGTTAACCTCTTTCATAGGAATTGAACGATATGAATTCGAAACGGCGTATGATCGGTTTGTTGTTTTCACTGGTGCTTGCCAGCTTATCCACTAATACTATGGCGACTGGAAAGTGTTCAGATCTACCAAGCCATACGGAATTGAAAAATGCGCTATCCGCAGCCAACAGCCAGGTGAATCTTACCCTTAACAATGAAATGTGGGGAGTGATAGTTGCTGACGACGGCATAGTATGCGCCGTTGCATTTACCGGAGACGATGCGTTGCAATCACAGTGGCTAGCCAGTAGGGTTATCGCAGCACAGAAGGCCAATACAGCTAACTCCCTAAGTCTGGGCCAGAATGCTGGTGGTGCGAATGCAGGACTGGCTTTATCCAGTGCGAATCTATGGGCAGCTGTGCAACCCGGTGGGAGCTTATATGGGCTGCAATTCAGTAACCCTGTAGACACCAGAGCTGCATATAAGGGAAGCAAGTTGCGATTTGGCAGAAGAGTGGATCCTATGGTCGGTGCACGCATCGGTGGCATAAATGTATTTGGTGGAGGTCTTGGCCTATACGATTCAAATGGTAATCGGGTGGGAGGAATTGGTGTCAGTGGCGATACATCCTGTCGTGACCATATGGTTGCGTGGGAAACACGGCATAACCTGAGTCTTGACTACGTATCGGGTGGTGTAAATGGTGCAGCAGACCCGGAAAGACCAGACAACATAATCTTTGACGTCGATGAAGCTTTTGGCCATCCGAACTGCCTTGATCCCGCAGCTGAGGTTGTTGCGGCTGAAATGTTGACACCTGTGCGACAGTAACCTGAGTCAGGTATTCTCACGAAAATGTTCATGGTGGCATCGGGACATGATCCCGTAACGATGCCATGCACATCTCGCTGTGTAAAAAAAGATTGCTACATATACAGGAGGCCTGTTGGCCTCCCCTTATGTTTGCAAAGCTGAACCTGTTGCAGAGAGATGGGCTTGCTAACTCTACACCGTGACCCGCATGCTGTCGCACATCTTAACAACACCATTGCCTTTGGATGTTTAATTATTGCCGCCAAGCCTAAAAATTACACCGGTATTAACATGCTCCAGCATGGAATACCTGACGTACTGAATAGTTTGTTTCTACTAGTTTTCCATAACGTTCGTCATTATTATCAATGGGACGGATTCCTACGCAGCGGTGATTGCTCGAGCACATCTTAGGGTATCTGAATGGAAAGCAGACAAGGTAAGTACTTTGACGTCTTCAGATAATTCGAATCCCCTATCATACTCGACGGTGTACTTCACAACTGCAGAGCACCTTTAAACCTTATACACCTCTGATTAGCGCAGTATCGATCAACCTTCCCTGGCAGGAGCACCTTAGTTAGACTGACTAACCCGATTCCTTCCCTCTCGCCTTCATATTTTTCCCAGAGACCGAATCATCCGCATGCACCACACCTCGACCAAACTGTTCGCGTACCGCTTTCCAGCGGCGTCGACTTACCGGTACACGAAGCTCGTTTGACAGAATGCATGCAGCATCACTCGCCGTACCGACAATGCGACGTACGTGTGCGTGCGCTACCCAATGTGAGCGATGCACTTGCATTCCCACATCGCCAAGATCAACGACGACATCCTTCAGGTTACCGAGCACGGTGGTACGTCCGGCAACTGTCCACACGTTCAGGTAATGCAGATCACTGGCGACAGCAACAACGTCTGTGCCGACTATTCCGGGCAGGCTGGACAGGAAACGTTCCCCCTTAACATCGACTTGAGGTGTTGGCGCGTTAACGATGGAATTTTCATGAGCTAGATGTAAACCGGGATCTGTCACGATCGACTGCGTTTTTTCGACGACACCCTTGTCACCTGGATTAGTGCGTTTCTCATCGGTTACCACGCTGGATGTCGGATTGTTGTCGGAAAAGTGATTGACCTCGTCATCAACATACGCATTCAACGTTGGGCGCGGAAGCAAAACCGGTAGATTGATTAATAACCAAGCGACCATGAACCAGGGCGCAAGGTCCAGCACTTCGCCAATAAGCGCAGTCACAAATGATTTGCCGACGGGATCTTGATCGAGGTCAATAATGTGCTCTGCAAACAAGGCATCAAGTGCCAGATAGCCGGGTGCGGCAACAGCGGTTGCAGCACACCCAGAAACCAGTACCGCGGCCAGCGTACCGTTGGGCAGATACTCTCGACTGGCCAGCCAGCGGCTGGATATGGCCAGCGCCCCGAGACCCAGCCCGACATGCAAAGTCCAGAACGCAATTCTGCCGACGACTTCCAGCCCATTACTGGCCTCAGGCCTGACGAGCACGAATAACGCGACTAACAGCACTCCGGTCACGGCGATTACCTGACCAATTGGCAGCAGGTCAAGCACGGTACCATCGGCGCGTAGCGCACGTCTGCCGGAACTATCAATCATGGGTGTCACCTACGAGTTGCCTTGCTCTTCAGGTATACAGTACGACAGAACACGGGATAACTGCCTCACACAACGCACTGACGGTCAAAGCCATGCACGAACGGTCTCCCAGCGTTGATAGGAACGTCGACCGTTCACACTACCGCCGATGCTGCAGCTTCGGGGCAAGATAGACCGTTGGTGTCATCAACTCTGGCCGACGATGTATCTTATGGGCCTCTCGTGCAATAGTTTCTGACTCTGAGGCTACAACAGCGGACAGTTGAGCTCCACCCAACGGAGTCTCAACTCATGTTCACAACTAATCAACTTTGTCGTCACCCCTTGCGCCCGGTCGCGCTGGCCATGGCTACGGCACTATCCACTCTTACAGGCTGCAGCTCGACTAGTGACGATGCAAGCTTTATAGCCGCGGGCACAATAGATACCAAGCTGACTCGCGTTGCCATGCGTGACGGCACACAACTCTACACAGAGATTCTGTTGCCGGCTGAGGCAGCTGATGGTCCGGTACCCGCGCTACTTATACGCACTCCCTATGACTTGCCGACCCTGCCGCTGGGGGGCTTGGCACCTGATGAGCCTGAAGACGATGATGAAGAGAGTAGCGACGGCGATGATTCCGATGAAATGGACGCCGATGAGAACCCTGAGTTGACTCGTGCTGCCTGGCAACCTGTTCTTGATCGCGGTTACGCCGTTGTTTTCCAGAATCTACGCGGCACACAAACTTCTGGTGGACGTAACAATCTATTTGCCAACGAACGCGATGACGGGGTCGACACGCTCGAATGGATCCGTGCACAACACTGGAGTAATGGTCGAGTCGGTGCGCTCGGTGATTCCGCTGCAGCATTTTCTCTGCATCTACTGGCTGCCGAGCAGCCGGAAGGGTTAGAGGCCACGTTCTCACAAGTCGGCTGCGGAGATATCTGGGATTCGGCGATATTGCCCGAGCATGGTGGACTTAAGCTCGAAACCTTCCTTGCATTCATGCTGGGTCAGTCACTTGAGGTTAGTGATGAGCATCTTGCATCGCTGGGTATTGGACAAGACGCGATTACTACCGCTGAAGCGCAGGTATTGGAAAGTCTCGGTGCATTGTTTGGAGAGGATACGAGCGAGCAGTTCTCCTCACTGACGGTACAGCCTTTCGTGGACTACCCCGGCGTCGCGACGCTTCTACCAGGCTGGAGCGATGTGCTGGACGAGACTACCCGCGGTGATCGTGCCACCTACTTCGATACACGGGGACAAAGTTCTGTACCCGGTATGCACGTCACCTTGTGGCAGGATCTGTTTGTCGAATGCGCACTTGAAGACTTTCAAGCACTCGCAGACGGCACAAGCGAGCAGCGTTTGCTAGTGTTCGATGGCTCTCATTACGAGATTGACGACGCCGATAACTGGCCGATCCTGCCGATGCTGGACTGGTTTGATCGACATTTGAAAGATGTACCGGGCCAAGCCGGAGCCAAGGTTCAGTACGCCGTACAATCGGCCTCATCAACGGACGTTGCATCAATGGATCTGGCGGACGCGATGAGCTGGCCACCAGCGAATGCGATCGATCGCAGCTTCTATCTCAATGACGGTGGTACTTTGTCTGAGGGGCTACCCATGATCGACTTAGGTTTTACCATTTTCGCCAACCCGTCTGATCCCCAAACAACCCTGGGCGGGCGCAACCTCGTCATCGAATCGGGGGTCGCGGAGCAGCCGCCCATTGACGACAACGAAACGACGGCCGTATTCACCACAGCCCCGCTCTCCAACGAGGCTACGATTGCTGGTGAGGTGGTGCTTAATACCACGATGCTGACAGACCTTGCAGATGTTGATCTGCACGCCCGGCTCGTTGAAGTAACCGCCGACGGACGCCGATTACTCGTAGTCGCTGGCTTGAAACGGGCTCGATTTCAGAGCGGTGGCCTGTCGCCCATGGATCTTGTACCTGGTCAGGCAACCGCGATCGATGTGACACTGGGTAACATCGCGCATCGGATCACCAAGGGCAGCCGGCTGCAGCTGGAATTAACTACCAGCAACTTCCCGGCGTGGGACATCAACCCGCAGACCGGTGGCTCTGCGTTTAACGCTACCGAAACGCTAGCCGGAACGGTCACCGTGCTGGGATCACCCGCGATGCCATCGAGCTTAACGTTACCGTTCCTACCCTGAGCATAGCGGACTGCACCAAAGGTCAACATTTATTAATCGACCGTTTGTGCAGCCAAGCGACCACCCATGGCACATACCGATCTATCGGCCCGTTAGTGATCGTAGTCTTGTTCGCAACCCCTGTCTTCACTCACCTGCAATTAGGAGATACATCTCATGAAATACCCTATTCCCTTTCGATATACCCTCACTGCCGTTACTGTTGGCAGCTTGCTTACCGCCACCACACCTGTACACGCTGCAGGTGAAGGTTGGTCAATTGTTCCCTACATCGGGTTAAGTCAACTAGGCGACCAGTCTCCGGACATCGCTGCGGCGGACGATATTGCCGATGGACGCCTGGATATTGCAGTCAACTCGGGCTTCACCGCTGGCCTCGGTGTTCGCTACGATTACGAAAATTCGCGCTGGACATCGGAAATCGGCTGGGAATATCGATCGAACGACTCAGAGACCACCGCAAGCGATGGTAGCGTGTTGCCCGATGGCAACTATGCATCCAATACCGTCTATGTTAACGGTAGGTATGCTCTCTCAGAGGGCAAACGATGGACCCCCTGGATTGGCGGTGGACTGACCTGGATTCAGGAAATTGATCTGGATAGTGAAAATGCCGATGGTGAGCGTTCATTCGAAAATTCAGGCTCGATTGGTTTTCAGATCATGGCAGGTGTGGATTACGATCTGACCGACCGTTTTTATTTAACGAGCGAACTTCGCTATTCAAGCCAGACCGGGCTTGACCTTGATGAAGAGAATGGCGATGGACGCGTTACTGATATCGACTATCAGCCAGTTACACTTGGACTGGGTGCTGGTTTCCGGTTCTAACGTCGTTGATTAGCAGTCGGTGGACCAACCGCGCAGCGCAGTAGCCAGGCGGTCATTGGATCGCCTGGCCATCCCTATCCAACCTAGAGCGTAGCTATTTTTCACAGTTCTTGCGATCACTACATAGAATAGTCGTCAGTTCGTTTCCAGAGACAGACATGATGGGTAGTTGGGTGTAAGTGTTAGTGACGTTAACAACGCGTCTATCTTTCACGCTCACATTGCTGGATGGTGCTTTGATCCTGTTGTCTTCAAGACTATAGGTGGTAAGTACACCTTCGCTTGCACTGATGGGGCGATAGGCTGTCAATCCTGATGCTTTTTCCAGTGGTGTCCAGTGTGAAACAGCGCCTTTGGTAGTCGAAAGCGTTCCACTAACTCGCTCGTAAGCGCCGTTTTTCTGCTGGTAAAGCTGCCAGTTACTTGCCTGATCATCATCTAGGGAGTCAGCATGACTGATCAGAATTTCCGGAACTCTGTCATTGTTCATATCCCGAACAATAGTCTGGATATTAATGCGATCAGCCTTTGCTTGAAGCGCTTCAAAGTAGCTCAGACGCGGATCTTCAGGAAACTCTACCCCAAGAACTTCAAATACATTCTCAGACTGATCTATAGCGAGCGTTGCTGTCTGGGGCAAAACTCCGCCGAATTGAACCTTTGCCTGTATGGTCAGGGAGCCAGGAGTTATTTTCCCAAGCGTCACGTACGGTTGCTGATTGATAGGTACCAGCATCCCAGGATGAGCGGTAGCAGTGTCGGTAATAATTTTGTGCAATACCATCGGTTGCCACTGGCCGAATTGATTTTGAAAAACCAGTGCTTCTCTTCCTGGCGGAATTACGACGACACGATCACCAAGCCGGGCTACTTCAATATCGCTACGCCAGGGCGGCCTATCCCATTTGTACGACGTGTGGAAATCATCGTCATCAGATGCACGAAACTTCAGTTCGTATGAATACGCAGTATCTGCCGGGCTACCGTTAGGTATCTGAAGCACTTGAAGCGCAGCTCCGTCGGGTAGATTTTTCTCATGCTCAATCTCGGTTCCGTACCACACGAACAACGGTAGCAGAAAGAGAATCACCCAAAGCGCCAGGACGGGATAGCTCACCAGAGGAGTCAGGAGACCTAACCCCCATACCAGAACCTTTTTTTCTATGTTTAGCATGAACCAGAAAACCCAGCCCACCGTGAACCCACAGGTGAGCGCAATGGGAAACTCCTCCCAATGCCACGGACCGCCAGTATTTAAAAATACCGCCACATAGAGAAGCAATATATAAACCGTGCCGATACCGGCGTACAGCCACCAGGGAGCAGCAGACCTCTTTCGAGAAACGAGGTGGATTGGCAGGAATATTAGAACGATGAGAGCGAACGATAAAAGCAGACCTACGCTGGCGCCCAACATGTACAACAGGCCTTTGACACCTTTGAACCATAGACTATTGATAGACAGTGGAACGGCTGAAGAAAACGTCGATATCAAAACCGCCACCACTATTCTCAGCCAATTGACTTCGGGAGATCGTGGTGTTGCCATGGTGCGTTGGTTACTGCTCCGGCAACATTATTGAAATTGAATACAACTTTCCCAGTTGACGATCGATAGCCTCGCATAGGGTTTCAACTGTATTTTAGGAAATCAGTCAGGTAGTACAGAGATGCCATAGAACCTCACGGCACGATCCACTATTATTAATAGAGCGCAAGAATCAGGTTTATTATTCTTTTCACAAATTATATCGCTCTGCTTACACTCTTCTGTTTGTTTGAACAATTAATATTGGCTCCCGGAAACCTCAATGGATACCACATCAGGCCAAAAATCAGCCGATTCTGACCTTCCTCTTTACATCACTATTTCAAGTTTTTTGCAATTGCCTCATGGCACTCGACTAGAGGACAGTGAGGCTGATGTAGTCATTAACGACCGAAGAAATTGCCTGTGTTTTAACAGAGCCCGTTATGACGAATATCAGGGTAGTTTATCCCGAAGAAGTATTTCATAAAAAATGACGCGATCTAACGATGCAATACGGTTCTCTACTCATCATTGACGAAACGCACACTCAGGCAGGTAACTAGGGTGGTTTTGCTACAATTCAACTTAGCGAAGTGTCACCGATGTCCCTCGCAGCGAATATTTTAAGTATTCCCGACCTTCAAGTCGAACGCGTCGATTGGAACAAAAGCATTGATGTCTGGACCTGCCCCTCCAGAAAGACCATGATGGCGTGTCACCCAACTGAAGCTCTCGCTGACACGTAATCCATTACAATAAGCTATGAAAATCCGGGTACCCCTTCGCTACATTACCGTCTTTGGCGTTTCTGCACTTATCGCGCTAGCTGTCGGCATCGTCTTTTTCCTTGGTTTTTTCAGTGCTGCGAAAAACACTCGTCATCTAATGAGTGATCAAGCCAGGGGATTGATCAGCTCCATGGAGCGTGATATTTCGATGTGGCTTCAGCCTGTCAACAGCCAGGCCGCCTGGGTTGCCCGGCATGTCCTGGACAATGCTGAAGCTGTTTCTGATCTTGAGCAATTCGATGCTTTCATGCTGGGGGCGTTGGCTGGCACAAGCCAGGTTGCCGGCATGGCACTCGTGACACCTGACGGTTTGAGTCGACGCTGGACACGTGCTAGTGGCGAGGCAATAACCGAGGACTGGTCCTCCCGTGAGGAAATCAAACTCTGGATCGAGGATGGTAAACAGCGCCGGGAGCCGTCATGGGTTGAACCGTTCTTTACAGACACGATTGATAAGACGATTCTCCTGCACGATTTACCGATTCATGGCACTGACGGGGAGCTGCTCGCCATACTGGCGCAGATTGTTCCCATAGAAGAACTGTCGAATTATGTTGTCGATCTGACGCCACGCGAGGGCATGACGCCCTTTATTCTCTATGGTGAAGACCTTGTACTAGCCCATCCAATGTTGATCGAGGAAAAGGGGAATGGTGGCACCGCTTTCAAGCCCATGACGACATTGACAGAACTCGACGATCACGTGCTGAAGCGCATCTGGACGCCTGACGATAAGAAACTTTATTTTCTTGAGATCGACAATGACATTATGAGTAGCGGAGTATTTATTGAAACCAGTCAGCGTTACTTTATCTACCTGTACAAAAGAATTGAAGACTATGGACCGATACCATGGATTATCGGGGCACATCTCAACACCGACATTTACGGGGGCGATGAAAGCAAGCGATTGATACGTGCCCTGATTGGCAGTATTGCAGTGTTACTGGTAGCTATTGCAGGTGCAATACTGTTGGGTCGTTATATAACCCGGCCTGTTACCGCTATTGCCGAAGCTGCGCGACTGGTTGAGGCCGACAGGCTTGAAGAGGTACCCGTTCTGGCCTCGAGTCATATGCAGGAACTGGATGATGCCGCGCGCTCATTCAATCAAATGTTGGTCGATTTGCGTGAACGAACACTAATCCGACAAACGCTGGGACAATTTGTTCCGGAAGAGGTAGCCCGAACGTTATTGTCCAAAGGCGGTTCTTTGCAATCTGAAACAGCCCAGGCAACACTCCTTTACTCTGATATTGAAGGATTTACCGCTTTAACTGAATCATTGGGTGCCACGAAAGTGGTAGCAATTCTGAACGCCTACTTTTCAGCCATGGTCGAAGCTCTGGAGAGTTATCAGGGAGTGGTCACACAATTTCATGGTGATGCTATTCTGGCAACCTTTAATGTACCGATAGCCAATCCGGAACATGCTGAGAGTGCCA
This sequence comes from Granulosicoccus sp., assembly GCA_045106855.1. GTDB lineage: Bacteria > Pseudomonadota > Gammaproteobacteria > Granulosicoccales > Granulosicoccaceae > Granulosicoccus. Next base: position 18,444 of record JBGCFI010000053.1, read on the forward strand.
TCATGGCGGCTTCCAAAATGCTGGCTATTGTAAACGAGCGCGAATTCGCAGGTCATCGTTTACGCATTCGCATGGGAATTGCCAGCGGCCCTGTGGTGGCAGGTGCAGTAGGCGCCGCTGGCAGGCTCAGCTATACGGTCTATGGAAATCCTGTCAATCTGGCTGCACGTCTGGAAAGACTTAACAAGGAGTTCGGTACCGGCTTGCTGGTATCAGAAAACACTGCAAGGCTTGCCGGAGAGTGTGTGAAATTACGTGCTATTGGCAAAGCGTCTATACGTGGGCAAGCCGAGAAAATAAAGATCTACACGCTCGCAGAAAAACTTACTGCACCGGAATAGTGTGTTCGATTTTTTATACCGTGGCGATACCGTGGATATAAGCTAAAGCGCATCATTTGAATGAAGGCTAGACAACCCAACACCCGCATGAGTATTGAAGAGATCAGATAGTCGTTGAACGTATCAAGGCACATTGGATGAAATGCTGGCCATCGTTTGGAATAATCAGGTGATTTTCAAAATCGCCCACCTTCTATGATGGTCGGAGTCCTGCGGTGCTGTAGATGTCCTTGTGAGACAGTATTTGCTATATTTTTGGCTGTACTAACGGACATATGAAACGCACCTAGTTGCTCAAGACTAAAGCGTTTCATGATGAAGCGCCAATTTAAAATCACCAGATAGTATGTGGGTGTTTTTGGTGGGGGTAGCAAGCAGAATTTGACTATAGATGACTTCCTACCTTTGTTTAGCACAGCAATGTCCAGGCGCACAGCTATCTTAAATAAGAATCATCGCCCGCCCTTAGTGAGCCCACAGATACACAGCATATGTCAGCACGACTCTCATGCGATATTGACACAATCGAAACTAAAGGCGAGGCAAGGTCGATCTCGCTAGACGTCATAGAATGAGACATCAAGCTCGAGGGCGAACTCAGTGAAGACTGACGGATGAGGTTTATGGAAATAGCCAAAAAGATGTCGATTTCAGGTAATAAAAACCACCTATACACAAAAAAACCTGCAACCAAGGTATTTCGCCAGTAAAACGGCGACCGACTAAGCGTTCACCTACTTGTTTGACGCGCAGGCTAAAACCCGGCTGCGAAGCTGCATGGCACATTTGTAACCTGACCAATCACCACTGAGCAGACATGCCCCGGAGAACACCCAGATGTCCTGCCCGTTCCGCTCAAACACAACTTGCTTATGATATGAAGTTCAGGCCAATACTGCTCTACCAGTTAGTACAACAGCGTCTGTTCGGGTTTATGCCGCACATGGCCAGTCGCGACACCACACATCCTGTCTGGATGTGGAAGTCGGGTCGCTTTTCTAGTTAGTTAATAAGTATACTTTGCACTAAACCCTGTGCAGTGTTTCACTATATTCGAGTATTTGCCTAGCATTAGGTCTAGGCAAGTTCTTCCTGACGATTCTATCTCGGTGAAGTTGCGATAAAGTTCCAAACAATCACGGATAAAAAGGAGATTCTGACTCATGAATGAGATACTTCGTACCGGCACCTTGTGCGTGTCGCTTGCCCTGTTAATGCAAGTTACTGCCTGTGGTGGTGGCGGAGACAACAATGATGGTGGTAGCGACAATGGCTCTGGACCAACTCAGCCTCCTGTCAATCCGGGTCCCGGCCCGGTGCAACCCCCCATCGTTACCGATGAGATACCGGCTCTGAGCGTACAGTCAACCATCACGGTTGCCAGTGGTCGCCGGATCCTGGATGCGTCGATCAATCCCTCGGGTAACCAGGTTGCCGTTCTGTCAGTAGCAACCAGTGACCCCACGTTCGATTTTTCTCAAACTTATGAGATCGATGTGTACGATGCCGCCACAGGTGGGCTCGCTCTTTCTATGAACGACATACCGCGCGATGTCAGCGGGCCATCGGGGCTTTACTGGGGCAGTGACAGGATCAGCGTTGTGGGATTTACCGGTGGGTATACCGTATGGAATGCGCAAAGCGGCGCACTGCTGAACACCATCGCCAATGGCGCAAGTGGAAACTGCCTTTCATTGGGTGTTACTGAAGCGTTTGATGCGGAATCCAACGTGCTTTATGTGACGGCACCGTTCGCGGAACCGTTTATCTGTCAGTTCGATTTCAATTCACTGACCACGCAGGAGCATTCGGTTGAGCTGCCGTCTGCAGGCAACCGGATCGAATCCCTTGCACTGGATACAGTTAACGATAGCCTCTGGGTAAGTTATAACAATGATAACAACTTGGCGGTGTCAGGAACGCAGATTTATGACCTCGCACCATTCGCACCATCAGGTTCGTTGCTGTCCGGCAACCTGGGTGCAATCGTTGGTGTTGGCGATGGCTACCAGATTTATGACACCGCAATCGATCTTGTAGTACAACCCCTCGCCAGTATTCTCGACGGCGGTTCTGTGGATGTCACAGCGTCTGCACTGGCGAACGTCGTAGGACAACGCGATGACGGTATGTTACGGCTTATTGCCCTGCCGGAACAGACCTACATTGGTGAGATCAATCTCGATGATGACAACAAACGATCCTTCTCGACTGACGGATCCGTCGGGGCATTTACGATAGATGACAGCGTGCAGGTTTATTCACTGGCGTCTCGCGGAACAGTATCGGCCATAGCTCCAGCACAAACGTTTGGAAGCACGCTTACCGGTACGCTCACGATCGATGGTGTCTCCGAACCATTGAACGGAACCTGCAATACCGATGTCGATCCGGATGTAGGCCCGAACATCGTTGATATCGCGGCCACAACACAAAGTGGCAGTCGGTTCAGCGTCCGTGCTCAGAACCTTCTGGGATTCATCAGTTACAACCTGCAGGAAGGCGTTCAGTTCACTGATTCACAGGTTGATTCCCTGCACTCCACCACATTGGCTCAGAACTTCATGCTCGAACAGCCAGTGATCGCTACGGATGGTACGTCAATCACAGGCTCTACGTTGTTGTATCAGTTTTCCAGTGACACCCTGTTTGATCTTGTAACTGATTCAGAAGATCCGACCGGGTTTGCCACGCGATCACTAATGCTGGATGCTACCTGTCTGTAGTCATGCAGCACATCGGTAGTTGTTCGGGTTTCGGGTTGCACGCTCTATATACTGAATCTTGGTAGTAGAGGGTGCGGACCCAGGCAGCCATCGCCCTCTTGATACACAAATAGTACAAGTGCTATTGCCACGCGTTTACGCTGGACGAATGCTCAACCCGAATCCTCATTCGTGAAACGACTCTACGCAGCAAACTTAAAAACAAACTACTGAATCTGCTCCAGCGAGGCTTCCGGAATGACCGCGCCTATTTTTCCGTCAATCCATTCTACCACCACGGTGCTCTCTAGCTGTTCATCGGTAGCAGTGCAGAATATCCGGACTTGCTCGTCCTCGAACTGGTACCCTCGGCAAAGTACCTCGCGATCCGATAGCGGCAATGTGTTACCTGCAGAAACAACCGCTATCGCCTGAATGCCAGTTGGTAATCCCTGTACTTCCCATCTGATCGAGTCCTGCATTGCCAGCAGCGTATCGAAACCATCGGGTTCGAAATAATACACGCTATCGGTCAGCGCGCCTCCTTTAGGACCATAAGCTATCAAGTCCTGGCCGCCACAGTTTTGAAAAGGGGCAGAAAAACCCCAAACACAACCTTCGCCAGCAAGCAACGTTCCTATGTCATCGAATGAATCGCGTTGGAGCGTGTAGAAAAGTGTGCGCTCTTCATTGTCGTCCTGACGCAGAGTACCAAATGAAGTATAGCCTCCTCTATTGTCAAGTTGGCCTGTAACAACATCATAGCCAAAGCCGGTGTAGGAATCACTGTCAGAATCTGTGTCAGCATCATCGGGTTGAGACGACTCTGCTCTACGCAAGCCTCTGGTCGCAGCCATATCTACTAAAATGCCGGCGTTATCCCTATCGTTAGCAACGACTTTTAAGAAAAATCCAATTGATGATTCGCTTTCCGGGCTTCGATAAGACTGAGCAACTGCCACCTCACCTGGCTCACCATTTTCATAAAAATATTCAAAGACTCTAAATTCAGTGCTGCTGACATACCTGACAACTTGACCATCATCAACCCACCGTGCATCAACATTCTCGTTATCCCAATCAACCCAACCCAACAGGTCACCCTGAAAAGCCTGGCGTTTCAAGGTCGTTTGTACAGAATGATCATAAGGCATATCGCCACCTTGTGAGTATCGGGTTTCACCCAGCACAACGTCGGTATCAAGTAGCGAGGTAAACACTCTTTTGATCCCGGACAACGCAAATTCTCTCGCTTCGTCGGTTTCATAGATGCTGATGCTCACCCATGCGGTGTACAGGTTAATCAGGCGATCAATGACATCCTGCGTTAATGACACTCGTATTTGATCTTCTGGAATAGTGCAATCAGCCAATTGATCATCACACGCCGTCCGAATGTCATCGTAGGCAAGATCAACAATGGTGGCATTACCTTCATGAATGATTCGGCCTCTTACCATTACACCGATATATTGGTTCAGCTCTTCCCAACCCCGGGCCCTTGGCTCGCTGGTGTCGTTCATACGCGGCATGAGATTACTTTCTTTCACACGCGGCATCGGATTACTTTCGTTTTCCATGATGTCAGACTGTTCCGGTGTGGGCCTCTCGCCTCTGATAACATCGTTGGGTAAATCCGGGCTGATTCGCTCAGGCAGGTATCTCAAATAGTACGGGTCGGGTTTGGGGGCCGGGCCGGCACTAGTCCCAATCATGCCACCTTCGCATGCCGACAGCGTAATAAGCAGCGCTACGGAGAGACAAAGTAAAACTGCACGCAACGCTCTGACCGATTCGAGGTAGTTCATATCATCCTTCATCCGCTTTTTCCTTAATCCAAGACAGCCCTATTCCAGCGCAGTTGCGCCCATTGTCTTTTACGTTGGAATTTGAATCGCGATCTTGTGTTTCAAAGAACTGATTAACGTCACGCAGAAATGCAAGCGACTTTTCGCCACATTCCAACTCAGGACTTGAAATCACTTCATCAAGTAAATTGTGTTTCACATCATTGAGTTGCAATCCACACACATCTGGCTCGGTATTCATGTTGAAATCGCACGTTGATTTCAAATCAGTCGTGCTATCGCCAAAGATTCGAATCATGTAATCGTCATCGTAGTACGGCACTTAGGCCGGAACCAGAAGCTGTACCGTATCCTTGGTAGGCCTATCCATAGCATCCAGTCGCAGCAATTCCGTAAAAAAGCAGTGCCGAAGGAAGTGGTCGAAACCATCGCATGAAAGATCGCGGCGAAGGAAAATCCGCACCAACGGACGAAGAATCGTCGCAGGTGCGCGCAGTAATGTAGTTTGGCGTTTAGTCATCCGATCAAATTAACATAAACATGTTGAAATATCTCCATGTTTACCCTCCCGGAAATCTTACAACAAGCGCTATTCAAAGTACCAAAACACTAAACCCGTATCGCCACCAATCCACCATAGTAACAACCCGATTTGGATCACATTCTTACGCACAAGTGGAGTGTCAGGAGAGTCCTGACATGATGAGCTTTGCATTGAATTGGAAACTATAAGTAAAGCTGCCAGGCATAGTGCTGTCCCGGTTAACGCGCGTTCGCAAAGTATGAAAACTTAGGTACACAAACCAGACAGCGTGTTGCAATAAAATTCACCAACCTGCCTGAGCCCAAGACCTGAATACTTGAACATACCCACTGACAAGGCTTCTTCTGCGCTTACCTGTTTTTTGCGAAAACGAGATATACTACTCATGTTGGTTTCGTGTCCGCCTATCAGTCTCATTTACAAGACCCAGTTCAAACCAGCAGATACGATAAATCGCACGAATCTGCCTATTAAAGATATAACTGGAGTGCAATCCACGAGATCAGCTTCCCGCAGACTTGTGTTAGCCTGATAAAGCGGCGAAGCGGACTCACAAAAGATGCAACACACATCGTCTCACGATTGGCGATGCGTGTTGATTTTCAACGAAGAGTTATCCTCGTGATCTATAGAGAGGTTATTCCATGAACATCGGAGCCTCAGTGTGCGCTCTAGCGCCAGCATTTTTCGCATAGCCATACGCAGCGGATTTGATATGAAGAGAGAGGGACTTAAATGAACAGGTTTTTACTCAGAATTATAACGAGTGGGCTTGTGTTGTCGATTACTGGTTGTGGATCAGACTCCCTTCGACTCATAGAAATCGTGGAGTCCCGTGCAGATTCACCGGATCTGGTTATCACCATGCAATACACCGATGAGGGAAATCGTCTGTCGGAAACAAGGTCGCGAGAAGGGACCGCCATCAGAATTGATACGTATAAAACCACACCTGCCGGCCTGCTTGTCAGCCGGAGTACAGACGATGACCTCGATGGTAGAGTCCCAGTATACGACAGACAGTATGAGTACAACGAGAGTGGAGCGCTATTTCGGTTCAATCGATTTAACGGTTCAGGCCGGATTTCCTCAGTAGTTATATATGAATTTCAGGATGGCCTTGCGACGTCAAGTGAATTAATAAACACCTTCGATGTCTCAAGACCCGAATTAGTCGATATCACTAGCGGCACAAAAGAACGGTTGGAAACGTACGAATACGAAGAGGGACGAATTATTGCGATTAACCGCGATTCCAATCTGAATGGGACTTTCGACTTTCGTACAAACTATACCTACAACCCCAATGGGACACTGGCATCAACCAGCGTGAACTCAATAACTAACGGCGTGATCCGCACCAGCACGTATGTCTACGAGGATGGCCTGTGCAAGCCCTGGGGTGATACTACGGTTGATTTTTACTGCATAAAGCCTGAATGACTTTGACGGTAGCAGCCATTCCTGAACAAGCGCAGATCCAGCACACTGAATCTGTCACTATGCATTTGCTCTAATAGAGTTCGTTGATAGCACGATGCTGATCGTTTCCGGAAATACTACTAGCATAGAAAACTTGACGTCACCACCAGCAGCTATATGTGAAGCATTGACCCCCACCCCTAACAACAAGACACTAACGCTAAGTTTCCAAGCACAAAAAAATGCATCATCGTCTTCTTAATCTGGCCGCCTAAAACAGACTAATCACGCACGTCTTCCGTGCAACACCTGTGGCCAGATGATGGCGACGACGTATCTCTATGGCAGAGATGCCGGCACTAAAGGTTACGGTAGCTTCATGATGATCAGTACTGCGTACTGCGCCTAACGCTAATTATAAATTGTTCAACTCAGTTGTGCTGCATTTTTTAATACCTTGAGAGAATCAAAATAATACCTTTTCGCTATACATCCGATTAACGTTGCTTCTGTCATAGTTTCCACTTGGCGTACTGAACATCGGTATATGTTTGCCAAGAAAAAAGTTAGCCTCTACTTCAAGAGTCCGAATCTATTTTCAATTTCGTCGTTTAATCCTCTCCACTGATAAGCATGGCATCAGTGTCGATAGAAAAGCTCTTTCCATCGCTGAACTCAATAGTCAGTGTGAAACGATGAAGCTCATCTGTTTGAACATCAGGCATTAACTGATCTGGTAGATCCTCCAGAATGTTTAATTCATAAGTAGTACTACCAAGGATCGGATTTGCTGGTGAAATGCGTTCAAGCGTTTCCACTTCCGGATATCCTGCGTCAGCATAGTCAGAGACACCCATGCCGTCGCCTCGAAAATACTATTTAGCGATGTTCCTGCTGGATAGGAATCTCCTAATGATGCATTGCTGATAAGACTGCCCCCACCACAGAGGTGCTGGGTGTATAACTTGATGGTCCGGAGCATGCGTAAGCGGGTTTCATTAACAGGTTTAACAAACATGACCCCATATTCTGTTTGTCTGTTGTTGAAGCTGTTAGCGATGAACTATCAATATATTCCAGGTTAACTACGAACCCAAGCTCGTCAATTTGAATCAGGGATGTTTCATCCGAGACAACAAAAAAGCTCTCATCTGTAGCCTCGAACTCTCTCAACTCCGTGATGTCGACATAACGTGGCCCAACTGGCCACAGGGTATACTGTTTTCACAGCCAACGAGAACGATCAATATCAAAACTGACAACAAATTCTTAAACATCTTTAGTTAATATCGCCCGAGTGTTGAGCATGCAACTTTAAAACAGATCACGCTCTCGGTAGATTTTTCGCTGTAGAAATAGGGACGGAGAAATCATTTTTTTTTAAACCACTAATTTTTCCGCATCCGCCTAATACAAAGAATGTATTTAATATACTGTGCAATATATACATCGATAGCCAGATCGAATTTGTACATGACCCATGTCAACGACATAACCACCCAGGCTATCTTCACCAGAGATTTATCGATTCATGGCTCGCAGGGCATGCTGATTTGATAGTACAGGTTGTGGACAGAACGCAACTGGTCTCACAGCTTGTAATACCTTGGGGTACTGGAATGGCACTGCCCCATCCGACTCTACGGCACCTAACACACGGGCACCATCCTCAGAATAAATATACCCGTTTGATCGTACTGATAGCGATCATGTACGTCAGACGCGTTCCACAATATTCCTGTAGATTTACCGGACAAGGTGAACAAGCTTTTTCTGATTGAAGGGCACGACATCGCCACTGTCGATTCACCAGACATGTAAGGGTCTGATTGCATTTTCTAGCGCTATAAGCCTGACAAGACTGGTACTTACGTACTACATCACTGGTGGATTGAACGATGCTCTCAACGGCGCGCCGGTATTATGGATAAACCAGAAAATAATCACCAACATAACAATATCTTGTATGTATCAAGTCACATGTTTTTTGTAATGTCTCTTATCTGATCCAGAATAAGCGCCAGATGCTGATCGGGCTCTTTTTCAGCAAGACGATAGATGCCAATTTTGATCTTCTTTCTTGGGCGATCAACGATATCCAGCATGGCTATATTGTGTTTCTGAAAAAACGGTTGGCACACTATGGGGTAGACTAAAATTGCGTCGGTATCCTGCAACATGTCAATGCCCGTCGTCATTGAGTTTGTCGTAAGTAGACCTTTTTTAGCAAGGCTACGTGCAACATGCATTGGATCAAAATCATCACGCTCAATTAGGCCTAGGTGTCGGTTTACAAAAGGTGCGACATCAAGTTTCGGAAAATTTTTAACATCATCAAGGTATCTTTTTTTACTGGCAAGCGGGTGGTGTTCTCGAGCAAAGTACGCATCTTCAACAGAGAATAGGTGTTCAAATACGAATCCTACGCTATCGTTGAGTTTCTCCACCTTGGTCCCCACAAAGCATCCTACGTCCCCTGACAGAAGGTGTCGAAGCCCATCAAGGCTACTGCACACTTCAACGTGTAACGAAACACCAGTATGTTCTTGCTGATAGGGGCGGAGAATATCGCGCATGAATATTGACCACCACGCAAAGCCAGTTCCAATACGCATTGCTTTTCTTTGCGACGCCTTTAACATGCTGATTTCTGCGGCTGCATGGTCATCTAGTCTGGCCATGACCTTAGCGTGTTCATAAAGAACTTTGCCAAAGTCCGTTAGCTGTACACCGCGAGAGTTTCGTTTAAAAAATTGCACCCCATAGTCTTCTTCCAGGCGACGCAAGTTAACCGACACAGTCGGTTGCGAGACATGAAGCAATTCGGCTGCTGTCGTGACGTTGCCGGTTTCGGCAACCGCCAGAAATTGTCGCAATCTGCGGTCCATTCACATTTCCCCTCATAGACAAAATCTATAATAAGCGATCTAATTCGTATTTCCTTAATTTCACAGGGATGATTAACCTTCTCGTTACATCGATGGCGCCACGTCGAGCGACACGAATACCCTGGAAGGAAAAATGATGAAAATGATGAAGTTCACAGCGACGGCGTTGGTCGCATTGCTTGGCAAAGGAGCCGTCGCCGATGGTCACTTGATAGCGGAACCCGGGACAGGCCAATTTAATTGGCAAAGTTACGAGGATTTTGCGGCTGCCAACGATTTCAGCGGTGAGAAATTATCCATTTCATCCCCATGGCTGGGGCCTGATGCACAAGCCGCTGAAGCAGTCATAGCTTATTTTGAAGCCGCTACAGGAGCTGATGTCCGCCAAAACGGATCAGATGGTTTCGAGCAGCAAATACTGATTGATAGTGAAGCAGGCTCACCGCCTGATCTAGCTGTGTTCCCACAACCCGGGTTGGCTTGCGATCTTGCATCACGCGGATTTCTTGCCCCGCTTGGCGATGATACGGCCAATTGGATGTCTGAGAACTATGCAGCCGGGCCGTCCTGGGTAGCACTTGGATCGTGTGAAGGCACAGAAGGTTTCTATAGTTTTTCATTCAACGTTAATGTCAAATCGCTTGTGTGGTTTGTACCGGAAAACTTCGATGATGCAGGCTATGAAGTTCCTCAAACCATGGAAGCTCTTAAGGATCTTTCAGATCAGATTGTTGCTGACGGTGGCACGCCGTGGTGCATTGGGCTTGGATCTGGCGGTGCGACTGGTTGGCCGGCAACCGACTGGGTTGAAGATATGCTTTTACGCACTCAGACGCCTGATGTGTATGACCAATGGGTCAAGAACGAAATCCCGTTTGATGATCCGCGTATTGTCGCCGCGATCGAAGAGTTCGGAGAATTTGCACTCAACGACAGCTATGTCGCAGGTGGTACGGGAGCTGTGGCTTCCACGGATTTCCGTGATAGTCCCAAGGGACTTTTCAGTAGCCCTCCGCAATGCTACATGCATCGGCAGGCATCCTTCATCCCGGCTTTCTTCCCGGAGGATACTGTTGTTGGCGAAGATGCTGATTTCTTCTACCTACCAGGCTATTCCTCTCAAGAGCTTGGCAACCCGGTACTGGGGGCCGGAACACTGATTTCTATCACAAAAGACAGCGACGTTGCTCGTGGGTTTATTGAATTTCTAAAAACGCCTATTGCACATGAAATCTGGATGTCAATTGAAACCCAAGGATTCCTGACACCACACCTTGGTGTCAACCCTAATGTCTATCATAGCGATACACTGCGCAAACAAGGTGAGATTTTGCGCAATGCCTCGACCTTCCGGTTTGATGGATCAGATCTGATGCCTGGTGCTATTGGTGCAGGGGCATTTTGGACTGGCATGGTTGACTATGCCAGCGGAAAGTCTGCCCAAGAGGTTGCCCGTAAGATTCAAGATAGCTGGACAGCCATAAAATAGCGTCGCCTCTGCTTGTCGATCTACTTTAGCGAACCTGTTTGCGCCTTGTTGTTTGTCAGGGTGCACCTCTCCCATTTGTATAACAAATAAAAGTACCCATGACGCAATCAAAAGCACCGTGGTGGAAAGCTGCGACCGGATATCAGATATACCCACGCAGCTTTTGCGACAGCAACGGCGACGGAATTGGCGATATCCCGGGGATCATCTCAAAGCTGGATCATCTACAGGATCTGGGAATTGGCTTTATCTGGCTTTCGCCCGTTTATGCCTCTCCCATGCGTGACAACGGATATGACATTTCGGACTATTACGATATTGCTAATGAGTTCGGTACGCTAGCTGACTTCGATCAATTGGTCGACGAGGCTCGCACTCGTGACATCCGCATTGTTATGGATTTAGTTGTGAATCATTGTTCTGTCGATCATGACTGGTTCCAAAAAGCCTGCAAAACTCGCAATTGCCCTGAGCATGACTTGTTCTACTGGCGAGACCCGTGCTCTGAGAACGAGGGACCACCCGATGACCAGTGTGCCTGTTTTGGCGGTTCGGCCTGGACCTGGGTTGAGTCTGTCGGGCAGTATTACTTGGGCTTCTTTGGACCACAGCAACCGGACCTTAACTGGCACAACCCCCAGCTGCGGCAACGAATCTACGACATGATGAACTGGTGGCTTGATAAGGGTATCGGTGGATTTCGTATGGATGTGATCGAATTGATCGGCAAAGATCTAGACAAAAGGCACTACTTTGAGGGTCCTGACATGCATGCCTTCATCCAGGAAATGCATCTGAAAACCCTTGCAGGCAGGGATATCATGACTGTCGGTGAGTCTTGGGCTGTGACACCTGATAACGCGCTTGATTACTGCGCGAAAGATCGTTTAGAACTGGATATGGTGTTTAACTTCAATCACATTCAAGCCGGTTGGGATCCAGTCAAGGGTAGATTTGGACCTAGTCGGTTTGATCTGGTTGCGCACAAAAAAATCATGAACGACTGGCAGATGGCTTTAGCACACGACGGATGGAATTCGTTGTACCTGTCCAACCATGATCTGCCGCGCGCCGTGTCGCAATACGGTGATGACAAATTGTATCGCGAACGTTCAGCCAAAATGCTAGCGCTTTCCAATTACCTGATGAAAGGCACCCCCTTCATTTTTCAAGGCGAAGAAATAGGGATGACCAATGTCACTTATGAGCGGATTGAACAATTCCGTGATATCGAGACCCTTGGGCAATACCAGGATCGCATAGCTTCAGGGGAATCCGAAGCCGACTTTGTTGCAGCGGCTAACCAAAATGGACGGGACAATGCCAGAACACCGATGCAATGGAATTCCACTAACATGGCAGGATTCAGCCAAGGCGAACCATGGATAGATGTGAACTCAAACTATGTTGACGTAAATGTTGTTAGTGATCGGGACAACCCAGATGGTGTATTTCAGTTCTATCAAAAACTCATTGCGCTAAGGCGCAGTAATATGACCATACAGGAAGGAACGTACACGCCGCTTGAAGAGTACCATCCGCAAATATTTGCCTATTATCGTCAACTAGATGATGAGCGGATTTTCATCTTTGCTAATTATTCAAATCAAGTGGTGACAATTCAAACCCCTAAGGGGTTGAACCATATCACCGAAATTCTGTTGTCAAATATGGAAGTGCCAGAGTTGAACTCTGACGAAATAGAGTTTGCGCCTTACCAGGCATTTGCTATTGCAACCAAATGAGTGACGAGGATTTAGTTTGCATTCACATCTAATGCACAGGTGAATACCCAGAGAGAGCCTTTATTCTGGCAACAAACTAGCGCTGAGGTGTTATCAATCGGACTGCTAACTGTGTGAGTTATGTGACTCCAGTCACCTAGCAATCAAGCTATGCGATAGTAGAGTTGGTGTAGTGTATCACTACACTCGTGATTAGCGCTCTCATGCCTCAGGCCGTCGACAGCAAACATAGCCGAAAGCGCGCTAGCGCCAAGAAGCAGGATACGCGGCGCAGCGTGGGTCGATCATTCAAGCACGATGTCCTGTATAAATGGCTTCAATATCATTCCCAGCGCCAGAACTCCATCAGACTTTAAGTAGTGAGAAGGTATTAGCATTCGCGGATGGATTTTTTGCTCCGGAGTCACTGGCTTTGCATTATCCATCCAAGAACTAATCACGCCCCGGTCGATAAGTCGCCCTGCCAGATCGTAGACATCATTGAAACATGGATCGAAGAACATGGCGTCGTCACGCATACCCGGCGCGTCAGGGATATCCATCTGCAGGGAGCAGCCCAATCGCCCGAAGGGTGCAAACACGAAATAGTCTTTTCAATAAGAACGGTAAGAGGATCTTTCTAGCGTCGGCATATAGCTCAAGATAGCTCTCGCTACAAGGTATCCACTCGTCGAGTTAGCTCGACTTTTTATTCTGTTCAGGACTTTGTTTACTTCGTCATCGCCTGGATTGGGGTAATTGTCCTTCATGAACTGAAGTTCTTCACTGGTTCTTCGATAAATCCACACGCCCTCTGCCTTGAGTATCTCGCCGGGTGAAAGCTCGGAGATATCAATTTCCTCTTGTGTTGCAACACTATTGTTACGTTTATCAATTTTCTATTGAGGGATATTGACCAGATAGTTATCAGCAAAGGACCCAGAAGTGGCCAGGTAGAGTATTCCGGAGCATAAAATGGCAATTGCTTTCATCGCGGTATCATGGGGTCAATCTGACGGGCGTTTACAGATTAAATTAACACGATCTGGAACTTAGCATGAGTACATTCATGTCGAGCACAACACATATCTGAATTCTGCGTCCATGCTGTTATAGGAAGATAATTAGACTCGCCCACCTCCTGAAGCAAATGGGTTCATGTAAGTGTTCTTACTCAAATTATTTCAAGGAGTGTCCATTATGAAGATTAGATCAATAGCATCTATCA
>JBGCFI010000054.1:0-114755 GCA_045106855.1 Granulosicoccus sp.
ATCACTTGGCTCAAAGTCCTTCCAGGGAATATATTGAAATCCCACCGATGACTCAGGGTGATCATTGCCTCCGTCCCAACCTGAATTCCACCCTTTCAACGGGTTCTTGAATGGACCATCATTCTTGGCATAGGTATGGTCGAGAGATGCTGACGGCTTAACAAAACATTCACCCGTTGACTGTGCTATGGCCGATACGGGACTAATCACAATGAACATTGCTAGAACAGGCAATACATTTTTCTTATAAATCATACGTTTCTGTTCACTCTTTTCACAAGCACAGTCGAATACTGCCTGATGTTTATTAAGCATCCTCATAAAAAGCCAACTAGAACTATCCTTGTCTTGTCGACGCGACAAAAAATTAATGTCCCACTCATTAAAATCAAAATGGTATGGACTCGACTCTTTATGAGCACATGATTAACTTTTCGCCCAAGGAGTGTATTCAGCTTTGCTGTAGAGCAATAGTTAAACTTTCTAATCCATCCGTACAGTAACCATCGTCTCTTGATTGCAACGCATCACTAAAACACTGACATCATGGGCTCGCCAGAATCAGAAACCAAAATACTCGGCAAGCACATCGATAATCAAGGAAACAAATATCCATCAGAAAGCTAATTAAACGCCCGATAGTTTTAATGCACGAAACGTATAGTCAAGAGCGTCTGATGTTGACTATTTAAATTTCAGACAAATCTATTGTGCACGCTTGAGACGCTGACAGATATGCAGCCTCTACCAGCGCTAACGTTTTTAGATTGTCAGCCCCCGAAGTTTCCGGCTGTATCCCTGCTCTCACACAATCAACGAAATGCTGTTGTATCGTCAATACACTTTCCTGAATGTTGTGCCACGGTTTTTCCGCCCACGCCAATAGTTCTGGCGATACGTCCGTGGTCTCCTCAGTTCCGGTTTGTATCGTTAATCGATAACCAGCATCCAGGCGAAGCGTACCTTTTGACCCGTCGATTTCCAGAAGCGATTGTGGAAACGTCTCTGGCATCCGATGTGTAGCATAAGAGCAATCGACAATGCTTGTAGCACCTCCCACATGCTTTAAAAGCATCGTCGCCACATCTTCACCATTGATATCGGGATTGATGCGTCGCGTGGTCGCAGTCATGTGAGTGACATCGCCTACAAAAGCTCTAGCGATATCCAGAATGTGAATGCCAAGATCTTCAATAATAAAACGCTTGCCTTCGGCCAGGTATGGCTGCCCGGAAAATACATCGTAACCGGAGCGAAAACTTACACGACAGAAGAACGGGTCTCCGATAGCACCCGATTTGACAACAGCAAGCGCTGACTGAATCGGTGATTGCCACCGAAAATTTTCATGCACCATTAACGTTTTTCCAGACTGTTCTACAGCAGCGACCATGGCTCGGGCGTCTTCCATGTTTTCAGCAAATGGCTTTTGACAGATGACGTGAACATCTGCCTTTGCCGCTAACTCTACAAGCTCGCGATGGGACCCTACGGTTGTGGCGATATCCACAAATTCAATTCCTCCTTCGGCTAGCATCTCGGCAGCACTGGAATGGGTTCTACCGATATCGAAAGAGCGGGAGCTCTGCTGTAAGCGTGTTTCATCACTGTCACATAAAGCGACAATTTCAACTCCCTGAATACTGCGCCATGCTTCTAGTTGGTTCTGTGCGAAAAAACCGCAGCCGATCAATGCACCTTTCATTGTTCCCTCCAAAGTAGTGAATGAAGGCCGACTCCGCGTGCGCGTAGCAAGGCCATTTTCTCTGTTGTACCTGATCTGCCACTCTGACATCACGTTAGCACTATCTTCATGCTATTCGAACGACGGGTAGAGGTGCGGGGCAATCCCTAGTCGGTAGCAACTATCTGATGGCGTGAATCGCTCTGAGTAATACGACACAAATCTGTAGCTCCTGCGGACAGCTCAATTTCAGATCGGTAAAGGTTGACAAACTGGTATGATATGTCGATCATCATCATAGCAGGCAACGAATGATATTTCTCTCACCGACGACAAGAATTAAATGAAGCCCACCCACTAGCGGGAGCGTCAAGGGCTTTACCGCGATAGATAACGCTTATTCGGGATCAGTACACGATCGCCAGCTAGCTGATTCACGGTGGGAACACCTAAACCACAATCTGGAGAATGAATATGAAGCGATTTCAAACCCTTAAACAGAGATGGTCAGCCACCTGGATAATCGTGGGCGGACTTATGTGCGCAAACGCTTCTGCTCAATCTGCCGCTGAACGAGCTGTGGAAGCCGCACAACAATATTCTGGAACCGAAATCACCATCGTCTGGGAAGCTGGTCTACAGGCTCTTGACCCCCTCAATTTCTCAGGCCCGAAATGGAAAGAACTGACCGGCATCGATGTCAAAGTCATTGAGGTTTCTACCGCGGAGATGTTTACCAAAATTCTTCAGGAACATCGAGCTGGCACTGGCGCTTATGATGCACTCAATGTCATTCCATCGTGGTTACCAGACCTTGCCATTGCAGGTGCGCTGGAACCCCTGGACGCGCTGATTGACAAGCACGGCTATCGCGACGAATTGCAAGATATCGGCGCTGTCTATCGGGACAATCAGATGACTTATGACGGCACTATCTATGGTCTTCCAGACGATGGTGATGTATTTCTTTTGTACTATCGAAAAGACATATTTGCCGAGAACAACCTGGAGCCACCCGGCACGTGGGCAGAGTTTGCCGAAATTGGACAAATGCTGACTGATAAGTATGCGCCAGAGATGTATGGTGCCGCGTTTTTTCGCCAACCCCCCTATGCGCAATGGATGTTTCAGGAACGATTCCGGGTTGAAGGCGGCAAATTCTTTGATGATGATATGAATGCAACCGTCAACAGCGAAATCGGCACGCGCGTGTTTACCGAAATGCGTGAAGAAAACAAGTTCATGCCGCCAGGCATTGAAACCACAGGATTTGTTGAAAATCTTGCAACGTTTCTTTCTGGTGATAGCGCCATGACAATATCCTGGCCTCCTTATGGACGCTGGGCCGCAGGTTATGGAGCTGATGAAGAGGCGTTGGCATGGGTCCCCAAATCGACAATTGCGGGCAAGGTAGGGTATGCACTCCCTCCTGGCGGTCATCCCGAGCTTGCAGCCGGATTCTCGCTTAGCGTATCGTCCAACAGTAAAAACAAAGAGGCTGCATACCTGTTTATCCAGTGGCTTAACAGCGCTGACACTAGTCTCGAACGAGTGCAACTACCATTTGCACTACGCGACCCCTTTCGGGAATCGCACTTCGCCAGCGAAGAATATCAATCACGATGGCCTGATGCGCCTGAATACCTGGCCATGTTGCAAGAGGCCGCTGTAAAAGGTCTGAGCGATCTTTCTCTGCTACAAACTGATCGTTATGAGGAAGCTCTACGCCAGGCAGTAAGTCGTCTATGGGCGGGAGAAGATCCTAAAACCATCCTCGATGATGTTGCCGACACCTGGGATAAAACCACTGCAAAAATCGGAGTAGAAAAACAAAAAACTGTCTACTTGGACTGGGCTTCCAAGCCTAACTCCTACCCATAACAGCAATCCACCATCCAATAGGTGGGCTGACAACAACAGTCCATCTATTAAACAGAGATAGAACTGTCTTCCAAATAATCATATGAGTGCAGCCAGCTACAATGCTAATCATGAACGCTGGTTCAAATACTGGTTGATTGCGCCTGGGGTGTTTCTGCTTCTGCTAATCGGTTTGTTCCCGCTCATCTATTCGCTCATCGTCAGTTTCCAGAACATCAACCTGATTGACATCGACACCTCGTTTCAGGGACTTCTGAACTATCGGATGCTGCTGGATGATTCACGGTTGTGGCAATCGTTTAAGCACACTCTGATATTCATGGTAGTCGCTCTGCCCCTTGAATTGATATTCGGAATGTTAATGGCGTTGTTATGTCTGGAGAAACTACCTGGCAAACAATTATTCATTGCCCTCTTATTGTTACCCACCGTCATTTCACCTATCGTTGCAGGCGCTGCGTGGCGGTTACTTTTTGATAACCGCTTCGGACCCATTAACCAGATTATCAGCTGGTTCGCAGGTGAGCCCATCACCATTCTGTGGACCATCAACCCCACCTTTGTCTATCCCGCCATATTGATTACCGAGATCTGGCAATGGACACCATTCATGTTTCTATTGCTATTGGCTGCACTGGGAAACGTCGACAAATCACAGATCGAAGCAGCGGAGATCGATGGTGCTTCATATTGGCGTATTTTCTTCAAAATCATGCTGCCGGCAATCGCACCAGTGATGGTGATCGCCTTGCTCATCCGAGCTCTGGACCTGTTTCGATTATTCGATATGGTCTGGGCATTAACTCAGGGTGGCCCCGGAACAAGCACGGAAACAGTATCTATCTACGCCTACGTCCAGGGTTTTAAACAATTTGAAACAAGCTATACAGCCGCGATAGCATTTCTGGTTATTGTCATGTTGTCGGTAGTTGTCATATATGCACTGAAGCGCGTGGAAGTTACTCGATGAAACGAAGCTCCGTGATACTGGCTTTACGCTATATCACGTTAATCAGCATCACGATAATTTTTCTGTTTCCGATTTACTGGCTGTTCGCTATCTCGTTCAAGACTCCCGACGAAATTTTTGCCTCACCTCCCAACTGGCTTCCCGAAAGCATCCAGTTTTCCAACTATGCAGTTCTGTTCAAGGACGGAGACGTTGTCACAATCTGGAACAGCTTATTCATTGCAACGGTCAGTACCGCATTAGCGATGTTCATAGGAACCATTTGTGCGTATAGCCTAGCAAGATTTCGGACAGGTGGAGACAACCTTGCGATATGGATCATCTCTCAACGTATGATTCCGCCCATTGCCATTGTGTTTCCGGTTTTTCTCCTTTATGTATGGCTTGGATGGGTAGACACCTACCACGGACTCATATTGCTGTACACCGCATTCAATCTTCCTTATGTCATCTGGATGATGCGAGGCTACATAGAGGACATACCCCTGGAGCTCGAAGAAAGCGCTCTGGTGGATGGCTGTACGCGTTGGGAAGTTCTACGCAAGGTCGTTTTTCCAATGGTGCGATCAGGACTATTTGCGACAGCAGTTTTTACCTTTGTGTTTGCCTGGAACGATTTCGTCTTTGCTCTGGTGCTAACCCGCAATGAAGTAACCACGTTCCCGGTTCAGGTCACGCACTATTTTGGCGGACAATCCAACTTCTGGGCAAAAATTGCTGCCATGAGTGTACTGGGGACAATTCCTATTTTTATAGCGGTAGCCACGTTGCAGCGCTATATGGTTCGTGGCATTTCAATGGGCGCGGTAAAAGGATAATTATGGCTACCTTAAGCATTTCCGGTCTGCAGAAGTACTATGGAAAATCCCATGCACTGCGCGGTATTGATCTTGACATCCCTGAGGGAGAATTTACTGTATTTGTCGGACCATCCGGGTGTGGAAAGAGCACATTACTGCGAACTATTGCAGGCCTTGAGCAGATAGACGGGGGTACTATTTCAATCGACGGTGATGTCATCAATGACATGCGCCCACGCGATCGGGATCTGGCCATGGTGTTCCAGAACTACGCGCTATACCCCTACATGAATGTATTCGAGAATATCGCCTTTGGTTTACGCGCGAGAAAATCGCCAAAAGAGAACATTGCGCCCAAGGTTAACGCTGTAGCAAAAATGCTGGACATCGAACCTCTGCTGCAACGCTTCCCCAAAGAACTGTCCGGGGGGCAGCGCCAGCGAGTTGCCATTGGCAGGGCCGTAGTACGCAATGCGCGTCTGTTCCTGTTTGACGAACCTCTGTCCAATCTGGATGCGCAGTTGCGCGAAGGTATGCGAAGCGAGATAAAACGATTGCATCAGGAAATTGGTAAAACCATGATTTACGTCACTCATGATCAGGTTGAAGCCATGACTCTGGCAGACAGAATCGTTTTACTGCGCGACGGTGTTATTGAACAAGTGGGGGCTCCCCTGGAGTTGTTCGAAAAACCGGTCAGTAGATTTGTCGCAGCATTTGTGGGTTCACCCACCATCAATTTCGTACCCGCAACGCTACTGCTGGAGAATAACCGAATTTTCGTACGATTCACTGATGGCCGGCAGGTACAAGTGCCGTCCTCGCGACTTGACAGGCTCGACAAGCACATAGACAGGCAGATAACATGCGGAATACGCGCCGAGCATATACAACGCACTGACGATGACGGATTAAAGGTAAGAATAGAGCTTCTGCAACCAACTGGTTCCCGAAGCTTTGCAACTTTCCGGCTCTCTGATGTTCCTGTAGTGGCCGAGCTAGAGGCTCACGATGGCAGCTGTGTAGATGATCGGATAACTATAACAATAGATACAAAGCGGATGCTGCTGATTGATCCCAACACAGACAAGGTATTGTAATTCGACAACGACACGGGAATTTACCCACATGGACAAGAACCTATCCGATGCAATAAAACTATACGGCACCGAAGAACCCGTTCTACCCATGCGTACATTAACGGCAGGGCCCGTATCTTGTGAATTCGACCAGGGTGCACTGAGGTATATAAAAGTCCATGGCCAGGAGGCAATCAGAAATATTGCCTTCGTCGTGCGAGACAAAGACTGGGGCACGTATTTACCGGAGCTGGAAAACGTTCAGATTGATCAACGACCCGACTCCTTTACTGTCACCTTTGATGCGGTTTGCAAGGATGAGCAGCAACAGATTAACTACTCGATAGAGATTGTCGGCAGTGCTGACGGATCCCTGTTGTTTACCGGCACGTACACGGCAGTCACCGATTTTCTAACCAATCGCACGGGATTCGTTATTCTACACCCCATTGCTGGAGTTTCAGGTCACCCCCTAACGGTTGAGCACGTTAACGGTGATGTCGAGCAATCAAAGTTCCCAACACTGATAGACCCGATACAGCCTTTCAAGGACATTCGGGCATTGACTCATGAGGTACTACCCGGGGTGCGTCTCCGTTGTCGAATGACAGGAGAGACTTTCGAGATGGAAGATCATCGCCAATGGAATGATGCTTCCTACAAGACCTACGTTCGGCCCATTGCCTTGCCTTGGCCGTTTACCATAAACAAAACAGAGTCAGCTCAACAATCCGTGAGCCTGACAATGTCCACTGACAGTAAAGACAAACTAGCGAACATCAACCCACCAGCTGAAAAGCGCTGCATACTGACTGTCGCAAAGCTTAGTGAAAGGCGAATCATGCCTGATATCGGAATTGGGGTAGAACCCTGGAACATCGCGGGTGCCTTAGCTCATCAGGACCTGCTAAAGAAGCTGGCGCCTCAGCAGCTCGTGGTATGGCATGAGCTGAATCAGCATGACAGCGACCATCTCAAGCAAGCCTCCATGCTGGCCCGTGGTATCAATTCACCCATCGAACTCCAAGCGATTATCCCCGACATCAACTTCAAGGAAGAAATTGCGACACTGGCCAGGCAATGCCACGATGCTGATATAAATCCGAAGGCTATTCATGTCGCCCCAGCCAAGTATCTACAGTCAATCATGCCGGGTACATCGTGGCCCGACGTGACACCTCTGGAAGACATCTATGACCAGGTGTATGGCCGTTTTCCCGAAGCCGCTATCGGTGGAGGGATGTTGTCCTTTTTCCCTGAGCTCAACCGGTATCGCCCACCGACAGATCACTGTGATTTTATCAGCCACGCCAATAATACGATTACACATGCCTGTGACGACATTACGGTCACCGAGAATCTTGAAGCCATCCCATTCATCATTGATACCTGCCGTTCCTTTGCCAATGACAAGCCCTACCATATCGGGCCCAGCTCTATCGGCATGCGTTTCAACCCGTACGGCTCCAAGACCATGGATAACCCGGATAACTCGCGTATTGCCATGGCCCGTATGGATCCGCGCCAGCGTGGGCTGGCCAACGCTGCTTGGACAGTGGGGTATGTAGCACATCTCGCTCGCGGTGGCATCGACTGTATCAATTTGCACGCACCCACCGGCGAATTCGGTATTCTCAACCATGATGAGAATTGGGCCCGACCAGGGTTCGACGACACATCCAGACAGGTTTACCCGGTCTATCACATCATGGCGGGTTTCACGAAAGCTGCCAGCAGTGACCAGCTGCAAACGCTTTCCACCATGAGCCGCGAGGTGGAGGCTGTCGGCTACCAGCAAGACAACAGTTTTATTGTCTGGGTAGCTAATCTCACTAACGATACGCAGAACATGGAAATAGCTGGCCTGACCATGACGGATGCACATATTGCCACTTTGTCTTTGGAAACATTTGACAAGTGCACGCAACACTGCGACGGATTTGATCAAACAACAGCGGCCTTAAAATCGTCACTGCTGACACTGGGACCTTACTGTGTAGTAAGACTAACCACGTCTTCCGGTTGAAGCAGAGGTAGGAACCAGATCAAGCCAGTTCGTCCATTGAAACCCTTTATGCATCCGTGCTATGGATTCGATGCCTTTGATAAACTCGCCGTGCAACTTAACATCTACTCAGAGCAAGCCGGTTCACAGCTTTTGCCGATCCTCAGAAGCTGCGGCCTGCTCTAACAATAGATAATAAAAGCGGTCGTACCAAAAGGTAAGTTCCAGACGACATTTAATGCCTCCAAAAAGGCAATACTGTCGACCGCGCAAAGCAAAGGAGTTTCTGCACGATGCTATCCCCCTATTTTTCGGTTTATCGATGGCTACACCCAAGAGGTGCGGCTGCAACTATTCTGGCTGTTCTGCTTGTAAGTTGTGCTTCGCTCGACAATAGCGAGCGTCGGGCATTAGACGGGGCTTACGGTGAGTCTCAAGTACAGGCTCGTGCGCGGCCTGTAAGCGATACGCTAGCCTCCGAATTTCTCACAAACGTTCGCCCGGTACTTGAAAAACGGTGCGTTGTCTGCCACGCCTGCTACGACGCTGCCTGTCAGCTGAAATTGACCTCTGCAGAAGGCATCGAACGAGGCGGCAGCAAAGAGCCAGTCTATGGACCCAAACTTGTTGACGCAGATCCCACCCGGCTATACATCGATGAACTGGATACTGAGGGCTGGCGGTCGCGCGGCTTCCATCCCACGCTGAATGAGCGTGCGCAAACTCCAACAGCCAACCTTGAGGCAAGCCTCATGAACCGCATGCTCGATCTAAAGGCAAACAATCCACAACCGGTTGCCAGCAACGAGCCGCTGCCCGCGGGTCAAATGAATTTTTCACTTAATAATGCAGGCTTTTGCCCAACGGTTGAAGAATTTCCCCACTATGCTGCCAACAATCCTTTCGGTGGCATGCCCTACGCACTACCCGCACTAGCCGACGACGAAAGAGCAACACTGACAGACTGGCTCGCTAATGGCGCGCAAATGATGAATCCTGAGCCACCACCAGAACATGCTTCTGCGATAGCCGAATGGGAGACTCGGTTAAACGGCAACACAGACAAAGAGAGACTGATTGCAAGGTATGTTTACGAGCATTTGTTTCTTGCCCATTTGCACTTTAATGAACTCGTCGGTAATGGCAGCGTGTGGTACCGACTGGTTCGCTCAAGTACACCCCCGGGAGAACCCATCGTACCCATTGCCACGAGACTGCCATTTCAGGATCCAGAGACTGAGCAATTCTGGTATCGACTCTGGCACGATCCCGAAACGGTTGTTGCAAAGAGTCATCTACCCTGGGAGCTTAACGCTGAACGCATGGCATGGCTCGACTCGCTCTTTTTCGACGCCGACTTCGAAGTCGATCAATTACCTGGCTATTCAGCTGAAGTCGCAAGCAATCCTTTTATTGTGTTTGATCAACTACCGGTGCGTTCGCGCTATCGCTTCATGCTGGAGAATGCGCGATTCACCATCATGGGTTTCATGAAAGGGCCGGTTTGTCGCGGACAAGTCGCATTGAACGTCATTCGCGATCATTTCTGGGTCTTGTTTGTTGATCCCGAAAACCAGTCGGTCAGCGATATCGACGGCTTTCTCATGGAACAGGCGCACACACTGGAATTCCCGGCAGGACGCAGCGATTTCGCAAGCCTTGTGGGCATCTGGAGCAGCTTCGCCAAAAACAATCGAGAATACCTGGACGCCAAAATGAACACTATGATGGCATCGCGCCCTAACGATCAACGACTCTCACTCGACTACCTCTGGGACGGTGACGGTAACAACCCGAATGCGGCCCTAACCGTATTTCGCCACTTCGATAGCGCATCAGTCGTACATGGCCTGGCGGGAGAGGATCCTCGAACCGCCTGGCTCATCAACTATCCGCTGCTGGAACGCATCCACTATTTGCTGGTCGCAGAGTTCGATGTATTTGGTAGCGTTGGTCACCAACTGGCCACGCGCCTGTACATGGACTTTCTGCGGCAGGAGGGAGAGACCGCCTACGTCACTTTATTACCTCGCGACGTCCGGCAAGAGGTACACGACAGCTGGTATCAGGATGCGGATGAGGCCATGCGTGAACACATGAAAGCCTCCATGTCCATGATGGGCATGGTCGAAGGGATAGATATAAACGCTTCCGACCCAGAGGCCGCTCTTCACAAGTCACTTCTGGAACACCTCGAACCTGTACTGGACGATAGCTTGTCTCTGCAACACTCGACCGTGCCATCGGCACATCGTGAACCTCTGCAACGTCTGGCAGCACTCGGCGGCCGCCAACTTGCGCAGTTCCCTGAAGTTGCCTTGTTGACGGTTCGCGCCGAAGACGACTCGCTGCACCTTTATAGTGTGGTGCGCCACGTTGCACACGCCAACATCACCAGCCTGTTCGCAGAAAATAAAAACCTGTTGCCCGACGAAGATACACTCGATGTGTTTCGTGGAGTAGTCGGTGACTACCCGAGTGCTTTCTGGCATGTAGATGAGTCAGCGCTTGATAGCTTCGTTTCAGATGCAGCAGCCCTGGGCTCACCAGCAGACTACGCTAACTTCATGCAGACGCATGGTATCCGCCGCACCCACGAAGCGTTCTGGGCTCATGCGGATGAAGTTCACGATCTTTATGTCGAAGCCGACCCCATTGATGCCGGGCTGCTTGATTTCAATCGACTGGAGAACAGGTAACAAAATGCGCTCATTTAATCACTGGTTCGCAGTCCTGATCCCAGCAGCGCTCGTCACGGTAACTTCACTTGCCGGGGCAAGTGAGCTTAAGATCAATGACCACAAGGGATCCATATCAGGCACCCCGGAACAAACTCGCGAACGTATCGGTCTGGTTCTGGGCGGCGGTAGCGCTCGTGGCATCGCACACATCGGTGTCATCAAAGCACTCGAAGCGCTGCGTATACCCGTTGATGTAGTTGCAGGCTCCAGTATGGGCTCGGTCGTTGGTGCACTCTATGCGGCTGGTTACAGCGGCGCAGAAATCGAAAAGTTTGCCGTCAATCAGGACTGGACAGCGATATTCGATGACAGCACCGTTCGTGAGCGCGCAACCTTTCGGCGCAAAACCGACGATGTTGGATTTCTGGCGGACGGCTACCTTTCGTTCGAAGGCGGTACACCCGTACTTCCAGATGGCGTCGTGCAGGGTCAGAGTTTGTGGCTGACGCTGTCTAAGCTTATGGCCGACGCGCGCTCAGTCAGCCACTTCGATGAACTACCCATACCCTTCCGGGCGGTGGCTATGGATCTGTCAACGGGCTCGGTTGTCACTCTTGAGAAAGGCGATCTGGCCGCAGCCACGTTAGCCTCCATGGCACTACCTGGTTTGATCCCGCCAGTTGAGATTGATGGACGGCGCCTTATCGACGGAGGCTTTATAGACAATCTACCAGTATCAACTGCCCGTGATATGGGTAGCGATCGTGTGCTGGTTGTATCGGTCGGCTCGGATGCTCTGCCAGCCGATTCAATCAAAGGCTTTGGCGGCGTTCTGCGACAGACTCAAAAACTCTTGACCGATCCAAGCGTGCGCGCCCAGCGAGCCTCTCTGCTGGACACTGATATCCTTATCGAACCCGTACTGGATGAGTTTGGATTTGCCAGTTTTTCCGATGCAGAAACGATGATCGACCGTGGAGAGGAAGCCGTTAGGGCACTCGAAAGTATTCTTTTACCATTGGCCTTGAATGAGCAAGACTGGTTGTTCCACATCAATGATCGTGCGCGCATCAAGGCCGCCCGCCCGTTAGTCAGTGCATTCGACATCGAACAGAACTCTAGTCTGTCGGATCAGCTTGTTCGCGACTTTCTGGATGTAGAGATTGGCTCACCACTTGATCCTGTCTCGCTTGGAGCTGATATCGAGGATCTTTACGCAACCGGCCTATTTGAACGAATCAGCTACGATGTTGATCCACTTGGAAAACTGACGCTTCGTGCGCGCGCATACAGCACACAACTAAGCTTTTACCGCTTTGGTCTTGCACTAGACTCAGATCTGAGTGAAGGCACACGCTTCGCGCTTGGCATGTCTTATACACGTCCACAAGTCAACCGTCGCGGTGGCGAATACCGCGGAAAGGTAACGATCGGTGACATAACCCGTGTTGTTAACGAGTTCTACCAGCCGTTCGGAAAACGACAACGCTACTTCGTAGAACCTAGCTTGCTACTCACCCGTGGCAACTCATCATTTTTCGATGATGGTGACCTGCCAGTGGGCGCTCAGCGAGAAGGACTGGCGCGCATCGGAATCGACGGCGGCATACTGTTCGACCGCTGGGGAGAACTGCGATTCGGCGTGCGTTATGGTTCGAGCGACCTCGAATCAGTTCCGGTTGAAAGCGCTCAAGGTGTCGTCACCGATTCCACAAACCTGCCAGGTGAAAATGACGCCAGTGCGTTTATCCGTTTCACGATTGACTCGCTCGATGAGCTTTCCTGGCCCCATGTCGGTACGCTTGCGACCATATCCCACACCGAACACCTCGATGTGGCGGATGCAGAACTCGACTATTCGGAAACCGAATTCGTCGTACTAAAGCCCATCACACGAGGGGCGAATACGCTTACCTTGCAGGCTGCCATCTCCAGCACTGAGGGCGCTGATAGCGATACGCGAGTCAGCGCAAGACTCGGCGGTTTCCTGAAGCTATCCGGGTTCTCGATGAACGAGCTACGCGGTCAACACTCGTTGCTGGTCTCCGGGACCTATTATCGCCGAGTTAACCCACGGTCAATTCTGTTCGATCTGCCAATTTACATTGGCGGTTCACTCGAAGCCGGCGATGTCTTTACACAACGCAGCGATATCTCACTGGACGGGCTTACGGTGGCGGGCAGCGCTTATGTTGGACTGGATTCCCCCATTGGGCCGGTCTACCTGGGTTACGGCACGAACGACCAGGACTCAGAGAGGTTCTACTTTTCTGTAGGCTCGTTTTTCCGTTAACCCATAATTATCCTCACGCTGAGCGTCAGCAGCTCGTCTGGCAAGTAAGTAGAACAAGGCTTTGGGCATGATTCTACAAGCGAAATAACCACGCCTCGGTTCACAAGGCCACCAGTTTGCAGTAGACAATATGCCACTTAGTGGTATGGTTGAGGTGTCAATTCTGGAGCCGGGTACATGAAGCAATCTCCAAGAGCATTTCACCGATGCCTCGTAGCTCTATCCCTCATGCTGCTGGCCGGATCGTTCAACCCGGCGATGGCTGACGCTCAGAGTGATGCTCTGAAGGCGATGATCGCTAATAAGGCGGCCATAAAAGCAGGACGGGCGAAAGCACAGACCTGCACACGCTGCCATGGGCGAGATGGCATTCACCAGCTTGCAGTGCGAGCAGGCTGGAAAGACTCCGACGGTCAATTTGCATTAGTCAAACTTAGAGCTTTGCGAGACGGAAAAGTCTCCCATCAAGTTATGAGCACAGTGGCCGCCGGACTCAAAGACCAGGACATTCTGCAAATTGCGCTTTGGCTTGACGCTATCGCCGCAAAGCGTTAATCCGCCTTCGTTGCTGTCTTTTTCGGTAAACTTTTTAAACAAAATGTAGCGCAGAATGTAGCGCAGGTAGTGCTTCACTCAGTTCGGCTTTGCCCACCACCCCAGCGCCGTGTTTTTATTTCGCGCGCTCTTCCGAGCGAGCTTCCAATGACAGGTGACGAAGCGCTTCTCTTTTCACATGAGTCATGTCCAAGAGAAACGCTTGTTTCTAAATTACTTTGCAAGAAGCCCAGCGATATTGCCGTCTGCCGTTGCTATATATCCGGGAATATCCTTCACCCACTTTTTCTGCACGCTATTGTCAAAATTCAAATACAGCTTATCATCCACAATCGACCACTGATCAGGCTCTACCTTTACAAGATAACCTTGCGCCACGCCGTAGGCACAGTATCCACCGTATTGCGGTGCATAGCGCTCTGGATTTTCAGTGAATGTGGTCAGATTCTCTTGTGAGGCAAAATGCCATGTGGCTCCCATCCATTCAGTTGAATAGGCGCTATCCCCTTCCACGGGTTTGCTTTCTGTAAAATAGGCGACCGTATCGTAACCTCGAATGGCAATTCCATTGGGCTTATACCCGAAAAGTGCTTTCTCTAAGGTGTTTACAGGTGCGTCAGCCAACGCCAGCCCGTGACAGGTAAACAGCAAGGTTAAAACAAGTAGAAAGTGATACGTTATCCTGCTAACGGGTTTTTCTGATATCTTCATCGTGTCTCCGATTAATCGCTCTGCGCGTTGTAATTTACGACCTGTATTTTTACGACCCGCGCGGTCGTCAGATCATAGTTTGTGATACCTCTCAAGCACATCCGGTGTGCTGCTCATTACCGGTAGTGCCCAGCCTCCATATTGTCGGCCAGTTAACACCGACTGAGAAGACTGATATGGCTATCGTTTTAATAGCTGCCTGGCATGCAGCATAGGCAGCAAGCATCGAGACTTGATTCGCAATAGTCACTGCCTGCAGACCGTTCCGAGCTAAGTAACAAAAGCGGAAAGCGAACCGTTCAATTGCCCCTCAAAGTTTCTGCATCGAACTTAACCCCCTTTTCCTCTTACCAGCGTCTAAGTAGTATCCGTGGCAGGCTCATCTTTTGCGAGTTCTGCTTGCTGCACCGATGACTTATTGGCAGGATCAAACATGTTTGCAAGAATAAAAACAGTACGCCTTTTCTGGATCACCCTCATATTTGTGTTATTGAGCACTACGTTCAGCCGTGCCGCCAATGAGCAGAATCCGGTTTTACCTGATGATCTAGGTGGCGCTCAGCGCTTTCTGGCCTATGTAAGTACCGACAAACCCATTTATCGGGAGGGCGAAAACGTCTACTTGCGCACTGTGATATTGAATGCCGGTGACAACACACCACTGGAAAAGAGCGACACCGTCATTCAGGTAAAAATCACAGGTCCGAAAGGTGACATTGTCCACGAGGGACGCGCGCAGGGTACCGACAGCGCAATCGGTTTTCGATGGGCTGTTCCTACCGGAACAGCAGGCGGTTCATATACTGCTAGCGTAACCAGCCCCAACCTCGGGTTTCCTGAAAGCGAGCGCGTCTTCGATATACGCGCCTACCGGGCACCCCGTCTCAAAACACAGATTGAGTTTATCCGCGAGGGTTACGGTCCAGGCGATGAGGTCAAAGCCACTATAGCGATAGAACGTGCGGAGGGCGGAATCCCGCTTCGTGCATCGGTTACTGCCATTGCACGTCTGGATGGCCAAGAGATATATCGGTCAAAAGGATTGAAAATTACACAAGCTGGCTTTGTTAATACCGCGTTTAGTCTGCCTGAAGACATTGTGAGAGGAGAAGGCAGTCTCTCATTCGTGATAGAGGATGGTGGCGTGGTGGAAACTGCCAGCAAGAGCCTTCCTGTTTTGCTAAATAAACTGGATATCTCGTTCTATCCTGAAAGCGGTGAGCTGGTAGCCGGGATACAAAACCGTGTGTATTTTCAAGCGCTGCTTAGCAATGGAAAACCTGCCGATGTACAGGGTAGTATCGTGGAGCTAAATGGCAGTACACCCAATTTAACAGCTATTACCGATTTCAAGTCAGAACATGAAGGACGTGGACTATTTATGTTCACACCAAAAAAGAATACACAATACGCGGCACTGGTTTCATCCCCATCAGGCATTACTCAACCCGCAGCGTTACCGAGCGTTCAAACAACGGGTACGGTCATCCAAAGCAGTCGCTCAGCCTTTGCTTTTGACGAAGCCATTGAGTTTTCAGTTGCTTCAAACTCTACTAGCGCACCCACGCGTATAACGCTGTATAAACGCGAAACCTTATTGGATAGCAAAGCGATCGACTCCAGCCTGTTGCAACTGGACGCTTATGATGCCGAGGGTGTTCTTATAGCCACTGTCTGGGACGAAAACGGCCACCCGCTAGCGGAACGATTAATCTACCGGCACCCTCGGTTTGGCCTTAATGTGAAACTAAGCGTATCAGATGGTCCGTTTGTTCCCGGTGAAGAAATTAGTATCGACATACTCACAACTGATGATCACGGCCAACCGGTCGAAGCAGTCGTAGGCTTAAGCGTCACCGACGACTCAGTACTGGAACTGATCGAAAAAAGGCAACAGGCGCCACGCCTACCTGTCATGGTTTACCTTGAAAATGATGTACTCGACCTGGCAGATGCCCACGTCTACCTGGACAGATCAGATACAAGCGCAGCTAACAACATTGATTTACTGCTGGGCACGCAGGGTTGGCGTCGTTTCGTCCTTGTTGAATACGCCGAACTGAAAAAACAGTTCCCATTGAAAACAAAAAAAATCATGGCAGAAAAAAACCAACCCCCGCCCACCCCTATGTTCATGCGACGAGATGCCATGGCTGGTGCCATACAACTGGCCATGCCCGCGGCTGCTGAGCAACTGGTCGCTGCCGAAATGGTGGAAGAAGTCGCACAAGAAGCTCCACAAAGAAAACAAGAGCCTGCTCTGAATAATCTACCTATAGACAGACTCTCTGCCGAAGTGGAAGCCGCTCGTCCGGCAATCGCTGTTAACGCACCAGAGCTGGAAATAGCAGATATGGACGAGGCGGGACTGATGATTATGCAAGCGCCAGCAACTACAGGCTATATCCGTGAGTTTGCGTTTCAGGCCCAAGCCGATCGCCAACCCAACGAACGCACGGATTTCACCGAAACACTTTACTGGAACAGCGGTGTCAAAACCGGTGCGCGTGATGGTCGGGCTACGGTTTCATTTTCACTTTCCGACAACATAACCACATTCAGAGTCATGGCTGATGGCTATGCTCGTAACGGTGCGATAGGTAGTGCAGACGCCGTTATCATATCAGTAGAGCCGTTTTACATCACAACGAAAATGCCACTGAACGTGGTAGCAAATGACACTATCGAGTTACCTGTAACCCTGGTGAATACATCCACAAAGGCGATTGATAACGCAAGTCTGAGCGTTACTGGCAAAGGGATTGACACTAGGAATACTACTCCCATCACTCTGGCACCGGGCCAACGGCTGCGCAGCCTTATTAGGATAGTTACAACAAAAGCTGGCACTTATCCCATTACCATCACGGCCAATGCTGGACCCTACAGTGACACCGTGACCCGTACCCTGAACGTGAGCCCTGCAGGCTTTCCCGTCAACGTCAATGCCGGTGGTTTACTCTCCTCTGTAACGCCATTCAACAAGACTATTGCCATTCCCAAAGACATCACTGATGGAAGCCTTACTGCAATAGCAAAAGTATATCCATCACCGCTGGCCAGCATGGAAGAGGCGCTTAATGCATTGCTTCGAGAACCACACGGCTGCTTTGAGCAAACCAGTTCAACAAACTATCCTCTGGTAATGGCGCAGCAGTACTTTGACAGCCACGTTGGCATAAACCCGATACTCATTGCCAAATCGCAGGACTTGCTTAATGTTGGTTATGAAAAATTGATCGGCTTTGAATCAGCAGATAATGGCTACGAATGGTTTGGCGCAAATCCGGCACATGAAGCACTAACAGCCTATGGCCTGATGCAATTCACAGACATGGCTAAAGTCATGCAGATCGATACCAACATGATCAAACGTACCCGCGAATGGCTACTCAACAGACGTGACGGCAATGGGAGTTTCAAACGCAATGAACGTGCGCTGGACAGCTTCGGAAGAGCACCTGCAGCAACCACAGATGCTTATATTGTCTGGGCATTACTGGAGAGTGGTCAACACCCTGATTCCTTGTCATCAGAGATAGCTCAGATAAAAGATCAGGCATTTCGTGGCGATGATAGCTACATTGATGCACTAGCCGCTAATATTCTTTATTTGTCCGGCGACAACGAAAGTGCTGAAATTCTAGCCAGGAAATTAGTTGTCGCCAGTCATGAAACTGGATCAGTAGATGGCGCGACAACTTCCATAACAGGATCAGGCGGTGATGCTCTAACCATTGAGACCACTAGCCTGGCGTTACTGGCATGGTTACGCGATGATGAACAGTGGGCCGCTCAGGTTGAAAAATCAATGCAATGGTTGTTCGAAAGAAGCAAAGCGGGTCGATTTGGCTCTACCCAATCAACTGTATTGGCACTTAAGGCGATTAATACCTATGACGCAGCGCGCGCGGTACCAAAACATCCCGGTGCCGTTCAGCTATTTATCAATGGTGAAGCATTTGGCCATCCGGTGGCATTCACTAAACATTCAAAAGGGGCAATCGAGTTACCAGATTTTGCGCATGCCGTGACACCGGGTCAACACAACATCGAACTTCGAATGACTGCTGGAAGCAAAATGCCATTTTCAGTGGAAATTAAATACAACACCTCGTTACCGTCTAACGCAAAACTCCGACCAACACAACTGACAACAGAGTTAAGCCACACTTCCATCACCGAGGGCGAACCTCTCGAACTAAGAGCGACAATAAGGTCATTGACTGAAAACGTACCCACGCCAATAGCCATCATCGGAATACCAGCAGGCCTGGAGCTACGTCATGAGCAACTTAAAGAACTGGTATCAAATGACAGCATCAGTGCCTACGAAGTCAGACAATCAGAACTGGTGCTCTACTGGCGCGCACTCAAAGCCTCTGAAACGCGCCAGCTATCAATCGCTCTAACCGCCGAAATTCCCGGAGACTACACAGCTCCTGCCAGTCGCATTTATCCCTACTACACCGATGAACAGAAGCACTGGGAAGCTGGCCACGCAATAGAGGTTGTTGCTCGCCAGCGCTAGAGAGCAGTTGCGCTCTAGCAAAGCATGAACCTGCAATATATGCTGACTATTCAGATCTTGTCTATCGCGCGGGCAAATCTTTCTCGTAACATAGGCAAACGGAGTAGCCCCGACCATTAAATTAATTAGTACTTGTATTTGGCACGAAATATGAGGGAATCGTTGCTTCGATCCCGGAGCGACTTTTTCATGCGAACCTGCTTGCCGATACTATCGGCGCTAGTATTACTCTCAGCCTGTGACAGTGGTGGCGTCGTTACACATAAAGATACACACTCACACGGTAACATCTCTGGTGTTCGCGAAGGTGTCTGGCCACCAGAGCCACTGGATATGGAGAACGAGCAGCTACTGCCCGCCCAGCTAAGACCACGCGCTCGGCAGTCCGTTGTAGAGATCGCACGCCGCTCGGTTATGAACAACCCTGACTTGCTCAGCGCCATTGGCGATGACTACGGGACTTTCGACGCAACGTTGTCTACCTCCAAAGGCGATGATGTCGCAAGCTTCCTGTTCTACAACTACACAACCGATCAGAGCGTTGAGGCCATTCTCGGTAGAGATGGTTCCGTTAGCGTTCGCACTCAGCCAGCCAGTGAGTGGCAACCCACCGAAAACTCGGACGAAGTTGAACAAGCCATCGCCCTTGCGCGCACGTCGCTCGAAGCGGATGGCTTCGTCCTTGACAACCTTGAAGGTACGGCAATGCTGACCTATCCGGCAAACGCCTCATCAGATAGTGGCACACCAGTTTTCTATGACACGCGCATATTGTATGTCACCTTCGGAAACGGAGATGGCGAGCCACCCCTATACAGTGCACGTGTAGACATCGGAGCGAAACAGATCAGCGAAGGCGGGCCGATGCGATGAGTAACTTTAATATGCGATCCCTCACCCTTCATACAACTCTCTTAGGCGTGCTTCTGGCAGGCGGGCCCGCGTTCTCAGCCGATGTAGACTGGGAAGGCTGGAAGTTCGACTACAGCACCAATGACAATTCGTCTGGCCTTGTTTTGAATAACGTTGAATTCGGCGGCAAGCAGATTCTGGACAGAGTCAGCATGCCCGTCATGCGCGTAGAGTATCTTGATGATGCCTGCGGCCCCTACGCCGACATTCTGAGCACCCGCGCACTCTCACGAGCCACACAAGGTGCGCCGGAAAGTGTCTGTGACGATCAATCACAGTGCACGCGTACCTATACTCAAAACGGAGAGAAGATGCTTGAGGTAGGTTCGAATTGGCAGATTGGCGAGTATCAGATTTACCAGACCTACTATTTCAGTGAAAACGGCTACTTTGACGCACGTGTCTACAGTCGTGGTTTGCAATGCCTGGTAGATCATTCTCACCACGCTCACTGGGTATTCGACTTCGACATTGACGGACCGGAAAACGATATCGTTTTGCGAGCAGACGGCAGTGCACCTACCACCGAATTCAACGATTTGCGATCCGAATCGAACGGTTGGCAAATCACGGACAAGGAAACTGGCAGCATCGTCAACGTGATACCCGCAGACGATGATGGTTTACCCGATGACTTCTCCAATGTCGATGTCGCTGTACGTGCCTGGCAAAGGGATGAGATCGGACGCTGGCGACTCGGAGCACGGGGAGAGATCGGCGAGAATTACCTCAACAATCAATCAGTCGATGGCACCGACATCGTTCTCTGGTATGTCACACATTTGCCTCACAGTGCCAGCGAAGGTCCCGGTATCTGGCATGCATCCGGACCTCGCATTCAAGTAGGCGATGTTACATCTCCTCCTGTTGACCCAGTACCTCCAGTAGATCCACCCACGCCCACTGGTGACAATCTCCTGGCAAACGGTGACTTCGAAGCCGGTAAAGCCGCATGGCTTGATTGTGGCCCGGCAACGGCGACCCGTGCAGTATCAGCAGGCGAAGCCAATGGTTCGCAAGCGCTGCAAATCACCGATGGAGGTTGCCTCTATCAGGAAGTAGTGATAACGATAGGTGTCGACTATACCCTTACCTGCGACGCAAACCGAAGTGGCAACAACTGGACGATCATGGAACTGACTTATCTCGACGAGAATTATGAGGCACTGCTATCTCGCGTTGCACAAATCGGCACGGAGAGCGGTACCACTCGACCTATCGTCGGTGGCACAGCTCCAGCTGGCACCGCTCGCGGATTGGCATTGCTCTACAGTGAGGACGATACACAGTTCGACAACTGTGAGTTTGTCCAGGGCACGCCTCCCACTGGACCCGATGTCACTGACCCTACCGATCCTGGAAGTGAAGGTACCAATCTGTTGCGTAATGGAGGGTTTGAAGTCGCACTGGGAAGCTGGACTTCTTGCGCGGCGAACAACCTGGCAACGGCATCTAACGATGCGGCGGTTGGAAGCGGTGCCCTTGCCCTGCAGGATGGCGGTTGCCTTTATCAGGAATTTGAAGTCTCACCCGACGCCACGTATGCCATGCAATGCCAGGCAAGAAAAGTGACGGGTAACGAATATACAAGTGTAACCTTGACGCTGATGGATGAGACGTATGCTGCATTAACTCGAACCGAACTACCCGTCGAGACTAGCGCTTACTCGAACCTGTCCGCCTCATTGACGGCACCAGAGGCCAGCGTGAGGGGTGCTGTGACTCTGTATAGCGAATCGCCGGGTGTATTCGACGATTGTGCGGTGGTGGTACAATAGTTTGACACTGGCATCGGTTGCCAATTGATGTACCTGTGCAACCGATGTCAGACTAGCTACATGCTAGTTGTCCTTTAGTTCTTTTCTTGTGTGCCAGGCAAGTCCAGCGCATTTTTGAGAATCGAAAGCTCTGTGCCAAGCTGTCTGGCAGACTCCGCCATCATCGACATGGCCACTTGCAAACGCTCCTGTGGATCACATCCTTGCACTTGCTTGTCAAATGACTCTAACAAGGCTCTGCCTGCGGCACACTGCTTGGCGGATCCGCGCGTCAGTTCGATCATCAGCATGGCGCTACGTTTGGCTTCAAACTCCTGCGGGTTTTCCTGATAGAGTCCGGCCCAATCGTAGAAATCGAATTGGTCAACTGAAGGTTCTGCCATGTGAGTTCTCGCGATGAGCTGGTTTAACAGTGTTCAATTCTGCCCACATGCAGCGAATCTTACTGAGGTGTGGCCCACATCCGCTATCGAGCGACACGCTTTCGGCAACTGCTATTAACAGATTCCATGATTTCGATCCCAAAAAAAGGAGGGCTCCTTAGTGCCCTCCTCCCCACCCAGCAGTGGAGAGGCCTGCTGGGTGGGGAAACACGCTTTTAACCGCTCGCCATTCAATTCTTGGCGAGTAGGCCGGCGATGTTAGCGTCCGCCTGTTTGATAAATCCGGGAATATCCTTTAGCCACTTCTTTTTGACATCTTTATCAAAGTTCAAATAGAGCCTGCCATCGACAATTTCAAAAAGGTCCGGTTCTATTTTTACGAGACCACCTTGAGCGACACCGTACGCACAGTAGCCACCATATTGGGGCGCATAGTCCTCCGGTGCTGCAATAAATTTTTGCAGATTCTCTTCTGATGCGAACTGCCACGTCGCGCCCATCCATTCTGTTGAATGATTACTCGACCCTTCAGTTGGTGCCCCCTGCTCAAAATAGGCAACCGTGTCGTAACCGCGGATAGCAATGCCATTAGGCTTGAACCCGAATAACGCTTTTTCAAGCGTGTTAATAGGAGGCGCTGCGTGTGCCAGGCCGATGTTGGAGAAAAGCAACACCAAAACCAACAGCATTCGGTTTCGCATTGGAGACAAAATTAAGGTATTCATCATCGAGTCTCTGTTGAAAAGGCACGTGACTTGTTTATAAAAAACAACACCACGCCAAGAATAAGAATTGATACTGCCGCACGGAACAGACTGCCACCATCACTTTCACCTTCGTGCAATACCGCTATTCCTAATGGTGTGAATATATGAAAAAAAGCGGCTCCAGTCATTACCATTGATGCCATCAACCCACCAAACGCATGCACTCGCGCACGAAATCGACCTACCACGGCGTTGCCTTGCTTTCTATTTGCCAGCCAGTAGACAATCGGGGATAAAAGTACAATGGATATAAATAGTTCAGCGCTTCCAACCGCGTATGCCCCGAACTGTGTGAAAAGATCACCAATAGTGGTACCCAGAATTCCTTTCATCCATTCACCAATCGTTGAAAATATATGCTGCGTATCGGGATGACTAGAGAATTTGTAGGGAAGTGAGCCAAGGAATATAAAACAGGTCCAGGCTACGATAAGCCATGAAACGATGGTAACGACGAGCCCACCACCTGCGCTGGCTTCCTGCGCATGTACATCTGATGTGACGTTCATAGTGAAATATCCTGATTGCTTGTGAACTATTGTCCATCGCTTACAGCCTACAGAGAAGACAGGAGCGACTATCGACTTAATAGCGGTTTGCTATAGCCCTGAATATCGCATCTGGCATTCAACGAATGCGGAACCCAAGACATGCTCAAATCACACAGGGAACGCGATGAAAAGCGCGCTGCAATTCATTTCGATGACAATCCAGCTGAACCTTTCCAAATTAAATGCTTAATACACGTGCGTACATATCCGTGGAATAGAACTATTCACATTGCTGAATATTAGACTTTAGACAAGTGCGCCCCGAAACTAGACTTTTTACCGCTGTACGCCACACAGCTAAGCCCATTGCCCCGCCTAACATGGTTCAAGCGCTAGCCGGCGGCTGTGCGTCCGGATTATTACAAAACGGCCAATTGCTAGTGCGCACCGTAATAGAACAGCAGGTCAAGGCATATGGAAATTCTTAACAACTGGTTGTTGATGGCAGTAATCACCCCAACCTTCTGGGCCATGGCCTGTGTGCTGGATAGTTGTCTGATTGGTAGCAACGTCTATCGCAAAGCATCCGACGGTGCCATTGTCTCCTGCCTTTTTTGTATCGCCCCTGCAGCTCTGGCGTTGGGTATGGACTTCTCAACACTTACAAGCGTCCTGAACGTATACGGCATACCTGTGACGGCGATTGCCGCAGGATTAGCATACGCCGCCCACTTGTTTTTCTATTTTCGCAGCTTGCACTGTCTTAATGACGTGTCGGGCGCAGAGACGTTCATTGCATTAAGTGTGTTGTTCGTTCCATTTTTTGCCTGGGTTTTGCTCGGGGAGAGGTTACCAGGACGGTATTATCTGGCGTTTGTGATTGCGGCCTCTGGCGTACTCGTACAATGTTGGCCAATTATTCGCAAAGCAGGCTTGCACTTATTGGCAAACATGCTGGTTACCATGGTTACAGTGTCTCTTTCCATGGTGCTTCAGTCCAGCGCACTTGAGTCTCATGGGTTTACTGCCTCAACCGTGTTGTTCAACCTGACTGTATTCCTGGTGGCAGTTGTAGCACTGTTGTCCAATCATAGGACGCGTCGCAGAATGCGTAAACTAATTCGCCGATATCCAGCAGTGCTGGTATTGGGCGAAATATTGGGAGTGCTGGCGGTTGTGAGCTCTCACAGAGCAACACAACAAGGGCCATCAGTCTCCATAGTAGCACTCATAGAGTGCCTGCTACCGCTAATCATCATAGCCATAAGCTCTGCGCTTATTCTCTTTAACCGGTATTGGCCAATGCTATCGCGTCGACACCTGAGAACTCTTAAAATGCAGCTACAGGGAGTTCCGACGAAAATAGGGGCAGTCGCGCTACTGATGATCTCACTCTCCATTCTGAC
The DNA here is from genome assembly GCA_045106855.1 of Granulosicoccus sp. GTDB lineage: Bacteria > Pseudomonadota > Gammaproteobacteria > Granulosicoccales > Granulosicoccaceae > Granulosicoccus. Next base: position 24,928 of record JBGCFI010000054.1, read on the forward strand.
CTTTTGATCCATCGCCCTGACTTTTCTACCCGTATTTCATCAAACTGCAGGGCGGGATAACACAGGCTATCCTTCACATATGGCTGCTAGTAATCTCCTTCGGACTGTCAACGTATACTTGGTACGAAAGCAACCTCCCAACCTGGCATACACCAAGGCGTTTCGAGCACAAGGCATCAAAAGACTAAATGACCTTCCGAACAACACCCACGTATTCCCGCATCCCGATAGATCTGGAAAAGCGCTACCTTGTTGTCGGCGACTTACATGGCCGCTTCGCAACTCTGACCGATCTACTGGAAAAATCGAAATATGCCCCTGAACGAGACATCCTACTATCCGTAGGTGATCTGATCGACCGTGGTCCACACTCGGTCGAACTGATCAACTTCTTTTCAGAGCCTGATCGTTACGTCGTGCGCGGTAATCATGAACAGATGGTGCTGAATCCAGACGACTGGTTCGAAGTGTGGAGTTACCCACCCAACGGCGGACCGGCAACCAGCCAATCCCTTCAAGCGGCAAACCTGGATATCAACTGGCTACAGAACAAGATCATCGAGTATCCTGTCTGTCTTGATATTGGTGATGATGAGGATCCTGCCGCGTTTCGCATTGTTCACGCTGAGCAGCCATTCGATTGGAGTGAATCTCAATTCCAGAATTTTCTGCACACGTCAACATACCTGGATGCCGGTGAGGGACGGCTACTTTGGGGACGTGGCGATATCGAAGCTATTGCTGACGGATTAATCCCCGCGCTACATCCACAACGTTCAACCAGGCGATGCTTTTGTGGACACACCCCGATTGATCAGATTGCGGCGGCATATAACACCTACTGGATAGATACGTTTGAAGCAGACACCCTCAGTTGTATCGATGCAGTAACGCTGGAAGAGTGGTCAGTGCCTGTCAGAGATAATGAATATCCACAATCGATGAAATTCTAGATACGTTACGATTCAATTTCCTTTGATTTAGTGTATTTATCAAACATATGCATAGCCGCCACTGTGCTTAGATCTGACAATTGCCCATCTACCAGCATGGCATCACATTCAGCTCGCGTAAATTGACCTGACACCAAACCCTGCTCTTCGGCATCAAGCGCCGATTCTCCTTCTTCCAGGCCGGTTGCCAAGAAGATATGAACGGCCTGACTGGCATAGCCGTAGGCCTGAAAAAACTTGCCCAGCTTTATCATACTGTTGGCACGTAACCCGGTTTCCTCTTTCAGTTCCACGCTGGCCACCTGCTCTGGAGTGGAGTCAGGATTGAGCTCCAGAGAGCCTTGTGGAAATTCCCAGAAACGACCGTTGACCGGATACCGGTATTGCTGAACCAAATGAAATTTTTCACCGTCGAACGGAATGATGAGTGAGAAATCCGGTTTATCAACCACGCCGAACAGTCCATGATCTCCATTGGGCCGACGGACGCGATCCTCCCGCACAGTCATCCAACGATTCTTATAGACAACTTTGGTGTCAATACGCTTGATTTCAGGTTCGCTCATGCGACTCAGGCTCCGTGTATCGAAAGTAGAATATTTAGCAACAGTGATCTAGTGTACTAGAACATCTCGCCAGAGCCGATACTCGGCTCACTGTGTGAGCCAACCCATGTTGGCCTTGGGGTCACGAATCGTCAAATACGGAATAAGCATCGTATGATCCCCTGTCAGGACAGTGATTTGAGTGAGCAACTAATCGTACCAAGCCCTCTCCCCTGAATCCAGACCCATTGAAGTACAAATCCGTGCTGCTTTTGTTTTAGATGAGTATGATTCGAGTCAACACTATTGACATGCGCTAAGCTGTAAATGAATACGCAACAGTCAGAACATCAAATGCTTGATGTGATCATTATTGGTGCTGGATTTTCGGGACTCTATCAGCTCTTTTGTCTGCGTGAAAAACTTGGCTTGACGGCCAAGATACTGGAAGCCGGTAGCGGGGTCGGCGGCACATGGTACTGGAACCGGTATCCAGGAGCCCGATGCGATTCGGAAAGTCAGGTTTATTGCTACACCTTTTCAAAAGAACTCACCGAAGAATGGAACTGGTCTGAGCGCTATCCCGGAACTGCCGAGATTGTCGACTACCTCAATCATGTTGCCGATCGATTCGACTTACGCCGCAATATTGAATTTGACTCTCGTGTGGTGGCAGCCAGATTTAACGAACAGGGAAATTTCTGGGAAATCGATGAGGCATCCGGTCGACACTATCGCGCCCGCTTCCTGATCACGGCCGTAGGTTGTCTATCCAGCGCGAACATACCGGACATTGAAGGCCTCAGCGACTTCGAGGGTGAGTACTACCACACCGGTCAATGGCCACATGAGGGTGTCAAGTTTGAGGGCAAATGTGTGGGACAAATTGGCACGGGTTCTACCGGTATTCAATCGGCACCAGTGATTGCCATGACAGCGCAACGCCTGACTGTCTTCCAACGCACAGCAAACTTTAGCGTACCTGCACGTAATCATATATTGAGTGATGGGCATCGACACGAACACAAACGAGATGCATCAGCAGTTCGCCAATTGACACGCAGCAATGGTAACGGGCACAACTGGCTAATCAACGGTCAGAGAGCGCTGGAAACCTCTGCAGAGGAACGTACTGCCATCTATGAAAAAGCCTGGCAGACTGGCGGACTAAGGTTTCGAGCTTCATTTTCTGATCTTCTAAGCTGCAAAGAGGCTAACAACACGGCTGCTGATTTCATCAAGAATAAAATCAGACAGTGTGTCAAAAATCCCGATACAGCCAAAGCCCTTGCAGATATTGACCATCCCTTCGCAGCTAAACGCCCACCGATCGATACGCACTATTTTGAAATCTACAACCGGGATAATGTAGAGCTGGTCGATCTTCGTAAAACACCAATCTTACGTTTTACAAAAAACGGCATTGTTTGCCAAAATTCGGAGGCGAGAGGCCAGGAGTCCGAAAAACATCATAATCTTGATGTTGTTGTATTCGCCACAGGCTACGACGCTATTACCGGCTCTCTGCTACGTATGGACATCCGTGGTCGCCAGAATCTAAAACTCAGCGATGCCTGGTCCAATGGCCCTCGCAACCATCTCGGCGTTCAAGTAGCTGGCTTTCCAAACATGTTTACCATAACAGGTCCGGGCAGCCCCAGCGTACTAACCAATATGCCAGCCGCTATCGAGCAGCATGTGGAATGGATAAGCGATTGTATTGACTATCTGTACAGGAACAATCACACAACAATAGAAAGTCCCGAATCTTCAGTCGACACATGGGTAAGTGAGGTAAATGCGGCAGCAGACAAGACCTTACTGCCTACCGTCAAACATTCCTGGTACCTGGGCGCAAATATACCTGGAAAGCCCCGATTGTTCATGCCCTACGCGGGCGGGCTCGACAGGTATCGTGATATCTGTGAACAAGTGGCAATCGATAACTACAGCGGGTTTGTGATACGTTAACATGCGATCAAGCTCGACAACCTGAGCGCTCTGTTTAATTTTAATACATAGGCAGTGTAGCAACTCATTCACTTGTGCTAAGCGTACAGATACCTGAATACTATCTGAGCAGGACTTACCGCAACTAGAGAGAGCTACGCCTGCAAGTGTTACTGAAACCTATTGACTGCCTTATCCCGCACTTTGAAGCCTTACACTGGCCAGTTATCGCTTAGCTGGAGGATTACAGACCTGTGAAATCTGACATCAACAAGCTCTTAAAGAAAAACGAGCAACTTACGCAAATGGATGCGGTAAAAGTGCTTAGCCATGTACAACGTGATAGTGGCGACTGGGTAATAAATACATTGATGCTCGAGGGCTACGAAGTACCGTTCAAGTACAAAAGAACCAAACAATATCGAAGTCTGAAAGGGGCGCAAGTCAATCTTACCTACTATCGGCAGGTTGAGAATGTAGCCGGAATAGAATTCGAAAGTATGAAGGTCGTGCGAATTCGCAGAAGCTGATAAGCGAGACGCTGTTCAATGTCGAAATTGCTGATTAACCAGCAAACAAGCATGGCGTTTCGCCTATCGACTTGTGGGAACTATCCGAGCCTTTTTGGAGGGAGCTGGGTTATAAGGAAAAAGATCATGTATGGGCGACCAAAAAAGCCCATGGATACCTTAGGTGAATAGTGCCTTTCGCTACGCATTCAATTTCGCGAGGCGTTGTAGACCATGCCGATTATCAGGATAGTTACCTGTAAGCACAAGACCGGTCAGCTTACCCGGACTCACTGAGGCAAGACCACACTCTCCTCTGAGTCATTTTCATCAGGTTGCGACGGCAACGGCGAGAAATGCCCGGCTCTTTTTTCCCGGGCAGCAACCATTGCCTCACTGACTTCGTCCCGTTGAAAGAAACCGGCATTCCATAGACCCACATAATCCAATGTATCGGCGACAGTATGGTCACGCGCATGCAGAATCATTTTCTTGCATCCATACACGGCTAGTGGTGCTTTGCTGGCAATGGTTGCTGCGATGTCCAGTACGCTACTGAGCATCTCCTCGTGGGTCTCGTACATCGTGTTGATAAGGCCATGCTCTTTAGCTTCTGCCGCCGGCATTGCGCGTCCGGTGTAAGCCAGTTCACGAACCAGCCCATCCGGTATAAGCTTGCACAAACGCGGAAACGTACCGACATCGGCAGTCATCGCAAGATTAGTCTCATAAACGGTAAAGAATGCATCAGCGGTAGCGTATCTCATGTCACATGCGGTACATAGATCAACTCCCGCACCTATGCATCCACCTTGAATCGCAGCAAGCACCGGTACGCGGGCCGCTTCAAGACAACTGAACGTGCCTTGCAGACGCTTTACCGTGTCATAAAAACGTGCAGCCCTCTGCCGCTCCTGCATACTATCCACAGCCACCTGGCTTTGAGCACCAAATACAGACACATCCATTCCGGACGAAAAGTGTGGCCCCGTAGATGAAAGCACTATTGCCCGTACCTGCCCATCCTGATCCAGGTCCTTAATCAGGATAGGTAACTCAGTCCAGAACGCAGGGATCATACTGTTGCGTTTTTCCGGGCGAGAAAAAGTTATGTGTGCAACATGCTGTTGCACATCGACATCAAAACACTGATACGTCATAAGTCGCTATCCTACGTTGGCACGTCATAAACTTATATTTCGATCCAGAGTACAGAAGACGAAGCTATTCTTAAAGCCTTGCTTTCAAACCCTGTGTAACGCAGCGCCTCGTTACTATCAGCAACATGAAAATCACCTACCCAACTTGGGCAAGCTGTTTATCATAGATTTGCATCATTGTGGATGCTGGTGGGAACCGGCCGCTATCAGCAACTGCAAGGAGTTCTACCTGGCCTGGCCAACAAGCTTCCAGCTACCACCTTCAATCCTGGAGATAAAAATTTCTTCAGCCGCGGTGTGATCGTCAGGGCCAAACTGAACCGTGTTGCCCTGGATCTTATCTTCAAACTGGAGACTCTCCATCGCCTTGATGAACGAATCAGTCGTCAGCTCTTTACCCGCTGCCTCAAGCGCACGAACCAGAATTTCAGCGGTAGAGCGACCGATTAAAGCGCCGGTACCAGGGAATTCCTCGCCGGTAGCGCTAGTGTAGGATTTGATCCATTCAGCCACTTTCGGTTCGCCGGCACGCGCTTCCAGATCTTGCCACGTGGATCCTGCATAAAAGCCCTCGGTCACACCGCCTGGCACCTTGGCGATAGCCGTATGGAATGAAGCATGCGAACCGACAAAACTAACGTTGTCCCAACCAATCTTCTTGGCAGTAGCTACCGCTGTGATCACACCACGAACAGATAAAGCGACAGCAACCAAATCGCAGTTTGCGTTTTTCAGCTTGGTCAGCGAACCGACATAATCAGACTCATCCGGTTTGTGAGTGGTTTCACCACCATAGATGAGACCCAGCTCTTCTGTCATATCGACAGCAGCCTCCTGAATCTCTTTACCAAAGTCACTTGGTATATACATTGAGCAGACGGTTTTGACGCTTTTTTCTTCTGCCAGATAGTTGATGGTTAACTTGATCACGTCATAATAACTGGATCCAGATGTAAACTTATACTTGATCGGGTCCTGCAACATCTGGCGAGCCAGGGTCAGAGGATTAATGTTCGGAATGCCCTTCGCGTCCAGCAACTTGAATGCTGCGATATTATGCGGCGTACCCAGCGACAGCAACATTGCAAAAACCTTATCGCGATTAACCAGCTTGTTAGTCGCTTGTACGGCTTTGGGCACCTGATAGCCATGATCTTCAACAACGAGTCGGATCTTGCGCCCATGCACTCCACCCTTTTCATTCACCTCGTCAAGATACAACTGCGCGGCCTTGATTGCAGGCGCACCAAAAGCGGCGAATGGCCCGGACAAGTCATTGGCACTGCCAATCACCACTTCGGAGTCTGAGACGCCCTGATCCGCCAATGCCGGTGCTATCGCGAGCGTTAGTAAAGTCGCAAGGGTAAGAAGAGTTTTCATGTCGTGTGTTTCCCCGTTTTATATTTTAAGAATCAGTACATTTGGTTAATCAATGCCTCATGTCGAGTTTCAACGACACTACGTTTCAGTTTCATGGTAGGTGTCAACTCTTCATCTTCCGCGGTTAACAATAGGTCGATCAGGCGAAAATCCTTAAGCTGCTCGACCCGCGCAAACGCCTTGTTAACCTCAGCCACTTCATTGCCAATCAGTTCCCTGACCTCAGGCGCTGCGCAAAGCGATGCAAAATCCGAGAATGGCACTTGTGCATCTTGCGCAAATTTTTCCACATTTTCCTGGTCGATCATGATCAGGCAGCTCAGGTATTTGCGCTTATCGCCAATAACCACCGCATCAGAGATAAAGGGTGAAAATTTCAAGCGGCTTTCAATTTCCGCCGGCGTGATATTCTTACCACCAGCGGTAATGATGATGTCTTTGATACGACCTGTAATGGTGATAGCTCCAGTGTCATCAATCGTTGCGATATCACCTGTATGCAACCAATTACCACGAATCGTCTCCGCCGTTTTATCAGGCATATTCCAGTAGCCTTTAATGACTCCCGGGCCTCTAACCAGTAGCTCACCACTTTCATCAATACGCACTTCAGTGCCATTGATTACCCTACCAACGGTGCCAACCGTGTTGTTCTCAAGAGTATTGATCGAGACAATACAACTCGTTTCCGTCGCACCATACCCTTCAAGCACTGGCACACCGATCGCGCTGAACCAACGCAATAGCTCAGGGCTGATGGGTGCGGCACCCGAGCCACCACGTCGCATGCGATCCATACCAAGCATACGTCGCAAATTCGACAACACAGCAATGTCCCAAAACTTGTATTGCACCGCGAGTGATCCCGGTACAGGGTGACCTTTCTCTTCCAGCGTTACTTTGGCAACACCAGCCTTAACGGCCTGATCCAGTGCCCAACGACCCAGACTGCTTGCCTCTGTACGGCGAATCTGCACCTGTGAATACAGCTTCTCCCAAAAACGGGGCACCGCTGAAAAGGTGTGCGGTGACACCTCCTGCATATTCTCAACGACAGTTTCCACGCTCTCAGTGAAGTTTACGGTTACGCCGTTAGCCAATTGACACATCACCGATAGCACACGTTCATAGATGTGACAGAGCGGCAGAAAGCACAGTTGCTCATCGCCCGGACGGGTTTGTAAAGCCGGTACTGCGATCTTCATCTGGTAGAGCAGACTACGATGCGTCACCATTGCGCCTTTGGGGCGACCGGTTGTCCCCGATGTGTAAACCAGGATCGCGGTGTCTTCAGGTTTTGCCTGGTCGATGGCGCGATCAAAAACATCTTTGTCCGCCTTATCCAGTTCTTCACCCAGTGCGATCAATTCGTCAAGGAAAATCACCCGCTCATGTTCAAACTCGCGCAGCCCCTCGCGCTCGAAAACGATCACTTTTTGTAGCACTGGCAACTGGTCAGCAATTTCCAGGTATTTATCGAGCTGCTCATCATTCTCGACAAACAGAAATGGCGAGCCACTGTCATTGAGCAGGTAGGCGAGTTGCTCGGCGGCGTCGGTGGTGTAGACGCCGTTGGTTATGCCACCCACGGCGATGATGGCCATATCGCAGTACAGCCATTCCTTGCAATCTTCAGCGAGCAGTGACACAGGCTGGCCGCGTTGCAGGCCAAGGTTCAAAAGACCCAAGCCAATTGATCTGGCGTTGTCGTAGTAGTGCTGCCAACTGAATGATTGCCAGATACCCCTGTCTTTTTCGCGATGGGCCACTCGGTTTGATAGCTCTTTGCACCGCTGCCGAAAGAGTCTCGGCACTGTACTGCAACCTTCTATTTCCAGCAATTGGTCGGGGCCAATCGCCTGAACGTTTTTTTGTTCAGTTGGATCAGTCATCTATCACCGCCAGGTTTTTTTGCGCTTCCAGCGCTTTTGGCCGCGTTGGGTATCGCCGGTAGCACCGAGATAGAACTCCTGAATATCTGTCGATGCAAGCAAGCTCTCTGAGGTACCAGACAGCACAATCCGGCCAATCTCTAGCACGTAGCCATAATGCGCAGCTTTAAGCGCAACCATCGCATTCTGCTCAACCAACAACATAGTGACGCCTTGTTCCCGGTTAAGACGTTTAATAATGGCAAAAATCTCCTGCACCAGGATGGGCGACAAACCTAGACTTGGTTCATCGAGCAGCAGAACCTTTGGCTGTGTCATGAGCCCGCGGCCAATCGCTAGCATTTGTTGTTGACCACCCGACATTGTGCCAGCCTGTTGGTGGCGCCGCTTTTTCAGAATGGGAAAATACTGCATCACCATATCGACATCAGCCGAAACCTGCCCCCGGTCCGTACGCGTGTAAGCCCCCATCATCAGGTTTTCAGCCACGGTTAAAAACGGGAACACCTCACGCCCCTCCGGCACATGGGCAACGCCTGCGCGCACAATATGATCAGGCTCTCGACCCTGAACCTCTTTGCCAGACAGCATGACCTGACCTTTTTCAGGATCCATCACACCGCTGATAGTCTTAAGTAAAGTTGTCTTACCCGCACCATTGGCACCTAGTATCGTAACGATCCGGCCTTTGGGTACCTTCAGGCTAACGCCACGAATAGCCATGATAGGGCCGTAGAACGTCTCGATGTTCTTGAGTTCGAGAACAGTTGTCTCGCTCATACCGCGCCCTCAGCTACCGACTCAACGCCAAGGTAGGCGGCAATTACCCCTGGATCACGTTGCACTTCTTTTGCGCTCCCCATCGCCAGTGCACGACCGTCGGCAATAGCCAGCACCCGGTCAGACACCTCACTCACAAGGCTCATGTCGTGCTCAACCATCAGGATCGTCAAGCCCATTTCTTTTTGCATATCCTCAATCCAGAAGGCGACATCCTGCGTCTCTTCAACTGACAATCCGGATGCAGGCTCGTCCAGCAGAAGCAGGCGTGGTCCAGAGGTAAGCCCACGTGCGATCTCCACAACCTTACGAACACCGTACGGCAGGCCGGCAATCAGTTTGTCCCGGTAGGGCTGCAAATCAAGAAAATCGATGACAGCCTCTGCGCGTTCGCGATGTTCCTTTTCCGCCCGGCGGGCTGCAGGGGTGAACAGAACATCCTGAAGCAAGTTTGTTTTACGGCGCGGATGACGTCCGACCAGCAGGTTATGCAAAACAGATGAGTGCTCGAATAATTCAATATTCTGAAACGTCCGGGCTATGCCCAACGGAGAAATCTGGTCAGGACGCATGCCCGTGATGTCCTCACCATCAAAGCTAATCGTGCCGCTGCTGGGTTGATAAAAGCGACTGATCAAATTGAAGATCGTTGATTTCCCAGCACCATTGGGCCCAACAATAGTAAAGACCTCTCCCGCCTGAACTTCGAAGCTGATCCCATCAACCGCTTTGATGCCGCCGAAGCTAATCGACAAGTTATCGACAGAGAGCAGCGTCACTTCATGCGCTCCGTTTTGAGATAGGACTTATGCCGTTTAAACATATCTTTCCGGGCGAGCGGAAACAACTCAAACCAAGTTCTTACCTTTAACCAGCGCCCATAAATACCCAACGGCTCAATGATGATGATAACAATGAGCAAGGATGCAAAAACTGCATAGTCCAGGCCGGGAATCGTGACATTTCCCAAGCCCATAAAGGATGAAATTTCTTCGCGAATGATCGTAATAACAACCGGTAACAAGCCGACGACAAGCGCACCAATGTAGGCACCATGGATGGAGCCAAGTCCACCAATCGTTACCATTAACAGCAATTGAATCGATATCAGAATCAGGAATGCTTCGTAGTTAAACGCGCCCAGAAAGTGAGCGAGCAGCGCTCCAGCCAGACCAGTGAAGCAACAAGACACGCCGAAAGCTATCGACTTGTAGAGCGACACATTGATACCCATTGCCCGCGCTGAGACTTCACTGTCACGGATAGCTGTAAACGCCCGACCGGTTGGAGAACGCAGAAGGTTCTTGTAAAGCAGCGTTACACCGATAACGACCACCAGGCAAAGCCAGTAAAAGTTATGACCCGAAGCGGCAAATGAAATGGATTGCGCATAGCGGTCAAAGTCTATACCCAGAAAAGTGATGCCGGGAATGAAGACCCCCTCAATGCCACCCGTCCAGTGCTCGAGCAAAATAATGACATCTTCAACGATGATGCCGAAAGCAAGGGTGGCGATTGCCAGGTAAATGCCGCTCATGCGCAAGGCAGGAATCGCCACGATTGCACCAATGAAGCCGGAAAACAGGCCGGCCAGAGGAAACGCGATCAAAAAGGGTAGACCGGCGTCAATAAAGTTGTACTGCAGATAGGCACCGCACGCTAGAAATGCACCATGTCCCAAGCTCACCTGGCCGGTATGACCAACCAGCACCATGAGGCCGAGCCCGGCAAGCGTGAATATCAACACATACGTGAACTCACCGAGCAGGTAGTCGTCGAGGTAAAACGGCCCACAGAAGGCGACCAGTGCGAGCAGACCATACAACACCATATCTCGCCTATCTTCAAACAGACGAATATCCTGATCATAGTTGGTCTTAAAGTGATAGCGCATACATCCTCTAATTCATGCCTGGACTATTATTCCACGCTACACTTTCTTTTGTTGCATCTGGGCGAACAACCCGTTCGGACGCACCACAAGTACAAACAGCATAATCGCATAGGGAGCAATCTGACTAAATCCTGACGGCGCAAAGTACTGCGCCATTGGCTCCGCGATACCGATAATGAGCCCTCCGGCAAGTGCACCGGGCAAACTGCCAAACCCGCCAATCACGGCGGCAGCAAATGCCTTGATCCCCAGCAACCCGGACGCGGGATCAATTGACCCCTTTGAAGCGAACAAAACTCCTGCTACGGTCGCGCTCAATCCAGCAAGACCCCAGATGAGTGAGCTAATCCGTTTGACAGGAATCCCCATGTAGTAGGCCGCCAGCTGGTTTTGACTTGATGCCTGCATCGCTATCCCCAGCCGGGTTCGTGCGAAGAAAACATACAAGCTGCCGGTAAGCACCACTGTCACAAGGATGACAAAAGCATCGTCATAACCGAGCACCAGTCCGGCAAACGTCATTGACTTGCCCGCCATAGGCGTTTCAAGCGACTGGGGTTCATGGCCCCAGATAACGCCAGCAATAAAGCGAAGCACAAAGCCAAGCGCAATCGTCAGGATAACAACCGCAAACTGGGGTTGCCCGAATAGCTGGCGAATGACAAAAACCTCGAGCAGGTAGCTCAGAATCACCATGACGATGATCGCCATTGCGACCCCAGCGAGGAATGGAAGACCCAGCCAGCCTTCGTTGACAAACGAAAGCGTCACAAACGCGCCGAACATCATCATGTCGCCCTGCGCGAAATTCACAGCTTCGGTAGCTTTGTAGATCAGCACGAACCCTAAGGCCACGAGTCCGTAGACACAGCCGTTGGCAATACCACCGATCAGGAGTTGAATGACATCCACAGGGTCACACTGCTTTTTAGATATCCTGAGGGTATCCTATTTGAGCGTAAGGCTGGGAGGGAGAGCGCACAATCGATCCTCGGGTTCGGAATGCCTACTCTGCTAACAGAGCTACTCGCAAGCCTACGTACCTCTGATCGTCACTGAACTGACCAAGAGGATCTGGCACGACACTGCCTCGGAAAAATGCATGATAAAATCAAGCTTCGAGTGGAGCTCCGAATATGAAAATTCTAGTAACCGGAAGCGCCGGTCATTTGGGCGAAGCGTTGGTTCGTTCTCTGCGAGCAAGTGGAGATCAACCTGTCGGGGTTGACATAAAAGAGTCTGAATTCACAGACTACGTTGGCAATATTGCTGATAGAAAGGTTGTCAACTCATGCATTCAAGGTTGCGAATGCGTTATTCACACAGCGACCCTTCACAAACCACACGTAGGTACACACTCAAGACAGGATTTTGTTGATACGAATATTTCTGGCACGTTGAATCTACTCGAAGCGAGTCTCGACCATGACTGCAAGTCATTTGTCTATACAAGTACAACCAGCACTTTTGGTGACGCCATGATGAGTACATTAGGTGGTCCAGCGGTATGGGTAACAGAAGACTTACGACCAAAGCCCAAAAACATCTATGGCGTGACCAAGACAACTGCTGAAGAGCTTTGCGAACTCTTCCACCGTAGAGCCGGATTTCCTTGCGTTGTTCTCAAGATATCCAGATTCTTTCCTGAACAGGATGATTCCAAAAACAAACGAGATCTTTATGAAGATGCCAATCTAAAGGTAAACGAGCTGCTTTTTCGTCGAGTTGATATAGCAGACGTTGTAGTTGCGCACCAACTGGCAATCGAAAAAGCAACAGAAATTGGCTTTGATAGATTCATTATTTCATGCTCGACACCATTCAATAAAGCAGATGCAGAGCAACTTGGTATCAACGCACCTGCTGTGCTTGAGCGCTACGTACCGTCGTATTTGGACATCTATGCGGCCAAAAACTGGAAGATGTTCCCAACCATTAGTCGCGTTTACGACAGTAGTCGAGCCCGAGATCGGTTGGGATGGAAGCCCGAATATACGTTTGCCAAATCAATAGAGATGCTATACCAAGGCTCTGATTACAGAAGTGAACTGACACATCAAATAGGCGCTAAACGCTATCACGATACAGAATTCGACGAAGGACCCTATCCGGTTTCAAGCTTCTAAATTCAGCGTTAGTAATTTGCAGCCCGGGTTGCATAGGGAACAAGACAGAAGGAGAGTTTCAGATGAAGGAGAATTCCTTCTGCTGCATTAAAGAGCCATCTCGATATAGCGTTCACCAGATTTAACAGGTCTTGCCCTCTTCCTGAACTTCGCTCAATCCAAAACAACATACTTTATATCCTTTTTGAGGTTTCAAGACTACGCCCGCAGCCTGTTCACGAGCAAGTCGTCACGCAGAATATCGCTCTGTAGAGCGGTGAACTCTCCGACATCCCAGTTGGCACTCAGGTATCGCCCCTTAGCCCAATCCGCGCCTCCAGAGCTTAGCCAGACTGCGAAGCACGCCGCCAGATCCGGTTTGTCGACAAGATATTCGTGCATATGCTCGGGCATGCTATGCCCAATTTCAGTCGCAACACCACCGGGGTGAAGTGCAAAACATTTGATGCCATCCTCCTCATGATCACTTTGCACGAACTCACACAGACGGTTTATCGCATGTTTGGATGTTTGATAGTCAGACGCACCTGGCATCACGAACTGAGCACCGATTGATGAGACAAGAATAAGATGGCCGCCACTGCGCCCTTCGGACGCCCGCAACTTGGCACTCACAATAAGATGAGGCAACGAATAACGGATAACGTGATAGCTGCCCTGCATATTGACCTCCCAGTTGCGCCACCACCCTTCCGGATCGCTCTCGCCAATTTTGACCCAAGGTCCAAGGTATCCCGCATTGGCATCAGCCACATCAATTCCACCGAACTGCGCAACGCAGTCCTCTATCGCCGCCTCGACTTGCCCGGCATCCGTAACATCACAAATCGAGTAAGCGCATAGCGTATCTGGGTTGGCTCTTTTCACAAGGCTTTGTGTGTCTTGAAGGGCATCCTTTGAACGCGCTGTTAGATAGACCGCTTTGGCACCCGCCTCTGCAAAAGCCGTGGCGGTAGCTTGGCCGATTCCCTTTGACGCACCTGAAATAAAGATGACTTTACCCACTGCGCTGCCATTGAGGGCTGTCAGTGGATCGATAGCATCATAGCGATCGTGATGCTCGGTAAGGTCGAGGAATTGTGATTGGATGGACGACATGGACATACTCCTGATTGTTTGAAACACAAGATAGCCGCCATGGCGCTTTAATGCCTGCCACTTTCTCCTGACGATCTGCCTATTTCTCCAAACGAATGATTTAATCTCTACATCTCGGTGACAGGTTTGCTATGGTTTGGATCAAGGAGACACTAATGGATCTGACACACTTCATCAACCTGGCGACTCAGTACAACACTGATGATTCAGGTAAATTTAAAGATTTACCCAGTCTATCCATCTATTGTCGGGATAGTGTCAGCGAAATTGAGGCTGTGATATACGAACCGGTCGTTTGCCTGATCCTGCAAGGCAGTAAAGTCACATCCATAGGTGATCAACGAGTGGACCTGCGTCCCGGTGACGCGCTTCTGGTCAGTCACGACTTGCCTGTCGTGTCCCGGATAACCAAGGCTAGCAAAGCAAAGCCGTATATGGCACTTATCCTGTCTCTCGACTTGGGTTTGGTTCGCAGCCTTTATGATCAAGTTGCGGATGTAAGCCAGCTCGGGGCTGAACCACGCTCATTGTCGGCGTGGCAAGCCGATCCTTTGTGGCTTGCGCCGCTTGTCAGGTATATCGAACTTATGAACAACCCGATGGATGTGCAGGTCCTCGGGCCGTCTATCCTGCGCGAAATTCATTATCGACTCTTGCTGTCACCAATCGGACAGATGCTTCAGCGCCTTATGATCGCCGATAGCCATGCCAGCCGGATAGCCAAGGCAATTCACGTTTTGCGTAGAGAGTTCCGGTCACCCATCACCGTGTCAGACCTTGCCAATCGAGCGGGTATGAGCCCGTCATCCTTTCACCAGCACTTCAAGTCGATCACGGGCACAACGCCGCTGCAATATCAAAAAGACCTGCGCCTGATCGAGGCGCGCGCGTTGCTCATAGAGAAAGGGCAGTCGGTTTCCGAAGCTGCATACACCGTGGGCTACGAAAGCCCGACGCATTTCAGTCGTGACTACAGCAAGAAGTTCAGTGTGCCTCCCAGCCGGGATGGAAATGGTGCTAGTTCGCCTCCCCATACCGCGTTACTTTGAAGTTTAACAACGGGTCAGTTACCGTCGTTCGCTATACTTGAAACAAGTTGGGAAAGATAATCTGTGAATGTTGCGGTCTGCCAGGAACTGGTGGTCAGTGGTTGGTAGAACATTGAACACTATTGATTATCACTTTACCTGACGATCAAAGCCTTGGAATGAAGGAAATACTGATGTTAGAAGCCTATTTATTTACCTTATTAGGGGTCGCTGCAGCACAAGCCGCACCCGGGCCCAATCTGATGGCCGTTGCTTCTGCTGGTATCGGGCAAGGTCGCCGACCAGCATTGCTGGTTACACTTGGTATTTCAACCGGCATGCTGATATGGGCAGTTGCGGTGTCATTTGGTCTGGGAACTCTTTTTACGTCGTACCCGCTGTCATTGATCGCACTAAAAATTATAGGCGGTAGCTATCTGCTATGGCTCGCTCTTCGCGCTTTTAAATCTTCCATGACTAACAATCCTGCAAAAATTTTTTCTGATGATCGTAGTCACACAAATTCCGCGAGTTGGAAGCGTGGGCTTTTGGTCGTACTAACCAACCCGAAAGCGGCACTCATGTGGTCCGCGGTAGCTACATTTTTGTTTGGCTCAGGCCTTGACACATGGCAAGTCGCCCTATTCGGTCCAATAGGAGCCACCAGTGGTTTTCTGATTTATGGCTGTTACGCTGTGTTGTTCTCTACCGGGGCTGCAATCAGCTTCTATAAGCGCTTCTCTCGATGGTTTGAGTCTATCTTCAGTGCAGCATTTGCTCTGTTGGGGGGCAAGCTATTGTTTGACGGGTTACGGGCCATTCGGTAGAGCGATTTAATATAAATCAGATTTCGGTGTAATTCCCAATCTGGAACAGTTGCTACTTTCACTAATGACAGCTTGCATCCAAGGGTAAGGACAGATTCAACTGAAGCCGAACACCGAATGCTGTAACAAGTACTGGCGTACTCGGTTTGCCGATACGTCAAAAACAAATATTCGGTGCGCGCCCTACAATCAGATCAATCTGCGTTGCGCGATTTTCCGGACTACCACTTGAACGGGCGACCTCCAGAATACTTTCCACAACCGCCACACAAGCCGGCTGATTTCCAGAACCAAGTTGCCTTGCAAGAGTCCGCGCGTAACCTGGAGTGAAGTCAGCGGGTTCTACATTGCGCCTTGCAACTTGCACGGCAGGTTTTGCAGCAGCTATGACTGGCGCGGATTTCCGCTCAATGCATTCAGGAGGATTCAATTCTCCGCGACAATGGACTGGGCGTTTAGTAAGCATGGCAAACACGCTGTTCTCTGCTTCGCTACCCGGCGAAAGATCTTCAAAATGTCCAACAATAGATTCACCGTAACCCGCCTCGTCTGCTGTTATCTGATTCATGGCATTAGCGGAACCCAAGAGGCTGAACGCAAATTCCTCTTGAGGGGTTGTCGCACCCGGCTCTACCAGCCCGATGGTCATTCTGGGTTTAACTCGTATTGCCCTCATCAACTCACGCGACTCTTCACGCAGGGTATAGGCAACGCCGCTAGTACCAATTTGCCGGCAATCTGCCGGGAGCTGCAGTGTTTCTCCACCCAACTTGAATAACAGAGATTGATCGTTACATGTCAAATCCATTGCCACAAAGAGAGTGTGGGCTGTTTTCCCATCATGAACGACAAAGGCTGCATCGTTGTTCTGTGCTGACTTACGATAACGCGATAGAGAATAACCCATAGGACGTGAATCGATTTCATCGCTTACTACCCAGTCTCTTGAGGCAGTCGTTTCTCTTTCTCTTGCAATGTAGTCTCTGCGTGTTTTTTCCATGGCTTTGCTAAGGTCAACTTGATCCTGCCCCAGCCATCCAAGCACACCTTGAGTATCACATCCGCAAGCCAATAGCTGACCATATACGGTTTTCAAGCCATCGGTAAACAGTGCTCCTTCAAGAGATAGATACTCGTTGGACTCTGCATCAAGTTCCTGTACCACTAGTAATTCCGCATGAGTACCGGACAACCAATCAACTAACTCGGACTCACTCATGCTATCACCAGGCTCTACAATCATGACGAAACTGTCTCCGGAACTAGTCTCAACTGTTGCATGGATACTTGACGGTATTTCATCTTCAATCAACTTAACTGCAGCTATCGCAGGGGCACCATAACTTCGTTGTAATGCCGAGAGTGCGCGTTCATCGGGTGACGTGCCATCCAGATCAACGGCATGATAGTGAACCGGCAGTGTCTCGTCAGCTGCGAGATACTCAAATTCAACAACGTCATCACCTGTGGACCAGTAAATATACTTATCAGCGTCACTACCTAATATGGTCCGATCAGCGTTCAATCGCGACACCTGAGCTTGTTCATTCGGCACCCAGTCCTCGTCTGACACAAAGGGGTAACTTTTGCCTTTATAGTCGAATTGATCAGGCAAATCACCACTGTATCCAAGATTTTTCCTGAGATAATCACCCGTCAATTGACCATCAGGATTATGTTCCGGATTGTAAAGTTTCCCAGTGGGCAATACAGCCTCCACGCACTTGCCAATACTAGTCACGTTGTATAACTGCCCTTCCTCATCGTCCGTCTGCCTCCAGACTACGGCCGGACAAACGACACTATCGATTACTACAGTTCCGATAGAATAAACTTCTAATTGCACGGTTTTCAAGAATTCCTCTACCGCCCAATCCATGACCGATGCATCGTCACATAATGATTGAGCGAGATTCAATTTTTCTGATTCAGCCTCGCTGTCTGGTTCGACATCTGTCGACTGATCGGGCCGTATTACCGTTAACTCCCGATCTTCCACCTCTGCGGCGCTTTCAGTATCATAAGTTGAAATACAATAATAGTTTTTTACAAACGACCGTCTGAGATCCGCAGCACTAGCAAGCACCTCTTTCGATAGTTGGCACGACCCTCCGAATTCATTCAACAATCCGTTACTGACATCCACCGAACTGATATCGATCTTTACACCCGGGATATCCAAAGTGCATTCATCAACCGTATCCTCTTCAGAAAGCTCAACCTCTTCGAGTACCGCCACCTCTACTTCCGGCTCTGGCTCAGAGTTACATGCCACGCAGACAATTGCGGATAGCAGGATAGTGGTTAGCTTGGATAGCACTCCTTTGGTCGTCGATTTCACTGAAAAGCCTGTATTTGCGTTTAGCTTCTCGGTTTATCGACATATCGTGCACATCTATTAGTTGGTAGGGTACTTACGTAACTCTACAGCAATCCTTCAACAACGCAGACTTTATCTGTTTTCGGGAACCTGAAATCATCGACCCCTGACAATCAGAACATTTGACAATGTTACTGTTTACTTCAATTCACTACCGACCATCATATCGAATTGCAGTTTACAGACATTCATCATGAATAATGTATTGGTTAGCCTCAGCTTGCAAATTAATAAACCATACAATCGGAACTGGCTAGAACATAGGCCGGCAAATTAGAGTAACAATCCCATTCGACATTATTGCCGCCCATAACCAGTTTAGGCACGAGTTTCAATTCAATTGACTTGCCAAATTTTTCTGGAAGCTGAGCGACGATAGCACCATTTTCACCAATATCCAAACCACTAATATTGCTGCTTACCATGGTCTTCGCATCCAGACCCAGATCACCGATACTTGTTGGGAACGCACCACGTTCATAGAGGTACATAGTGACCATCATTTTCACAGTCGTTATATCAGCCAATGCACTACCGAGCATAGCTTTCTTATGGAACAAACCGCCGGACACCATTCCCGACGATAGAACCGATGTTGCATCATCGGGCCGAACTGGCTGTGAAAGCAACAAATTATTGGCGGCATATAGAACCGCACATACAATCAGAATGACACTCGCAAGCTTCAGTCCTGATGACGTCAGCCAGCTAGCCTTGCTCTCATGCGAGACAGGTGAATCAGCAATCACCGTAGAGCGGGCCAGCTCTTTAGCGATGCCTCGAATATCCTCAACAGAGACGCTTGTATATTCTGCGAGTGTCTCTATCGTACTCTCGAGATGCTTATTGTTCAGCCGCAGCGTATCTTCACGCCCCTCCAGGGCCATAACGCGCCGAACCAACTCGGAATGAAGGCTGTCATTCACCTCACTATCAGACTGTTGCACTTACACCCACCCAAACACCGTTATCAATCAGAATCTATAGCTCTAGCCCCTGTCACTATGCATTCTTTCGCAGTTCAGCCAGCTCGCGTTCCAATTGATCGGACTTATGGTGAGCATCAATATCTATCTCGGGATGGGAAAAACTCTGAATCTCGGAAACAGCCTCATTTCGAGCCTCAAGATCAAGAACTATATCTTCGACGCGCGACACCTCCGCGTCAATGTCGCTCGATGTGATCATCTTGATGGCGGCGTTGTCGGTCTCCGCCAGAGCTTCCGCGCCTTTTTGACGCGCTTGAATCGCAACTTTTTTTGATTTTAACGTAGCTAAAGACTCCTCAAGATTCTTCAGACGAATTTTCAGCTTTTGACTGTTTGAAGACGCAATTTCATATTGTGGCTTAAGCATCTCTAGCGTATTACTGGCTTCGATCTTCTTCCCAAGAGCAATACGCGCTGCCTCCTCATCCTGACTTTCCATTGCCTCTCTTACAGCCGCCGTCCAGGATACAACTGACGCTTCCAGTTTCCCGATATCATTAGCTAGCCGCTTTTCACTGGCAACCGCATCAATGGCAAGTGTTCGGGCGCGTGTTATGTTGTCAGTACTTTCGCGGACCAGTTGACTGATGACTGCATCGGGCGATTCAGCCCTGTCAAGCATGTCGTGAAGATGAGAGCTGATGGCAGAGCCAAACCTGCTTACGATACCTGTCATTGTTCCTTCTCGATTTGTTGAAGTGACTTGTTGGAATTCCTAATCGAAAAGGGTATCGGCTTGAACGCAGGGATGATAAATCGTAATGGATGCCGAGCATTGAAAATTGCGTGGCGCGCCCGCAACAAAAATAATGACTCCCACCATTTTGAGCGGGCGTTCTCAAAAATAAGCCGCCACCGTGATACTGCTCTAGGAATTTCGGGCTGTAAGATGATTCAGTAGTGCCATCTGCAACCGCAACCGCAACCGCAACCGCAACCGCAACCGCAACCGCAACCGCAACCGCAACCGCAACCGCAACCGCAACCGCAACCGCAACCGCAACCAATCATGAGCCCTTGCCGCGACCAGTGTTGTCAAGAACCCAGAATATATTCGGATTACATTCAAACCGCTGAAAAATCAAGGCTACGAACAAATTTTCTAATATCGTTGATCAGTAGATCGGGTTCTTCCATTGCGGCAAAGTGCCCACCACGTTGCATTTCCGTCCATTGTGTGACATTGTAAATCCGTTCGACATAACTGCGCGGTGGCCACGCCAGCAGCTCTTTCGGAAACAGTGCACAGCCGGTAGGAACCTCCACTCTCAAACCTTCCGACGACAGTAGCCGCCCACCCTCTTCGCGCCGTCCGTAATAAATCCAGGAGGCCGTATTGAATGTCCTGGTCACGATGTAGACCATGATATTGGCCAGCAGTTGATCCTTTGTATAGACACTTTCCACATCGTCTGCCGTTGTATCAGACCAGCCATGCATCTTCTCCAGAATCCAGGCTGCCACCCCTACCGGGCTATCCATCATCGCGTAGCTCAAAGTTTGTGGCTTGGTTGCTTGCAGCGTGCGGTAGCCGTCCTGCATGATCTGGTCTTTTTCGAACTGGGCGGCCCAGGCGATTTCTTCCGCACCTTTGGGTTCGTCCTTGTGTCTCATGGTAAGAATGTTGATATGAATAGCAGAGCAAGCAGGTGCGTGGTCAAATCCAAGCCAGCTTGCAATAGCACCGCCCCAATCACCGCCCTGAGCAATATAATTTTTATACCCCAGAACATCCGTCATCAACGTGTTAAACAAAGCCGCCATTTTTCTTGGCCCAAATGGCCGAGGCGGACGACCTGAGAACCCGAATCCGGGCAAAGAAGGTGCAACGACATCGAAGGCATCTTCCACTGAACCACCGTGCTTCTCCGGATGCGCGAGCAAATCGATGAAATCCAGAAACTCGACAATGGTCCCTGGCCAACCGTGACTAATAATGAGCGGTTTGGGATTGGCTCCACTGCCTTTTTCATGAATAAAATGGATGTCAATACCATCAATGGGCACCGTGAATTGAGAAAAGCGATTTATGCGCGCCTCCTCCTTACGCCAATCGAACCCGTTAACCCAGTAGTCACAAAACTCTTTCATGTAATTAAGGTTGGTACCATATTCCCAGCCACCATCATCAGGCATTTCATGCCAGGGAAAATCACGCACACGCATATGAATGAACTCGAGGGTTTCATCAGGTATTGCGACGGAAAATGGTTTTCTGGCGATCATAGGAACACTATTACTTCTCAATTTCTGTCAAAGCTAACCCAACAAAGGCAAGCTCGTAATAGGCCGATGATAATATTTTAATGGGACAGCGCCCATTGATTTAATTCGATGTGCTTTTTTGACCTGGCACACAATTGAACGTTAACCTCTCAGGCATTTAACTGAATAGCTTTATCGAGATATTTTCAATAGCCCGTCTACCCATCGCTAACCGGGGAGTGGTTCTGACACCGTCAAATGCGATGCAATGTTACCCGCGATCCCCGAGCTTCACCGTATCCCGATCAGTAGGGAATCCGCCGGTCGTGATTTGACACTAGCCGCTGTTGAAATAACCTCGATAGTTTGGATTTCCAGGAATCATGTCGATAACGCCTTTATCTGTTTGAATCGAGCTCCACCAGTTAACTAGAGTGCCATTGGAACGAATGAAGATATCCTCGAAAATCAGCGTCATGATTCTGGTAATTCTGAGTTTTGCGATCTGCTTCCTTGTAACATGGAAGCTACACTCGGTTACCGGTGACAAAATTAACGAAAATGTACGAGCTGATCTCACAGCACTACAAGTGAATGTCAGTGATATCGAAGTCGAATTCAGGACTCAGTTACATGAATGGAACACGTTGTTGTTACGTGGTCATGATGCAAAAGATCTAAGAATCCACCAAACCCTGTTTTCTGACAGTGAACAAGCCGTGCAGAGAAAAACCACTGCGGTGATTGAACAGACGAGCAATGCCGAGGCTCGGGCTCAATTAAAGAAATTTCTGACAGAACACAAACAACTGTCAAACCACTATCAGTCTGCTCTAAAGCTGTATGTTAAAAGTGGTGCCCAATCTCCCTATGAGGCTGATACTGCCGTGAAAGGCAAGGATCGAATCGCCGTGGAAACTTTACACTCTTTGTCATTGCAAATATCCAATGAACTGGATGCTTTACTGAAGCAGCAGTCACTGGCGCAATCCATTGATGATCGAAACGTAGTTGTCATGATAATCGCTTTTTTTGCAGGCTTGTGTGCAGCCGCCCATTGGTCTATACGCCGAATCGTTGGCCAACCGTTAAATAGGGTACTGGAATCCGTGAAACGACTGGTCTCAGGAGATGCCGAGACCTTGGTGACAGGTGTGAATCGCAAGGACGAGATTGGGGATCTTGCTAAGGCGGTTGAACACTTTCGACAAAACACACTGGAAAACCAGCGCTTGAACATGGAGCAACAGAACTCTTTCGAAGTGAAGGAGGCGGCGCAGGCGAAACTTGCCTCTATTGAATCAGAACGTCGAGTAGCCAGCGAACGGGAGCAACAGCGCCAACTTGAGCTTGCAGAACAAGACAAACAGAAAACCGAAGAGCTGGTAGAACGGATCAACAAATTGTTACTGGCTGTGGATGCCGCGGCGAAAGGTGATCTTTACTATCCGATAGAACAACCTGCCCCCGGTTGTACGGATGATCTGTCACGTATGGCGACAGCATTGATCAGACTGTTTGATGAACTGCGACAAAACTTCATCACCATTGACAGTAATGCAGCCGAACTCAATGAGTCCGCCAACGCGCTTGAACAGTTGGGTTCTCTGATAATGGATGGAGCTGCGCAGAATTCAGAACACACCAGCAAGGCATCGACAGCCACCAAGGATGTCTGTTCCCTGATCGGCTCCGTCGCGGTTGCAACTGAAGAGATGACAACGTCGATTCGTGAAATTACAGACAATGCCGACAGCGCAGCTCAAGTGGCGGAAAGTGCAGTGAGTCTGGTAGAAAGCACCGACGCCAGTGTCAGACAGCTGGCAACGTCCTCCGCTGATATCGGAGCCGTGATCAAGGTGATTACATCGATCGCCGAACAGACTAATCTTCTCGCGCTCAATGCCACGATCGAGGCGGCACGTGCCGGAGAAGCGGGCAAGGGATTCGCGGTTGTTGCCAACGAGGTAAAGGAGCTGGCCAAGGAGACGGCTCGCGCAACCGAAGAGATCGAAACCCGTATCGCATCCATTCAATCGGATACCAATCTGGCAGTTACTGCCATTGGCGATATCAATGAGATTGTACGCGAAATCAGCCGAACTCAAACCACCATCGCTGCCGCTGTTGAGGAACAGAATGCAACAACCATGGAAATCAATCGTACCGTCGAGTCAACAGTCAAGCAGAACTCCACAATCACCCAAGTGATTGAAAGGGTGGCACAAACGGCCGAGGAAAATCGGAATTCTGCGTGCAGCATACAGTCATCAGCAACCGAGCTGAGTTCCATGGCCAGCAAACTGCAATCGTCGATGGCACGATTTGTAAAAGCGGCATAAGTCGGCAATACCTGTGCAATCTTTTTTTTAGCCGAAATCACAGGCACTTTCGCCACCTTTCATGACGTGTAGAACCATGACGCATACCGATTCTCGTCACCCACTATCAAATAAAATAGATTCTCTATACACGTCTTCCGCTTAGCATTTTTCCGAATACCTCAATCCGAAAAATTTCTTGATATCGAGTTGACTTAGAAAAAGCGGCATCTATTTCCAATGTAAGAAAATACAACAAGAACTAGTACGTATATATCTTCTCTGCGCAGCAAGTCTGGCCTTACGTGAGTTGTTATATCAAAAAACGTTTCAGTTTTGTTCCACCTCGAACGTTCATTCGTAACGTTGTTGTTGATGTACTGTACTTTTACAGGCGAAGGCGAAGCAGCTCGCCTTGATTCAATATCGGCTCGGCGTATACATTTAAATTTCCTCTGGCGGATATATTTTTGACATCCGGTAAAAAGTCCCAACCCCGATGTTCATCTATCAGAACTCCATTTAAGCTTTCGAGGTGATTTCCTTCGCCAGCCCTGTACAGAACTCGCTGGGCTTACTAGTGGATCGATTACTTTCGATATTGCTCATTGTGCTTCGCTCATAGAGAGCGGTGCAATATTCGCACATCCCTGAAAGAATATTAGCAGCAGACCGCCAAGCACACTCTTCGATAACCTTAGCCACGAAATTCAAGGCTAGTGGCAACGTTGAAGGCAAGACAAGGAAAGAACGCGTGACTTCCAATGACCCCATTGTCATCGTCGGCAGTGGACCTGTGGGCATGCGAGCGGCTCATGAGGTGCTCAGCCGCCTACCCGACAGGTCAGTCGTTATCTATGGCGACGAGATGCATGAGCCCTACAACCGCGTTCGCTTGTCCACATGGTTGGCCGGTGATGTAAAACTCGTCGAGCTTGCCCAACCCTTAAAAAGACCATTTGGCTCGAAGGTTGATCTTCGGTTTGGTTATGAGGTATGCAAGATCGACAGAGCCAGTCATACCATCACGGATTCCGCTGGAAAAATACAAACTTTCAGCAAGCTGATTCTAGCCACCGGATCGACACCCCATATCCCCGACATACCCGGTGTTGAGCTAGATGGTGTATACACGCTTCGCGATATGGATGATGCCCTGGCGTTGATGGCACGTCGCGCACGTTCTCATCATACGGTGGTCCTGGGCGGTGGACTGCTCGGACTCGAGGCCGCGCGCGGCATGCAACCCGGCAACACACGCGTGACGGTAATTGAGCATAGCGACCGGCTCCTCTCCCGACAACTTGATCCTGAAGCATCCGAGCTTCTTCAAAAGAAAATGGATGAACTCGGATTACATGTGCGGGTAAACGACGGTGTAGCGGAGATTCAAGGGCAACAACAGCGCGTAACAGGCGTTAAACTTCATTCCGGAGATATTATCGCTTGCGACTCTATTATCGTGGCGACAGGGATAAGACCGCGGATTTCTCTTGCCCAACAAGCAAAGCTTGCCTACGGCCGTGGCATTACTGTCAACGATGACATGCGTACCTCTGACCCGTCGATCTATGCGGTAGGCGAGTGCGTCGAGCATCGAGGCAATATTTACGGTCTGGTTGCGCCAGGTTTCGAGCAGGCATCGGTAGCTGCTGCAGACATAGCCGGGCTGCAAGGCAGTTATACAGGGTCCGTCGCAGCTTCCCGGCTAAAGGTACTGGGAACTACCGTGTTCAGCCTCGGCCCTATGGGCGATAACGCTCGCAGTACCGACGGAAAACGCTACACATACCGAGACTCCAGAAGTGGGCTCTATCGAAAAATACTGGTTCGGCGCCATCGACTTCAGGGTGCGCTGGGAATCGGCGAATGGTCTGAAACCGTTCGGCTGCAGCCTGCCATCGCCGCGAAGGCACACGTGTTTCCATGGCAAGTTCTTCGCTTCGCCATCACCGGCAAGCTTTGGTCAGATGCAGAGGGAAAAAGCACCAGCACATGGGCTGACAGCACTGTTGTGTGTCAATGCAACGGAGTCAGCAAGGGCCGTATCTGCGAGGCAATCAGTCGCGGTGCAGTCTCTTTGGAACAAGTTGCTTCGACAACCGGTGCAAGCACAGTGTGCGGGTCGTGCAAACCCTTAGTCGTGGACTTACTGGGAAACGGGCAAAAACTGGATCCGACAGGCTGGCACAAAGGATTGGTGGTTACCGCAACGTTGTCTCTAGTAGTGACACTTGCTTTTCTGTTTGCACCTGTTATCAGTTACGCAACCTCGGTTCAGCTAAAATTGCTAACTGCGGCTGATAGCTCATTCCACTGGGATGAGCTATGGCGTAATCGATTAGTCAAGCAAGTAACCGGGTTTAGCATACTCGGCATCTTCGCCGTGGGCTTGCTTATATCATTACGGAAACGATTGCCGCGAATAGTCCGATTCGGACGCTACGATGCGTGGCGCTTTGCGCATGTTCTGCTGGGAACTCTTGCTTTATTCATGTTGGTAGCTCATACCGGCTTTCGTATGGGACATGGCTTGAATTACTGGTTGATGACTTGTTTCATCGGCCTGCTAGTCGTAGGAACCATATCCAGCATAGTCGTCGGCACAGAACACCGTCTGACTGCCCCCCTCGCCTCACAGCTTAAACGCTACTCCATCTGGGCTCACATCTTTCTGTTCTGGCCTGTGCCAGTGCTTCTGGGTTGGCATGTACTTAAGGGCTATTGGTACTAGGAATGCGAAGTGGCAAGTTTCAACGTCGAAAATCAGGTAGAGGTATTACAACACTGTGGATGCTTTGGTCATTGGCAAGTGTCGGTCTGTGCGGTGCACTAGCTTTGGTTATGTTTGGAGAGAACGAAAAAACCGTGTTCATGCCAGGCCCATTAAGTTCAGGTCATCATCAACTGGCAGGTAGCTGTGACAGTTGCCATACTGATGCATTTGGCGGCGGCGAAGTACTGCAGGCGTCGTGCATAAACTGCCATGGTGATGATCGGAAAAAACCCTATGACTCACACCCTATTGCCAAGTTTAAAGACCCGCGAAACGCAGCCCGACTGAAAAAGGTTAACGCAACCCAATGCGTTAGCTGTCACGTAGAACACCGACCTGAAATAACGCTCACTAACGGTCTCACGCAACCCAAGGATATCTGCTTTCACTGCCACGAAGATATTGGTGATGATCGCCCTTCTCATGAGGGGATGGCCTTTATAGATTGCACAACGTCTGGCTGCCACAACTACCATGACAATCGGGCGCTTTACACCGACTATCTGGTAAAACACATGGATCAGACCGAATTACTGGACGTTCGCACCGTTGAAGTTCTGGACTTTGTGTCGGTCATTGACCAGATTGTCGAATACCCTATCGACGACTATCCGATTGTTCGGTTACAAAAAACTGATGCCGATGCCCCAGTGGACCTGGTTTTTGATGAACAGGTAACCACGGATTGGCTCGCAACGAGTCATGGCCAATCAGGGGTCAACTGCAGTGGTTGTCATCAACCCGTCAACAGCGAGGGAACGCGCGTTGAATGGAGCAACAAGCCATCGCTTGACGGTTGCATAGCCTGCCATGCCGATGAAGTAAACAGTTTCACAAAAGGTAAGCACGGTATGCGACTGGCCGCCGGGCTGACTCCAATGACACCCAAAAATGCAAAACTACCGATGCGTGACTCCAACGCACATGAAGAATTAACCTGCAGCAGTTGCCATGGAGCCCACCGTTTTGATACCCAACAAGCGGCCGTGGAATCCTGCCTGGGTTGCCATGCAGACGATCACTCTCTGGCCTATAAGGAATCTGATCACTATGCATTATGGCAAGCAGAGCTCAATGGAGATGGCCTACCACAAAGTGGTGTCTCCTGCGCAACCTGCCACATGCCACGTGTGGATAAGGATGTTAGTGACTGGCTAAGCCGGGTTGTTGTAGAGCACAACCAGAGCAAGTTTTTTGCACCTAACAGCAAAATGATTCGACCCGTTTGCCAGTCCTGCCATGGACTACCTTTCTCAATTGATTCTCTGGCAGATCAATCGCTCATCACCAATAACTTTAACGGCCCACCCTCTGTACACGTGGATAGCGTTGATCTAGCGCGTAAGGATGCAGAACGACATGCACAAAAGAAATCTGAAAGCCAATAACTCGGGCTCACATTATCGGGGAACAGGCACTGCCCGAGTGTGCCCCTTAAATTTTTATCAACCACACCAATCCAGGTGTAATTCATAACTCAGTAGAGAAAAATCTTGCTTATGAAAACGCTTACCAAGAACAAGGCACTTCTATGCCTTACACTAGCTGCTGGCACTAGTGCCTATGCGATGCTTGCCTATTCACAGGATGCGGGTGAAACACCCTCAATAACTCCCAGAACAATGGCCGATGCCCTGCATATGGTTATGGATTCCGACCGGGCTGTTTATACTCAGCGGATTGTCAATCGCCTCGCAGCCAAAGAAAAAGTCATAACCGCCTCAGAACACTTCGAGGACGAAAGCGCACTGGTACTGCCTGCTCAGATGTTCAGATTCGGAGCAGAAATGGTGGCGGAGAAGGCTGAAAAAAATGAAAATGTCAACTTCAGTTATTCCTTGCAATCCATTTGGCCTATCAATAAACAGAATGCTCCACAAACCGATGCTGAAGTTGAAGGACTCCAATACGTCGCCGATAACAAGGGAGAGAATTTCTATACGACAGAGGAACTCGGTGGTACCAACTATTTTACTGCTGTCTATGCAGATACTGCCGTATCGCCCGTTTGCGCTTCCTGTCACAACGACCACAAGGACACTCCTCGCACTGATTTCAAAATCGGTGACGTAATGGGTGGTGTAGTTATTCGCATACCCATTGAAGGCTGAATAACATGCAAGTATGGAAGCATGTCAGGATCACTATTCAGTGTGTACTATCTGGCGCACTGTTATCAATCTCTGCACACGCCTCTGAAGAGTATCCACCACTGTCTGACGAACTTGCTTCTGGACGGGTTGTCTGGCTAAAAAACTGTGAAACCTGCCATGCCTATGGCATCGCAGGCGCACCCAATCCGCTCCAGCCACCGGAGTGGAATAAGCGCCTCAACACTCCATTGAACACCCTGTATGAACATGCCATACAGGGTTTTTACGGTAAAACCGACACGTTCATGCCACCTCGTGGTGGCAACCCTCAACTAAGCGATTCTGAGGTTCAATCTGCCGTGGACTACATGCTGGCACTGGCAAAGTTTTATCTATCCATCAAAGAGAGATGACTATGACACCGACACAAAAAACACTGGTCAAAGAATCATGGGCTAAAGTTTTGCCCATTCAAGAGACAGCCGCAGACTTATTCTACACACGGCTCTTTGACCAATACCCTGAGGTTCGCCCAATGTTCAAGGGCGATATGAAAGAGCAAGGTGAAAAACTGATGAAGATGCTCGACCTCGCAGTCAACTCGCTTGATAACGTGGATGCTCTCATTGAGCCTTTGAAAGCTGCTGGAGAAGCTCACAAGGGTTATGGCGTAGCCGAAGCGGACTATCAGAAGGTAGCTGCAAGCCTTCTCTGGACGCTTGAGCAAGGGCTTGGAGAGGCCTTTACAGAAGAGGTAAAAGAAGCCTGGACCGTCACGTATGTCACCCTATCCGATGTAATGATAGAAGGTGCGGGATATTCAGCATCCGAGCCTGCAATCAAGAAACTTTCCTGGTTTCAATCTCTCTTCAAACAAAAAGTCGCGAGCTGATACTGTACGGTGTCAAAATACAACAACCGTAATAGCGATAACAGAGTTTGATCACTTTCTGGATAGAAAGCCTGTATATGGTACAAGTCTGCGTCTCTGATAACGAACCCGAGCCGTTTAGGCGATCAACTGATCGCAAACGTTGCAGTTTGCTACATGCACCCTGGCTTTGTCAGAGTAAAAAATTTGATGCAGGACTGGCACTGTTGAGTGCCAGTCACATTGCTGTCATTCACAATGCCGCAATACAACCCTGCTAGGTTTGCAAGAATTTACTGTGGAATAAGTCCTTGCAAATCTGGCTCGGCCAGAGTTTCTTGACGAAGCATTTTCAACAACTCTTCAGACTTGAACGTAGAATCATCTGCGTCCGGGCGATCCGAACCACAGTTATAAGCCATGACCACCTTTTTCCTCCATAACCGGATAGTGCTATTGGGCGCATCGCAAATAACAAAACCTTCGACGTAAGGATTGACCGTTCCATAGTTACGTATACCCCTCATAGCCTCCCTTACTTCTACATAACGGCTAATGGGAAAATACTTTATATATACCTCTATAGGTGAAGCCAATGGCGAGGGGGTAACCGGCACTGATTCGGGTGCGGATTCGTTGGTCGACGGAACTCCCGGGTTTATATCCACACGCACCCAGAATTTATTCTCCTTACGCCGCTGACCGACATCGACAAATAAACTGGTGGTATCAGAAACACCAGAATTAAACGTGTATCCACCGTCAATCGTCAAATCGACGGGGTTGATGGTCATTTTCGCAACTGCCGGCCCTGCAAATATCAGCAATACGGCGATGGATAAGAAACTACGTTTGACCAGTTTAAGTGTGCAATTGATTTTCATTTTACTTTCATTCCGTTTGGCAGCAAAGCCACGTTAATATCAATTTCAAACGTATTGAAAATTGACGACCATTGGGTGTTCAACAATCGCTGCATTTCAGTGAAGTTCAATAATTCTTTGTGAAACAGAGATAGGCAAGTTCACACCCAATACCGTTTGGGAATATTACACCAAACCCCAAAATGAAAAGAAAAAATATTCCATGTGATTTATTGCACTGCTGATCCAAGGCATCTGCAATCGCCATTTTCGCCCATGCAGGTGTTTTACCTATCGTCCACGCCGCCCACCGCCATTCCCGCGAAAGCGGGAATCTTATACGCCATAGCATTTACAAGGCACATTTAAACCCTAACCGTATTAAAACGGCAATTTTATAGTGCATAGGAATCACCATTAACATCCCCCGTCCAACCCCAGAGTGCAAGTAGTGAGTTAGCGCCGGTTTCCATACTGTGTGGCTGCATCGACTTATGATGTACAAAAGTACCCCGCTCTTTTACAGTTGGCAATGCATCATTCACGGCCCACCCTGCATGGCCATCAATAATCAGATAAAGCTCTTCAGCGGCGTGTTTATGCCAAGGGTAGTTAACATGTTCGCACTGGAACAACAAGCCACAGCGCACTTCACTATATTGATACATACCCGTCGGACCTATCAATTCGACCACAAATATTTTGTTTCGTACAGATAATGGCAACTTGCCAAACCCGGCCTGGCGCCAGCACAAGTCAGCAACACATTCGGACAATAGCTCTAACAAATTGTCGTCATATCTGGCCAACCTCGCTATAAGCGATTCCATAGCTGTAACTGACGGTTGTTGGATGTATGAATAATCTGAAACATCCTGGCATCCATCAGATGAGCTAGATAAATTTTCAAATCCATTGATACCAACGACGTCAGTCGATGCAGGTACATAGCAGGAAGAGTTAGCCAATACGTGAGCAACCTTACGAGCAATATCACTGTCGTGTATGGCGAAACGATTTCCTGCTGCGCGCATAAAGGCATGCAGGGAACTGTTTTCCGATTCAGTTGCTATTTTTGCATCATCCCTGGTAGCCATGTCAAATCACATCGGTCGTTTCATGATTAAACCAAATATTTTTTTTCCCAAGGTTCATAGTTATACAATAATATCGTTTTTCGCAGCATCTCTGGTTTCGCCTTGCGCCGCACCTCAGTGATAAGCAGTCTGCCACAAAAGAAGTGCATTTTCAGCAAATACACATCGTAGATATGGCATCACGACATTGCCTATCTCAATCGACTATTTAGATGACTTGATTTAATCCAGTTAACCTTTTACTGTTCTACGACATTCTTCTGAATTAACCACCATGAAGATGAAGGGCGTGCTAACAGCGGATTGCAGGAACAGCTCATATTGGCTGGATAATCTGCCCGTCGCGCCCGCAACAACTGAACACCCCCTTGCCGAAGTCGATGTTGCTATCGTTGGGTCCGGTTACACCGGCCTGCATGCAGCCATCGAAACGGCCAGAGGTGGGCGATCCACCATGGTGCTTGATGCACAAGATCCCGGCTGGGGTTGCAGCACCCGCAATGGTGGGCAAATCAGCACTAGCGTTAAACCGTCGTTGGAGAAGCTTAAGCGCCAGTACGGTTCAGCTCGCGCATCTGCGATTCGGATGGAAGGAGAAACAGCGCTGGAGTGGATAGGAAACTTTGTCTCCGACGAAGGGCTTTATTGCGATTTTCAGCGAAATGGGCGTTTTCATGCTGCCCATACTCCGGCTCACTACGAAGAGCTGGCACGCGACGTAGAGCTACTCAATCGTACCGAGGACATAGAGGCATTCATGGTGACACGTGCCGAACAGCGCAACGAGCTTGGCTCTGACGCGTACTATGGTGGTGCGGTATTTCCTCGACATTCATCAATCAATCCAGCAAAATACCATCGCGGCCTGCTGACCAAAGCGTTGACTGTTGGGGCACACGTCGTCGGACAGTGTGCAGTGACTGGTATTGAGCGTAACGGCGGTGGCTTTATTTTATCCACTGAGAAAGGACCTGTTCGTGCCGGCGATGTCGTGGTTGCCACTAATGGATACACCAGTAGTTTGACACCCTGGTTGCAGCGGCGAATTATCCCCATAGGCAGCTACATCATTGCCACCGAACCTTTGCCAAGATATCTGGTAGCAGAGCTGTTCCCAACCAATCGTATTGCCAGCGATACCTGCAAAGTCATCTACTACTACCGCACCTCACCCGATGGCGAACGTATTCTGTTTGGTGGACGGGTATCCGCCAGAGAGACAGACACCACCATCAGCGGTCCAAAGTTATTTGCTGATATGTGCCGTATTTTTCCGCAACTTTCCACCTACCGTGTCAGCCACTCGTGGATGGGCACCGTTGCCTACACGTTCGACGAACTCGCTCACACTGGTGTGCATGAAGGTGTGTACTACGCCATGGGCTACTGCGGATCAGGCGTATCCATGGCGAGCTACCTGGGGATGCGACTTGGCCAGAAAGTATTGGGACTGGATGACGGCAAGACAGCTTTCGATGGGTTGGTTAATCCAACCCGACCGTTTTACAGCGGTAACCCATGGTTTTTGCCTGCCACAGTGGCTTTATACCGCAAGCTTGACCAATTTCAAACTCGAAAAGCAGCCACTCAAGACGCTGCTATGCACGGCAATTAGTCACAACAACAAAGGAGAATAGTCATGAAAAACGCATTCGTACTCACACTGGGAGCGTCGCTGTTAACAACAGTTGCAATTGCTCAGGAAAAGACCGTCACCATTGCATCATGGGGTGGCTCGTATCAGGAAGCACAAAGCAAGGCCTTGTTTGAGCCAGCCGCTGCTAAAACGGGTATCGTGGTGAAACAGGAAACCTATGGGGGGATGTCTGATGTACGTCTGCAGGTATCGTCCGGCGCTGTCTCACTTGATATTGTTGCCAGTGGTTCCGGATCTGCCGCTCGGGCAGGTGCTGAAGGGTTACTAGAGCCACTGGATTACTCAATTATCGACGTCTCCGATTTCTACCCGACGCTAAAAACCGAATTTTGTGTCGGTGGCGATGTTTTCTCCACCGTGTATGCGTGGAATACAGAAACGTACGGTGATGCAGGCCCGCAAGGCTGGGCAGACTTCTGGGATGTAGAAAAATTTCCTGGTACGCGCGCTTATCGCAGTAAAGTGGCAGGTGCACTGGAACCTGCCATCTTGGCGGATGGCGTTCCTATGGATCAAGTTTATAGCGTACTTGATTCAGAAGAGGGCATTGAGAGAGCACTAAATAAAATTCGCGAATTGAAACCAAGTATCGATGTGTTTTGGTCGTCTGGTGCTCAGCATGCCCAACTTATGAAGGATGGAGAAGTGGACATGACAACAGGATGGAACGGTCGCTTTGACAATGCGGCCAAGGATGGCGCGAAAGTAAGCTACAGCTACGTCGATGCACTGCTGGACTACGACTGCTTTGCTATTCCCAAAGGTGCCCCTAATAAAGATGTGGCGATGGAGTTCCTGGCTGAAATTTCCATGGCTGAATATCAGGACGATCTACCCAAGTACATTACCTACGGACCTACCAACAAGGCAGCTTACGAGACTGGCGAAATAGATGCTGCCACTGCTGCTGCCCTGCCTTCTTCACCGCAAAACGCGGCATTGCAATTACCAGTTTCACTGGACTGGTATGCTAAATGGGAATCTATTGCAGAAGAAATGTATCAGGAAATGCTCACTGAATAACACCGATAAACTGCAACGTATTCTGAATCTTTTTATGTAGAGACGTTAAGTTGTGGATCGGCAGGCCAAGCCTGACTCCAGTCGATCCGCAATTTCTGCAACTAAAACTCTTGTGATAAAAGAATAGACATTATGTCCAGCGCACTGCCGATTACCATTGGCAACATCACTAAAACCTATGGCGACGTACACGCACTGGATGATGTTTCCCTAAACGTTAAAAGCGGTGAATTTCTGACTTTGCTGGGTCCTTCCGGCTCGGGTAAAACAACGTTGCTAATGGTACTGGCAGGATTTACCCGACCCGATTGTGGCAGCCTGAAATTCGGTGACGCTGAGATCATACGAAAAGCACCACACCTGCGTGATGTTGGTATGGTGTTTCAGAACTACGCATTATTTCCTCATATGAGCGTAGCGGGAAATGTGGGATACCCCCTCAGAATACGCAAGGTGGCAGACTCCGAAGCACACCAACGCATAGAGCGCGCGCTGGAAATGGTTCAACTTGGCGGCTTTGGTCATAGAAGAATTCATCAATTGTCCGGTGGTCAAAAGCAACGTGTTGCACTGGCACGCTCCATCGTATTTGAACCGCGGATACTGTTGATGGATGAACCATTATCTGCGCTGGATAAGAAACTACGTGATCGCATGCAGATTGAGCTTCGGCATCTACATGAAAAACTGGGCATGACGACGGTTTATGTGACGCATGATCAGCGCGAAGCACTGACGATGTCGGATCGTATTGCGGTGGTTAATCATGGAAAAATCATGCAACTGGCAACACCACAGACTCTGTATGATTTTCCGGCCAATCGTTTTGTCGCCGATTTTATCGGCGATTCCACCTTTCTGCCTGTCGCTCGCCAGGGTGACAGCATTTCTTATGACAACAAGGTGCTAAAACTTGCAGCCAAGATACCTGACGCACCTTCGCTGGTCCTGATGATCAGACCAGAACGTATGTATCTGGTTTCCAAAGGTAGTCCAGAAGATGCCAACCTGTTCAAGGCGGTAACCTCTGACGTGGTTTATCAAGGGGACAGTTATCTGCTATACGCGAGATTACCTGATGGGGCCGAAATCAGTGTTCGCGGAACCATACGCGGAGGCACGGTATCAGCACTACCCGGCGCTGGCGAAGAAATTGTACTTGCACTGGATGCAGCCGACACCATCATCATCGATGCAGCCCTTGACTGATATGACCTCACCAGGCATCAATCAACAAGCTCTGGTGCGCGACAGTCGCCTGGAAAGGCTGCAATTGTTCGGCCTCAGTTCACCAGCGGTTTTGATGGTGCTGGTCATTCTTGTCATTCCTGTTGGCTGGTTGTTCTATGTCTCATTCATCGGTGCGGACGGACAATTCTCCCTTGAGAACTATGAACGGATGCTCAAGCGTAAGTCTTACTCGCGGATATTTGTTACGACATTCCAGGTCAGTCTGCTAACCACTGGCCTATGCATTGCCATTGGCTATCCACTGGCGTACTTCATGTCACAGTTGCCCAACCGTCTGGCCAATCTATTCATGATAACCGTGCTGGTGCCATTCTGGACATCCTTACTCGTGCGCACTTACGCATGGCTGGTGCTGCTCCAGAAAAAAGGGTTGGTAAATGACTGGGCGATATCATTGGGCTTGTGGGAGGAACCTATCAAGATTGTGCATAACATGACAGGGACACTTATAGGCATGGTTCATATCATGCTGCCGTTCCTGATACTGCCTGTTTACAATGCCATGAAAGCGATTGATCGAGATTACATGAAGGCAGCATCAAACCTGGGCGCCAGCCCGCGCAGGGCTTTCTGGACAGTATTTTTTCCTCTCTCAACTCCCGGGCTACTGGCTGGATCATTAATGGTCTTCGTGCTATGCCTGGGTTTCTTTGTGACGCCCGCAGTACTTGGAGGTGGTAAGGTCATTATGGTGTCCATGAAGATAGTATCGAACATTGAACAATTCGTTAACTGGGGAGCAGCCAGCGCTCTGGGTGTCGTGTTGCTGGTCATTACCATCACATGTCTCTGGATAGCATCGCGTTTTCTTAAGCTTGAAAACATCACGGGGGGCAGCCACTGATGCGGCGCTGGCTGAACAGTCCGGCATCGGAGACCCAGATAAGCCATGGCCAGCGGCTTTGGCTCTATGTATTTGCCTTTATCGTTATGGTGCTGCTTGTAGCACCCACGGTTATTGTGATTCCTATGTCGTTCTCAGATTCACAGTACCTGGAGTTTCCCCCACGAAACTGGTCGACTCGCTGGTATCAAAGCTATTTCAATTCCGATGAATGGATGCAGGCGACCTTTACCTCGCTCAAGGCTGCGTTTCTGACCATGCTGGTGGCAACCCCGGTGGGAGTGGTGGCTGCTTACGGTTTACATACATCCAGGGTAGCTTTCGTGAGGGCTACCTTCGTTTTGTTAATCGCCCCCATGATGGTCCCCGTGGTACTGATTGCCATCGGTGCTTTCTATGTGTTCGTCAAATTAAAGATTCTGTATACGCTGACCGGTCTGGTATTAGCTCACAGCATTCTGGCCCTACCACTGGTGTTGATTGTCACAGGCTCTGCTCTCAAGAGCTACGACATGAATCAGGAACTGGCCGCACGCAGCCTGGGTGCACCTCGCTGGAAAGCTTTTTTAACAATTACATTGCCGCAGATTCGCTTCGCTGTGATTACCTCAGCGCTTCTGTCGTTTCTTACCTCGTTCGACGAAGTTGTCATAGCGATGTTCATATCCGGTGGCGATAATCCAACTCTGACACGAAATATGTTCAACGCTCTGCGTGACCAGATCGACCCCACCATAGCGGCAATTTCGACCATCATGGTGCTAATAACTACTCTGATGATGGTTCTGGCACAACTGTTCGGGCGTAGTTCAAAGAATCACTGAGTCTGGTTAGCCCTCGTGAGGGGCGAAACTACCCTGGCCGGCATTTTGAAGACTGTCTGGAGCGGGCAATCGTAGGCGTAATGCCTGGAGTTGGCTCGACATGTACCTATTTTGGCAACCTGACGGTACAATCTGTACTCACAGGATACTTTATACGACGATGCCGGAAGAGACGAGGTATTGAGTGCGGCCCGATGCAGTAGCGTCTTGTTTGTTCAAAAGCGTATAGTAATAATGATGGATTTTAACCCTTGATGTCGAATACCCTGCCAGTTAAAGACGGTAATGGACAGGTGCACGACCAGCGTCTCACCGAGTTACTTGCGCGCTGTAATCAAGGTAATGAAAGCGCTTTTGAAGAACTCTACACCCTTTGCTCGGTGCAACTTTACAGCGTACTGGTGCGTATTCTAAGAATCGAGGCGATTGCAGAGGAAGCATTGCAAGACTCCTTTGTCAAAATCTGGCAAAAAGCCGGCACATACACTCCAGCAGCAGGCACACCCATGGCATGGATGAGTACGCTCGCTCGCAATCAGGCTCTTGATCAGTTGCGTAGACGGAGCACACGAGAAGCTAATGAGAGCGCCGACTTGCCCGGCTATATAGACTCCATCGCAGATCTTGCCAAACCGATGCATGAGATGAGCGAGGATGCCAGGCCACTGATCCAGTGCCTTGAGAAACTACCTGAACACGCTCGCAACTGCATCGTGCGCGCCTATTGCGAAGGCTATTCACACGAAGAACTCTCAGCACAGGTCGACACACCCGTCAGCACCATAAAGAGCTGGATTCGGCGCGGATTGATATCACTACGGAGATGTCTTGATGAACTCTCCTGACGAGCGCTGGTGGTCGGTACGTGCAGGCGAATATGTGCTTGGCACATTGCGTGGCAAAGATCTCGAGTTATTTGAACGCATACTGGCACACGATACGAGCATTCAGGCCGAAGTCGCAAGATGGGAACAACAGTTGACGGGGTTGAACGAGACACCCCGTGAATTTGTGCCGGGCGAACATGTTCTGCCGCAAATTCTTCAACGAGTCCGCAGCCTGAATGATGAAGGTGCTGACACAAACCCAGATTCCGCGCCTGACTCTATTAGCGTGGAATCTAAGAACACAGGTGACAATCAATCAGAGCAACGTGTCATGAAACCGGGCGCGCCTGTACGCAAATTCCAGGTTTGGCCTACCCTCGCAGGGTTGGCAACGGCGGCAAGCCTCGTACTCGGATTGCTGTTAGTACAACAAACCACCAAACAGACCACACTACCATTAAGTGTCGATGGACTTGCCGTCGTACTCAGCGATGAAGATGGCAAACCGTTTTTCCTGGTTGAGACTGACTATGGAAATTTGCGAGTGCGTGTCACGGCACTGGCCCCACCCTCATTGGATGAATCCAGGGATTTTCAATTGTGGCAAGCGTTACCTGATCGGTCCTCGGTCAGGCCAGTTGCACTGCTACCAGAAGAGCCGGGCACCTCACGAACATTTCACGTCGACTCTCTAATTGACGGTTCGGATTTGTTTGGTGTCAGTATTGAGCCTGTCGGAGCCTTAACAACTTCCGGCCCCACCGGCCCTGTCGTAGCTCACGGTGACTTTCTCCCCAAACGCAATATCGACTGAGCACATCTATAGCTCAAAAAAAAACATTCATTCCTTGCAACTTTCTATAGACCCTGTGCGTAGGGACTTAGTGAAGACCAAACCAGGAATGTGAATATGTTCGAAAACCAATCAAGAAGTAAACTGGGCACAAAATTCGCTGTGCTTGCTATTGCATCACTAACCTTAAGTACAGCACATACCGCCGATCATCAGGAAGCACCGGGTGCGACTGCACAGCTTGCAGCGGATATTGGTGATTACTATGCATGGCATGACGATGAGCAACTGAATCTAGTTCTAACATTCGGCACGTTTGCGGCGCCCGAATTGCCTGCTAATTATAATCGCGACATTCTCTATACACTTCACTTCGATACTTCGGCTACGGCTGATGGTGTAGCCGATCTCAATATATACGCCCGTTTTTCACAGGCAGTCGATGGTAGCTGGGGATTACAAGTCTCTGGAATTGAAG
Source organism: Granulosicoccus sp. (assembly GCA_045106855.1). Lineage (GTDB taxonomy): Bacteria > Pseudomonadota > Gammaproteobacteria > Granulosicoccales > Granulosicoccaceae > Granulosicoccus. The sequence goes on from JBGCFI010000054.1 coordinate 64,362, forward strand.
GCGTATCACTGGAGGGCCCTGTCGATACCATACTGTCTAACAATCAGTTAACCGCCTGGGCTGGATTAGCCGACGACCCCTTCTTTTTTGATCAAACCGGGTTTAGAACAACGGTTAGCACAGGCATGCTGGCATTTGATCCAGCCAGGGATGATGTCGCGGGTCTGAATGTGACTGCCATTGCTCTCCAGTTACCGGTCGATACGATCATGTCTGCCGGCGGTGCGCTGCAAACATGGGCCACTACGTCATCTCTTTAAAGGAATTCGACATGAATAAATCTTTCAAAAACATCCTGATTCCCTTAGCGATGACTGGCGGATTGTTAACGGCTTGCTCTGACAGTGATGACGCAACCCCAGCGCCAACATCCCCAGCGCCAACTACTCCGACGACACCAACGACACCGGACTTTGATTTTCGCACCGAAGCACCGGGAGACTATACGCGCGTAGACCGGTCAGGTATGCCAGCTATATCAACAGCACTCATTGCCAGTAAAGATTCCTATAATGAATCCAATCCAACAGATGATATAGCCGGTACATTTGTTCCTGAAATCCTGAACAGCCTATCGTCACTTCACACAGCATTGGATTCACAGTTGATGGACTTGGGATTGTCACCTTGTACCGTCGTTGGTGATGGTAGCGGTAGCTGTGCAGAATTTGCCGTGCCCCTGATAATCCCGGATACGATAAAACTGGACACAAACACCGCAGCCGGATTTCCAAATGGACGCCTGTTATCTGACCCTGTTATCGATGTGACACTTGCGGTTGCCCTGCTTGAACTAAGCGGAGACACACCGCCTCATGCTCCGGATGCGTTGGTGGGGGTACTGAACCCGGCTGAAAACGACAAGCCATTCGGCACGGAGTTTCCGTTTCTGGCTACGCCACACTAGTTAGATATAAGAGCAAAATATCTTTTTTCCCTACTCGGGTAAAGCAGTGACTTACCTGGCTATCTTCATAAGCTTATAGCCAGGTAAGTTCACCTGTTGTTCCATCCAACGATTAAAAAATCACTTAAGCAGATAATTGAAGGTACCGGTTGATGAAATTGACGAACAATCCATGCAACATGGCGATAATCAAATCCGCATCAGCATCACTTTCTCGGGTTTTTAACAGACTTATTTTGTCTGTAGTCGGACTGTCAAAATCTTCGGGCGCGCTTTTTCTCGTTGCCATGAGCACACTGATATTCCAGCTGACATCAACCCATGCTTCTGAACATAGCGCGCCACACTACGATGTGGAACTCGCACGAATAGATCAAAGACTACAAGCAAACATTACAGTTGCATCTCAACGACCTGACTCCTGGTTGCACCTGGAAGCGGTGGCGAAGAGCTATCTCGAGCGTGCCCATCTAACGGGGGATTTTGATGACTATCATTCTGCACTCAACGTCATGAACCAAATATTTTCCATCTCAGGTGAGCGAGCTGGGCCTGCGCTGACTCGGGCAACTTTACACTTCGCCGTACATCGGTTACCAGAAATCGAGTCCGATTTACTAAAGGCCGAGTCGGCGTTACTGGTTGATACTCCCACTAAGCAGAAGATCCAGGGGATACGTGCCGATGTATTGTTGTACACCGGGCAATACGCACAAGCGAAAGAGGCCTATGACCAACTGGAAGCTATTGCTCCCAGTGTAAACAGTGCAACTCGGCTGGCACACTATCACGCACAACTTGCACAATTTCAAGAAGCCGAGCGTTGGTATGAACGCGCGGAGCAACGCGTAACCGGGCAATCGGCGCACCTACGCTCATGGTTGAAGTTGCAATTCGGGATATTGGATCTGGAACAAGGAAAACTGGATGATGCAATCGCCCACTATAACGATGGGCTTGGTGTGTTTCCTGATTATTGGCTATTAGAGGAACATATCGCCGAAATCGACGCCTTGCAGGGGCGGGATAAAATGGCGGAGAAAAAATACCGCGATTTAATCAAGCGCACGGGTTCGCCAGTTTTCATGAGCGCACTTGTAGACATTCTGGCGGTTAGAAACAACAAGACCGACCAGAATGAGGCAGTCAGCTTACGAGAGAAAACTAATCAATGGTACGAAGACAGAATCACTAAAATTCCTGAACTCATGTCCGGACACGCACTTTCACATTTTCTGCAATCCGGAGACAGTCAGCGCTCGCTACAACTGGCGCAAAACAACTACCGCTTGCGTCCAGCTGGAGAGGCTGCGGTACAACTCGTACAGGCACACACCAGGCTCGGCCAGATACCCCAGGCAACCCGGTTGCTTAAGATACTTTTGACATCACCTTATCGCAGTGCAGAATTGCACGCTACCGCTGGAGTCGTTTTTCAAGCGAATGGAGACAAACAAAAAGCGGATAAACACTACTCGCTCGCCCAGGCTATCAATCCACTTGCCGTAGGAGACATGGATTGGCTGCTTGCAGGCGTGGTAGCCCGTTATGTTCAGTAAAACCGCTGTTCCTTTCTTGCTACCCAGATAGTGTATGTGGCAACCTTATTGATCTGATCATACGCTAGTGTGCTCTCGTGAGCGTCCGATCGGGACGGGCACAATTCTCATCATTGTTGCTATTGGTGAATCATTTTTCTGCCGCGTTGGTGACAAAAGCAACTCGTTAAGGAATACTTTCCCGTATTCCGGCTGAGGCACCTGCAGGTGATTTTCTGGCTCAGCACGTGATGAAGCAATACGGACTCAATCAAGAGGTTTGAAACAGTGAATATGAACTTCAAGGCTACCATGCTTGGTGTTCTGTTAATCGGTTTGGGTGGAGTGAGTACAGTGGCGGTAGCAGGCGCTCTACCGGCCTTTGTAGACGGGCATGCGGTCCCAAGCCTGGCCCCGATGCTCGACAAGGTTACCCCTGCAGTTGTCAATATCTCGACTCTAGGACCAACCCCGCAACGCAATCCGCTCATGGACGATCCATTCTTCCGGCGTTTTTTTGATTTCCCTGAAACCAACACAAATCCCAGACCACAAAGCCTTGGATCAGGTGTAGTCATTGATGCTGAAAACGGATACATCGTTACTAACAATCATGTCATTGAAAATGCATCAAAAATACTGGTCACTCTTGCCGATGGACGAGAAGCAGTTGCCACCACCGTTGGCACTGATCCAGAAGCTGATGTAGCTCTTATTAAAATAGATTTAAGCGATTTGACCGCGCTTGAATGGGCTGACTCATCTGCCTTGCGTGTGGGCGATTTTTGCGTCGCCATCGGCAACCCATTTGGTCTGGGTCAAACGGTAACATCGGGGATCGTCAGTGCATTGGGACGCAGTGGTTTGGGAATTGAAGCCTTTGAAGATTTCATTCAAACCGATGCTTCGATTAATCCCGGTAACAGTGGCGGTGCTCTGGTTGGATTGACGGGTGAGCTTATCGGAATAAACACCGCGATAGTTGGGCCAAGTGGTGGCAACGTGGGTATCGGTTTTGCCATTCCCGCTAATATGGCGGTTAGTATTATTGATCAACTCATCGAATACGGCGAAGTTAAACGAGGAGCTTTAGGTATTGCTGCGCAAGAACTAACACCGAAACTTGCAGAAGCGTTTGGTGTTCAGGCTCGCTATGGTGTCATCATCAGCCGTATTCGAGAAGGATCGTCTGCAGACAAAGCCGGTTTACAGGTGGGAGACGTCATCACAGCGATAGACGGTAGGCCAGTACGCGACATCAAGGCTGTCAAAAACCGTATTGGCCTGGTGCGCCTGGGCCAGAGAATGCAATTATCAGTTTTACGAGACAATGTAGCGGTCGATATTGATGCGGTGGTTGAACAGCTGGTCTATATGAATCCGCTGCTTGAAGGCGTCGAATTTGAGTCGCACACCAGCTCCAGCGGAGCTAAATATATTGTCGTCAGCTCGGTATCACAGGGTTCAAGTTTTGATCAATATGGTCTGGAGGCTGGTGATATCGTTTTGTCAGTCAATCAACGAGCTATAAGCACAGTCGATGAGCTGGAACAGTTGGCTGAAACCAATCAACAAGAGATTCTTCTGTTAATTCAAAGGGGCCGTCGGACTCAGTACGTTCGTATTCGATAGTCAATCCGAAAGGCGTTAGCCAGATACCAGGAAGACGAATGACGCTTCACTGATACGTGTTCACCAGCGCAACACTCAAGAAATGCCATGCGCCTACTGCAAGTTTTAACCAGGATGGTCAAGACGCGTCTTGTCATGATGCGGGGAATGGCAATTTTACTTGGCTCCACTCAACGAACTGGTAAAAACTCGATCTGTGCTGATGCTGATACCTGAAGAATGGAAATGAAGCCCGGTGACTGCGCTGAAAATTAACATTGACTGTGGTAGTTTTCCACTTGTACCATCAACCTAGCCTCATACGAAACACTGAATTAATGCATTCCAACATACGAATTGCACTGAGCACGGTGTGGTTGCTCATTAGTTTTCAGGCACATGCATCAGAGGAAGGAATTCTTGGCCTGTGGCAAACGGAATCCACAGACAAAGGGTATCTTTTTGTCTCCATAGAAAACTGCGGGAACGCCGTGTGTGGTGTGATACAGCAGGCTAACGACCTGAAGGGCGAACCAGATTCCCAGTACGAATTTCTGGGTGAAAAAATGATTTGGGATATGGTAAGTAAGGGCGAGAATCGTTGGTCTGGCGGAAAAATCTGGGACCCCAGCAAAGATAAGACCTACAAATCGAAAATGTCCCTGAACAAAGACGTGCTGGATGTATCAGGTTGTATCGCCTTCATCTGCCGATCCCAACGTTGGACTCGGGTAACTCAGTAAAATAATCGACAGGGCTCTGCGGCAACAATACGTTAAACCCTTGTAATGTAAAAATCTATGGGATTCCTGCGAAAGCGGAGATCCCATAGGCAAACAAAGATTCCCGCCTGAGCGGGAATAACGATGGTAGAGCTTTCTAACGCTCAGAACTGGACACGAAGCTGAAGGAAAGGTTCAGATGAAGTCTTCACTGCGTGCAACATCAAGTAACTTTTATACAACGCAAATTATTTTAAATCGTCCCAGCTCTTCTGAATATCTGTAGCGACTTCCGCAGCGTCTTTGCCACCGGTGTAATCGACCATTCCGGTCCAGAACGTGCCCGCTCCAACACCACCGGGCATTAGATCGGATCCGTCAAATCGAAACGTTGTTGCACCCAGCAAAATGTCACCCAGGCCGCGCAGCGTGTCATCTTTATAGGCTTTGGGATTCACACCTGTATGAGGTGTTAAAAATCCTGTCTGAGCCATCATGACTTCATGAGCAATGGGTAACTTGAAAAACTCCATCAGTTCAAGGGTTGCTGCCGATGTATTAGTGACAGCCATGACTGTACCACCACCTAATACGGGACTGCCAAGATCTTTCTCTGCGTATCCCGGCAGGTAAAAGAAGTCGGTATCAACACCGAACTCAACATCTTCGGGAAAGAACGCCGGAACGAACGAAGCTTGTCGATGCATGTAGCACTGAGGCGGCGATGTGAACATACCCTTAGGGCTGTCGCGAAAATCTGTTGAAGCCACGGCACCAGCACCACCCGCAACTTTTTTATCATCGCGCGCAAACCAGCCAAACTCTTCTATTGCCGCGACCACTCTTGGATCATCAAACGGAATTTCGTTGGTCGTCCATTGGTCGTAAACTTCGGGTGACTGCGTACGCAGCATCATGTCTTCAACCCAATCGGTTGCAGGCCAACCTGTTGCCGCCCCGGAACCTAAACCAATGCACCAGGGTGTCTCCCCGTCGGCAACGATTTGTTCTGTCAGTGCTTTAAGACCTTCCATAGAATCCGGCACTTCGTAACCAGCATCATCAAAGTTTTCAGGGCTGTACCAGACCAGAGATTTTACATTGACGTTGTAGAAGAACCCGTACATCTGATCTTTGCCATCTATGTTCGCGTAGGTGCCCAGATCTACCCAGGATTGACCAGCGGCGTAGTTATCACGAACCCAGCTTGCCATGTCTTCACCCAGCGGTGCCAGATGTCCCTTGGAAGCCAACACAGCGGCAAGTCCTGGTTGAGGAAACACGGCGATGTTCGGTGCAGAGCCACCTTCAACATCGACCACGATCTGTTGCTCAAACGAATCCGATCCGGAATATACAACCTCGGCACCGGTGGCAACGCTGAAATACGCCAATGCACTTCTGAAAAAGTCATCCTCGGGGTTCAGCCAAGGTCCGGCTACTGTGACTCTCTGACCACTCAAATCAGGCGCAGATTCCGCCCATGCCGTGTAACTGTCCCAAGTGAAAGCACCTTCACCTGGCTTGTATGCCAACTCCTGATCATCTGCCTGCAAGGCAGCGCTGAAAAGAGAAGCAGCGGCAATGCCGACGCTAATCGCAGATTTTCGAAAGATGTTCATTCATGCTCCAGAAATGATGAGTTAGGGGTGCATCGTGCCAAGCGGCTATGCGGTGGTGACCCGGCAGCTTAGTGCCACCGTGCCAGCAGTTTAAGAAAACTCACAATTAAGTCAAATCGAAATTTGATATACCGATGACTAATTCCTCTTATTACAAGGAGTTACTCGGAATCACCGGGCTTTACCTACTCCCCGCCCCCCAATACCCATGACAGCTTTCATGCCGATGCCTGCAATACTTTCGTTGACTGTGCCAGGCTTTGCAGTCCAACCATGGACCGATATCGCCCGCCTGCAGCCATTAGCTCAGCATGCGAACCCTCCTCGACTATTCGTCCCTCGTGTAACACAAGAATTCTGCTTGCATCCCGTATTGTAACTAGCCGGTGTGCAATCACAAAAGCTATACGCCCTTTGAACACGGCACTCATACCACGCTGAATGCGCTGCTCGGTTTGTGTATCAATAGATGATGTGGCTTCATCCATAACCAGTATTTCAGGATCTGACAATACCGCTCTGGCTAGTGACAGCAGTTGCTTCTGACCCGAAGAAAGCCGTGTACCACCTTCACCGGCTTGTGTTTCATAACCATTAGGTAGCTGCGTAATGAAATCATGGGCATCAGCACTGCGCGCGGCATCCTCCACCTCGCTATCAGTGGCATTTAATCGGCCATAACGAATGTTCTCTCGCACGGTACCGCTGAACACATGTGGTTGTTGCAGAATCATACCCAGATTGGACTGCAACCAGTCAAGACCCAACTGCCGATAATCCACCCCATTGATTAACACCTTACCCGAGGTGGGCTCATAAAACCGGCAGATTAAATTCACCAGTGTGCTTTTTCCACAACCAGTGTGCCCTACAATCGCGATTGTCTCACCACTCTGCACGGTCAAGTTAATATTGTCTAAGACTGGCTGCCCTGATGCATAGGCAAAGTGTACATTCTCCAACTCAACTTGACGTATACGTGCCTCTCCTACATCGACAACATGTTCAGAGTCATCAACAATTTTTGGCACTTCATTGATAAGCGACAACACACGCTCTGCCGAGGCCTGAGCGATTTGCAGTTCTGTAAATCGCCCGCTGATTTCCTCCACTGGCTCGTACATCTGGCGAGCAATCGCAAGAATGGCAATTAGCGTTCCAGTAGAAATTGCCCCACCTATCATTGAATAACCACCAAATACCATAGCCAGCCCGATAGCAAGACTACCCAGTGTTACCACAACAGGTAGATAGATAGCGCCATAGGTGAGATTTCGTACACCGTTTTGAGCAAGGCGTGAGGTAAGACAATCGAACTCCTGTTGATTGCTATCCTCGCGCACGAATGCTTTGCTCGTCAGCACACCTGTAATCGCTTCGTTATAACTCGCGGTTATGCGGCTATTGATTGCTCGAGTTGCACGTGCACTGACGAGCAAACGATTTTGAAAAAGAAACGACACAAAAACCAGAACCGGCAATACTGAAAGCACTACAACCGCTACGCTTGCATTAAGGATGAACATGGTGACAACAATGGCGACCATCAGGGTGACACCCCATATCAAGTCCAGCCAGCCCCACACCAGAATACCTGAGATACGCTCGCAATCCGACGTCATCCGCGCCATCAGCCATCCAACAGGGCGATGATCGTAATAGCTAAATGACAGGCGCTGCAGATTGGCAAACGCATCACGGCGAATATCGTGCGTCAGATGTGTCTGAAGCCTGCCACCCACACGGATAAAACCGGCAATACATAAGGCAATACCCAGTGTGGCCCCGCCGTACATAGAAGCATATTTATACAAATTTACATCATCAGGCGATTCCGCAATAGCATCAATGACCGCTCGCGTTACTAGCGGGAAACTCAAATCCATTGCTGCAGTGACTACTGCCAGCACGGCTATCGACCACAGCAAATGCGGATAGTTACCGGCATAACGCGCAAGCTGTCGCCACATATCAAGTCGGGATACTTGACCTGCCACGGCACCGTCTGTGCTATTTCCATGCTTATTTTCTCTAGATGGCAGACTGTCCTCATCAAGATACAAGCCATCCTCAGCAAGTTCTGAATCATTCATAATATTTTCCCAGCTTATGTTGATTGATGATCAGATCAACGGTTACGCCGACAGCGGCCGGTGCACGGCACGCTCAAGATCACTATCAATCGATGCATCCAGTTCACGTTGAATCCCGCATAAATCACGATATAATCCAGGCAATGCAATGAGTTCTTCGTGCGTACCAAGTTGGGCTACACGCCCACTATCCATAACCAGAATTCGGTCTGCCTTGCGCACCGTTGACAAACGATGTGCAATGATGAACGTAGTCTGCCGGCAATCACGCTGCCTTAGTGCTCCGAGAATATGCTGTTCAGTCTCGGTATCTACAGCGGACAATGCATCATCCAATACCAGAATCGGTGCCTCTTTCAACAATGCACGAGCTATAGCAAGACGCTGACGTTGCCCACCGGACAAAGTCACACCACGTTCTCCAATCATGGTGTCATAGCCATCGCTAAAGCCCTCAATCGTGTCGTGCAAGGCTGCCATTCGACAAGCATTTCTTCTTGCGTCGTCGCTGATATTTTTCCCGGCAACATCTAGATTGCGTGCGATAGAGCGCGAATACAAAAAGGGCTCCTGCGACACTAAAGCAATCTGGTTACGTATCCAGAAACGATCAAGGCCAGCCAGCTCGTGACCAGCAAAGCTAACGGAACCATTGCTATAGACATGCAGCTTAAGCAATACGTTAATAAGGGTGCTCTTACCGCTGCCTGGCGCTCCCACTAAAGCCAGAGTCTCCCCTGCGTGGATGTGCACACTGACTTTATCAAGCGCTACGACAGCTTCGGCACCGTCACCAAAAGCTACCGAGACGTCTTGCAAATTGATGTCTCCCATAAAGTGATCTATGACAGGAATTACCCCTTCAGGCTCAGCCTCTTGAGAAACTATGTGGTGTATGCGATTAATTGCGACTGTCGCCTTGCCACTATCGACTAACACGCGACCTAAGTGACGAACAGGCCAGGCCACCATTCCGATATATGTGGTAAACGCAAACAGTTCGCCGATGGAAATTGCCCCAAGGCTAACCAGCCAGGCACCAGCAATTAACACCACACCTATTTGTGTCAGCACCAGAAAATCACTGCTAGCCCAGAACAAGCTCATTAACGTCACCATGCGGTAGTCGCATTCTCGATATTCCCCGTTGTATGTGGCGAATTTGTCAATTTCAAATTGCTGACGATTGAACGCGCGAACCACCCGAATACCGGTTAGATTTTCTTGCAGTGTTGCGGTTAATCGGCCTTCAGCTTCATCAGTGACCAGAAACAATCGCTTCATCTTCGAAAAGAAAAGGTAAGACCAATACAACAACAGAGGCATCAGGCACAACGACAGAAGAGCCAGAGTAGTGTCCATCCAGAACAAGACTGGAGTCACGCAGACAGCCAACAACACAGAGCGGCATATTTCCACGCTATGCGATGACAGAAAAACACGCACTGTCTCCACGTCAGAGCTGCAACGTTGTACAAGATCGCCCGTCGCTTCATTATCAAAAAACGACGCGCGACTGTGATGCAATCGCTGATACAAGCGCTGTCGCAATCGCATCGCAATAGCCTCCGAGGCAAGCGCTGTAAGGCGCCCGCGGGCAAACAGGAAAACACCAGCCACAGCGGTTGCCAGCACCATAAGCACACCCGATACAACGAGATAACTCTTCAGAGTTATAGCCTGGTTACTCGCTGTGGTGGCAATGGCGAGAATAGGTGCTGATGCGTCATCAAGGTGTCCGGAACCCAGCGCATCTATCGCATACTTCCCAATCAGCGGCGGCGTAAACAGAAAAGCATTGCCTAATACCATCGCGCCCACAGCAAAACCAAATCGCCGTAACTCGGTACGCGCCAGCAGCCACAACTGCATCAAAGCGGTTGTTTTAGATAGAGAAACAGATGCACCATCGGGTTCCTTTAAAATTTCTTCTTTCGTATTCATTGTCGTGTCATCAGTAAAAACCACGCGGGTACGCGAAGTCCGCAAAGCCTGTGGCATTGCCTGAGAGACGCATTCAGATTGGAAATCGAACGGAAACGCCAACAGGCTGCCGGTAAGCCTGCAGAAGCGGAACCTCGAATAGAGTTTTTTAAGAGTCGGCGACTAGGGCCGACACAAACAGGCTTAAGAGGTTGTCGCTCCCGCAGAAAAACCTGGGAGTGCTGAGATCGCAAATGACTTATGGATGCCAAACATTTCCATATCGAATCTCCCGTTGCCTGTTATAGGTATGTGCAAAGCCGCCCAGCATTGGTCAGCCTTGTTAGAACCGGATACTACTCCGATTTTAGAAATCGTCAACTATCCGAAGAGACTAATAATTATTACCAGTTATAAGGATAGGCGTTGACGGGTTTGCTATTACCTGATGTGTAAGGGTATATCTGGATCACACGTAACCACGACTAGCCGCGCGCCGCACATTTGACGGTTGAAATGCCAGCCGAAATCTGGTCTCCTACGCTGACCTTAAAATCACGTTGCTACCCAGTCTTTCAATGGCCAAAGAACCCAAAATTTTCAGTATTTGCAATTCCAAAGGCGGTGTTGGAAAGTCGGTTGTCACCATGATGGTAGCCGTGGCGGTTGCTGAACAAAAAAACAAAAAAGTACTCATCATTGACTGCGATTCGCAAGCCTCAGTATCGGCAATGTACGAACAGGAAATTGAATACTATCCGGATGACACACCCCTTATTGAAGTGGAGGCATTAAGTCCCAGGCGAGTCAATACGTTTCTGAAGCGATTCGGTGGTGATTATGATGTCATTTTCATAGATATTCCTCGAATGACCGACAAAAAGGCAGATAATCCAACGGTGATGCTGCTGTATAACTGCGACGGAATTCTTGTACCCGTCATCGGTTCCGGGATTGACGCTATTGCCACTCAGGAATTCATGGAAATCCTTGACGAATGCAAGACCTTTAAAGCCGAGATGGACGAAGAGCTGATCAGCTACGGATTTATTAATCGCAGAAATCTACGTAAAAGCAACGCTGAAACAGAGACCGAACTCAAGCAGGCTGGCCTAAAGATGTTCAGCAATTCCTTGTCTGATTTACGCATTTTTACCACACCCTCAGTATTTAGCTCGCCACTGACAACTGCAGAAGGAAACCGACGCTTCGAACCTTTCTTTAAAGAGTTCTGTCGAAAATTCAAAATATAAGTGGAATGCGGATATCCTCCCTACTCGCCTTTCTTGGTTTTCCCGGAAAAAAAAGAAGCTCCAAGTATCTCGCGCGGGCACGCTTATAAATGCACACAGTGCGTCCCGATGTACAAAGCGCAGTTTCACTTTGCGCATGCTTAAAAGCCATACAAGAATGGCCTCACAGACTAAAACACCTTGCAAGTCGAGTGAAATTTCCATTAATTTTCAATCACTTAACTACACATTAAAGACACTAACCCTAAACTTGGCAACCGGGCTTGCAGTGTGGTTGTACAAAGTGCCAATGCTTACTTGAAGGCAATGAATAGGAGTGATACTGTCATTGAAATTTCAAGCATTTAAATCAATTGAATGAAGTGGGCCATACAGTCGGTTATCCGGCAGTCATTCCAGAGCACTAGCTCAATTCTGCTGTGCGCATTTTTGGTAGCAGGCTGCACCGAAGAATCAGGTGTCGGCATTGAAAGCACCGATAGCTCCACAGCGGGCAAACTGTTCATATCCACACCGGGTTTTTTAAACGCGCGAGCCCTTAATCCTGATGAGCTTCGTGTCAATGTACAAGTAGATGGCACCGAAGTAGCGGCAACACGTGTCGGTGATGCCTGGACCGTCACTATTCAGGTTGCACCGGATACTCCATATATTCTGACCATTGAATGGACCAACAGTAGCGGACTTTTACTGGCACAATACGATCAGAGACAAGCTGCTGTTACAACCAACAGTTCGCTCTCAATCACATCCGATCAATACCAAAGTAGCGGTAACGAAAGATTTGATACTGACGACGATGGATCCAGTAACTTGGCGGAGATTGATGCGGGTACTGATCCCAATGACCCTGACAGCAAGCCGGGATCGGTTGTTCCCGATCCGGTAACTGTCTCACTTCCCCGTGTTCAGGTCAGTGAAGCGCCCTTAATCGACGGGCTATATGATGATGTTTGGGATCAGGCACAATTCAGTGATACAGATGCCAATCGTTTATTCATTGATAATTTGCTCAGTAATGTTGACACCAACACGCAGAGAACCGACGGCAATGCAGAATTCTTGTGGGCAGGTATGCATGATGGAACCCACTTGTACCTGTATATCTTCGGTGAGAATCGCGACGCCCAGGGCGCTGATGCAAGAGCTGACTCAACCATTCTTTATCATGACGACTCTGTCGAACTTTTCTTCGATGGGAATTTAAGTCGAGGAACCAGCTACGATGGAGTAGATGACACAAGTATCATTATTGCGCTGCTCGATCAGGAAGGAAACTCATCAGGCAGAATTTCACGCGGTGCCAGTGGTTCTCAGCCGATACCTGAAGGCCTGAGATTCTTCAACTGTTTGTGTTCCCCGGTTTACACCTGGGAGATTGCTATTCCATTAACATCGTTAAACATCAATCCAGAGCAACCTTTTGGTATGGAATTACAGTTGAACGATGATAATACAGGGGGTGACAGAGATAGCTATTGGGGCTGGTTTCAAACTAGTCGAAGCCCTGCTACATTTTTCGAGCCTCGCGTAATGGGTACCATCGAATTGCGATGAAATTCCTGTAATACCCTCACAAGCGGACATCCAGTGTTTTGCATCTACCCGTCAACGGTTAGTACGATTTTACCGACGTGGTTTTTCTCTAAAAATGCTACCTGTGCATCAGCGATTTGCTCGAGTGGGTAAGTTTCGGCAACCAGAGGCAGAACATATCCTTGCTCAATATGCCTTACCAGATTGGAAAAAACACTCGGATCCAGAACGGTGCAACCAAAAAAACTCAAGTCCTTCAGGTACAGCGTCCGAACATCCAGCTCCACCAGTGGACCGCCGATGGCACCGGAGACACCATAGCGTCCTCCGGGTCTAAGAATATCGAGAAGTATTGGCCATTGCGGCCCAGCCACCAGATCGATAACAACATCGATGCTGTCGCGTCCAAGAGCCTGCTCAAGATTTACATCTCTAAGAGTTGTTCGATCAGCACCAAGTTGAAGCAGGTTCTCCGATTTATTTGCACTGGTTACAGCGACTACAGTTGCGCCGCGCGCCTTGGCCAGTTGAATAACCGCCGAACCTACCCCGCCAGATGCACCCGTAACCAATACGGTATCTCCGGACGCAACGTTCGTTCGAGTCAGAAGATTCTCCGCAGTAGAATATGAGCAGGGGAAAGATGCCAGCTCCGCATCACTGAGCCGACTTTCAATCCGATGCGCATGACACGCTGCAACCGCAGTGTACTCAGCAAGTCCCCCATCACATTCCGAACCAAGATACCAGGGCATGTTTAAACTTTGACCATTGACCTCTCGAATACAAGGTTCGATCAATACTCGTTCGTCGATTCTTTGTGAACTAACCTCTGGTCCCACAGCAACGATTCGTCCACAGACATCTGCCCCCTGAATTCTCGGAAGCCGAAGCGGTGTACCGTACCAACTTGCGTCTTCACTAGCTGATTCCTGCTTTGAATACCAGCCAATTCGGGTGTTTACATCCGTGTTGTTAGCCCGGCCGCAGCCACACGAATCAACACATCGCGGCTGCCTAACGAGGGAATCGGAATATCATCTCGCACCTCAAGCTTATCGAAGCCACCATGACCTGTAAGCCATACACCTTGCATAGTGGAGTGGTTTCAAGTTAGACGGCAATAAAGCTTCAATATCCTCCAGCGATTGAGCGGCAGGTAGTTTGCTTAACATATGCTGGATATAGCTGTGAGGCTCATGTCCATTGGCTTTGGCGGTTTCCACCAAGCTGTATAAATTGGCACTGGCTTTAGCGCCATCAACGGACGCCGCACACAACCAGGCTTTTCTGCCCATCACAAAGGGTCTCACTGCATTTTCGCAATGGTCGATATGACTACGACAGACACCAGGCCAAACAATTTCGGCATCTGGAGGATGCCGGTCAAACAGGCCTTGAAATTGTGACAATCATCACAATGTTGATAGCCAGAAAGCAGCCTCTACCGCTTCTGAACGATGGACCCTACGATTTGCCGACCGAAACCGTAAGCCTTGCCAATAACCGCGTGGCGAATGCAAGGCTCTGAATGCAAAGCATTCAATTTAAATTCCCAAATGTCTGCAAGGATAATCTGGCGTTCAGAAACCCCTGTTACCAAGGGCTGGGAAATAAACCGGAATGGCTCCATTGCAAAGCCACTCCTCTATACACCTACTGAAACTCCACCCGCAATACAGGTGCGCTTGAATTATCACCGTCAAAAGATTCAGCTGTTCTCTGCCCGCTTCCCACGACCAACAACACCAACGAATTGCCCTGACTCCAGCCATTCTGATTGATGATTTCCTGAACGATCACCGAAAGATCTGGTGTGCGTTGCTCATTGCCTGCCGCACCAACCACTGTCCAGGAGGCAGGTGACCAATCCACAGACGACACTGTCTGCGGTCGACTGGACACGTTACCAATAGCAGACGAGAACGCAGTAGCGTTGCCGCTAGCCTCACCATAGATTGTCAATGAAGATGCACCTCGGTTTGGCTCGTCGACAGTGAATTGAATGGACGCCGCTGTTATCGTCGCACCCGGCGGTATATCAACAGCGTTGAATCGTATACCCACAGTCTGGGCTGTCGACTCCACACCGAGTTCCAGATCGGAACTGCGTAATTCGATTGCACCGGCTGTATCTTCCTCAGCATCATCGTTGCGGGATGTAACCCGTGATTCGATAATTCTACTGCCGGATTCACTTTGAACCTCTACAACCAGAGTCTCGCGATCACGAAACTGTCCGTCATCCGCAGTGAGCTGAATGATGTACGTGCCCGGAGCGGAAAATAGCGCATTGGTCGTATCGCTGGATGCATCGCTGAAACTGACGTCGCCCGGACCGGACACTTTACTCCAGAGTATGGAAACTTCACCGGGAGGCACCGGCAGTCCATCATCAAGCACCGAACCGGTTAGCGTTGCTGACGCCGCAATCGAGATTGACTGGTCTGGTCCTGCATCCGCTTGTGGCGCTGAATTACCATTTACCGACTCATACTCGACGTGCAATTTTGCCGCACCAGCACGAGAGCCCTCATAGGCCTCAGCCACACGCTCACCACTACCCTGAATAACAAATGAAATCGCGTTTCCTGGCTGCCACCCACTGCGGCCAACAACTTCTTCCACCAGTGCAGCAAGATCCGGCGTCCTTTGCCCGACAGCAGACTCTCCTACCTGATTCCAGGCATCAGGCGCCCAAGAAACGGAGGTACTGGTACGCGACCGCCTGCTGACATCGAAACGGGTACTCTGCCAGGGACCGGCATCATCACTAGCCACTCCATGGATATTTAAGGTTGCCGGACCTGAACTTCGTTCGTCAGTCTGGAATTGCAGGTACGCTCTTACGATGTTTGCACCTTGAGGTATATCAAGTTCATCAAAACGCAAACCGATAGTCTGATTGACATTGGCATCAAAGATAAGCTCCAGATCGCTGCTATCAAAGTCAACGCGACCTCCACCTCGCTGCTCTACATCATCAGTACCAACGGCGATCGTGGTATCAATTGACACGACTCCAGGCACATCATCAGGAACCAGCGGGTTAGGGTCGAGTTCGTCGGGTATGCCATCGTTATCGTCATCGGGATCGATATCGTCAGGTAAGCCATCACCGTCAGTATCAATTACCGGCTGAACATCGGTTCTAATCCTCACACCTGTGGAATGCCAAAGAGCGCTTCCCTCATCAGGAGAGTGCGGCAGGTAACCGCGGTACCACATCACTATATCGGCACCGTCGATATTTTCACCATTGTCGTAGGGAAAGAAGCGCGACGGCCCACCGGTCCAGCCTTTCTCGGATTCTTTATACAACATGCCGCCGATGCGATTGTCTTCATAGGCGGTCGCTGGCACAACATCGCCAGGCAGGTTCCAGGCGCCGTCATCAAAATCAATTCTTACACGATATCCCGAGAGCGCATCCTCAACGAACCAGCCATGCTGATACGCCGCTGTTGCGCTTGTCTCGAATTCGGTTGTATATCTTGTGAATGCTCCGGCGGCCGTCTCTCGAAGTATATGATCATCTCCATCACCATCAATATCGAAGTCGAAGCGCCACATTGGATAGTGAATGTGCCCGATATCGCATTGCAAGCCTCGACTGAATACATGCCCGTCGAGCGATCCGTCAGCACTGAAGTACCACACTTGGTAGATATCGTATGACCCAATAAATTCACGTATACCCAGCTCGAACCATTGCACACCGTTCTGGGTATATTCTCGTGCTACCAGTAACGCGTCATCGGCCCATTCAACACTCGCCTGCGGACCGTTAAGCCTGTCAGCGTATGGGCCACAAGCATTGTCGTCGTAGTAAACGGACATTATGGGGAAGCTCGCCTGATTCAGGATCGGCGTACCCTCATAGCTGACATCGTGCAAGGTCAGGCCATCGGCAAGCGCAAAGGTGTCATAGTCCAGATTCCAGCCATTCCACTCAATGCGTCCACTGCGTTGACGAATGACCGTACCAGAGCCCGCTACGCTATCTACTGAAAGCGTGTAATCACCTGACTCATACCCATTGACACCGATATAAACCGTTTGCCCGGAGCTAAAATCGACCGCGCAGGATTCTGGTGAATTGCCGGAAACCCAGGAACGGCAAGCGTAATCACCAAGCGTTGGCAACCGACCATATTGAACGTATAGATCAATGTCATTACTCAGCTGATTAAGCCTGACAGTTGTGGACGCAACATTGGCCGGATTGTTCAGGCGATAATGAAAAAACTGGCCTTGAGCAAGTGAACCACTTGCAGAATCTCCAACATTGATCTGCGCATCAAATGATTGTGCCGCCAGCGGAGCACAAAATAGCGTCACGACCAAAAGGCACAACAAGCCTCGTATCGCTTGCCAAGGAGTTGAGATACTCATCGTTCGCTCTCTGCGCGAAATACTTGTTCTTCTGACAGATCAACCCAGGTGAGCAATTCAGGAGGCTCAGGTGATTGAGCGTGAAAAGACACGTAGGCTACCCGACTGTCGTAGTGAGAGCCATCAGGCTGGTAGGTCTGTATAGCATAGCCTGTAAGCCTATTTACTCGAGGATCACCGCGATCAACCCAATACTGTCGCGCGATGTCTATCGCCCTTGCCTTCTCATCCTCACCCAAGGGTGATTGTCTGTCTGAGGCTGCATAGCGGTTGATTTCGGCAACAACGCCATTGACTGATTCCACCACCACAGTTCTGTTTTCGCTGTAGCTAAAATACTCGACACGGATAGCGTTACTGCTTCGCTTTTTTTTGTCTCGCACGGGAGCACTCTGCAAAAGTGTGTATCGATCGCCGAGCAAGCTTCGCACATCGGCGTTGAGTAGTACCGCTTCGGCAGCTTCAGCATTCAGATCACCGACGACATTGGCGAAACTGGCTGCGCCGACACCCAGTACTCTTACAGCCTCAACACTCTCAGTCAACGGGGTATGGATGCGCACGTTACTTACATTACGTGGTTGCGGTGGGAACACGGCTCCATCCACGTTAGGGGTAAAGCGCCCATCCGGACTGACGCTGCCGTGATCGTGACCTTCATCGGCCGTCGCCTGCATGGACATGGCACAAAAGATCATCAGTGCAGTGGCTAGAACGTTCGATTTTTTTCTGTGACAACCACCGGAAAAATGCGTGCCGATTAAAACCGGTACATTACATCGTAAGGACGATGCATGTGCACTTGCAGATTTGCAGTGCGTGAGGAATCCGAGTGTTGACATTTCTTACGTCCCTTTGTATCCCGGCACCCCTCGCGGAGCACCGCTGTGTCTATATCTAGTCCTCCCGATCAGAAGGAGGACAAACATTCATCTGACAACTAGTGCCGGCAACGCATTATAGCCGCGAACTGATTACGTTGTGTTGTTGGGTGTCACTTAATATCAAGTGTGTCAATCGACAATTATTATGATGTGTATCACAAGAATGGCAACCGGAAAACGGCGTGGTAGCGAAGTTTGAGAGCAGACATCAGGCAATGAAGACGTGAATTCCCAGCTTATGTCTGATGCAACTACGGTTTATGGTAATGATTCCAACTGAGTCGGATACTTACTGAATCACAGTAAATGCAGCGGCCAAGCACCTGATAGGTTTTGCTTGTTGTAGTTGGCTTGAATGCCTGTGGACGTTCTCGCAGCTGAGTCGTGATTGTGATCTAAGCGGGTCGGGTGACGTTGTGCTGGTTTTCACAATGGCGCGATGGCTTCATTAATTTTGGATGCTTTGGCAAAGTCTGGTGTCTTTCCCCAAGTGCTTCACCTTCACAACGTAGCAATAGACGCCCAAACGGCAAGGAGAACCATGCAGTTTTTTACCAGCACGAGCGCCTGCCCTTCAAACTATGCATTAGCCATTTGCATGAGTGTCACCTTCTGCTGAAGCTTGCGTTGCGCTTGGTCGACAACTACTGCGATGATAATTACAAGCCCTTTTATAACCATCTGCCAGAAAGAAGATACTCCCATCATTACGAGTCCATCTGACAGAATGCCGATGACAAACGCGCCAACTATGGTACCTAGTATGGTGCCTCGACCACCCGACATAGAAGTACCGCCTAACACGGCAGCGGCTATCGCATTAAGCTCGAAACTCTCACCCGTTGCCGGATGAGCAGCCATGAGTTCGGATGAGATGATGAGACCCACAATCGCTGCGCACAACCCTGAGAACATGTAAACAAACATCTTTACAAGATCTACTCTAACACCCGATATTCGAGCAGCTCGTTCGTTGCCACCAACAGCAAATATATGTCGACCAATAGGAGTTGAGCGCGCAATGTATGCAGCAATCAGTGCTACGACAATCAACAACCAGATAGAAAAGGGCAATCCGAAAATCCTGCCTGATCCAAGCATCCCGAATCCTGTAGTCCCGTACTGCTCGCTACCCACCAGATTAGGGAAGGTTCTGCCATCAGATGACAGCAATGATAAACCACGCGCAACATATAAAGTGCCCAGAGTCGCTATAAAAGGTGCCACATTCAAGCGCGTTATCAGTAGCCCATTCAAAGCGCCAATGGTAACACCCACAGCTAGAGTGATTAACACTATTTCGTAGATATTGAAGTACACCGTGTAGCCCATTGGCAAATCGATACCGTTGAGTATCAAGCCACCGGCAACCATTCCACAGAGCCCAACAATGGAACCCACGGATAGATCGATACCGCCGGTAATAATGACAAACGTCATGCCCATGGCCAGAAAAGCATTGAGCGCAACATGCTTGGACATCAGTATCCAATTGGCTGTTGACAGAAAATTAGGCGCTGCAATCGAGAAGAAAATCAACACAGCAAACAAGGCGATAAATGTTCGCATTTTCATTACTGTCAACAGCAATGTTCCGCGAGACAGGCTTTGGGCCGGAGCTATGTTATCCATGGTTAGTGCTGTGTTCCGTATGACTTAATACGTCGGTGTGTCCTTGTGAAGAGGCGCTTATGACCATGCCTTCCGTGACGTCCTGACGGTCGAACAATCCGGTAAGAACGCCGTTGCTCATCACCGCTATTCGATCTGACAGCGCCATGACTTCATCAAGATCAGAGGTTGCAAATAGAATCCCCAAACCGTCAGCCGCCAGATCTCGCATAGTGCGAAATACATCGGCTTTGGCACCGATATCTATGCCGCGACTTGGCTCGTCCATGAGCAGTACCTTTGGCTTGGTCATCAGAGCTTTACCGATCACCACTTTCTGCTGATTACCACCAGACAATGAAGTCACTTCCCGCGTTGGATCAGGTGCTTTGATAGCGAGTGATTGAATAGATTTCTGGATTGCAGCGCTTTCTAGCGTTGAGCGAACATGAAACAGCCGCAGAAACTTCGACAGACTGGAAAGCGTCAGGTTGGCACCGATCGACAGGATAGGCACCAGACCTTCACGTTGTCGGTCCTCTGGTATGAGCACCACGCCCTGTTTAATTCGCTGATGGGTACCGCTTTGTCGAATTATGTTGCCATCCACTATCACGATACCCTTGGCGTTTGGGTATCTGCCCATGATGCAATCGAACAATTCACTGCGCCCTGCTCCCATTAATCCGTACAGGCCGACTATTTCTCCGGACTTGACCGTCAACGAAACATGATCCACTTGATAACCGCCCGTTGCACGCGGCAAGCAGATATCGGATACCTGCAAGACTGGAGCTCCAAGGGTATGCTCACCGGGCCTGGAAAAATCCTTGGCATCCGAACCGATCATTTGACGCACTATCCACTGGGTGTCTATCTCAGCGACTTTCGCATTCCCGGTTATCTGACCGTCGCGCAACACCGTGATGAAATCACCGATGCGAATGAGCTCTTCTAGACGATGTGACACATAGATCACAGCCACACCCTGCACCCTCAAGTCTTCTATGACTTTAAACAGCACCTCAACCTCGGTTGCACTGAGTGCCGAGGTGGGTTCGTCCATCATTAATATTCGGGCATTCTGGGCAACCGCTTTAGCAATCTCAACCAGTTGCTGCTCGCCTATTCGCAAGTCATCGACCAGCGCATCCGCGCGAATGCCGGTCTGTAAACGAGACAGTATCTTTGCAGCTTTTCGTTCCTGTTCTTTATGATCGATGCAACCTAGTGTGTTGGTTATTTCACGCGTGGCGAATATATTCTCTGCAACCGTTAGATTTCCAAACAGATTCAGCTCCTGATACACCATGCCTATGCCACAGGCGACAGCTTCACTGGTGGTTTGAAACTGGACGGGATGCCCATCAAGAATCAATTGACCGCTGCTGGGTTGTTCCACACCCGCTATGATTTTCATCAGCGTGGACTTACCGGCACCGTTCTCGCCAACCAGAACCGTAACAGCACCTTTACGAACGATCAGCGAGGCCTGATTAAGTGCAACGATGCCTGAATAGACTTTAGAGATGTTGCTAAGCGTAAGTACACTAGCTGAGGTGTCGGGCACGTTCATTTGAGAACCATAACCGTCAAGCTCGCTGGCGTAACTATAGGCAAATCTGCGGCTTTTTTATGCTGGTAGCTACCAATGAGTTTTACGGAAGCGCCCACAAGGGATTCTCTTTCCAATGTGTTCAGAAAACTATTTTTTATGTGATTGTTAAACGCCTTGCCAAATTGCGCATACTCGATCTGGTTCTTGAAATCGTTAAACGAGACAAAATCCAGGCTGTCTCTTAATGCCGTCCCGCGGATGGCAGGGCCTATCTGGACAACTGCATCGGCTATAGCATCTCCATCGTGATCCACATCAATGGTTGATGCCCGGGACTCGGTGTTCGCTGAGATGATTAAGCCTTCAAGCCGGACGATGAACGTCCATGGTGCATTACCCGTTCTGTCTTTGTGACCAAACTGCTCCCCTGCCAATACGATGTCTTGCAGTTCGAGTGCACGGACAGTCTTGAAGTCTTTGGCATTAACGTCAAGAAAGGGCACAACTTGCGACTGCCAGATGTCTGTAACAGCCTTTGCCGGATCAAACGTATTGGAATTTGCTGCTATATCTTCTTTACTGGGTGTACGTTCAATCTTGCATGAAACCGCAACCATAGTGATTAAGAGCGTCAACACTAGCGATTGAATTGTGTCGGGCATGGTCATCCTGAGTACAGTATGTGAAGTAGGAAGGAGCGATTACATCGCCCCTTCATGTCACTTGAACTTCACTCACTAGTTGCTCAGCGCGAATGTCTCAAGGTCGGGGGCGTTCTTTGCCGTGATCAGCACACAATCCATCAGCTGCTTCTCTTCCGCTGGCAGGGTGCCATTCGTAATATAGGCATCCGCCTGCGTGACAGCTAACTGCGCCTGAGCATATGCCGGTTGCAATACGGTGGCCTTTATTCCACCCGCAAGAATGGAATCCCGAACATCATTGGACCCGTCAAAACCGACGACGATAACATCGTCCCTGCCTGCCGCTGTCAACGCAGCAATGGCCCCCATGGCCATAGTGTCATTGCCTGAGATGACTCCTTGTATATCTGGATTGGCCTGCAGAATGGTCTCCATTTTAGCGAATGCCTCAGTCTGGCTCCAGTTGGCTGACTGTCGTGCAACGCTGATCAAGTCAGGGTATTCAGAGATGACATCTGCATATCCCTGAGATCGAATGCCGGCGTTGGTATCAGACTCTTTACCCACCAACTCTACGTAGTTACCTTTCTCACCCATGAGTTGAACGAATTCTTCAGCTCCTAGCTGAGCACCCTGATAGTTGTTGGACACAATTTGCGATATGGCGACACCTGAGGCATTGATTTCGCGATCAATCAGGAATGAAGGGATTCCCGCATCCAGTGCTTTCTGCACGGCGGCAACCGAGACATCTGCACCGGCATTATCCAGAATGATGGCCTTAGCACCACGACTGATCGTGGTGTCAATTAGTTCGGACTGTTTATTGGCATCGTCATCATGCACGAGAACCAGAGTCTCGTAACCAAGCTCTTTCGCCTTTGCTTCCGCGCCTTCCGCTTCCGCTTTGAAAAACGGATTGTCATGTGAGGGGGTGATGATCGCAATGAGATCTGCAGACAGGGCTGGTGCAGTGAGACCAGCTGCAAGCACACCGGCTACAAAAGTATTAACGATATAGCGTGTTTTCTTCATGTTTGTCCTCGCCTTTGGTTACGTCACATTGCCCCCTGTTGACCGGGGCAGATTGGGTCGATGCTGTCGTTTGGCATTTCCGGACGTCATTGCCCGATACCCAGCATGGGAAGCACATTATTACTACTGGTATGATATGTCAATGACTATATCAGTATTCCTCATAACCGTATATTTGACGAAAGCTGACCGGACTTTGTGTGTATTTTATTAACGAAGCAAACTATTAATATCTAATATTCAATCACTTACAGGTTTTCAATTTACAAATCACCCCATTGCCCGGCATTAAACAGCCTGACCTCCCGTCTCGTTCGATGTCTCATCAAACTGACTCGAGTGATACCTAGGGCCTTCTCGCATGACCGTATCGGCACCTTTTTTCATGCTCCGCCGGACACAAGATGCTCGAGAGAATTACGCTGGAAGTCACCGTTCAAATCGAACTACCATGCGTACGTGATCTGACCGGCGAAATCGATGGTGGATACCTATAGTCGCCTAGACGCAAGTCCAATTACGGGCGATGCCCATTTTACGAATTCATGCGCGAGGTAGCCCCGGGAGACAACGTTTTCTCATTCAAGGACCCGATCATTAAGGCTATCTGTGTCGCTACTGAATTCTATTATGAATCGCCTAAGCCCCCATGAGTTCGGAACTGTAGGTCCACACTGGAACAAAGTTGGTTGGAAAACCCCAGTGCATTGGACATCAGTACTTTAAAAAATATGACCATCCGAACATATGGTGCGCTACAGCCGTTTCTTTGCAATAAGTACTCTCCGTTACGCGCGAATGGCAACGGACAACAAGCTGTCCATTTAACTGCGATACCAGATCAGATGGCCAGCCAGACTATCTGGAATTTCATAGAGAAAACGTATTTCTTGAAGCGTCAATTTCAAAACGATAAATCTATGATCGATCACTTGAAAAAATGTAAAAGATTAGGATCGCTGAACTGCATTCAAATATATCCACCGCGTTCAGAAAACCCTACCTAAGATGCGGCCAATATGCAGACGAAGCTTGTAAGTGCCACTGACAAACCGATAACTCCCGTAAGGGCAGCCCATTAACCTTACCCAGTCCTCGATGAGGATTTAGCCTGTTGTCTGGACAGAGCGCACAGAACCTACGCCGACGTTCAAGTTTGCAAAACTTGAAACCTACACGTGTACAACCCTTTGAAATATTGAGATTTCATGACAATTTGTGTACGTTGTTTGAAAAAACCATCAGATAGTCAGTTTCATTCAAAACGCAGCTTGGAGGATTTCCAAGGTTCTTACCCGAACTTGATCAACTCCGGACAAGGCATGAAAAGAGAAGCACCATGATTAGCCAATCGTTGAACAACACTCTAACCATGACAGGTCCGGGCACAGAGACAGGTGAAGTTTTTCGCCGCTACTGGCATCCAGCGGCCCTGAGTGACGAGCTGGCGGGAGAACGGCCTGTGGTGCCGGTTACTTTACTTGGCGAAAACCTTGTACTTTTCCGTGATAATGAAGGCGAACTCGGGCTGATCGACAGGGCCTGCCCACATCGAGGTGCCGACCTTTGTTTCGGTCGCCTTGAGGACAATGGTTTGCGCTGTCCATTTCATGGCTGGCACTTTGACCGCAAGGGGCAGTGTCTCGAGCAACCCGGCGAGCCTCTGGACTCCACTCTTTACAAGCAAATTCAAACCGCCAGCTACCCGGTTGTTGAAAAGAACGGGATTATATTTGCTTATATGGGTCCCGGGATACCACCAGATTTTCCTGACTTTGATTGTTTTCGAGCACCGGGTACACATGTGTTCGCATTCAAGGGATTGTGGGAATGCAACTGGCTGCAGGCAATGGAGGTGGGAATTGATCCGGCACACGCCTCGTTCCTGCATCGGTTTCTGCAGGACGAGGACCCGAGTGAGTCCTATGGAAAGCAGTTTCGGGATAAAGCTGCCAGTACTGATATTCCGATGACCCAACTACTGCGCGACTTTCCCCGGCCGGAAATTACCGTTGAACAAACCGACTACGGTATGCGCCTGATTGCACTTCGACATCTGGATGAGGTGAATACACACGTGCGAATAACAAATCAGATATTCCCTCACGCCATCTGCATTCCGATGTCTCGTGAAATGAATATCACGCAATGGCATGTTCCTATCGACGACACTCATTGCTACTGGTATTCCATGTTCACAAGCTTCGACAAACCAGTAAATAAAGCACTAATGCGAGAGCAACGCCTCAAGGAACATCGACTCCCGGATTACGCTCCAATTAAAAACAAACACAATAACTATGGCTTTAACCCAGAGGAGCAGCGCAACGAAACCTATACCGGCATGGGCCTTGATATCAACGTTCACGATCAATGGGCTGTTGAAAGCCCAGGCCCTATTGCCGATCGTCGAAAGGAGCATCTGGGTACGACAGATGTTGGCATTATTCACTATCGACGGATGCTGCGGGCGGCGATAAAGAGCATCAAGGATGGCGACACCGAGAACCTGCCTATGGTTTCTGATACCGATGTAGCTCTTATTTCCGGCCCGGTGTCAAACGATACCATCGCAAAGAGAGAGAGCTGGCAGGAAGATTTCAAGAAAGCAGATGCCGATAGACGCCGTGCTTGTGCCGATTGGGATTCGACAATTCCGGGACTCACTGAATAAGTTAACGCTATTTCCAGATGCATCTTATAAAAAGAGTAAATAGTATTTAATGGATAACGTTCAACACGCTATTGCGGAAGGATTGCTGGCCAAACAAGGCCTACTCGATCACTCAGCGATACAGCTAGCTGCCGATGTCATCCAGCGCATTGAAGAACATAACATTGAAACCGTAAGAGTTCTTTTTACGGATCAACATGGAATTCTGCGAGGGAAAACCATCGTTGCCAATAAGCTAGTTTCGGTGTTTCGAGCTGGCATGACAGCACCCTCTACACTGATACTCAAAGACACGGCCCACAACACAACATTTCCGGTTTGGAGTGCCCTTTCCAGCGCCGCAGGCGAACTGACCGGAGCCTGTGATGTCTTAATGGTGCCCGATCCTGCGACATTCAGGCGGCTACCATGGTCACCGCATTCTGCCTGGTTAATGTGTGACCTCAGGTTTAAATCAGGTGATTTGATACCTTTTGCCCCTCGCACAGTATTGAAACAAGCCATCGACAAGCTGGCAATGGCGAACAAAAAACTGATTGTTGGCCTTGAGGTTGAGTTTCATGTCTTCGAGCTGGTGAATCCAAAACTTGCACACCGCAATGCCACGATGCCAGGACAGGCTGTAGAGACTCGCAACCTTGCACAGGGCTATCAGTTACTAACAGAGTCTCGATATGATCAGCTGGAAAGCATCATGGATACTCTGAGACGTTATAGTCTCGAACTAGGTTTACCCTTGATATCCATGGAAGTCGAGATGGGCCCCAGTCAGTTCGAATTTACTTTCGATCCGTCAGACCCGATGACCCATGCGGATAATATGATCATGTTTCGTACGATGGTTAAAGAGGCTTGTACGCGCCAAGGTCTGCACGCAACGTTTATGTGCAAACCCAATGTTGACAATGCAGCAGCCAGCGGCTGGCATCTACATCAGTCGTTAATTGATAAAACCAGTGGTAAAAACCTGATGATGCCAACGGCCGATGAATCGCTCACCGCGGAGGCCAGCAGCTGGATTGCAGGTTTACTTGAACATGCCTCTGCCTGCTCTCTACTAACAACGCCCACCGTTAATGGCTACAAACGCTACCAGCCTCACCAGCTAGCACCAGATAGAATCCAGTGGGCAAGCGACAATCGGGGTGCAATGATTCGAGGTCTTATGAGCGCAGGAGACGAAGCATCTCGCGTAGAGAATCGCGTCGCTGAACCGGCGGCCAATCCCTACTATTTTTTCGCCAGTCAACTATTGTCTGGGCTGGACGGATTGGATCGAGAGCTTGTCGCACCTGAGGCCGCCGACACACCTTACGACAGCGCTGCCAGGAAACTTCCGGCGAGTTTGATAAGCGCTATCGACCAGTTTGAAAATTCCGAATTCATTCGCCGTGAATTCGGTGATGTTTTCGTTGACTACCTGTCCTGTATTCATCGCGCGGAATGGGAGCGATTCCATCAGACTATTTCCCACTGGGAGCAAAATGAATACTTTAACTTGTTCTAACTGTCTCCCTAGTCGTTTCCAGGTCCAACTAGCTGAACTTACTGAACTTCAATTATAAGATAGCAAACTGCCAATAACACAGCTGAATGCCTAAACCTGTCAATAGTTCATTACGTGGAAACATAGTATTCGTTCTTTTATACCCTTAGAAGGCAGTGCTATTCTACCCCTCTAAAACCTGTGCGCGCACCGCACCGGGGTGCTGCAAAACCAGCACAACATCAAACATACTCAATGATAGAGACTGTTTTGGAGGCCCGATTCAAAAACAAAAAAAATCGTCGAATCCATCAATCCCAGGATAGGAATTTTTCTCATTGTGAAAAAACAATGGGTTATGGGAAAAAATTTTGTCGAACACGACAGCAATAAGGTATCTTGGTATTTTGCTGTCGTCAGCGAAATGTAAACTAGCGAGTGTGTGTAGTCTTGTTCGTTTTTTGCTGCTCTGGCTGAATTTATAAGAAAGTTGAGTTTTTACATTATGTAGAACTCACGCTAATATCGAAAATAAGTCCGATCGATTGGCGGCACTTACGGCTAAATGCCTGCGATATATGCCATAGGAGAAATATATGGGGTTCGTGGTAACACTGTTTGCTCTGATACTGGCGGTCATTCTGATCGCTGTGGTTGTGGCTTTTCTTAATCGCTTCTACCGCAAGTCATCGAGAGATGTCTCCCTGATTCGTTCCGGGTATGGCGGTCAATCTATTGTTCTGACGGGCGGCTGCCTTGCGCTGCCTTTTTTGCATAAAATTGATGAAATCAACATGCGAACCATACGGGTTGACGTTGTCCGTACCGGCAAGCAATCATCGATAACAGAAGACAGGATGCGCGTTGATATCGAAATGGAATTCTACGTACGCGTAGAACCCTCTATGGAAGGGGTCGCAACCGCGGCGCAGTCGCTGGGTAGCAAAACACTAACTTCAGACGGTATCACCAACTTGTTGGAAGGTCGATTTGTCGCTGCGATTCAATCAGTTACGGCAAAACAGACTATGGATACGCTGCATGAAAACAGAGCTGAATTCGTGGAACAGCTTACCGCGCTGCTGAGTGACAATCTCAACGCCAACGGACTCATACTGGATTCGGTATCGCTTACACGAATGGATCAAACACCTTTTGGATCCATGGATGAAAACAACGCGTTCAACGCCGTAGGAATGCGTCGTCTGGCGGAAGTCATCGCTACCAACAAGAAAAAGCGGGCAGAGATCGAAGCGGATGCAGAAGTATCCGTACGAAACACTGAACTCGACGCCATCAAGAAAAAATTGCATTTAAGTCTCGAACAGGAAGATGCTCAAATATCACAACTCCTGGAAGTCGAAAAGATAAAGGCATCCAGCGATGCAGCAAGTGCACAGGCACGAGAACAGGCGTTGGTAGCATCGGAATCTGCACGCATAGAGCGCGAGCAAGCCACCCAGGCATCAGAACTGAAAAAACAACGCGAATTGCAGCAATTAGAGATCGAAACGCAGCTGAACAAAGAAATCCACAAAGCCGACAGCGCTATTGCGCTAGCACTTAAGCAGGCTGAAGAGGCGCAGGCACTGGCCAAGGCAGAGCATTCAAGAACCCATGTTGTATTAGCAAAGGAATCCGTACAAACAGAACGCGACAACGCTATTGCCAATCGCTCTCGCGAGCTCGCAATGAAACGGGTTGAAGAAGCCGGACAGGTAGCGGAAGCCAACACCGCCACCGAGGTGAATGTACTCTTACAAAAATCCAAGGCTGAGGCTGAAGCTGTTCGCATTGCTGCAGCAGCTACACGCGAACGAATGCTGGCGGAGTCGGAGGGAGATCGGGCACTTATTGATGCCAGGAATGCTCAAAGCAATGAGCTTATGGCTCACAAACTGGAACAGTACAGACTCGACAGATTGCCTGAGATTGTCAGTCAACTAGTCAAGCCAGCAGAAAAGATTGACAGCATACGAATCAATCACGTGTCCGGTTTTGGCAATGCCAATGCAGGTCCATCAAATCATGGTGGCGGCAATGATTCTGGCGGTGCCGCTGCGAGTCCTGGCGGTGGTGATCGCCCTCCGGTTAACCAGGTCATGGACGGCATACTCGGAATGGCACTCCAGCTACCCGCAATGAAAAACATCGGCGATTCGATTGGCCAGGACTTCGGTACTGTTTTTGACAGTCTGCAGTCCACCGGCAACAAGGCGAAAAATCCACAGGACAATTCTGTGGCACGCCCATCCGACCGCAGATTTGAAGAGCCCGATAACAACATTGATTCAGGACATTAGACAAATCTTTATTCAGACAGATTTACCTGTCTGAATGATAATGGCACGAGCAGGATGATCACTAGCAACAGTATTCACCACTTACCATTGTCTGCTGGACTATCACTGATGTGATGATGACATTTAAATTTAAACAACTATGACCCCAACTAAAACACACGTTCAATAAATCACGCGTAACAAAAAAAGCTGCCGAATACGTTGAATGATGGCAGCAGCAACCACGAGCAAACCTATCCATGGAAATTTCACGACGTAATCTGCTAAAAGCAACCAGTGCAGGAATAATAGGGTCCGCCTTACCTTTTCATCAAGCGATGGCTGCCGACACGATAAAACTTGGCAGTGTGCTTGATAACTCGGGCAACCTTGATATCTACGGCAAGCCGATGGTGCTGGCAACCAAACTGGCAGCAGAAGAAATCAATGCCGCGGGAGGCCTGCTGGGCCAACAGGTTGAAGTCACTCAATATGACACCCAGTCTGATATTGCCCTCTACACAAAATTTGCTCAGCAACTATCCAGACGTGACAAAGTTGATGTAGTACACGGCGGTATCACTTCCGCATCCAGAGAGGCTATTCGACAAACATTCAAACGCGGCAATACCCTATACTTTTACAATGTACTTTATGAAGGGGGCGTTTGTGATCGAAATGTGGTTTGTACCGGAAGCACGCCTGCACAGGCAAACGAGCCTCTTGTTGAAGCGGCAATGGAAAAATGGGGCAAGAAAGTCTACATCCTGGCAGCCGACTACAACTATGGACAGATCACTGCAAAATGGCTGAACCACTACGTCAGTGAACGTGGTGGCGAAATTGCCGATACCGCATTTTTCCCGCTGGACGTCTCAGACTTTGGTTCAACCATCGCAAAAATTCAACAGGAAAAACCTGATTGGGTTGTATCGGCTCTGGTAGGAGGTGCGCATATGTCCTTTTATCGTCAATGGGCAGCTTCTGGCATGAACAAAAACATACCCCTTGCCTCTACAACGTTCGGTGCTGGTAATGAACAACGCGCACTATCGGCTGAGGAAGGTGACGGTATCATGGTTGCACACAACTACAGCCAGGAAATTCAGAGTGATTCCAACAAAGATTTTCTGGCAAAGTGGGAAGCCAGCAATGGCGACACCAGCGTGATTCATGAACTGGCAGTCTCGCAATATCAAGGCATTTTGTTGTGGGCCGAGGCAGTACGTAAAGCAGGATCTCTGGACAGAGATGCCATGTTAAATGCCTTGGAATCTGGAATTTCCATCGAAGGTCCCAGCGGCATGGTGACTTTGGATGCGCAAACACATCATGCGGCCCTGGACATTCAGCTAATGGAAGTCAAGGATCAAAAACTTAATATTATCAGCACATCGAGCCAACGCCCCCCGGCAGACACGGCACGATACTGTGATCTGGCGAAAGACCCCGATGCCAATATTCAGTACGAAGTTGATATCTAAGCAGTACATCGTGCAATGAGGCAGATGTAAGAGGCAATACAACCGCCCGCGTATGAGGGAATCCACGTGTATCGGCCGTGGGTTCCCATCTGTGTAGGGAACTCAACGCCCTTCACTTGATTAATGTAAGTGTCATTGAACTTTGAATCATAAGCGCCATGAATTCTGTGCTTCGTGCCTCGTTGCGGTTGTCATACAACGTCCCGGCTTTGTACCTGGCAACCGTGTCTTGCAAACCGATGTTTTTACCATTCGGAATATTGATGATTTGTTTTAGCTGCGACTACCCGGCTGACGATCACGTTATGCGGCCAATCTAGAGAGAAACAATGGACTACACAGCTGTTGTACTGCTTGAAATTCTATACATGATTGCCTTTCTGGTTTTATCCAGCATGGGTCTTGCCGTTGTGTTTGGAATGATGCGAGTGATCAACCTTGCACACGGCGAGTTCGTCATGCTGGGTGGCTACACAACGCTGGCTTGCTATGAAGCCGGGTTAAATATATTTTTTGCGATGCTGGTTGTTGCACCTATCGTAGTCGGTATTATCGGCCTTATCGTGGAGCGCGTTGTCATTCGATGGTTGTACGGACGCATGATCGACACCATGTTGGCGACATGGGGTTTAAGCCTGTTGTTCGTAGGGTTGGTCACCATGATATTCGGCAGCTCAGCTAAAGGTGTTGCCACACCCATACCCGGCTACCAGATGGGTGATTACCTGATGGGCGGCTATAACCTATTCATCATTGCCATCACCATTGTGCTTGTCTGCTTGATGTGGGTTGTACTTAAACACACGCGTGTCGGACTTGTCGCACGTGGTGCAATGCAAAATCCCGAGGTTGCCTCTTCACTGGGATACAACCCGAAAACCATTTACATGCTCACGTTTACAGCAGGTGCTGCACTTTCCGGACTGGCAGGTGGAATACTGGCTCCCTTGACGGGCCTATTACCATCATCTGGTGGTGCCTATATTGCCAAAGCGTTCATCACCGTTATTACGGGTGGAGCCGCGATCTTGTCTGGTGTGCTCTCCAGCGGTTTCTTGTTCGGCACGATCAACCAACTGGTGTCGTTTGCTGCAAACCCCGTTATGGGTGAAATTGCCATGCTCGTATTGGCCATTATACTTCTACGCCTTATGCCACAGGGCATAACGGGCAGGTTTTTCAGGAATTCAACATGACCGATATACAGGGATCGGTCAGCCGTTTTCGCGTAGGCTGGTTTATCGCGTGGGCAGTGGTCATGTTGGGCTTACCACTGTTGCTTGAGGATACCCATACCCTCACCGTACTCACTATCTGGTCGTTACTTGCTTTATCGTTAGGGCTTATGTGGGGCTATGCAGGAATACTGAGTTTCGGGCACGCGGCGTACTTTGGCCTTGGTGCCTACACCTACGCTATTGCCTCGATAAATTTTGGTGAGAGTACAACCGCCATATTCCTGGCCATGCTGATACCTACTCTGCTGGCAGCGGCCGTGGGAGCCATGATGTTCTTCGGACGGATAAGCGATGTCTATCTGGGTGTTATTACATTGGTGGTCAGTCTGATTCTGTTCAAGTTCATGAATGCCACCGCCGGCGATATCTATCGCATAGGCGACGCACGCCTTGGTGGCTTTAACGGGATACCCGGGTTTCCCATTCTAAATATTCCAGGCGATCCAGGCGCTCAGATCTGGGGCACACCGTTTTACTATGTTGTGGCAGTTACGTTGCTGCTGTGTTATCTCTTGTCGCGCTGGATACTGTCGAGTGCTTTCGGGCATGTACTGGTGGGAATCCGCGAAAATGAAATACGCATGGAGTTGCTAGGCTATAACGTCCCTTTGTACAAGACAGCCATCTTTTCTATAAGCGCCGCCATGGCTGGACTTGCCGGTGCTTTTTTTGCTATGTGGTCCGAAATCGTAACACCCGGTTTATTTGCATTAGGCCAATCCGCTGAAGCCATTATCTACGTTATTGTCGGTGGCCTCGGTACATTGATTGGGCCGATGATTGGCGCTATGTTGATTGGTGGCCTTAAACTACTGCTCGGTGAGCAAACTGCCATAGACAACTCATTGGTCATGGGTGGCATTCTTGTACTAACCGTATTACTGATTCCCAGCGGCATCGTTTCACAATTTTTTAAATGGCGCCAACGTCGCACTCGTCGGGTTGGCTCTCAGAAGAAATACTCGTCAACACGGCGAAGACGTGGATTCTCTACAACTCAAAGCACAGGATCTGAGGACAGTAGCCACGCCATTGAAGTCATGGAATCGAGCGGTGGGCAATCATGAGAGAGCCTATCATTGAAACCCGCGATTTAACGATGCGCTTCGGTGGTGTCACCGCTGTAAACAGTGTCGACTTTACGCTGCGAGAACTGGAACTACGTTGCCTGATTGGACCTAACGGTGCCGGTAAAAGCACCTTTTTTAAATGTCTCACTGGACAGCATGTTCTCAAACACCACAACGGACGTGTCTTCATTCGTGATCAGGATGTCACGGGGTGGCGCCCACATGACATCGTTCG
Source organism: Granulosicoccus sp. (assembly GCA_045106855.1). GTDB lineage: Bacteria > Pseudomonadota > Gammaproteobacteria > Granulosicoccales > Granulosicoccaceae > Granulosicoccus. The sequence goes on from JBGCFI010000054.1 coordinate 98,163, forward strand.
GCTTGGCGTAGGCATCAAAACTCAAGTACCTTCCGTGATGGATGGCTTGACTGTGCATGAAAATATCTGGCTGTCAGCCCGCCGCTTAAAAAACAAAAAAAGCGCTAACAGCGAAACCGCTGCAGTCATAGAGGAGCTGGAACTCGGACCGCTTAAAGATCGACTGGTCGGAGAGATGGCTCACGGTGAAAGACAGATTGTTGAATTGGGCCTCGTGCTGGCACAACGGCCACGGCTTGTGTTGCTGGATGAGCCTGCAGCCGGCATAACGGGCGCCGAGTCTGAAAAACTGGTCAGACTGATTCACCGCATAAACGAAAAAGCTGCGTTGATCGTTGTGGATCATGACATGCAATTCGTTCGCATGCTTGAAGCACCTATAACGGTATTTCATCAGGGGTCAATCCTGATGGAAGGCCATGCCGATACCGTACTATCTGATCAGAAAGTGCGTGAAGTCTACGTTGGAAAACGGGTCGCATGAACGAGACAACGCTTACCGCTCGTCAGCAAGACGAAAAAAGAGAGCATCGCGATGCCGTACTGGAAGTCGCGGGTTTACACGCAGGCTATGCCGATATTCCCGTATTGCGGGGAGTATCGTTTGAATTGATGGCAGGCGAAGCTATCGGACTGGTCGGTCACAACGGTTCAGGTAAAACGACCTTGCTGAAAACCCTGCTCGGCCTGATGCCGGCGAGCAGTGGTCGTATCTCCATTGATGGCGATGACATGACAAGAACGCCCGCCCACGAACGTGCTCGTATCGGAATTGGTTACGTGCCGCAGGGACGAGGCATACTGCCGGCCTTTACCGCCTTGGAGAATTTGCGTCTGGCGTGGTCGGAGGAGACGGGTGAAACCGAACAGCAATCGCTGGATCGGATATTAGCCTACTTTCCAAGACTAGAATCGATTCTGAATCGGAAGGGAAATTCTCTATCCGGTGGCGAGCAACAGATCCTGGCACTGGGTCGATCAATGATGCCAGCTCCGTGGTTGTTGTTACTGGATGAACCGTCAGAAGGCATCCAGCCATCGATAGTTGAAGAGATCGGTCAGGTGCTTGCCAAACTGCATCGCCAACAAAACTTATCGCTTATCATCGTTGAACAGAATCTGGACCTTGTACTGGATGTTGCCGATCGCGTGCTGGTGTTTGAGCGCGGTAATATCGAGCGAGAATTTGCTGCAACACAATTGCAGGGAGGCGCACTGGCAGAGCTTCTAGGTATGGGCACGGGCAGATTGACCCGTGCAAGTGATCATTCCTCACGTGTACCACCTACCGGACATCCCTCCTCCGATACTGGCAATACGTCCTTTCAGTCGACACATACCGGGCAGACCCATCACGATCCATCGGCATCGTCTGAAAAGGTAGACGCACAGAAGACGTTTTCAGGTAAGGCTGACCTTGATAGAAGCTCAACCATGAGACACCACAGTGCAGCACCAGAAAACAGCCGTGCTATGTCTTCCTACAACAACGCCGATACTCATCGCACGAAAAACACCACAACACAGAATAACCTTCCCACTCCATCTACCTTGTCTGGAAACAACATGGCAACTGTGAAGCGACCAACACTCGATCAGATGAAGGGCATTGTCACTTCATTGCACATGAACATGTCCGAACGGGAAGTGGCAGAGTACCTTGAGGTACTTGAAGGTACCTTCACGGCCTATGACCGTGTTGCTCAGTTACCCGATAACTTACCGGAAGTACGCTATCCCAGAACTCCCGGCTATCGACCGAATGCGGATGAAAACACACTCAATGCCTGGGCCGTCAAGTCCGAGGTTCACGGTGCTGCGCATGGCCCCATGAGTGGCAAGCGTGTGGTGTTGAAAGATAATGTATGTCTTGCTGGTGTACCTCTAATGAATGGCGCCTCTACGCTGGAAGGCTACGTGCCCGATGTAGACGCTACCATCGTCACGCGCATGCTGGATGCGGGCGCTACCATCGTCGGCAAAGCTCACTGTGAATTTTTCTGTTTATCCGGTGGTAGTCACACCTCGGCCATGGGCCCTGTGCACAATCCCTATCGCTATGGCTATGCTGCCGGTGGGTCATCGTCAGGTTCGGCGGCACTGGTAGGCAGTGGCGAAGTAGAGATGGCTATCGGTGGAGACCAGGGCGGCTCCATCCGAATGCCATCAGGGTGGTGCGGTATTTATGGTATGAAACCCACACACGGCCTGGTTCCCTATACCGGAGTCATGCCCATTGAAGCCACCATCGATCATACCGGGCCAATGACGGCTAACGTGGCCGACAACGCATTGATGCTGGAGGTCATAGCAGGTGCCGACGGCCTCGATCCACGCCAGTACGATGTGCGCGTGGACAAGTACACGTCAGCGCTGGGGCGCGGCGTATCCGGGATGCGAATTGGTGTGGTCACGGAAGGTTTTGGTCATTCGAACAGCGAAGCAGATGTGGATGCCAGTGTGCGTGCTGCTGCAGAACAGTACCGAAGTCTTGGCGCTACGGTAGATGAGATATCCATACCCATGCATCTTGATGGACTGGCAATCTGGACTCCCATCGCGCTGGAAGGTCTGCAAGCGCAAATGATGCACGGCAACGGCATGGGTGTTAACTGGGAGGGTGTGTACACGACCAGCCTGCTGGATGCACATTCAAACTGGCGTTCACGCGCTGACGAGTTATCCCGTACGCTCAAGATATCCATGATGGCAGGCGAGTATTTTATCAGTCACCACCGCGGTCACTTCTACGCAAAGGCGCAGAACCTGGGGCGATTGTTACGTAAGCGTTATGACGAAGCACTGAGTCAGTACGACTTACTGCTAATGCCAACCTTACCGATGAAAGCAACACCAATTCCACCACAGGATGCACCGCTTGCGCTGTATTGCCAACGCGGGTTTGAAATGCTCGCCAATACCGCACCATTCGACGTCAGTGGTCATCCAGCCATGAGTGTTCCCTGTGGGCTTAGCCAGGGTTTACCGGTGGGCATGATGCTGGTGGGTGGCCGATATGAAGAATCGAGTATCTACCGAGCCGCACACGCCTTCGAGCAACTCGGTGATTGGCGGGACATGTAGGCCTTATACATTATGTCGCGCAATCCATTTGCCACCCTCTCTGCTGACTCGACAAAATCTGTCGGCGCACTATCGTTGCAAGGTAACGAGACTGCGGGTACTGTCTCAACCGGCATCAGGCCTCCGGGCTTGCAATCGTATGTGTGTGGACGGCGCGACACCGAACTGGCGTTTGTCACTATTCCCCACTTGCTGGAGCAAACTTGCAACCGATACGGCTCAGGCACGGCTGCGGTGTTTCCGGCACAGAACATCTCTCTGAGCTGGCAGCAACTGCGTGAGCGGGCAGACAAGCTGGCCGCAGGGCTACTCTCTTTAGGAATCAGACGTGGTAACAGGGTCGCCATCTGGTCGCCTAATCGCGTGGAATGGCTCATTGCCCAATTTGGTACAGCACGCATAGGGGCCATTCTGGTAAATATCAATCCAGCCTACCAAAGTCATGAACTGGAGTACGCGTTAACCAAGGTTCGGGCTCGCATGCTGATAATGGCCAGGAGACAAAAATCGAGCGATTACCTGTCCATATTAAAAAAGGTGGCACCAGAGCTCGATCACTCTCAAGCTACAACGACATCGTCAGAATTATACCTGCACGCCATGCCGTCACTTAAACATATCGTCGTGCTGGCAGAAGGTGAGATACCCAACGGCTGCATTAGCTGGGATACGCTACTACAGCTTGCAGGCCCGGCTCACTATCAACGACTTGATACCTTAACCGCTCAGCTTGATCCGGATGATGCCATTAATATTCAATTTACCAGTGGCACTACCGGCTCTCCCAAAGGTGCAACGCTATCGCACTACAACATTGTGAATAACGCGCGCAGTACAGCCAAGGCAATGCTGCTATCAACAAACGACAGCGTTTGTATTCCCGTCCCCCTGTATCACTGCTTTGGCATGGTGCTAGGTGTATTGGCCTGTGCAAGCGTGGGGGCAAGTATGGTATTTCCCGGTGAGACCTTTGATGCCGGCGCTACCCTGGAATCAGTGAACCACTACCGGTGCACAGCGTTGTACGGGGTACCGACCATGTTCATCACCATGCTTGAACATGAGCGTTTCAATGACATCGATATCACCTGCCTGAGAACCGGAATTATGGCGGGTGCATCCTGCCCGGTGGATACTATGCAACGGGTGATGAATGACATGCACATGCATGAGGTCACTATCGCTTACGGCATGACAGAAACCAGCCCGGTATCGTTCCAGTCTGCCACTGACGATCCACTGGATAAACGCGTAGCAACAGTTGGCAGAATTCAGCCACATGTTGAAGCCAAGGTGATTGACAAATCAGGTTCTATAGTCGCACCTGGCGTTACCGGCGAACTATGCACACGTGGTTATCTTGTGATGTTAGGTTATTGGGGCATGCAATCGACCGACGCCGAGAATCCGGTTGATGCGGCCGGCTGGATGCATACCGGGGATTTAGCGGTATTGGATACCGACGGTTACTGTTCGATCACGGGTCGTGTCAAGGATATGGTGATACGCGGCGGTGAGAATATCTACCCACGCGAGGTCGAGGAATTTTTACTGGGGCACCCGGCAGTTCAGGATGTACAGGTGTTTGGCATTCCTGATGAGCGTCTGGGTGAAGCGCTTTGCGCCTGGATAATTCTGCGCAAGCCAGATGCAATAGACGCTGAACGGATTCTTCACTATTGCAGTGGTTCCATTGCGCATTTCAAGATTCCTTCGCACATTCGCTTTGTTAAAGAATTCCCCATGACCGTCACCGGCAAACCACAAAAATACGCCATGCGTGATGCCATGGTTGAGCAACTTGCCTTGCCAGTGGGGAAGCGTTGATGAATAAACGAGCGGCGTTGCAGGGTAGCATGGACTAATGGACGAGTTATGTTATCTGGAAATTTGCGAAGTCAGCAAATTAATCCAGCGTGGAGACTTGTCTCCTGTGTGTTTGACGCAAAGCCTGCTGAATCGAATCGAGTCACATGATACTGAATTACGCGCCTATGCTTGTGTGACAGCAGAGCTTGCATTACAACAGGCAGCTGAGGCGCAAAACCGTCTGGATAAACGACAGTACCTCGGCCCGCTGCACGGTATCCCTATCGCACTTAAGGATCTGTGCTTCACTAAAGGCGTTGTCACCGCTGCGGGCATGCCATTGCATCAAAATCACGTCCCGGATTACAACGGCACCGCCACGCAACGATTGCAAAATGCCGGCGCTGTGTTGCTTGGTAAACTTCAGCTAACCGAAGGTGCGTTTACCGAACACCATCCCGATATTGATACACCGGTCAATCCCTGGGCAAGCGATACATGGTCAGGCGCGTCATCGACGGGCTCAGGTGTCGCGTTGGCAGCAGGCTTGTGTTTTGGCGCGACAGGCTCTGATACGGGGGGATCTATTCGCTTCCCTTCTGCCGCTAACGGTGTAACCGGCCTCAAACCCAGCTGGGGGCGTGTGTCGGTTCATGGTGCTTTTGAACTGGCAGCCTCACTGGATCATCTTGGTCCGATGGCCCGTAGCGCCACTGATTGCGCAATCCTGTTACAGGAGATGGCCGGCGCAGATAGCAATGACCCTCGTTGTTCGCATGCACCTGTACCTAACTACCTGGCAGGAGACCCCACTCAACTTCGCAACATGCGCATTGGCATAGACGAACGGTTTAATACCGAGGATGTTGACGAGGAAATGACAACAACGGTAAAAGATGCACGTGCCGTGTTGAGCGAACTGGGGGCTGAATTTGTGCCGGTCAAATTTCCTGACTATAACGATGCAATTGCCGACTGGGGACCTATCTGTGCCATAGAGGCAGCCTACGCGCATCGCAACACCTACCCCTCACAACGTCATCGTTATGGCCCCACCCTGTCCGGCTTTCTTGATTCTGCCAGCAACATCAGTGCAGCAGACTATCAAGGCATGTTGTTGCGGCGCTATCGTTTCCGCGGCCAACTCGAACACGTCTTGAACACGGTTGATTGTTTGTTGATCCCTGCACAGACCAGTGCCTCTCCCACCATCGAGCAAATGGCATCCTTGGGGGAAAACCCCGACGCGTTGTCCGCGCTTATCCGCTTCACAGCCCCTATAGACATGTCAGGACATCCGGCAATCACACTGCCATCCGGCTTCACCCGACGTAACACGCCAGTAGCAATCCAGTTAATTGCAAAGCAGTTTGCTGAAGAAAATTTGATACGCGCGGGTCGGGCATACCAGAGTGCGACTGACTGGCACCGTGCAAGGCCTGAGATGTAGAAGCAGGAAGGCGTGATTCTCAGGCGCGCGAGGTGTAAATTCCGCGGTAAGTACCAACGCAAACGTCTCGTATGACCTGACAGACACTCTGACGGCATGAAGGTAGGTCAGGTACTTCATGTCGAGGCTATCAATAAACAGCCTGCCCTTCGTACTTGTAAGCAACGCTATTATCAACAGCACCGGCGGAAGCCCTAACAGTATAAAACGCGGTGGAAACCCTTCCCTAACCGTATAAAACCCGGCCCAGCCAAGACAACGCTGAATGCATAACCAGGACAATACAACCGCCAATACCCGTCTGGAATATTGCGCAGCCTTATAAAACACCATTACTGCGAAGAGACAGGCCGCCACGAAAACCAGATTAACGTAAGACGGCAAAGCTTCTATCATTTGAGTTGTCCTTTAAGAATCAAGCGTTATCAGCTATTCCCCACGTGATTAAAACATCATCTATAACTAACGATTGACTATTGTTAACGTCAATAGATATAGCGCACTGGAAAAAGTACAGTAACGAGCGACCTGGCACTGAACCAGACACCTCGAAGTCACCAGGTGCAACTAGTTAATTGCGCAGCAAACCATTGATCAGTTGGATATAGTCCTCTGTTCGTTCACTATTGATCCATCTAAGCACAGCGCTGAGATTCTGGTCGGGGTCGTGCCAGATTAGCTGCCCACCAATGCCAAGTGCAAAATAGCTCTTGGGGCTCGCAGATTTGCTGATAACGTGATCTGTATTTAACCAAGTAAAAAAACCATAGAAGGGTGCTATGGGGCATGGAGTGAGCATCAGGGATATCCACTCGGTTGAGATCACCTGTTGTCCTGCATGCATGCCCTGATTCATTAGTAATTGTGCCACTCGCGTCTGGTCCCTGGCTGAGATCACCATGCCTCCTCCCCAGTGCCCTCCTCCCGGAACGCTTTGCATGTCTATTCCCTCTATATTGCACCAGCTGTTTTCGTAGCCGTGCCATTGCCACGTGTTACTGGCAGCAAGAGGCAGCATGACAGTTTCACCAAAAACATCCGGCAACGGACGTTTGAAAAGATGCAGCAGTGCATAAGAAAACTGGTTGATGCGGATGTCGTTGTATTCCCAGTAAGTTCCCGGTGTTTTAAGTGGGCGTGGGTCACCTTTGCGCTGAGTGTGTGTGTCCGGCTGAAAGCCCAGCAAACGGTATCGATCAATCTGATCGGGCACACCAAAACACTTGCCTTCCCATTCACTGGTAAAGTGCAAAAAGTGTCGCCAGGTGATGGTCTGATTGTGTTCAGTTTCAAATCCAATATCAGGAAGTCGGCGATACACAGGTTCATCAAGATCGGTTAGTAATCCTTGATCAAAGGCAACGCCTGCGGTAAGTGCAAGATAGGTTTTAGTAACACTAAACGTCATATCCGGGCGATCGATATCTCCCCATTGGCAGAGTACTTCACCCTCTTTCAGAATTATTCCAGCCGGACCACCGCGTGAAAATACCGGGCCCAGCAGTCGATTGTGGGGCGGATCATCCAGTTGATGGATGCCCCATTCGTTACCACTTGAATCTGGATCAAACGACCAGGGACAGGCATGCCTCTGAGCGAAATCGAGTAGGGGCTGCCAATGCGTGACTTTGTTCATAGCACCACTATAACCGAAGCTGTGAATTCGTCCGGGCGATATAGCGTAGCGCTACGCACATTGTGGCCAACATCGTCTGAGGAATCATCGTTTACTGTCAATGCAGGAAAAAAGTTCCGCATTGCGGGATTGTTCGCACTGACAGGACTTCTACCGCTAAACCTCTTGCGAGCAACGATCGAAGGCGACACCGAGACGCCTCTACACCTCTATTTTTCAACCAAGAATCTCTAGCATTGGGTATATGACTAGAGTTTTGATACCGTAGTGTGGGTAGTGAGTAAGTCCGGTTGTACTGTAATCAAACGGAGTCCTACTTTCGTAGCATTACTACCTACAGTCACACACTTTGTACTGCCCGGCTCTTTAACACGAGCCCGTCGGGCAGTCACCGACGAAGCGGATGTATAAGCGGCAGGCATCAACACAGTCATATACCTTACTGTGAATGACACCATCATTATGTATTTATAGGGGGGTGCAGAATCCATCGCCTCATAAACGTTAAATATCTATCCTAAAAGCTGTGTGACGCTTCGCGGTGTCACATTCGCTTGAGACGACATCGCTGCGCCCGCTTGCTGCATGATTTTAGATCGAGCCAGCATGGCGGCTTCTACCGCAAAGTCGGCATCCACAATACGTCCGCGCGCTGCAGACTGGTTTTCAACACCCACCTGCAGATTGTCCATTGCGGATTCGAATCGACTCTGCACGGCACCAAAATTTGCACGTGAACTTGCTACATCAGCGATCATGGAATCTATCGCACCAATTGAAGCCTGTGATGCTGAGTACGTACTGATATCAGCACTCAGCGACTCGATCGCTACCAGATCGATAGACACGGTATCATCCTCACCGGTATGAGGACCTAACTGATAGTTAACGGAGCTACCATCATTAGCCAGCACGGTTTCGCCGTTAAATTTTGTTGTGGACGCGATTCGCGATATTTCCTCGTTCAATGATGTGAATTCTGCATTCAGATTTTCGCGATCAGCCGATGAGTTGGTACCATTTGAAGATTGTAGAGCCAGCTCACGCATACGCTGAAGCAAATTGTCTACTTGTTTAAGACCGCCGTCTGCCGTTTGAGACATTGAAATGCCATCATTAGCATTTCGAATCCCAACGTTCATACCACGGACCAGGGTGTTCATATGCTCGGAGATAGCCAGCCCCGCAGCATCGTCATTCGCCTTATTGACACGCAAGCCAGAACTTATTCGTTGCATGGATTTCGTCATTTCATCTTGTGACGAATTCAAATATTTCTGAACCTTCATAAATCTCACTTGGGTGTCTATTGTCTGTGCCATTATCAAATCCTCTGTGAATAATATTAAAGTCAGAAACCAAGGTGCAACTTCGTGCGAACATCGAATAATACCCAGCTAACAAGCGCCGGCAAAAACAGGACTACCAGCGAGTCAAGTCATTCATTCGTTAATACGTTTCGCCCCAGCACAACCAGTGCTGCGTTCTAACTTTTATCCCTCCCCAAAAAAATTGAATAGGTGAAAATGCACACATAACAGGCAAAATCTGAACACTGCCCATTCAACTGAAATTCAAGTATTGCGACAGTAGGCCGATTTAGAATTGATAAATTATCAATGCCGAGCGTTGAGGTAAGACCTAAGGGTAAGAGTCGTCTACCACCCCCTGTAAATTGAACGAATAATTCACATTTATTCAATAGCCTGAAGACGCAGATTCCATTGCGTGACGTGCTGAGTACAAACCGTCAACCTCCACCAGGAAGCCAAACAAAAAAAAACGGCCAGAGTATTTCATCTGTGATACCGCGATCAATTCCTTGCTCATCATCGGCGGATGTGTAGCCAATACAAACTGCGACGGATAAGACAAGCTTAGTTCCCACGGGCTCCAGATCGGAGTGGCAACACATGATTCACCAGATAACACATCAATCACCAAAAACGCATCACAACATCCGTTGTTTTCACTCCCGACCGTATTAGTTCAACGTCAGCTCAATGCATCAATCCCTGCCAACCCAGCCCAGCGCCCGGAATCCAGAGATGCCAGAACACCTTCAAATGCTGCGAGTCCGTTGATTACCTCATTCAGCGAAACAGGGTAGACAACACGCGTTTTAATAGAGGAGGCAAATGCTTCCAGTTGTAAGCGCTCCATCGACACGGGCGGATGGTTCCATATCTTGCCTGTGCCATTCACCGGCGACCAGGACAGTTCATTTTCACCTCGCAGTTCCAGCCAACCGTGTTCGCCAAAAACCTGCAAACGAAAGTTCCTTGCAGTTGCAGTCATGGTAGCAAGGCATCCGGTTGCCCGGTTTTGAAAGCGAAACATCATGGTCGTGGTGTCGTCGTGATCAATTTCGTGCACGAGACGATCGCTTTGTGCAACGACTGATGTAATCGGTCCGAGCAGGTGGATCATCAGATCGATGATATGGATGCCGGCAGCCGCTAATCCACCCGCAGGACTTTCACCGGGTGCGACGCGCCACATGTCGGGTGTATAGATCTCGCCAAAGCCGACATGGCTACTCATGTTGCCTTCAACATGGAGAATACGGCCGATATCGCCGCCTCTTATCATTGCCTTCATCTGCGCTACCGCAGGCAGAAACCGGCGGTTATGCCCGGGCGCAAAGATAACCCCTGCCTTGGTCACGGTATCGACAACCGAGCAAGCTCCTTTATGTGTCAGGGCTATGGGCTTTTCGCAAAAAATATCCTTGCCTGCTCTGGCAAACTGCACGACCTGACTTTCATGCTGAGAGTGCGGCGTTGCCAGTACGAAACCATCAATGTCTGGATTGCCAAGCAATGAATTCAGATCATCGCTTAAGGTAATCCCATTGTCTTTGCACCATGTTGCGGCTTTTGCAGGCGATCGAGCCAACGCATGAGTGAAGGAAACGCTACTGGATACGCCTTGAACAGACTTGACCAGTATGCGGCCCCAGCGTCCCGGTCCAACCAGTGCTAACCGGACCCGGTCGTCAGTGTCCATGCGTTCAGACACGGTAAAACACAGCGCGGGTTCGCATTACCGCCTCTTGTGCCAGTTTGCCATCAAAGTGATAACGCCCTTGGGTCAACGAAAGTACTGCCATGTCTCATTTCCCTATAATCCTTCTGTTGCGTAAACTTCCGAGCTCGCAAGCGGCTCTATAAAAGCGATTTCTATAAAGGCAACGAAGCGTTTCTGATCTGGAACGGTATGTAGCACCAGCGTCAGCTAAACCGTGCCATTGAAAAAGCATCAAGATCTTGTCTTGCCCGACCACTTAATGCGAGCGCGGCAGCTTCACGACCCATAAAGGGGCCAAGGGTGTAGCCATTCGCAGTCGCTGCTATAGACACTCCTTCGAAACCCGGTAGCGGCCCAATCAGCGGAGCACCATCGATGTCAATGTTCATCGCTGCCCAACTGCGAATCATTTGCAGGCTCCCGACTGGTGGCACCGTGTGCGCAGCAACCCAAAGACTACCTTCAAGACTGTCTGGCAAAACCTCTGCGTATCCTTCGGGTCCCGGACTGGCAGGCCAGGCTCCACCGATAATGATAGAACCGGACGCGGCCTGCTTCATTGTCAGATGCCGACCTGCATGTGCGAGCAAACAGGGGACAAGCGGCGGTGCCGGGGCGGTGACGATCATTTGTAACGGTGCGCCACGGACGGGTAGTTCTGCGCCGAGCATCTGCGCGATCTGCGTACTCCAGCCACCTGCGGCGATAAGTATGCGAGGTGCAGTTATCTCACCGCGGTCAGTCTTGATTGAGTATCCGGCACCCTCACGTTTGATACCTCTTACTGGCGCAAATTCTTCAATAACAGCGCCACTATCGCGCGCGGCTTGCGCCAAAGCCGGGGTCGCAACGAGAGGGTTGATCTTGCCCTCGCCAGGGCACCAAGCCGCACCAATGATCTTATCGGAGATGGCAGGAATAATGGCTTTTACACCGGCTGCATCAATCACCTCCGACTGAATACCAACCTGCGCCTCGGCGCGAACCTTGTCTTCCAGAAAGCGAATATGCTCACTACTTTCAGCAACCATCAGTCCACCGGTCACCGCCATCTCGAAATCGGTTGCCAGTTCTTTTTCCAGTTCGTTCCAGAGCTTTATGCCTTCTTCCTGAAGAGGCAAGGTGCGCAATTGCAGGCTTCCATCTCCAACGGCTTTACCGCCAAAATCCCATGAAAGCAGCTGCAGATGAAGGCTTCCCGCATTGCCACCGGAGGCTTCACCGTTGACAGAACCGCGATCCAGACATACGACCGAAGCGCCTAAACGCGCTGCATAAAGCGCAGCCGTTATGCCCGTTATGCCACTACCGATGATGACAAGATCTGCGCTTTGAAGCTTCAGAGGTTCAGCCTTTGGCCGTTCCGGACGTACACTAGGCGCGCTGACACGATGCCCACCCCATTCGGGCTGCTCTATCGCTATCGCGCCAATCGGTATGGGGCGTGCCGGGATCTGCGGAGCGAAGATCGCGTCCGACTTGCAGTGATGCCCGGCAGCATTCAGCAACTTAATCACTTGCGGCAAACAGTAGCGACCCTGACATCGTCCCATGCCAACCCGCGTTTCGCGTTTCAAGGTTGCAGGATCATTAGCACCACCCTCAATGGCGGCAGTTGCGGTAGCCATGGAGACTTCTTCGCAGCGGCACAGCACAACATCCTTTTGCGGTAACGCCCGCACATCAGCTTGGTATAGGTTCCAAAGCGCTTGCTGGAACTGAATGGCCCGATGAAGCTTTCGCCGGGTGCCAGGCAAATCACCGTTCTGTTTAAAACCAAGGTAGGACAAAGCACTTATAGCACTCAGCTCTCCCTGGCACGTCGCGATTTGTGCACCGCCCAGTCCACCTGCATCGCCGGCAATCCAAACCCCTTCAACCGGTGTCATTGCGCTTAAATCGCGTTGCGGATGTATATGACCTTTCGCCGCATCCGGGTCGATGGGCACGCCCAGCAAACGCGCAAGTTCTAGCTGGGGCGCGAAACCATCCCCGGCGATTACGTAATCCACGTCCATGGATCGGATTCTGCCCGTACGAAGCTCGGTCAGGATAGCTCTCTGGACCCCGGACTCACCCTGAACCTCAGAAAGCTCCCATCCCGAAAAAACCGGAATTTTTGCGCGTTTTACAGACATCCAATAGGCCGCACCTTCCGCCACCAGTCTAGGTGCGGTGGCCAAGGCTTTTACCGCTGCAAGACCGAGTCGAGGGGTACCGCGTTCTGCCAAAGCGACAACGTCTGCACCCAAGGCCTGCATTTCTGCTGCCAGCTGCAATCCAAGTGGTCCGTGACCTGCGATCAAGACTCGGCCTGACAGTGCCACCCCATAACGACGCGCATAGGTTTGGGCTGCGCCGATAGTCATGACGCCCGGTAGCGTCCACCCCGGAACCATGGCCGGGCGCTCGTAAGCACCCGTAGCAAGTATGACGGCACGGGTATGGATACGCAGGCTTTGTTGTGCACCCAGACTTCGAAGATGGAAACCACCGTTGTCCCGCCGCGCAAACCAAACACTCTGGCCGGTGACTATTTGCGCACCGGACTCGCGCACTGCCGCCCGAAGCGTGGTTCCGTTTCGGTGTTGCCGGTCGGCATGCCTCTGGCCGCGATACCCGGCACTGCGCGGTTTGAAATACTGTCCGCCCGTATCTTCCCGTTCATCGAACACAACAACTTTTGCCCCTGCGGCGGCTCCGCGAATCGCAGCGTTCAATCCCGCCGGACCGGCACCCACGATGAGGATCTCGGTATCAACAGTTTCAGCAGGCAAGGTTGGCGACGGCACCGTGTCAAGCACCCATTCCAGATCGTGCTCGGATACAACACGCATAGCATCTCTGACCGGTACCATACAGGCGCGCTGACCACGCTGGCCTTCTACAGTCACGAGGCAATCCTGGCAGATGCCCATGCCACAAAACGCACCGCGCGCAAGACCACTGCGGCGCTGGCCCAGCTGAACAATTCCGGCCGCCGTTAGAGCCACGGCGATGCTGTCGCCCGGCTCCGCCGTCACTTCACGCCCATCAAATGTGAAGCGAAGACTCGGCAACTCAGGCCTCTGAGGAAGGCAGCAAACCCACTGAAGACAACGCCTGCTTCACTTCAACCCATTCTGCATCAGGCAGGGGCAGACGCGGGGCACGCGGAGCACCCACTGGCTGACCCATTAGATTGAGTGCGGCCTTGCTGCCGGAAACATACCGGTGCCCGGCGACCAGGCGGATGATGGGCAGTACTTCCCGATATAGCGCACGCGCTACATCGTAATCCTTGTCATCGGCGGTCAATGTGAAAAGCTTTGCCAGGGCGGCGGGCATGATGTTGGAACCAACGGCGACCCAGCCTTCGGCTCCCTCGACAAAACTCTCGAATCCCATAATGCCGCCGAACACGGTCATGCGCCCCTCACACAGATCCAGGATGTCACGAATACGCGTGACATCCATGGTGGATTCCTTGATGTAGTCAATATTGGGCAGATGGGACAGTTCAGCAACCAACGGTGGGGTCAGGTCTACATTGGCAGTCGCCGGGTTGTTGTAGATCATCACGGGCCGCGTCGCAGCCTCTCCAATACAACGAAAATGGTGAATCAACTCATCCCAGGTAGGTGTGGAGTAAAACGGTGGAATAATCATCGTGCCGTCTGCGCCAAGCTCTTCGGCTATGGCGACGTTGTCAATGACCGCCTCGGTCCATTCGTCTCCTGCTCCGATGAGCACGGGGACGCGTCCCGCCACCGTGTCGATTACACACTTCGCAACCGTCCTCCTTTCTTCAGCGGTTAGCGACAGGAACTCACCAGTGGATCCCAGGGGAATCAGCCCATGTATCCCCTCCCGTACTTGCCAGTCAGTGAAACGGGCCTGCGCATCCAGATCGAGGTGTCCATCCTTATCAAACGCCGTCACCATGACCGTATAGGTCCCACGGAACAGATTGGTCATGCAATGGCCTCCTCAAGGCTCAGAAGTCGCAAGGGCGAAGTTCGCAGAGGTTTGTCGACAAGCGAGTACTCAAAAACCAAAGAAGTCCCATTCCACATTGGCGCTGCGTTTGAGCAGGCCCGCGATACCGTATCCATCGGGAAATGTGCGATTCCCGTGACACAGCACGACTCAGTTTGATCCTTCTCCGTCGCATCACACCTCATAAGCGCACAGGTAGTATGCCATCTCCATTGAGTACTGTAAGCATCCCTGTATTTGGTTGTACACGCCTTTAGCGCTTTCCTACGGAGACTGCCACACGGAAAATGACCGGTTAAAAACACGATATGGCGAGAGTCAGATAGTGATGATCGCCAGGGAATTTATATGCCTCACTCCTTCTGTCTTAATCTATACGTAAAAAGTATTGAAACGATACCCTTGCATCATTGGCCCGATGGACAATGTATCTGTCAGTATTTCAACTCGGCGTATAGAACAACGGTATCTGCTGGCTAAGGAAAAAACAGTTCATCCAGCTCAATATATGATGCGTCGCGCAGATGTGGCAGCCTTCCAGACACAAGCCCGATACCCTGATTATGTGACACCAGCGCGTTGTGACAAGGCCAAAAAGCCCTCTGCTGACGAAATGCTGCAAGCTGATGGATTGAAAGAGTGGGTTCTGAACCCGTGCAAATGAGTGAAATGCAGCCACATTGAATAGAGACTGACGCGTTTATTCAATTGTGCGCCCGGGGCATGGGGTATTGATATGAGTATTCGCAGCGCTTGTGGGCAATCGGTCCGATATCGGTGGGCTCAAGAAGACGACACGGCCAGATGCCACCAAGTCGTGGGCATTGGGCCGTAGTACTGTCAAGATAACGGATAGAAACTGATATGAACGACCTGAAAAAAAACAGAACAATGCGGGCGTTTTTATCTGTGCTTGTGACGTTGGGGTTAGCCGGATGCGGAGGTGGAACAGAAGGCACCGGAGCAGGACCGTCTTACCAATTGAGCTACTTGCCGGAACGCATCAGCCCCGATCTCCCGAAAACCCTGTTACGGGGTGCAGAGCTCCCACCACCCCAGCAAGAAAATCCAGACCGTGTTGGCGGGAATAAGAATTTCTCATCTCGGATGGATGATGTTGATTCAGTACCTTCAGACGTTTGGTATTCAATGAGGCTTGGCCTTGCAGAAACCCAATCAACGCGATTGGGTGCCGAGGTCAATTCAATGATTATTGATAGCGCGTTTGACGATATCCGGGAGCTATGCGTGGACAAACTGATCGATTGCACCATACCCAGCGATCAGCTTAACGTTAAAGTGACACAAGAGATGATTAATCGATTTATTGAACTAGGGACAAATTGGCTAGGGAGCCTCCCACCTGAATTCCTGGCTAATCTTGAAACTAACCTTCGAATAGAGCTTGAACTTGAGAGTGTGGACGCGATTACCGTGCTAACGGCACAACTCACTTCATTGCTGAATAGTGAGGTTGTTTTTGGTGAGACACGCTATTCACAACTAGACGGGGCACCCTACGATCATTCGGTACAAACGCTCCTGAGCAATGAAAGAACAATGGGTGAGGAGTTTGTTCTAACACTTTGGCAGGATCAGGAATTTA
>JBGCFI010000055.1:0-57736 GCA_045106855.1 Granulosicoccus sp.
TTGAATATATTGAAGCGTTCTATAACCGAGTTCGTAAGCATTCAAAACTCGGTTACGTAAGCCCTGTAGAATTCAGAAGAAATAATCAAACTGCTGCTACTGCAGCATAACCCCGGTGTCCACCAAAGCGGGGGAACTCCAATCTATCCTACTGATAAATATATATTTAAGAGTATTTATAGTGCTATGAGTTTGCAAAAAGGAAGTTCCCGTGTGGTGGTGCTGGATACAGAAACCACGGGCCTTGATACACGCGATGGTCATCGCATCATTGAGATCGGCTGTGTCGAGATGATTGATCGCCGGCTCACGGGCAACAACATGCATATATACCTGCAGCCAGACAGGGCCATTGATGCAGGTGCAATGGCAGTACACGGTATTTCCAATGAGTTTCTTATCGACAAGCCGCGTTTCGCCAATGTTGCGGCCGAGGTCAGGGACTACCTGACCGGGGCCGAACTCATCATTCATAATGCAGATTTCGACGTCGGGTTTCTGGAGTATGAATTTGCCCTGTGTGACACACCGCTGGATCTTAGTCGGGTCTGCAAGGTAACGGACACTCTGGCAATGGCGCGCAAGCAGTTTCCCGGGCAGAAGAATAATCTGGATGCCCTGTGCAAACGCCTGGGCGTAAACAATTCTCACAGAACCCTGCACGGCGCGTTACTGGATTCGGAAATCCTGGCCGACGTCTATCTGGTTATGACCGGGGGACAGACGGCTCTGCTGCTTGATCAGGACAGTGCTACCGGCTCTGTCACCGTGGATCTTGCTGCAACAGTCGATGTCGCTCAGTTGAAACTTATTCAGGCGAGCAGCGAAGATGCTCTGGCACATCAACAATGGTTAGAGAAGCTGCGTAAGGCTGACGATGGATGCGCCTGGGATACGTTTGTCCCTGAGCAAACGGTGCACTGAGTCAAGGGTTAGTCGTAGATCGTTAATCTGTCGCGTTGTCGCCAGCGTACGGTACTAATGCGTTCTGACAACACGAGCTTTATCGCGTTGCCAATCACGATCCTTGATTGAGGCGCGTTTGTCGAATTCCTTCTTGCCTTTACCAATGCCAATTTCGATTTTGACCTTGCCGTTTTTCCAGTACATGGACATGGCCACGATCGTATAACCCTTGCGTTCAACGGCACCGATCAGGCGCGATAGTTCTCGACGATTGAGTAAGAGCTTGCGTGTGCGGGTGTTTTCAGCCACATAGTGACTGGATGTGGAATTGAGCGGGTTGATGTTCGCTCCGTAAAGATAGGCCTCGCCTCTGACCAACTGTACATAGCCGTCTACCAGCTGCACCCGGCCTTCGCGCAGGCTTTTCACTTCCCAGCCTTGCAGAACCAGGCCCGCCTCGAACTTTTCATCGATCTTGAAATCGTATGTGGCACGCTTGTTACGAGCGATGAGCGCACCGCTGGATACTTTATTGCCCTTCGTCTTATTTTTTTTCGCCATTTCTCTATTATAGGGGCTGTCTGCCAAGCCTAAAGCCTATTCCTTAATAAATGCCAAGCCTTTCCCGTTCAGCCCTGGTGTCACATTCCGCTGCAAAAATGTATGCGCTGGTTCGTGATATCGAGTCTTACCCCCGTTTTCTACCTTGGTGTTCCAATGCCTCGGTGACGGAACAAAGCGATATTCATCAGCTAGCGTCCGTATTCATGGACAAGCGAATGCAGGGTCTGAAATTTACGACACGTAACCGTCTGGAGCAGGATGAGGCTATTCATATGGGTCTGGTGGACGGACCGTTCAAGAAACTGAACGGCGTCTGGCGTTTTACCGCGATAGCAGAAGACGCCTGCAAAGTGGAATTGTCCATCGATTTTGAATTCAAGAGCCGGATAATGGCTGCCATGCTCGGCGGCGTGTTCTCAAAAATCTGTGACACCATGGTGGCGGCGTTCGTCAAACGCGCCAACGACATGTATCCGGTTTAGTGTTGTGTTAGCGGCAAGCTGATTACAGCGTCGAAAATGTCATGACGAATAGCGACCAGACGGATATTTCTATCGAAGTGGTTTACGCCTTGCCCGAAGAGCAGCAAGTCGTCAAATTACGTGTGCCATCGGGAACATGTGCGAGAGATGCCACCAATCAGGCGCTGGAGCAGGGCCTGGTAGTGTTGGCCGAGGCTGATCTGGCGCGTAAGCGGGAAAATCTGTCTATCGGTGTCTACGGGCAGCTTGTTAATGATGAATATACATTGAACAATGGCGACCGACTGGAGATCTACAGACCGCTGCTGCAAGATCCTAAAGAGAGGCGTAGGAAGATTGCCAGGCAAGGCTAAAGTCATTCGGCCAAGCTAGAAGTCTTCAATCGGGCCATCACCATCCCGTTTCTCCCAGAAGTAGCGTTTCGGGGCGAGTTCACCGGTTTCCAGATCCTGATTGTCATCGATTCGCGCGACTTTGTTGTCTTCAAATATGATGGAAACACGCCTTGCTACTATCGCATTGCCTGCTGGTCCGCGGGTGTAAACGTAATCCCATCGCTCATTCTGGAAAGCGCTATTGATGACCGGTGTTCCGATGAGGTTTCTTACCAGTTCCCGGTCCATGCCGACGGTGACCCTCTCCAGCTGACGCTGATTGAGAAGATTGCCCTGCTGAATGGTTATTTTATGAGCCCTTGGCAGCCAGAACGGATCACCACCACACGCCGATAGCAGACCAAGCAGCAGTGCACAGAGAACAACACGCATAGTGAATATCCGAAAGGTTGGCTGAAGCCCGTTAAGGCTAGCAGAGAAATGGAGGGTAAGCGATCTGGCAATTCAGGGTTGGTGTGTTACTGTAATATAGTGCAAGCTGTGGTTTGTCAGGACGCTGAAGTGGCTGAATCAAGCATTTCCTGGGCATGTTGACGGCTCTTTTTCGTGATCTTTGCACCACCCAGCATTCTGGCTATTTCGTCGCGTGTGGATGTGTGATTCAGACTTGTTACGGCGGTGTGAGTTTTGCCGTCAACGACCTCTTTGGAGACTTTCAGGTGATTGTGCGCTTGCGCCGCTACCTGCGGCAAGTGAGTCACACAGAGCACCTGGGCGCGGCTTCCGACCTGCCTGAGCAATTGCCCTACGGTTTCAGCCACGGCTCCACCCACGCCGGTATCCACTTCATCGAATACCAGGGTGGGTACCGGTCGTGTGTCCAGAGTGGCTAACTGGATACACAAACTGATTCTTGACAGCTCACCACCGGAAGCTACTTTCGCCAGAGGTGCCGGCTTGATACCAAGGTTGGGGCTGACGAGAAAACTAACCGTATCGTTGCCATAGGCTCGAGGTTCCGTGGCATCGGTTTGTACATCGATATTGAACAAGCCTCCTGTCATGCTTAATCCCTGCATGGTTACCGTGATGGTTTTGGCCAGCGACTTCGCCTGTTTTTTTCGATGCCGGCTCAGCTTGTTGGCCTCGGTGTCATAAACGGTTCGCAGTGCATTACACTCGCGATTAAGCTCCTCAGCACTGTTGGCCGGGTCCAGCAACTGTTGGTATTCGCCACGCAGCGTATCTTCCACTTCGGGTAGTTCGCTCATCTGACACTGGTGTTTTTTGGCTAATCTGTGCAGAACCCCCAGTTTCTGATCGAGCCATTGGAGGCGGCTGTCATCATGCTCCAGCGATCCCAGGCATGCGCGCACTGCCTGGGCCGATTCGGCAACCTGAATACTGGCAGACTCGACAAGATCAAGTGACTCACGCAGTCGTTCATCCATGTTTGCCAGTTCGGCCAGAGGTTTGGTTGACTGGTGAAGGGCAGGATAGGCCTGGTCATCAAGGTTGGACAACACCTCTGTACCAAGCGCCATGATGCGATCGGCGTTAGCTAGCCATTGATGTTCAGATTCAATATCTTTAACGGCAAGGTTGCCGATGTCCAGTTCGTCGAATTCCTGTAATTGAAAATTAAGGAGATCGGTTCTTTGTTCGCGCACGATCGCATCGCTTTCGTAACTGGCCAGCGCCTCTGAGGCCCTTTTCCACGCCTGGTAGGCGAGGTTGACTTTACCGAGTTGGCCAGTGCCAGCTACGGCGTCCAGCAGGCTGCGTTGTTCACCGCTTTTACCCAGGGTTTGATGTGCGTGTTGTCCATGAATGGATACGAGCTGTTTTCCCAGATCTCCCAGGGTTTGTAAGGACACAGGTATATCGTTAATAGTCGCTCTGGATTTGCCATTGATATGGAGCGTTCGACGCAGAATACAGTCGTCTTCGGCGTCAAGTTCATTGTCCGCCAACCATTGCACTAACGTGGGCATGTTTTCGAGTGTGAATGTCGCCGTTATATCAGCGCGTTTCTGGCCTTGCTGGATGCTGTCGCTACTGGCTCTTGCACCCAGCACGAGACCCAGAGCGCCCAACAGAATGGACTTTCCCGCACCCGTCTCACCCGTCAGGGCAGTCATCCCCAAATCGAGTTCGATTTCAGAGGTATCGATGATCGCAAAATGGCGTATATGCAAATGCGTCAACATCGGTGTTCATCCCCAATTCAGCTTTTCCCGCAGGATACGATGATAGTCGTAGTCTTCAGGGTGAAGCAGACGAACCGGGTTGGGGTTACGTCGAATCTCAGCCATATCGCCAAGCATGGCCTCCATGTAGACCTGACCATCACAGACAACCTGGGCAGCACTGACTTCATCGTCCCATAAGTGAACCCGTATCCGCGAATCACCTTCAACCAGTAGCGGTCGACTGGTGAGAGTATGCGGGCAGATAGGGTGCACGATAAGTGCATCGATAGTGGGAGCCACAATGGGGCCACCATTGGATAAGGAGTAGGCTGTGCTGCCTGATGGCGTGGCTACGATGAGTCCATCTGCACGTTGATGGGTAACAAGAACCTCGTCGATCAGGATGTCGAAATCCATGATTTGCAACCGGTCACGCACACGAATAACGGTGTCGTTAAACGCGTAGGAGTCTGCCACACAGTCGCCATCCCTCAGCACGCGAGTCTGTAACATTACCCGTTTCTCTTCCAGATACTCGCCTTTAAGGATGCTGTTGAGCGCTTCCAGCCCGGGATTGGGCGGAACATCAGCCAGAAATCCCAGACGACCGCGATTGATACCGATTAGCGGGACATTGTGATCGACCAACGCTCGTGCGGCACCGAGCAATGTGCCATCACCGCCGATGCTGATAGCCAGATCGCAGGTTCTGGCTATCTCCTCAACGGGGACTGTGTCGCTGTTTTCGACGAGGTTACGTGTGCTGTGATCGAGGGCAATATCGAGTTTATTGGCCTCAAGGCAAGCTATCACGTCACGCAGGGTATTGGTCACGCTCTCATCGTTGAATTTGACGATGAGGCCGACTCGTGAAAAATTTGTCATTCGTCTAAAGTATCACGAGCACGTAAAGCTTGCTATTGATCCGGCGTGCATCACTGTTTGTTTTTAGAGTAGTGTAGTTCGGCCATAGTGTATAAATGGTTAAGGGCATCGCGGGCGGTAAGGCCGTCCAGGTCCAGCGCGGCAAGGTAGTTATGCAGGGCATCCGGTTGGCCAAAGAGATCCAGTTGAGGTGTTTGTGTAACCTTGTTAACCGCAAGCTGCGCGGTATGCAACATTTGATCATCCGGTTTTGAAAAAGTGTCGACGGTATCACGCGCATCTTTTAAATCTTCATTAGCAATAGATGGATCGATTTCCGGGGTTGATGAGTGGCCGGGACTTTGTCCGTTCGATGGATTTGTTTGATGGTGTAATTCCGGATGTGAAACTGACGGTGTCTCTATCTGGTTAAGTGCTTCAAGCTGAGCCAGTTTTTCCCGTGCATAGTTCAGGGCGTGCTCTGGCATTCCGGCAAGTTGGGCTACCTGCAAGCCATAGCTTCTATTAGTTGCACCTGTGCGAATGCGATGCATGAATACGATTTTACCATCGTGTTCAACGGCATCCAGATGCACATTGGCAATAGTCGGGTGGCTTGAGGCCATAGCCGTCAATTCGAAATAATGAGTGGCAAACAGACAAAGTGCGCGGTTGTTTTCAGCCAGATGTTCGGCGCATGCCCAAGCTAGTGACAGACCGTCATAAGTGCTTGTACCTCTACCTACTTCGTCCATCAGCACCAGTGAATTTTCAGTGGCATTGCGCAGTATATGCGATGCCTCTGTCATCTCCACCATAAACGTGGACTGCCCTCTGGCAAGATCATCCGAAGCTCCTATGCGAGTGAATATTCGATCAATGGGGCCGATTGTGGCGGAGCTTGCCGGAACGTGGCTGCCGGTGTGTGCTAACAATGCGATCAAGGCTGTCTGGCGCATGAACGTAGATTTACCACCCATATTAGGCCCGGTTATCAGAAGCATCCTGCGGTTGTCATCCAGATGTATTGGATTAGCGACAAAGGGGTCATCAATAAGTGCTTCGACAACCGGATGACGTCCATCTTCAATACTCATACCCGGTGTGTCATCAAGTACTGGTTGGCACCAGTCATTTTCGCAGGCCATGATCGCGAAGCTATTGAGAACATCCAGCTCGGCCAGGATTTGACCTATATCGCGCAGCGCTGATAACTCGGGTTGCAGTTTCTGCAACAGATCGGCGTAGAGTTCGCGCTCGCGTGCGAGTGCTTTTTCACGACCCCCCAAAACTTTATCTTCATGCTCTTTAAGTTCAGGCGTAATGTACCTTTCCGTACTTTTCAGAGTCTGTCTTCGGATATAGTGCGCAGGTGGAGATTGTTGTTTGCTGGTTTCTATATAAAAACCATGAACGCGGTTATAACCGACCTTTAGTGAAGCTATGCCAGTGGCTTGCTTCTCTCGAACTTCCATTTCCTTAAGATAGTTGTCAGCGTTACTGCTGAGTCCTCTCAGCTCGTCAAGCGTTGCGTCGTAACCGTCTGCAATCACACCGCCATCGCGCAGTACGACAGGTGGGTTATCGCGAATAGCGCGTGTAAGAAGGGTCGGGCATTGTAGTTCTGTGTGCAGTGTTTCTATGCTTGGTTGTAAGGACATGTCGTCCTTTGCGCGTTCATCGGATAGCGACTGCGCTGACTGCGCCTGCTCAAGAAGCGAAACCAGTTGCGGCAGTTGCTCAAGGCTCAGTCGCAAGCGCTCGAGTTCGCGTGGCTGTACATTGCCTAGAAGGACACGGGTGGTAATGCGTTCGACATCATGAATACTGGCCAGGACCTTGGCTATCTCGTCGCATCGTTGTTCTGCCAGCAACAAGGCCACCTGTGATTGGCGCTGCTGGATAAGCTGACGTCTGCGTAAAGGTTGTTGCAGCCAGGCGCGCAATTTTCGAGCACCCATCGGGTTGGCAGTGCGATCAATGACGCTGACAAGAGTATGGCTGGTCTGGCCATGCATGTTTTCGGTCAGCTCCAGGTGTCGTCGTGTACCCGGGTCCAGAATGATCGTGTCGCTGGCGTTCTCTAGGGTTAAGTCGGTGACCTGACGAACATCATTGAGCTGTGTTTCGCGGGCGTACCCAAGTGCGACGGAGGCGGCACTTATAACCAGAGGTTTGTCGTCACATCCGAAGGCAGCCAGATTTCTGACCTTGAAGTGATCAAGCAGACTTTGGCGAGTGGCTTTTTCATCAAATAACCAGGGCGCTCTAGAGCGGCGGGTGTAACTGCCGAGTGAGGCGTTTAGCATGCTGTTTTCTGCGAGGAGCAACTCGGCTGGATTGAGCCGTGATATTTCCGCCATCAGGCCGGGGAGATTGTCCACGCTCATGGCCACCAGATTACCGGCAGCGACGTCGAGGGCGGCTATGGCATACCCTTTGGGGCCTTCACTCACGCACACCAGAAGTGCAACATCACGTGCGCTGAGCAGGGATTCCTCTGTCAGGGTGCCGGGCGTAATTACCCTGACGACTTCGCGCGTCACCGGGCCTTTGTTGGTTACCGTGCCTGTTTGTTCACATATCGCTACTGACAGACCTCGTCGCACGAGCCTGCCGAGGTAGTTATCAGCCGCATGATATGGAATGCCGGCCATAGGTATTGGCTCGCCTCCGCTCTTGCCTCGGGCGGTTAGCGTGATATCAAGAATGTCAGCAGCACTTTTGGCATCATCAAAGAACAGTTCGTAGAAGTCGCCCATGCGATAGAACAGCAGGGAATCCGGGTGTTGTGCCTTGATGCCCAGATATTGCTGCATCATCGGGGTATGTGTGGAGGTGCTCATGCATCATATTGTACTAGGAGTCAGCGCCACAGAAATTTCCGTTGCTGGCATCAACCCGGATTGACGATTATTCAAGGTAAAAACTGCAGCGTACGACCGGATTTCCTGAATGACAAAAACGTCTACGGGGCCGGGTCAGCACTGTGGTTCATTCTGGACGCTTTTTTTGGCCCTGGTCAACTGGAGCTAGCGGTTTGTTTTTTTTGTCCTCCTCTGACAAGTGATTGGCATAAAGGCCACCATTGAGTCTGGAGGGCGATTTTGACGGGAGCGAGCAGAATGAAGCAATGATTGCTACTGTTGCCGCAACACTGGGTCAGCTAGCGGCCGGACATGCATCAGCAAGTGCCAGAGCGTTCATATGAAAACAGAAAATGCGATACCCGAGGATGCCGAAGCAGCTATTGGAGCGTTGGCGGTCGAGCTGGGCAGTAAACTGGAAAGTGCCCGTCTGTACATGACAACGGCAGAATCCTGCACTGGGGGGCTTGTCGCTGCTGCGATAACGGAAGTGGCGGGCAGTTCAGGGTGGTTTGAGCGTGGAGTCGTAACGTACTCAAACGAGGCAAAACAGGCGCTTTTGGGAGTCGATCCGAGCATTTTCGCGCAACACGGCGCGGTCAGTGAGGCTTGTGTAAGAGCCATGGCAAACGGTGCGTTACAATGCACTGGCGCGGACGTTGCACTATCGGTCAGTGGCATAGCTGGTCCGGGAGGAGCCACCCCAGGTAAGCCTGTGGGAACGGTCTGGATCGGTTGGGCCATCCGGTGTCTTGCGACATCGGAAAAACACGGCGATACCAGTACCAACCTTGACGTCAGTACAGATGCCAGGGTTTTTACATTTTCCGGGGATCGTCGTTTTGTTCGCCAGCAGGCGGTTTATCAGGGCTTGCGTGGTACCATTTTGCGCGTTGACAATGCAGGATTGCTTAAATAATGAAAGTCTTGTCCTTACCTATATTCAGTAGGTCGTATGGGGGCCGGAACACAGTCATGGCGGCTGGCCTGGCCGTATTGTCTGGTCTGGCCGTGGCGCAAGAAGCGCTTACGCTCGAGCAACTCGAGCAACACATCAAGGAGCAGCGTATTGCGCTTGAAGAGGCAATTGCCAATCGAGAGGCTACGGCCGCGCAGGTTGAGGAGGTTAAAAATGCCCTTGACGATACCGAATCCCGCAGAATGCAGATAGAGCAAGAGCTCGAAGCATTGTGCGAAGAACAGGGGTCACTTGAGGACGGTTCTTTCGACAGTTGCATGAGTCAATCAGACAGCTGATTTTTTTTACAGTAAATTTGCCTTTTTCACCCCCTAACTGGTGGTTGTTGTGAAATAATCTTGTCCACGGTTCAAGCCAAGGAATGGCGTTGCCCCATCTCACTGAACGGAGAACACGCAAGTGGACGACAACAAGAAAAAAGCTCTCTCTGCCGCTCTTGGGCAGATCGAAAAACAGTTTGGCAAAGGCACCATCATGCGCATGGGTGATGATGCCGTCTCACGCGATATAGACGTCATCTCAACCGGGTCTCTGGGTCTGGATCTGGCGTTGGGAATAGGGGGCTTGCCCCGTGGGCGGGTCGTTGAAATATATGGCCCGGAGTCATCCGGCAAGACCACGATGACACTGCAGGTCATCGCCGAGTGTCAAAAGGCGGGTGGCACTGCCGCGTTTGTTGACGCGGAGCACGCTCTGGATCCTGTCTATGCGAGAAAACTCGGTGTCGATGTCGACGATCTGCTGATCTCCCAGCCAGATACGGGCGATCAGGCACTGGAGATTGTCGACATGCTGGTCCGCTCATCAGCGGTGGACATCATCGTAGTCGACTCGGTTGCCGCACTAACCCCCAAAGCCGAGATAGAAGGTGATATGGGTGATTCCCATGTGGGACTTCAGGCTCGCCTTATGTCACAGGCGTTGCGTAAGCTCACAGGCAACATCAAACGCACGAATACACTGGTTATCTTTATCAACCAGATCCGTATGAAAATAGGGGTCATGTTCGGTAGCCCTGAAACAACGACGGGTGGTAACGCACTTAAATTCTACTGCTCAGTTCGGATGGATATCCGACGTATAGGAGCAATCAAGCGTGGTGACGAAATTGTCGGTAATGAAACCCGGGTAAAAGTCATTAAGAACAAAATGGCTCCGCCTTTTCGACAAACAGAGTTTGAGATTCTCTACGGAGAAGGCGTATCGCGCGAGGGCGAGCTCATTGATCTGGGCGTACAAAACGGTCTGATTGACAAAGCAGGTGCGTGGTATAGCTATAACGGTGACCGAATCGGACAGGGCAAGGAAAATGTGCGCAAACACATGCTTGAAAACACGCAGATGGCTGAAGAGATCGACACCAAACTTCGCGAGATGCTGTTGCCCACAACAGGATCTTCGCTGAAAACGGAAAACGACGCACAGGCAGAAGCCGAAGCTGAAGCCTGATGTGATCCAGGTTTGATATTGGGGGCGGTGACAGGTCTTGATTTCACGTCTTTTCGCCCCTTTGTATCAAACTGTCAGCCCTTCCAGTGAGAGGTTTAAGACCGCTAGTGTTTAATCAGATGAATGCGTGAACCGCCCAAGTCTGATGCAGCAGGGTCATTGTCCCGCGAGCAACTCGTGCAACGGGCTTATAACGCTGCGGTCCGTCTTCTTGGTAGTCGTGACCATTCGGTGTACGAGCTCACAAACAAGCTGGCGTTGCGTGAACACTCAGCGGACGCCATACAGTCCGCCATAGAAGAACTGGTCGAGCTGAATTATGTTAACGATGCCCGTTATGCGCAGCTTTACACAGAGCAGCGTATGAGCCGAGGGTTCGGGCCTCTCTCAGTCCGATCAAAACTACGCCAACGAGGCATTGCTTTACACCTTATCGATGCCGCACTCGCTGGTTTTGACGTCAGCTGGGCTGATCTTGCGCAAGCCGCACTTGAGCATCGATTTGACGCCGGCGTGATAAACAGCCGTGAACCACGTGATGTAGCTCGTATATCCCGTTTTCTGAATGCCAGGGGATTTTCAACGGGGGATGCCTTACGTGCGTTGACAACCGCTCGCAAGCAGTCTGCTGGCAAGACCTCCAAGTGATGAGTTTTGGGTTTTATTGACGCATAGTATTAGCGCAAGACACTATCCGTCAGAGCGCGCTGCGTTTACAATGACCCCCCTTTAACCAGAGTTTGCTGCTCGTCCAATGTCTGACTCGACAACCATTTCCACGTCTGCAATCCGCGACCAGTTTCTCGAATACTTTAAAAGTGAGGGACATCAGGTCGTTGCTTCAGGCTCGCTTGTGCCCGGTAACGACAAGACTTTGCTGTTTACCAACGCCGGAATGGTCCAGTTCAAAGATGTCTTTACCGGTGATGATATTCGCGATTACAAGCGCGCGACCACCTCGCAGCGGTGCGTGCGAGCAGGTGGCAAGCACAATGATCTGGACAACGTTGGCTACACCGCCAGGCATCACACCTTCTTCGAGATGCTGGGCAATTTCAGTTTTGGAGACTATTTTAAACAGGATGCCATACGGTTTGCCTGGACATTCCTGACCGGCAAATTGGGTCTACCAGCCGACAAGCTCTGGGTTACGGTGTTCGAGGAGGACGACGAAGCAGAAGCTATCTGGATCAACGATATTGGTGTGCCTGCCTCGCGCGTAATCCGCATCGGTGCCAAGGATAATTTCTGGATGATGGGAGACACAGGGCCTTGTGGTCCCTGTTCCGAAATCTTCTACGATCATGGCGATGAGGTGTGGGGTGGACCCCCGGGCTCTCCCGAAGAGGATGGCGATCGTTATATAGAAATCTGGAATCTGGTCTTCATGCAATTCGACAGATCATCAGATGGCACCATGACCCCGTTACCAAAACCTTGTGTGGATACAGGAATGGGGCTTGAGCGAATAGCGGCAGTTTTGCAGCATGTTCATAGCAACTATGAAATCGATCTGTTCGACAGACTGATACGTGACACCGCAAAGCTGCTAAATGTTCAGGATCTTTCCAACCCATCTCTGAGAGTCATTACTGATCACTTGCGATCATGCTCTTTTCTTATTGTCGATGGTGTGATTCCGAGCAATGAAGGTCGAGGTTATGTGCTTCGTCGAATCATCCGGCGGGCCGCAAGACACGCCAATAAACTGGGTGCCACCGGACCGTTTTTTCATCAATTGGTCAAATCACTGGTTCGGGAAATGGGTGAAGCCTATCCAGAGCTAGTGGCTGCGCGTGAAGAAGTCGAACATCAGCTGCTGAAAGAAGAGGAGCGCTTTGCCACCACACTCTCGGCAGGCTTATCGATTCTTGACGAGGAAGTCTCGCGTCTCGACTCCAGTCTTATTCCGGGTGAGGTCATTTTCAAACTCTACGATACCTATGGTTTTCCTTCAGATCTGACAGCCGATATCGCTCGGGAACGAAAGCTTGAAGTAGACATGCCTGGATTTGAGGCTTGCATGGAGGCACAACGTAACCGGGCGCGTGCTGCAAGTAACTTCGCCAGTCAGGGACTGGATTTCAACACCACAACGCAGACTGAATTTCTCGGTTATTCAAAGACGGCCAGTGATGCCACGATCACAGAGCTTTTTGTCGACGGTAAACCGGTGGACGCCATCGAGGCAGGTACCGCTGCCTGGGTTATCCTCGATCGCACACCATTTTACGGCGAATCGGGAGGCCAGGTAGGCGACACCGGCAAACTGACTCTGGGTGCCGGAAACGCGTTTGATGTCCTTGATACGCAAAAGCAACGTAAGGCCTTTGCACATGCCGGTACTCTGTCCAGCGGTCATCTGGCTGTCGGGGATACCGTAACTGCTGCTATCGACACAGAGCGCCGTGATCGTATTCGCCAGAATCATTCGTCCACGCATCTATTGCATGGCGCGCTGCGTTCGGTTCTCGGTACGCATGTCGAACAAAAGGGTTCACTGGTTAATGAGCAACAGCTTCGGTTTGACTTCTCTCACGGCGAG
Organism: Granulosicoccus sp.; assembly: GCA_045106855.1. Taxonomy (GTDB): domain Bacteria; phylum Pseudomonadota; class Gammaproteobacteria; order Granulosicoccales; family Granulosicoccaceae; genus Granulosicoccus. The sequence continues at coordinate 13,184 of JBGCFI010000055.1, forward strand.
CCGATTACGCATGAGCAGATGATCGCAATCGAGTCCTGGATGGATGCTGAGATACGCAGCAATAGTCCCTGTTCTATCGAAGAGACCTCCATGGAAAAAGCGATAGAAGCTGGCGCCATGGCATTGTTTGGCGAAAAGTACGGTGATGTTGTTCGTGTCGTGAGGCTGGGCGATCGCTCGGTTGAACTTTGCGGTGGTACTCACGTCAACGCCACAGGTGATCTGGGTGGGATCAAAGTGCTTAGTGAAGGTGGAGTGGCTGCCGGTGTGCGTCGTATCGAGGCTGTTAGCGGCTCCGCAGCGCTGCTCTACACGCAATCCATTGAAGAGCAATTGAATGAGGTTGCCTTGACGCTTAAAGCACCAAGAAGTGATGTTCTGCCAAAGCTTAAGCAGTTGCAGGCCCGTAACAAGGAGCTTTCCCGTCTGGTAGACCAGTTACAGGCAAAACTGGCCACCTCGAAGGGTAAAGATCTGGCGGGGGGTGCCCGTCGGGCGGGCGCAGCCAATATTCTGCTCAAAGTGGTTGACGATACCGACGCCAAAGGGCTAAGAACGCTGATGGATCAGCTTCGCGTCGAACTCAAGCCAGCGGCCGTGGTTCTGGCCAGTGAAAAAGGGGGCAAGGTAGCCTTAATTGCATCCGTTGATGAGTCATTGCACGGCCAGATAAAAGCCGGTGATCTCCTTAAAGAGGTTGCCGGCGTATTAGGTGGTCGCGGTGGTGGTCGTGCCGATATGGCACAGGGAGGCGCTGATTCGCTGGACAACATCGCGCAGGCTTTCGACACAGCCAATCTCTGGCTCGACAAAAATCTTGAGGCGGTGGGCTAGAGCGGCTTTCGCAAATCAGGCAAATAATCAGGGTCATCGCATTGTCAGTGCAAGATTTGCAAGCTTATACCGTGTTGACCAAAAGCGTCTGACTTGTGCTGATACAGTAATAACAGATATCTGATTTATGCAGATGCAGCTCGCTCTTTGGTTGCACCTGTTACTTCACTAAAGGTTGATTTTTTCATCATGGCGTTTCTGGTTAAGAAGTACGGTGGTACTTCAGTGGGTACGGTTGAGCGTATCCAGCATGTGGCTCGCAGTCTGAAAGAAGCTCGCGAAGCTGGTGATGATCTGGTGGTGGTTGTTTCCGCTATGTCGGGTGAGACCAATCGTCTGGTCGGCATGGCTAGAGAAGTGCAACCGGCGGTTGTAGATGTACGTGAGCTTGACGTACTTCTGTCCACCGGTGAGCAGGTCACCATTGCGTTACTTGCTATGGCGCTGAAAGAGTTGGGTGTCGACGCCTGTTCCTACACGGGCGCGCAGGTAAAGATTCTTACCGATGACAGTCACAGCAAGGCGCGTATTCTTGACATTGGTACCGAACGGATAATGAGCGATGTCAAGGCCGGCAAAATCGTCGTTGTAGCAGGCTTTCAGGGCGTTGACGAGAAGGGTGACATCACAACCTTGGGGCGAGGTGGGTCTGATACCTCTGCTGTCGCTCTGGCGGCAGCGCTCAAATGCGATGAGTGCCAGATATTTACAGATGTTGATGGCGTGTACACCACCGATCCGAGAGTTGAGAGTCGCGCCAGACGCCTGGATCGCATAACCTTCGAGGAAATGCTTGAGATGGCAAGTCTCGGTTCAAAAGTATTGCAGATACGCGCGGTAGAGTTCGCTGGAAAATACAATGTTCCGCTGCGCGTGCTTTCAAGCTTCAAGCCTGGCGACGGCACACTGATCACTTATGATGACGAGGAAAACAGTATGGAAAAAGCGCTAGTGTCCGGCATAGCGTTCAATCGGGACGAGGCGCAAGTAACGGTTACCGGTGTGGCCGATCGTCCCGGAACCGCCTTTGCGATTCTGGGTCCGATCTCGGATTTGAATATCGAGGTTGACATGATTATCCAGAATATCGGTGCCGATGAAACAACCGACTTTACATTCACTGTTCATCGCGACGAATACAAGCGAGTGATGAATTTTCTCAAGTCAAAGCAGGATGAGATTGGCGCAGCCACTATCTCCGGCAACGACCGTATTGCCAAATTATCGATTGTGGGTGTTGGCATGAGATCTCACGCTGGCATTGCGAGTCGAATGTTCAGAAGCCTGTCCGAGGCGAGCATCAATATCCGGTTGATCACGACATCCGAGATCAAGATAAGTGTTGTTATTGATGAAAAATATCTGGAGCTCGGAGTTAGGGCACTGCACGAGGAGTTCGATCTCGCAGGTCCTGGTACAGAAGAGACCCAGCTTAACTGAGAGGAAGAGACTGGCAGGGTCAGCGATGAAATATAGCTGACTTCGAGCACTATCAGTTGTTCAGAAGTCAGCTAGCGTTGTTGAATGTAAATTTCTGCGCGGAGCTAGTCACATTCTGTTACGTGGTGACGAGCTTATGACATGTTACACACCGCATTCCCAGTGGGTTTCAGCAGTTTTACCGGTTAAAAACACGTGAAGGTTTCATAACTGTTAAAACTAACCACCAACTTTAAAGCATGAGGTTTTAGTGGGATTTTTACTGACATAATTGCCACATCGCAATCCAAACTGTGAATTGCGTAACAATCGTAGGTGTCGCCTAACGAGGGCATCGGTAATAGGGGGCTGTTAACAGCCGTTGTCAGTTAGAGGTTATTGGGAGTTCTATCATGTTGATATTAACACGACGGGTTGGTGAAACACTTATGATTGGTGATGAAGTAACTGTCACCGTTCTGGGTGTGAAGGGCAATCAGGTGCGTATCGGGGTGAATGCGCCAAAGGAAGTTGCTGTCCACCGCGAAGAAATCTACGAGCGAATCAGAAAAGAACAGGAAAGCGAAGTGTCCGAGCATGAGTTCGCTGCTGAGAGTTAGCAACGATCCATGCATGGCTGTTTGTAATTTTTTGATTTCTGGTGATAAATATTTGGTTTGTAGTGACAAATAGAAGCCTTGGTGGGTTGACGTGGAAACGTTCACCCACCATAATTCGCAGGTGCAAAACAACGCGCCCGTAGCTCAGTTGGATAGAGTACCTGGCTACGAACCAGGCGGTCGGAGGTTCGAATCCTTCCGGGCGCGCCAGTTTTGGACATAAGACTCCCAATGTCGTTGCTTGATGCAGGTTCCGCGTATACCCTGTTATAGCGAAATCAGCGATAGCACTGTCATTGGTAAAGCAGAAAAAACGTTCTGCTCTCGTTGTCGATAGGGTCGTAAGTATCGTCGACGAAAGGGGTAGAAAAACGGAGAAGTGGCCGAGTGGCTGAAGGCGCTCCCCTGCTAAGGGAGTATACGTTTTAAAGCGTATCGAGGGTTCGAATCCCTCCTTCTCCGCCATTAGTAAGCACCTCCAGAAAACCGGTTCAAGGTATAAGCCACGCACCGCCGGATTCCTTCGATTTTCATCTGCTTCCTCGCTCAACATTCATTACACTATGTCCCGCTTCGATACTGGAATGGTTCAGTACGAGTAACCAAGGGCGAGATGCAGTGACCAATACTCAACTGGTAGGTGATGTCGGCGGAACAAATGCGCGATTCGCGCTACTCGATGATGCTGGAAACCCGCACGCCACACGCACGTTACGCACGGATGACTTTTCGAGCCTGTCGAGTGCCATCAGCACCTATCTGGCAGAGCAGGAGCTGGATAGTGTGGACGAGGCGGCAGTCGCCGTAGCGACGCCAGTGATTGGTGATGAGGTGAAGCTAACGAACAATCACTGGTCGTTTTCAATAGAAAATACTCGCAAATCGATGGGCCTGAACAGGCTACATGTCGTTAACGATTTCACAGCGCTTGCCTTGTCGGTAAAACACCTGCCGGAAGAAGAATTAATCAAGGTGGGTGGCGGCGAGGCTCTGGAGCGCCATGCGATTGCCATTATTGGTCCAGGCACGGGTCTGGGGGTGTCAGGGCTGGTTCCGTGCGGTGATAGCTGGAATGCTCTGGAAGGTGAGGGTGGCCATGTATCACTTGGTGTAAGGACGCCACGTGAGTTTGCTGTGTACCAGCAATTGATGCAGCGGTTTCGTCATGTCTCTGCCGAGCGATTTTTATCCGGGCCAGGTCTTGTCAACATCGTGAATGCATTGCGTGAGCTTGACGGTTTGCCGGCGCGTGAATTTTCACCCGCGGAAGTCACTGAGTTCGGCATGTACGATTTTTTGCGTCGTGAAGGTTCGCTAGATAACGATACTGGCTATAGCGTCGACGAAACAGATCGGCAAAGTTGTGAGGAAGCGTTGCAGATGTTCTGCGGACTGTTAGGTTCATGTGCTGGAAACCTGGTGCTTACGCTCGGTGCCGAAGGAGGCGTGTTCATCGGTGGAGGAATCGTGCCAAGGCTCGGCGACTTCTTCGTTCAATCCCAATTTCGACATGATTTCGAGGCGAAGGGGCGTATGCAGGCCTATCTGGAGAGTGTCCCCAGCTATGTCATTCACTCGCCGTATCCCGCACTTATCGGTGCCGCACAATTATTGAAGTAAGGTCAGTGCGTTGCTGCGAGGTGCGTTCGCAAAAAAGCAACATCCACACAGTGATTCAGGATCTGGATCCTTGCGTTTCTTGCCCCAGCTCATTCGTCAAAGTCCAGCGTCATTTGCGAATCATTCTGAGGTTTTTTAATCGCTTTCTTTTTTTTGCTGCCTGTGCCTGATCGGTGTCGGGCAGTACGATCGTTGCCCGGCAATCGTGAACCGTGTTTAACCAGGATTTGGGCCGAGGCCTCACAACCTTCGCGACTTTTCCGGATGGCATACACTTGATCCCTGATAACTCGGGTGTTGCTGAAGATATCGGAGATCGGCTCCACATAATCACCCAGGGATCGCTGATTGTATTGCGCAATGTCGGTGGCATCGAATTCTCGCAGTTCGGGAATCCAGCGTTTGACAAACTTAGCTTCGGGGTCTTGATCCAGTAACTGTTTATGTGGGCTATAGACACGCAGCGTGTTGATGCCAACAATACCCGCCTGCATTTGTATTTGCGAAAAATGTATGCCTGGCTCGTAATCGAGGAACATGCGTGCCAAAGGGTAGTGCAAAGACTTCCAGCTTTGTGCCAGGCCGAAGCATCCGGTGCTGACCACCATGGCGCGCATTCTGAAATTAAGAAAGCCTGTGGCGGCAAGACAACGCATGCAGGCATCGACAAGCGGAAGCCCTGTCTGCCCTGTCTGCCAAGCATCCAGTAATTGTTGATTGTCACCGTAGCTAACTTCACGGTACGCAGGGTTCAATGCCTTGAACTCCATTGAAGGTGCAGATTCCAGGCGCTGAATGAAATGGTCGTGCCAATGTAGACGTGATTGAAACGCTTTGAGACTTTTTCGCCACTGACGAACCTGTAGCGCACTTGACGATACAAGCTCACGATCGCGTTCCCAGGTTGCATGGAATACACGTCGAAGGCTGATGGTGCCCCATGCCAGATGTGCCGAAAGTCTTGAACCTGCTTCGAAAGCAGTATTCGGAGAAGAGATACCGCCTGAATAGGCGATACCGCGGTTATTTAGGAAGTCGTGCAATACTTCCGCCGCACAGGCTTCATTCACGGTTTGTGTTTCGCCGGGTAGGATTCGATGGTCGTGTGGTCGACCGGAGACACTCTCGAATGTGGGCCAGTGGTTTTGTGCGATGCTCTCAACGGAGTTTCCCGACGTTCCCGGGTGCCAACTGTCTATCCTCACTGGAGCGGGTCTGGGTTGGGTCTGCATGAGCCTTGCCCTAATGACCGGTTGGCGCTCGTCCCGGTTTGTCAGTGCTCGAATTACGCCGTTCTGATGTGCCTGATGCCAGTGAATACTTTTACTATCTGCCCAGCGCTGTACCGCCTTGTCACGAAGGAAGGTTACGTTGGATCCGGTTTCTTCGTGACTGAACAAGGCGTCAAAGCCTGTGGTAGCTCTGATGCTCTCCAGAACGTCTACTGATTCGCCGCAAAACACATGAAGTCTGCCACCGCGTAATTCAAGGCTTTCTGATAGATGACAGGCCGCCTGTTGCCAGGCGTTGAAGTGGAACATAGAGGTCTCTTCTGCCTTGCATAGTGATGGTTCGATAATAAACAGTGCGGTGACATACTTGCATTGCTCAATCGCTGCGACCAGGGCATCGTTGTCGTCGAGCCGAAAATCCCGCTTAATCCACCACAATCCACGTTGGAAGCGTTTATTCACGGCTCGTGCTCGTTTGACAGTTGTTCATGTGGAGTAAAAATTGAAGTCAGCGCTCTTGCATGCGTTTACCAGCTTCAACGCGGCAGCGTTGCGAGCAGTATTTGATATCTGGCCATAAGTTCCTGGAGGCCCATTTTTTACGGTTCTGAAAAGGACGTTCACAAACAGGGCAGATCTTGGTCTGAGGATGTACAGATTTCATGAATCGTGTTGATCAGAGGCGGATAGCCTGGCGATTAGTGAACAGTATGGGGTAGTCGGGCTAGTTAACCAGCTATGGCAGTTACAAGCCCACATGATGTTTTACTTGCTTGAAGTACTGTGAAAAACTGTTGAATGGATTATCGGGCAATGGGTACAGCCAGTCACGTTCACATTCAACTCCCGGCCAGTGTTCGCAGGCTGGATACTCTGCTCTTATCACCTTTGCATCAGCACAGGCTTTTTGCAGTTGGTCGATAGTTCCGTAGAAAATAGGGGCATTACAATATTTCGCCCAGTGTTCGATGAATCGCCAGCGCAAAGGGCTCATTGGCCAGCGGTGGTTCAGATCTGTATCCACGAAAATAATGTGTTGGTCGATATTTTTCTGCCACTCCGGATCCAGTTGCCACAATGAACGAAGCGCGACGGCCCCCTTGAGTGGACGTATAGGCATGCCCGTTGGAATTTCATGGCAATAGTCGACCTTACAGCGCACTAGCAGATGCTCTGGCGGCGTGAATTGCTCAAAGTCCTCATAACTAATATCCAGCCAGCTATTGCGCTGCTCGCTATTGCTGTATTTGTCGATATTGTTTTGATTAGCGAGATATTTCTTGTGGCTGAAAGTGCCTGCAATCCATTGCCAGCTGAGCGTATTGCTTGCCAGATCGCCGTCAAGCAGGTGGTAATGAAGCCAACGGGCAGGCTCCTGCCAGTGAGTGCCCGCAATATTGCAGCTTAAGCTGGCAATCCACATGCGAGCATGGTTGTGCATTACTCCGTGTGTCGTGAGCGCATCGAGGCACTCGTCGATGACCTGGATGCCGGTGCTTGAATTTACGATCGCCTTTGATACCTCACTGCTTAGTACTTGCGTTTGAGGGTGCCGTATGTCACGGAAAATGTTTTCACCGTTTAATTGCCAGGTACGATGAAAGAATTCACGCCAACCCAGCTCAAACAAAAGGCGGTAACACGCTTTGGCCTCGTGTTGCGCCAAAACGGTATTCGCTATGCTTTGAGTACTAATCACGCCATGGGTCACAAAAGGACTGAGCCAGGTGACTTCGCCATCAAGGTAGTTACGGGTCTTGTCGTAGGCACGCGGATCGATTTGCGCTATCCGCGTTTGCAGCTGTTCCGGGTTGCACAAAAAATGCTCAAAAGCTGGCAAGTTCATAGGGTTTGATTAGTGATAGGTCGGAGGGTCCGCCAGCGGCATTCATGCGTAATAGTCAGTATGACTACTATTGCCTTTGTCTTTCCTCATCAGTTGTTTAAAGATCACCCAGTTCTACGAGAATCCGTGCAAAAGGTTCTGCTGATTGAGCACAGTCTTTTTTTTGGTGATAAGCAATACCCATTGCGTTTTCATAAGCAGAAGCTCGCCTATCATCGGGCGACCATGCACGCCTACGCCGCTTATCTGGAAAAACAGCAATGCGATGTCCAGATCGTGCCGTATGCCCCAACTTATTGCTGTCTGGACGATTTGTGCAAACAGGCGAAATCTGAAGGCAATGACAACATTGTCTTTGCAGAGCTTAACGACTTCACACTGCGCACACGTCTTATCAGTGCGGCGACAACAGCCGGACTAACATGGCATGAACTCGGTACGCCCGGTTTCATCAATACGCGCGAGGAAAATCATGAGTGGCGACGTGGTCGAAAACGCTGGTTCATGGCCGATTTCTACCAGTGGCAGAGAAAGCGCCTGGATATCTTGATGGATGGGCAGCTTCCCATGGGAGGGCAATGGAGTTTTGATGAAGACAACCGTAAAAAGCTTCCCAAAGCTGAGGTCGAATTGTTGCCGAAACTGCCAACCGTGAATAAAACCGCATCAATCAGGCATGCGATGGCAACAGTTGAAAAGGAATTTCCTGCAGCGTTGGGCTCGCTGGATAACTGGTACTACCCGACAACTCATGCATCGGCTGAAAAATGGCTGGATACATTTTTTAAAGAACGGTTTGCCAAGTTCGGGCCGTTCGAGGATGCCATGGCGGCTGGTCATAACTGGTTGCACCACAGTGTACTCACGCCGATGCTTAATACAGGTCTGCTGACCCCCCTGCAAGTTATTGACAAAGCCATGAGTTTTGCTGAAACCTCAGCTGTGCCGATGAATAGTCTGGAAGGGTTTATTCGGCAGATTTTGGGATGGCGCGAATTCATGCGCGCAACTTACGATGATCTGAGCGTTCCCATGCGAACCACAAATCATTGGAACCACACACGTAAACTGCCACAGGCTTTTTACGATGGAACCACCGGTATCGACCCTGTAGATGACGTCATTCTTCGTGTGCTTGATAGTGGCTATTGTCACCACATTGAACGCTTGATGATTATCGGGGGATTTTTATTTCTGTGCGAAGTGGACCCGGATGAAATTTATAACTGGTTTATGGAAATGTTTATCGACAGCTACGATTGGGTCATGGTGCCGAATGTCTATGCCATGAGCCAGCATGCAGATGGTGGAGCCATTACCACCAAACCGTATTTCTCAGGATCCAACTACGTGCTGAAAATGAGCAATTACAAAAAAGGGGAGTGGAGTGAGATCTGGGATGCGCTATTTTGGCGATGGATCTTTCTCAACAGCGGTGAGCTTAAGGGTAATCCCCGCTGGGCGATGATGGTTCGCAATGGAGAGAAAATGAGTGCCGACAAGCGTCGCCATCACCTCAAGGTAGCGAAGACGTACTTGAAGGGATTGCATTAAGCCTTTTCAAGAGCCCACGCTGCGGTATCGGGTAATGCAGTATCAGCGCCAGCTTATGGCCCGCTTGCTGCCGAAAAAACGCAAGGTTGCTACAAACGCTGCCGCGTTGAGTTGTAAAAATACCTTAAAGAAATTAAGAGGCTTGTTACTGGTACCAGGAAGCTCTGCGTAACTTGCGGCTGCTAACCCATAAAGGGCAAGCTGGCCCGCTAACATGCACTGCAAGAAGAAACTGCCAGTAAATGAGCCGATTAGTGCAGACAGAAACGCTATTATCATGGCAAAGGGAACAAGCAACCTGAATAGCTTGTGTGACAGGAACTGGGCCCAGACAGGATTCTCGCCGGGTATGAATAACCACGGGTTCTTCATGAAGGATTGCCAGTTACCAGCCAGGTTACGAACTTTGCGCCTGAATTCCAGCGACAGGTCATCATTAGCGTTATCAAAAGCATAGGCGCCGGGTACATACAACGTGCGCTTTCCTTGCTTAAGAAGGCTGATTGGCGTCTCAAAATCATCAAGCAAGGTACCGATGGCGTTGGGTATGAAGTCTTCGCGTCGTATGGCGTACAAAGCGCCTGTTACCCCTGTCGTGGACCAGAGGCGCGTTTCGTTTTCCCGAATCCATTTTTCATAGCGCCAGTACAAGCCAAAATTTGCAGCCTCCAGGCTGCTGTCTTCTGAGAGTATGAGTTCTCCTGTAGCCGCACCAATCGATTTGTCTGCCAGATACGGGACTAAATCTTTCGCAGCATTGGAAGAGACGGCTTGTCGTGCATCCATAAACAGAATGACATCGCCTGTAGCATGCGCCACGCCGATGTTGAGCGCACCACATTTACCCTGAGATTCTTCGTAATGGATACAGGTACGATTAGCATGCTCCGCCAATTCTTTGACAATAAACTCGGCAGTGCCGTCGGTCGATCCGTCGGACACGATAATCCATTCGATTTTGTCTTTCGGGTAATCGAGCGCTTCCAGTGAGGCTAGCTTTGTAGGAAGATTGGCTTTCTCGTTATGCGCTGCTATCACAATGCTAACGGTTGGCAATGGGTTATTGCGAGTTATTGCTGGTGGTTTGGGCAACGCACGGCCGGTGGCTCGCAAGTGCAAAAAAATCGGGAAGATGGCATAGGTATAAAGAACGAAACCTGCTGCAACTAAAAAAATCCAGATCATGATATCGCCTTGGCGTTGATTATCTTTCCCGTACGACTGGAAGCATCTGATGGTACTTCAAATACCGGGGCTGCTTCATTGCAATATCAATAGTTATGTAAACTATCGTGTCGCGTTTTTACGTCGTAAGAACTATAGTCTGGAATATGGGAATGTGCTGAAGCTGGGTGTTTGTCCAGCTACCTTTCAAGTAGCCACAGGAACCGAACCATAGCGAGAAAAAAGTTGCGCACCGACCTTGGCTCGCAAGCTACAGGCTGGGTTTAAGACGTCAAGATGTAGTCTGAATACAGGCTACGCATCTCGTCCTCGCTCATGTACTCTGCGGTTAAAGACGACAATGCCTGCGTCAGGCGACCATCGCCAAATTGATCGTTATAGAGGGTGATATATTTTTTATCGTTCGTAATGGATGCCACGCTTAATTCAGGGTCGCTCACCAGTGTTTCGTTGAGACGTTCGCCTGGTCTGATACCGACAATTACGGGTTTTTTACCGGAACCAAATTCGTCTGAGATCTGGTTGGCCAGATCCAGCATTCCAACGGATTTCATGATGCGGCATATAACGAAGGCTTTGTGTGATTGCTCTGCGAACGATATGCCTTGCCGAACTAATTCTGCCGCCTCCGTACTGGTGAACATCAAGCGGTTCATGCGCGAATCAGTCAACTGCAGGGTATCGCCTTTGCGGGCACTGTCTATCCAGAATGGGATAACCGAACCATTGGAGCAAGCCACGTTGGCAAAGCGTGTACAGATGAAACGGGTGGATTCGCTGTAGTGTTCAAGAAAGATCTGCTCCAGAATTTTTTTGGAGTAGCCATACATGTTTTCGGGCTGGCAGGCTTTGTCGGTACTGACGCCGATAACAATGGGCACCTTGGCACGAATGCTGGCTTTGGCAACGTTGAGGCTGCCAACGATATTCACCTCAACGGTTTGTGAAGGATTAAGTTCTGCAAAGTTCACGTGTTTCAGTGCTGCCGCATGCAGCACGATATCTGGGTTGACTTGAAGAAAGAGCCTCGTCAGGCCATCCAGATCCTGAACATCCGCAACGTGAGATTCGACGCTTGGAAAAAGACGCGTAAGCGCATGAATGTATGTCTCGTTACGACTGATGTTAACAAAGTCGAATTCGTGTTCATATTGCCTGATGAATGCCTGCCCGATCGTCCCGGAACCGCCGGTTATCAGGACCTTGCGCCTTCTTGTTTCTGAGCCGTTTGCTGATGTACTGGACATGGATTTTTTCGGACCTTCCGTGGGGAACCATTGCTCAATGCAATGCTTCCACATCGAGCAATGATCTGGCAAGTTAGGGTGTAGAGCCTCGCATGCCGACGCATGAAAGCTTAAGAATGCTGCGTCTCAGGTTAGCTCAATTCCGTTCTCACCGAGTGCTTATTCACCCACTATGCTCTCCATTTCATTTGCCAACAATCTGACAGTATTGTCGCAATTGTCAGCGCCGTTCTCGCTGGTTACGGCGACGTTCTCAAGTTCGATCTCACAATTAAATACGCCCTTCAACGCATCGTCGTCGTTATTAATTTTCAAGGCAGTGTCGTCAATTGCATAATCGAGTTCGGCTCCCGGGTATCCAAGCGCTGGAGCGCCAGACGCAGACGGGGTGAACTTTGGACTGACAGACATGGATATTTCACGCAGAACACACGCGTCGCTGACTCCATTGAACAATGATTCGAGACATTCAGGTGTGGCATAAAATGCGGCTACCGAAATCTTGACTCTTGCGTCAGCCACAGCCAGTTGTTCATCGCCACAATCGATGGCCGTCAATGGTTCGCCTAAACCTTCCTCGTAAGCGCCAAGACACAGATTTTCCCGATCTGACAGCGGCTGTCCCTGGCTGATTCGCGCGTTAAGGTCCAGTAATGTCATGGATGTCAGGCCAGTCAGGCTTTTAATCAGGCGATCGAGGTCGCCGTCGCGGATTACTGGCGGATCCAGGATGCCAGTCGGCTGATCAACAGGATCGCCTTCAGGGGGCTCATCAGCCGGGTCACTTTCTGGTGGGGCATCAGCCGGGTCTTCTGAAGGGTCGCCTTCGACGGGTTCATCGCTGGGTTCTTCTACAGGATCATCGACCGGGTCTGGCTGTTGCGCAGGTTGATCGTCCGGATTAGAACCCGGGGCGGGTGGTGGTATGAGCGGCGCGGGTTGGTTGTCAGCAGGAGGATCCTGTTCTCCGCCTTCGGCGGGTGCTTCATTTTCCGGATCGTCCGCAGGCTCATCCGAAGGATCCACGGGATCAGGTGTGTCGGTGACCGGGTCGCTGAGGGGCTCGCCAGCGGCAGGTACCAGTGGTCCCTGCTCGGCGGGGTTTTCTGCGTTGTTAGCGTCATCCTGAACTGGATCGTTCGAATTTGATGAACTGCACGCGCCTAAAGACAACAGCAACGCGGTAATCAGTGAGACGCGGAATTTTAAACTGATGGACATTGGCATGGCCTTGATGACGAAAATTGGGCAATTCTGTGTGGCGTGGATCTGCCTGAGATAATAATAAGTATATGGGTATGAAACCACATACACTATTACCAGATCTTTGGTTAATTGACATACTGCAGATCACTAATCACGCAAATCACAAGACAGACACAGTTCAACAGGTACACATTTCATTATGGCGACAGTAATTGACGGCAAGGCATCGGCAGCGGAGTTACGCAAGGGGTTGATGAGCGAGGTTGCCACATTAAAGCGCGATCACGATCTGGTCCCCGGACTTGCGGTTGTGCTGGTCGGTGAGGACCCTGCCAGTCAGGTGTACGTGCGAAACAAGGGAAAACAGACGGTCGAAGTTGGCATGGAATCATTCGAGCATCGCTTACCAGCAGACACCGAAGAAACCGTCCTCCTCGATCTCATTGAGCAACTCAATGGGGACGATAAGGTCCATGGCATACTCGTGCAACTTCCCTTACCCAAGCATATTGACGAATTCAAAGTCATCAATGCGGTCAGCCATGATAAGGATGTTGATGGTTTCCACTTGATAAACGTTGGCCGGTTGAATACCGATGGCGGAGGTGTAGTGCCTTGTACACCGTTGGGCTGCCTGATGATGCTCAAGTCCACGCTGGGTGATTTAACCGGGCTGAATGCCGTTATCGTGGGACGTTCCAACATTGTTGGCAAACCAATGGCGGCATTATTGACTCAAGCCAGTTGTACGGTAACCATTGCTCACTCTCGCACGCGTAATCTGGAAGCATTGTGTAAAAGTGCCGACATTCTGGTGGCGGCGGTAGGGCGCCCACAAATGGTACAAGGTAGCTGGGTAAAACCCGGAGCTACTGTCATAGACGTGGGTATAAACCGGATCGAAGAAGACGGCAAGACGCGCCTGGTCGGTGATGTCGATTACGACAGCGCTGCCAGCGTTGCAAGCGCCATTACACCGGTTCCCGGCGGTGTCGGACCCATGACCATTGCCTGTCTGTTACACAATACTGTTCAGCAGGCCAAACGCCAGAAAGGAATCAGTTAGGTGCCAGCCTGAACATCTGAAGCCTGTCATGCAGGCTTTTCAGATTTTTGTTCCGCTTCCGGGGCCGCGTCCCAATGGAACGACGGCATCTGTCATCCACATTCCTTCGAATTCACCACTCGGTTGGCGACCCAGCTGGAACGCATAACCCACCTCTGCTCCCGAATCAGTAAATAACCAGACCGCTTGCACAGCGCTGTCTCCGGTAATTTTCATTGGGTCGTAACGCGCGCCTTCGTGGTTGAGCATGTCGGGGAATCCACGCAAAATCATGTTGGTAAATCGACTCAATGGACCTGTGTTGGCCCGATTGCCCGGCGAGGCAAATCGGTAGACGGTAGCAATACCGCTATTGTTGTCTTCAACCGAGTTACTCTGCAGGGCGTCAACGACAATCTTTACAACCTGTTCAGGTAGGTATTCCACACTCGGGGCCAGTGTTTTCTTATCGGCGTGCGAATTGGAAGCAACTGTGAGCAGGGCGGCAGCCAGCATTGGGAGCAAAAAGAGCGCCCACGCCAGGGAGCGCGGGTTTTTCATGGCTTGTCTTGTGCAAACTTTGATCATTTGTGTCATCTCCTGCAAAATTGGCAAACGATTCAAGGGAGTCATGAAACCTATACGTGTCAGTGCGGTAAACCAGACCGGTGACGCCTGAAAAAGCGATATTCTAGTGACCAATGCGTTTACCGCCAGCATCAAGATCCACTTCGTTGCAGTTAATGTATTCATCACCGGGAACATCGCATGCTTGATACTGTGGTTACCTGTTTCAGACCGCTTGTAGCGCTTGCTCTGGCTTTCGTTGTGACAACGACGACTAGCGTGGCATCAACCCGATCAGGTTCGAATCTTGGCGCTCACCTGAACGCCATCATAAGCACCGAAGACGCACGACATTTACTAATGCGAACCGGCGTCGGCGCGCGTCCGGAGGACATTCTGGCGTTGCGCGGTTTGTCCCGAAAGCAAGCAATCGATGACATTATCGACGGCATATCGGTTACTCCCGATGTGCCCATGCCGGATTGGGTTAGTCGCCCATTGCCGCTGTATCACGCCCGGCCGGATATGGACGATGAGGCGCGTGCAAAGTTCAGCAACGAAAGAGACGCTGAGCTTGCTCAGTTACGTCAGTGGTGGGTACTGAATATATTGCAAACCTCATCGCCACAGACCGAGCGTATGGTGCTTTTCTGGCACGACTTGTTTGCCACCAATTACCACAGCCTGGGCAAGCAGTCTTTAGCCATGGCCAGACAGAACCAGACATTCAGATCATTGGGATTTGGCTCCTGGGAGCGCTTGATCAAAGCAATGATTCGAGATGCCGCTCTTCTGGAATTTCTGGATTCAGGCTCTAACCACAAAACATCGCCGAATGAAAATCTTGCCCGGGAACTGATGGAGCTTTTTGTTCTGGGGGAGGGTAACTACGATGAAATGACCGTGCGTGAAGCCGCACGCAGTCTTACCGGGCATGACACCAGCCGATTTCATGATCTGCAGTTCTGGTTAAAGACCTGGGCGCAGGATAGAGAAGATAAGCGGCTGTTTGGTCAGACTGGAGCATTCGATGGCGATGCGCTGGTTGAATTATTGTTGCAGCAAGAGGCGGCACCGAAATTTCTGGCAACAAAATTCTGGTACGCCTTTGTTTCTGACGTGATGCCTGATCCTGCATGGATTGATGACCAAGCGAGGCTATTCCGTCAATCTGACCTTGATATTGCAACCCTGTATCGTAACGTCCTGCAAAGTAAAGCCTTCTGGCATGCTGATAACCGGGGTGCGATGATCAAGTCGCCGGTGGACATCGTTGCCGGTACAGCGCGTACGCTGGACTATCCGATGTCGCAGTGGCAGAGAATGCCTCAATGGCAAAAACTGATTGGTATGGATGTATTTGCACCACCCAATGTGTCTGGCTGGAAAGAGGGAGCCGCATTCATAACGCCCGGGCATTTACTGAATCGCTATAAAGTGGTGCGTCAATTGATTCGTGCTCCTGCTGGAAAAACGCAGCAAAACCACTCCGATACACAGATGTCTGCGGCCGCAATGCAGAATGTGATAGACACTGATAGCAGCCAGGGTATGAGCGTTGTGCAAGAGCCGTCTGGTAGTGACATGATGTCGCCCGACAACCCAATGCAGCCGGTATCTGCCAAGCCCGAATCGAACGTCATTGCGAGGTTAGCGGCGGAAGACTTTCACGGCCCGGCTCAGTACCGCATCAGTCTCATGAAAGATTCTCAACTCTTATGGGAAAGTAATGCGCGCTCATTTACCGCCGGACGAGACACGTTGATGTTTGGTCGAATCGAAAATTACGCTGATCTTGCGTGGAAAAATGAAACGATCGTTATACCCGATGCAAAACTTACCGGCGCAACAGCGCTACGTCTTCACTTTCTCAATGATGCTGCCGGTGCTGATGGAGACCGTAACCTGTTTGTCGATGGTGTGAGAATCGGTAAACACTGGTTGTCGGCGGCCAGTGCTGAGCAAAGTAGTACGTGTGTACCGGATCTGAGCGCTAATGCAGGCAGATTGTACTGTGGCGGTTATGTTGAATTCGATCTGTCGACCAGAGACAGAAAACCACATGATGCCCGTTTACCGGATACAGGCAATGCCCCTCTGCGGGCCTCAGCTATTCATATACAGCGAGGAGGGATAAACAAGAACAATGGCAATGCCAACCTGGCCATGGTGCTTGATCATCTGCAAACACCGGGTAAAGATTTTCAGCATGTTCTTTTTATCGTTGAAAAGAAAAACAATCAGCCCATGATGCTAAAACTCGATTCGTTTCATTGCTGGCCGGATTGCATTGACCCTTGGCCGGAGTGTGCATGGACAGACAAAAATTTTACAGCGAACAAGCATATTGCGATGCCTTGGGTTGCCCTTGACAATGAGCGTTGGTCTGCAAAGTACGATCATCAATGCCAGTTTGAAAGTCTCAGTACGAACGAAAAAAATCTGGTATCTACGCTTTGGGTGGAGCTGCCTTATTTATTGGCAAAGGCAAGGAAAACACTTCGTGTAAAGGCTAATGGTGAGCGCTGGTTGCCGCTCATATCATTGATGGAGACTCAGTATCGACAAGCCGTACAGCAGATGCCTGATACGGCGTATACACCTTTTGCCAAAGCGCTTGATATCTCATCCGACTACGCCCCTGGTGACCCTGAGCAGCAGTCGTTGTCTGCACCGGTGACACGGATAGACGATGTCGCCACATTGATGGATGAATTATCTGCTCAGGACATGTTGATACACGAGCTTTTGTTACCGCAATTGAGCAGTGACAATATACCCGGGCTGCCGCGTAGTGATGCAAAACGCCCCGGCCGATATCTAAAGGCGGTGCTTGAACATCCGTTATTTCAGCTCAAGTAATTCGGGAGTCATTATTATGAAAAGGCGACGCTTCCTTCAACAAATACTTCTCGGCTCGGGTGTTCCTTTGCTTGGGCTCAACCGGCTGGCGCTTGCCGGTGAAAACTCATTGACAAAACGACGCCTGGTTCTGGTTGAGCTCGCCGGCGCCAACGACGGTCTCAACACATTAGTACCGTTTTCCAATGATGACTACCACCGCCTGCGGCCCACTGTCGGCTTGTCGAAGCACGATGTTCATCCTGTTACGGATTCATTGGGAATGCACACGTCGCTTGAACCACTAATGCGATTGTGGGAGCGGGGAGAATTAGCCTGGGTTCAGGGATTGGGATACCCGAAGGCAAATCGCAGTCATTTCAAATCAATTGCCTTGTGGGAGAGCGCGGGTGATGGCAGGCGCCAGCCACAAAGCAATGGCTGGATGACGCACGCTGTAGAGCACCAGCTGGCTCGTCAGGTCACTGACCCTCACGGCATCAGTCTTTCAGGGGATCTGTCGATATTTGCCAGTGAATCCGGGCGCTGGCTATCGACGAAATCGGTGAATGAACTGTTACAGCAAAAGCCACCAGCACCATCGGCAATTGATTCGACATCAACAAACACGTTGGCATTATTGCAACAGCGTTTGCAAACCCTGGATACCACGCTGACGAATCTCTCACTCAAGCTGGATAGTGCGCAGAAACGCCCGGCGATTCCCAGATTTGAGGGTGGTGGCTTTGGCGAGCAGCTGCGTCAGGTGTCGACGATGATCGCAGCCGGACTCGACACGCCGGTCTATCGCGTAAGCCTTGGCGGCTTTGACACGCATAAAAATCAGCGGGCTCGCCACCAGCGACTCCTCAAAACACTTGCCGTATCGTTGTCAAGTTTCAGCAGTGCGTTGCGTGATCTGGGCGAGTGGGACAATACCCTGGTCATGACCTATTCCGAATTTGGTCGACGCGCGGGAGAAAATCGCTCTGGTGGCACGGATCATGGCACCGCAGCGCCTCACTTGCTGCTGGGAGGTTCAGTGGCAGGAGGGCTTTATGGAGGCGCTCCTGACCTTGCCGATCTACCCGATGGCGACCCCTTATTCACGATGGATTATCGTGCTTTGTATCACAGCATGTTAGTTGATGGTCTGGGTGCTCAATCCGGGTCATTTACGCTGGATAAGTTCGCTGATCAACGTCTGCAGGGGCTGGTCCGAACAGGGTAATGGATACGATCCATTGAATTTAAGTGGTTTTTCGCCACGACGGTCTACCAGGCGACGTAAATAAGTGAAAATTCGACTGGAATCGGCATCGTTCTCACTATAGTGTTTCTACCGCGCAGGTTACTGGGTTAAACTCGTGGGATGCGTAAAAAGCCGCCCGTTGCAACAATGCAGTCAGCCCTGCCGATGGCTATCCTGGCTCAGTGGTCACCTCCGTTATGAAAGAGTCAGATCTTCATCGATCAGCTGTCGAGGCACTGGTGGTCGAGGATGTGCACAAGAGTTTTGGTGAGCTGGAAGTACTTCGAGGGGTTTCATTGGCAGCGCACGAAGGCGATGTGCTGTCCATCATCGGTGCCAGTGGTTCTGGAAAAAGCACTTTCTTGCGATGCATCAATCTGCTTGAGCAACCTGACAAAGGAGAAATCCGCATAGGTGGTGAGCCAATCGAGTTCATCACTAAAAAGGGTGCGCGTGTTCCAAAGGACATGAAACAGGTTGAGCGGCTACGCAGTCGTTTAGGTATGGTGTTCCAGAGTTTTAATCTCTGGTCGCACATGAATGTCATGCAAAACGTCACTGAGGTGCCTGTTCAGGTACTGGGTGTCAGCAAGGCAGAGGCTCAAGAGCGTGCAGAGCATTTTCTGCAACGTGTAGGGCTCTGGGAAAAACGGGATCAATACCCGGCGTTTTTGTCTGGAGGCCAACAGCAACGCGCTGCCATTGCCAGAGCATTAGCGATACAGCCACGCGTCATGCTGTTTGATGAACCCACATCAGCTCTAGACCCGGAACTGGTTGGTGAGGTTCTCAAAGTAATCAGGGATCTTGCCAATGAAGGACGAACCATGATCCTCGTGACACATGAAATGAAATTTGCGCGTGATGTTTCTACGCAGGTTCTCTTTCTGCACAAGGGACAGGTTGAAGAGCGAGGCACGCCACAAAAAGTATTCTACGAACCCGACAGTGAGCGCTGCCGTGCATTTGTATCATCAATACATTAACCCGGCTTGAACATGAAATTATTTCAGCCGTTCAGATGGGCATATTCTGCGACTCGTGAGTTATCCGGGTCAACTTCTGTGAGATCGTCTGTTTGTTTGGCATGTTCAGGCTTCTCATGTTGTATCAATATCGACTTGTATCAAAAGTACCTAACATAACTATCAAGAGGATCGAATGAAGAAACTGCTATCCGTGATGTCACTCAGCGTCCTGGCAATGGGAATCAGCCCTGCCATGGCAGAGCTGCGATTGGGCCTGGACTCCGCACCCTATCCACCATTTTATGAAGCCGACAATAACGGTGATTTTATTGGTTGGGAAACCGAGATTGGTGAGGCCTTATGCGCGGCTATGAACGAAGAATGCACCTGGGTTGGAGTTGCCTGGGATGGCATCATTCCAGCACTGCTGGCTAAAAAAATTGACGCTATCGTCGGCTCTATGTCCATCACCGAAGAGCGCATGAAGACCATCAGTTTTTCTGACAAATACTACAACACGCCGGCTTCGGTAATCGCGCCAAAATCAATGACTGTCGATGGTTCACCCGAGAGCATGAGTGGCAAGATCATTGGCGTACAAGTGTCAACCACACATCAGAACTACGTAGAGAGCTACTTTCAGGATACGGCGGATAGCGTTAAAACCTACCAGGATTTCAATGAGCACAATCAGGATCTTCTCGCTGGCCGGGTAGATGTGGTAATCGCAGATTCCCTGGCGATGTCAGATTTTCTTAACAGCCCTGAAGGACAGGACTTTGAAATCAAGGCTAACCTGAGCGACGATGCCATTTTCGGGCCGGGTGTTGGCGCGGGTATCCGTAAAGAAGACACAGAGCTTGTGGAGAAATTCAACGCAGCAATCCAGCAGATCCGTGACGATGGTACATACGCTGAGATTTCCGCCAAGTATTTCGACTTTGATATCTACGGCGCTCAATAAGCCATTCGCATTAACACATAGTCGGAACAGGGATACTGGATAGTGTCAGATCTATTTGCTAACTGGCACTATCTGTCTCTGGGTGAAGGCGGCTGGGGCATGAATATGCTCCGGGGCCTGGTGAGCACATTGCAAATCGCGCTTGGCGCGTATGCTTTGGGTATCATCATCGGATTTAGCGGTGCTCTTGGAAAGATCAACGGTTCGATCCCGACGCGTTGGTTGCTTGAGATCTATACAACGTTGATAAGAGCAGTACCAGAGTTGGTGCTTATTTTGTTGTTGTACTACGCTGGCACTGGTGCCATCAATACGCTTCTCGATGCGATGGGTTACCGGCCAATTGACATCAGCGGATTAGTGGCGGGCATTGTTGTCCTCGGTATTGTTCAAGGTGGCTACTCCACTGAGGTTATTCGAGGTGCCATGCTTGCAGTACCGAGGGGGCAGCTTGAGGCAGCATCTGCGTTCGGCATGTCGCGTTGGCAAGTTCTGCGTCGCATAACCGTTCCAGCCATGCTGCCATTTGCGCTACCGGGCATGTCTAACTTGTGGTTGATAGTGTCCAAGGACACAGCGCTTCTGGCGGTTGTCGGGTTTTCCGAACTGGCGTTGACTACGCGTCAGGCGGCTGGAGCTACACGTGCCTATTTCATGTTTTTTCTTGCCGCCGCAACCCTGTACCTGCTGGTAACTCTGGTCTCTAACCAAGTATTTCGAACACTGGAAAAACGTGCCCGACGCGGTCAGCCGGAGCTAAGCTGATGCAATGGTACTGGGTGCCGGAATACCTGCCGAAATTCATTGACGGCATAATTGTCACTTTGCAGTTGTTGAGTGTGTCGGTCATTCTAGGCATGGCGCTGGCAATACCCATCGGACTTGTGCAGGTCACCGGGCCGCGATGGCTGGCCTGGCCGGCCAGAGCGTTCTGCACGGTAATTAGAGGCACGCCTTTACTTATCCAGCTCTGGCTTCTCTATTACGGCCTGGGGTCCCTGTTTCCGATGGTGCCCGGCATTCGCGAATCAATCCTTTGGCCAATATTACGCGATGCCTTTCCCTACGCTATTCTCGCTTTCACCCTTAGCGTAGCCGGTTACGAAGGTGAGGTTATGCGTGGCGCATTCAAAGGTGTGCCCAAAGGCGAACTTGAAGCGGCCCGCGCATTTGGCATGAGCCGCTTTACGATACTGAGGCGAATCTGGTTGCCAAGGGCTTTTCAGAATGTGCTGCCCACGCTTGCCGGTGAGCTTGTACTGACATTGAAGTCAACGCCATTGGCAGCGACCATAACTATTTTTGATGTATATGGTGTTGGTTCCATAGTGCGTCAGGAAACCTATCGTGTTTACGAGCCATTGCTGCTGGTTGCCGGTATTTATATCTTGCTGACAGCCATTATCGTCGTGCTGTTTCGCTGGTTAGAGGCCCGCGTTCCAAGGCCGGTCTAAGCAACCGTTTAGCCATCAACTTGGATACTAAGTACCAGCGGGTTGAGGTCGCTCCTCCGGCGGTTTTTGCGGATTAGATGATACGCTCAGATTCCTTGCTGCATTTGCAGCAATTACAAGGAGCCTGTTCACATGAAGAAAAGCGACCTCCAACCTGTTTTGCTCAATGGCAAAATTGACGATCTTGCGCCCAACTTGTCAAGGCGTTCATTTTTTATGGCAGCCGGTGCTGTTGGCGTATCAGCGGCTACCCTGTCGTTAGGATCGCGCAAAGCAGCAGCACAGTCTACCGACTGGACACAACCGGGAAACAACAACCATGTACTGGATTTACAATCGCGCAGTAGTTTTACCGAAGGTGAGGTGACTATCGATTTTTATGGTCATTGCGCCATGAAAATTACGGCACCGAGCGGGGCGACCATCATGATCGATCCGTGGCGGGATGATCCATCAGGTGCATGGGGACTCTGGTTTAAAAACCTATTTCCAGAGGCCCTGGTAGATATCACCATGTCAACACATACACACTTTGACCATGATGCGATAGACAGGCCTCAGTCCACGATGGTGCTGGATCGAATGGTCGGTAATTTCGAGTTCGCCGATTTGAAGATTACCGGTTTTGCTGATAAACATGCTTGCATCGCGCCGGGATGGTATCCATGGACTAATGCACTGAGCGAGTTCGGAGTAGAAGCTTGCCCGCCGAATAACATTGGACACATGGATATGGTGGTTTATGTCATCGAGACGGGAGGTATTCGTACGTTAATCTGGGGTGATAATCGCCCGAATCCACCCCCTGAGTTCTGGGATGCCATCGGGCAAATTGATATCCTGACTTTGCCGGTTGATGGTTCCGAGCATATCCTGTCTTATGATCAGGCCAATGAAATCGTCGAAAAACTGAAACCCAAAGTGGTGATTCCCACCCATTACCTGAGTGAGTCGACAACCTACACGCTATCCACGCTACAGCCCGCAGATGAATGGGTAAAGAGTCAAAAGAGTTTTCAGATGCTCGATGGTGCAAGCCTGAAACTGGCAGCAGCTGATGTCTCTGCCATGGATAAAGAGTTCATGTATTTCGGACACAACGTACAAACGACGTAACGGTGTTCTCCTCTCGTGATTATCATAAGAGTCTTGTGCCAGTAAGTGGCACGGATTATTAATATTGAAATCGTGTGAAGCAACAGGATCACCACTCCGGC
Organism: Granulosicoccus sp.; assembly: GCA_045106855.1. Lineage (GTDB taxonomy): Bacteria > Pseudomonadota > Gammaproteobacteria > Granulosicoccales > Granulosicoccaceae > Granulosicoccus. The sequence goes on from JBGCFI010000055.1 coordinate 36,255, forward strand.
AACCCGGTGTGGTGTCCTCTTATTGCTCACAGAACTAAAGGATCAAAGGGTTAAAGCCCTAAATCCGAAAGCCCAGGATGATCGTCAGGGCGCCTACCTTGCGGCCAGTGAAACTTGCGCTCATTGGAATTAATTGGAACATCATTAATGCTTGCTATTCGCCGCTCCATCAGACCTTGCGGGGAAAACTGCCAGTTTTCGTTTCCATAGGAGCGGAACCATTGCCTGTTGCTATCGTGCCATTCATAGGCAAAGCGCACGGCAATGCGATTACCGGCTGTCGTCCAAAGCTCTTTGATTAGCCGGTATTCATTTTCTTTTTTCCATTTGCGCTGCAGAAATTCAACAATAGCCGTGCGTCCTGAAAAAAATTCTGAGCGATTGCGCCATTCGCTATCGACTGTGTAGGCAAGGCTGATCTTCTCTGGGTCACCACTGTTCCAGGCGTCTTCGGCCACTCTTACCTTTAAGGTGGCACTCTCGATATCAAAAGGTGGCAGTGGAGGGCGGCTTTCACTCATGTCGGCTATTTGGTATCAGTTACCATTGATTGTACGAAAGAAATTTTCCGCTCATCTTGACTTCTATGCGATCCCCTTTGGGATTGGGCACTCTCTCCACACTCATATCAAAGTCGATCGCGCTCATGATACCGTCTCCGCCTTTTTCGTGAATAAGTTCCTTGAGAGTTTGTCCGTAGACGCCGACGATTTCGTAGAAGCGATATATACAGGGGTCAGTTGGAACCGTCTGGGGGAATACTTTATTGGGGCACTCTGTCATTACATCGGCGACCTCGACTGGCAGTTCCAGTAATTCTACGAGCTTTTCGGCTTTGTCTTTAGGCATGGAGTTCATGCCAAGACAGGCGGATGTCGTGAATACTTCAGACATATCGATGCTTTTTGCGATACTTTCCCAACTCAGTTTCTTGGCTCGTTTTTTTACCATGATGGCTTCGGTTACCTCAGACATGGTCAATAGAGTAGGAAGTAACGACGGTGTATGTAACTGGTTCATATTCAGGTTCCTGTAATGATGGTAAGAGAGGGTTTGTCTTTTTCATTTGAGGGTTCGCACGTAGCCTCGACTGGACTTACAGTGCCATGCTCAGCCTGCATGCCTGGCCGCACACTCTTGGGCTTTACATTGCGCGTATCCGAGTTGTCTTCGTCTGCTACCAATCGTGAACGAGTGGTGAGAAAATCGACCAGGTGATTGCGAATTGAGTAGTAAGCCGGGTGGTGAATGATGTCTGCGCGCTGTCTAGGCCTTGGAATGTCAATCTCAACGCTCTCGGCAACTCGTGCATAGGGGCCGTTACTCATCACCAGTATCCGATCGGCAAGCAGAATCGCTTCATCAACATCGTGTGTAATCATGAAGACTGTTTGATCCGAGCCCTGCCAGACGCGGATCAACTCATCCTGAATCGTGCCGCGGGTAAGTGCATCCAGTGCTCCGAAAGGTTCATCCAGCAAAAGCAGTTTCGGTTGTATGGCGAAAGCGCGAGCAATCGATACACGCTGTCGCATGCCGCCAGAAAGCTGTGAGGGTTTGCGTTTCTCTGCCCCCTCACCCAGGCCTACCATTTCAAGATGCTTGTACGAATGATCCCTGATTTGCTTTCGGCTCCAGTCTGGAAAGCGTGCACGCACTCCAAACATGACGTTTTTCAGCGCGCTCATCCAGGGTAGTAAGGAGTAGTTCTGAAACACAACGCCGCGATCAAGACTTGGCCCGCTGATCTCTTGTCCATCCATGATCACAGTGCCGCTGGTCGCAGTGTCTAGCCCGGCGAGTACATTCATGATGGTTGACTTGCCACAGCCTGAATGTCCAATGATGCAAACGAACTCACCTCGCTGGATGTCAAAGCTTGCATTTTCAAATACGGTCAAAGGCTCAGCGCCATCCGGTGAAGAATATTGGCGTGTCAGGTTCTGGATTTCCAGTAACGGTGATTCTTTCAATGTCATAGTCATGATCTGGCTACTCCTGGTACTGCACGGCGGTCTGGATTCGCGCAAACATGGCATCCAGTAGCATGCCCACTACGCCGATCACCAGAATGGAAAAGATAACGCTGGTTAGATCCAGGTTGTTCCATTCATTCCACACGTAATATCCGATACCCGTGCCACCGACAAGCATCTCGGCTGCAACAATAACTAGCCACGCAATACCGATGGAGATTCGCATACCCGTCAGAATGGTGGGAGCTGCTGCCGGAAGAATGACCGTCGCTGCCGTGCGTAAGTGACCAAGTTCGTGAGTACGAGCTACATTGATCCAGTCCTTGCGCACACTGGCAACACCAAAAGCGGTGTTGATGAGCATGGGCCAGATTGAACAAATGAAGATGACAAAAATAGCCGACGCTTCGCTGTCTTGAATGATGAACAATGCTAATGGCATCCACGCCAATGGCGATATTGGCCTTAATACCTGAATAAACGGGTCCAGGGTCTTGTAGGCTAGTGGCGACATTCCTATCAGGAAGCCAATTGGTAAGGCGATAAGTGCCGCCATAAAGTACCCGGCGAGCACTCGATAAAGTGAGTAGGCGATCTGAATGCCAATACCTTTATCGTTAGGCCCGTTATCGTAAAAAGGGTTCGACAGTTCCTCGAAGGCTTTAGTGACAATGGCCGATGGTGGAGGCACGCGCGCCTCTTGCGCCGCGCCCCCCATCAGCAATTCGTACTCTGTCATATTCTCGGCATTTTTAACTCCGGGTGTTGAGGCTTCCCATATCCCCAGCACGGTAAAGAGCAACAATACCGAGAGCAACGGTGCTTTAAGTGACTGAACCATGAGAAGGATCAGCTCTTACCTATGGCAAAGCTTTTAACGTATGCCTCTGGCTGATCGGGATCGAACGTCTTGCCCATGATCTCGTGACTCATGTATGTTTTGGTTGGAGGTTCAAGGCCGAGGCTCTTCATGACCGATGTACAATCTGCAGCGTTGTACACTTGCTCGGCCACGCCTTTATAGTCGACATCGCCTTCTATATATCCCCATCGTTTCATCTGGGTCAGAATCCATACGCCCATTGAGTGCCATGGGAACGGATCGAAATCTATACGGTCAGGAACATCCTTGATGTTGCCCAGGCCATCGGCGTAGCGCCCGGTGAGTACTTGGGAGATAACCGGCACCGGTTGATTCAGATAGTTCTTGGGTGCGATGGCTTCCGATATTTCCTGTCGGTTTTCGGCAGGGCTTGCATATTGGGTTGCATCGATTAAGGCCTTTAACAGATTGCCGTACGTGTTCGGCAAGGCCTGTGCAAACTCTGCGCTGCAAGCGAATGCGCAGCAGGGATGTCCGTCCCAGATGTCTTTGGTCAGTTTATGAATGAAGCCGACTTTCTCCCAGACTGCTCGCTGATTGAAAGGATCCGGTGAGAGGTAACCGTCCAGGTTGCCTGCCTTGAGGTTTGCCACCATCTCCGGCGGCGGTACAACGCGAATCTGTATGTCCACATCGGGATCGAGTCCGAATTCGGCAACGTAGTAACGAAGCAGAAAATTGTGCATGGAATACTCAAATGGCACACCAAATTTGAAGCCCTTCCATTTGCTTGGGTCGTCGTTTTTGTCCTTGTGGTCAACATGCAGGACAATGGCCTGACCGTTGATGTTCTCAACCGCTGGCATCAAGTACGGTTCTGCAACAGAGCCTGCTCCCAGCGTGATGGCCAGAGGCATGGGAGTGAGCATGTGGGCCGCGTCATATTCTTTGTTAAGAGACTTGTCGCGTGCTACTGCCCAGCCGGCTGTTTTTATAACATCGACATCAAGACCGTACTTTTCATAGAAGCCCAAAGGTTTTGCCATGATGATTGGCGTGGCGCAGGTAATGGGAACGAAGCCCACGGCAAGCTTGGATTTTTCTGGTTTGCCCAGTGATTCAGCGATGGCTGCCTTGGCGGCCTCTATGGGGAACACTGAGCCGAGTGCTGCCGCTAGCGTGCCGCTGCCCAGTAGTTTGGCAAATGAGCGTCGGCTGATCTCGTTATGTCCGAACACCGATCTCACCACAGCGCTTTCCACCATATGAGAAAGCGCTTCGTCAGAATTTGCGAATTGCGGTGCCTGTGTTGCTTGCTTATCGAGTTGCTCTGTCGCGTGTTGTGTGCCGATTGGAGCCAGGCTATCTAATTCAGCCTGACTGGTCGATGTTGTCGTGCGACAACTGGTGCACGTGCAGTTACTGTCATGTCGCAGATCAACGTCACCGTCATAGGGGTTGCCGAGGCTTTTAGAGGTCATTTTTTCAGTAGTCCATGTTGAGCATTGAAAGTCGTGCAAAGGCTTTGAAGTTTGTGTGATTAACGCCTTAATTGAATGTGCCTATTCCATTGTTCGTGCCATATCGGGCTGGAAGAATAAAGTCGTTAAAATACAGATAGATAGAGCATTTATTTGATTCTTTTTTTGTTACGATAAATAGTAAAATACGAAAATATGTAGTAATTAATTACGAATTTAAGTAAATTGATGGGCATGTCAGATAATTCTCATTCCATACCGTCTTTGCGATCTGCCGACGTCGCATCAAGTAGCTACATGAGCAACGCGACAGAGCTGGGTAGAGCGCTGGCAAAAAGCTTTGCGCACACTGATGAGCCTGGTTATGTGCTGGACCCTTACAGTGGTCAGGTGCTGTACGCAAACACCGCAGCAGAACGATTATTCCGTCTGCCTGGAAATACATTGGCTGGAGTGTCTATTGATAAGCTCTATCCGCAATACGGGGCTCAGCTGTATGTTTTCACTGAAGAAGCTATTGCTCTGGGACTCGCCCGTACACGTTCCCTGACCTTATTGCGCCCCGATGGCAGTGCTATAGCGATTGAGCACATGGCCGTCGCCGTGACGCTAAGGGATATCCCCACACTTGTTGTACGTCTGGTCGATCTCGACGCATTGCATCGGCGTGATGTCAACGAGGCTGCTGAATCGTACCTGCGCAAAGGGCTACATACGTGGTTGAGAGATGAGCAATATTTTCGAGAGATAGAACGTGAGTATCGATTGATTCTCGCAGCGGCCGGTGAGGGAATCTATGGCGTTAGTACTGACGGCTGTACGACATTTCTCAACCCCGCTGCCGAAAACATGCTGGGTTATCGCGCCGATGAACTGGTGGGTAAAGACATGCACGACATCATTCATCATCATCGACTGGATGGCTCTGCTTACCCGAGTAATGAGTGTCCGATCTATAACGCATTCAAAGAGGGCACGGTTAACACCGTGGACAACGAAGTTTTTTGGCGAAAAGATGGTACACCTATACCGGTCGAGTACACATCCACTCCGATTGTGGATTCAGGCAAGGTAGTTGGTGCTGTCATTGTTTTTCGGGATATGAGTGAGCGACACACTAACGAGGAAACCTTGCGTCGTGCCCTGGTAGAAAACGCAGCACTGAGAGAAAGGCTGGAAATGGAAAATGCTTATCTGCAAGAGGAGATTCGTTCTCGCAGTGAGCATCACAATATCATTGGTAATTCAGAATCGCTTAATGCACTGTTGGCACAAATCGATCTTGTTAGCCCGACTGATGCCAACGTTTTGATCAGTGGTGAAAGCGGCACTGGCAAAGAATTAATCGCCCACGCCATACATCGTGCATCGATGCGCGCGGAGCGTCCGCTGATTCGGGTCAACTGCGCCGCCATACCCAGAGAACTTTTTGAGAGCGAGTTTTTTGGGCACGTCAAGGGGGCGTTCTCCGGGGCGGTGCGAGATCGTGTCGGGCGTTTCGAGCTGGCCGATGGTGGAACCCTTTTTCTGGATGAGGTTGGCGAGCTTGAATTGACGCTACAAGCGAAGTTACTGCGCGTGGTTCAGGAGGGCAAATTTGAACGTGTTGGAGAAGAGCAATCTCGAGTCGTTGATGTGCGTTTAATAGCTGCTACCAACAAAGATCTGAAGTCGGCTGTAGAGGCTGGAGAGTTTCGTGAAGATCTGTATTTCCGCTTGAATGTATTTCCGATTGAGTGCACACCGCTACGACAAAGAACCTCGGATATACCGCAGCTTGCCGAACACTACCTGACGTCTACCTGTCAACGTCTGAACCTTGCGATACCCAGATTGACTCGCGCAACAGTGCGTTCTCTCATGGAATACAACTGGCCGGGTAATATTCGCGAACTCCAGAACGTTATTGAACGTGCAGCAATTCTCTCGCGAAATGGTAAATTGACGATCGACTTGCCCTCGGTGAACATACGAAGTCAGGTTGGCGGTGGTAAGGCAGATTCGATCACCGAGCTCGTACCTTCGAAAATTCTGACGGCGGCTGAGATAAGTGATCTAGAAAGACTTAATCTGAAGCGGGCCTTGGCCGCTTGTGATGGGAAAGTGTCGGGCCGTGACGGTGCTGCAATGCTGTTGGGGATGAAACCCACCACGGTGTATTCGCGCATCAAGACCTGGCAACTTGCGTAAACTCCCTGCTTTTTTAATTCACATAACGTCGTCGTTCAAACACTGAAACCTCACTTTATTTATCAAGTGTGGGTTTTGCCACGTAACACGACAAACACATCCTGTTACGGTTATAGGCACTGTTCACTATTGGATTCAGTGAATTAATATCTTCCTTGTAGCCTCAATCCTTGGCGTGCGAATCGTCCGGGAAATTTTGACAACGAAATAATATCAGCGGCGGAGGTGCCGTAGCAGAAGCGATACAGGGAAGCTCTATGAGCTGGAATGCTTAGCGTAGGTAAAAGCAAATCCAATGAATTGTCGAGGATGACGTCAATGAAGACTTGCCCTGAACGAAGAAGAGTTGTTTGTACATTGGCTGCGATGGGTATCGCAGGTCCAGCTATTATCCCGCGCGCCGAAGCCAATCCACTGGTTTGGGCGCTGCGCACTTTATTTTCCCGCGCTTTAACCACTCGACAGGTGCAGGTGCTGACGCATCAGGTCAGACAGGCTTTCGCCAGCCAGAGAACACCGTTGCCGGCAGCTGCCATGGGGCATGGCGTTCGCAGGGCGGCTCTGAAAATCGGCGACCATCTTTTACCGGACTTTGACTGCTCATGTGATGTTTGCCCATGCCAGACAGAGCAAGTTAGAGAAAACGAGGCAAGCCTGCAATACGCGGAGCGCCCGCGAGCTATTGAATCAGAAACCGGAATTGAGGCATGGGATGCTAGTAAAGCGCAATCGCTTTTCCTCAAGGTGCCATCAAGCTCAAGGTACATCGATGATGTTCTGGTGTTGGCGCTTACCGATCTTCGGTCGGGGAAAAAGATGGTCATCGAAGAACAGCGTCTGGCTCTGTTACCGAATACAGACGATGTGTTCCTCACGGTTCCTGTTAAAGCGGTAAGTGCGCGTGGACCACATAAGTTCGATGCGCTTATTCCTGCGCTGGCAGGTGAGATCGTCATAAAGAGTTCACCACCGGTCATGCTCCAATGATTGGCCGGGCAACTCACAGAAGAATAGCGTTCATCGTGGTGACGTTACTGGCCTCTGGATGTACCTATTCAGCGCGTGTACCCACGGGTTCCGCAAGTGGAGGTATCCAGACGTCGCAACAGATGGATTTTAACAGGCTGGTTCTCAAACAGCGTCAACAGATCGTAGAGTTGCAGAAGGAGCTGCAATTGCACAAGCAACAGATCGCCCGGTTAACAGAAAAACTTGAACGACTGCCATAGAGAGTCTCTTACGCTTCAATGCGTCAGAGACTCTCGTACCGCTTCCTGGTCAATTCAGGATGCATCAAGCGCAATAGTTCCTGATGTTATCGCTTGGGAAGTGGCAGCCATTTGGGGGTTGCAACATCAGCATGTGCAAATGCCGAAAGCTTGGCAGACAGGTCTTGCATATTAGTGATATCAGCTTCCAGTAGCATTTCGCGTGTAATGAGAGTGGGGGGGATGATGACGTTTGCTCCCGGATCTTCACCGGCTAATAACATTGCCAAAGCACGTACGGATACTTCACCCACGACAGCGGGGTTAGTGGCAGCAGTCGCCACCCAGGCACTATCCGGTTCGCGCATGGCCGCAATATCAGCTGTGGATACGTCCGCTGAGTAAATCTTGATATCCTGATTCATGCCAGCTTCGTCAACAGCGATCTTCACACCTTTAGCGAATTCATCGTACGGTGCGAACATCACTGTGATGTCCGGATTTGCCTGTAATACGGATCGGGCCTGGTTGGCATTGGTATTGGCAATGGGGTTATCCAGTGTACCGAACTGCGCTTTTTCCTTGATTCCGGGATAGCGCTCCTTGAATTCTCTCCAGGTCTCGTCACGGCGATCCAGTGGAGCAATACCGGGTACATAGACATAACCTGCGGTAAAACTCTCTCCGTTGTCCGCGACGGCTTGCTCGAGTGCAAGTCTTGCAAGGTCACGATCTGATTGTTCAATTTGTGGTACCGAAGCGTTCTCCACGTTGACATCGAAGGCCACGACTTTAATGCCCGCATCGATCGCGCGTTGAACAGCATCTTGCATGGATTCGGTTAGACCGTGTTGAACAATAATGCCATCGACACCTAGCGCTATAGCCTGATCTACCATGTCAGCCTGCAGCGCCGCATCCTGACGACTGTCAAGGATACGGAGATCCACACCCAGGGCGGCAGCCTGCGTCTCTACGCCTGAGAGATATGCCTGAAAAAAATCGCCAGTGGAAAGATATCGTACCAGCGCAATCTTGACATCCTCCGGCTTGTCGAATGGTTCTGGCATGTCGGCTGCCATAGCGACGCCCGATGACAACCATGCACATCCAGCGAATGCTACTCCACTGAGCATAACGGTAAATGTTCTTCGTCTCATTTTCATTCCTTTTCTCCTGTGATCGATTTATAGTTAAAACTAACTCAGCCGCGTTGCCTTGCTGAGAGTGAAAATGTAAACATCAAAGCCAGCACCAGTACACTACCTTTGACAAAATCCTGTGTGTAGTAGGGTGCGTTCATCATGGTGAGCCCTTGCAACAGGATGCCAACAAACAAAGCGCCTATTGCAGTACCAAAAGCATTGGGACGAGCGGCACCCAAAACCGCATATCCAATGAGCGCAGCGGCAACCGAATCCAGAAGCAGGTTGTTACCTGAGGCTATATCTCCACGGCCCAGGCGTGCCGACATCAGCATCCCACCTATCGAGGCCAGTACGCCGGATATGACATAAGCTGTGACCTTGTACTTATCAACAGCCACACCTGCCAGCGAGGCTGCCTGTTCGTTAGAGCCAATGGCGTACATTAGTCTGCCATGGCGTGTGTAGTTAAGAAACAAAAAAACAGCGAGCGCGATGATGATAAGCACCACGACAGAAACAGGTAGCAGGCGTTCTATGAAAAGATCAAACCGGTGACGCCCGAGCGACAGAAAAAAAGCAGAGTAGGTCCCTTCGGCGACGCTACCATCAGGCAATGTCATGCCGGTAGCAATGGAGCGGCCTTGCGTCGGAATACGTTGCAGGCCGATCAGCAGGAACATCATACCCAGGGTTGCAAGAAGATCCGGCACGCGCATGCGCACGATGAGCCAGCCGTTTATCAGTCCCACAACAGCACCCATCAAGAGACAAAGCACGATAGCAACCAATGCGCTTTGTTCCCAGACGACCATGACATACGCGGACAGCATGAGCGCGGAGGTGGCAACCGAACCGATGGACAAATCAAACCCGCCAACGACGAGCGTGCATGTCACTCCAAGTGCCAGGATACCGGTAATGGCCACCGACTGAAAAATAAATACGGCGCTGTGTGGTCCGGCAAATCCGTCAGCCGCAATAGAGAAAAATATGACCATGCCAACCAGCAGCACGAGAAATCCATAACGGATGGCGAGATCAACCGGGTTTTTCACGCAGCGTTCACTCCTTGTGCGTTAGCTGATGCAACTTGCGACAGTAGTAAGTCCATGTCCGGATCCCGATTGATATGTTCGCCCACGACAGTGTGCTCAGCTAGCACGATGATTCGATCGGCTATTTCGATAGCTTCGTCAATTTCCGAGACCAGCACAAGCGTTCCGCGGGAGCCAGCGCTACTACGCAAACGCTCTCCAATGTCACGCCTTGCCTGAATGTCCACCCCTTGAAAGGGTTCATCGAGAATGAGAAGCCGACATGGCTCGGAGAGCCAGCGTGCGACGGCCACTTTTTGCTGGTTTCCACCTGAGAGAGTACCGATATTGTCCTCCGCTGAACGACAGACAACACCCATGTTCTCCACCAGTTGCGCAGAGCGAATGCGCTCAAGGCCCTGGTTGAGCCAGGAAAGGCGCGTGTATCGGGAAACAAACGGGAGCGTGATATTACGCGTCAGATTGAAGTCCGGCACAAGTGCATTGGTACCGCGATCGCGTGGGCAAAGGAAAACCCCTTGTTTAATGGCATCGGCGGGTGCGTTTGCCTCATAGGGGTCAGATCCAAGTTGCATACTGCCAGACAGTAAGGGCGCTAAACCAAAGAGCACGTTGGCAAGTGCGGACTTGCCGCTGCCGATAAGTCCTGTGACCGCGACAGTCTCTCCTTCATAAACTCTCAGGTCGAACGGCTGGGCATTGGGTGCCAGCAAGACCTTTGACAGGGTCAGACATGGTGTTGTTCGAGCTGCCAGTTCCAGTTGCATATCATCCATGCTGCGACCTAACATTGCATTGATAGCGACGTTGAGGTCCAGAGGTTCCTTGTCCAGATGGGCACTAATGCTGCCATCGCGCATGACAATAATCTGGTCAGCAAGCCTGCGAATATCTGACATTCGATGGGATATATAGAGAATCGCAACGCCATGATCCCGTAGTTTGTCGATGAGTTTGAACAGCCTCTCGGCCTCACTCGCTGACAGCGACGATGTGGGTTCGTCCAGAATGAGTACACGAGGTTCATAGGCCATGGCCCTTGCTATGGAAACAAGTTGTCTATCAGCGAGAGACAGTGTGCGTACTAGTGTGTCCAATGGTGCAGACAGACCCACGATATCAGCAAAACTCTGGGCTTTCGAACGTAGCGAAGCTTGCCTGATCCACAGGCCGGTATCCCCTGAGGCCAGGTGTTCCAGTAGAAGATTGGAGGCAATGTCCAGATCCGGGACGACACCGTCGTTTATGGATTGATGCACAGTGACAACCCCTTCCGCCATCGCTTGCGCGGGAGATTGTGGATCAAATGCCTTGCCGAATAGTTGAATGGATCCGCTATCGCGTTTGTGTACGGCGCTGAGGATTCTTACTAACGTGGACTTGCCTGCGCCATTGGCTCCCATGAGCACGGTCACCTTGCCGGACTCAAGTTCGAAATTGATGTCGTTTAGAACCTGATTCTTGCCGAAGGCCTTACTTATTCCTCTGAGTTTGAGGGTAGTGCTCATTGAATTGTTTATCACGGTTAGCGCTTAACCGTAGGTCAGAATGGCCGCTCAAGTCAAGCGTAATTGACAATAACGGCTGCCTTGCTTATCGTGAATAACCCGACGCCACAACGATTGATGACAGAGAGCAGCATGCAATGAATGCAACGGCGCAACCCTACGAACCACTTGACATCCAATCCCTGCCGGCCAGACTTTCGAGTGTGGCTGCCGTCACAGAACGACTCGGCGCTGAATCTGCGAGCTGGCGAGTTCGTGAGGTGGGCGATGGCAACTTGAATCTGGTATTCATTGTGGAATCAGACAAAGGATCTGTAGTTGTCAAGCAAGCGCTTCCCTATGTCAGGCTGGTGGGAGATAGTTGGCCACTGCCACTATCGCGCAGTTTCTTCGAATACCATGCGCTGGTACGACAACAACGCCGAGCGCCCGGGACAGTACCTGACATTTTTCATTTTGATGAAAAGCAGGCATTGATTGTCATGCAGTATCTGTCGCCTCACCATATATTGCGCCAGAGTCTGCAACAAGGTATCAAACATGATGGACTAGGCATCATGCTCGGAAAATTCTGTGCAGACACTTTGTTTAAGGGCTCAGATTTCAGTATGGATGCCGCAGAGCGAAAACAGGATGTGGCTTTATTTGCAGGTAATGTTGCGCTGTGTGATATCACGGAATCGTTGGTGTTCACTGATCCGTTTTTCGATGCACCCATGAATCGCCATACATCACCCCAGCTTGATTCACAGGTAGAGCAGCTTCGATCTGATATAGATGCCAAACTTGCAGCTCAACGAATGAAGCAAGCCTTTTGTTCGTGTGCAGAAACACTATTGCACGGTGATTTACATACAGGCTCTGTCATGGTGAGTGAAGGCGATGCGAAGGTCATTGATCCTGAGTTTGCTCTGTACGGCCCCATGGGGTTTGACATTGGAATGCTTATTGGAAACTTCATCATGGCCTGGTGCGCGCAACCGGGTTATGTCGCGGCAGCGGGTACCAGAGACGATTATCGCCAATGGATTTTTTCAGTTATCAAAGATATCTGGAGCAGCTTTACAGAACGCTTCACGCAACTATGGATGCAGGAACGCGCAGGTATTCTTTTTCCCGCGTCGATGTTTGAAGATCAGGAACACCATGATGCAGTCAGAATTGCACTCTCCGGTCAACTGGAGCACATATGGACAGATGCCATGGGGTTCTGTGGTTGCGAAATCATCCGTCGTACTCTGGGTCTTGCTCATATCATTGAGTACGATGACATTCAGGATGATGAGTTACGCGCAAGTTGTGAATCCATCGGACTTCACATAGCACGTGAGTTATTGGTCGATCGTGCGAACATCAAGACTGTCGACGAAGCGCTTGATGTAATTCTTGCCATATCAAAGGATGCCGGGGCAAAGATATGAGAGTAGGTGACAAACACTACCGTTCCATTTGGCATGATGAACAGGACGGTACAGTCAGCATCATAGATCAACGCTGGTTACCGCATCGGTTCGACGTTGTGCAGCTCGACAGCACCGAAGAATTTGCCACGGCCATTCGGGACATGTGGGTAAGAGGTGCACCTTTGATCGGTGCGACTGCTGCATGGGGTATGGCCAAGGCGGTAGCACGGGATAGTTCGATGGCAGCTCTCGATGCTACCTGGGAGATTCTGTATCACACCAGACCAACGGCTGTAAATTTACGTTGGGCCCTTGACAGGATGCGTGAGCATTTGCGCCCCTTAGCCGAAGGCGACCGGGCTAAGGCTGCCAGATTGCTGGCCATTGCTATCGCAGACGAAGATGTCGAGATCAATCGTCAGATCGGGGTCAACGGTCTTGAGCTTGTGCGTGCAATTGCCGAGAAAAAAAGTGATAACTCGCCGGTAAACATTCTCACGCATTGCAACGCCGGTTGGCTGGCAACCGTTGACTGGGGCACGGCAACCTCGCCGATGTACCATGCCGCCGATGCAGGATTGAATATCCACGTCTGGGTTGACGAGACACGACCCCGCAATCAGGGCGCTCTTACCGCTTGGGAACTGGGAAGTCATGGTGTTCCCCACACCTATATCGTTGACAACGCGGGTGGACATCTGATGCAGCACGGACAAGTGGACATGGTTATTGTCGGTACCGACCGTACCACTGCCAGTGGAGATGTTTGCAACAAGATTGGCACCTACCTGAAAGCGCTTGCTGCCTTCGATAACAATGTGCCTTTCTATGTTGCCTTGCCGTCACCAACAATCGACTGGACAGTGACCGATGGCATCAAACAGATTCCTATCGAGGAGCGAAACGGCGATGAGGTGCGTAACCAATTAGGAAGACTGGTATCAGATGGCAGTATGTCTGAGCTAGCTATCCCACCGGATAAATCACCAGTAGGTAACCCTGCATTCGATGTCACGCCTGCAAGACTAGTTACCGGGCTCATAACAGAACGAGGTGTCGTAGAACCTTCCGCTGATGCATTGGCCAGGCTGTTTCCCGATCTTCAATCAAGAAATTCGGCTTAGACTCATTAAAGTGGATACAGAGATAAACGAAATCCACAAAAGAATAATGCTATTAGTGTGCTTATAAAGAGCACCGCTTTTGGTCAAAAGCGGTGCCGGTTCGTGAGGGTATCTGCCAGTTATAAACTGCTTGCCCACTCTGACACCCGTTGCATGGCATCTTCGCGAGTTATGCCGTACTTTTGTTCAATCAGGCTAACAAGGTTCTGCGGTTTCCCCGCTGTGCCGACAATTTCGTCTACTGAAAGATCTGGAAAAGCCCCCTGAACACTGGATATCTGGCTATCCCAGTTCATTTCGATATCCTGCCAGGCAGCAGGGTCGATAGCATCGCCGATAGCACCCGCCGTGTCGGCAATCGCATCTGAAGCCTCGGATGCAACATCGGCAGCCGCATCGGTGGCTGTGGTTGCAACTTCACCAGCCTGCTCTGTGACTCCGCCGCCACCGCCTCCACAGCCAACCAGGGTGGTAGATGCAATGAACATGGAAATGAGCACTGTGCGTGACTTGTTCATGGTTCTGATTCTCCCATTCAAAGTGGTGTCGCTTAAAAACGCCTGCAGCCGGTCACGACACCGAAAATCGGCTGCATCTTAATGAACAGACTTTACGCGGCACAATGTTTTACGAATACTTACAGGGTGGTAGTCAGCGGCAAATTACGGTTACAACCTCAGTACAAAGGGCGTGTAGGCAGTTTACAAACTAGCAACATGGTGTGTTGGAAAGTAATATAAGTCATGGTAATAAGCGTTTATTGGTTTTACACTGGTGGCTCAGCCAGGCGGTTTTGACAGTCGTCCGGAATTTTGACGTTATACAAATTAAAGGTAGGTATCCATGGGATTATTCGATTTTGCAAAAGAAATGGGCAAGAAGTTGTTTGATTCGGAAGATGAGGCACCTTCAAAGATCAAGGATGTGTTGAGTAGCGATAATCCTGGTATTAACGATCTGGGTGTATCATTTGCAGATGGCAAAGTTTCGTTAAGTGGTAAGGCTGAATCTGCTGAAGCCATGGAGAAGGCCGTATTAATGGCAGGTAATGTTCAAGGCGTCACCGATGTTGATGTTTCAGGCCTTGATGCGCCTGCACCGGAAGCCGGAGTCATGTACTACACCGTCAAATCCGGAGACTCGCTCTCCAAGATTGCCAAAGAGTATCTGGGTGATGCCATGGCTTACCCCAGTATTTTTGAGGCTAATCGAGAAGTGATAAAAGATGCGAACTTGATTTATCCCGGTCAGAAAATTCGTATTCCGGGTGCTAACTCAACAGTAGCCTGAGTGCGCAGATAGTTTATTAACTATGTCGGATAAACCGGTCGCATCAACCAATAACACTGAGCTTGATACGCAAGGTGAGGTTGATGCGTTTCTGAAAGCTGTCGAAAATACAACGCCATCGGCGGTCGTTCAGGGTCGTGGCCGTTTGATTTTTTCGCTGGACGCAACGGCCAGTCGCCAGCGTACATGGGATCGGGCCATGTCATTACAGAATGACATGTTCACCAACACTCAAGGTATAGGCGAGCTCGATGTACAGCTTGCGTACTATCGCGGATACGATGAATGCCGGGCATCCAAGTGGTTGCGTCATGCCGATCAGGTCATCGGTATGATGCGCAAGGTTAACTGCCAGGCAGGCACCACACAGATTCATCGTATTTTAAAACATGCCATTGCGGAAGCCAGACAGGTACCGGTGCAGGCTTTAGTCTTTATTGGCGATTGCGTTGAGGAAGATGTCGATCAGCTTGGCAATCTGGCAGGACAGTGCCGGTTGCTTAATCTGCCGGTTTTTCTGTTTCAGGAAGGAGCGCATAGCCCGGCGACTTATGCATTCAAACAAATAGCGAGTTTGTCTGGTGGTGCGCATTGCCGTTTTGATGAGTCTTCTGCAAAAGCACTGGGTGATTTACTGAATGCTGTTGCGGCTTACGCAGCTGGTGGGCGACACGCATTGCAACAGCTACAGAACCGGGGTTCAGACCAGGCCCGAACCTTGTTGCAGCAAATAGATAGTTAGCACTCTGCGCTCAACGCAGAGTGCTAAAACCGCTTTTGCAATGTCTCTATGACTCTATGAAAGTTCCCGAGCAGTGAATGAGGCAAGGCAATGACAATCCTGCTTGCCCGTATTTCACTTACTGTGGGTAGAGCCCACTGCCAATATAGGCGTCGCGCTGATAGGCCCGAATGTAATCAATTTCCATAGTCAGTGGAAAAGGTCCGTTGGCATCGGGCGTTGGTGCCCATCCGCTTCCTGCGACCAGGTAGGTGACGATGTTCATGGAACGAGCGCCTACTTGTGGTCCTGTCACACGTTTGACCTCTTCACCATCGATGTACCAGATGATGAGCTGTGGTTCCCAGAGAACTCCGTAGGTATGGAATTTGTCGCTGTAGAGTTCACCATCAGGGTTCTTGACTGCCATGGTCGGTGAAGAGCGGGTAATGCCGGTATTCACGTCTGCGAAGTGATAGGTCTGGAAAGCATCTTCATCACCAAACGGATTGTCTCCCAGGTATTCGACGATATCGATCTCGGGAGCGTTCAGCTCGGAACCTTGTCCTTTATACCTGTGATACAGATAGAAGCTGGATAAAGCACCCGAAATGTCGCTGGTTTTGATTCTTCCCTCAACATAGCCGTAGGTTATGTTGAATTTGTCTTGCGTTGCCAGCGCCCCTGAAAGAAACAGGCAGGGTGGTTTTGCTTCATTTATCTGCTCGCACTTTTCCGGAAGCTTGGATTTTAATTCCTCGGGTGTAGGAATAGCTTCGATCGTTAGAATGGAGTTTTCTAGTTTGAACGGATCGTAGCCGAAGTCAGGTGTGCGTTGTGTATTGACGAAGTATTGCTGCTCATTGTTGATGATTTCCTCATCGCCCCAGATCAATTGGGTATTCCATCGATTTTCATCAATAGTGGTGCCATCGAAATCGTCTTCAAACACTAGCGAAAATTTATCGAGAAAATACGCTGAATTGGACAAATCATGGTTTTGTGCAAACTCTGATTCATCAAGGTAGCGGTCTTTGTAGAACGGCACAGGCGCGTTCTGAGCCTGGTGATAATTGACCGTGATGGGGTCGGATGGCATGGACTCATTGCCCAGGTCATCGACGGCGATCACTTCATAGGTGAATGTGTCACCTGGCTTGGGGCCGAACATGTCGCAGTTATGGATCATGTCTGAAAAACGCGTGTAGTTACAATCGATAAACGAGGTTGTTGACCACTGTTTGTCCAGTTCTGCCTGGATGCCTTCATTGGCGCTGCTTAAATCACCTCGTACGACATAGGTATGACCGTCGCTGCGATTAATTTTGTATTCAACCACGCTACCGTCATCATTGGCGGGAGCCCAGCTGAACTCCGCCCAATCGTTGGAGACAAGATCGATTCGCAGGTTTTTAGGTTGCGTTGGTGGGCCGCCAGGTGTCGCTGCTTCCGTGTCTATTTCAAGCCTTGAGCCAAACGGATCGTCGGCAGCGGGAGCTGGAATAGGCGTAGCCGAGGGGTCCAGCTCAGGGATAACCGGGGGAGGCAGATCTGCAAGGCCCGGATTAAAGCTGGGCGGGGTATCCAGAATTGGAACATTGACAACCGGGTCGTTGCCATCGTTGGGCAGGCCCTCATCGGCATCGGGCGTACCGGCATCGGGTGTGCCTGCGTCGGGTGTGCCTGAGTCGGGTGTGCCTGAGTCGGGTGTATCGGAGTCTGATGAGCAGGCAACAAGTCCGGCTGTCAGGCAGGCAATGAGAGTTATTTTATATAATGAGAACATAATCAATTTTTCCGGCTTGGAACGCCTGATCGAATTGCAAAGATGGTAAACAAGCGCGTCGTTAATATGTGGAACCAAGTCCGCATTTGCCTGTGATGAGCTTTGCAGTTCACGATAAAGAGTGGGTTCTGATAGAATTACGCGGTTTCGTTACTCCGTGGTGTCTATCCAGCTGAGATGTTCCAGTGGTGCCAGCTGTTTGGATTCCTTTCGACATAGACGAGACTTTACCAACAATACCCTAACAATAGTCGCGGTAATTGTACGTATTCGGCATAACCCGCCTGGCTCCTAGTGTACAAGCATAGAAGCAACGTACCGTTCCTTCGACATTTCATCATCGCAATCAATAGTTGTATCTACAAACCGGACTTTCTATGAGCGTTAAAACCGCGGGTGGTTTAACCGTAGCCCAGCCATTACATGATTTCATTGTTAACGAGGCCTTGCCAGGCACAGACATTGATGCAGATTCGTTTTTCTCTTCCATGTCTGACATTTTTCGGAATTTGTCAGCGTCCAACCAATCCATGCTGGATAAAAGGGCAGAGCTTCAGTCACAAATCGATGAATGGCACAGGGCGCATCCGGGAACTATCGAGCCGGCTAGCTATAAGGCCTTCCTTCAAGAAATCGGCTATCTGGTGCCTGAGGTAGCAGACTTCAGTGTCAATGTGACAGGTGTGGATCAGGAGATTGCGGAGACTGCCGGGCCACAGCTGGTAGTTCCTGTGAACAATGCGCGATATGCCCTCAATGCTGCTAATGCGCGTTGGGGTAGTCTCTACGATGCTCTTTACGGCACAGATGCGATTGACGAGGATGGTGGCGCAACACGCACGGGTGGCTACAATGCCGTCCGCGGTGAACGCGTAGTTTCCTATGCCAACAATCTGCTTAACGAAAGTGTGCCTCTGGCATCTGGCGCATTTGAGGACGTTACCGCGTACGCCATCGTGGATGGCGCTCTGCAGCTGACACTGACAGAGAGAACACTAACGGCATTGAAAGATCCGTCACAGTGTGTCGGGTATCGAGGAGATGCGAGTAGCCCCGATGCTGTTCTATTCAAGAACAATGGCTCGCACATGGAGATTGTTATTGACCCGACCACAGATGTCGGCAAGAGCAGTGCCGCTGGCGTCAGTGACATCATTCTGGAATCCGCACTGACAACCATTCAGGATTGTGAAGATTCTGTCGCAGCCGTCGATGCCGAGGACAAAGCGCTGGTATACCGTAACTGGCTTGGCTTGATGAAAGGTGATTTGCAAGAGGAGCTGGTGAAGTCGGGCAAGACAATTACGCGCGCACTTAATCCGGACAGACAATACAGTAATCTAGCTGGCAATGCTTTCAGCTTGCCGGGCAGAAGTCTTTTGCTGGTGCGCAATGTAGGCGCTCACATGATCACTGATGTGGTTCTGGACGAAAGCGGTAACAGCGTCCCTGAAACTTATGTCGATGCGATGGTAACAAGCCTGTGCGCCATACATGATCTGAAAAAAGGCGATAGCGAAGCACGAAATTCACGCTCAGGCAGTGTCTACATCGTCAAGCCCAAGCAGCATGGTCCTGAGGAGGTTGCCCTGTCCTCCGAGCTGTTTGCACAGGTTGAGAAAGCTCTGGATCTTGCCGCCAATACCCTCAAAATCGGTATCATGGACGAAGAGAGGCGTACGTCGGTTAACCTTAAAAACTGTATCGCCGCTGCTGCCTCGCGGGTCATTTTTATCAACACCGGATTTCTTGATCGCACGGGTGACGAAATGCATACCAGTATGTATGCCGGCGCCATGATCCCCAAGGGTGAGATGAAAGGCGCTCTCTGGTTAAGTGCTTATGAAGACAACAACGTTGATGTCGGACTTGCCTGTGGTTTACAGGGCAATGCTCAAATCGGAAAAGGTATGTGGGCGATTCCGGACCATATGGCCGCCATGATAGAGATCAAACAAGGGCATCTGGAAGCTGGTGCTAATTGCGCTTGGGTACCGTCTCCAACAGCGGCGACATTGCATGCCATGCATTACCATAAAATCAACGTCGCCGACGTGCAGAATGTTCTGAAGAGCCGCACACCTGCAAGCGTGGACGACATCCTGACCGTCCCTCTAAGTGAGCCGGGGCGCAATTTCTCCGCTGAAGAAATTCAGCACGAACTGGATAACAATTCACAGAGCATCCTTGGCTACGTCGTGCGCTGGGTCAAGCAGGGTGTGGGTTGTTCTAAGGTGCCTGATATCAATGATATCGGCCTGATGGAAGATCGAGCCACATTGAGAATCTCAAGCCAGTTCTTGGCTAACTGGCTTGAACATCAAATTGTCGATGAATCACAGGTACGCGACTCCATGGCCCGCATGGCAGCTGTTGTCGATGGGCAGAATGCGGCAGATCCCGAGTATGCGCCAATGGCGCCTGCACTGGATGACGATATCGCCTTTCAGGCGGCGCTGGATCTGGTGCTGAAGGGCAGGGAACAGGCCAATGGTTACACCGAATTCGTGCTAACCAGACGTCGCCAGCAAGCCAAGGCGGCCGTGCTGTAGCGCGCCAGGCGTAATGTACTGACCTCTTCGACGAGGTCAGTATTCGTTGGTGAATTCCAGCTAACCGGTCAATTATCTGAGCCAGTCAGGAAAAACTTTACGGAATAACGGAATTTTTACTGATAATCTTGGTCTGCTCTAGGGATCACCCACCATTGATTTTGAATATACCGAGGATTGACAGTGAAAAATAGCCCAATGATAAGAACCGGTGTTTTCGTCGCCGTGACAGGACTACTCGCGGGTTGCGCCTCGATGACCGCACCTTTTCGGGATGCAGATCCTCGTTGGGCCGACTACAAGAATTGGACTCAGGTTACCGCTGATGAAGTCAGCACAGGAAATCCAACCAATTTCCTGGGTGGCGTGCACATGGGTGATGAAGGCTATCGCGAAGTCTATGTGAACGACATTGCGAAAGAAACTCTTTATGGAAGCGCACCGTACAACTACCCGGAAGGTTCGGTGATTGTCAAAGAGCAGTATGCCAACAAGGCAGACTGGGAAGCTGGACGTAACGCTTCTCACACTGTCAGCATCAAGGTGTCAGCCAGCGAAAGCTCTGACAAGCGGGACTGGATGTGGGCAGATAGTTTCAAGGGTGTGGCCAAAGAGAGTGAATTCTGTGCAGGCTGTCACTCCATCGCAGAGTTACGCGTCCAGGGCGACTTCGTATTTACCAACGGCGATTTTCTCAAGACCCAACAGTAGTTCGGTTCGGGTTACTTAGTAATCCCCGCGCGGTCCCACCGTCATAAGCGCGCCGGCGCAAGTTGAACGTCATTCCCGCGCATGCGCAAGTTGAACCGTCATTCCCGTGCAGGTGTAAGTTGAGCCGTCATTCCCGTGCATGCGTAAGTTGAACGGCATTCCCGCGCATGCGCAAGTTGAACCGTCATTCCCGCGCATGCGGGAATCCAGTGGTTTGCAGGGTAGATTCCCGCCTCCGCGGGAATGACAGGTGTAAGTTGAACGTCATTCCCGCGCAGGCGTAAGTCAGAACTCATTCCCCTTGCAGGCGTAAGTAACACTGGATTCCCGCGCATGCGGGAATCCAGTGGTTTGCGGAGTAGATTCCCGCCTCCGCGGGAATGACAGGTGTAAGTCGGACGTCATCTCCGTGCAGGTGTAAGTCGGACGTCATCTCCGTGCAGGTGTAAGTCGGACGTCATCTCCGTGCAGGTGTAAGTCGGACGTCATCTCCGTGCAGGTGTAAG
>JBGCFI010000056.1:0-12052 GCA_045106855.1 Granulosicoccus sp.
GTGAAGATTAGGCAAGAAGCGACGGCGCCGACGATTCTTGGCGTGCGACACGTTGTTACCTGACATTGGGCTCTTGCCGGTGACCTGGCACACTCTGGACATGCGAGACTACTCCGAATTAGGACTTTCACAAAGCTTAGCCTGCGAAGTGTAGCGAATTTCTGGCCAACGCTCAAGCAGCTAGCAGCTACTATTTAACCTTATTGCCCCTCTGGAGCTAAAATAGTCGACCATGGACCGCATTTTTATTAAAAACCTCAGTGTTGAAACCATCATTGGCATCTATGACGTCGAGCGCGTAACCCCCCAGCGCGTGGTGCTGGATCTGGAAATGTCCGCCGATATCCCCCGTGCGGCGGCTTCCGAGGACATCAACGACACGCTGAATTACAAGACACTGAGCGAAACCTTGACACAATATCTGCTGGATAGCCGTTTCCAGCTCATCGAGACCATGGCTGAGCGCGTCACGGAGATTATCCTCAATGATTTCGGGGTGCAGTGGGTGAAGCTTACCTTGCACAAACCGGATGCGTTACCCGGAGATATCGATGTAGGGATTATCATTGAGCGCGGAACGGCCCTCGCATGACGTTGAACGAGCTCCCAGAACCCGACGATGCAGCCCTTGCTCACAGTGAACGGTTGCGAACGCTGATCGTCGAGAAGGCGCGTGCATCTGGTGGTGCTATTTCGTTCTCTGAGTACATGAATTGTGCTTTGTACGAACCGGGCCTTGGCTATTACATGGCGGGTGCCCCAAAGCTGGGCGCTGAAGGTGATTTCATAACTGCGCCAGAGGTATCGCCATTGTTTGGCCAGTGCCTGGCGGTGCAGATTACGCAGGTGCTGGGTGATGTGGGCTCATCCGTCCTTGAACTAGGTGCCGGCAGCGGACGACTGGCTTTGAGCATTATTAGCGCCCTGCATTCACGCCCGGACTTCAAGTATTTTATTCTCGAACCCAGCGCCGAGCTAATACAACGACAGCAGCAGCTGCTGCGCTCACAACTACCGGATGAAGCCATGGCGTCAGTCACCTGGCTTGACTCTTTACCTGCCACGTTTGATGGCGTAGTGCTCGCTAATGAAGTTATGGATGCTTTACCGGTGGAGCGATTTCAGGTGGCATCAGGAAAACTTCAACAGCTTTGCGTTACCGATAGCCTGAGTTTTGAAGCGCGCCCGGCGAGTGATGCGGTGATCAAGGCAGTGGCTGCCATTGAAGCCGACATCGGGACTGCGTTACCTGACGGTTACAAGTCAGAAGTTTCCATGCTTCTTGCACCGTGGACGGCATCTCTAGCTGCTATGTTGGGCGAAGGGGTGGTGTTGCTCATCGACTATGGATATCCACGAACTGAATATTATTCATCAGAACGTAATCTTGGGACGTTAGCCTGCTATTACCGTCATCGGACACACGATGATCCTTTCTACCTTCCGGGCTTACAGGACATAACAGCTCATGTTGACTTTACTGCCGTTGTCGAGGCCGGTCTGGCTAACGAACTCGAACTCATTGGCTATGCCTCGCAATCGGCATTTCTATTCGACAACGATCTGTTGGAATTGGCCGATTCCCGACGGGACACATTGAACAGTGAAATGGATCGCATAATGCTTGCTCGGGAGATAAAAACTTTGACACTTCCCGGCGAAATGGGCGAACGGTTTCAAGTAATGGCGCTGGGCAAAGGCTATGATCGGCCGCTGCAGGGATTCAGTACACAGGATCTCAGTTACCGTCTCTAAGTCTGGATTATTCATGGATTTACCCACTCTTTTCGCTTTTTCGAATAGCCCTGGCTAATATTTTTAATGGAATTAACTCATATCATCTGGCTGGCCCTGGTTCAGGGGCTGACAGAGTTTCTGCCCGTATCCAGTTCAGCACACCTGATACTAGTGCCCAGTCTTTTGAATTGGCCTGATCAGGGGTTAGCTTTCGATGTAGCCGTGCATCTTGGAACTCTCATGGCTGTAGTGGCTTACTTCAGACAAGACATTGTGACCTTGTTTGTTGCCTGGACGGGATCAATGAAGCCCGGAAACATGAGTCCGGAGGCTCGTCTTGCCTGGGGTGTCATTCTGGGTACCATCCCGGCCGGAATAGTCGGATTGGTATTCAAGGATGTTATTGAGGTGCATTTGCGTTCGCCACTGGTGATTGCGGTCACGACTATTATCTTCGGTTTATTGTTGTGGTTCGCCGATAAGCGCAGTCGTCGGGTTCGAACCGAGTACTCGCTGAGCTGGCAGGATTTTCTGATCATTGGTGGTGTACAGGCCATCGCGCTAATTCCGGGTACTTCGCGCTCGGGTATTACCATAACGGCGGGTTTGCTTTTGGGCCTGACTCGCGAGGCCTCAGCACGTTATTCATTCCTGTTGTCAATTCCTATCATTGTCCTGTCAGGTCTTGGTGTTACCAGAGATCTTGTGAGCAGTCCTTCGCCGGTTGAGTGGAACACCTTATTGATAGGTACTGTGGTCGCAGCCATTAGTGCTTTTGTCTGCATTCACTATTTTCTGGCATACATCAACAAGATGGGCATGACGCCGTTTGTTATCTACCGGTTATTGCTGGGAGCTTTGTTGTTATGGGTGTTTCTGTAACTAAAGGCAAAACTCTATGGCCGTGGTATCTGCAATTCGAATGTCTTACCGCCCAGGCCGTGTATCGAGTCGTTTGCCTGCAAGATAATTGAGTCGATGCCTGCCGGGATACTCAATGTCAATGAACGGGTAAACGGCTGCTCATTGACATGAGGGTGAGCGAGTTCGCGTACACCCAGAACGGTGCCATCCGGACTCAACACGTCCCAACGATTCGCGTAGTGATCCCAACCAGTGTCCGAATGTTCAACGGTGGCATCAATTCGATATCGACCATCACCTAATGCGGTAATGCTACCGCCGACAACATCTGCTTCACCCGCGTAAGCTGTCGTGCAGATGAAGCTGTATAGCGTTACGCAGGTGAGGAAAGTGATTAAACAAGTTTTATCCAGAGCGCGTCTGAGCGGAAGTTTCCGGTTTGCGGAAACTGACAACTGATGATTCATGCTGATTTTCCTGAGAGTCTTTTCGTCTCTCATTGGCGAGGGAGACATAAATTTGGGCTAAGATCGTGGTGGTAAGGCAAATTATGTGTCACAGAGTAAGCTCACTTGAGCCGGTGTACGACCCTGTGTCGTTGCGGAATTACTGTTTCAGTATAATCTGTGCCGAACGATTAGCGTACTCATTACCTACCTGTCGCTGGAACTGATAGTCATGACGTTACGACCAACGCCTCCTGTTATTACCAGAACTATCGGGGGCGATCCCCGCATCGTTGGCCCTGTGCTGCAGTTTTCCCTGTTCATCGTCCCTGTGGTGATGAACTGCTTTTACATGGTTTATTCTCTGGCTGGCCTGATTATCGAAGGTCGCGATAAGCTCAACTGGTCGCTGGAAGCGCCAACTGTGGGTGTCTGGGTGTGTGCTGGTATGGTTTTATACTGTGCGCTGGTTCTCGGATTTGTGCGCTGGCGAGGTGGAAACCTCTGGCACCCATTGTCGGTGTCCAGCATCGCTCACATCATTCTCGCCCTTCTGCTTACATTAACTATTTTCGTCACGGTTTTCCTGTAACAGTGGCTCATGAACCAGAAGTATCAGCCGATACTTTTGTCCTAAGCGTAACCATTTTTCATGCAACAGCACTACTTAATGCCTTTTGATTTTTCACCACGAGGACTGCTGGCCGTCAGACACCTGCGCTTTCGGCGTCTGTGGATTGGTGTCGGCGTTTTGTTAGTCATGGCAGTCTGCGTGGGATCAATTATCTCACTGCCCCCGCCGGTAAAGAGCGTGATGTTGCACGATAAAGTGCTGCACACGCTCGCCTATGCCTGCCTGATGGGATGGTTTGCGCAAATCTATCGTCATGATCTGACGCGTCTTGTTTTAGTCGTTGGTCTGATCTGCCTGGGCATCGCTATCGAATTTGCCCAGGATGCAACAGGTTACCGCCAATTTGATCCGATGGATATGGTTGCGAACACTTCAGGCGTGTTGCTGGCATGGGCACTTGCCTATACTTGGGTAGGCAATTTACTGGCCTGGACAGAGAAGTATTTTTGCAAGGTCCTGCTAAAAGCCTGACGCTGCGTTGAAAGCATTGTTTTTCCGACAGATGCCTACTGAAAATTCAAATTGATGAAAATCTGGGTGGATGCCGACGCCTGTCCTGTCGCCATGCGCAAGATTCTTTTCAAGGCCGCACAGCGCACAGGTACGAAAGTGACTCTCATCGCGAATCATGCGATCTCGGTTCCGCGCTCGCCGTTGGTTACCATGCGCCAGGTGTCGCAGGGTTTTGATGTTGCCGATGATGAAATTGTACGCCTGGTTGGGCCCGGCGACCTTGTCATTACCAGTGACATTCCTCTCGCCAGTGAAGTGATTGGCAAAGGCGCGATAGTACTGAACGGCCGGGGCGAATTGTTAGATAAAGAGAATATCGGTGCTCTGTTAACGATGCGCGATTTCATGGATACTCTGCGCGGTAGTGGCATACAGACCGGTGGCCATACAGCACTCGGGCAATCCGAGGTCAAGGCGTTTGCCGATCAGCTTGACCGTTGGCTGGCGCAACGAGCACGTTCTTAAGCGATCCCTGAAGAATAGCCGGACACGGCGTGTCCGTTCTGGTGGTTGATCCGTCATAGTGGATGTCACCGGGGCTTGTATTGAACAACGATTCCTTGTTAACCCAATAAAAGAAATTGTTAGAGGATTCGCGAAATATCCGCCGATTCCGGATGTAGGGTGACGAGACCAGGCTTCTGGGGTGTCAAAAGACAGAAATTGATTGAGGAAGTTACCTCCTGTAGAGCTGCAGACAGTGATAGCATCGCGGCTGACGAAGTCTCCATCCAATGGGCTGGTTTAAGCGGTCTGTTTTGTCAGGCTTGTCAGGTAGTCTCAGCCTTGTTTTTTTAGTGTTTAGGAAACTGCGTCCTCAAATCTTTCCTGCGTTCTCCCCGCATTATCTTCTGCCAAAATCTGCTATCGGAATTGTCATGAACAAAGCCGCGTTCAACTCCTCCTCATTATCTCCCGGTCGTCTGGCTGTAAGAGATAACTATGCCGCTGATGAATCGACCGTCATGCGCCAGCTTCTGGACATGATTACCATTGATGAGCATGCGCGGGAACAGATTGCGGCTGTTGGGGCAGATATTGTTGATCAGGTAAGGCGGGATACTTCGCCTTCCATGATGGAGAGTTTTCTGGCGGAGTACGGTCTTTCCACTTCTGAAGGTGTTGGCTTGATGTGTCTTGCAGAAGCGTTATTACGGGTTCCTGATGCAGAGACGATTGATGAGCTGATTCACGACAAGATCGAACCTTCCGATTGGGGTTCGCATCTTGGACGTTCATCGTCGCCACTGATCAATGCCTCAACCTGGGCTCTGATGCTAACGGGCAAAGTGCTAAAGGACGATGAGAAAGCGCCTGTTGCTGCGTTGCGGGGACTGGTGCGCCGATTGGGAGAACCTGTGGTTCGTACTGCTGTTGCCCAGTCCATGAAATTGCTTGGCAAACAGTTTGTTCTTGGCCAGAGCATCGATGAGGGTATGAAAAACGCGCGTGACCTTGAAACAGAGGGGTATACATTCTCTTACGACATGCTGGGGGAGGCCGCTCGCACAGAGAATGATGCAATCCGTTACCACAAGGCTTACGCGCAAGCGATTACTGCCATAGCCGAGCAGGCCAGTGGTGATGTTCGCTCCAGTCCCGGGATCTCCGTAAAGTTGTCTGCACTGCACCCGCGCTATGAGTACACGCACCGTGAAGATGTAATGAACTCATTGGTTTTGCGAGCTCGTGAACTTGTGCGGCAAGCTGCCAGGGCAAACATTGGATTTAACATCGATGCAGAGGAGCAGGATCGTCTCGATCTGTCGCTTGATGTTATCGAAGCGTTGCTTTCAGATCCGGAACTTGCCGGTTGGGATGGGTTTGGTGTTGTGGTGCAAGCTTATGGCAAGCGTGCCCTGCCTGTTATCGACACGTTGCATCAGTTAGCAGAGAAACTGGATCGTAAGATCATGATTCGCCTTGTGAAAGGTGCTTACTGGGATACCGAGGTCAAACTTGCGCAGGAGCTGGGTGTAGAAACGTTCCCGGTTTTCACCCGCAAGATAAACACGGATGTCAGCTATATGGCTTGTGCGCAGCTACTCATGGAGCGACGTGATCGCATCTATCCCCAGTTTGCCACTCACAATGCTCATACTTGTGCGGCCGTGTTGGCGATGGCTGGTAATGACAAAGAAGGTTTCGAATTTCAGCGGCTTCATGGTATGGGTGAGTCGCTGCACGGAATTGTTCGGAAAAATCACGGCACACGTTGCCGGGTTTATGCCCCGGTGGGAGCGCATCGTGATCTATTAGCCTATCTTGTAAGGCGTTTGCTGGAGAATGGTGCAAATAGCTCTTTCGTTAACCAAGTGGTAGATGAGTCCATTCCATCAGCTGATATAACCAGTGATCCGGTAAACGACGTTCTCTCTCTGGGTGATGAGATCGCCAACACCAGTATTCGGTTGCCTGGTGAGTTGTTTGCACCGCACCGTCGTAATTCCAAAGGCTATCGGATTAATGAACCTGCCTCGATAACCCCTTTGCTTGAAGGTAGAGAGCAGTGGGCGGATCACACATGGGTTGCCAGGCCAATGATTGTGGGTCAAACCGAACCCCAGGGTTCGCCGCGCGACGTGATCTCACCAGCGGATCCAACCCGGGTTGTGGGCACGGTATACGAATGCACGCCTGCCGAAGTCGACAACGCGATAGTTGCGGCGCAATCAGGGTTCGCGTCATGGTCGGCTACACCGGTTGCGCAACGTGCCGATGTGCTTCGTAAAACAGCCGATCTGTATGAAGAGAACATAGCTGAGCTTACGTCGATTGCTACACGTGAGGCAGGCAAGATGATTCTTGATGGCATAGCCGAGGTGCGAGAAGCCGTGGATTTTCTTCGCTACTACGCAAATGAAGCTGAACGCCTGGAAGAGGAGGAGCCCGGAACGGCAGTCGGTATTTTTGTATGTATCAGCCCCTGGAATTTTCCTCTTGCTATTTTTAGCGGGCAGGTTGCAGCGGCACTTGCCGCTGGCAATGCGGTTCTTGCCAAACCAGCTGAACAGACCGCTTTAATCGCCAGTCGTGCGGTAGAGCTGATGCGTGAAGCCGGCTTGCCGGAAGAGGCACTGCAACTATTGCCTGGCGATGGCCCGACGGTGGGCGGGCCGCTGAGCGCCGATCCGCGCATTGCAGGTGTGTGTTTCACCGGTTCCACCGAGGTGGCACAAATCATTCACAAGTCGCTGGCTGATAATGCAGGTCCGGATGCTGTATTGATTGCCGAAACAGGTGGACTCAATGCAATGATCGTTGATAGTACCGCGCTACCTGAGCAAGCGGTACGAGACATACTCATGTCTTCTTTTCAGTCTGCCGGGCAGCGCTGTTCTGCATTGCGTCTGCTGTACGTCCAAGAGGAGGCCTGCGAGCGTTTACTGGAAATGCTGTTTGGCGCGATGGATTCATTGACGGTTGGCGACCCGTGGCATCCAGCTACTGATGTATCACCGGTTATCGACGCCGAAGCGCGTGACGACATCACTGCGTATATTGAAAAGCATACACATGCTGGCACGTTGTTGAAGAAACTGGATGTTCCATCAGAGGGTACTTACGTGACGCCTGCAGCGGTCAAGGTGGATGGCATCGGTGACATGGAACGCGAAATATTCGGTCCCGTCCTGCATGTTGCAACCTTCAAGGCGCGTGATATCGACAAGGTCGTTGACGATATCAATGAGCGTGGATACGGTCTTACGTTCGGATTGCATACGCGTATTGATGATCGAGTCCAGCAGATTGTAGAGCGCCTTGAAGTAGGCAATGCCTATGTCAACAGAAACCAGATTGGTGCTATTGTCGGTTCACAGCCGTTCGGTGGAGAAGGCTTGTCCGGAACGGGTCCCAAGGCGGGTGGGCCACAATACTTGACTCGCTTCAGGCGCACCGGTATTCCCGATTCATTACCGGCACCTGAAGGTGAAGTTGTATCCACGGAAAGCGTGCAGCAAGCATTTCAAGGCCTTGATGCTCGTCATTGGGCGGCGCGCCCTGATCGTGTCGCCGTGTTACGAAAGTGCCTGCAAGGCGTTGCTACCATTGCCATAAAAAAGGCACTCTCGGCAACGGCTGCGTTTGATACAACGCCGATGTCTCTACCAGGACCAACCGGTGAGAGTAATCGGTTGACTGTGCATCCAAAAGGCTCTGTACTTTGTCTGGGACCCACGAATGAACTTGCGATAGCGCAAGCTGTGCAAGCGCTGGGTGCCGGATGTCCGGTAGTCATAGTAGCGCCCGATGCGAATGAACTGGCAGCACCGTTGCTTGAAGCCGGCTTGCCGCTGGCTGTGTTCGACGGTGTTATCGATGCAAATAGCTTAGTCAGCGTCGAAGGGTTAGCAGCAGTTGCCGCAACTGGCAGTGCGGATTGGACTAAGGCTTATCGACAAGCGCTGGCCAGTCGTGAAGGTCCCATCGTACCGCTTGAGACGCTGGCAATAGCGCCATCGCGTTATGTTATCGAAAGACACTTGTGTATTGACACCACCGCTGCAGGAGGCAACGCAAGCCTGTTGGCATCAACGCATTAGCAACAGGTATGATTGGGTCGCAACATACAGTGCGTTTTGAGTGTGGTGCCTTTTAAGGGTCTGCTATTGTGATTGAATGAGCTTTGTATAAGGATTTTTTCAATGCGTGTTACAAATGAGCCGTCACAAGCGAATCTCGGACAACCGCAATGATTTAAACATTATATTGGTAGGTCGTGGGTGATGTTGATATCGGCGATTGCAATAAGTCGGTCAATGACTTTTTAATAAACCCTAGGTGCCGGAATCCTGATAGGGGCATAACTCGAGCGGTACCTCTTCACACATGACATCAAAGCCACGCGTATCTTTTCCGGTAAATTTCCCTTCATTGATCCTTTGAATATCGAAGTATCCGTATTCGGCATCGATTTCTGGGATCGTAATGTCAACGGATGACGATGAGCTGACAAAATAGTTGAATTCAAATTTCATCACATCGTTGATATCCCAGCTAAAACCATTGCCACTAAGTGCCCCTTCCGATACACCACTGAATACGTTGCAACTCACCAGGCCAACACTATGATTGCATTTCCATAGCGGTGTATTTGCATCAGTCTCATTCGTAAGAAACCCGGATGAACGACCATCAAGACTGAGTAGCTCGTCGAGATCCTCGCGATCAGCAATATCTGAGGGCGCATCCAAATTTTCTGGTGGCGAATGCTCAACGTCAGGTGAAAGTCCACCGTCAGTGGAATCTGTTTCCGAACCACCGCCGCATGATGCTATGAAAATGAATGACGTGATAAAACACCATCTTTGAATTTGTATTATCACTTGATTCTCAATTTTTGGTCGAGCCTGCACAAATAGAGTTTTCACAGGCAGCGAGTCGCCTGATGATTAAAAGCCTGTCAAGTTTTACAACCGGGATTGTCAGAATTTATAAACTAACGAATAGTAAATTTAAGTGTACAAACCCGAAATTTCACAATGACTGGAAAATAATGAGACATAATGGGCGAAATTGCAATTATCCAGGATCCACTGTAGATCTGGTTTATCCGGCGAGCTTGGCTTTTAGGCATTATAGTTATTAAGCCGCTGCAGTGATCTCTGTTTGCAAAACAACGCTTCAGAGAAGACTATGAAAATAATACAACGCGAACGCCCATTAATGCATGTATCGCAGACATCAATTGTCTCGCTGCTAAGCGCTTTGGTGTTGTGTGCCGGCTCGATCAATCATGCATTAGCAGCCGATTATAATCTTGATTTTGTCGATAGTTCTGGCAGCCTGAATAGTCTGGAACAATCAGTCTCTATTCTCGACAACCCGGGCAGTCGCCCCACAACCCGTTTCACCTCACCACAGTTGAATCTCAACGGTGGTGGCGACAGCGGGAACTTTGGCGGGGACGACGATTTTCCATACGACAATACATTCGCCTTGAGGGCGCAGTCCGAACTCAATATCACTGAAACCGGTACCTATACGTTTGGCGTTAATAGCGACGACGGCGTGCGCTTGTCTATCGACGGAAATGTCGTCATCAATGACGACGTGCTGAGACCTGCAACAGACTCATTCGCGATTGTAAACCTGAACGCGGGGAGTCATTCCATCGAACTCATTTTTTTCGAGAACGGTGGCAACGCCAACCTTGAATTGTTTGCAGCGGCCGGTACTCACAACAGTTTTAATGGAAACTTTTCACTTTTAGGTGACGTTCTGGGTCCTCCTGCTGATCCAATGACAGTGGCCCATATAGAGGGTTTTTGGGAACCTGTTATGGATTGGCCACTAGTTGCCGTGTCCATGGCGAATCTTCCTGACGGGAGAATACTGACTTACTCAGGATCAGAAAGGCGAACCTGGCCAACCACCGAGCAAACTTACAGCGCCACCTGGGACCCGGCAAGCAATCAATTTGATGAGACTTTACATCTTGGGCACAACATGTTTTGTGGAGCCATGTCCATGCTTGAAGATGGTCGAGTATTTGTCAATGGAGGTAGAAACCAGACCAATAGCCCGTGGACTTCCGTGTACGACTTCGAGAGCGGAAATTGGCAAAGAATTCAAAACATGTCCAGTGGAGGTCGATGGTATCCAACAACACTGGCGTTGGGCGATGGCCAGATTTTTACCGCGATGGGCGTATCGACAAACGTAAGAAACCCAGACCTTTGGTCACCAGAATCAGGTTGGCGTACATTGAATGGAATCGATTTCATCGACATGCGCCAAAGAAGAAACGAGCTTGGCCGTGAAAACGTCTTTCCGCTGTTAAGCCTGACCCCTTCCGGGGAAATTTATCATTTTTGGGACACTGTTGAAAATCACTTAATTACCCCTTCGGGGAATGGTAATGCCGTCGTTGCCAATGCAGATGTAGACAACGCGGATCATGCCGGAGGAATTCAGGTGATGTACGACGAAGGAAAACTCCTGATATCCGGTAATAATGATGGAAGTTGGGGTGGGAATTCGTCTGTGGTCTCGAATGAAGCATTCACTGTCGATTTAAATGCATCAACACCGGTAATTCGGGCAACTCAATCGATGAATTTTCCGCGTAAGTTCCACCAGATGATTTCCTTACCCACTGGTGAGGTGCTGGTTGTGGGAGGGAACACCAGCGGTGCGAAATTTCAAGATAATGGCAGTATTCTGGATAGCGAAATATGGAATCCCGAGACAGGGAATTGGCGCGTTGGTGCGCGTATGTCTGTACCACGAGATTATCATTCTACCGCCCTGTTGATGCCAGACGGTCGCGTTATTACGGCTGGCGGAGGCTACCATCCGAGTAATCCTTCATCCGGTGGCACCCATCAGGATGCGCAGATCTATTCCCCTCCCTATCTGTACACCGAAGGGGGACAACCCGCCGCCAGGCCTACAGTCGCGGTTGATTTTACGGAGCTCGGATATGGACAAACAGTTGGAGTAAGTACGTCCGGTGCCGTAAGTTATTTCAGTATGATTAAAATGTCGGCAACGACTCATGCTATCAACACCGATGCCCGATTCATCAAACCTGAATTCAGTGCTGATGGAAGCAATCGATATCTTATATCGATGCACGACAACCCCAATGTCGCTACACCGGGTTACTGGATGTTGTTTGCCGTCGATGATAATGGCGTTCCCTCAATTGCCGAGATTATTCATATCAGTGAGGAGGGCGGGGACCCCAACAACGGCGAATCACCCGTTGTATCTCCAATCAGCAGTGATCCGGTACCCATCAATGAGCCCAGCCAATTCGATGTAACGGCTGCCGGAATCGGTTTGCTGTACAGCTGGAATTTCGGTGACGGGACGGGTAACTCCAGCGCTAGTTCTCAGTCAAGTATTTCGC
>JBGCFI010000057.1:0-54586 GCA_045106855.1 Granulosicoccus sp.
GATAGGAGCATTGCGATAAGCGAGATGGCGCCAAATAGCCTGCTAACGTTTGTTAGCAGGCACTTGCGCGTTGATGATGCAGGGTTAGACATTTGTGTAGAATAATCGCTTGTGAGAAATTCTATTCATCAAATATTTCCATTGGGCAGACAGTAGACACAACGTAGTTGGGCACGTCCACGACGTTACCAATACGTAGATCACAGGCAACGCTCATTACGACAAATGATTGCTCCCGGGTTAGGCCTTTGGTGGCTTGTAACCAATCGAGCATTTGCAACAAGGAGTTGCGAGCGGCCAGTGTTATGTCGTTAGACAGTTGCGATAACGGTTTGATTTTTTCGCTATCAAGATATGTCCACTGAGGTGGTATTTCACCTGCTTCCTTAAAGGGGAAGCCTACAGTTGCATGAAATTTGTCAGGCTCAAGTGCTTTGATCTGTGCACCGCCTTCAAAGTGGGGTTGTTTGATGAGTGAGCCCATACCTTTGCGGATTGAGGTTTTAACGGTGACCACCGCTCCTGTTTCGATGGCGGTGCCAGCCACTTCTCCATCACCTTGTGCGTAATGCACATCGCCAATGAAGAATCCACACCCATCAATAAAACATGGCAGTAAGAGAGTAGTACCGACAACCATTTGTTGTACATCCATATTTCCGCCGTTCTCTCTCGGCGGTATTGTTCGAAGACATTTTTCTTTATGGCTGCCATTAGGGCCACACACATTAGCGGGGCGTGCGCCGGTTGTTTCTGGTGGCAGTGCGACACCACCAGCTGCAGCTAATTCAGTTTCGCGCTTTAGCCATTTTTCAACCTCTGGCTCGCCAGGCAACACGCCTACACTGCCCATAAAGGCATTATTTGGAATGCGTACACCTGGGACTTCTGCCGATACCGCCTCAAGGTTATTTAACGCCCAGTTTGCGACGAAGGGTTCGGGGAACAAATCTGGAAGAAAACCGAATCCGGGAATTAGAGTGGTGTAACCGTATTCATCTGGGATTATGTCAATCAGCTGTATTGCTAGAACATCACCGCGTACTGCGCCTTCGATATGAATTGGGCCGGTCATGGGGTGGATGAGATTGAGATCAATCGCCAAGACGTCTTTGGGTTCTGAATCAATTGTCAGGTTTGAGTCGAGTGCATCGCGTGTGTGTACAACGATGAGGTCGCCTGGGTTGGCTCTGGCTACGGGTTGGATGGCGGGGTGATAGCGATTAAAGCAGTTTGGATCTTGTTCGCAATGTTCACCTTCTTTTGTTACTTCTACGATTGTTTGAGTTTTGACATCTGTAGTGTCCGCCCAAGCATTAATTGTATATAGCAACGAACTAATTGTAAAAATGCACAGTTTTCCAACATGCGGTATACCGAAATTTCGTTTCATTGTTGAGCTCCATTACAGTAGCAAGCCAAGCAGTTGGATTCACCTTCAATAAAGGATGTCTGTTGGCTTGCGCGATAGACCAATTGATCAAAGGGTAGGATGAGTAATAATCAAGCTCTTTCGACAGGCTTTGATCAAACACTACTTAAATCGTTTTTTTCCGCAAGCTTTAGAAGAGGATTCGAGAAATTTAAGTGCTATTTTGAAAAATTCACCAGATTATTAATATTTCAATTTAGCAGAATTCCCTGTGAGTGGGTTTACGTTCGACGGAAGGTGTTTGCATAAACGCCAGATATAGTGATAAAACCAGCTAACTCGACGGCAGCGGGTAAAAAGCCATTCAGATGGCTCTAGCCGCGGTATAGCGGCCATCGGCGATAAGTTCTGTCCTGGTTGTTACCCGTAGATCTGGCTCCATACATGATCACGGGGTGAGTGTGCACCAGTCATTGAGGAGGTCGCTGCCGTCATGTGCTATTCCCCATAAAGTCGGTTTTCCAGATTTTCTCGCAATGAAAGACCTGTTGGACGCAGGTGCGCTTTCGTAGCAAGTTACGGAAGGGCTCGGATTTGCTCCATTGCAGCGAGGTATTTGCTTTTCTCATGCTCTTAAACACACACTGCTATCAGCGATGACTCACATAAGACTGTCCTGCGCAAAGCAGGGTCATGCGGGGTTTCCACGTTGCGCAAAAAGGAGCGCGTTGGGGCAGGTGCCGGCTATCGACCGGTAAGCAAAGTGGTCACCTCGAATCTTATAGTAAATGATTTGCGCAAAATGGCTTTAGAGTAAAACGCTGTCCACCTTCTTGAATATAGAAAAAGCAGATCGCAAGGCTGAAATCTGTCAGAGGAGGCACCTTGGTGGATCGTGTTAACGGAGAGGGCTGCGTGTACGGGTATGTACCAGCTTACTGGACTCAGGCGATACAACTGTGCGGACCCGAGAGAGCTTGGCGGCGTGTATTTTCAGTTGTTAAAAACTCTGCATCATAACGTTGTTGAGAACGTATTGTGAGCGACAAGTTCACCAATTTTTTATTATATTCATGACTAAAACATAATTTTTATTTTAAATCGATAATAATGCGAAAATTATCAGAAATAGCTAATAAAATCTTCTAATTGCCTTGGATAAATATTATTCAGGACGTAAATAAAAATAATTATAATTAGCTTGAACTTGTTCTTTGATCGTCACTCGAAAGGAACTCACGGAACACAGGCAATGCATCATTTTCATGCCTTTCTCGAAGGAGCAGTCCAATTCAAGGTGCAATAATTCCTTATTTCTGGCACTGCTCTGAGGCTTGAAGATCTGAATCGCCGCCCCGCATTTTTAATTTTTCAGGAAATCGACTATCAATATGGAAAACAATACTCCAAGGAGCAACAGGCCATTTACGCACGTTGCATTTGCCGCATTGACGGCAACAGTGCTTGGTCTGGGTGGCGCTGCTAGCGCGATTGCTCAAGAGCTTGTCGATGAGGACAATGGCAGTCAGGATAAGTTGACCGCTAACGATATATTGGCCCATGACTGGCACACGGGGACGTGGAAAAAATTTGTCTCAAACGCCAATCCCATTACAACAGAGCATCCCGGTGGGGACCCTGATTACCTCGTGGACGGTGACACGATATACGTCTATACGTCTACCGATGCAAACCAGCAGATCTACCGAACACTTCCGGACAGTGATAACGATGGTTTTTTAGATAACACCTATCTAGACATGGACGGCTACACCGTGTGGTCGTCACAAGATATGGTGCATTGGACGAATCATGGCGTTCAGTTTGCAGCGGTCCATTTGGACACGGAGAAGTGGAAAGCTGCCCACGCTTCCACTATCGTAGGCGTACCAGATATAAAAGATTCGTACTTGGAATTGGACGTGGCTCCACGAGCTATGTGGGCTCCGACAGTTGCAAAATATTCTGACGATAGTGGCACCACCTATGTTTTGTACTACCCGAAAGGTATCGATGGAGTTGGTAAATTTACTACCGGGTATGCAACATCATCCAAGCCCACTGGTCCATTTATTGATCAAGGCCCAATTTATGGTGATTTTGAAGGTGAGGACGGTATTGTCAGACGTTACGTCATGGGAATGGATCCCAATGTATTCCAGGATGGCGACACAACGTACATCTATGGCAACGGAGCAGCTGACGAACTGGATCCTGCTGGTAACGCGGTTGTTGCAACGCTGACGGGTATAGATCACGGTTCGAAGGTTCAGAGGCTTGCATCGATACCTAAGCCGATTGACTACGACATGAATAACACGTTGCGCAGCAGTCTGGCAGGCAATGCACCACTGAGAAAAGATTTTCACGAAGGTGGGTCCATGCACAAGTCGAATGGTAAATACTATTTTTCATGGGCTGAGCATGAACACGCCCATTACAACGGCTGGTACTCGATGTGCGAGACCCCTATGGGTCCCTGTGAGTGGATGGGCCCGACGATCAAAGGTATTTACCAAGGCAATCAGCACGGCTCATTTGCGACATTCAAAGGGCAGGAATATTATATTACTCACATAAACTATGACCCTAACGATATCAGGGATAGGTGGGGAGACAGTGATGGCGTTGGTGGAGGCTGGCAGTCCTATCGACGAACGTGGACATTCCACCCAGTCACTTATAACGCTGACAAGAGTATTCGGGTTATGTACCCCGAAGGTGGATTTGCCGGTGCCCCAAACATTAACATCGGTGGAAAATACACCGACAGCAATGGCTTAGTCTATGTTGATTCAAAATATGTGTCAGATGGTGGCTATGGTAGCGTCGACGCTGAAGGTCTGAAGAAGCTGGAAGCTGCAAATCCCGGTGTCGATGATCTTGAGCTATACAGAGGACATCGGTTTGTCGGGCCTGGTGGAACAATTAGCGTGAACGTCCCTGGATTGGAAAACGGTGTTTATCAGGTTGCCCTGAAATTCGCTGAAATCTTTCCCAATGCAGTGATCGGTACAACGCAAAATTGGTTCAGCCGAGTCATGAACATCTCTGTGCAAGGTGTACCAGTTGTTGCTGACCTGGATGTTCTGGCCGTAGCTGGTCACTATGGTGTACACGAAGAGCTTCTGAGCGCGACTGTAACCAATGGGACTCTTGATATTGAGATTTCAGCGTCCGCAGGTGAAGCCATGCTTAGCGCTGTTGAGATTACCGCTCCGACAAAACCTGGTTGGGCTGTCAATATCGGTGGATCTAGTACAAATGTTGGCAGTGTTAGCTACGAAGCTGATCCTGGTGTAGGTGATTTTGATGACGGCACGCAATCGGCAATCACGTTAGACCCTAGTATTGCGACTGGTGCCAATGCCGACGAACAAGAGCTGTTCCAGACATCCCGCGTTGGCTGGGGTGGGTTGAACTACAGCAACCCCGCATTGGCAAATGGGAATTATCAGGTAACGCTTGGTTTTGTTGAAACCTATCATAGTAAGGACGATAAGCGATTATTTGATGTTGCCATTCAAGGTACACAGGTTCTGGATGATTTCGATATCCATCATGAGGCAGGTGGTAAAAACATCGCACTCAAGCGGGTTTTTCCAGCGAAAGTAACTGACGGTTCATTAAACATTGATCTGACCACGGAGAAGGATGCATCCAAGATCAGCTTTATCAAAGTAGAGAGACTGGCCGATGATCTGGTGGATTCTAGTATCAGAATAAACGTCGGGGACAGCTCAAAAGATGTCGAT
Organism: Granulosicoccus sp.; assembly: GCA_045106855.1. Classification (GTDB taxonomy): domain Bacteria; phylum Pseudomonadota; class Gammaproteobacteria; order Granulosicoccales; family Granulosicoccaceae; genus Granulosicoccus. The sequence goes on from JBGCFI010000057.1 coordinate 5,128, forward strand.
ACGGGTGGTGCGGTTTTTCTATCAGATAGATATCTTTCTGCAGGAGCAGGTCCAGCACAAGTCGGTTACACAACCTCTTCCATCACCCGAATTGATGATACGTTCCAGGGTAATCAACAGGTGACGCCTTCCGATGAGGAAATTTACAAATCAGAGCGCGTAGGTAAGGAGCTTGGTTATGCCATTCCTGTTAGAAACGGACGGTATAGCGTCAGATTAATGTTTGCTGAACTCCAGTACTCTGCTGATGGAAAGCGTGAATTTGACGTATTTCTGGAAGGTGGTGGAATTGACGAAACGCCTGAAAAAGTCGATGAATTGTATTCCATGATCGATATTCATCGTTTTGCACGAGGTGAATCTGCTATTGGTAAAAACAAGGCTGTTGACTTCACGTTTGACACGGATGTAAAAGATCAGGAGCTTAATATTGTTCTGAAGGCGGACGTAGGTAATGTGAGTCTTTCGGGGATTGTGGTCACCCCTCGATATTTGCGAGCCGATGAAAATGGCAATCCACTTGATCCGACGAAGTGGGATGTGGCGAATTACAGGGATGACGCGCTTTAAGTCAGGTTTGCGCCTATCAAATGTATTCTGATAGGCGGTAAGGTACGGTAGGGTTGTCGGATGTTATGGGTGGGTAAACGTTTTTTCATAACCATTTCGACAGCCCTTGATTTATTTTTACACATGGTTTTCGGTGCAGAATATCTGATATGGCTCTTTCCGGATTAATCTGGCGGAATTGTCGAAGGATGTTCCACCGCATCACGTAGTTGATCAATGAGATGCGCAGCAGAATTTCACTACTGATGAAGTGACCGATGGACAAGAAGAGCTGGATCAGACAGCGGGCAAACGCAAAGGAAAGTGTTGCACCCTAAAGAGCATAATATGTGCGCGGAAGCTGAAAAGTGATTTCAATCGTGCCGCGCAGACGTTTACGCTTCTTGAAATACGAGATATAGGTTGAATTGTAATGGATCGCTGTTGCGATCACCTTGATGTGTTTAACGATCCTGGTATTGGCCTCTCGGTTGAGTCTGATCACGTCGGCATGCCTGTCATACGTATGAGTTTCAACATGAAAACACCAGTTGCTGCGCGCTGTACGTTTAACGTATTTATTAACAACCCAGCCTGCTTCCTTGTTCGGGTGTCTTAGTCGTTACAAACGATAGGTCGCCTGAAAGATGGCCGTATTGACTTGACTGAAAATCTGTGTCGAGACGATATGCGGATAGTAGTTAGCGCGGCCTCGATTTCAGTATTTTCGATACATTTCATACATGGAACCGATACCTGGTGTTGAGTGGCTAAGCTATCGTTATTTCTGTCAGTATATTCATACGCTGAAGATAGCAGCTCATTAGCCGCATACAGGATGCGTGGTTATTGTTATTCCGGAAAATGAGAACTGATCTCTAATATTACCGCCAAGTACTTCCGTCTGGATACCTTTAAACAAGTCATTTCGAACCTACCTGCTTGCATTCGCTCTATTGCTGGCTCCGACCGCGCAAGTCCTTGATTTTAGATCTGAAGTTGGCGCCGGTTTTCAGTACGGTGGAGCATTTGGCTATCAGGGTTCATTGTACACGCATAGCAGCAGCCTGAACGTTGGTGTTGGATTCATCGGAAGCACTCTGGGTTATGAATTTGCGGCAACTGACAAAATATCAGTTGGCGCACAGATATATCTAATCGGAGTTCCTTTCAGTGATTTTACTTTTACTGGCGGTAGAAGTGTGTATGAAAACTATCATTTCTCATCTGTCTCTACTGCGGGATGGGTACTAGGGATTGATGTATTCGAAAGAGGCCCTCAGGGTGATGAGGAAGAAGGTGACAATGGAGGTGCTTTCGCATCCTTGGGATACAGGTTTTTAGCAGTCTAATTTAACAACCGCCTATTCGTGGTGATTACATTTGTTTCCCCGTTGGTTTGCAGTTGGACACATTTGTTTCCGCAGTAATTTATGAACCTGTTCGTACGATCAGGGATGGTCATTAGTGTCTGCACAAATTTAGTCTCTGCACAAAGAAGAGGCGGGTAGGGATAGCGGCTAGGGCAACGACTACGCAGTCGCGATTGGTCAGGTGCCTTATGCCTTATGCATGATGGAGTAGGCTGCGGATAGATCATTGCTCAGCGCTTGTAGTGTCCATACGATGTTGGTAGTTGTTAGCGGCCAAGTGGTGTGATGTATTTCCAAAGTTTGGATCATGCCGTGTTCCGGAACTTTCCAGTAGCTTTAGACTCACAAGGCCGATGGAACTGATTCTCGGATATATTGCTGGCTTGCTGACGCTTATTAATCCTTGCGTGCTGCCTGTGCTGCCAATAGTACTGGCGTCGGCATTGCAAGCCGGACGACACGGTCCGCTCGCCATCGCGGCAGGATTGTGCTTGTCGTTTGTCATCTTCGGCATGGTTGTGGCAACCATTGGCCACAGTATCGGACTGACGGAGCAGGTGCTTGCGCGCACTGGCGCTGTTCTTATGATCGGCTTTGGTCTTGTCTTGTTGGTCCCAAGATTCAATCAATCCTTCGCCACCGCGACGGCCTCGATAGGGGCTGGTGCCGATGGCGTGTTGTCTTCAGTTCAATCCACGAACGGCAGTACTCTGCGCACACAGTTTATTGGCGGCGTATTGCTTGGTGCAGTCTGGTCTCCCTGCATTGGTCCAACTCTCGGTGGTGCAATATCGCTTGCCAGTCAAGGTCAGAATCTGAGCTGGGCCTTCCTTATCATGCTGAGTTTCGGGCTTGGTATCTCTACCGTGATCGTCGCATTGGGCTATGGCACTGGTCAGGCGGTTCGAAAAAGAAAGGATCGCCTGCAAGGCCTGGCAGAAAAAGCCAAACCGCTTCTCGGCATCACCTTTTTACTGGTTGGCGTGATGATTTTCTTCAAGATCCATCACCAAATTGAAGCTTTGCTTGTTGATGTTCTGCCCTATTGGATTCAAGACCTGTCAATCCGATACTAGGATCTGCAAACCAGTAAGCAAAACACATCAAATTCCGAACAGGAGAAATGAAAAATGAATAGAAGAAACTTCATCATTTGCGCGGCAGCAACCCTTGTCGCCCCCAAGATCACCATGGCAGCTGGTAGTGAAACGCTGGACTACGTTCCCGGGCTGATCAAAGAAAAACTTCAGGCAGGCGAGACTGTCTTGGTCGACTTCGCAGCAGACTGGTGTAGCACCTGTAAACGTCAGGAACGGGTCATCAGTAGCTTGAGAGAGGCCGATCCCACGTTGGACGAGCACATCACATTCATTCGAGTGGACTGGGACGAATACGGATCGTCGGAAGTGGCAACCTCGCGCAACGTGCCACGTAGATCAACTTTGCTCTTGCTGAAAGGGGACGAGGAATTGGGCCGCATCATCGCAGGCACGCAAGTAAATGAAATTCAGGCTTTATTGAGCCGAGGTGTTCCCGGATAAGCCAAGGGGTGTGAGGTGGCTAAGTGCGCCAGACATCGTAAAAATCTGCGTGATTATTTAGTGAGAATATTGTGAAGGTTTCGTGACAACTTCTGTCCGGATGGCAGGCACTAAGGGGTATGCGAATGTGGTTTGACAATCACGGCTTGCAAAACTGGTCAGTTTCCAACTCTTTAGACAACCTCTTTCCAGGAGCAATAGCGTCATGCTTAGAAAAGCCGCAGCAATGGTATTCGCTTGCAGTACATTAACTATAATCGGGTGCTCATCCAGTGATGACACACCTGCAACCGGAGGTGAAGGCGAGCCAGGGAGTGAAGCCGCTACTGCTGGAATATATCGAATGTCATTTACAAACCATCACCGATAGTCAGCCCATGACTCCACCTGTCGTTGCGATTCACGACGCAGGGACTCATCTCTACCAGATTGACTCCGCAGCCAGCATCCAACTACGAGAAATAGCCGAGAACGGCAATAACATGCCAAGGGTTGAACTGGCAGCATCGATGGATACGGTGTCGGCTTCTGGTGTGGCTTTTGTCGATGCTTCAGCACCATGGCCCTTTTTTCCGGGTGAGACAGCATCGATTATCTTGCAAACAGGTTCTGCCGACCAAGTGTTTAGCGCAGTCAACATGATCGTGTGTACCAACGATGGATTCGCTGGCACCGACTCTGACACCTGACCCACAGGGTCCGAGTCAATCAGCTTTAACGCACTACCGTATGATGCAGGGACCGAAACCAATGTTCTTGATGCTGACTACTGGGTTCCGCCTTGTGGTGGTAGTGGTGACAATCTTCATGACGATGAAAACGGTGTTACAGGGCCGCATCCAGGTCAGACTGGCACTAGAGAGCTTGCTTCAATTGCACGTTAGTGGGTCCGTAGAATATGTTTGACGATGGGCTTGAAGCTGCATCGAATGTGCATCTGGCGGTGACTTTCTAAGATCTGGATTGATTCACAAATGTGCTTTAGATGTGACGCGTATAGGGGTTTACCCTAATGTTCAAAGCTCGCCGAGATTGCTAACCTGACGGATAGGAATCTGAGAAGGTGAGATCATGTCTTATATCACAGGTTTAAGCCCGGCTATTAATGCTGCCATCGCCAAAAAGCGACTGGAGCAGCAGGGGCCGGACACCACAACCAGCCCTCCTGCTGCTCCCAGGCCGGCGGCTGTTCCGCCCGGTAACGCGCAATTCGCTGGTGGGCAGCCCACCGGTATGCAGTCTGACCATCAGCAGGATTCGCATTCGAGGTCAGTGCCTGTGAGTATTCGGCAGATCGAGCGTGAATCCGCCGCACAGGTTGAAAATGCTGAGCGACTAGCCCGTGATGTCAACGCTCTGGGGACCAGCGGAGGCTATGTGACGCAGGTGATGCGCGATGAGCTTAAACAAACCCTTACCGATATCGAGGGTGGAAATGCTGCGCTGGCCAATCAGGTATTGGCCCAAGTCGACAGTGGCGTGTCGGTTGGAGAAGCCAGGCTGCTAGCCAGGCAGACGCCATTAACTGAGGAACAACCGCCGCCGCTGTCGCCGGTTGATGAAGCCGTCGAACAATTGAACAGTGCCCTGGATAGGCGCGATGGCGCGACTCATATTTACGCACAGGAGCAATACACGGCAGACGTGGAGACTGCTAGAGAGAATTTGCAGCAAGTGATCAGGGAAGAAGTAGACGCTACGACTGCACCAGGGCCGTATTTTGGTCCCGCGACACTGGATGATAAGAGGGAAGCTGCAAGATCAGTGGTTGATGATTACCACAGCGATCCATCGTTAGAAAGAGAGTTGAATAGGGCGATTGACCAAGTCATTATTGATGTTGAGGTGGACGACACTGCAAACTTGCTGGAGCGTCATGGCAATGGTGATCGCGCTTTTTTGATACTTCGGGATCGATTTGATGATCTGTCACCTGAAGCTCAGCAACGCTTGCTGGAACATGATGTTGTAGATGGGATACTCAACGAAGTTACTCAGTCGGCGACTGCCCCGCTCGAGGATATCACCACCAGTGACCTGCCTTACTTGAATACCAGCGAAGCCTTGTACAACGTTGAGGACCTGGTTACGCCTATCAAAAATCCGGATCTTGCAGCGGCAGTGGTTGCCAGAGTTCAACCTGCATTTGACCAGGCGTTAGTTGATCACTCAAACAGCGAAGATGGATTTGGTTCTCTATTTGGACCGTATGCGCAAGATGATCTGGTCGATCGCCTTGGTAGAATTTCTGATGCCGTTGTGGGTGCTGACAGGGAAGCAGAGATTATGAGTGACCTTGCAGCTTTTGCCATCACAGGCGTACGGCAAACCGGTACGGGCTACAACTATAGATTACCTGATGTTGCATCGGGTTCCGGTCTGCCGCTGTCGCTTGAGATCGTTAATCAGCTGGTCGCTGAAGGGAACGGTTTCGAAGCAGATTACGCGATTGAAAAGATTGCTGAAGATTACCAGCTGTATGTCAGTACCGGTGTTCAAAGTACGATCGCTGACTACGCAGAACACACCGCAGAACTGAATTACCTGTTATCAATTTCTCCAGATGAACTGCCTCCTGAACTTGTTCAGGAGGCAGTAGATAATTATCTGGATGGTAAAGATGAGAAGTGGCATGAAGAGCTCGAACGTCTACAGTCGGACATTACAGCCGCAGGTGCCAATGTGTTGCTTATGCAGCAACGGTTGGAGCAATCTCCCCATTCAACAGATATCGCCAGAGAAACACTGAACGCAGTTGTGGATTCGACGGATTTTCAGGCCGTTATCCAATTGGCTTTAACTGCTGACCCTGACGTGTTTTTCAATGAGCAAAGTGCCATTGATACGTTCGCTGCGCTCGATTTATTTGACGGCCTGTCACTGAGTAATAGGGTTGGGTCGCTGAGTCGGCAATTTTCTAATGCCTATATCCAGAATACATTAACGCGAGCTATCACCGATATCGACTCCGGGGATGCAAGAACCTATGCACAGGCATCCGAAGCACTGGATAATGCCAGGCCGGCTCTATACCGCATTCCGGGGGCCTCAAGAGCGGATGTTGATCAGGCTATTAGTGCCTTTGACACATTACTTTCCAATCTAGAAGGTACACGTGGTCTCGATGAGGCTGCACTTGGTGTTGCAATTGAAGATGCGTTTACAGATTTCGAAAGCAATCTTGGTGGCATATCGGCCTTTTCTGCAGATCGACCTCTTGGTGTGTCGTTTCGATTGTTTGGTGTGGCGGCAGGATTTGCTGCTGCCGGTGACTCTCTTGTATCTTTTGCTGAGGATCCTTCCTGGACTGGCGGTATCACAGCGGCCATTGATGGTCTGACGCTCATACAGGATGGTGGTCAGCTTCTCATAGAGTTTGGCGCAGTAGCTGACGATAGTCGTTTTGCGACACGTTTTGCCGCCAGTGATGGTGTGGGAAAACTGCTGGGTACAGCAGGTTTGGTACTTGGAGCTTACGGTACGATCAATAACATTCGTGATGGGAACCACGCTACAGCTGCATGGGGTGCCGTTGGACTAGGTGGTGGAGCATTGGCCTTGTTCAGTTCAGCCGCCTTTGCTGGGCCTGTAGGCATCGCGATTGGGCTGATAGCATTTGGTGGATCGTTTCTCGGTGCGAAGGTCGATGGCTCCAACAAGTTTACAGGTGAAGATGCCAGAGAGTTTCTTGAAGACCTGGGGTTCGATGAGGATGCTGCGCGATCGTTGGCCGACCGTAGTGGTGATGGCCATAGTCCTGTACCCATATTCATGGCGTACGGTAGCGCACATGGTCTGAGTCATGAAGAAACCATTGAATGGATCAATGGCATAAGTAAATCTGATCTGGATTGGATGCGCGACAGATTGCATCACACTCTGGATAGAATTGACGGCGATCTTGATCAGTTTCCTGAAATGTCTGAGCCGAATATTCGACCGCGCAGAGAGATTATGTATAACCGCGCTCCAGAAAGTGTGGCAAGAGCGGATACTATTTTTTCCCTAAGAGGAATAAGCTTACCTTCCTGAATGAGTAAAAAGTAGACTCAGATGGTTTGGGCACGTTGTTGCGGCGTGTAGCTTGATACTGGGATTAAATATTAGATGTTATCGGGCAGCTGCGCATTGGGTCATCTGGATAGAGTTTTCGGTAAGGACAACTGTCGTTGATTGGAATGAACATGCAAGTATGCATGGAAAAAATCCCTTAGCGGTGTTTTCCTACCGAATAGATTGACATGTTCTCACCGATCCGGCAGTAGACGAAGACCTCGACCTCTGACCATTTCGAGTACCGGTTTGTTATGCTCTATGGCCGACAATCTTAGGCGCAAACGCTTTATCAGTGAATCGATAGCATCGTTAGAAACCCCTTTGTCACGTTGGTCGGGCCAGATTTGCGAAGCTATGTCATCCTTTGATAAAAACCGACCGTCAGCTTCAACAAGAAGCTGAAGAAGTTTCATCTGCGCGTTCGATAAAGGTGGGGTCAGTTTTTCAGCGTCAATCCAGACATCGTGAGTGTCCGCGTCGATCCATAACCCTGAGAGCTTTCCCAGTTTTCGTGCCAGTGGCGTTGCATTCGGATCGCTGTAACGCAGCTCTACTGCACCGGCAAGTACAATCAAATCGCCGTGTGTCAAATGATACGGCTCTTGTTTAAGATATTTCCCGTTAACAGCTGTACCATTCCTGCTGTTCAGATCCTTTATTTTACACATCATGCCACTGTCGACAGATACCTCTGCATGGCAACGTGACAGTACCGGTAATGCAATCGTGATATCTGCGCCTTGTCGCCCGATAAGTAATGTCCGCGTCACCGGCCAAAATTGCTCGTCGCAGCAGGCTTCACCATAGTTAATATAAAGTGCCGGGTGGCATTCGGATAGTTGCTTAATCATCCAGGGCTCGGTAATGACTAATTACAAGATTCACCTATCGCTGAAAACATGACATTGTCAGCGTACATAATACCTGCCGAAGCATCCTTGTACAGTGTTGGAACAGCGTAATGGGCGTCGTCAGGCGCCGTAGTACTGGGCAAATGAAACGTGCCATAGAATCTTCGCTTTATGGTCAGAGTGTCTTCCTCACCCTCTATTATTTGCCAGAACTCGTCTAACCAGAGAATAGTCAACTCCGCTTTGTGAACGTAGTCTTTGAACATCAGGTCCGCACTAAATGAATATTGCTGTCCGCTAGTGACCTCCAAAATGATGCCGTAATTTCCGTATTGATCACTGTCACCCACTTGCAATACCGGTGAAGCCGCGGCAGCTGGATAATCGACTCGAGTAGCAAGTTCAGCGTATAGAGCATCTTGGTAGAAATTGTCCTCCAGCTTGACATCAAATTTAGAATTTACATACAAATTGCACTGGTGATCACTATGTTTATCAGCAGTTTCGGTGGTAGAAATGGAATTGATAATAATCGGTTTGTCTGTGCCAACAGACGCTAATATCGGGGTAGGGGTTTCGTCACTACTCCACCAGAGACTGGCAACTGTCAACCCGACAAGCGCGAATGCCATCGCAATACGTGGACGACTAGCCCGACTCGTTAACTGACATTCTTCTGTATTAGTCCCGATAGTGAAAGCCGCTTTAGAAAGTGCATCACAAAAGCTCTTTACATTCTCAAATCGTTGATTGGGCAATTTGCTCAACGCTCTCGTAAAAACCTGATCTGTCGTTGCAGGCAAGCTTGGGCGAAGCTCGCAAATAGGGGCGGGTTTTGAATACAACTGATGGTGCAAGGCCGTGGCAGCATTGGATCGATGCTCAGGAAAAGGCCATTGCCCGGTCAGCATCTCGTAAGCAACCAGTGCAAACGCATACTGATCACTATCCGCAGACGGTGAATTTCCGGCTATCAGTTCTGGGGCCAGGTAGCGAGGTGTGCCTGCAAGCTCCGATGTAGCGGTGACAGTCTGGTCACAGGACGTCCGGCCGATTCCGAAATCGACGAGCGTTGCTTCTTGATTGCGTGAAATCAGAATATTGTTGGGGTTTATATCTCCATGCGCTATTCCATTGGAATGTATGTGCGTCAGTGCACCGGCTATTGATCTTATGAGAGACAACGCGACATCGACATTCACAAGGGCTTGATTTGATGCGGTATTGAGAATCATCCATTGTCGAAGCGTTGTACCTTCTATCCATCTAGTCGCAACATACACCATGGATCCTATTTCTCCAACGGCGATGAACGTTGCAATGTTGGGATGCTCCAGAGTACTCAGGACTCGAGCTTCTCGTTGAATTCGTTGGGGATTACCACCCGGATTCAGAACCTTGAGTGCAACAGTTTTTTCAGTTGCCTTGTGCTGCGCCTTATACACGATTGAGGTGCCGCCACTGGCTTTTAGATCAAGCAGTTTGAACCCAGCCGTATCGGCCTGTTGTTCAGTCAGCAAATACATTTTTCTGGATGCTCGACATGAAAACCAGCGTTAAGTCTATATTGCAATGTGGGCAAACTTAACACAGCGATCGGATATCGACCGGATAGCGCCCCATTACCGACCTGATAGATGTTTATAATTCATCAATAGTGGTTGGCGTACCGTTTTTGTGTACGAAATTACAGGCCAAGATTATGACCGACTCCAAAACGGCTGGTATAACGGGAATGCCATGGTCCGTATGCGTTTTTCCAGCTGTTGCACTTGTGTTCCTGTGCCTCACAGCTCGGAATGCACACAGCTCAGATCCTTGGGCATTGATAGAACGATTCTCGGGAGATCCTGCATCGCCATCACAAGCGCTGCTGCCTGATAATTTTGATTTTGTAGTAACGCATCGTACCGAACCCAAGGAGCAATTTTCCAAACTCTATGCCCCATATCCTGCAGATCACGATCAGAGCTGTGCCGGTCCAGATCCCTTGATCGTGCCTACACGTCAGCATCAGGTCTATACAACACAAAATTCGAACGGTCAGAATCCTGATCAGAGCTTCTATGTATGCAAGCACCATATGATGTCTTCGATGGGCGAGGTGGGCCCCTACTCGGTTAGTGCATTCTGGCCGCGACAAGAGTTCGATTTTGCTGATGGTGGCATCTTGGGATTTGATGTCAATGTCAATGAAGGACATTCTCAGCGGCACTGGTGGGAAATCATGATTGTTCCCAGAGAGCAATTGAAAGTGGGCGCTGGTCCTGTGGATTCTGCCATTGACGAGACGTATCCTGTCGATCGTATTGTCCTGGATTTCCGTCATCTGGTAAGACGTATAAAAGTTGGCGCGGGAGCGTTGGCGCCGGACGGATGGCTCGTCAACGAAAGGGAGTTTGGTCAGTATGACTGGGCGTACTGGGGGGCACTGCATCCGTATGATCCTGCGCTAGCCGATCGACGAATTCGTCGGACAATGCGCATTATTCTCCGAAACAATCGAATTCACTGGGGTATACGCACGCACGAAGGTTCATGGGATATGTTTTCGGTTCCCATACCTGGCGGGTTACCATTCCACCGTGGTCTCGTGGTATTCAAGACGCATGCTTATACCCCATACAAGCAGAACAATTTCGACACCTATACGTTCCATTGGGACAACATTTTGTTTGATGGCCCAATTGTTGGAAAGTACCAGTCGGATTACGCAGGCGATGTTGTGTACCTGCAACGTGATGGGCACCGTCAGATCGGTGACTCTCAGGCAGTGAGTATCGACCTTGCACAATTGGGTGACAATCCAGTCTTGTTCGGCCAACTGAATAGTCCAAAACGCGGGCAGACGTTACTAAGTATTAATGGTCGACCCAATATCTCTGTTGATCCCTACCAATATGATCATGGCAATTGTTTCAGTCGAGACTGGAAATCATTTCGCTTACCTCTTGAACCTGACTGGTTGATTCCTGGCGTCAACACATTTCAATGGACAGTCGGTCCGAGACCCGCCTGTGACTACGGACCGTATGACTGGGATGGCTTCTCCGTGAAGTTTCTACAAATCCAGACTGACCGACGGAAAGAGCCGTAATGGTATCTCAATGGAAATCAGCCACGGCCATACTTGTCCGGCCTGATGCTCGTCAATTACGTTTTTCACGCAAAATGCCCAGCCCCGTAAACCAAAATGGTCCACCCGTTTGCGGCCAGTACTAGTCCACACAATCAGATTTTGGAAACCGTTCCAATCTTCCCTTCTATTTGCAATGCATGAATGACACTGCCTACCACCGCAATCATAGCTAGCGCCGTTTGTACGAAGCGCCACAACGCTCTGCTGGATTTACACAGTTACGGGGACAGTCTTGTTGTGGCAGGACGCCCATGCAAATTCTCCGCGATGCGCGCACTAATTGCGATGAGAGGTTCAGACAGTTAAACTAGTCTGACAACTGCTATCGCAACCGGTGACTGTCAGGTCGCATCTCGCTCATCACATTTCAGCCGACTAGAAGTTCCGCCTTGTATTCAGTACCGTGAGTGCGGATAGAAAATGCCGTCCTCACTGTTTTGATGGCCAAAGCTACTGGCGCAACCTTCTTGCCTTGGCGTGCGACCAGCTCTTGTATCCATAGCTCTTTTCAGGTGACAGCCGTTCGTTTGCAAACCCGAGCCGCTGCTGCCAGGACACCGGGAATCAGTTGGCTTCGCAACAAACTGATCTTCACATATCTTCCAATTGAGCCAAGTTTTACCTTTCCTCCCGACGTGTGTTGTATAGGGGTCAATCCCATGCATGCTGACGCATCTTTTCTTTTATAAAGCTGCCCAGATCAGCACATTCCAGTGCTATATGAAAATTGACAGCATTGATCACTCCGATCCCCTCAAGCTTGAGCAGTCGCTTGCAATCCTCGTGCTATTCAATCGGCTCCTCTAAACAGCGATGATAAGTCACTATGGATTTGATGAGCACTAAGTGGTGTTTCCACGCTGCATTTAGAGTTTCTCCAAATGCCATGGAGAATTCATTCCCAGCGTTTTCCAGCACAGATTCAATCACCCCTCCTAGGTCATTATTTATTGAGCTGACTCGAATATTGAACTCCAACAACAGCGCTTTGAGCTGATTTACTGAGGCTGTCTTTTACCTTGCAGCAAGCGCTCTCAGGCTCAAGATTGATTGTAATTGTTGTTCGTCGGCAGTCTTTCCCTAGATAAAGCCTATGTTCGGCAAGAGTGATGCCTGGACATGGCTGGTGCATCTTTCTTGTCTGTTTTCTGGTTCTGTCTGATAGTGGATACTAATTCTGCTGATAGCAGGTGAGCCGTATGTCTGGCCTTCACAGCGTTCTGTTTTCAGTAATTAGAGGTGGCGCAGGCCTGATAAACTCCAGTAGTGGCAGACCTAGTGAATTGCCATTCGAGAAATTCGTGGTGCTCTGTTTAGGTATTTGATTGCACTTTCTTGTTTGCATAAACGCACACCTGTATAACGTCTTTTGTCTAATCAACACCAGCAATAGTACTCTTCATGATGGACTCTCCTTTATATATTTTGTGTGAGAACAATGAATTTACCTTACGTGTTTCTAGCGGTGGGGGAGTCCAATTATCTACCTACCGGGCCAGGCAAGATGATGGTAAGGTCATGACCTGCAAGGCTACATCAAAAACATGAGTAGATATCGACATCCACAACCCAAGTCCTCTCCTTACATCACGCGTGCCGGATACGATCGCCTGAAAGAGGAAGAGAAGGCGATATGGAGTCGCCGTAAGGATGTAACCGCTGCATTGCATGACGCAGCAGCGGAGGGCGATCGCAGTGAGAACGCAGAATACATCTACCGGAAAAAAGAGCTACGAGAACTGGACCGGCGGATCCGCTATCTACAAAAACGAATCCCCGCATTAACCGTTGTCGACAAGCGTGCTGAGAGCGACTCTATATTCTTCGGTGCAGAGGTTGATCTTGATACAGGTGAGCAGCAAATGACAGTGCGTATTGTGGGGGCAGATGAGATTGATCCTGCGAGACGATTTATCAGTATAGACTCGCCGTTAGCACGTGCCTTGTTAAAAAAGCAGGTAGACGACGATGTGCAAATAACAGTTGAGGGGCAGGTACTGCGGTATGAGGTTTTGGCTGTTCGTTACCCCTGACAACTTATAAAACATGATTCATCGTTTATTAACGTGGCACATGATTTTTGAGCGCCAGATCAGTAGTGATATCCACGTGGCTAGCATTATCAGAACGCTCCACGGAGAGAGTTTCCCCGATTTTCTGGTTGAAGCATTTACAGGATCACCAACTGTCCACATAAAATTTGCCTGGCTTTCTTCGTGATCATCGTACGCAGTTACGACTACCAGATATCTGCCTTCTTCCAACGGGTTGCCGTGTATATGGCCATCCGGGCGAATCTCCAGACCTGGTGGTAGGCCACTGGCAGAATAACTTAAAACATCGCCATCAGCATCGTCTGCTCGAATCAGGTCGGCGTGAATCAGCTCGCCCAATGTTGATTGTAGATTGGGTAATGCGGGAAACCTCGGTGCTGTGTTTGGACTGCCAGCAAGAGCACTTGTACCATCCAGCACATTGACCGGTGTAATCATGAAGCCATCCCAATGCGTGTGCATGGAGCGCTGATCTTCACTACGTGGCGTGTGATGAAACGACACTCGGTTCCAGACCACGATATCCTCATCCTGTATCGATTGCCCATCGACAAATTGCAATACATCATTCAAGCAGTCAGGGTTAAAGCGTGCGTTCTGGCTGGCAAAACGTTCACAATTATTACCTACGGTAATAAAAAAATCGTAGTCCGTATGAGGCTCGATTTCTTTACGTTCAAAGCGATGCCCGTTCCGCGCGGGTTCCAGCTGATAACCAGAGGATGTTTTGTCATCGAGAATACGCCACAACCGTTGACTGTCAGGATCAATACGTCGTGCTTGTTCTGTATCAAATACCTGTGTATTCAACTCACGGCGACCCTGTGAGTCTGTTGTGTAACTTAATTCGGATACTTTATCGTCGTTAGCAGATGCACCGAGATCAAAATCCAGTCGCCAGTAATAGTTGTGTGTATGTGATAACCAAAGTGTGTCGGGATCACCTTCTAGTACACGCCCAAAAGGCAAGTCGATACTCTCAGAGCTTCTCTGCAAGGCTCCGGTAGCACCGACCGCCGGTTCGAATGATCCGTTATCGTAAAATGTCCAGCTAATGACGTAGGCATATGCACCTACCTGAGACACGGAAAACAGATTGATACTGGCAGCACGAGCAGCACTGGACGCGGTGCTATAACCTGAATCTGCGGACGTTTGCCATAGGCATAAAGCCGGCCTGGTTTGTACAGTCAGTAGTTCGCCAGTGGGACAGTCTGCCTGCGTTAGTGACAATAAGTAACTACCCCCCAATCCATACTGGGTGATGTCATTGTAAGTGATGTCGCTATCATCATAGGCAACATGCAGTTGGCTTAGCCGGGCAGAACCCAATACACGAAATGATTCTTTATCAGGTGGCGTGTAATGGATATCGCTGAGCACGAGATTTTCGCGGATGCGTGATTCCCAACAGAGGTCCCAGCGTGCCCCGTTATCAAAATCGTGAGTAATGCGCGACTCTGCCGGACAGTCAGCATTTGCGGATGCAGCGCTACTGCAAAGCAGCGCAGCCAGAATCAGCAACGGAACGCACAATAGCCTGTAAAGTACTGCCATTTTCAGTCGAAGGCTTCGAAGGGAGACGCAGGTGTCCAGTCGTATGGCAGCAAAGTAAGCGACTGGTGAAAGTTACTGATAGCCGGCCAGTCTTCGTTACTTGGATTAAATGTTCGTGACTGGCTGAACCAGATGACTGGGTGAGCGCCCAGGAGACTCTCGCCACTTACAAAATCATCCAGTGATGTGCCGCAATCTGCTGAACTACTGTCGGGCCCTGGTTGGTTATTCAGAGCATAGCGTTCGCAGGGTTTATGTCTGGTAAGCGCTACATCGAACCTGGCCCAGTTGTAGCGGCTGCCAATATAGTTAAAACCGCTATTGGAAGGATCCAGATAGTACGCGGTACCGCTCGGGTCGCTGATTCGCCACCCCCTAAAGTTGTCTCGCTCAACGGTTGCAAACGATTCATTGCCAAGATCGGTAATTTGCATCGGGCGTCTGTTGCCAAGTGCGACATTCAACGGGAAGTCGAATTGTTGCACCGTATCGTACTCCCTGTTGTCCAGGTTAAACACCAGGCGCCAGGTTGCCAGAACTGTGGCTCGCGCCAGAAAGAGGCGACTAGCAGGCAAGTTACTTGTTAATGCTGAACTTGCCAGTTTCTCTCGGGCACGACCCGATAGCGATACGGCCGGTATGATTCTACCATCCTCGGTAAACGTTATGGATATTGTCCAGACAAGGCCTTCACGCTGAAGAGCGCTGACTAATTCCCAGCGCTGGCTTTGCAGTCCAGGTCGCTGGACATACTTTGACAGTATTCGATTGTTCTGCACGCGACTGCACAGCCTGGCTGCAGTACCGTCGTCCAGGATCGGTGTTCCATCGCAGTTGCTGCTTGTCATCGCTACCAGTCTGGTTTGCGAGTCTTGGATAATCTGTGCGCGGGAGGAGGATTCGTCGTGATAGTCCATCAGGATCTGCCCGATATGGGCTTGTTGCAGCACTGAGCGCAAGATACCTCCAGGCGCCCGGTAATGGACCGAGATGACTTCCAACGCGTGATGGTCATCGACACTGGCGCACAAAGTCCATGAAGCGCCAGAGCTGAACGACTGTTCAAGCTGTGTGGCACCGCTGCAGTCTTCGATTGCCGCGTGCCCCGTGCGCGCAGTTACCATGCCCGACGTCATGATCAGAATTAAAACAAGAGTTCCTGGTAAAGCGTTCATGGATGACGAAGAAGACTTGCTTTACGGCTTTGTAGATTGATAACCGGTTCGGCTGAAAATACCGTTCGCGTGTTATCAAATAACGACAATAATGCGCACCGCTGCTCGAAGCATGAGTGAGTGGAATCAAGCGGCTCGTAGATGCTCGCTTTTACATCCAGCTCCGACAGCAATTGAAAGGCTGTTTGTCCACGGAGGGCTTGTTCGTTGCGCAGCTGATCCACGATAGCGGTATTGGATTGAAGTAATTGGTGGGCAAAACTGATCTCGGTCTGGTTCAGTGGCAGATGTACCGAATTGATTACCTGCGATCTCAATACGCGGGAATTATCAGTATCGATAGTGAGCACACGTGCCTGCATCAAATCATAGTGGTACTGATAAACCTTCAAGAGTGGGGAGAGCAGGTTTTCTTTTGTTTCCTGAATTTCGATGGACAGTGTCTGGATACCTAGCGGGTGTGGGTCTTTACTCTCGGAACGAGGTTGCACCCAGATTGCATCATCTGCAATCCATTGAGCTTGCTGACGTGCCAGCGGGTCGAGTGAAGAGGCGAAAATTGTTGGAATGGGCAAAAAAAGAAACGACAGGCCTAGTGAGGCAACCCGCAAACACGGGATTGCAGTTATCAGGCAAATGTATCCGGCAAAGAACACTGACACGCTTTTCATGGGCACAATGATACGGCGCTTTACAGTAGTTTGCGTACAATTCAGCTCGGAATAACAATAGCTTGGGTGAAAAATCAAGCGTTTTTTCTGCATGTCGTCCATTCAATACCGGAAACTCACAAAAATCAATTATGGCAACACTGTGGATATATTATTTCGGATACGGATCACTGGTGAACCGAGAAACAAGGCCCCTTGCGGAGGAGGCCGTAGATGTGAGCCTGAAGGGGTGGCGGCGAGTCTGGAATCACCGGGTGGCGCATTCCGATGCCCGTCAGGGCTGCACTTCTCTGAGCATTGAACCCGCTCAAGCCATTATTGATGGCGTGTTGGTAAGGATGCCCGTGTGCGAGCTGGAAACATTGGATGCGCGCGAGTACGGGTATGAAAGAATGTGCCTTGAGGCGACCGATTTCATTCTGCCAGCGGGCATTAGTGTAGACACAATCTATGTGTACAGAAGCCTGCAAACCAACAGACATCTGGCTGATACCAGGCATCCGGTTGCGCAGAGCTATGTCGATTGCGTGATGGCAGGTTATCTGAAACGATTTGGTGATGATGGGCTAATGCGATTTTTAGAATCCACCCGAGGCTGGGACCTGCCTACTTTGGCAGATCGGAAAGAGCCGACATACCCACGCAGTGTCGATTTATCACTTGAGCAGCAGATACATTTTGATTCATTACTGGCACCATTGCGATAGCTGGAAAACATGGCTTGCGAGCTGGTCACCGGTTTGCGACTATACGCTATCGTTATAGCAGGTTAAACCTATGGATCTCGCCCGGTACTTTGATCAGCAAGAAGGCACGGTTTCATTTACTGAACAGCAGGCGAGTGCATTCGCTAAAGGTGTAGCACAGGATTTTAACCCCATTCACGACCCCGGCAGCAAGCGCTTCTGTGTACCTGGCGACCTGCTTTTTTGTGTACTGCTGAAGCGCTATGGTGTAGCGCGTACTACCGCAATACAGTTCTCAGGCATGCTCGGCGGCCAGACGCCCATGTGCCTGCCAGATACGATCAATGATCAGGCTCATATCGTCGACGCCCGAGATCGTGCACTACTCAGTTTGTTCCTGACAGGCGATCGGTTTACACAGCCTGAGTTCGTCACCCACCTAAGTGAGGCTTATGTAAAATTTTCAGGTCAGACGTTTCCAGATATCCTGGTGCCACTCATGCGCAGTGAGAATGTCATGATTAATCCTGACAGACCTCTGGTCATTTACAAGGATATGGCAATTGAGCTCGAACAGAACTGGAGTATGCCTGCCGATACTGAGGCCGTGTTCGATGATGTGATCCTGCGATTGTCCGATACCGACATCAGTATTAACGGTCGCAAAGGTGTGGTCAGGCTAAGATTCGACATTCTTCTGGGTGAAACAATGATTGGTGCCGGCGAAAAAAACATGGTGCTTAGCGGCTTGCGGGAATTTGAGGAGTCAGCCATGCAATCCATTGTCCTGCAATATAACCAGTGGCGAGATAACTACACGGGCTGACCCCTGTCAACCTTCATGAATCAGAGGCTTTGATGGGTAGCAGCTGGCCCGTAAAAGTGGTCTTCAGCCATTAAAAAAACTCCCGGCTAGCTTGGGAACAGCCCTGGATTGTGCAACACTAGCACTCACGTCATTGAGAACAGGATGCTCAGTGGCTGCTTGAACGGAAACACTATTTCTGATCATGAGAGCGCCGGCTTCCAGCTCTGGAAGGGCGTAGCATTTTCACCATCGTTAACTATTCGCAAGGAGGCGAAATGACACCCAATAAAACCAAAATGTCCCAGGAAGCGCTGGAAATTCTCCAGACTATTTACGGCTACGATCAGTTTCGCGGTCAGCAACATGAAATCGTCAGCACCGTTATTGCCGGTGACGACGCTCTCGTACTGATGCCTACCGGTGGTGGTAAATCGCTCTGCTACCAGGTGCCTTCGCTGGTAAGGGCAGGCACCGGGGTGATTGTTTCCCCTTTGATCGCATTAATGCAAGATCAGGTGGATGCTCTCAACACGCTAAATTTAAACGCAGCTTTCATTAATTCTTCCATGGATGCACGTGCCATCCAGCAAACGGAGCAGGCTTTGCTGGCCGGTGAGCTGGACATGCTATATGTGGCCCCCGAACGGCTCCTGATGCCCACCATGCTGGCGCTTCTGGATCGGGCAGATATTGCTCTATTTGCTATCGACGAAGCCCATTGCGTTTCTCAGTGGGGGCACGATTTTCGTAAGGAATATATGGGCTTGTCAGTGCTTGCGACGCGTTTCCCGAACGTGCCGCGTATTGCCTTAACAGCCACTGCCGACGAGCGAACCCGGGTAGAAATTGCCAATAATCTGCAACTCAACAAGGCTGCGCAATTTGTCAGTAGCTTCGATCGCCCCAATATCCTCTATACCATTGGTGAGCCGACTAACCCCCGGCAGGCATTGCTGGATTTTCTCGATCAGCATCATCGTGGCGATGCGGGGATTGTTTATTGCCTGTCGCGGAAAAAGGTCGAGCAAACCGCCGATTGGCTTAACGAGCATGGGCGCAACGCTGTCGCCTATCACGCGGGCTTGCCTGCTTCCGAGCGAGAACATAATCAGAAACGTTTTCTGCGTGAAGATGGATTGATCGTCGTGGCGACCATCGCGTTCGGGATGGGCATCGATAAGCCTGATGTCCGCTTCGTGGCGCACCTGAATCTACCCAAGAGTGTCGAGGCGTATTACCAGGAAACAGGACGTGCAGGACGTGACGGGTTGCCCTCTAATGCCTGGATGGCTTACGGACTTCAGGATGTCATAAACCTGCGTTCGATGATGGCGCAGTCAGATGCCGATGAAAAGCACAAGCGTCTGGAAAACCATAAGCTTGAGACCATGCTGGGTCTGGCGGAGCTGACGACATGTCGTCGGCAGGCTCTTTTAAGTTATTTCGGCGATACGCTGGAACAACCCTGTAACAACTGTGACAACTGCCTGAATCCTCCCGAAACCTGGGATGCAACAGAGGCTGCCCGCAAGGCATTGTCGTGCGTTTACCGCACAGAACAGCGTTTTGGCGTTACCTATCTCGTTGATGTTTTATTAGGTAAAACATCAGAGCGTATCGTACGTTTTGGTCATGATCAGCAATCCACTTTTGGCATCGGTACCGACCTTACAGCAAACGAATGGCGCAATTTATATAGACAGCTGATTGCCTGCGGACTTCTGGCAGTGGATGTCGATGGACATGGCTCAGTTGTGCTTACAGAAGAATCACGCCCCGTGCTGCGTGGCGAGAGAACGCTGCATTTTCGTAAGCTGGCCAAGAGCAGCAGTGGCGGGTCAGGTGGTGGCGGCAGTCGTCGCAGCAAAGCAGCAATCAACATCAGTGATTCTGATCAGCCTTTGTGGGAGGCATTGCGCAAGTTGCGCAAGCAATTGAGCGATATGGCAGGCGTGCCTGCCTATATTGTCTTCAATGACAGCACCTTGGCCGACATGATTGCCCTTAAACCACGTGATTCGGGTGAGATGGCCAATGTCAGTGGCGTGGGCAGCCATAAACTAGAACAATACGGCGATGACTTTCTGCAGGTCATTCGCGAGCATAGCTAGACAACCGGCAATGAGATATACGCTTATCCGTGCCCTGGTCGCTTAGTGCAAATACTCCTGGTTATCCCGTTTTGAATAACGCACTTCGCGGTCCAGGAGATTGCCTGATGCAGAGAACCGTTCCCACCCAAATTGCTTGCGATAAGGCGGTTTGAGCGAGCGCTTGGACCAAGTCCGAAAGCGAGCTATCAGTGTTTGATTGTCGTCGTGCTCAAGCAGCCAGCGTGTTTCATACACGGTGCTGTTTCGTTCAACCTTTTTGGTACTGCACAACTTTAGAGTGTGTGTCTCGGGCAGGTTGAAGAGCTCGGCATAGTCTGGTGGGGTTATGTTGAGATTCATTTGGTAAGCCTACACAACGGTGGATATCTCATACCTTGATATGTTTCACGCTTTTTCAGCTTGCGCCTCACGACTTACCCCGAATTGAAAGCGCTCATGACGCAGTAGCCAGTTGTCAATATATCTATGGATGAAAACACTGACAATTATGCAGATAATCAGCGATAGTACGACAAATCCATAGGCCGCCATCTGGCTATCTCCTAAAAGAGGAGGGAGAATTTTGCGTGTGATACCCAGCGTAAAGATGTGACTCAGGTATAACGCATATGAGGCATCACCCAGTAGAACTGCCCAGTCGTGCTGTTTGATGCGAATGAACAGGCATGCCATGACGATTAAAAGTGACGGTATACCGAACTCGACTATTCGAGGGCCGGGTAAATCCAGGAAAAGTAGACAACTTGCGAACAGCAAGAGCCACCAACTGGTTGATGAAGGCAAGTGAAAGCCTCTTTTCCATGCGACTGCCAGGAGCATGCCGAGAGTAAATTCGAACACCATGGATTCGCTGAAAAACAGCGTCAAAGCCGATTCACCGGTATGGTGGATAGTGGCTATGAAAAAGACACCAAATATCACAATCGTGATGAACATCACACGATAGCGCGCTGCCAGCAACAGTGAAATAGCGAAAATCAGATAGAAGTACATCTCGTAAACAAGTGACCAGCCAGGAGCCACGATCGGCCAGACGAATCCGTCATAAGCGCTGCTCCAGTGTGGAATAAATGCAAGACTCTTGAGAAAAATGCTCCAGTCAAAGACGGTATTTTTGAATACCGATGGCATTGCAAGCAGGATCGCGCCCATTAAAAAGGTAAAAAACCAGTACAGAGGCACAACTCGCCGTACTCTATTGGCAAAAAAAGCTATCGGCGTATCAGTAGGTTTGGCAATGTAGACCATGATGAAGCCAGAGATGACAAAAAAGATGTCAACGCCAAAGCTTCCGGCGTGCGCCAGGTATTCTGCGTAGCCATCGTGCTGGATCACCGCATGGCTGTACACCACTGCGAGAGCAGCGACGGCTCGCAGGTATTGCAGTGCATGCAGTCTCATGAAACGGTTATCGGCGGATCTACGTCAAAGCTAATGTTATCAGTTCGGATACTACTGAGCTTCTGTATTCAGTTACAGCCGAGACGGAATTGGCTCAACTTGTGGGACAATTCTGCGAATCGATGGCTATCAGCAGACTGCTAAGGTTCGGAGGGTTGGCGATCAGCGGCACGTTGCAGGCCATCGTAGTAACGAGTACCCATTTCCCGCAGGGCACCCGGGCCGAAGTGGATACACGATGTGTTGCCACAAGGGTAACCGTTGGAGGGAATCAGATCATCATGATTTGATAAAGCTGACGCGGATATCATGCTGTCAATACCACGATGGGCATCGTCGATCATTTGCTTCGGCTCGGGGTAGTCCGATAAATCACCGCGTTCGTCTATACCTCTTGACATGGTTCCGGCAACAAACGGCACGGTGATATCGACGCGCAGCAGCGAGCTGTCTCCTACTGGAAGGATTTGGCTGCGCAATTGGGTTGCCAGTTGTTGCAGGTTATCAGCGTAAAGCGGGGCACATCTTTCGTTGGAGTCTGACTCACCCTGGTGCCAGAGGATGCCACGGAAGACACCCCCTGATTTCTCCAGCGCCAGATTCGCCCGGGTCACTGCACGCTCAAAAAGCAGTGTGTTGCCGAGGTTTGAATTGGTTGTGGGTGCCGGCATCCAGTTACCTGCAGGACCGTTGTCGTTCGCGCAAAACGATGAACCTGACCATGCTGCTGGTACAAGCAGGATTTCGGCCGAGGTATCGCGTAAAGCACGCTTTGCGAAGCTAAGTCCCAGCCCTATGTATTCCACTTCCTTCTCGCTCTCATTGGAGGGATCCTGAGGAACATGCAGTGGATCGAGCGCTGTGACAATATCTGGATCTATAACGTTAGCAGCAGGCGATGTATAGTCGGCGTCGGTGATAAAAACCCCGAAACTATTGTTTTTTGAAACATTGAGTTGCTTGATACGTGGGTGAGGCTCATCTTCACCACCCTCGAATGCGCGTCTTGTTCCGTTCCCGCTAAAACCCTCCATATTGCTTTGTCCTGCGAGCAAGTACACATCGGGGGCTGCTGTGGGTTGTACCGTGACGGTTATGGGTATGCTGTCGCTATCGACACCATCACTGGCGGTGATGACAAATTCGCGCTGTTGTTCAAGGATTGGAAGTGCGCTGATAGCAAGCTTCAATACGGCTTCGCTTTCGTCGGCACTGGGTGTTAGCGTGAGCCTTGAAAAACTGCTGGTTACAAAGGCTATGTCGTCAATGGTACGTCCGCGGACCTCGAGCGATACATCCTTATCGTGACCATTAGTGCGAAATAGAGTCAGAGGTATCTGGAGACCTTCGGCATCGCCTTCAACCAGTACCAGATCAGGTTGTGATGATCTGATTTCGAAGTCGCCTGTAGGCAAGGGATCGGATTCAGCGTCATCGCCATTGAAAGTTGTTGTATCGCTGCTGCAGGCGCTCAAGGCGAAAAGCAAAAACGCCATGGCGACCGGGCATGCCGAGTACATTCTGTATAAGTGGGAGATCACGTGTTTCATGCAGTCACTATGCAATCGGCAAGCCTATCAGGGCTGACCTTGTCAGAAAGTGATGAGCCTGTTGTATCAAGCTCCCGGTAGTTGAGCCAGTGTTCATTATTGTCCCTAAAATAGCGAAATCATACGCTCGTAGTATCTGCCCCCCATTTCGCGAAGCGCACGCGCACCGAAATGGACACAGGAACCTCCACCGCAAGGGTAGGCAGCGGGAATCAGGTCATCATTGTTGACGAAATCAGTGAAACCGACAATTGTGGGCAGAGCCCTGTGAGCTGCATCGACGAGCAACTTGTTTTCGGAGAATGGCGTCTGTTCCCCCCCCATTGCCATGGTGCCTACTATGAAAGGGATATCGGTATCCGGACCGCGAGCACCAGCGCCTCGAGCATCCTGCGCAATATTCGTGCGCAGCGACTGGATCAGCTCGGTAAGATTCTGGGCGTAGTTTTGCGCACAGCTGGCATTCTCGGAGTCAGCCTCGCCCTGATGCCACAGAATTCCCCTCAGAATCCCGCCGGTTTCTGCGATCGTTATATCAGCTCGGGCTATGGCTCGATCGTGCAGCAAAGTACCGCTCAACTGCGGGTTTGTCTTTTGAGTTGCGTTCCAGCCGATGCCAGGCAATCTGTTAGTGTCTCGCTTGCAAAAACCGGTATCAGACCAGGCAGCAGGTACCAGGTAAATATCTGCATTAGTGTCTTGTTGGGCTCGCTTGGCGAACGACAGGCCCAGACCGATACGCATACCGGTTTTGCTGCCATCACTTTGAAACCCGGTGTGCAATGGATCCAGAGCTATTGTTAGGGGCTCACTGTTGTCAAACAGTTTCTCAGGATTGGTAAAATCGGAAGCAAGCGAAAAATTTTCATCATCGTTGAATGTTACGTTCAGCTGGCGGATTCCTGAAACGGGTTCGTCCGGTTCGCCAGGATCTGCCTGTTTGGAGTTGTCCTCGCTGATCCCGATCATGTTGCTTTGACCAATGAGAAGGTAGATGTCTGGTTTGTCGGTAGGATTCACCTGCACAATCAGCGATGCTGTATTACTTTCGCCTGATTCATCGGT
This sequence comes from Granulosicoccus sp., assembly GCA_045106855.1. GTDB lineage: Bacteria > Pseudomonadota > Gammaproteobacteria > Granulosicoccales > Granulosicoccaceae > Granulosicoccus. The sequence goes on from JBGCFI010000057.1 coordinate 29,718, forward strand.
TGCAGTGACCAGAATATTGCGGCTGTGTGGCTGGATGGGCTGGGGACCGATGGCAAGAGCAAGCTGCAAGGAGGTGCTTTGTTCGTCAATATCAAGCTCGTTGTCTGTGAATCTGCGCGACAGGTATAGCTCGTCGTCCTGGTTCAGTCCTGTCGCAGAGAGTGTTATGTCGCCTTGGTGACCTTGAGTTCTGGACAGTGTTACTGGAACTTCTATCTGGTCTGCACCCTCGGTTATGCTGACTTCCGAGCTGTCCAGGAACAGGGTGAATTTTTCAGTGCCCAATCCCGGATTGGTATTGCCGACACCAGCGTCCAGGTCGCTGTCGCAACCAGAGAATAGCAATGCTGTAAGCAGGCAACAGGTTACGCGCCGGGAAGACTGAACTGAACGTTTCATGAATAACAGGTAAAACCCGCCGGAAGCTATAATGACGGCCGAAGTCTAGCAGAGGGACGAGGGTTTTTTAACGGGTAACTTACCGGATTTACAGCCATGAAAATTGCAAATCAGCAGTTGATGACTCCATTAGGCCTACTCCAGAGCGATTCATGGGATTCAGTTTTTCCGTAGCGTCATGCTAGAGTTACCTTATTATTTTCATTTATTCACGATCAAACCGCTACTGAACGCATGATGCAGACATTCAGATTCATTGTGACCATGACTTGCCTCTGGTTACTCTTATCAGGACTCTTCAAGACGCAGCTGCTCATTCTTGGCGTGATAAGCGTGGTGCTCGTGGTGGCATTGTCTGGCCGTATGCGTGTTGTCGAGCATCGAGGGCAAAGCATATATTTTCGAATTTTTCATGTCCTTGGCTACTGGGGATGGCTGCTATGGCAGATCGTGCTGAGCAACATAGATGTGACCAAACGGATCTGGTCACGCCAATTGGATATCAAGCCTGCCTTGCGTAGAATTAGCGCCACACCCGACACGGAGATGGGCAGAGTGGTTTACGCCAATTCCATAACGTTGACACCCGGCACTACAACAATCAATTTCACTCCTGAAGGTGACATTCTTGTGCACGCCCTTCATGAGGACAGCCTGCGCGAACTTGAAGACGGTGAGATGTCAGGGCGCGTCCGCGCTGTTGAGCCTTACTTCCGAAAAAAACCGGGAAATACGTAAATGTTCATTGCTGGAACTCTGGCGCTGCTGGTGACAATGGCGCTGACTCTGTGGCGAACCCTGTTAGGTCCGACGTTGTTTGACAGGTTGCTGGCGGTTAACTCATTCGGTACCAAAACCGTCTTGCTGATGGCGGTTTACGGGTTTCTTACGGGTCGGCCAGATTTTCTGGATATCGCTCTGGTCTACACGCTGATCAATTTTGTCGGCACTATTGCCGTCCTGAAATTCTTCGAATACAGAGATCTTGGCAGTGGTGAGTATCAGGAGGACGACTACTGATGGTTGATATTCCAGTACTGCTGCTGAGCTGGATTCTGATGGCTGTCGGTTGCGTGTTTATCGTCTCAGGTGCCGTGGGTCTTGTGCGAATGCCTGATTTATATACCCGCCTGCATGCCTCGAGTCTAACGGATACCGGAGGAACCCTCGCTATCGGGCTGGCGTTGATTCTTCAGGCGTTGTTCGTATTTGACAATAATATGGCTGCTATCAAGATGACGATGATCGTCTTCTTTACGTTATTCACTTCACCGACTGCATCTCATGCGCTTGCGAAAACCGCCTTGCTATGTGGACAGGCACCGGTCGATGTCGATGGTGAACCTATCGTCGCGTCGGCGGAGGAGGCCACACAGCTTGCCAGATCACGCCCCACAGACTACCAACACGGTCAAGATGCCCGTTTGATAGATAATGAGATGGAAGAGCTCGATAACCGGTTGAAGGGTAAATCCTGATGGAGACACTGGTTGCCAATGTTCTGTTGACTTTTCTGGCTGTCACCGCACTGGGCATCATTGTGCTGCGGGATTTGCTGGGAGCGGTTATTCTGCTGGGTGTCTATAGCCTTATTGCCGCCGGCGCATTCGTTGTGATGGATGCTGTAGATGTTGCGTTTACGGAAGCTGCTGTCGGTTCCGGGATCTCCACCATTTTATTTCTCGGCGCACTTTCGTTCACCAAACACGCGCAAAAGCCGCGTGGAAACGATAGCTGGGTTGCGCTTCTTTTTGTTGTCGTTACGGGGGCAATCCTGATTTACGGCACGCTCGATATGCCTTACTACGGTAGTGCCGACTCACCTGCACAGTCTCATCCAGGTTTGAGCGTTCGATTCCTGGAACAATCCGGGAGTGAGGTGGGACCGCCCAATATCGTGACATCGGTACTGGCCAGTTACCGTGGCTACGACACGCTGGGCGAAACAATGGTGGTATTTGCAGCGGGTATTGCTGTTCTTAGCCTGTTGGGGCTCAAGCGACGACGACCTGAAATTGTAGCTCCCGAAGATGCACCCGGTGACAAGGATGGTGATTCGGGCAAATCGACGACAGAAACATGAAACTCTATCCGCGACAACGACATCGTGTTCTTCAGATTGTTACCAAGCTGATCATACCGTTTGTAATGATGTTTGGACTCTACGTTCAATTCCACGGTGACTACGGTCCCGGCGGCGGCTTCCAGGCGGGGGTCATTTTCTCGACGGCTTTTATTCTGCACGGGCTGATATTCGGATTACAACGAACTCGCGCTGTACTGCCCCCCTCTGCGCTGCGCATCATAATGTGCACAGGCATTCTCTTATATTGTGGGACGGGGCTGGTCACCATGTTGCTGGGTGGCAATCTGCTGGATTACAACGTTCTGGCACATGACCCGTTGCATGGTCAGCATTGGGGCATATTTGCCATTGAGCTGGGAGTTGGGATAACTGTTACCGGTGTCATGATCAGCCTGTTTTACAACTTTGCCAGTAAGCGAACAAACTGATGGAAAAGATTGCCGGTTTGTACAGCTATTGGGTCATTGTGGTGTTGATGATGGCTGGTCTGTATATCATGATTGCGCGGTATAACCTGGTTAAAAAGGTTATCGGCCTCGGATTATTCCAGACATCCATTTTCTACCTTTACATCACGATTGGCAAAGTGTCAGGTGGCACAGCGCCAATTCTTGTAAATGATGAACAGCTGGTATTTTCAAACCCGTTGCCACATGTTCTCATCCTTACAGCGATCGTGGTTGGCGTCGCCACTAGCGCGTTGGCACTCGCACTAATCGTGCGTATCTATGAAGAGTACGACACCATCGAGGAAGATGAAATCAAGGCGATAGAAGCTCAGGAGCCTGAAGCATGATGCATGCTCAAATTCCTGCCTTGATGATTATCGTGCCCTTTACGGCTGCACCTTTGTGCGTGTTATTCCGGCACGCTCTTGCTAGCTGGATTATTGCTATTGCTGCCAATCTATTCAGTGTCTTTGCCGCATGGCAAGTCCTGCAGCATGTCCGCCTCGAGGGTGTTATCCGCTACAAGGTTGGAGGCTGGGCTGCACCCGCTGGAATCGAGTACTACATCGATACCCTGAATGCTTCGGTGCTACTGCTTGTCTCTGCCATAAGCGCTATCGTTCTGATGTACGCATACAGAAGTGTTATCAAGTCTGTAGCGGTCCCCAAACATTATCTGTTTTATGCAGCATGGTTGATGTGTTTGACCGGATTGATGGGCATCGTTATAACCGGTGACGCCTTCAACGTATTCGTGTTTCTGGAAGTGTCATCACTGGCTACCTATATGTTGATATCGTTTGGTGGTGACAGGCGCGCTCTGACGGCGTCATATCGATACCTGATTATGGGAAGTGTAGGTGCATCGTTCATCCTGATCGGCATCGGTTTTCTCTATGCAGCCACCGGTACGCTGAACATGGTCGATTTGTCCGATCGAATTCCGGATAGTGAGTCGCAGCGAGCAGTGCTAGTCGCGTTCAGTTTCATATGCATTGGTGTCATGATCAAAGCGGCGATTTTTCCTCTGCATGCGTGGCTACCTAACGCTTATACCTTCGCGCCAATTGCCGTGACAGCATTCCTGGCTGGTACCGCGACCAAAGTGTCGTTGTATGTATTGTTGAGATTCTTTTTTAGCATTTTCGGTTATGAATACAGTTTTGGGCAACTACTGCTCAATAGCGTACTGCTACCGGCGGCTGTCGCTGGGTTTCTACTCATGTCGTTGGTTGCCATTTTTCAATCCGACCTTAGACGAATGCTCGCTTATTCCAGTGTTGCGCAGCTTGGTTACATTGTTGCCGGGATATCGCTCGCTACACAGGCTGGTTTGACAGCGGGTATTGTGCACATCGTTAATCATGCATTGGTAAAGACGGCCTTGTTCATGGCAGTGGGTTGCATCATTTATCAAATTGGTCATGCACATCGCCCCTCGTTTGACGATTTGTTCAAGCGTATGCCGTTCACCTGCATTGCTTTCATCATTGCCGGCCTTGGATTGATAGGTGTGCCCCTGACGGTCGGGTTCATCAGTAAGTTTGCACTCATAGAGGCGTCGATGGATCGTGGGTGGTGGCTGATTTCCGCGCTGATTCTGGTCAGTTCGTTAATGGCTGTGGTGTATGTAGGCAGGGTCGTCGAGGTAATGCTGTTCCGACAATCACGACAAGCTACACCAGCGTCATCTGGGTTATCCGAGGCACCGCTGAGTATGCTGCTGCCTATGTATTTGCTTATTGCCATTGGCCTCTACTTTGGAATTAACGGTAATGCAACATTGTCTCTGGCTGGTGAAGCTGCCAGACAACTGCTGGGTGGTTTCTAGATGAATCCACTATGGACATTAGTACCGCCGCTGGCGGTTATCCCCTTTATTCTGTTTTTTGGTGAAAAACGGAAAAACCTGCGCGAAGGATCGATAATCGTTGCCGGCTTGTTTTTACTTCTGATTAATAATCTTATTTATAAAGATCTGATTGGTGGAGGTTCGCCACAAAGTGGCGAGCTTGCCTTGATGGCGGATTATTCACTGAAGTTATCTGCTGAGCCGATGGGCGTGATGTTTGGATTGCTGGCCAGTTTTCTGTGGGTTGTGACCACCGTATACAGCATTGGCTACATGCGAGGTCACCATGAAATCAACCAGACACGTTTTTACACCTGTTTTGCCATAGCGCTGGCAGCGGTTATGGGGGCTGCCTACGCGGATAACCTGTTAACGCTGTTTGTAGCCTATGAAGTCATCACTATATCCACATTTCCTCTGGTAACCCACGCTGGTGGTGAGCCAGCAAGAAAGGCCGGCAAGGTCTATCTGGGTATCCTGATGTCGACATCGATTGCGCTTCTTTTGCCTGCAATTATCTGGACTGCTTCTGCCGCCGGTACGATGGATTTCATTCCCGGCGGTGTTCTTCATGATGCCGGGTTAAGTAATGCATCATTAGCAATTCTGATGGGGCTCTTTGTATTTGGTTTAGCCAAGTCAGGGCTCATGCCGTTTCATCGCTGGTTACCGGCGGCAATGGTTGCGCCAACACCCGTCAGTGCGTTGTTGCATGCGGTTGCCGTGGTTAAAACTGGTGTATTCAGTGTTCTGAAAATCGTAACTTACACGTTTGGAATTGATGTTGTGACCATCAGTGGCGCGGCTTACTGGTTTTTACCGGTGGCGGGTTTCACCATCATCGTGGCCTCCATAGTGGCTTTTACCAAGGACAACCTGAAAGCCCGGCTGGCTTATTCGACAATTGGCCAACTTGCCTACATCGTACTGGCGGCTCTTCTAGCGACTGTTATGTCCATCAGCGGCGGGGTGCTGCACATCGTGATGCATGCATTTGGCAAGATCACATTGTTCTTCTGCGCGGGCGCCATACTGGTGGCATTACACAAAAGCGAGATATCCAAGCTTGACGGAATAGGGCGGCGCATGCCCATTACCATGGGTGCTTTTTTCATTGGTGCAGTAAGTATCATCGGGTTGCCACCAGCGGGTGGTGCCTGGAGCAAGTTGCTTATAGCGGGTGGATCTCTTGATACCGGTACCATTATCTGGGCGTTGGTTTTAATGCTCAGCACCTTGCTGAATATCGCCTATCTTCTACCCATACCGTTACGGGCTTTTCTAAAGCCTGATCCGGACCTCAAGCCTGGTGAAAAGGCCACAATGCAAGAGGCACCTTTTGCCTGTCTCTGGGCGATAGTGCTTACAGCATTGTCCTGCATTGTGCTGTTTCTTTACCCCGCGCCGCTGACAGAACTGATCGGGATGATCCAATGGCGATAAAAAGCTCCAAAGAAGACGTTGCTCCACTTGCCCGACATTTCCTGTGGGTAGATACCAGTTCAGGCCTGAACCGGTTAATCATAGGTCTTATCGTACTTTGCGTTTTTCTATTTGCCATGGACTTTGTCTGGCATCGTCACGTCAAGGTCCCGGGAGAAGAATTTTACGGCTTTCACGCAATTGCGGGTTTTGTTTCATTTACGGTAATTGTTCTGGGAGCGAAGCTTTTGCGTGTAGTAATCCGTCGTGATGAAAGTTATTACGCAGAAAACAGTGTAGACGGAGAGCAGTATCCGGACGCAGATACACAGCGTGTTCAACATGCAGACTGGCCTGCCGATTCGGTTTCGGATCTTAAGGATCAGATAATGGGTAAAGAGGCTGGTCGATCATGACAACCTTGTTGGCACCACCGTTCATCTATTTGTTTGCAGCCTTATTGTGTCCGTTACTCGGGTCACGCTGGCGCGCATTGTTATTGTTGGGTACGCCCGTACTTGCGTTAGGGATGATTCTTACGTATGCAATGGGGCAGCACGCCGTTGTCTCGGTGGTCGGATTCGAACTGACCTTCATGAGGGTCGACAAGCTGTCACTGATTTTCAGCATCATATTTTCTATCGCAGCTTTTTTATCAGGCCTGTATGCATGGCATGTGCGTGATTCAGTCCAGCAAATCGCTACGCTAGCCTATGCCGGCTCTGCTATCGGCGGTGTTTTCGCAGGAGATCTGATTACGCTCTTTCTTTGGTGGGAAGGAACAGCCCTGGCATCGGTTTTTCTCATCTGGGCCAGAAGAACCCCTGCAGCCTATAGCACAGGTATGCGTTACCTTATTATCCAGGTACTCTCGGGCGTTTTGTTGCTCGCAGGTCTGTTAGTCCATTATCAAGACACGGGTTCGATTGCTTTCGAACATCTCGGTCTGGTCAGCGTTGGTACCTGGTTAATTTTTCTATCCTTTGGGATCAAGTGCGCTTTTCCGTTAATGCATAACTGGCTTCAGGACTCCTATCCTGCAGCTACTATCACAGGCACCGTGGTGCTCTCGGCATTCACTACTAAAATGGCAGTCTATGCGCTGGCGCGCGGCTATGCCGGTACCGAGCTGTTAATCTATATCGGCGCGATAATGACTTTGTTTCCGATTTTCTTTGCGGAGATCGAGAACGATCTTCGTCGGGTGCTGGCCTACAGTCTGAACAACCAGCTTGGCTTTATGGTGGTTGGTGTCGGCATTGGAACAGAGCTGGCGCTCAACGGAACGGCCGCTCACGCTTTTTGCCACATACTCTATAAATCATTGTTGTTCATGAGTGTTGGAGCAGTTTTGTATCGTACGGGTACGTCCAAGGCATCTGAATTAGGTGGGCTCTACAAAACAATGCCGGTAACAATGGTCTGCTGCCTGATAGGCGCAGCGTCCATATCTGCGTTCCCGTTGTTTAGTGGATTTGTATCCAAGTCATTGATCCTTGATGCATCAGCGTCAAACGGTTACTACCTTGTGTGGCTTGCATTACTTATTGCCTCCGCTGGAGTGCTGAGTCACTCCGGCATAAAAATTCCGTACTTTACGTTCTTCGCGCACGATAGCGGCAAGCGACCTGCTGAAGCACCGGTGCATATGCGTATAGCGATGATCATCACCGCTGTGTTGTGTGTCGCTATCGGAGTGTTTCCGGGAATGTTATACAGCTTGTTGCCGTACAGTGTGGACTATCAGCCTTACACCGTTGATCATGTTCTGGTCCAGATGCAACTGCTTGTCTTCGCATTGCTGGCCTTCCTGTTTTTGATGAAAACCGGTTTACATCCACCTGAAGTAAGAGCAACCAACATCGATAGTGACGTGATTTACCGAAAGGCAATTCCTTCTATATTGCCGCTTTTGGTATCGTCAGTGGTAAGTGTAAATACCGCACTGCGTCGTCAAGCTCTTGCATTAGTTGCAGGTTTTGGGGGAACGCTGGAACGTATAGCACGCCCCGGCGCACCACTGGCGCGAGGTTGGAGTGTGGCGAGCATGATGTTTATGGTTATTGTGTTGATGTGCGTCGTGCTGGTATTCAATTTGTTGTAACGTGAATCTGTTATTGCAGAAGCATCTTATTGAGAGAAATTAAACTATTTACCGGCTTATATCGCTGAGGTGGCCTGTCAGTGTGTGTACCTTTGTTCCTGTTGGTATCACTGTTTACAATGGTGTCGACCCGACCACAAAAATCCTAGTATTGCCAGTGATTTACGGTTAATTCTTCTGGTGTTGAGTAAAACCGTGATTTTTTAGACTTTTGGCGCAAATAGAGTGTCACTAAAGATCACTCTTCACGGTAATATAGCGGCAGTCTCTTTTTTGTGGCCCACATCGCCAGAGGTATGTTGTGAACGAGGACAGAACGGTACTCATGTCTGCCCGGGCGCTGTCCCAAGGGCATGAAATACTCTGGTATACCGTTGACAAGGTTCTTGGGCAGGGTGGTTTTGGTATCACTTATCTGGCACATGATCGCAATCTGGATCGTTCTGTTGCCATCAAGGAATACCTGCCAACGCCGTTTGCCTACCGGCATCAGGATCTCACCGTAAAACCGCTCACCGGTGACCACAAGGACAATTTCGCGTGGGGCCTAAATAGTTTTCTGAAAGAGGCACAAACCCTGGCAAAATTCGGCCATGACAACATTGTGCGAGTGCATTCTGTTTTCGAGGCGAATAATACTGCCTATATGGTGATGGAGTACGAGCATGGGGAAAACCTGGCATCGCTTTACCAGAGCCGAGGTGGCAATCTTGACCAGACTTTTTTCGAACGTACCTTTTTTCCCATTTTCGATGGTCTGGAACAGATTCACAGATTTGGATTTATTCACCGAGACATCAAGCCAGCCAATATTTATATTCGTGAAGACGGCACGCCGGTACTGATCGACTTCGGATCTGCAAGACAGACTTCACAGCAAGAGACTGGCGAAATGACAACGCTGGTCAGTAAGGGCTACACGCCGCTTGAGCAGTACAGTTCCAATTACGGAGACCAGGGTCCCTGGACTGATATCTATGCGTTAGCCGCTTCAATGTATGAAGGTGTGACTGGTAAAAAGCCGGACGAATCACTGAGCCGGTCAGCATGCATGATGAGACGTAAACCAGATCTGGTGCAACGTCTGCCCGAACAGAGTCATATGGGATTCGATCAGCGTTTTCTGGATTCGATAATCAGTGGTCTGTCTCTCGAACCCGAAGCCAGGCCAAAAGACTTGTCTGAATGGTTAGAGGAATTTCAGCATGGTCCCGGTGTATCGCAGACTACTCACTCAGGCAATGCACTGGATAGTGCGGGAAATACCTTTACCGCGGCGCCCAGGCGCACCCAGCCAGCGCGCACAACTCCTAGCGATCCGTCACCAATGGGGCGTGCTGCGCAAGGTGGCCGATTGCGCAGCACGGATATGGACGATTCACTGGATTTCGATCTGCTCGATGACAGTCTAGGCAAAGCTGACAAGCGTGATGATATTTTCGCAGACGACTTGGTGCGACCTGCAAGCCCCGCCACTGGCAATGCCGCCAGACGAGGCAGCTCAAAATCAGGAAAAAAATCATCGGGTAAAAGTAAAACCGGGGCTGTCCTTGCAGGGTTTCTAGGTATTGCAGCCGCGGGTGGGCTGGCTTACTATTTTCTCGCGCCCGGCACCGTGTTAGAGCCCTTGGCGGTTGAATCTCTAAATCAACTGCCCCGGCCGGCGTCAGCGGTATCAACGATATTACCCAAAGAACAAGTTGTGCAGGAGCTGGAGGATATGTTGAGGCTTGGTGGAACCTATCAACGGGCTCTGTCTACTGATGCCTCTAATCAAAATCTACTAACCGGGCTTGATGAACTGTACGACCAGCTTGCGAAGCACACAACTCAATGGCACGCATCGCGTCATAATGATCTGCACGACAGGATTGTCAGGGTGGTCAACACGCTGCCAGAGCGTGGGCAGAAAAAGCAGGCAATATTGGCCGCAATAAATGCAAGCGGCAATTTGACGTCATTAGATCGGGTGCGTTCGCTTTTGATAGCGGGTGATATAGCATCACCCAGTGGGGCATCTGTACTTGATGAGGTTAATCGTTTATCCAAGGCTGACTATACTTCATTGACGAAGCTGCCTGAGTGGAAGACCATGATGAACACGTTGAGTCAATCAACCGCTGAGAAATTGGGTGGTCGAGATTTCACGGCTGCTGCGCGTATCGTTGAAGCTGCGTTATCACTAGAGCCCGACAACGTCCAAATGCTGCAGGCGCGTGCTCATCTAAATCTTCGCAACTAAGCGTCTTCCGGAAATCAGAAGCTCTCTACTGGAAAAGATTGTCCACGACATCCCGCATGGCCTGGTTTTGTCTGCGACTGTTAGCTCGCCGTAAAGTCAGTGTCGCGGTAAGAGATTCTATCTGCGATATCAGGTCTGGAATCTGTTGTGTCTGTACAACGTCTGCATTGGTTCCGGTCTGTTGCGTTGACTGAGTGTTTGCCGGTTGCGGTGCCTGCGCAACAGTCGTTGGGGTGTTCTGAGAGCCGGAGCTGGCAATAGTCGTTTGCCCGCTTGGCGCTTGCCGACCTAGCTGAAGCTCCAGATTCTGGCGGTATCCAACCGGTGCTTTGAACAGCGGACTTGATCTTTCAGCAAGTGCCAGCAAGCTGATAGCTTGTTCAGCTTGTTGATTGGACGCAGCAAGGCGGCTTTGTTTGAGGAATCGTTCTGAGGTGTTTAGATCGGCGACCGCAGCTTGAACGTCAATAAGTGTCTGGTCATCCAGTCTGTCACTCTGGATTTGTTGTGTGCGTTCATAGAATTCTCGCACCGCAGTTCGAGTTCTGGGTCCTGCAATGCCGTCAGGGATACCAACGGAAAAACCTAGCGATGATAAGTCACTCTGAATATTGCGGATGAGCTCGCGTAGAGCAATTTGCGCCTCATTTAATGGTGCTGGTTCGACAACGGCTGGTGGAGCGGACACTTCAGGTACTATCGTTGGCGCTGGCTCTACGGGTATGGTTGGTGCAGTAGCTATTTGTGTTGTTGGCGAAGGTGTGAGCTCCGTAGCTATGATCTGGGCACGAGCTCTTATCCTGTCGCCGTCTACATTTGTCTGGGCAAGATAGCCTTCACAGGCCTCCAGGGCAGCACGGCTTATCTTGGTCAAACACGTAATTTTGAGTTGCCCCCGATTCATGACCGCTTCGTTCTTCTTTGCAGATGCTCGCAATGCAGCTTGTTCTTCGGAATCGAATTCGAGAGTGTTTCGCAAGGTGGTAAGCAGGGTATTAGCTTTGTGCCGGGATAATCCGTTGTTCAGAATAGTCATGGCCTCGCTGGTTCGACCTAACTGATAAAGTTGTGAAGCCAGTTGATAGTAGATCTCAGCACTTCTGTTGCCTGATTTGAGAAGAGACTGGCAGATTTGCACAGCGTCTTCACCTTTGCTAGTCATGCAGCTATCGACCGATTGGGCATTGGCCGCACCGGGAGCTGCAATGAACAAGAGGCTGAACGCTGCCGCAAGTATTGATTGTTTGGTATTCATCATAATTTCTTACTACGGCAGCTCATTAGGACGATGATCAGTATCCAGCACCAGCGGCGCCTCGCCCACGTCGAGACCCGAATCCCCATTGCCCATCGGGAAGGCGAACCAGATTAAACAAAAAATATGAATCAACAACTTCATAAGGTGGATCTTCGCGCGCAATCATGCTTTCTATATCCTTGCGCAAGTTATAAAGCCCATAGATGTCTGGGTAATCCGGACCTCCGGCTATTGCTTTTACCAGCAGGGAGACCTCTTCTGCGATGATTTCCAGTTCGACGGAGTCGGTAGCAGCCATGCCTGCATCAATATAAACGGCCAATTCGTCTGCACTGTCGAGAATATCCTGCGCACGTACATTGGTTTGTGTAACGGTTCTCTGGACATTGGTCGAGGCGTCGAATACTCCAGCCGATAGTGTCAAGTGCGTCATGGCTTCAGCCGTACCGCGGCGCACACCATAACCGTTTTTCTGTTGCTCAGGATCGTATTGTTGTGGATCCAGTGCAATGGCTATCTGATTCAGGAACCGCTTGGTCTTGATGATATCGCCGTTTCGTGCCGCTTTGAGCATTAACTGACTGTTGGTTTCTGCCGTGACGGCAGCCAGCTCAGCAACGACAAGTAACCCTTGTTTTCCTGGTGTGTCGTTCCAGGCAGTGATCGCGTGACCGATGTGAACATGCGCAATAGTTGGCGCATCCTTCCTGACTACCGAAGCACAAGCCGCCAGACAGAGGGTAGAAACTGCCAACACAGTAATTTTGGAAAATCGACTAAAACTCATTTTAAATGCTCTCATATGGTCGCAACCTTCAAGGGGATTGGCGTGTATAACTGCTGTTCAGTAGTTGCCTAAGCCGGTCAAGGACACCAGCAGCCCTTTGGTTACGCCTTTGTTGACTAAATCTGTGGTGAGAGGCACAACTGAACGCATATTGACCCATGCTGGCGAGTGATGCAATGATCAAAACGTCGAAATCAGACGGGTTTTGCGTCCAGGCGCGGTGAATTTCGGGCGGGCAGTGCAATGCCATCCAGTTGTTGCGTTGTTGTGGATCACTTTTGTTCAGCGCGTCCGCGGTTGCCGACTCCACATCCAGCATCACTGTTACCTGATTCTCAGTGACGTCCACCGATTCGATAGTAGCTACCGTACATGCCGTGTTATCGCGGTAATAGTCGTCTGCCCATGGGTGCATGGTAGTGCTCTCACTCGCGTAAACGGTGCCAATGACTAGCGCAGACAGTATCGTGAACAGGTAAGCTTGCTGTCTAAACACCGGCGTAAACATACATAATACCTACGTTGTCACGTGCACCACGCTGCCTGTAAAGATCGGCCAGTGAATTGACGATCAGATCCGGGTCATGCTCTTCATTAAGGATCGATTCAATTTCCGCATCCTCCATTTCCTTATAAAGTCCGTCTGTACACAACAGAAATTTGTCGGATGGTTGCAGGGAAAACCAGCAGTGTTCCAGATGCATTAAGGCTTCTCCGCCAATGGCAGCGGTTAACAGTTCTGAATCTTCTTCGCTGGCATGTGGAAACTGCACGCGGTTTCGATCTTCCAGCAACGCTCCATAGTTATGATCTCGGGTCAGTTGACGAAGATTTCCCGCGCGTAGACGGTAGATACGGCTGTCACCACTCCAGCTACACATGATGTCCAGACTGGCTATATTAAGGGCGGCAACCGTGCAGCCTACCGTACCTAGATTTTCAGTCTCCGCTTTCTCAACCAGATGTGTGTTGCTGATAGTCATCAGTTCGCGGAGTCTGGACATACTGACGCCTGGCTTTGCATGTTGCTGGTAGCGACTTAGTGAACTCACCACGTGTTGACTGGCGTAGTCTCCGGCCTCATGCCCGCCCATTCCGTCTGCAACAACCCATAGGTGTTGCTGGCCGTGATCGAGAACGGAGTCCTCGTTAAGCGAGCGCACTTGTCCTTTGTCGGTATATTGAACTGCTGTCCAAGACATAACAGTCAATCCCACGGAGCTGTAGTTGAACTATCTTCTTCTAGTTCGAGGGGTTCTATTTTCGGCTGCGGTAGAGTGGGTGTTTCATCGTCTATTGGATGTGTATCCTGTTCAGGTTCTGGTAATGCGGGTTCGCTATCTTCAAGTGATGCCCAGTCGTTTGCTTCCGGCACGTCATCGTCGTGTTCTGTGTCTTTGTCTTCGGCATCCCCGGTACGCTCAGCAATGGTCGCGTGCAACGCATGCGGGATGAGCGTCGCGTCCGCGTGCTGTTCTTCTAGTGCCTGTTCAGGCGTCTGAAGGCTACCAGCTTCAACGTGTTCCCACTTGTTGTCAAACAGCGCCAGTGCAGCCTTTTCATCTGGAAGTCCTGATGTTAAAAGGCCCGTGAATTGCGGACTGGCGTCAAGCGGTGACCAGATGCTATGGGTAAAATACATCTGACGCAGCACCACGTCCAGAGCTGACCCTGTGGCTGCGAGTGACTCGCCAGGATGAGCTCCCTGAGTCATGATAGACAATACTCCCGGATCGGAAGAAGGCGTTGACTCAAAGTGACCCGTTGCCCTGGCGTCGATTGATTGAGTTAGCGAAACTGACAGTGTCGCCAGCTCCTCCTGAAGCAAATCAAAATCATAGTCTGACGCCTGAATCCGGATAAGCATTGAAGAAAACTCGCTATAACCTTCTTTGAAGGCAGGCTGAATCCATAGAGGCGGGGAGCTATCGGGCAAGCCAGCAGCAATACAAAATGGGAAACGTCTGCCAACTTTATCGGTACTGGCTCCAATGACACCGGACCATTGCAGCTCTCCGGCTATGTTAGGAGACAAATGAAAACGATAGCCGGGGCATTCCTGGTAACGGTCAGGCCATTTTTCTGAATAGGTTGACTCGCCGTTAATCATGACGCTTTGCAGCCAATCATCCATCACGGTAATGAAGGCCTTCGGTAAATTGAACCTGACGAAGTCACCGCGATGAATCGTCTTGCCAAAGTAGCCAAGCTGTATCATAGATTCTCCGCAAGTCTGAAGTTTCTCAAGGCAACAGAGTTCAGGGGATTAAAACTGCTGGTAGCCATTGATAGTGAAACGGCTCTGCCGCTGAAACTGTAGTCAACGGTTAACCGACCGCCTGAGGCACTCCGGGCTCCCTGGTCGAACAACCGCAGAATCGCCCAGGGTCCGCTCATGCTCAGACTTGAGCTGGCACCCGGTACAACGGGTAAGACACGTAAAAGTACTTGCGTGTTGTTGCTTGAATCCGGCCATCGAAAAGCGGTACTTCCCTTGATCGGACCGTGGAAAAATTCCATGGTGTTACTGCCGACGCTCAGGAAAAGTTGTTCCACTTGAGGTGAAACCTTGAGCTGTTCGGGAACGATATCGAATTGAAAAGAAGGGGACTGCCCGCCAGAGGCGAAGAAGGTGTTTTTAATATCTTCGGCGTATGCCAGTTGTTTGAGCGAATTATCTGACAGGCACTGTGCAGACCCTTTGCCAGTCCAGGTCCATTGCCCTTGTGTTTTGGCAACGTAAGCCGTCAGGTAGTTGTTAACAAACTGGTCGATAATGCCGTCTCTACCAAAAAATGTTCCGAAATCGCTTAGTGCAATATCTGCCGTTCCGCGCCGGTTAACCGGGTAACGATTGCGAACAGCTCGTTGATAATACCCATACACTTCTGCTTGCCATGCGGCATTGAGCTGTTGACAGAATCCTCCTCCGGCAACATCGCCCACCTCGTTGGCCAGATTGCGAACCAATGCCCCCAGTGGTTCCGGCAAACGGCCGGATTTGGTTTCAAGTTTTTGCAGATTAATGGAGAGGTCAGCGCCCAGTTTAGGATCGACACTTCCTGCTGTGTTCTGAGCCATGGGTAACAATTGCAGGTTAAGTTCCGATAACTGGACAAGCACCGAATCAAGCTGTGATGCATTGTCCTCCCAGTTTTCGATGACAGAATGGAGTGCACTAAAGTGTTGAGTTACCGGGTCGGCAGGAGTTTGTGTCGAGGCAGCTGGCGAACTGTTACCACCAAGCAATTTACTTAACTGCGCTTCCCTGTCCGTGACTGGTGCAGCGTCAGGGTTTTCTTGTGATTGCTCGGCTGGTTGTGCAAGCAGGGTCTGCTCACCGGACACTACCAGCAGGTTCTTTAAGGGCGAGCGAGGTTCCGTAATCAGTGATATGAACTCAGCCGCTGCGCCCAGTCCATCGACGGGCTTGAGCCGGACATTCCCGATGAGGGACTCCCATGTATTAATATATTCGTCAAAATATTGATCGGCAACCGCTTGTTGCAAAGCTTGTGTTGTTTGTTGCTGTGCAACGGTTCCAGCGAATTCACCCAGCACCCAGGTGTCTTCATTCAGACTTTCGCTGATGTTCTGGCTCGCGGGAAGAAACATTTCCTGGTAGCCAGCCCGTGTAAAAAAGCGAGGGACACTCTGGTCTATGGATATCCCATCGGTTCGTTCGAAGACCAGCGCTATATCGGCTCCACCAACTTCGGTGACCTTGTAATAAGCATTCACTGAGGCCAGATTGGCCGATTTCAATCGCTGATAGGCGCGCTGCTCGAGCGATACGCTTGAGGCGATTTTTTGATACTGCCGGATAAGTCCCTGATCAACAGGTCGTGGGAGTCGAAAAGGCGGCTTTTGAAACAAGGTTGCAATGTGGGATTTCAGAGATCCGCGTACGGCTGGACTGGTCTCTGTAGGCAAGTTGGTATCAATGTCAAAATTGAACCAACCTGTGACGGCTTGCGAATCGAAAAAATCCCGGTTGCCAATCATCTGGTATGTCTTTAGTGCTTCGAAGACGAACTCGCTGTTGGTACTTTCTGCGTGCATCTGGTGTTCGAGTCGTACCATAAGCCTTGGTAAAAGCGCATCAATGAGCAGATCTTGATAGGTCGATTCGGCCGCATCATTGACAAGGTTTCCCTGATATAAGCCTGCGCGTTCGATTAGCAGTCCGGTCTCGTCATCTCGCTCGCGGTTCTCGCCATACGCAAGCTTACGCGCCTCGCTAAGCACTTTTTCTGTGGCAAGAATATCGAGACTATCTGCGGGTAATGCCGTCAGATTCTGTTGAAGACTGGATGCAGTGTTGGCAACGCGATCCAAGGTGTTGCGGTTTTTCAGAAAACTTGCTGTCCATAGAGTCAAGGCACTGAGTAACAGAGTTGCGATAACTGCGCCAGCGCCAAATTGTAAAAACTTCAGTTTGCGCTCAGTTTTCAGATTCGTTCCGGCGAGTCCGGATTCACTAAAAACCACATCTTTCAGCAGGGAATTGATGAAGTAGCTTTTGCCTGAATCGTTGCCTGCAGTGTGTGCAGGTGTGTTTACACCGAAACTTGAAGATACATTGGCGATGACCTGGTCAATTGCCGAACCGGTCTGGGTCGCGCTGGTAAAATAGATACCACGAAACAGAATGTCCTGTAGTAACGACGATTTAACCGTGAGTTGTTTGGTAAAGGTCTCTACGCGTTTTTGAGCAAGTGTGAATTGCATTGGAAACGTGTAGATGTTTTCACGATCTTTCTGGCTCAGTTCGCGATGCATTCTCGCAATCGTTTGAGCGTTAATCGTTTTTCCCAGTTCGCTCAATTCGCGACTGATGGTCGACTCGCGTGATTCGGCTGCCTCAAGTTCTAAAGTGAATCCCCAAACCTGGCGCCGTTCTTCCTGGTCAAGGTCAGCGAAAAACTGCGAAAATCCTGCGATGAGATCGCACTTGGTTATCATCAGGTAAATCGGTGGTGCAATACCGAGCAGTTTGTACAGTTCTTCTATCCGTGAACGAATGGTTTTTGCGGTTTGCGCGAGTGTGTCAGTATCGTTTTCTAGCAGATCCTGCAAACTGATTGCTACCAGAACACCGTTAAGCGGTCTTCTTGAACGTTTTTCCTTGAGCATTTTCAAGAAGCTGGTCCAGGCGTTACGATCAACCTCAGCTTCACTATCCTGAGTGGTGTAGCGTCCAGCGGTATCCAGCAGAACAGCCTGGTCGGTAAACCACCAGTCACAATTACGTGTGCCTCCGACACCTTTTACCGAAAGTTTTCCATGCGACTCTTCCAGTGGAAAATCCAGGCCGGAATTGCTTAACAAGGTTGTCTTGCCAGCACCGGGTGGACCAATGATGGTGTACCACGGCAATTCATAGATAAAGCGGCTGCCACCGGTGCTGGAAAAATTGCGCTGTTTAAGCGTGTCAATCGCTTCCTGCATTTTTTGATTGAGAGTAGCGAGCTCTTCGGCAGTTGCCTCTTCGTTGGCAGACATTGGCGTCTGTTCAGCCAGAGAATCCAGCATTTGCCGGTTGTCCCGACGTGCCTTGAGGAATCGCCACAAAGCGCTTAGTAACCAGATAAGCAGGAGAAAGCCAATGGCAATCCATCGATTGCGCTCACTTTCAAACGGAGCAAAATCACCGATGATGAGTAACGGGCCTATATACCAGATGCACAGTGCAACGAATACGACACCAGCAAAAGCGAGCAGCAGGCGACTTTTCAGAAAGCTGACGAGAGGCGACATCAGTAATAGACCGTTATTTCGACGCGACGATTGGATTGCCGACCTGCGCGGGTTGCATTGTCGCCTATGGGATCGAGGCTACCGCGTCCTTCAGGTGTTAGCCTTTCTTGAAGTGACACAGTTTGCCTGAGGATGTCGGTGACGGATTCGGCGCGCGCCTTCGACAAGGCTAGATTACTGGGAAAGCGGGCTGAGCGTATGGGAACGTTATCAGAAAACCCGGTAATGACGACAGCGCCATTATAGTCGTTGAGTATCTGTCCTGTTCTTTGAACCAGAGTTTGAGCGCTGTCATTGATGCGCGGGCTACCCGATTCGAAAAGACTATCCCCCACCAGTCTTATAACGCCATGATCGAAAGATTCTATGACCGCAAGCTGACCGGCAGCAATCTCGCCAGCCAGATGATCGGAAAGGGTCTTTTTTCCCTGTACCTCGATAACCGGTCTTGCCGGAGGTGCAATGGTGCGCACGCTTAGAGGCGCTGCTTGTGCGTTGCTGAAAACGGATACAACGTTTTCAGCGCGGTTACTCAAGTTAAATAGCAGACTGATGTATGTAATGGACGCAACCGCAAATGCTCCAGCAAGGCCGACCCACAACGGCGTCATTTTAGGCAGTCGACTTTCACGCACGGCTGATCCTTGCCAGTGTGCAGAAAGTGTGGAGGTGGGAGTAGTACGTTCTTGTTGAATGATGTCATATAGCCAGGTACGCACTTTCTGCAGTGTTTCTCGGCCATTGGCAGCGATACGGTAGTTGCCTTCAAAGCCCAGGGCTAGACAGACATACATTAATTCCAGCAACTGGATATTCTTGGCTGGGTCCTTGCCGAGGCCTTTAAGCAGTGTAAAAAAGCGTTCACCGCCAACCACCTCGTTGTGGAAAGTCGTTAAAAGGTTGTATTGCGACCAGTTAGACTGATGACCCCATGGGGTGTTCATGGCGGCTTCGTCTAGTGCCGTACATAGAATGTAGCTGGCTTGAGTGACCTGCTTGGGGTCATCCAGTATCTTGTGCGCTTCTTTTTTAAAATTTTCAAGTTCACGAACAAGCTGTTTACGAAGTTCCTCAGGTGCCGGGTGATGCGACTCGCGCATACTAACCAGCAGTGGTAGTAACTTGCTGGCTGCTTGCTCCAGCGGGTTTATCCCGCCAAGCAGCGGTATGTCAGATGGTTGTAATGCGCTAGCTGAACGAGGTGAGGTCGGTCTACTACCAGCTGCCGAAAGACGATTTCCCGGTCGCAATACCGTCTTGTCGTCTTCTTCGAAATCGAACGGGTCGTCGCTCATGACTGAATGGTCCAGATCTGCATGGAGAGGTCTGTATAGGTGCCTGCAATGTGCATGGCAATGTCTCCTGACACGGCAATCTCCTTCCAGAGTGGATCACCGCGTTGTAGTTCAAAGTACACATGATTTTCGTACATGGGAATACTGTTTGGCACGGTAACCATGGGTGACACCTCGACACCACGTGCTTGGGACTCTACCAGCTCGCGTAGTTTTGCCTTGGACGACACTATGGTTTGCCGTGGAAAACGCCGCTGCAGCTCTTCGGGTGCTTCGCGGGCTTTAACCGCAAGGATGAAACGTGCAGAATCAAACAGATGTCTGTCGTGTACTGTCGCCGTGTAAATTCCGGCTTTAACATGAGTGACCGCAATTGATTCGGTGGTGGAATCGGGAATCCAGTTCAGGCTTTCTTTGGCGCTTGCGATAACCGGTACGAACGATGAATATTGATCGCGATGCAGGTACGCGGGAAATTCACTCGCTACTCTATCAGCGCGTGTAATGGTTGATAGCTCACCCGCCAGCTGGACCAGTTCCCGAAAAAAACGTTCCGGGTGATCATTTTCAGCTTTCGCTATATGTTGAAATAAGGGTTGCGCACGGTTGATGATTTGCAGCAGGAGTAGCTGGACCAGCTGGGATGTGTCGCTGGCATTGGGGGTTCCAAGTTTTCCTGCGAGTTCGCGCGCGCGCTGGTGCAGGATTCCGTGTATCTCTCTGCACTGACTCAGTAACGGCGGTGAGGCCTTCAGAGATGCCGCACACGGATAGAAAGTCTTATCGATAATGACTGAATCATCCTCGCGCTTTTCGGTTATGCGAGCGACGGGAATGGTGTGAAAGGCGCTGTCCCCCGATTCTTCAAGTACCAGCCGTGTCCATAGACTCCCTGTGAACACAGTCTCTTCACTACTAGCATCCAGGCTGTGTCGATCGGTAAGATTCTGGTCTTCCAGCAGGTATCGGGAAAAATTGTCGGCTGATTTGTTTTCTGCCACATCCTTGCTGCTGTGGCTGGCGAAAGGCAGTGCCAGAGAAACTACCTGGTTCTTTGTATCTTCACCAACGTTGATAGGGTCAGGAAGATCATCATCATCTGGCAAACTGAAAGGCGTGCCATCGGAGAATACGCCTCTGGCGGACAGCAATGAGAATTTGCCCTCTGCCAATGCGTTCTGGTCTATCTGGCATTCGGTAAACCCGTACGCGAAGGCACCATGCACGTTGTGCATACCGCTTATGGAGTTGAGTATGAAGCGGTCATGCTGTTGGAAATGCTGTGGACCAAGGAACATTCCTTCAGTCCAGATTGTGCGATTGTTCTTCTTCACTCAAACATACTCCAGCACGGCATCAAGGGTTAACGAGGTCACTGTATTTCAACGGATGTGGAGCTGATTGCCACGGTATTTCTACCCGGATTATTGGTATCAATTGTCTTGTTTGCTATCCAGATTGTGCTGTACACATCATGAAAGGCTGCTGCCACGACCAGTTGATCCTGCGACATCATGCCATTGAGTTGTACCGAGCGTGTTTCATCGGGCGAAAGCACGATCACTGCTGAAGGCTTGCTTGCCGGCACACTTCCGTCGAACTCAAAGATGGTTTCAAACGGTTGCGACATCAGATCTTTGTCAGATTCTGTTAAAAACAGTCTAACCCTCACTGGTGAAGGTTCATTGTCTGCGCGCGGGTTAAGGTTGGGGCTGGTGTTGATGGTCAGTGTAACCGTATAGGGGACCTGCGATGGTGGGGTGGGGGGCGCCTGTGCTTCTGGCGGAGCGTCGAGTATACCCACGGCTTGAAGAATGCCGCACCCGGGCAGAGTCAGCACGGATATCAGGATAAACAGTGTCCTGACCTTGAGGGGACTATTGCCTGTTTGGAAGTGCATTGTGTTTCCCTGTGTGATGCGATCCTGTCATTGGTCAAAGCTTAATTGTTGAGCCTGTCAAACTTCCATCGTCCTAGACTAATAGCTAGTGTTGGCAATCCAGGCCCCGGACTGGTGTCAGTTGATTGCCTTATTTTCCGTTCGATTAAAAATCGGCGTTACGTCCAAGATCTCTAATCCGTTTGTCGTAGGCCTTGCGGAATTCCTTCCCGAACAATTCTTTGAAGTCATGCATGGCTTCATCGTGGATATCATTAAATCGATTATGAAACAGTTGCCAGAGTTTGGCTTCGCGTGTGATCGGGATGTTAGCTGCAATCGGGTTCGCCGTTACCAGTTTTTTCTCCAGCACATCGGGATCAAATTTTCGCAACATGGCGCGTACTGCCGCCTTCATACCATCGAGCATGGCTAACTGG
Organism: Granulosicoccus sp.; assembly: GCA_045106855.1. GTDB lineage: Bacteria > Pseudomonadota > Gammaproteobacteria > Granulosicoccales > Granulosicoccaceae > Granulosicoccus. The sequence continues at coordinate 51,691 of JBGCFI010000057.1, forward strand.
TGTGCCTTGAGATCATCAACTGCTTCATTAATAGCGTCATCGGCAGGCTGGTAACCTTTGTTTGTCTGTGGCATGAGGAGCTTGTTAAGCGCATCATCCACGTTATGGGAAAACTTAAGTGGATTGTTGTTAGAGCGCGCTACTCGGGTGACGTCTGTTCTGATTGCATTTTTAAGTTCTGCGCGCGAGTGCAGTAACAGCATCATGCCATCTACTGACTGGCCAAGGATCATACCAGCTGTTTCCAGCAGCTGTTCACTGTCCGCATGCGCGAAATCGCTGGGGTTCAACCCTGCTCCACGTAACAGTATGTTCAGGGCTTTATCTGTGTTGTCAGATGAATGGATGCCGGGGTGGCCGCGGAGATCGTCAGGAGGTTCTGATGCAATCGGGACGGCGCCAGCCTTCTTGATCGGCGTGGGTGCCGATACGGTCTCCTCTGCCGCCCCCGGTAACCAATCCAGATCCGGGTCTGCTGATCGGATTTGTGTCGGAACGGATCTCGGGGAGGCGGGTGGATCGGCTGCTTCGAAAGAGGAGCCGGAATCCGGCCAATCGTCCCAAACGCTGTCCAGCTCGTTCTTCACTGGCGTTGCGGGGCTATTGTCATCGCCCCAGAAATCGTCAACATCCGGAGTTTGTGAAGGCGGCGTCCAGTCGTGTTCTTCACCCCGAAAAGGATCAAAAGGGTCGTTTTCCGCTGGAGCGTTGCCAGAGGGTGACGGAATGTCAGCGCTCGACTGCTGAGCGGGTGGCGATAGGGATGATTGCTTGGCAAGGTTCACAGTTAACACGTAGTCGCCAATGGTCACGGTGTCTCCGGACATCAAGGCGACAGAGTTGCCGCGACCGATCGATTCCGTCGATCCATTGATGTAAGTGCCGTTCGAACTTGTATCCTGCATCTGCAGCTGGTCACCTTCTGAAACGACAATAGCGTGCCTTGAGGATATGTACTTGCTCGGGTCCTCCAGGATGAAATCGCAATTGGATGATCGGCCGATTACCACTGGAAAGCGTTCAAAGTCACTCTCGATGCTTTTTTCTGAGGGCTTGCCGTAAAACAACATCACCCTAAGTGTTAAACGCATGTCCTGTTTCGTCCGATCGGCAGTTGCCGAAGAATCGTTGTGTGCAGTGATGGCTGAGCCACGCCGTTCCTGTGCTCGCGGCTCGCAAAAAAGAAAAGATCGAGCTTAACGTACATTGCCTGGTTGTTATGAAGTAAGGTTAGCACCGCATTGGTGAGTCGTCTGGTTTGTCTGAGGAGAAATTCTTCGGGTCGATGTTTTCAAGTGATCGTGTAACAATATCCTATACCAAAGGCTAATTGCCAATTGGTTCTTATAATTTGACGAGCTGTTATGGTGCACGTCAGATTACGCTGTCGGGTGTGGTGGCTGGAAGCCGCCAGGAGTAAACCGGTTCACCACGGCTCGCCGTTTCTGGACTCCACGACAAGTGTCGGCAGTTGTAGGAATATCCATCATCAGGGAGTTTGTAACAGGTACACAAGTGCCAGGGAGTTTGTTGGGTTGTGAACACTAGTGCCTCTGTGATCGCCACGGAAATCGAAAGCTCTGCCGAGTTCCAGGCTTTGCTGGTCGCAGCCGCGGGAAAACCTGAACGTTCAATGGGAGAGTCTGTGATCCCGGCCGAGCCGCCAGTCTGGACCGATGTGCGCAGACGTGCGAAGGAGCTCCTGCTGGAACCTGTTCATGTTTCGGTGATCGTGCATTTGATCAAGGCCGATGCGCATGTCGGCGGATTCACCGCAATGCGCGAATCGCTGCAGCTTTTGCAAGACAGGCTGACGGGGTCCTGGGATTCGATGCTACCCGTTGCCGATCCGGACGATGCAGATGACCCCTTTTATGAAAGAGTTAATTATCTACGCGAGGTAGCGGAAGACCCGACGTTTGTGAACAGTCTTAAATCGGTTCAACTTGTTAATGTGCGAGGTCTTGGTTCTTTTTCGGCTCGTGACATCGACATCGCCAATGGTCAACTGTCAGCTTCGGAAGAGGAACAGGCACGTTGTCAGGAAGGTTTGATCCGAGCCGCCTTTGAGCAGGTCGATGAATCAACATTGCAAGATGTTGCCGCCTCACTCGCTGACACGATGCATCTTACGATTGGCGTTGAAAAGTACTTCGATGAAAATGCCGGATCCGAGCATGGGCTTAGCTTTGCACCCATGCGCAAGCTGCTGGAGGGCATCGACGAGAAGTTCCGGGCTTATGCCGGTTCCAGATTAGAGGCATCAGAGCAATCAGTTGATGTAGTGGAGTCATCCGAAGGCACAAACCCGACAGAGTTGGTCAACGATGTGAAGGGTTCGTCTGTCGGGTCAGGCAGCAAATTAGGTGACCGGCAATCGGTGACAGATGCTCTGGACCAGATCATCGGGTACTACCAAAATCACGAGCCATCCAGTCCAGTTCCCATATTGGCGCAACGTGGTCGCGATATGGTGACGAAATCATTCTTTGATGTTCTCGAGGATCTTGCCCCGACACAAAAAGGTGACCTGGCATCTCTGTTGGACGTGTTGGGTGCTAACCCCGTCGCTTCATTGCTCAATGACAGTTATCAGGCGTTTCTTGCCGGTGAACGTATTACACAGCAAACACCAACAACGGTGAACGGTGTCAACACAGATAGTGATACATCTGGTAATGATACCGGTGAACAGCTTACATCCCCTGAGACAATTAAGAGTCAGGACATGATGGATACCGTTCTGCAGGTATCACTGCAGTCACGAAATGATGTCGCTGAACTATTAAACAGCATCGATGGATATTTCGACCGGTACGAGCCGTCCAGTCCTGTCCCGCTGGTTATAGCCGAAATTCGTAAATTGTTACCCAAACGTTTTACCGAGCTTATTGAG
>JBGCFI010000058.1:0-44239 GCA_045106855.1 Granulosicoccus sp.
AATCCTCGCCCCAGCCGTCGCAAAATGTTCAAACTGAGATAGATTCGCCAGACATTCGTATGACTGATCTTTCGGCAAACTCTGAAAGCGCAGAAAGCGCAGAAAGTGCAGAAAGTGCAGAAAGTGCAGAAAGTGCAGAAAGTGCAGAAAGTGCAGAAAGTGCAGAAAGTGCAGAAAGTGCAGAAAGTGCAGAAAGTGCGGAAAGTGCGGAAAGTGCGGAAAGTGCGGAAAGTGCGGAAAGTGCGGAAAGTGCGGAAAGTGCGGAAAGTGCGGAAAGTGCAGAAAGTGCGGACAGTGCAGAAAGTGCAGAAAGTGCAGAAAGTGCAGAAAGTGCAGAAAGTGCAGAAAGTGCAGAAAGCGCGGAAAGCGCGGAAAGTGCGGAAAGCGCGGACAGTGCGGAAAGCGCGGAAAGCGCGGAAAGCGCGGAAAGCACCCAGAGCCCGGAAAGTACCGGGAGTGCGGAAAGCGCCCAGAGTCAGGAAAGCGCCGTGAGTACGGAAAGCGCCGGGAGTACGGAAAGCTTCGAAATTACTGAAATTGCGGTTGATTCTGATAACCGAGGCGAACAGCTGCTTAGCGAATATTCATTGAACGAATTGCAAGCTGAGGAGACTTTGGAAGCCAGTGACATCGCGAATAGCGCTCTGGTCGTCGCCGCTGATAATGCTAGCATTGTCATTACGCCTGACCCTCCGGCGGACAGCGAGATTGCTGTCGCACCATCAACCCATCAAGCGGTACCTGAACAAGGTGGCTTCATAAAACGCTGGGTGAAAAAGGCGGTGTCCTGGGTAAAACGACTCATAGGATTTTGAGCCTGTCCGGGATTCACGTGTCCCCAGCCAACTCGTATCATCTAGTCCGCTGGTCGCTTTAGTAATACATACACAGCACCCGTACCACCGTCGTTCATTCTGGCAGAGCAGAACGCCAGCACGGCCTTGTTGCGTTGTAACCACTGATTAACGGCAGGCTTAAGCCTTGGGGCTCGGTCGGCATTTTTGCGCCCCTTGCCATGAATGATCCGCACACAAAGATGGCGTCGTTCTCTGGTCGCCTTGAGAAACGCCGACAGTTCTAGTCTAGCTTCCTCAACAGTCAGTCCGTGCAGATCGATTTCTGATTGAATGGAGTATTTGCCGCTCTTGAGTTTTTTCAAGACTCCGTGCTGAACCCCAGGTTGGGTATAGGATAAGTGTTCGCCGGTTTCAAGAAAGTCTGATTCGCTTAAATCTTCCAATAAGGACTGCATAACTGAACGATCGTCATGCTCTGAGTGTCGTATAACTGGAGCGGTAGGCGATGGTTTGGACGAATCGACCCGATCATGGCTAACTGAGCGTACTTCGCCCACAGCCTCACGGAAAAGTGCCATGTCGTCGTCGCTTACGGGTTTAGCTGGCGGTTTGTCTGTTTTTTTTCTGGCGCTCACACCCTATTATACGAGGGCGGGGGGGATGCGGCAGCACAAACCGTATGGATTCAGGCGTTAAAACGCTGTTTTATTAAAAAATTTCTCAGGGGAGAGATATGGCACGAAAAATTGAAAAATCAATTGAAGAGTGGGCGAAGACGTTAACGCCGACGCAGCTGAAGATTGCCCGTCAAAAAGGTACTGAGCGTGCATTCTCAGGTAAGTACGATGGTCACAAGGCTGACGGTGTTTACACCTGCGTCTGTTGTGGAGAGTCGCTTTTTGATTCGCATCATAAGTACGACTCCGGCAGTGGGTGGCCCAGCTTCTACCAACCCTCGGATGCAACCGTAATCGATGAAGAGGTCGATGATACCCTGGGAATGCGTCGCACTGAAGTCATGTGCGATGCCTGTGGTGCCCATCTTGGCCATGTATTTCCGGATGGCCCGCAACCCACCGGGTTACGCTACTGCATAAATTCTGCTTCGCTCGAGTTCAAAGACAGGCAAGAGCTCGATAGCCATGATTGAGGTTACATGAACTCACGTACCTTGTTTATTGTCGGGTTTGTTTGCCTGCTTGGCGGGGCTTACGCGGCAACGCAAACCTTTACGGGTTCCTCGATCGGTTCGGATGCCACTAACACAGCGCAGGATACAGATGTGGGGGAGGACGCCTCCGGGGCGGCAGCCGCAACCGAGTTGGGCACTCAGTCGGGTCCCGAGCAGCAACTTGCAAAGGTCGAGCGAATGGTTCCAACATTCGAACTACGCGCCCTGGACGGGACGCCGTGGACGCGGGAACTTTTGAAAGGCAGACCGTGGGTGATTAACTTCTGGGCAAGTTGGTGCCCGCCGTGTATTGAAGAGATACCGTCAATGAATGCTGCTTTCGATGTGCTTGAACCACAGGGAATTGGCATGCTGGCAATTAATGCAGGTGAGGGTGCCGAGCTTGTCGAAGAGTTTCTTGAAAAAGTTTCTATCGATTTTCCCAGCGTGGTCGGTGATGCAAATACACTCCCTAACTGGTCGATCAAAGCGTTACCAACGACCATTGTCGTTGATGCTGAAGGCGTTGTCGTTTACGAGGCGCTAGGGCCACGTGAGTGGGATGATGAGCGTTTGTTAAAACAAGTTGTAGACCTGTTGTAACGGATCACCCTGTAAGCGACGACTGCATGACGCACTAATCAGGGAAGAGTTGTGTGCCGATGACTAACCGACATACCATGCAGAGCAGCACAAATATCCAAAGTCTCTAAGTAAGCTATACCGTTAGTAGACAACGGAATTGATAGGATAATGATGCCTAAGCCTAAATGATTCGTACTGTGCCGGACACGCGTATTGAAGCCCCCGGTGTGTTATCCAGCTCGGCATGAATTAGAGAGCGAGAACCCATATCTTCGCCCTGGATAATATCGATAGCCCCGTTGTGAGGCCATTTTATATCTCGAAGGTAGCCGGCAAATGCTGCCGTAGCAGCGCCGGTTGCAGGATCCTCGTGAACGCCACCGGAGGCGAATGGATTTCGGGTATGAAACTTCTGTGGTGATTCTGAAAAAGCAAACAAGACCGTTACCAGTTCTGCCTGGTTCATGAATATACGACCGGCGGCGAGGTTGTAGTCCATGGCACTTAGCGCTTGACGAGTGTTAAGGGCAATAATCAGATGATTAGCTCCACCATTGGCAAACGCTGGCGGAATATTCAGATCGAGGTCAGTGTTGTCGTAGCCGAAAAGTTCCAGAGCCTCGGAGATCATACCAGGATCAGCAGGCCTGGATTTGGTTGGCGGAGATTGTAGTGCTGCAGAGTACCTGCCTTGCTCAATGAAACTCTCTACAGTTATGGACGCATCATTGAGATTAAGCGTATACACACCTGCCCCAAGTTTTTCTCCTAACGCAGCGCCAAGTGCAATGGTTGCGTGCCCGCAAAAGGGTACTTCTGATTCTGGAGAAAAATACCTTACCCGCCATCCTTGAGTTGCGGGTTCTGCGAATGCGGTTTCTGAATAACCAACTTGAGCCGCAATTGACTGCATCTTCGCCACGTCAGGGTGCTTTTCGGATATGTAGACACCGGCGGGGTTGCCACCGGCATCGCCATCCGAAAAGGCGGCCAATCTAGTTATATTCATGTCTTTTTCAGTTACTCGTTGTTTTGTCTGGTACTTTTTGAGTTCGACCAATAGGCGCAGATCTACTCCGCTTAAAATCACATGCGAATTTTCTCGATGGCAGACATGACTCCTGGCTCCGGGCTGGCAAGAACCCGAATATCGGAGGAGGTAAATTGTCTGACAACTGGAGCCATAGATGCCTGGGCAAGGATGAAGCAGTCGTAAACATCTTGTTTCATCCTGATGTGTTTGGCAATACAGTCGAAATACTCATCCTGCCGGTTGTTTTCAAAATGCGTCCATGCGCCTTCGACAAGTTCCATGGTTATTTCAGGATGTCTGCTTGCAGTTGCCGCTGAGTCACGTAAAAGTGCCATAGTTGGTTCCAAGGTGCTCTGGACTGCCGCCACGACCAAAATTCGATCAGCGTTTTTCACTGCAAGATCGGACATGGCTCTGTCAATTCGCATCGCTGCAGCGCTTTTGTTTTTGAGCGAAGCTTCCGCAACTCCGCCAATTGTTGAACACGTACAAACTACCGCTTTAGCGCCTGTGTCTGCTGCCAATTCCATCGCCTGATCGATCTGTCCTGCAAGTTCAATGGTCATGCCTTGAGCGATAGCATCAGACAGCAATGCGGAATTAACATCGTGACGAACACGGATAGATGGATCGATACTATCAACGATATTCTGAAAGCTTGCGATGTGGACGTCTGCAGTATGCAGGAACGCTAAATCATGATTCATGGCAATTACCATCTGTCCGTCAAAATCAAGGCCGCGAAATCATATTACGCTGTTCTGCGAATGCTTGTGCACTCTTGCATTCGAGAATTTCTGAACGGTTCTGTTAACCTGTTTCTTTTTGAGGATCTTAAAGTTGGAAATCGCAGCTTTAGCATCAACCGGTCTGGCTTTTTTTATCGTTGCGGTATCCCCGGGTCCTGCAACATTATCTAATGCAACCATTGCCATGGCAGAAGGGCGAGCAACCAGCCTCAAATATGGTGCAGGCTTATCGTGTGGCCTGGTTTTCTGGGGGCTGATAGCAGCAACCGGAATGGGAGCAGTGCTTCAAGGGTCGCTCTATCTGCTGCCGATATTAAAGATAGCTGGAGGAGTCTATCTGTTGTGGCTTGCCGTTCAATCAGCTCGTTCTGTCTGGGTTTCCACACCAGAAAAAGCATCCGTTGAAGACAGCAAGCGATGGTTCCTGCGAGGATTACTGCTCAACATGTCCAACCCGAAGTCTGTCATTGCCTGGATGGCAGCTCTGTCAATTGGGCTGGATGCCAATACCGATGTGTGGTCGGTTGCGACTGCGACGCTTGTGTGTATAGCAGTCGGTTTTATCACTAATGCCCTTTATTCGTTCGTGTTTTCCATTGGTGGCATGATGCGAGGATATCAACGTCTGCGCAGAAGGATCAATGCTGTTGTCGCAGGCTTGTTCGCCTTTGCTGGTTTGGGCATGATCCGTTCTGCTTTTGTTCAGTGAGGCTGCCGGTTCAGGTATTAGCGCGATTTTCTACCAGCCCATCGACAACACCCGGATCTGCGAGGGTAGACGTGTCACCAAGACTGCCGACATCGTTTTCAGCAATTTTTCTGAGAATTCTGCGCATGATCTTGCCCGAGCGAGTCTTGGGCAGGCCTGGAGCCCATTGCAACAGGTCTGGAGTGGCGATAGGTCCGATCTCTTCGCGTACGTGCTTGACCAGGTCGGCCTTGAGCTCATCACTTGGTTCTACCTCGTTCATAAGCGTAACGTAGGCGTATATACCCTGGCCTTTGATGTCGTGTGGATAACCAACGACTGCGGCCTCAGCTACGGCTTCGTGGAGTACAAGGGCGCTTTCTATTTCAGCGGTTCCTAATCGGTGACCGGATACGTTGAGTACGTCGTCGACTCGTCCGGTTATCCAGAAGTATCCGTCTTCATCGCGGCGTGCTCCGTCCCCGGTAAAATAAAATCCCGGGTACATCGAAAAGTAGGTTTCCTTGAAGCGTTCATGGTTGCCGTATACTGAACGCATCATGCCTGGCCAAGGTCGGGTAATGACAAGGTTGCCTGACGCTGGACCTTCAACAATGTTGCCATTGTCATCGACAAGCTCTGGTAGGACTCCGAAGAATGGCTTACTGGCTGATCCGGGTTTGAGTGCTGTTGCACCCGGCAAAGGCGTAATGAGAATGCCACCTGTTTCTGTTTGCCACCAGGTATCAACAACGGGGCATCGGGAGTCACCGACCACACGCGAATACCATTCCCATGCCTCGGGATTTATTGGTTCGCCCACGCTTCCGAGCAATCGTAGTGAGCTTCTATCAACGGAGGATACGGCTTCATCGCCTTGCGCCATCAATGCACGAATAGCTGTCGGTGCCGTGTAGAAAGTGTTGACTTTGTGTTTTTCGATAACTTCCCAGAAACGCGAAACAGTGGGGTAGGTGGGGATGCCTTCAAACATAAGCGTGGTAGCGCCGTTGGCCAGAGGGCCGTAGACAATATAGGAGTGTCCTGTTACCCAACCTACGTCAGCGGTACACCAGTAAATGTCCCCATCCTTGTAATCAAACACATACTTGTGGGTCATTGATGCATACAGGATATAACCACCGCTGGTATGCAGAACACCTTTCGGCGTTCCCGTTGAACCTGATGTGTAGAGAATGAACAAAGGATCTTCGGCGTCCATCTCGACTGCCGGGCAATCGTTGGACGCACCGTTTATTAATTCGTGATACCAGAGGTCGCGCCCATCCTTCCAGGAAACATCCTCGCCCCCGCGCTTGACGACAACCATGCGTTTCACAGATTCGGTTTTATCGCAGGCAATGTCGGCGTTGGCTTTCAGAGGAACTTTACGGCCACCACGCAGCCCTTGATCAGCGGTGATGACAATGGAGCACTGGGAGTCGTTGATACGGTCTTTCAGCGCGTCTGGGGAGAAGCCACCGAAGACGATAGAGTGGATTGCGCCGATGCGAGCACAAGACAACATGGCCACTGCAGCTTCCGGGATCATCGGCATGTAGATGCACACACGATCGCCTTTCTTGACACCCAGGCCCTTCAGAGCATTGGAGAAGCGACACACCTCGTCATGGAGTTCCTGGTAACTGATGTGCCTGGACTCGGAAGGGTCATCGCCTTCCCAGATGATGGCAGTCTGCTCGGAACGTTTTTCCAGATGCCTGTCAAGACAATTGTAAGAGACGTTTACTTTGGCACCGTTGAACCAACTGATGTTTCCCTTATGGAAATCCCATTCTTGTACGTTGTCCCAAGGCTTGAACCAATCTATGAATTTCTCCGCCTGCTCGGCCCAGAAAGCGTCTGGCTCGTCGATAGAGCGAGCATACATTTCTGCGTAAAGTTCCTCGTTGATGTGCGAATTTTCCGCAATCTCGGCAGGTACAGGATAGACACGGTTTTCAGACATTCTTAACAATCATGTTGCGGGTGATGAGCGCAGTTTACCTGCCTGAAATAATCCGTCAAATCGTACAAATTATAAAAAATAAGTTGTTGAAATATAACACTATATTTAAATTTGTGGAAATTGGATTATTGTATAATTCAGCTTGACATGTCCTCACTGGCGTCACGTAGTAAGTTCATTTTCTGACGTCGTTCCCATAGTGCCTTGCGGCTTATTCCTAATCTTGCTGCCAGTTCGGTCTCTGACAATGCGATCTGATTGCGCAAAACAAAGTATCTGAAATACTCATCAAGACTAAGGTCACGTTCATCCGTATCAGATTTGTCCAGTGCCGAATTAAACCCTAAATCACTTAATCCGATAACGTTGGTACGGCATACAAACATGGCACGACTAAGAATATTTTCAAGCTGTGCGGCATTTCCAGGTAGCTCGTTTGCCATAAGGGCTGACAGGGCTTCGTCGCTTAGTTTCATGTTTTTGCGGCCATAACGTGTAGCAAGTTTTACTAGCTGGCGATTGGCCAGAACGGCTATATCGCCGGCGCGTTGTCGCAAAGGAGGTACTTCGAACTGCTTCGCAGCAAATAGCTCTGCATAATCTTTTATCAGCCGGCCGCCGGCCAATAGCGTTTCGATACTTTGTTCGCTGATGCTGACTATGGAGACGTTGATGGCGCTATGTGGACTTCCGTCTTCTTGCCGAGTGAGGACACTGGCACTAACCGTCTTGCACAGTGCCTGCTGTATATCCGATGGCAGGTATTCAGGATGGTGAATCACCAGCGTACCGTTTTGCGCCGCTTGCAGGTATCCCACCGTTGTATCGCCAGACGAATCTCCCAGTAGCAGCGCTGCCACACCCGAGGTATCTATCGAAACATCGATTACAAGAAATGGGCCTTCCTGTTGGGGGCCGTTCGCATGCATGACCCTGGCAAGTGATTCTTTGTAAGTGCCGCTTTCTCCATGCAGGTGAAAAAAACGATGATGGTTTATCTGATGCCCTATTGCCTCAAGTATCTTATCCAGCTCTGTGCCCTTTACATGATGCTCGACTGGCTGAAGTCGATCCATGTTCAACTTCAGGGCACGGTTTTGTGATCGCATCAGGTTCTGATTCAGCGAACGCTCAATGATCATCAACAGCTCGTCGTGATCGAATGGCTTTGCAATGTAGTCGATTGCACCGTGTCGCATGGCATCAACTGCGGAACGTACGCTGGCATGGCTAGTCATGATCACGACAGGAATCGGATCGGCTTCCGGGATAAGTGCCGTGCCTAATTCGCCCGGCAGACGAAGATCGGCCAGTATCAGGTCGAACGTGTGCAACGGTGTGGCTAACGCAGCACTCACGCTGGTTGCGCAGTGCACCTCATAGTGATTTCGCTCCAGCAGTCTTTTTAAGGCTTTCAGGATGACCTCTTCATCTTCCACTACTAGAAGCCGCTTCATGGCATTGACTCCAGGGGTAACGTGACGATCATATGGGTACCCGCTTTACTATCGCCAACGCGTAACTTTCCGCCGTGATTGTTAACGATGCTGTAGGCCAGTGACAAACCTAAACCAGTGCCTTTGCCAACCGGCTTGGTCGTGAAGAACGGCTCGAATACATGGTCGCGATGATGTTCATCTATTCCCGGTCCTTCATCGGTGGTTTCTATCTGGATTTCCCTATTCTCGTTCACATGTCCGAGAATTTTCACTTTTCCACCCTCTGGTGATGCGTCACAGGCATTGTTAATCAGATTGACAAAAACCTGCATCAATAAATTAGCGTCGCCTTTTACGAAAGCCTGTTCAGGTACGGAACAATGAAATTCCAGGTTATGGGTTGAAGGAGAAAGTTTTACCAACCGTAAAGCCTCGTTAACGGTGTCAGTGAGGTGTACTTTGCCATGCGGATTGTCATCGAAACTATCTGCGTGTGAAAATGTTAGCAGGGAGCGCACGATGGTGTTGATTCGACTCACCTGTTGGAGGATATCGCTGGTCTGCTCTTTAACGACTTCATCAAGCTTTTTCTGAGCGTCTGGTTGCCGCCCGGCGTCCTGCACCTCGTATTGCATGTTTTGAGCAATACTTGCTATCCCCGTGAGTGGATTGCCAACCTCATGTGCAACTCCCGCAGCCAGACGGCCAACGGAGACAAGGCGTTCACTGTGGGCAAGTTCTGATTCAAGCGTATCCAGGCTGGTTCTATCTTCCATGAGGATAACAAGGCCGCCGAGGGTGGCATCGCTACCTTGTTCCAGCGGTCCGATATCAGCCTTATGCAGGTTTACCGATGAGAAGCGACTGCCAAGGCTGACACGTTGCCGGAATACAGTACCCTCATTAGAGTTGGCAAAACCCTCCAGGAGCCCACCCCAAGGATGAGTCAGGTTCGCAAGGGTCTTGTCGTAGGCATCGCGATTATCAATACCAGTCTGGTTCTGCATGGCCGAATTCCAGATGTGTATGCGTCCTGATGCCGACACCGAGCAGACACCCAAGGGCAATTGCTCCAACACAGTCTGTAGATACTGGCGAAGGTCGTCCAGTTGTTTGGTCAGTCCACGCATCTGTACTCGAGAGGCTTGCAAGCGGCGTTCAAGTAGTCTTGCGTCAGGGGAGTCGCTCAGTGCACGATCTCCACTGACACGTCGGTGGAGGATTTTGCGTGCAAGTGCAGGCCCCAGCAATCCCGTCAGGTTACGTTCCAGTTGATCATGCAGTACCTGAAGCTCTGATCGTCGAGTTTCATTATCATCAGTGCCTGTCTCACCTAGAGCTCGTTGCAGTTCCTCTAAAGCAACTTTGTTACCCAGTGCATGCTGGAGTGCATAGCGATAGTGCATGACAGAACGAGCAACGCTAGTCTCGCCAAGTACCAGACCTGTATTCTCGATTCCGGCCTCCGCCGCACTCTGTTCATCTATGGATGGTTGGGTGAGTAATGAGCCAACTATAAAAAGAGCAAAGTTAAGTGTCAGCGTGCAAAAAGTTGCCAGTGTCCAGATGTCTGTACTAACCGGAAACCAGTTAGACGGAGCATAGGCGGGGTTAATCAAAGGCAGAATCAGGAGAATGAACCACGCAGTAGCGCCCCCTGTGAGTCCTGATATAAATCCTGTCTGGGTAGCGCGTGACCAGTACAACAAGCCAATGATACCTGGTAAGAGCTGGGCAGCAGCAACGAAGGATATAAGCCCAAGACTTGCCAGGCCTTCGTTAAGTTCTATGACAATATAAAAACCGTATCCGGCGGCAATGATCATCGAGATGATGATGCGCCTACCCCAAAGCAGACGTCTGTAGAAGTCGCTGGCATCGTTTGATGAGAGTGCGGCTGGTAGAAAAAAATTGTTCATACACATCGACGACAACGCTAACGTTGTCACTATCATCATTGCACTGGCTGCTGACAAGCCACCGATAAATACCACAACTGCCAGCCAGTCATGTCCTAAGGTAAGCGTCATACCTAAAACATAGAAATCGGGTGGTACGTTAAGAGACAGGTGACGGCCTGCAAACAGAATGGGCACGATGGGCAGATTCAATACGAGCAGGTAAAGTGGAAACAACCAGTACGCTGTGCGCAAGTGGGCAGGTTTCTGGTTTTCTGCAAATGCCATATGGTATTGACGCGGCAGCATGAAAGCTGCGCAAAACGCAAGTAGCAGTAGCGTACTCCAGAGACCTGTTTGCGCCGGCGAGTACAAGGCGTCGAGCATCTCAGGTTGTGATCGTGCCCATTCGTTCATCGCGACAGGTGAGTCGAATACCTGTGTTACAACAAATAGTCCGGCTATCACCATGGCAACAAGTTTTACTGCCGATTCAAAAGCAATAGCCAGGACCAGACCATTGTGTTTTTCACGCGGTGTCAGGTGCCGCGCTCCAAACAGGATCGCGAAAACTGTAATAACGACGCAGAAAACAAGAGCAAGGAGATTTGGTGGGACTTGTTTACTGAGTATTCTTATGGACTCGGTAACGGCCCTGATTTGCAATGAAATGTAAGGCAGGATACCAACTATCATAAAAAGCGTTACGACAAATCCGGTTGCACGACCTCCATAACGAAACGCTAGAAGATCGGCTATCGAGGTGAGTTGATGCTCGGTGCATAATCGCAAAATAGGTCGAAGCAGGTAGGGACCGAGAACAAAAGCCCCTGTCACGCCTAGATAAATAGTTAGAAATGCATATCCGCTGCTGTCTGCAAGTCCGACACTGCCGTAGTAGGTCCAGGAAGTCGCATAGACTCCAAGCGAGAGAGAATAGACGACCGGGTTTGACACCAGGCCCGCTGGAAGCCAGCCAGCATCGGCACACCAGGCAATAATGAACAAGACACCCAGGTAGGCCAACGCGATAGCGAACAGCCAGCCTAGATCAATCCCCATGATCGTGCCTTAACTGATTCAACGCCAGGAGGAGGACGATCAGAAGCCAGGGCACAAACATGGCGTACCAGGGCAGCGCCATGGATGACCACCAGATATTAAGCGGCGAGTTAAACAAGAACACCGCAAGTACGAAAATAAGTAGCGTGTGATCTCCACCGTGTCGACCCTTGTTCATAGCGTTATTCGGCCATACGCAGTGCTACCGGGACGCGCTGTAGTTGCCACCGCATAATAGCGGCCGACCAGAATTCGTTAACGTTGTTGGCGGTAAAATCTGCTTGACCCAGAAAGCGCCAGGCACGACGTAAGCTCTGTAGTGGATCCATTGAGTCGATGGGTTCCGCCTTGGAATGTTTGCTTAGCTTATCGTTATTTGAATCTACGGCGACTGGGATATGTGCATAGTCTGGTTTGTTCATCGACAGGTAGTTCATGACTGCCAGCTGAGCCGCAGTGCTTGGCAGAAGATCGGCGCCGCGAACAACCTCCGTGCAATCAACAGCATCATCAACGGCGCAGGCGAGGGTGTAGGAGACAAGTTTGTCGCGTCTCCAGATAACAACGTCGCCGATCTCGTCAGACAACGAAATGGATTGTTTGCCTTGTATTCCATCGACAAATTCAATGTTCTCGGGCAGAACGATCCGTAGGGCCCGGTCAATGATAGGTTCATCAGGTGAGCGTACACGGTTGGCGCGGCATGTGCCCGGGTAGATTTTGCCCGGTGGCAAGTTGCGTCTACTACATCCACAACTGAAAACAAGGCCCAGGTCAATAAGCGTGCTCAAGGCTTCTTTGTAACGGGAGTCGCGTTCACTCTGCCAATGAACTTCTCCATCCCAATGAAGCCCGTAGCGGACAAGCGAGTTCTGAATGCTCTGGGCTGCGCCCGGCATGCTACGCGGTTGATCGATGTCATCAATGCGCAAATGCCATAATGCACCTTTACTGCGGGCTTCGCAGTAACTTGCCATGGCGGCCAGTAGTGAACCGAAATGCAGATCCCCCGTCGGAGAGGGCGCAAACCGCCCGGATTTCACGGGGATTGCTAAGCCCTTCCTACAGGAGATTGATCAGGCAGTTTGACGCTCGCGGATTTCTTCAAGAGTCTTGCAATCGATGCATAGCTCCGCTGTTGGACGAGCTTCTAGTCGATTAACGCCAATCTCAATACCACAGGTTTCGCAATAACCATATTCATCATCGTCAATACGCTTTTGCGCCTCATTGATTTTCTTTATCAACTTGCGCTCCCGATCCCGTGTGCGTAGCTCGAGGCTGAATTCCTCTTCCTGTGTGGCTCGATCATTGGGATCAGGAAAGTTTGTAGCGTCGTCTTTCATATGACCCACAGTGCGATCGACTTCTTCCATAAGCTGCTGCTTCCATTCCGCCAGTTTCTTGCTGAAATGGGACAGCTGGGCGGGATCCATGTAATGCCCTGCATTGCGTTCATAGGGTACCGGAGCTTTTGACAGCCCACTTGGCAGATCATCCAGATCGTCATCTTGATCAACCTCTGCATAGCTTACAGCCGCTGATGTATCGTCTTTCTTGCTTACTGCCTTTTTTGCCACGTTTTTGTTTTGTACAGGGTTAGTTGGTGAGTTGTTTTCGTCGACGTCTTTCACGGCTTTAGCCGTCGTCTTCTTGGCTTTTGCCTTGCTTGCAGGTTTTGCAGCAGTGCTACCGGACGCCGCCTTGTTGGTAGCAACCTTTTTGCCAGCGGTACCTCCAGCGGCTGCTTTCTTTGCAACTGCTTTCTTTGAAACTGTTTTCTTGGAAGCTGTTTTCTTGGAAGCTGTTTTTTTTGCGACTTTCTTGGCGCTATCTTTCTTTTTTGTAGTCGTTGAGCTTGATGCAGTCTTTTTGGCTGCAGTTTTACTAGCGGCGGGCTTTTTGTCGTCTGAATCGGTCAAGTCAGCATTCTCCACGGCAACTGTCCTACTCGCCGTTTTTTCTTCGCAACAGTGGCTCGATCAGCCAGTCTGGGTGCGATCTTTTCGGACTCCGCCGAAGCCTGGTTTGCGGAGCTGGTTTTTTCTAACAAGTTACTTTCGTCACATGGATCCGCTATGGATCAAGAAATTAGCAGCGGGGGTTTTACCAGAAAAATCACCTTTAGGCAATCAAAACCTGATGCTTTAGTTCGACTCTACGTCCTAAGCTTAGCCTTTATCCTTGTTTTCATAAGAATTTTCTTTTTCATGTAATATATTGCCAGTTGCATTGCTAGCGCTGACAACGGCTACGATCTCACCACTCGAAAGTCTGGCTGTGATTTCGTCACCTGCTCTCACGCTACTTGAATTCATGATGATCTGATTGTCCTTCTTAACCATCGCGTAGCCACGGTCAAGCACTGCCAAAGGACTGACGCTATTCAACGCTCGCGCCAACAGTTCGAAATCTGAGCGCGCCCTGATCTGGCCTTTGTTGACAGCGGAAACGAGTCGGCTATTCAGAGACTGCCATGCCGATTTTTGTTGTTGAACCCTGATTGCTGGAGATTTCGCATGTAAACGGGCATCCAGCCGGCTTTGGCGGTTACTTCGCTGCTCGCTACTCAGTTGCCACGCTCTTTGGAGCCGTTGCACCAGATCATCCACCCGTTGTGCCTGCTCTCGAAGGAGGCGCTCAGGGTGTCTGAGTTGCAATCGTGTGTCCTGCTGGCGTAGCCTCCTGGCAAGATTAATAACCAGAAACATCTGGTGTTGTGCCAGTTGTCGAGCGGCGCTCTCGACACGTTGCTGCAGATTGCTGGTATCCGGCGTTGCGAGTTCTGCAGCGGCCGAAGGGGTTGGCGCTCTGAGATCTGCCACAAGATCGCTGATTGTGATATCGACTTCATGGCCAATGCCTGCGACCACGGGAATATCGCTTTCACGTATGGCCCCGGCTACGGCCACTTCATTGAAAGCCCATAGATCTTCCAGGGATCCACCACCTCTTACAAGCAACAGGACATCAGCCTCGGATCGCTGATTAGCCTTGGTTAACGCCTTGACGATAGCAGGTGCTGCGGCTTCGCCTTGGGTAAGGGTGGGGTAGATGATGATTTCTGCCTGGCGATAGCGTCGATGTAATACCTGCAACACATCGCGTAAAGCAGCTCCAGTTGGAGATGTAATCACACCTATTGTTTGTGGAACTGCTGGCAGTGCCAGCTTTTCACTGACGTCAAACCAGCCTTGATCGTCAAGTTTACGTTTGGTGGCCTCAAAGGCTGCCTGCAAGCGTCCTTCGCCAGCGGGTTCCATATGCTCGACAATAAGCTGGAAGTCGCCGCGAGCCGCATAAAGGCCCAGTTTGCCGCGCACGATGACCGCATCGCCATTTTGTGGCTGGAAGTCCACATAGCGATTTCGCCCCTTGAACATGGCGCACCGAATCTGCGACTGGCTATCCTTCAGCGTGAAATAGAAGTGGCCACTGCCCGGTCTGCTGAAATTGGATAGTTCTCCCTGAAGCCAGATAGTGCCAAAGCCTTTTTCCAATAAGGATTGCACTTCCTGGTTCAGCCGGCTTACGGTAAACACTTTGCGCGCTGGCGACATGCCTGTTGCTGCTGTTTTGATAGTTACTGTCACTAGCCCAATGAATCGAAAAATATCTTGTTACAAGCATACACCGGTGACCTCTGCATCACTGTATACTTGGGCCGCATCCTGTTTCTTACGCTGTGGTCTTGAATCCAATGCTGGTTTCCCAGGAAGCTCTGACGTTTGACGACGTTCTTCTAACTCCCCGCCATTCAATTGTCCTGCCTCGCGACGTCGACCTCACCACTCGCCTGACTCGCTCCCTGTCCTTGAATATCCCGCTGTTGTCGGCTGCGATGGATACCGTCACTGAATCGCGACTAGCCATAGCGCTGGCTCAGGAAGGCGGCATTGGCATAATTCATAAAAATCTCTCTGTCGAGCGTCAGGCAAATGAAGTATCACGCGTTAAAAAGCATGAAAGCGGTGTGGTCACAGAACCCATCACCATTACCCCCTCTACAACGATTCAACAGGTTATCGATCTAATTGCGCAGCATGGAATATCGGGGCTGCCAGTCGTCGATGGGAACACGCTTTCCGGCATCGTTACCCAGCGTGATCTGCGATTCGAAACCCGCCTCGATCAGCCTGTATCCAACATCATGACACCACGGGAGCGACTGGTAACCGTGAAGGAACACGCCCCACGTGAGGAAGCTGTGGAAAAACTGCATAAGCATCGTATCGAAAAGGTTCTGATCGTAAACGACGCCTTCGAGCTTCGCGGCATGATAACCGTCAAGGACATCCGCAAGGCTCAGGATTTTCCCAATGCGTGCAAGGACAATCTTGGTCGTTTGCTGGCTGGCGCGGCCGTAGGTACCGGTGCCGATACCAACGAAAGAGTGACAGAGCTGGTTGCTGCCGGCGTCGATGTATTGATCGTCGATACCGCGCACGGACATTCACAAGGCGTACTGGACAGAGTTGCATGGATAAAAGATCAGTTCCCTGATGTGCAGGTTATTGGTGGAAATATCGCTACCGGTGAAGCAGCCACCGATCTGGTTGCCCGCGGCGCGGATGGTGTCAAAGTGGGGATTGGTCCCGGATCCATCTGTACGACACGGATCGTGGCGGGTGTTGGTGTTCCGCAGATAACCGCTATTCATGATGTAGCTACTGCGCTTGACGGTACCGATGTGCCATTAATTGCCGATGGTGGAATTCGATTTTCCGGAGATATGGCCAAGGCCATAGCAGCGGGAGCATCTTCTGTCATGGTGGGTAGCATGTTCGCAGGGACGGAAGAAGCGCCGGGTGAGGTCGTTCTCTACCAGGGACGCTCCTACAAGTCCTATCGTGGCATGGGGTCTGTGGGCGCCATGCGAGCGGGTTCCAGTGATCGTTATTTTCAAGACGATGAAGACGTCGAAGACAAGCTGGTGCCCGAGGGCATCGAGGGTCGGGTTCCTTATAAAGGGCCCATGTCTGCGATCGTTCATCAGATGATCGGCGGCGTTCGATCAAGTATGGGTTATTGTGGCGCCCCGGATATCACTGCCATGCGCCGTGACGCAAAATTTGTACGCGTCACTGGAGCAGGCATGCGGGAAAGCCATGTGCATGACGTGCAGATGACAAAAGAAGCGCCAAACTACCGAATCAGCTAACAGACTTTAAATCATCCAGATGGCAGACCTTCACGACCAGCGTATTCTCATACTGGATTTTGGTGGACAGACAACCCAATTAATTGCCAGACGCGTGCGTGAGTGCGGTGTCTATTGCGAAATACATCCATGGGATATCAGCGACGATGTCGTTGGTCAGTTCAATGCCAGTGGCATAATCCTGTCTGGCGGTCCTGAATCGGTCATTGCACCGGGCTCGCCAAAAATACCTGACGCTGCGCTGTCGAGTGATATTCCAATGCTGGGAATCTGCTACGGCATGCAGGCTATGGTGCACCAACTGGGCGGCGATGTACGTGCGCAAGCCTCGCACAGTGAATATGGTTATGCGTCAGTGAAAATGATTTCGTCGGCAAAACTGTTTGACGGATTGTCAGATCACGAGGGCGCTGAACACGCCACGCTGGATGTTTGGATGAGTCACGGCGATCGGGTAGAGGCCTTGCCAGAAGGCTTCGAGCTTATAGGGACAAGTGCCAACGCCCCCATGGCTATTATGGCGGACGTCAATGCGCATCGTTACGGAATCCAGTTTCATCCCGAGGTAACCCATACACTTCAGGGTGCCACCTTGCTTGACCGATTCGTTCGTGACATCTGCCAGTGTGATGGCTTGTGGACCCCGGGCAACATTATTGACGATGCTATTCGTCGAATCACTGAGCAGGTAGGCGATGAAGAGGTACTTCTGGCTCTATCGGGAGGCGTGGATTCGTCGGTGGTTGCAGCGATGTTACATAAGGCGATAGGGTCTCAGTTGACATGCGTCTTTGTTGACAATGGTTTGTTGCGTCTTAACGAAGGCGATCAGGTCATGCAGACGTTCGCTGACAATATGGGAGTCAAGGTTATTCGCGTTAATGCTGAACAGCGTTTTCTTGATGCACTGGCTGGAGTCACTGATCCGGAAAAGAAACGCAAGATCATAGGCAACCTGTTTGTTGAAGTCTTTGAAGAGGAGGCAGCAAAGCTTTCAAACGCCAGGTGGCTTGCTCAAGGTACTATTTATCCTGACGTTATCGAATCCGCCGCAAGCACAACTGGCAGCGCACACCTTATAAAATCACACCATAACGTGGGAGGGTTGCCCAGCGAGATGCGCCTGAAGCTGCTCGAGCCATTGCGTGAGCTATTCAAAGACGAGGTTCGCACCATCGGTGTGGATCTTGGTTTGCCTCCGGCCATGGTCCAGAGACACCCGTTTCCCGGACCCGGTCTGGGCGTGCGAATTCTGGGTGAAGTCAAAAAAGAGTACGCAGACATCCTTCGCGATGCTGATGCGCTTTTTATCAAAGCCCTGCACGAACATGATCTTTACGACAAGGTATCGCAGGCGTTCACGGTCTTTCTTCCGGTGAAATCAGTAGGTGTTACCGGCGACGGCAGACGCTACGACTACGTTGTTGCATTGCGGGCCGTGGAGACAATCGACTTCATGACAGCGCGCGCCGCCCGTTTACCTTGGGACATGCTGGATGAGGTGTCTCGCAACATCTGCAATTCTATCCCCCGGATATCGCGTGTCAGCTACGATATTTCCAGCAAACCACCTGCCACGATCGAATGGGAGTAAAGCTCAGGGATTTACCGTTGCATCGCAATTGCAGTCCTGATTTCCTCTGCTAGCCTTAGTTAACAAGCTGCAATACCCTGCAGGCGTCACATTTTAACCCTATGCAACGTCGTCTTTCACTACTGGATCTACTCAATCAACGCACGGTTCCGATGTTTTTGGTGATTGGTCTGGGCGTATTTCCCATGATCGTGCCGGTTTTCAAGACTTTATCAGCCAACCAGGACTTGTTGGTGGCTGATAACAAGGCCCTGTGGCAGGTCCGTCCTGGTGAAACGGCACGACCCTTGAAAGCAGAACTGGGCGATAATGTCGATTGGGTCTCGTCAGGACCGGATGCTCAGGAGTGTTCAACCGGATCAACCCCGGCTGGTTTCCAGGCTTATTTCAGTGGTGATACATGTCGCATATCAAGGATGGCGATTCACCAGTCGGCATCATCACGTGTGTCAAATTAAAAATTGAGAGTGATCAGTACCATGAAGACATTTAACTGTAACGTTCTGATAGCTGGCTTAGTGCTGTTGGTTGGCGGTTGTGCATCAACACCTTCGAACAATTCCGGCACAGAAGCTCGGGACGCCGCAGTAGCACTCGCCGCAAACGCGGATCGTGATGGCGACTCTGTGCCAGATATCGTGGACGATTGTGCCGACACCGCGTCTCGTGTGTTGGTCGATGAGGCAGGTTGTGAAATCGTCATGGGACCGATAAACGGGCTGAATTTCGAGCCCAGCATGGTACAGCTGCCGGAAGGCGCAGCGACCGTTCTGGATCGCTATGTTGACGCTATGAAGCGTTACCCGGATGTTGTGGTTAGCGTCGAAGGCCACACAGACAACCGCGGGCCGGCGGCTGGAAACCTTGAACTGTCCAAAGAGCGGGTGTTGGCGGTGGTGCGCTATTTGGTCAGTAACGGCGTGAATCCGGCGCGAATCAAGCCGTACGGCTATGGCGAAAGTCGTCCGAGAGCTGCGAACGCGACCGCACAAGGTAGGGAACAGAATCGCAGAATTGAGATCAATGTTCTCGAAGGCTTGCTGTAAGCCGTAGGTCTAGGCAGAATGCTGCGACCAGAACTTTGAAAACACTATGAAAACACTTTTTTTTTCCAGTGCCTGGACGGTTCGCCGCCGTAGTCTTTGTCAGTTGGGCATGGCAGCTCTTGGCGTTCTGCTGATCTCCGGCTGTGCAACACAGAATTCCGGGAACACGGGAAGTTCGACTCTCCAGACAGTTGCACCAATCGTAGCTCGTCCCGATGGGGCTGTCAGAATTGACACGTCCAGCCAGGAGGTCGCTCGCCTTTGGGCTGCAGCCGAAAAAGCCCGAGCTCAAAACAGAACTGAGATAGCTCTGGAGCTACTTTACGAGGCTATGGAAATTGATCCGGATAACAGTCTGTTATGGAGTCGGGCGGCTGAATACAAGCTGGACAGCCTGGAACCTGCGCTGGCCGAAAACTATGCAGCCAGATCCAACAGTCTGGCGGGCGAAAACAGGCGTCTGCTTTATCGTAACTGGCTCATTATCGAACACGCCCGCAGTATGCGCGGTGACCTTCTGGGCGAACGGAGTGCTCACAAGCAGGTTCAGCTATATCAATATCAACAGTAGTCTGACCGCCGTTATTAAACAGCTGCACTCTGCCATGGCTTTGCAGGGCTAACCCCTCACAGATAGCGATAGGCTTGTGTAGCTCCCAACCGGAGCACGGAGGCACCGGATATGGAACAGTTCAATTCAGTCAGTGATGTACTCGGCGACGACGGCCCAGTGGCGGGTCATTTGCCGGGTTTTGCGCCGCGTCTGGAACAACAACATCTGGCTGAAGCCATTTTTAAGGCATTTGAACACGGTGAGGTTTTAATCGGCGAGGCCGGCACTGGCACTGGCAAAACGTTTGCCTATCTGGTGCCAGCTATCCTGAGCGGTCAGCGCATCATAATTTCCACGGGTACACGCCATCTTCAGGATCAGCTGTTTTACAACGATCTGCCCTTGGTAAAGCGGGCACTAAGTTCCGGCGTCTCTACTTGTTTACTCAAAGGTCGCGCGAACTATCTGTGTAAGCACAGGCTGCAACGCGCCATGCGCCACCCGGCTCTACTTGACGAGCGACACCAGAAACACTTACGGATAATTACAGACTGGTCTCGCAATACCCGGTATGGAGATATTGCTGAGGTTATCGGCGTACCGGAAGATTCAATGGTCTGGAGTTTTATCGTTTCCAACGATGAGTTCTGTTCCAAGCATGAATTTGAAGATCTGGCTGATTGCTACATTCATAAAGCACGCAAACGGGCACAGGAGTCAGACATAGTCGTGGTGAATCACCATTTACTCTGTGCTGATCTTGCATTAAAAGAACTGGGTTTTGGAGAACTACTACCTAGTGCCAACGGGTTCGTCATCGATGAGGCACATCAGTTACCTGATATCGCTGCACAGTTTTTTGGTCGTAAGCTAAGTAGTCGGCAACTGCTCGATCTTGCGCGAGATACCGTTGGCGAACAGCTACATGAAGCTCCGGATTGTCGTGAACTTCGAGAGTTGGCACAAGCGCTTGAAACCGGGGTGAGACATTTTCGTCTGGCGTTTTCCATCGAACCGGAGAGAGCGCCCTGGATATCTGTACGGCACGAGGCGTCTATCGAGCGGGAACTGGAACGTCTCAGTTTGTTACTTGGATCTCTGCAAGAGGCACTTGAGGATGTTGCGGAGCGAGGTAAAGGGCTTGAGAGTTGCCATAAACGCGCGCAGTTGCATGCTGAGACGTTAAAACGGTTTGTAGACAATGAAGCCAATTTCGAATACGTACATTGGTATGAAACCTATCGCACCGGTTTTAGCCTCAACATGACACCAATGACGGTTGCTCAGCCGTTCCAGCGAGCTATGCAAGCTATGGCCTCGAGCTGGATATTTACGTCGGCAACTCTTGCAGTGGGTGGTGATTTCAGCCATTTCAGTAGCCAGCTTGGACTGGATGGCGCAAGGGAGCTTCAGGTGGATAGTCCGTTTGATTATCGACATAACGCTCTGTTGTACTTGCCGGAGAACCTGCCAGAGCCACAATACAAAAACTATACAAGCAGTATTGTTGACATGATAATGCCCGTACTGAATGCCAGTGGCGGGCGAGCATTTCTGTTGTTTACCAGCTATCGGGCAATGCATGAGGCTGCAGCTCTTATCGAAGGTGAACTGGATTATCCGGTGCTGATGCAAGGGCAAATGCCCAAACGCGAACTCATTGAAGCATTTCAGTCTGTTGGTAACGCTGTTCTGCTGGGGACGAGTAGTTTCTGGGAAGGAGTTGATGTTCGCGGAGAAGCGTTGTCGCTTGTTGTCATCGATAAGCTTCCTTTTGGCTCGCCGGGTGACCCTGTCATGAGTGCTCGTATCGACCACATGAAGCAGGGCGGTGGTAATCCGTTTTATGAATATCAAGTGCCTCAGGCTGCTATCGCTTTGAAACAAGGTGTGGGGCGACTGATCAGAGATGTTACCGATAGAGGTGTACTCGTGCTTTGCGATCCGCGTATCCGAACACGTAATTATGGTGAAGTTTTTATAACAAGCCTCCCGCCAATGCCGATCACTCGCGATCTTGATGAGGTTGTTGAGTTCTATCGTGCTGAACGCCGTTCATTTCGTGACGATTCAACGATTATTGAGCCTGAACAAAGCACATGAAGTTATTGGCAATAGATACGTCTACCGATGCTTGTAGTGTTGCAATAAAGGTGGATGGTCAGACTCTGTCAGATCATCGAGTGGTTTCGCAACAGCATGGTGCACTTGTGTTGCCCATGGTGGACTCGTTAATGTCGGATGCCGGACTAAAAGCCGCTCAACTTGACGCCTTGATCTACGGTTGTGGACCAGGCAGCTTCACAGGCGTACGAATTGGTGTTGCCACCGCCCAGGGAATTGCTCTGGGCGCTGGAATCGGTGTTATCGGGGTATCCACATTGCAAAGTATTGCTCAGGGTTGTTACCGCGAGCATGGTGATAGCCTGGTGGCGATCAGCGTCGACGCTCGTATGGACGAAGTGTATTTTTGCGAGTTCCGGGCAGGTAGGGATGGTCTGATGCAAGCCGTGTGTGAGGAACAGATCGTATCTCCCGCCAATGTGGTCTTGAGCGCAGCAGAGATCTGGGCGGGTTCCGGTGCAGAACGCTATCAGGATATTTTGCATGAACAGTTTTCTGTAGTAAGTGCCAGGATTCGAAGAGCATGCCTGCCTCAAGCAGTCGATCTCCTGGCCATAGGCGCGAACAAGGTGAAGCAAGGCCAGATTCAATCGGCTGACAATGCAAGCCCTGTCTATCTCAGAAATAAAGTGGCACTCACAACAGCTGAACGAGCCCAACAGCATCGTTAGCTTTGCCTGTGACACTGTGCGCGTTAGAGTCTGAGGGGGTTTCATTTGTCCAAAAGTCTGTCGATACCGAAATCACAGTCACAATAACCGTCAATAAATAATTTCCTGATCATGAAAAAGCTGATTATTGCTTTGCCTTTTGTCGCTGGGGCCGCTGCTATAGCGGGAACATCACAGTATTCAGGCAGCCAGACCGAAAGCGAATACCATGAGCTACTGGCTCAGTTGAACAGACAGTTGCATTTGGTGTTTGTCAATGAGCGGTACGATTCGGGGATGATCAAAAGTTCTGCTGTAACTAAAGTGATGACATCCAGATCCGCTGATGCGGAATTGCTATTCCGTTTACAGCATGACATCGAACATGCGCCACTGCGCATGGGGACCGAGGGTATGAACCTCGGTACAGTCAGCATAAATACTCAATTGCTTGAAGACACTAGTGGGTCTCAGGAATTCGCAGCATGGTTTGCTAATTCTACGCCGTTTACAATAAAAACTGATGTGAAGTACACGGGCGAAATCATCAATCAGGTGCGTATCAACGCGCTGGAGATCTCCGACGAGGGGGTAGACTTAAACTGGTCAGGCTTGCAATTTGATAGTAAAACCCAAAATGGAGCGACCGTGGGTGAAGGATCGCTGGGCACCTGGATGTTCAATGATGAAAATTCCGGTGGAGTCATCAACGTTGAGAGTGGTCAATTGAATCTTGACGTACAACACCATGGCGACAATATCTATACGGGAGACAGTACTGTAACGTTTGACTCGGTGAGTGTGTCAAGTCCGGATATCCCGGTACCCGTTGCTCTATCAAGGTTCGAGTTATACAGTGGGACCGATATGGAAGGCGAGGTAATGAATGGTAATACTCGCATCAGCCTGAAAGGCATTGATTCGCCTTTGCCCTTGCAGAATGCTTCGATGGATATCGAGATGGAAGGTTTGGTCGTTGAGGGTATGCGTCGTTACAACGATCTGGTAGTCGCAGCGACTTCCGATCCGGACAGTAATATGGACGACTCGGTATTTCTTGAAAGCATTGCTGGTGCCTTGGCCGACATGGTTGGTCCCGGATCAGCATTAAGGTACGCAATCGATTTGGGCAACGCAGAAGGCGATGTCAACGCGGATATTCGTCTGGGAGTTAAAGAGGCGTCTGCGGATGGTATGAGTGAGAATGCCTTGAAAAACGTTGTCACAGGCCGTGACTTGTTGAACGTAATAACATTGAACGGCTCCCTGAATGCCGATGTGGCCGCGTTGGCTGGCACACCTGTAATGATGATGCTCGGTGGGGTAGGTGAGTTTGTTACCGTAACGGATGAGTCTATTTTGTCTGAAGTCAGTCTGGAGGGGACTACACTGAACGTTAACGGCGTAGAAATGCCGCTGGATATCTTGAGTGGCGGTATGCTGGATGTGCCTTTTTCTGACCTGTTACAAATGTAGTCAGGTTGAGATCCGCTTAGTCCCTATTTTCGTCATGTGGCTGTGTGGCATGTAGGTATCTGGCTATATCGTTTTGAGCAGTTCTGCTCGACAATGCGCCTCGATACGATACCTACTGCCCTAAGGAGGCTGCCATGATCATCGGTGTACCCAAAGAAATCAAGAATCACGAATACCGGGTTGGCCTTACACCAACCAGTGTTCGGGAATGTGTTGGCAGTGGGCATGAGGTGATCGTCGAAACGTCGGCGGGCGCCGGTATAGGACGTAGTGATGAGGAATATGTTACTGCAGGCGCGTCTATTGTAGACACGGCTGCCGAGGTCTTCGAGCGTTCCGATCTGGTTGTAAAGGTTAAGGAGCCTCAGGCGGTTGAGCGAGCCATGCTCCGTAAAGGCCAGATTCTATTCACCTATCTTCATCTGGCACCCGATCCGGATCAGACACGTGACCTGGTTAACAGTGGAGCAATCTGTATCGCCTATGAGACGGTTACCTCTGCTCGAGGCGGGTTGCCATTACTGGCGCCGATGTCCAAGGTAGCCGGACGCATGGCAATTCAGGCAGGTGCGTATTGTCTGGAACAACCGCACGGTGGTCTGGGCATGTTGCTTGGCGGTGTCCCGGGGGTTGACCCTGCAAAAGTTGTTATTCTTGGAGGCGGTGTCGTTGGTACACATGCTGCGCATATCGCGGTAGGAATGGGAGCTGATACCTGGGTGCTGGACCGTAACCCTGATGTTATTGAAACGCACTGGCAAAATTTTGGTCGCTCTACTAACTCCGTGTTTTCGACCCGTGATGCTCTGGAGCAACATGTTCTCGAAGCGGACCTGGTCATTGGCGGAGTGCTGATTCCCGGTGCGGCAGCGCCCAAATTGGTAACTGCTGAAATGGTCAGGAATATGAAACCCGGTTCTGTTGTCGTCGATGTGGCTATTGATCAAGGCGGGTGTTTTGAGACGTCACGTGCAACCACTCATGCAGATCCCACGTATGTTGTTGACGATGTCGTTCACTATTGCGTTGCGAATATGCCGGGAGGAGTACCGCGTACGTCTACCTATGCACTAAATAACGTTACTTTACCGCATGTACTGGCAATAGCAGGTATGGGTGCAGAAAAGGCACTAAGCAATGATATACATCTGAAAAACGGCTTGAATGTCTATTGTGGCAAGGTGACTTGCAGGGAAGTGGCGGAAGCACTGGATTACGAATATGTCGCATCGGATGACATACTGGGGTAGTCTTTGCTTATATGCCAAGCCGCTTGTTGCGTGGTCAGCCAGGTTGAGGGCAAGGATTGTGCGGCCGGTTTCAGCGTTAGCGTTATCGCCGATGGGTTGGTAAGGACAGAGGCGAGCGCGGTCGAGGTAGCTGGTATCATGGGTGGAAACGAGTGGGCGGAAACTGGCATAGATGCTACACGACGAGTTTGTTACCAATGAAGAGCGGTTAATGGAACCGGTTATCGAACGCCGCGCCCCGGCAAGTGTCATGCGTCTTGCCCGGCTTGGCTCGCTGCACCAGTCACGTTTGTCTTTCATGCGAATTCTTTTGCGCCGTATGCAAAGTGAGCAGTGGACATTCTCATGTCCTGAGTTTGTCGTCGACGAGCGCGGAGTGGGAAGGGCCGTCATGTGCGCACATGGGCCGGAGAATACCTATTCGCTTGTCGCATTTTTTCATGATCTGCCAGCTTACCAACGTTCGGATCGAGTTATTGCAGAGGCGTGGGATGCCACCTTCACATTAGTTGATGGCATACCAACCGAGGAAGATATCAAACGTCTTTCGCGGAATGTTCCGTTGCAGGAAGCCGGGCGCGTCAGCGAACGGGAATTATCACTGTCTCGTGCGAATCGTTCGGTCAGGCTGTGGGAACATGTCGTTGATTCGCTGGCAAACGGTGAACAACCGGATACTGAATATCTTCACAGTGTCGGTTATCTGATGCGTACCACGGCGGTGTACGGGTCGGGTAAATTCGGTGCTGCTGATCGTGAAGTAATCGAGCATCGCCCTGAATTTAAAGCACCTTTTCAAGTGGAAATGTTGACGGTATATCTGATTCGAGCGTTGACGAAAGATCTTGTGCAAGCCGTTGCCAGTGCCCAAGCCAAGCGACTTGGGCGCGCAACTGCAGCGGTATTGGAGCCGACTGTGGCACAAAGCCTGGGGATCGGCAATTCGACTGGACTTGGCATGGCGCCCTTTCTGCTCAATCACCCGGTTCTGTTAAATAACTGGTTGCAGGTTCGCGAAGAGGCCCTGGTACGCGTCAGGCGTCTTCCATCTGCAAGTGCTGATGAGGTAGACAGGTTCAGGGAGCTACTATCACGTGGCATCCAGGCCCTGGAAGAGTGGAAATCAAATCACCCTCTGCAACAGGAGAAGCTCGTGAGTTTGAAAAGCGACGCGAGAAGACTGTTGGCTTACGTTAATCAGGCAGATTTCCAGAACGATTACCCTTGGAACCGATTGCAATTGTGGGCCGAGAAAAACCTTGATATAGATGCTCAAGAATATCTGGTGTCTATGCTGTTTGAGCCTTATGGGGAGTTGGTCGACAATCTTGCGGATGAGCTGTCTGCTAACGAAGACTTGCATCTTATCGATGGTGGAATGCAGGTGAGCTCCCTATGCCATGAAATCCGCGCCCGTTATGATTGGGCGCTAACGATAGACTGGAATCTACCTGACAGTCATAACTATGTCTGGTACACCTCTGCTGAAAAACTGGAGCCTCGATTGGGGGAACGACAGGTCGAAGCGTTAGATGCCTATGAGCAGCCTCTTTCTCCTGCACGTGATATCTCGGCTTTGTATGATGCCCTGGTTGAGTTTCCCAGTGAAGAGACGATCGCCCGGTTCCTGATACAACAGCCTGAACATCGTCATGCAGTCAGGCGAGTCCAGCTGTTGCGAGATGCGCCATATGGCGAAATTCGTGACAATACCATTGGCGCTGAACTTCTACCGATCGATTTATTGCGTTGCAAGCTGGCCTTTTTCGGCGCCACTCGTTTCGATCCACGTTCCGATCGTTGGGTGCGAATTTGTCTTTTCGATGGTGCGCCATACCCACAACAGCTGGCCAATAGTGATGCTCAATATTGGCCTTATCCCTTGGTTGTGGGTTCGACGTCGCATTCAAATGTCTGACAATGGGATTTACCCTTCGTTAAACGAAGTGTCTTCATTGGCAAAAAGGGCTGCACGCGGTGCCGGCATGAATTGGGGGATTGCCGAAGAAGCCGCAAACTCTGTTCGGTGGCTGACGACACAACAGTTGCCAGGGCCTGCACTTCTGGCTGGCTTACTCGACAAACAAGCGACTCTTGATATTGCAGACGTATCTCCATTAATCGAGCAGCTACCGTGGGTAAGCGCTGGAGATCACGTATGCCCGATTTTAGCGGCCGCTGCCTTCTCGGATCACCAACTGTGGTGGAAGAACCCGGCACACAACTGCATCGACATTGTTAATCTAGCTTACCCATTGCTTATGTTGCCTGCGGTTGCCAGGGTATCAGCCAGTCTGGGTGTCTGGCTTCAGTTGTCGTGGGATGACGTAGTGATAAGTACCGATGGCAAAAATACTTGCCTACAAGGTCCAGCTACTACACAAACCGCTTCGCTTACGCATCGATTCAGGTGTATCGAATCGCAGGATATGCTGCTTGTAAATCAAACAACGCGAAGACAATGGGTAGACAGAGATAGCTGGAAGTTGTTAGAGCTGTATGCGTATCGTTCGTACGCACCAGCTACCGAGGAGTCACGGCGACTTGGTGCTGGTGGCAGCTCTGAATTACCAGACGACGTATGAATGGGCCTGCTGGTCTAAGCCACTGGCAAGCTATAACGCCTCTTCACCTTCTTCGCCAGTACGTATACGGATAACACGTTCCACTGAATCCACGAATATTTTACCGTCGCCAATTTTTCCGGAATTTGCAGCTCTGATAATACCCTCGATACAGGTATCCAGAATGCTTTCGCTGACAACAACTTCCAGCTTCATTTTTGGTATGAAGTCGATAACGTACTCGGCGCCTCGGTAAAGCTCTGTGTGCCCTTTTTGTCTTCCGAAGCCCTTGACCTCCGTGACGGTAATGCCATTGACGCCGGCTGCCGCAAGTTCTTCGCGAACGGCATCCAGTTTGAACGGTTTGATGATTGCGGTAATTCGCTTCATGTCATTGATCCTGTAAGCCCGTCTATCGTGAAGATGTTGATGAGATTTTGTGGATGCTCAGATCTGCGCCGTCGAATTCTTCTTCTTCGGATAGCCTGATACCTACAATGCTCTTTAATACACCATAGACTAAAAACCCGCCAGCAGTAGCGAAGATGATACCTGCAAGTGTTCCGATAACTTGACTGGTGAGGCTGACGCCCCCGAGACCGCCAAGTGCCTCAGCGCCGAATATACCAGCCGCTATACCACCCCAGGCACCACACAAACCGTGCAAAGGCCAGACGCCCAGCACATCATCAATTTTCCAACGATTTTGCGCCATCGTAAACGCTGTGACAAACAGGACACCGGCAACCGCGCCAACTATCAGGGAACCGATGGGGTGCATGATATCCGACCCTGCACATACGGCAACAAGGCCGGCCAGAGGTCCGTTGTGCAAAAAGCCCGGATCGGCACGGCCGGCGATCAGAGCTGCGATTGCACCGCCTGCCATCGCCATCAGCGAGTTCATCGCGACAAGTCCACTAACGCCTTCCACGCTTTGTGCGGACATGACATTAAAGCCAAACCAGCCGACTGTCAGAATCCATGCACCAAGCGCAAGGAACGGTATGCTGCTTGGGGCGAAATTTGCACTTGGCCCGCCGGTTTTGGAGTATCGACCCTGACGAGCACCCAACAGGATGACGGCTCCCAATGCTAACCAACCCCCCATTGCGTGCACGACTATGGAGCCTGCAAAGTCATGGAAGGCCGCACCCGTAAGGTTTTCCAACCATGATTGAAAACCGAAATTGCCGTTCCAGACAATGCCCTCGAAGAGCGGGTAGACCACGGCCACTATGATGATGGAGGCCACAATTTGAGGATAGAATTTGGCTCGCTCAGCGATACCGCCTGAGATGATTGCCGGGATGGCTGCGGCAAACGTCAACAGGAAGAAAAATTTGACAAGCTCATACCCGTTGTTGATGGCGAGTTCTGAAGCCGGCGCAAAAAAATCGAGACCATAGGCAAGCGGATACCCAATGAAAAAATAAGCCACAGTACAGACAGCGAAGTCGGAGAAAATCTTGACCAGCGCATTGACCTGATTTTTCTCACGAACGGTGCCTACTTCGAGAAATGCAAACCCCGAGTGCATGAAAAGCACCAGAATAGCGCCCATGAGTACGAAAAATACGTCAGTTCCTGCCTGAAATGCTTCCACTAGTGCTCACCTAACCTTGTTGATGCGCAATAGTAACAATGTCGTGCGAAAAACGCACCGATATGACTCAGTTGCCTATGCATTGTTTAGGTGCAGCTTGTACAATCTGCGCGCATGAGCGCTGAGGCAGGGAGGCTCCATTCGCACTCGAATTATGATCACTAATCTCAGGAACCGTGCTTACACAATGTCGACATTCAACCCTTTGGGCCTTCGCCTGACGTTAGCCCGGCCATGAGCAAGGTCACTTTACTTGATGGTGGTCTCGGCCAGGAACTGTTGCGACGAAGCAAACGCGCCCCGACGCCGCTATGGTCTGCAGACGTCATGCTCAAAGAACCGGAGCTTGTACGCGATTTACATGTGGACTACATAAGAAGCGGTGCTAGCATCCTGACGCTCAACACCTATTCGGCAACGCCAGAACGGCTGCAACGTGAAAATGCCGGTGAGCATCTGCAGCCGATTCATCAGAGTGCAATGTCAGTGGCAAAAGAGGCCATAGACATTGCCGATCTTCACCCGGTATCTATTGCGGGGTGTTTGCCGCCGCTAGTGGCCAGCTACCGGCCCGATTTATCGTTGCCCGAGAACGTGACACTTGAAACCTACCGTCGCCTGGTGGAGCTGCAGTCGCCGGCTGCGGATCTCTTCTTGTGTGAAACCATGGCTTCAATTGACGAAGCCCGTCTGGCGGCGACCGCGGCATTGGAAAGTGGCAAACCTGTCTGGCTGGCGATGTCCGTGAAAGATGATCAACCCGATCAGCTGCGCAGTGGTGAGAATCTCGCGGATGCCTTAACAGTGCTGGGGCCTCTCGGACTGGACGCTATCCTGTTAAATTGTAGTCACCCTGAAGCGATAGAAGCGGCGTGGCCACAGTTGCAAGGGCTGCCCCAGAGAATTGGAGCGTATGCCAACGCGTTCGTGTCAGTCGATGCTCTGCAGCCAGGTGGCACAGTCGACGTACTGAAAGCGCGAAAAGATCTCGGTCCGGAGCAGTATGCCCGTCACGCTGTGTCCTGGGTGAATAACGGAGCTTCTATAGTAGGAGGCTGCTGCGAGGTTGGGCCGGCGCATATCAAGGCCCTGCATACTCACTTGATTGCTGCCGGGCTTATGGGTTAGTCATTACGTAATAACTCTGTTCTATTTGCGCCATATTGGTGAATGCACCGTAGGCTGCGTCGTTTACATGAGCTTATCTGTCGTTTCGTCCCGTCGTTGGAGGTATGGCAGCGCTAATACTCGAATGACCGCTAGTTCGCATTAGTCTGGAGCTGATTTCATGGCAGAAGCCACCCGAAAGACCAGCCGCCGTGGGGCCAGGGCCGCCAAGCGAGCGCTTCGCCATGCGCCTTTAGCGGCAGAAGACAGAGCGGTCAGACCCGGCATGACCGGGGGATCTTTCCAGCCACTGTCGTCGAACGACATGCACAAGATTAACGAAGCTGTCATGGAGGCCCTGTCCACAATCGGCCTTGCGCAAGCTATCCCTTCCTGTATTGATGCGGTCTTGAAAGCCGGTGGCAGCTATAAAGATGGGCGGTTATTTTTCCCTCGTGCTCTAGTTGAAGACACGCTAGCTAATTGTGCGAAGGAGCTGGTGCTCTATGGTCAAGACCCGGCACACGATATCGAAGTATCGGGTTCACGAGTTTACTTTGGCACGGCTGGGGCAGCGGTTCATATTGTAGATATCGATGCGCGGGAATATCGTGATTCCACGTTGATGGATCTGTACAACATGGCCCGGCTGGTCGACAGAATGGATAACATTCATTTTTTTCAGCGTTGCCTGGTTGCTCGTGACCTCGCTGAGCCGATCGATCTCGATGTCAATACCTGTTATGCGGCCGTTAGTGCAACAACAAAACATGTTGGCTCCAGTTGGGTAGAGCCATTGCATGTAAAAGAGTCACTGGAGATGCTGCACATGATCGCTGGTGGCGAAAAGCAATGGCGTGCACGTCCTTTTGTCAGCATGTCTAACTGTTTCGTGGTCCCGCCATTGCGTTTTGCAGAAGATGCCTGTCATTGCATGGAGACGGCTGTGCGAGGTGGTATGCCGGTGCTGTTGCTGGCTGCTGGTCAAGCCGGAGCAACCAGTCCTGCCGCGCTGGCAGGGTCTGTTGTTCAGGAGGTTGCCGAAGTTCTGGCTGGACTGGTCTTTGTCAATTTACTGGTTCCGGGGCATCCGGCGATATTCGGTACCTGGCCGTTTGTTTCTGACTTGCGCACCGGTGCCATGAGTGGTGGAAGTGGTGAACAAGCCGTGTTGATGGCAGCTTGCGGGCAAATGGGCCGCTACTACGGCCTGCCAACAGGAATAGCGGCGGGCATGGCTGATGCCAAATTACCCGATGCTCAGTCCGGTTATGAAAAAGCCTATACCAATACGCTGGCCGCGCACTCTGGGGCAAATCTTATCTATGAATCAGCCGGAATGCACGCATCGCTTCTAGGCGTGTGTTACGAAAGTATGGTTATAGACAACGATATGCTGGGAGCTATTAATCGTACGGTGAGAGGTATTGAGGTCAACGACGAAACAATGTCTCTGCACGCCATGCGTGATGTTTGCGTCGGGGGGCCTAACCATTATCTGGGGCATGATCAAACGCTGCAGTTAATGCAACGCGAGTATATCTATCCCAACATTGGTGATCGCACGAGCCCTAAAGAATGGGCCGAGCAAAACAAACCCGTACTGGTGGAAAAGGCACGTAAGCAAGTTGATGAGATACTCGGAACACACTTTCCTAAGCACATACCCAAGTCTGTTGATGCTGCCATTAGAGTGCGATTCAATATCATGCTTGCGCAAGATGCGATGCAGGACCGGGCAAAGTTGTCGGGCTAGATTATTTTGGCGATGGCCTCTGCAGCTCGGCGAATATCCAGAAAGATTAAGCCAAGACGGGTATCTGGCTTGGCAATAACGGTGACTACCGCCTCTTTGCCTGCATGGGTCATAAGCACATAACCCTGATCGCCCTTTATCAGAACCTGATCCAGTTCGCCTCGCATCAATTCTGAAGAGATGCGCTCACCCAGAGAAAGCATGGCGGCGCTCATGGCACCGACGCGATCTTCGTCCATGGATCCGGGCAGCATGGATGCCATGATCAAGCCATCAGTGGATAAGACAGCCGATGCTTCGATGTCAGTTGTGGAGCCATTCAGATCGCTAAGAATGGAGTTGAGTACCTCTGCGCGCATGCGTTTGTTCCTTTGCGGTCATTTTCGGCGCGTTGACCGAACCTGACGCGTTTAAACGAATTGAAGCAGCAGCATAGCTGCGAAGCCTACTGCCGCTAGGGGTAGGAGTGACAGTATAGTGCCACTCGATGACGATCAATTCTGATAACTGTGCATCATTGCCCATATGTTACATCTTACGCTCACGGATTACGGGTCAGTTTGTCCTGTAAATCGATTCAATACGCCTCAAGCATGCTGCCGACCAGCGGGAGGCCATTTCCACATCAAAAAATGCACTATTTAGCTTCCTGTCTAGTCTGCCTACCGCGAATTGAAAAATAGTTTGTTTCTGGTGCGTTTACTGTGATCGAGGGAATGTTCGAAAGACAATCTGCAGCGCTTACGGTGTCTGGTCACAACGGCTGCGGAGTACCCGTGAATGCAGTTTAGCCACCGGTGACGAGAAGCTCAATAATACTGCTAGATATGCCTGCAAGTGTGCCAACATCGGTGCAGGTCGACTCGGCGGCCTGGTGAAAGGCGACACGTTCTTTCGAGTTTCCTCGATGGCTTTTGCGGTCGTATTTAACGGAATTACATGATCGCCAATAGACTCATTGGATCATTGACGTAAGTAGACGCAGCTTATTGAGCTCACGGCACGTTGACGCCTTCGTAAGATCAATGTTTAGTTGTGTGATGTTGATCAAAGCTATTGTTCGCTTAGTTGGAGGCACCGGAGTCCTCGGTACGTAAACAGTTTTTCATTAGTGCGATGTAATGAACAGTCGAATTGCCTGAAGAATTTAGTAATACCAAGGCTTTCGTTTTTGCATTTTAACCGACTCTTTCTTTCAAATCTGTGGAATCCGGCATTTGCAAATACGCATAAGCCGATTCATTGCAACTATCTGAACTGGATGATCCATGGTGATCAGTGAGCGTCATATTTTCGGTGCCAGTATGCGTTGTCGAGAGACATGCAGACACATGAAGGTGAGCAAGTCGATCAATAATCCTGTTTGATCGTACTGTAAAATAGTAAGTTGAAGCGTTATATATGGGTACAGAATATACAACTGCCGAGTTATCCAGACATCTAGCGTCAGTCACAGCACAGACCAGTATGATGCCTGTGGAGACTGCGAATTGATAAGGGTATGAAATCCACATGAAAGAATTTCCGGCCGTTCGGCATGTCTCGTCCGACCGTGAGCTTACATTGATCCTTGAGTTGATCCGGAACAGTTTCAGCTATATGGACAGCCGGATAAATCCCCCTTCATCCATGCACAGACTGACGCTTGCAGATATTGCGGCCAAATGCGAGACGGGAGAAGTCTGGTCAGTGGGTAATCCTGTTCGGGCTTGTGTGATGATGACACTGAAGGAAGATTCCCTATATTTGAGTAAACTGGCAGTCGCAGAGACAGCAAGACGTACTGGCTATGCACGACATCTTGTGCACTTGGCCGAATGGCGTGCGATTGTGTTGGGTAAACCATACCTTGAGCTGCAAACACGGATTGAATTGACGGAAAACCATGTTGCTTTCACGAAACTGGGCTTCGAAAAAATCGGTGAAGGTTCTCACGAAGGGTACGAAAAACCCACCTACCTATGCATGAGAAAGTCAGTTAGCATAAGTGATGAAGATGTTATTGTCTTAAGGTAACTCTTGCTAACAGCCCAGACAGAGGATAGACACATGACGTCAATATCTGTGAAATGCCAATGCGGTGAAGTCCGGGGTAGTGCAACAGATGTCACTCCGTCGAGTGGTAACCGTGTGGTTTGCTGTTGCTCGGATTGTCAGGCATTCGCAGTATACCTGGGGCGTGATTCAGATACGCTGGACGATTTTGGTGGGACAGAAATATTCCAGATATCTCAGGCGCAGTTGAGTATTCAACAAGGGCAGGAAAAGCTGCAGTGTTTACAGCTCAAGAAGAAGGGCTTGATTCGCTGGTATACAAGTTGTTGCAATACACCCGTGGGCAATACCATTAACGCAAAAATGCCTTTTGTCGGGGTCATCCACACCTTTATGGATGTTCCGGATCGTGACAGTGTACTTGGCCCAGTCAGGGCATATGTGCAAACCCAGTATGCTAAGGGCGCGCCGGACTATCCATCACACTCCGCAAAGTTTCCGTTGGGGATTACAGTGCGTATTATTCGGAAAATGTTGCTCTGGAAGGTGCAGGGCAAGCAAAAGCCCAGTGTTTTTTTTGGTGCTGATGGGCGTCCTATCGTCAAACCTATTGTCGTAGAAGAAAATTCTGCTTAGTTCGGGTATCCGTTTTAGACGGGATGGAAAATTGATAGTTTGCTGTCTCTGCCTGACCAGGGTGCTAATCTTTTGCTCTGCGGATACTCGGTAATCACTTGAAAATGGCTGAGTATGCATCAGGACTGAATCCCACTTCGATGTGATTTTTCACTGTAAGAACGGGACGTTTAATCATGCTGGGAGAGTTCAGCATTAGATCGATAGCGGTGGTTTCATCAACGCTGTCTTTGACATCCTGAGGTACTTTTCGCCACGTGGTTCCTCTGCGATTCAATAGAGCTTCCCAACCTACCTGGGCCACCCAGTCATTAAGTGTGTCTTTATCGATACCAGCTTTTTTATAATCGTGAAACTCATACTCGATATTCTGTTCTTTCAGCCAGGCACGTGCCTTTTTCATCGTATCGCAGTTTGGAATTCCAAAAATTTGGATAGTAGTTGATTTCATGAAAGAGTCTGGTTTTTATGGTGAACGCGCTTAATTCAACAATAGTCAATTCTATTTTAACTCACTGCTGATGAATTTCGCCCGGAAAAATAGCTTTGCGCTGAAACGCTAAAATACCAGGCTCATCAAGGCAAAGTGAATTACTAGCGCCTCTTATTCATCGAAAACTGTCACACAAAACCGTTAAGGTACTGTGTTTATTGCTCTCAAGAGCTTCAGATCGGGGGCTTCAGTTCTGGAATAGATTTATTCTGCGAGGCTATCTGTGTCCTGCCTTACAAATCCCATAGAGCTCTTGAGCAATTGTTGTGTGTATGGATGGGACGCCTGCTGCGCCCGTAAATCCGACACGGTCAGTAATTCAACGATGCTACCGTTTTGCATCACCAATACGGAGTCGCACAGATGTCCTACTACAGCGAGGTTGTGGGATACCATCAGATAGGTAAGCTTTCTTTCCGAGCGAAGATCTGTCAACAAATTGAGAATTTCTGCTTGCACTGACACATCGAGAGCAGAGGTAGGCTCATCAAGTAGTAGTATTGAGGGTTCGGATGCCAGGGCGCGAGCAATCGCCACGCGCTGACGTTGACCTCCCGACAACTGGTGTGGATAGCGAAAGCGGAACGCAGGCCCAAGGCCAACATCGTCCAGCAGTTTTACGATCCGTTTGTCAATATCCTTAAGGCGGTGTAAAGACAGTGTTTCACTCAGTACCTGATCGACTGAATGCCTGGGATGCAAAGAGGCGTAAGGATCCTGAAAAACCATTTGCACGCGATTATAGAAGTCTGCGCTGCGTTTACGGCCAAGAGACTCCCCACCAACGCTCATGGATCCGGACCAACTGCCGGCTAGCCCGGTTATTGCTCTCAGGATCGTCGATTTTCCGGAACCACTCTCGCCAACCAAACCAACCGACGCGCCTTTTGCAACCGACAACGTGACCGAACGTACGGCGTCGACACGATCGGCGCCCTCGCCAAACCAGACATTGAGGTTATTAATGTCTATGCCTTGTGGATCAGCCATGCGGCAATTCTAATTCGGTTTGTCTGTGCTCAATGGCATGGTCTTTCCAGCGTGGGTCTCGTTCAAGGACTGCCAGATGTTTCTTCGGGGCGTCCAGTCGAGGTAGCGAATTGAGAAGACCTTGAGTGTAAGGATGTTTCGCTTGATAGAGCTGGTCAGCCTGGCAGCTTTCAACGATTCTGCCTGCATACATTATCAATACACGATCGCAGAATGCAGACACGAGGTTGAGATCGTGACTGATAAAAATCAAACCCATGCCCCTGTCGCGCACCAGTTTGTCCATGATATTGAGTACTTGCAACTGTACGGTGACATCCAGGGCAGAGGTAGGTTCGTCGGCTATCAGAATACGAGGGTTGGGAATGAGCATCATCGCTATCATGATGCGTTGCCCCATACCACCTGACATTTCATGTGGATACGCATTAAACACGCGCTCGGGATCTCTGATGGCAACCGATTCGAGCATGGTGAGTGCCCGCTGTTTGCGCTCACGCCGGCCTCCACCGGAAGACTGTCGATACGCCTCGACTATTTGTTCACCCACCCGCATAACTGGATTTAACGAAAATTTAGGATCCTGCATAACCATGGAAATACGCTGGCCCCGCACGGAACGCATCTGCCGTTCGCTCATCGACAGCAAATCATCTCCCTCCAGAGTCAGGGCGGCGGCGCCGAGCTGCCCGGGAGGTCTGATAAGACGCAAAATTGCACGCCCGGTTAATGACTTGCCGGAACCTGATTCACCGACTATTCCGAGTCGTTCTCGACCTAGTGAAAAAGAGACATCT
Source organism: Granulosicoccus sp. (assembly GCA_045106855.1). Taxonomy (GTDB): domain Bacteria; phylum Pseudomonadota; class Gammaproteobacteria; order Granulosicoccales; family Granulosicoccaceae; genus Granulosicoccus. The sequence continues at coordinate 37,190 of JBGCFI010000058.1, forward strand.
CTTACGGCCTCGAACACGCCGCTTCTCGTGGGAAACGATACGTTTAAATGCTTGACATCCAGCAGGTTCATGAAGATCCGCTCTTTGGGTCCAGGAGGTCGCGTAGACCGTCGCCCAATAGATTGAATGCGAGACTGACGATAAAGATGGCGATGCCCGGGATCGTGGCAACCCACCAATGATCGAGAATGAAGCGTCGACCTTCAGCGATCATGGCCCCCCATTCAGGTGATGGAGGACGTGCCCCCAAGCCAAGAAAACCGAGTCCTGCTGCGGCCAGGATAATGCCAGCCATATCCAGCGTGATACGCACAACCAGAGACGCGATACACAATGGCCAGATATGGCGCGTGATTATTCGAAGCGCACCGGCACCCTGTAACTTAACCGCACTGATGTAATCCGAACGCCGGATGCTTAAGGTTTCGGCTCGTGCAATTCGGGCATAGGGCGGCCACGCGGTCAATGCGATAGCCAGCACCGCATTTTCGATTCCAGCACCTAACGCGGCTACAAATGCCAACGCAAGAACCAATCTGGGGAAAGCCAGAAATATGTCGGTGAACCGCATTAATACAATATCTACCCAACCGCCAATATAGCCAGCTACCGTTCCGATAAACAGACCTGCTATGGGGGCAATTAATGCTACTAATCCAACAATATAGAGTGTTATTTGTGAGCCGTAGATGAGTCGACTGAGAATATCCCTGCCCAGGGAATCTGTGCCGAAAAGGTGCCCGGGAGTGCCCAGTGGTGCCAGGCGATTTGCCAGATCCTGTGCAATAGGATCATGAGGACTTAGTATTGGTGCAAACACTGCAACCAATACAAGGAGAACCAGAATAATTAATCCAAGTAGCGCTAGACGGTTAGCCTTGAACTCGATCCAGCCGTGATAGATCGAAGAGAGGCGTGCCTGTGAACGTGACGTTGGGCTTTCCTCGTTCAGCCATTGGACCAGACTACCCCTCATACGAACCATGCTCCGAAAGAGCATAAAGCTGCGACAGCAAAACTATCTGTGTATGAGTGATGCACGTCAGCGTGATCGAGGGTCAAAGAAAACATACAACAAATCTGAAAATACATTGAGACAGACGAATACCAGTCCGACAACTACGGTGCCGCCCAGCACGGCATTCATATCAGCGGAGAGCAGGGCGGTCGTGATGTAACTGCCTATACCCGGCCATGCAAAGATGATCTCCGTCAGCACGGAACCCTCCAGCAGGCTGGCATAGCTGAGAGCGATAACGGTGACAAGTTGTACTTTGATATTACCGAAGGCATGTCGGGTTATGACTGCATACTCTGACAAACCCTTAACCCGAGCAGTGGTAATGTATTCTGAGCTTAGCTGCTCGAGCATGAAAGAGCGTGTCATACGACTGATATACGCCAGGCTGTAGTATCCGAGAATGGATGCTGGCAATACGATATGGCTCACCGCATCGCGAAATACATCCCACTGACCATCCAGTGCACTGTCTATTAGAATCATACCGGTGACAACTGGCACCACGTCGACATAGAAAATTCCTACTCTGCCCGGGCCTCCAACCCAACCGAGAATGCCATAGAAAACCAGCAAACCAACCAGCCCCAGCCAGAATATAGGCATGGAGTAGCCCACTAGAGCTATGATTCTGACGAGCTGATCGATCCAGGTGTCGCGCTTGACCGCGCCTATAACACCCAATGGGACGCCGATAAGGATTCCAATTAATGTACCTAGCGTGGCAAGCTCAAGCGTTGCAGGAAAAACACGTTTGATGTCGTCGATCACCGGACGTGAATTTAGCAAGGATTGTCCGAAATCACCACGGACGACATCACTGATATACAGAAAAAACTGTACGAGCAAGGGTCTGTCGAGTCCCATGCTTTGATACGCAGCGTCATATACCTCTTTGCTGGCGCGCTCACCAACTACCGATATGACAGGGTCAATCGGCATTATGCGACCGATGACGAAAGTCACAAACAATAAGCCAAGCATGGTAATGAGAATCATGCCAAGCGTACGGGTGATGCTAAAAAGGGCCGTCAACCACCACAATCGGAATCGCGGTGATTGAGGCCCTGGTATTGCCTGAGAAGCACTCATGTTGTGATAATTACTGTCAACTCATGCTGATAGAGTACGCTCGCAAGCGTTGCTTATTTGGTAACAGGCCAATAAGAAACTGACGTAACGGCACTGCCCAAGTTTAGATTTTGAACCGCAGCAACACGTCCGGTTTGTTCTGTTTTCTGGAACATCACCGCAAATGGCGCACTTGATTGAAATTCTCGCTGAATTTCCTCATACATCGCACGTCGTGCATCAGTATCACCTTCTTCAACGGCTGCTGCAACCATATCATTCAGTGGACCTGGATCCCATGCATTTCTATAAGCCAACAGGCCGGTCGCTTGAGCCTCATCCGAATTGTCCGGGTTATAGGCGAATGTTCCAGCATTAGTATGCGGATCCGGGTAGTCGGGGCCCCAGGCACCGATATACATGTCCAACTCCCGTGCTCTGTAGCGCGTAAGTATCTGTTTCGCTGTACCTACTGTGATGTTCAAAGTAATACCGACTTTGGCAAAGGCATTCTGTAGGGTTTGGGCGATCTCGATTCTGTCTTGTGCTTCACGAACGCCCGCCTCGATCTCCATACCATCGACACCTGCTTCCTGGAGCAGTGCCTTGGCTTTTTCCACGTCAAAAGAGAAGGGTTGATCGTCGATGGCTCCAAGATAGGTAGCAGGTAGAAAGTTTTGATGTACCTGCCACTGTCCATTCAGAAAGCTGTCTTGCATGCCTTCATAGTCGATGAGGTATTTCAATGCTTCAACGACTTTCGGGTTTGACAATTGTGGATGCTTTTGATTAAACGACAAATACATCAGTCTACCGCGAAGCTCCGTGTCTACATCGATTCCATCAGCTCCAGCAATACCCGCAATATCTTCAGGATTCAGATTGCGGGCCACGTCGACGTCACCTTTTTCCAGCAATAAACGTTGTGTAGCGGATTCCTGTACGTGTTGCACGATTACCCTCTTCATGGCAGGTGCGCCCTTGTAAAAATCTGGATTGGCTTCAAGTGTTACTGACTCTACAGGCTTCCAGCTGACGACTTTATAAGCACCTGATCCTGCAGAATTGGTGGCTAACCATTCATTGCCCAGGTCACCGTCTTTTTCGTTTGCCATGACCAATGCTTTTTCAACGATGCTGCCTACAGTAGCCGTCAGGCAGTTGAGCACAAAGGAGGTTGCGTATTTCTTGTCGGTGGTTATCGTTAATGTGTTGCCTTCAGCGACGATCGTTTGCTCGATATTTTCGGGCGTAAATCCAAACTGTGTGAGGATGAAGGATGGCGTTTTGTTCAGTTGAATAACCCGTCGTAACGAGAACTCCGCATCTGCTGCGGTAACTGGATTACCTGAGTGGAACTTCACACCTTCTTTCATGGTGAACGTAATGGACTTGCCGTCTTCAGATACCGTCCAGCTCTGAGCTAGATCCGGCTCAAACCCGGCCTCCAGATTCATGGGGTCGAAGTTAACTAGTTTTCCATACACATTGCGATTCACATCGCTACCCGCAAACTCGAAGGATTGTGCAGGATCAAAGGTCGTGATATCGTCAATTCGATTAGCAATTACCAGCATATTGTCAGGCGTTGCTGCTTGCGCGATCGTTGTCGTTACGCTGACCGTGCCTAATGCTATCGCTATGGCGAACGATCCCAGCGTTCGCTTCAAAATCGTGCGTCTTGCACCTTGTTTTACTGTTGTGATCATGGACTTACATCTCCGTAGTGAACGGCTGGCGCAGGCCAACCTGTCTTGCAATACGTTGAAACATCAGGCTCGCTAGCCTGACTAGAACCATACCTCACTTTGTGTGCGGAGTGATAGTTAGTAACTTAAACAGGCAAATATAAAAAGAATCAGCTAGGTCTCCAGCTTGCTCAAGCGCGCAGGCTGCGATATGAATATTTAATTGCAGCTCTAATGTATCAACAATTGGAAAATACGCTGGTTTAGCGTAAGAGCCATAACTATCGAGGATGACATCGTTCTTTCGTACACTATCAAAATCCAGGCAAACACCACTATTCAGCCGTCACCCTGAAGACACATGACGACATCTTTTACACGCGTATGCTTCCCACATTATTTGGCAAAAGTCTTTAAATTATTGCTCGGTACCCGCACATTGCGTTAGAACTCCATAATTCCAGGGTACATACAATTGTTAGACAAGAAGAAAAGAAATACATTGAAAAGCATTGCGGCTGTTGCTGGGGGTAGTGCGGTGGCGGCAATACCGGCACTTGCAATCTCTGGCACAAGCACAAGTAAGGTGCACAAATCCAGAACCGTTCGGCAGGTCTGGCCGCCTGTTGCGCTGCGATCTCCGGCGGATCAATTTGTGTCCGCCCGTTACGCCTTAGTTGGGTAGGCTTCCGCGGTGGGGGCGACACAAAATATGTAACTCTAACAAACTGTCTTATCGATATCGAATTTGACGATCTGTACAGAATCCGCGCCTCGATAGATGTAGGTTATCAATCCATCTTGATCAAGAATAGGACGCATGTTGGGGCTATTGCATGATTGATGAATAACGAGAGGTTCTAGTTTGGCGGCAGCGTCATCAGTTGATAACGTCATTGATGTGTAGTTAACCAATACATAGTGATAAGTGAGCTGACTGCCTTCAGCCGATGTTTTAACCAAATGTGTTTCTGCATCTATAACTGCGGGCAGTTGCTCATTGATCATCTTGACAGTGCTTTGGAGAAATTCCGGCAAATCCGGTTCTGAATTTTCACACAACGATTTAACCGGAGTTTCCATAAACTGTTCGATAATTTGCAGTTTGTTGTCTCCTGCATCTTCCACCACCATATAGAAGCGCTCGTCGGTAAAACAATCAACCGTCGAATAGCGGGTTGCCGTTATTTTGCCCCGACCCTCGGTTAATTCAATATCAACGTCACGGTATTCACTGCGATCCCCGACTTGCTTTGCCTGATCCATAGATGCCGCAATGATCGTTTTCCAGCGGGTTCCATCGATGGTCATCTTCTCTTCTGTGCCGTCTGCCTTTTTCCGAGCACCCATTATTTTTGCGTCATCTGCATACATCGTTACAACGGATGTATCGAATTCAAACGAGAGGCGCTGATATTGTTCAAAGAACGCCAGAAAATCCGCTTTTTCAGCGGGAAAAGATATTGATGGTAATACAAGACAGAATACGAGTACCAGGTTCTTATACATTGTTGCTCTCAAAGATCAGGCTAGCGGGGCGATATACAAATAGTGTTGAGGCGCAAGTTTAAGCCATACGAGGCAGGCTGCAAAGAAGATTGAGCAGTTTAAAATCTCCATTTGCAGATGCCAGCGCTTTTTTCATCAATCAGGCTTATCTGGAGAAAGGTACAAGGCCTTCACAATTTTTTCTGCCCGGAGGTGTTTTTCCCGAGAACCATGATGTCCGGGGCAATACAGGCTCAACTGAAAGCCCGCGAGGAATAAGCGCTCAAGCGTTGATTCCCTTCATGCCTTCCTCACTATAACGACTGCCCTTAGCTGCATTTGGAGGAACAAGCTGATCCAGTAAAGCCAAATCACCTGCGCTCAATTGCACTGCCAGCGATGCTGTGTTTTGTTCTACATAGGTAGCTTGCTTGGTGCCGGGAATGGCCACTATGTCATTGCCTTGTGACATGACCCACGCCAGCGATAGCTGCGCAGGCGTGCATCTTTTCTGCTTTGCCATATCGCTGATATTTTCAACAATAACTTGATTAGCCGATAAATTATCACGCTGGAATCGTGGATTAATCCGGCGAAAATCATTGTCGTCCAGCGCGTCGGTTGAGCTGAATTTTCCTGTCAGGAAGCCTCGGCCAAGAGGTGAGTAGGGCACGAAGCCTATGCCCAGCTCTCTGCATGTTTCCAGCACACCGTTACCTTCTATCTCACGCGTCCACAGTGAATATTCGCTTTGTAGTGCAGTTACGGGGTGCACCGCATGCGCGCGCCGCAGGGTGTCAGGAGATACCTCGCAGATACCAATGTGGCGAACTTTGCCATCGCGAACCAATTGAGACAACGCTTCCATGGGTTCTTCAATGGGTCTGTTGATATCCACCCTGTGAATGTAAAACAGATCCAGTGTGTCAACACCTAGTCGTCTCAAGGATTTTTCGCAGGCTGCGGTAACGTAAGCCGGATCGTTATTGATGCCTCGTGTGTAAGCACCAGGCTCTCGCTGGATACCGAATTTGGTGGCCACCGTGACGGCCGCTCGTCCACGCTCTGCGATCAGGTGGCCGATAAGTTCTTCATTGTGGCCTAGACCATAGGTGTCGGCGGTGTCCAGAAACGTAATTCCGAGATCGATAGCACGGTGCAGCGTTAGCATGGATGATGCGTCATTACGGGCACCATAGAATTCACTCATGCCCATGCAGCCCAGACCAAGGGCCGATACCTCCAGGCCGCCGTCTACATTACCCAATATCCTTGTGGGGACTGGTATACCGTTCGTCATAATAATCTCCAGATACTTCAAGCACCATTGTCTATCGCGGTTGCAGTTAGTCTGCTAGCAGCGTGAACTTGGTCATTTGTGAGCGTGAGGACTCTGGTGGCACTCCATTCAAATTTGAACGATACGCCAATACTGTCTGTAAATAGCAATTCACACAGCTCTCGTGAGAGCTCGCGTGACCTTTGATCTATTCTACTAGCTTGCCCTGGTGATTCATGGATCTGAACTGTCAATACACATAACTGCTACCTGCCACCGGACATTGCCTTGCCGGTAACAGGCTGCATAGTGGTGTTGATTAATCCACAAGTCTTAGTAGATCGTTGATGCCCACTTTACTGCGGGTTTTTTCATCCACTCGTTTGACGATAACGGCACAATAAAGGCTGTACTTACCGTTTTCAGAAGGCAGGTTGCCAGATACTACGACTGAACCTGCCGGTATACGGCCGTAGGTGATCTCATCACGTTCGCGATCGTAAATG
>JBGCFI010000059.1:0-31736 GCA_045106855.1 Granulosicoccus sp.
GGCGTCGTCTCATTCGAAACGGTTATTGCGGCTGGAAATGATGATGTAGAGCAGCGAGGCGGTGGTCGCGTTGACTTTGACAGCAGTGACTTAGAACTTATCTTTGATGCCAATGTTGATCAGGTCGTGGGACTACGCTTCAACTCGATTGATGTTCCACAAGGCGTCAATATCGTCCGGGCCTACCTGCAATTCCAGACAGACGAAAACAGCTCAGGGCCCACATCACTGGAGATCCATGGTGTTGCAAGTGATGATGCCAGCCCTTGGAGGACTTCTCGATATGACGTTAGCCGCAGGTCGCGTACAAACGCCTCTGTCTCATGGACACCCGGTGCATGGCGTCAAGTCGGGCAGTCTGCAGGCGAGCAGAGGACACCAGATCTTTCTGCGCTGGTCGAAGAGATTGTTAGTCGTCGTGACTGGCAACAAGGTAACGCGCTTTCATTTGTTATCGAAGGTACCGGCGAGCGTGTTGCAGAGGCGTTTGAAGGTAGTCGCACGGGTGCGGCCAGATTATTTATCGACTATGAGAGCGTAAACGGGAATACACCACCGAATGTCGATGCAGGGCCAGATCAGTCAATCTCGATTGTAGCGTCAGCCACACTCCTCGGCACAGTGCTTGATGATGGCCTTCCAGTCCCTCCCGGTGAAGTATCTATACGCTGGACTAAAGTGTCTGGCCCCGGGGATGTCGACTTCGACGATGCGACTATCGACACGAGCGATGCACTTTTTTCAGCCCCCGGTACTTACGTCCTGAGACTGAGTGCTGACGACGGACAATTTGTCGGTGATGACTCACTGACAGTGACTGTCCAGGGCGAAAGCGGTAGCACGGCTATCGAAAGTCGGATTATTTCACGATTCGATGACGCCGAAGAAGATACTGTCGGTGCGATCGAATTACGAAGTTCAGACCTTGAGCTCGGAGTCGAATCCACCGCGCAGACTGTCGGCCTGCGCTTCACCGGTGTTGACATACCAGCAGGTGCCACGATCACCGCGGCTTCCATACAGTTCACTGTCGACGAACCCAATCGCGCCGCATCTTCACTGACCTTCTATGGCGAAGCCAATGGCAATGCCGCCGCATTCACAGGGTCTAACGGCAATGTGTCCAGCCGACCTCGAACAGTGGCTTCAGTGGACTGGTCCCCTGCCCCCTGGACGATAGTGGGAGCGTCCGGCAATGATCAGCGTACACCGGACCTCTCGGTCATCATTCAGGAAATCGTCAATCAAGGCGGGTGGAGAGACAACAACGCTCTAGTGGTATTAATCGTAGGAAGTGGTCAGAGAACAGCCGAGTCCTTCGATGGCGACAATTCAAGGGTGCCGGTATTGCGTGTGGAGTTTCAGTAGGGGTGCCAGTAAGGGAGTGGGCTACAGCAGATCTTGATGCAATTAACGCTGATGTAGCCTCCCCCGCTGGGCAAGCTCTCTGAATAACTCCCGGTTTATTTCGGCGGGTAACATCCATGGCCTTCCTGACCGATCCACTCCCACTCCCTACATGCATTTCGCTTAACGTATATGTCCGTTCGTCGCATAGAGGTGGAAATACCTGAATTTTTATTACAGTATCACTCTAAGTGATTCGATAATCTAGGAGATTCACAGATGAGACCATTAAAGATAAGCACACAGTCTAGCGGTCGCGTATCACCAGCAACACGTCGCGGCAAGACGAGCGGTGCGGGTAAAATACCCAACCCAGAGTACACGCCTTATCCACTAGTTGTACGCAACGCTTCTACGGTGTCGGCGAAAGCGAGCCAACCAGTCACCGATCTACAGATTACGGTCGGCAACATACAGGAAGCGAAAGGCCGTATTTTACTGGCTATCTACGACAGTGAAGCTAACTTCAATCAAACCGCCGCCTATGGCGACATAGCCGCAGCTGAAAAGGGCGAAGTGGTATTCAGGTTTTCGAATCTGCCGTTAGGCCAGTACGCTGTGATGGCGTTCCACGATAGCAACAACAATGGCAAGCTCGATGTCGACTGGGCTGGGCTGCCAATAAAGCCCTGGGGTGCGTCACTACAGGGTAAAAGTACCCTTGGGGCACCCGAGTGGTCTGACGTGGTTTTCAGCCTGCCGAAAGAGGGGATGGGGTTAACGATCAACTTGCATCAGTCTGAAAGGATATTCGACACTCTCGTGGGTTAACCTGTACACCTGCCCAAATCCTTTTCACGTCAGAAAATGGGTTAGCAGACGCCACGGGAGGTAAAAAAATACAACACAGCAGGCAGTGACTTCATACTGCGCGAGCTCTGCATTTTCCCAAACCTGCCTTCTGACAAAATATAGAAGCGGCCTTTTCAAGGCCGCTTAACATCAGAACTGGAAAGCACCCGGCAAGGTAATTGATCCTCAGCCCTTACAAGCCGGCAATACAGGAGTACCGGCAGACACGATTTTCAGAGAGACACGTAATAGTGACAGGGTCTGCAGACGCTTTCATATGCCAACAAATGAATCATCTCACTGATTCCCAGACGGATTCCAACTATGATAGATAAGAGTGGAACCAGTAGCTGAGATAATAATGATTCGTCAATCCGCACTCACAGTTCTGCTACAGAACTTTCTGTTCTGTACGTTTATTGCGCTGATTCTTTGGCAAGCTGTTCCATCGCTTGGGCAATACGGGTTATTCGCCAATTTCGTTCATGCTCAGGCTATAGGTAATTTCGTTGCCATTCCGGCTATCATCGCTTCCCGACTGGCGAATTCCTTTGGACTCTCGAGCCGAAGCCTGTTCATCATTCTTGCGGCTATCACGCCAATTGGTATCTACGCTGGGCTAGGCCTTGCGGGATGGTGGCTCGAAGACATATCCGGCACCGACAAATACAATCTGCTTGGAAATCCCGAGCAATTTCTGATTGCTGCGGGGGCTGCTGTAATTGCCAGCACTGCTTTTTACTGGCATTGGAGCAGCCGTGAAAAAGTGCTCAAACTGGAGCTTATCGCTTCCGAGGAAAGTCGCCGTGCAGACATCGCAAGGCATGTCATGCTTCAGGCTCAACTGGAACCACACATGTTGTTCAACACACTGGCCAACCTGCGTGCACTCATTGGTTCTGACACCGAACGAGCCATTGAGATGCTTGATCGCCTGGACAGTTTCCTGCGCGAGACACTGTCGTCTACGCAAGCTGCAACTCATAGTCTTGAGCATGAATTCAAGGTCCTTGAGGATTATCTGGCTCTTATGCAAATCCGGCTTGGAAAATGCCTATCTTACGAACTTCACCTACCCGCTGAATGTCGCGATCTAGTGATCCCCTCGCTATTACTGCAACCACTGGTCGAAAACGCAATACGACATGGCATCGAACCGCAAATTGACGGAGGTATTATCGTGGCCAGCGCCAGTTGCAGTGCCGACCATCTACAGTTGATCGTAGCGGATACCGGAGTAGGCATGAAAGAAAGCCTGGTGACACAGTCTAGCGATCACACCGCGCTTATGCGTCTATCGAAGCGAAAAAACAAGCAAGACGGCTTTGGACTGAACCATTTGCGAGAACGGCTTGCACAGACTTACGGCAACGGTGTCGAGCTTCGCTTTGAGTCTGGATTGACAGACTCATCATTAAAGGGCACTCGCGTGACACTCCGAATTCCACTTACCGTGACCGACCAATCGGAAATGCAAAGCGATTCTGCAAAAAAGACTACATTGATGAAGCTTGCACAAGAGAGACCGCTGCAATGAGTGCAGCCTACACAGCAGTGATTGCAGACGATGAACTGCTACTTGCGCAAGCGCTAACCAAGGAACTGGAAAACGCCTGGCCGCAGTTGTCCATTTGCGATATCGCAAACGATGGAAAAAAAGCGATTGCTGCGATCAAAGAACACGAGCCTGATATTGCTTTTCTGGACATACGCATGCCTGGCGCAACTGGAATTGAGGTAGCCGAAACAATTGCTGAAGATTGGCCAGATGAGACACATGCTGACGAGTCTGACAACAATAACAATGGAATTTACAAGAGCCCGCCGTTAATAGTATTTGTTACAGCCTACGACAACTATGCTGTGCAGGCGTTTGAATCGGCCGCCGTAGATTACTTGTTGAAACCGGTAAGACCAGAGCGTCTCAGACAGACTATCGAACGTCTCAAGCAGCATCTTCATCACCCGGAACGTTCTAATGCCGATAGCCTGGGCAAGCAAATTCGCGAAATTATTGCAAACCAGATAGTACAAACCACTAAGGAGGGGAAAACTGAGAAATTACGAATGATTCGGGCAAACGTTGGTGATGTTGTGCGTATGATCCCGGTGGAGGACGTCATTTTTTTCGAATCTGCTGACAAATACGTGTCGGTTCACACGGAAGCGTATGAAGCAGTAATACGCGAGCCTTTACGCAACCTGCTAGCTCGGTTGAATCAGAATCAATTTGCTCAGATTCACAGGCGAACAATTGTCAACCTGAACAAGGTAGAGGCAGCGGTTCGAGACGATACAGGCAAACTGACGCTGCAATTGAAAAATCACAACGCCACCCCGGTAGTAAGCCGCATTCATCGACACATGTTTCAAGCGATGTAAATCACTCGCCTGAATCTGTCACCCGCGTTCCAGCGTACCGCAGCCTCACGTTTGTTAGTTACCTACAAGTATTTTTAAGCAATCTGTCGACTGCATGCAAAGCACAATATCGAGCGGGTTTTTCTCGCTAAAACCCAAGCTTGTGCAAGTATTGACAAACGACGTTAAAGCGAAGACACGCAGATACGGTATGCACAACAATAGACTGTCGTGCAAACCGGTGGGAAATACAAATGTCTATATCAGGTATCTGTAAAAGATAGATCAATTTTATAGTTGATTAACCTGATGGTGCTTATGGATCCGAAGATCCAAATACAAATCAGAACAATCCTCGATCACGCGGCACTTCTTTCAGTAGTGCAGTCAGCTTCTCGACCGTATGATCAATCTGCTCAGCAGTATGCGCACAGTTAACAAAAAAACGTAAGCGTGCTTGCCCTCTGGGAACAACAGGAAACATCATCGGATACGTGCAAATATTGCTTTCGAACAACTTTACCGATAACCAAAGAGCCTGCTCTGAAGAACCTATCATGATGGGCACTACCCCACTGTCTGCACTCATGCCTGTGTCCAAACCAGCAGCCTGTGCTTTTTCAATAAAATAGGCAGCATTCGACTGCAGCTTTAGCGCGCGATCCGGTTCACTGCGCATGATTCGCAAAGATGCCAGGCCAGCTGCGGTATTGGCAGGTGTTGGAGAAGCTCCATATAGAAGAACTCCGGGCGCATAATGTTTGAGTATCGATATCACTGGTCGTGCACCTGCTACATAACCTCCACAAGTGGCAAATGACTTGCTCATCGAACCAAACAGCATATCGATGTCAGAGGCTTTCAATTCAGGAAAGTAATCCAGTACTCCCAACCCTTTCGGACCAATAACACCGATCGAGTGAGCTTCATCGACCATGATGAGCGCCTTGTGTCGCTTGGCCACTTCAATAGTACGTGGTACGTCGGGGATGTCTCCATCCATTGAGTAAACACCCTCGATCAGCACTAGCACACGTTCATATTTGGCGCGGTGCTCTTTCAGCAGATCATCAAGAGCATCGATATCGTTATGCGGGAATGTCAATCTCCGTGCACCACTGATTTTGGAACCAACCAGTGCGCTGTTATGGATTAGTTCGTCATAAATGATCAGATCCTGTTTTCTGGCGATATACCCTATGGTAAATGCATTGGTGGAGTAACCTCCAACAGAAACTACTGCTTCTTCCGAGCCAAACATGTCGCATAGCTCATGCTCAAACTCCTGATGGATAGGAATCTCGCCAGTTATCATCCTTCCGGAGCCCGTTGACACTCCATAGTTGTCGATAGCCATCTTTGCAGCATCAAGAACACGCTGATCACCAGCCAGGTCCAGATAGTTATACGATGAGAAGTTAATCATCTGGCGCCCGTCTATCGATACCTCAGCACCCGAAACACCCAGATGCTCACGGAACAGGTTCCATTCAAATTTCTGTTTCCCGTAGAACCACTCCGTTGTTTCGAATTCCTTATATTCCGCAAACTTCGAAATATCATGAAATTCTGGTTTTGTGCGTATGGTACGCAGAGCAGACGGTTGTCCATCATTGGATTTAGAGCCTCCGAGAAGGCTCCCTTTTAAACGCTCAAGTGTTTCACTCATTGTGTGTTCTGCTCTGCCACTGAAAAGTTAATTGTGTCCAGCTCGAAATCGGCCAGCGTCTGATCGCTAATTGCTCGGATGGTTGCTCCACCCAGCAGATCCATGACTGAAACTGATATTCCCAGGTTCTGGCCCATCAATACCTGTATTTCAGTAGCCATCAAACTATCTACACCCAAATCATTGATTGGGCGATCAATCGATAGACTCTCAGGGTCCTGGCGTAGCTCGTTAGCAATAACCGCCGAGATCAACCCTGTTAACACAGCATTACGCTCACCAATATCGAGGGTCATCAACTCTGCTATGAGCTGATCTCTAACCTCATCGTTATTACCTCCACCAGCAGAAATCAGCATTGACTTGAAACGCGGTGATTCTGCCCCGATCGTTTCGTAGCGTGCCCAGTCAGCCCAGCTGGACATTAGCGTGCAACTTATCTCTGTTATGTCGCGGGTAATATAGGCTTCCATGCGATCCAGCGCCTCTGCCGATGAAAGGCCTCGAATACCAATGTACTTCAGGAATTGTTCTGTTTCAGCACTATCGGCCACCACTCCGACATCTCCAATAGCGCCCCACATAACTGTCAAGCCGCTCATGCCCAGGTGACGACGATGACGCACCAGGCCGGAAAGATAGCAATTGGCAGCAGAGTATGCAGATTGTCGGCGGTTACCAACGATGCTAGCAATCGATGAATAGCAGACAAAATGATCAAGGTTGATGTGTTTGCTTGCTTCATGAAGTGCCCACCCACTCGTCGCCTTTGAACGCATAACGCGGCGATAGACTTCAGGTTCAAGATCTTTGATATCGAAATCTTCGATCACTGCAGCAGAATGGAAGATTCCCTTGAGTGGTGGCAATTCACTTTCTATCCAGGCAACCATCTCTTTAACGGCATCAGGGTTCGATAAGTCATATTGGGGCGTTTCAACCCGTATGCCTGATGCTGTCAGTTGTTCAACAAAGGCTTGCTTCTCGTCAGAGTTTGCTCCCGATCGACTCGCCAGAACCAATGATTGAACACCGTGTGAAACGAGCCAACTTGCGGTCTGCATGCCGAAACCGCCAAGCCCACCTGTTACCAAATAGGTAGCGCCAGGATTAAACTCTAACGGTTGAGCGACTTGAATCGGTACCTCGCTACCTTCCAGGTTGAATTCGATATCTACGCGCAGATCGATGGGAGGTATATCTAAAGTCTGGACGACAATATCGCGAAGACCAATTGACAATCCCTGATTTTCAACCCGGCCTCCTTGAGCCAGCATAACGGAAGCAGACTCAAGCGCACCCTTCAGCCGCTTAGGGCGTCCAGTGGCAACTGATAAGTCGCAACGCACAATACCCGATACGGATGCGGGAATTCGCAAAGCTTGGGCGGTAAAATCACAATCCACCAGGGTACCAGCGGAGGCCACGCACTCGATACCAACCGATTTGACCCATGTGGAGAGCGGAGCTACAACTGCATCAAAATGATGACCATCATTGCTTGCCACAGCATTCTCAACGGCTTCATGCAACTGGCTCGCAGCAGCGTCTACCTGCACGACGTTCACGTCCATACTCTCCAACTCAGCAGCAATGGCAGCCGCGACAGGATCGTTGATCATAACCAATGCAGAATCGCCAGCATCAAGGTTGGCGCTGCCTGCAGCGTATTTAGCGATGACAAAAGTTTCAAGCACTGCAAGCGCATCACCGGAGTCAATTGAGTCGTCCAAGTGCGCGATATAGAAGTTTTGCCGGGGTGCTTGAATGTGACTCGCAAATTCAGCAGGAGCATAGCCGAATATGCGCTGACCGCACGAAACATCCATGCTCTCGGCACCTACAGCTTCGACTTCACCGACGATGGCGACAAATGATTGATCAAGGGTATCCCGATTAGGATCTGCCAGTAAGGAACTAGGTAGTGACATATCAGCTATTCGCACCCTGATCTCGCCAGCAGCACAGGCAGGTAGCTCAAGCTCAGCGAACGACACCATACCATCAGCATCCTGATCTGAACTTGGTCTTACACGATACTGAGTGTTATCGTCAATACGTGTGTCGACAACCAATGCTCTGTTGGGAGCATCGGATAAAGCGATGGTACTGACCATGCGACGCCCTCCGCGCAGTGCCACCTCATCGTAATCGTCATCAGCAAGTAATTCAGCCACAACGGCCTCTATAATCGAGGTATCAACCTGTGCCGGCATATCGACCAACGTTGCCTTGGTGCCCTCAATTTCGTTGTGGGCCACTCTCATGAATCCGCCAATCGCAGTTTGTGCCGGGTTGACGTCAGTCTCTGAAGTATCCGCTACAAATGCGCTCTGAGTGATGTAATAAACGCGTGGCCGTTCATCGACAGGTAATCCATGCAAAGCCTTGGATACACTTAGCATGGTTTCAATAGCAATCTCACCGGTGGGGTCGATTGTGACGCCAGACGCAAGGCCATGCATGAAGGCTATGCCGTGAACATCTCCAACCTCGCTGAACAAACGAGCGCAATCGTCATTGCTGCCTGCGCGTATGACGGCTTCATCTTCCTCGAACTCGAATTGCTCTCCAAGTGTGACCAGTACTGGTGCCATGGCACCCATGTTCTCCAGTTCGGATACAAGTTCTTCAGCAGATTCCTGTCCTTTATCAGCAAAGACAAGCCAGCGACCCATGCGACTCGGCTCGTCCAGTTGTTCACCTGGGTGCCACTCGTATTCCATTTCTTCAAGAGTGACAGGGTCACCAAATTTATCGAGCCGCTGGCTCTTGTTTTTATTCGATGAAGCCGTCGCCTGCATTCCTCGAACCTCGGCAACGGTACGCCCCGCTTCATCGAACAAGGTTAAATCGGTAATAATATTTTTTGCTGTCTGACTGACCATTCGTCCGTAACACCAGACCCTGGTCGGTGTCTGCTTACACAGGACCCGAATGGATTTAAAACCAGTTGGAAGGTACATCGTGCTGTCGTCTCGCAGCACACCCATAAGCATCTGAAAACAACCGTCAAGCAAGCTGGGATGCAGAAAGTACCCTTCTTTGCTGGCCAATTCTTTATTCAATTCCAGAAACGCAAGCGCATCACCGCGCGCAGGATTCAAATACACCGAATTAATCGCCTGAAAAGCAGGTCCGTACTGCAGACCCAGACCTGACAGCCTGTTGTATAGGGAGGTAACGCATGAACCTTCGTCAAACCGCGATCTCAAGGCAGCAATGTCCTTAACTTCAACAAGGTTGCTGTCTATTCGGCCGATCTCCGCACTGACGTGCAGAGTACTTTCATTGATGGAACCACTTGGGGCGCTACTTATCAAGGCCTCCGAACTTGTAGGATCAAAGTGAGTAAACACCTCTGCACTACGAGAGCGATTCAACAACATGGGGCCTGCGATTGCCAGGTTGCGAACATCAATACCAGCCACATCATCAAATAGCTCATGTCCGAGCTGCAACATCATTTCTATATAGCCAGCTGCCGGCATGACCGGAGTACCCGATACAACGTGATCCCCCAGGTAGGCAACACTATCGTGCGTTATGACATTGCGCCAGATATTGGCTGCTGAGGTTCTTGAGTAGCCGAGCAAAGGATTTCTTGAGTCTCGCAATCGCTCGCTTTCTCCTTGCTTGGTTTCAAGCCAGTGGCGTTCTCTCTGCCAGGGATAGTTGGGAAGGCGCACCATGCTTCCATTTGGGGCGATTCTATCCCAATAGACAGTTGCGCCTGCAGCATATGTCCCGGCAACAGCACAATGAAAGGCCTTTAGCTCTGGTAATGCCGGTTTCTTTTCGGTACCGCGTCGCAGGGTTTCAACCAGACGGATATCCTTACCAAACGTACGACCGCAATCTCTTAGTGCAGATGACAATACGGGTTGAGGACCCATCTCAACAAATGTTGAATAGCCTTTGTCCATCAGATTTTTAATGGCATCCATGAACAAAACGGGTTGACGCACATTCTCGGCCCAGTAGGTTCCGTCGTAAGAAATGGTGTCTACCTGCTGACCGGTCACAGTTGAGAACAGCATACGACTTGGAACTTGTGGTGTTATGCCACTCAGTGATTCTATAAGTTCATCAGTAATAGAGTTCATCAGATAACTGTGATACGGCACTTCGACATTCAGAACACGATTAAATACTTCCGCGCTTGTGAGCTCCTCCGATAATGAATGAATGGAAATCGTGTCCCCGGATACTGTCATCGACGACGGGCCATTAACCGCTGCAATATCAATCTTGCCGTCGAAACGAGCCAGGAATGGTTCAAGATTTGTTCGTCCCAGCCCAACCGCCAGCATGCTACCCATACCCGCTGTTTTCGCCTGAGTTCGGCTACGGTGGTAACTCACCGTCAGTGCATCTTCAAGTGTCAGAGCACCTGCTGCGAAAGCGGATCCGACCTCGCCCACCGAATGACCAACTATGGCACCTGGTGTGACACCCGCCGTCTCCATGATTTTGGTCAGACCGTACTGGATCATGAAATTGGCAGGTTGAGCGAACTCAGTTTTCGTTATCTCAGATTCCGCCTCGCTTTTGAGCATCTCTGCGAGAATTGAAAAACCCGAAATTCTGGTGAAAATAGCATCTGCATGGTCAAGGGCATCACGAAATTCATCGTGATCGCGATACAACTCCTGACCCATCCCCCACCATTGTGGCCCCATGCCAGTGAACACGAATACCGGCTCTTCATTACCACCAAACGGTACATCATTCTTTACTGCAGTCTCGTCAACATCTCCGCTTGAGAGTTTCGTCAAAGATTCTATGAGATCAGTCGCAGAGTCACCCATTGCAACTGCTCTGTGGGTCAGGTGTGCGCGTTTACAGGCTGCGGTATACAAAACATCATTGATTTCTGTTTCACTCGATTCAAGAACATTAATAATCTGAACGGCAAGTTCCTTGAGTGCATTGTTAGAGCGCGCTGAGATCGGCAACATCAACGGCAAATTTGCAATGTTTCCAGATCCACCTGCTTCTGGCTTTTTTTCCGGCCCATTCTCTATCACTGCAAATGCGTTGGTCCCACCATAGCCAAACGAATTGACCGCAGCTCGCAAAGTCTCACCGTTTTGTCCCAGTGGAATCAAATCATCACCCAGACGAACACCAAGTTCTTCAAAGGGGATACTGGAGTTTGGAGTCTGCAGGTTTCCAAGTGGAGTAACGAGGCGATTGTTCAGAGTCAACACCGCCTTTATGACACCAGCGACGCCAGCTAAGGCTTCCGAGTGTCCGATATTACTTTTAATGGATCCAATGACGACTCTATCGTCGCCTGATCTGCCTTTGCCAAAAACCTGGCCAATAGAGCCCGCTTCTATCGGATCACCAACCGCTGTACCTGTTCCATGGCACTCCACATAGTGAACGCTTTTCGGATCGATATTATTGTCAACACAAGTCTTGCTTGCCAGCGCCTCCTGTGCCTCAGGGGATGGCATCGAGATTCCAGGTGTGCGTCCGTCGGAGTTGACCCCGGTCGCGAGGACTTTGGCCAGTATGGTGTCGCCGTCAGCGATAGCTTGACTGAGATCTTTCAATACCACAACTCCGGCACCTTCAGCCCGGCCATAACCGTCACCACGTTCATCAAAGGATTTGGACTCACCATCCCTAGACAGAAATTGTCCTTTTGACATTCCAACCGGGTATTCAGGTCTCGTCATGATGTTCACACCGCCCACTACCGCGACCTCACAACGGCCTAACTGAACGTCTTGTACACCGTAATTAAACGCTGTAAGTGAAGACGAGCAAGCAGTGTCAATTGACAAACTTGGACCGCGCAAATCAAACGCGTGTGAAATTCGGTTAGACAGCATGGTCATCATCATCCCAGCGGCTGTGTTCTGGTTAATCAATGGTGCGTTGTCCGGATTCATCATGTTGACCATGTGATCCAGCATAAAACCACCAACATAAACGCCCACATTTTCACCGCTGAGGGAGGGCAACGGTATCCCGGCGTTTTCAAAAGCTTCCCACACAACTTCCAGCATGACCCTTTGTTGGGGGTCTAGGTTTTCGGCAACACTCGGCGGAATATCAAAAAAAGCCGCATCCATGTCACGAATGTCCTGCCTTAAAAAGTTCGCCCTTCTAACGTAGGCTTTACCCGGTGATGTGGCATCTGATGAATAATGCCAGTCCGCAGACCATCGGTGTAAAGGTACTTCGCTGACAGTATTGACTCCTTTACACAATCCTTCCCAGAGTAATCCTATGTCGTCGAAGCCCCCAGGCATTCTACAAGACATACCAACTACAGCAACTTCTTTCATGTGCATCCACTCATTAGTAATTCTCCAATTGTACGTGCTCATTGCAAGCCAGTACTGTTCTCATGGGCAAAGTGTGCCTGTTTGACCACACCCTGTTTGAGAACCAGTTCTATATAAACACCTAATAGCTGGGTAGGCCGTTACTATGCCTTCAAACTATGATCTTATCCACTATTACGCTGTCACAAACAATTCGTATTTTTGGATATTTCAACACAAAATTTTTAAAGAATGAATCTGTCGTTGACGTCTTGTCCTGTTTGTACACGCGCTATAGTCGTTAGCTATAGCCATTAGATATAGAAATTACTTGCGCGGATAAAATTGACACCCACATTAATATCAAGCTCGATTCAGCCGCTGACTGATGTACTGTTTAGCGCGAAGGTTCATGGCGAGATAATAGTGTTTAACAAAACAACTGAGGCAAGCCAATCCGCTTTGCAAACGCCGGCGTGCCTGACAAACCTTCCTCTTTGCCCGCCAAGACACTATCGAAGAAGCTTGAAGGCATGAAGAATCACACTGTGAGTAAATGCAATCAAATCAAGCCTATGAATCCGATTATCGGGATCGACTCAACCTATTACCCCCACAACGCTTCAGAGGTCCCGCGCGTCATTCTGTGACAGACGCTTTATTTCCACCAGCGTCAGAACAAGGCAGAAAAGCGACGTGTCTTGGGATTTTATGAGGAGCCGTTCTCACACCAGGCTGGCGACGGCAGTAGGGACTACATGTGTCGCCGATCGACCCGCTTGGCCCACTAGTAATATGTCTTTAGTTATATGCAGCTAATCGGTATTGAATGCAGTTTTCGTGATCCGGGGTGAGGTCACTACAACGATTGCCTATACCACGCCGACTCCAGGCCAGGTTAAAATTCCAGTCTTGTCGAATTCAAGGGACCGACCTTTCAACGTGCTCCGCTCCAACGACTAAACCAACATCAGAAGGCATGTTTATCAGCTCACAGACAAAAGCGCAGCAACGATAACATAACGCACAGCATGGCCTACATCACTGCTTCTCTAAATCCCCCTGACACCTTGTTTTTATTTCTCAAAGAGTGATTCTGGATCAAACGGAATACGGGCGGTGTAAAATAAAACGAGATTACAGTGGAGAGCAACACTCCACCAGCCACTGACATGGCAAATGGCGGCCAGAATCCGCCGCCCTCGAGAATCAAAGGCAGAAAACCTGCAAACGTTGTGACTGTTGTAGAGACAATATGACGACTGGAATCCATGACGACGTCGACAATGGCTGACTGATCACCAGCACTTGCTTTTTCATTTTTTTGCAGCCCTGTCACAATCACTATTGCCGCATTAATGGAAACACCTATTGACCCTATGACGCCGATGAGTGCATTAATTCCGAACGGATACTGGAATACTGCCAAGGCCAATAGGCTTAATCCTGCACTGAGTCCAGCCACTGCCGCTATGATCAATGCAAGACGGAAAGAATTGAAGGTCATGACAATAGACGCTATGGATAATGTAACAATAATACCCAATGGTGCAATCAAGTTATTGAGAGTATTGTTTCGCGCATCGGAGTCACCGCCTGTTTGCAGTCGATAGCCTTCGGGTAATTCGAATCCCGACTCTTCTATTATTGATTGAACCTGCTTCAATGCCTCTTCTGGCAATGCACCATACCGAACAAATGCTTGTACCGTATTTACACGTTCACCGTTACGGCGACTAATTGTGCTTTGTGCGGGCAGCAGTTGCATGTCCGAGACGTTCGCCAGAGGCACCGCTTTATAGTCGCCCGGGATGGCAGATAATCCAGAGGCGAGCAATGGCAAGTTTTGTATCACTGAAACATCCCCCCTGTCTTCGTTACTGACTCGCACTCTCAACGGCAATTGCACTCCACCATCCAACAGGAAACCACCAGTCTGGCCTTCGAGAGTCGTTTCAAGTTGCTGGGCGACACCGCTGATGGTCAAACCAGAGAGCCTGGCCCTCTCCTCATTCATATTGAAAACAACTTTCGGCGCACCGCCATCAAGCGAGGTACGTATTTCGGTTATGAGCTCAACTTCACTTAGCAAGGCACGAAGCCGCACGCCCTCTTCCCTCAGCACATCGAGATTCTCGCCGACGATACGAAGTTCTACCGGAGCATCCACGGGAGGACCCTGAACCAGATCACGGACGATGATTCTGCTGCCTGGGAACGCTGCGCTCAGTTCCGATTGCAACCTTGGCACAAGGCTGGCTGTTGCTTCCGACGATGTCGTTGTAACCAGTGCCTGTGCATATTGTGGCTCACGATCCCGCTCACCGACCATGTTGTAGTAAAACGCAGGAGCACTTTTACCTATGACCCACGAAACCTGTGTAATGTCAGAATCATCCCGCAACTGCGTGTCAATGGCCTGCGCCGTCTCATAAGTAGTTGCCAAAGGCGAACCTTGCTCAAGCTCTACCTCTACGTGAAACTGGTTCCGATCAACGCCCGGGAAAAACTGCGCCGTCAAGGTTCCGGTACTTAAAAACCCCATTAATGGAAGTACCAGGGCAAATGCAATAGAGTTAACGGGGTGTTCTATTGACCATTCAAGCGTACGCCTGAAAAAGTTGCTGATCGCGGGGATCGACAGGCCCTGATCAAGCAAAGATCGCCTGGGTTTTTCTGGCAAGATATGTCCCGCCATGGCAGCCGTAATTGTGATCGCAAGTAAGAAGGACCATCCAAGCATGATGATCAATGCCAACGCTATGGATCCGACAAAATCTCCCGATGGGCCTGGCAGCAATGCCATTGGCATAAACGAAAGGGCTGTGGTGAGTGTTGAAGCCAGCAAGGGAGCAAACAATCGTTTGACAGATAAACCAACCGCAGCGGATCGTGCTGATCCTTGCTGTAAGCGCCGCATGACCTCATCGGTCATGACAATAGCAGCGTCCACGAGCAAGCCCAGCGCCACAATCAGCCCAGTGAGCGACATTTGTTGTATGGCGAGGCCTGCAAAGTTCATCGTTGCGACGGTTGCGAGCGTCACCAGTGGCAAGACCAGCGCGACGATCATGGCAGCACGCAGGCCAAGTGTTATCAGCAATATCGAGATAACCAGCGACACACCCACTGCCATATTCAAGCCGACACTCTGGAGCCGCTCTTTCGTGTAAACACTCTGATCAAAGACACGTTCCATCATCAGTGTGCGCGGTAGATTTCTTTCAAACTCATCGAGCACCATCCGGATATCGCTCATCCAGACATCAATCTGTAGTTCGTTGGAAATACGTGTTCCAATCAGGACGGCGGGTTGTCCTCCCGATAGCGCCATCTCGTCAGAGGGCTGCCGTATCCCCTTCGACACGGTAGCGATATCGCCAATGCGCAGAAGTGACCCGTTATTGACAACTACCGGTAATTGTCGGACACGATCCAGGGTATTGATGTCACCACTGAGTTCGATAACAAAGTTCGCAGATTCCGACCGTAAACGTCCTGCTCGCAAACGAGTATCGGCACTGCTCACGGCTTGAGACACCTGCTCAACCGACACACCCAGCACACTCAGCGCGGCAATGTCTATTTCAATCAGAATTTCTTCGGAAACGTCGCCGAACAGACTAACCTTGTCTGTACCGCTAACCGAACGCAATCTATCTGCAAGATTCTGCGCATAGCGCGCTGTACTGGCAATGGACATGCCATCACTTGGCACCAGAGCGACGATCGAACTGAAGGTGCCAGCATTATCGGTCGCCAATTCAATAGGCTGTACGCCTTCAGGCAACTGTAGCTCGGCATCATCCAGGGCATCTCGGACATCAGACCATGCAACCTCTATGTCTGGCTCAGCTAATGTCTCAATCAGCTCGACACTGACAATGGAAATTCCGCTGGCCGAACTCGACTCGATTATGTTGATGCTGGCAATCTGCCGTAATTCTGCCTCAATTTTTTCTGTTACCAATGACTCGACGCGACCTGGCTCAGCCCCTGGATAAGGCGTTGTAATAGTCGCAAACAAATTGGTGATTGTTGGGTCTTCCTGCCGCCCTATTGACAGAAAGGCGGAAAGCCCGGCCACAGTAATAATGAAAATTGCCAGAATTGAGAGGCGGGGCTGCCTGAAAAACAAAGTTTCCACGATCAACATAACCGATTAATAATATGTGTAAGGCAGTTGAGAGCCATTCGTGATTATTTTGCAAACTGTGCGAGTAGCACGCGCTGTTGCGGGACGACTCTATGACTGCCGTTAAACACGATTCTTACAGAATCCGGCATTGAAGCCTGAACATAGGCGCGATTCCCATCTGTGTGCAGCACCTCGACATGTTCACGAATGACCGTAGCCAGCTCATCATTCGAAGCGTCACCTTCTGTGCCACTATCTTCTTCCACGGACAATCGCAACACGCTCCAAAGACCCCGCTTACCTTCTGATAATGCGCTTACAGGTACCCAGTACCCGGAAGCAAACTGCGTGTCCACCCAGAGCAGCTGTGCCATTTCACCCACGGCAGGCCACTCATTGCCATTATCGAGAAGTTCAAATCTGGTTTCGATGACTCTTGTGCCGGGCGCAACATCCGGACGCCGACCGACATACCGAGCATCGAACTCTTCACCATTTACTGTTATTCGACTGTTTTTCTTAGCACTCCAATCAGAATTCAGGTCAGCTGGTATACCAATCCGAGCGGTCGGATTGCGCTGCTCAAACAGTCTTAATACCGGCTGGCCAGCTGCTACAAAACTACCTGGATCGAATAGGCGCTCACCGACGATGGCGTTATATGGTGCTTTTAACGTGGCTTTGCTAAGCAGAATGTCAATTTCTCTTAACTGAGCCTCTACCTGAATTATTCTGGCAGTCGCATCCTCAACTGAAAGGCGTGCATTATCGAGCGATTCTTCTGTTCGAAAACCACTAACGCTCAATTCGCGCTCACGTTGCAGGGCCAGATCAGCGCGCTTTAACCCAAGTGCGGATGCTTGGCGCAGCGCCAGGATCTGTTGTCGCTGAGCTTTGAGCGAGCTTTGATCGAGAATGGCAAGGGTGCTTCCTGATAATACTTCATCGCCTTCCTGTACCAGTATTTCGGATAATTTTCCGCCGCTCTCGAATGCGATGTCAATGTTCTGGTTTGACTCCATCAGCCCTACAAAACGACGTTCCACATCAAAAGAAGACGTCCGCTCGATGGTAATGGTCTGGACAGTCACTCTGGCTTTATCGTCCAGTGGTGACGTGGCGACTGCGCGATTCTGGATGATTAAGACACCGCAAAGAAGTACTGCAACCGCGACTGTCAGGCTGATCATCGAACTTATGATACGTTTCCAGGTTGACTGTCGCGAGTCTGGCGTTTCAGACGTTTCCATGGCTACAGAATCAGGCTTCTCGGTGTGTTGGGCTGACGTATTCACGAGTGGTGATCCTCGTCCGCTGACGGATATATGGTAGACAAGAACAATAACATACGTTCGCTTTTCCAAATCATCACTACATCCCATTTCCCCAGTGACGATCAGATGAAGCTGATGGACGTAAGCTGCATTTACATTTGAACCAGTCAACTGGTTTTCAAACACCTATCAGTGACCTAATCTGCCTGCAGGATCCTATGCAGGCACAACGTCAGTCTGCTGATGTATACGACCCTGCAGCCATCGTTAACACCGTTTCAGCGCTGAGGGATAACCGGTTTGTAACAACGTCTGGCCCGAATCATTCATGAAGCCACTGGATTCCTCTAGTACGCTACGACCGCCCCTCGCTTTTTGTCGAACCGAGGAGAAACTCAGTTGGCGGTAAAGCACGTATTATGCACCCCTTACGCCGACTCTTTAGCGGAATATGCAACTGCAGCATCTGGAAGAAGAATCAGGCGTTTCACGGACATTGCAAGCTCGACGTGCTTCCCCTTATAGAACGCTATAGCGGCGTAATACCCGAAAGCTAAAGTGTCCTTGATGCGTTTTGCATTCATCGTGAATATTTTTCTGCATTGAAAAAACAGAAATCGTCAGCCAGCCAGAACTAGACGCCTGAATCGACATCCCACTGAGATAGCGTGCAAGTACTTTGATAATTGACCGACAACCTGCGTGTTGTTCTTGTTCATAGCTATATGTTCTGTTCGCACGCAATGTACTGTCTCATACCGTTAACATTCAGGCCAGATTAAAAAATTGTCTTGCTCAGGGTGTTATGTGAGCGAGGCTTTATTGGTCGCAAAATATTTCTTTTTGGAAATCCGTAAAATATTTCATCCGATTTTCTTCCAGATTTGTATGTTTTGACAACGACATACCGAACAGCCGTTATGTATATACCTCTAGACAAATATATATCTTTAGACATATTTATCCATGAACACTTATAACCGTAAAGCAAGATTTCGCATGAACAATGAGACAAACCAGAAATCAGCAACGGCAGGGTCTGACGGTCTTCACAAGGCCAATAAGGTCATCAACCAAACCATCCGCGTCAAAAGTGGCCGCGATTTGGTTAATTATTGTTATCTGGTAGTCAACAGAGATACCAATCAGGCCATCGTCATTGATCCAGCCTGGGAAATAGAAAAAATTTACTCCATATTGAATACAAGGAAATGTGAATTGAGTTCAATACTGCTTACACATCACCATCAAGACCACACAAATCTCGCCGATGAGCTAGCCACCGAGACCAAAGCCACGGTTTACATGTCATCTCGTGAGATTGAGCACTATGAGTTTTCATGCCACAACCTTAGACCGATAGAAAATAACAACATTCAAAGCGCAGGCATGGACATCAAGGTAATTGATACGCCAGGACATACCGCAGGCTCAGTGTGTTTTTCGATTGGTGAATACCTTTACACCGGGGACACGCTGTTTATCGAAGGCTGTGGCGTGTGCAAAGGGTGGGGTTCCAGCGCCACCCACCTCTTCGAAAGTCTTTCATTGATAAAAAGCAAGTTTTCAGACAAAACAAAGATATTTCCCGGACACCGCTTTAATCAGGCACCCGGTAAGTCCCTTGAGTATGTCAAAGAGAACAATATTTATTTAAAAATCCAGGACAAGGCCGAATTCATAAATCTCCATATGCGTGATCGTGATACGTCTACCATTCAATATCGATAATCTTAAATCAGGAGAAATGTCGCTGATTTGTGAGGTTGTTATTATCTATCGGGGCTAAGTTGTACTTAGTCATTTTACAGGACGACGCCATTGTGCACTTCTCATTGAGCAACTCTCGTCCAACTCTCGGATCTACAGAAAAAAGCGATGCAACCTGATACCTTCAGAATATCGTTGTTCAAAGACATCTTGGATTTATAGGATTTGTCTTCAGTTGGATCCCATATTCTCCCTCCGGACCAGTTCAGGCTGTCACGGATCATCATATCCCACAACATTTTTTTTCCCAGATGTTCGTAATCCGGGTTGGATTCACCTTCGTGATTCATTGCCTTGATTATAGTTCCACAATAAGCGTCGCCACACCACTCAATTGATACGTGTAGGTATCCTGCTTCTTTAGCTGCTGTTTGCCATAGGCCCAAAACCGTTTTTTCTGCTGAAAACACATGCGTTGCGGCGAAAAATACTGCCACCGTGAACATTGATTTGAAGATCATACGCATGATTATCCCAACTGCTCATTAGGAGCGTGTGGAAGAGCACCATCTAACGGTCGCTCCTCGCTGACGGTAGCCTGACCTTTGCTCTTGCTTGCCATATACAGCAATCTTGGCACCCCTAAAGGCGGCATTAGCTTTGCCGCCGTCATGACCCCAGACATGAGTCCGGAATTCACTCCGGGAATCACTATGTCGGTACCCGTCAAATAAAGATTTTTAACAGAAGTCTGAATCGACCATTTATCTTTAATCCGAAGGGGGGAGCACTCTCGCCCATACACCTGCCCATTAACGTGCCCGCTCATTGTCTCTACAGTCACAGGTGTCGACAGTTCCCTGTAAGTAATTATGTCACGCAGACCGGGAATACGCTCTTCTACAAAATCAAGCAGATTTTCAATGTATTGTTCTTTTAGTTTTTCATACTCAGGACCGCGTTTTTTCCAGGGTTTATCCGCAAAACGCTTCCAATCATCGTACCAGCTAAACGTAACCAGCTGCGCAACATGTTTCTTGAGTGCCGGATTACGAAGCGAGGCAAACGATAACGTGGTGTTGCCAATGGATGGGGGAAACGAAACTGTTGCGTCTTCGTAGCTATGCTCGAGACGATCATACATCCAGTAGTTGGTATCCTTGAAGCCGAATTTGCGTGGATCGTCCTTGATTCCCATAAACAGTATCGTTGCAGACATTCCGCGCACGGCACTTTTGAGTCGGTCACGCTCAACCTGAGCATACTGGCCGGGCACAAGCCGGTTAAAGGTCGTATCCAGTCCAGCTGCGGAGACGATTTTAGGAGCATAAAATTCCTTTGTCTCTTTTCTGGTTTCTACACGCACACCATATGCCTTGTTGTCTCGAATCAAAATCTCCTTTACCGGATGACTGACAAGCACGTCTCCACCGTTCTCCTTGACGATGTCGCTAACAGTGTCTGCTATTTTCTGTGACCCACCGATTGCGTAATACCCACCATCCAGAAACTCAGACACAACCCTTGCATGAACGCCGAACGCGCTTCTCTCTGGAGGTGTTCCGAAGTCTCCCCACTGGGCGGTGAGCACAGCGATAAGTAATGGATCTGTGAACCGTTCCTTGAGGTAATCTGCTGTAATCGTTTCTGCCAGTTTCCGGTCTTTTCCACCGCTGATGACATCAGCCACCACCCCCGCCCAAAGTTTGGAATAGTACCAGCGATAGTGCCATTTATGGATTCTGCTGATGTCGTCGAAGTAAGCGTCAATATTATCGCTTTCGAGCGGAAACTCTTCTTTGAGTCTTTCAATGTGCGCTTCGCGGGTAGATGGCATAACGAAAGTTCTATCAGGGAACATGAAATGTTCAAAGTCCTCGTGTAACTGCTGCCACTGGACTCGACCCGCAGTCACAAGGTCCATGCAGCCCCTCGTCTGTGTGCCTTCGCTCATATCACCGATGTAATGGAATCCAGGATCCCACTCGTGCCCTTTGCGTTTAAATGAGTGTAAGAACCCCCCTGCCGTCCAGTGGCTTTCAAGCAACAGTACCTTTTGCTTTTTATACTGGGCCAGAATGCTCGCCGTGGCTAACCCCCCCATACCTGAGCCAATGACTATCAGATCGTAATTTTTTTTGGTACTTACACTCTTCATATAGACAATTTTCGGCTCAACGTTTTATGTAACCAAACAATGTCACTTGTACGTAAAAAGTTTGATTTTGGAAAGATTAAATATCGGAACAATAGGTTCTTAAAACGAACTGCATTATTCTTCAAACTTGCGATCTTAGTACTATTACTAATGGCCTATCGTTGTAATTTCGAAATCATCTATGTTGAATCGTCGGTTCATCCATTTGAATTTAGTTGCATAGTTCGGCCACACCGTCGTGTTCCGATCGTGCTCATCCCTGTACCAGCTATCACAACCACCAGCTCTACTCCAGACAGTACCGTTAACATCTTTATCCAGCTTTTTTCTGTAGGCGAGCATCACCTCATGCTTTACGTTGACTGAACTTATGGATTGCTCCCGAATTTTTCGCAAGTAATCTCCGATGTAGTGCAACTGCGCCTCAATCATAAGTGTCATAGAGGTATGAGACAGCGTGGTACCTGGTCCAAGTACAATAAACATATTAGGGAATCCAGCGACAGCGCTCCCCAAATGCGCGACTTGCCCATCCTTCCAGGCATCACTCAATTTTTGGTCTCCTTTTCCATGCACTCGATTTGCGATCGGCAGCTTGTTGGCCCGAAACCCGGTGCCAAATACAATGACATCTACGGGACGATTAATACCATCGTTGCTCTCGATACCTGTTTCAGTTATTCGACGTATACCTTGAGAATTTACCTCTACATTTTGATTGTTCAGTGCTGGATAATAGGTGTCTGAAAACAGTATGCGTTTGCAACCCATGACGAAATCAGGTTTCAATCGTTCGCGCAATTCTGGGTCGTCAATATATTTTGTGAGATTGTGCCCCCAGAATTTCTGAATTTGTTTCATCATAAATGGACGACGAAGCGCAAAGGCCAGAGTTTCAAATTGCCATTTTATAAATTCGCGCAACAGCCTCTGATACCCTGGAATCTTCTGGATAGCCCAGGCCGTGAAGCCCTGTATTTCTTTTTCTGGTTTAGGCGTTACCCAGGGAGCTGTCCTCTGGTATAAATCCAGCTGGGCAACATCAGGCTGTATCGCTGGCACCAGCTGTATCGCAGAAGCACCATTACCTATAACTGCCACTCGCTTGCCTTTCAAACTCAAATCATGGTTCCACTGGGCTGTGTGGACTGCCTCGCCCTTGAAATTATTCAAGCCCTCGAAAGCAGGTATGCTGGGTTCACTAAGATAGCCCGTGCAGACAAACAAAGTGTTTGCCGTGTAGTTGCCCCTGGATGTTTGTATTAGCCAATGTTTCTGGACGTCATCCCACCGAGCACTCTCAAGTTCATGCTGCAATCTGAGCATAGGTTCGATTCCGAATTCAACGGCGCAGCGTTGCAAGTACTCCAATACTTCAGCCTGGGTCGCGTACGTGTTTTTCCAATCAGGATTGGGGTTACTAGCAAAGCAATACAATACCGCTGGAATATCGCTGGAACAGCCCGGATACGTATTGTCTCGCCACGTTCCACCGACAGTTTCACCACGATCAAATATCAAAAAATTATCAGTACCGTTCTCCAGCAATGTTTTTCCGACACCGATGCCAGAAAAACCTGCACCGATAACAGCGGCAGATAGATGACTAATACTTTCTGTGGTTCCGGGTCGTTCCATGATTTTTCCTCACTACGTTGATGTCAGTACCTACTCTAAACACCTTCTATTAAACAAGAAATTCAAACTTCATTGAATACAGCTATCTCTACCGAAGATCACCTGTAGATCCTTAACTTTTGCAAAACGTCGGACGCGCTCGTTATTACCAATGATCGAATCTGTATAACTGCACACCGACCAATGATTGCGCTGCATGTAGTTTGTAAGAAAACAACATCAGAGGTCGGTAAATGTATTCATGTAAGCAACCAGATCATCAATCTGGGTAGCGTTTAAGAGTAGGTTGCCGATGAATGGCGGTACATTCGCTCCCGGCACCTCACTCGGCGCTGTTCCTGAGTTGTAGAATTCCACAACCTCACGCAGGGTGGCAAATACTCCGTTGTGCATATAGGGAGCAGTAAGAGCAACGTTACGAAGAATAGGTGTGCGAAATTGACCATTATCTGCAGGGTCTTTTGTAATGCCTCCGAGTCCAAGATCAACAAATTTCGGATCGCCGATATCACTCAAAAGTTTTTCATTTCGTGGCGCACCTACGTTGTGGTAGAGAAGGTCTGAAAACAACTCAGGTTGATTGGGAGAAGCGTGACACGCACTACAAAGTGCCTGACCATTAAATAAGGCTTCGCCCCGGGCTTCTGATTCTGTAAAAGTGCTTTCGCCCCGCTTCACTCGGTCAAATTTGGAATTAAACGGTGAAAACTTGTCGCTTCGCTGGAATTCGGCAAGTGCACTGGCTACCGACACCAATGTCTTATCTGCACTGTCGAACACATCTTCACCAAAGTGAGCCTGAAACTCTTTCGAATAATCGCTCTGCTGGATTCTTGTCAAAAGCTCCAGACGAGAAGGCAGAGCCATCTCAGCTGTATTAAAGAGCGGTAATTTAGCTTGCTCTTCGAGAGTGGCAGCACGACCATCAATAAAAAACCCACCGAACTCAAATTCCTGAGGAACCTGAGTCGCCGGGTGCGGCCGAACGACGACCTGAGCATCAGGTATCTGATTAATGTAAAAAAGTGAAGGTGTGTTCCGTTTCCCAAAATTCCCACCATTCGCTCCCAACGAACTTGGGTTTTGGGAATCCGGGTCAACGAATCCATTATCTTCACTATGACAACTGCCACAAGACTGCCCGACAGGGGAAGACAGATTAGTATCGATGAACAGACGCTCACCCAGGCCCGCCAGTGAGAGCTGAGGATTCTGGTCAGATCCTGCGTCTTCCTGCGGCAGGGTAGGCACCTCTGTAGGGCTTTCGCCTAGACTGACACCACTATCTGTACATCCAGCTAGAAATACGCTTGTAAGCCCACAAAACAACACAGAAATAGTAGACCGCCGTAGTACCCTGGTGGAGTCTTTCCGGCAAAAAAACAAAACTTCCCTCATACCCAATCGTTCTCCGATTTTCTTAGCTCAACATCCAAGCGATTGCCCAGCGTGACTTGCATTAACGTTAAATTACTAGTGTTCTCGGCAAAAGATGTGAATAAAATCTTTATTAATGCACGTGCGTAACTCAGCCTGAACGCCCTACTTTTACGACCACGCAATTGTGCACGTTTGACCAGATAATATTCTGATTTCGTTCAAAGTTTTACGCATCAGATGACCTAACCTATAGTTATAGACAGACTGACCAAACGCTATACACAACCTAACCAATAGCTATATAAAACTGAAAACGAATTTCTCCTGCTGAAGCAGTGCTTACCGGGCATGCTTATTTGCGCGCTTGCTCACACTCTGGATACTAGAACAAATAGTTTTTAGATCCTCAGGATCAAAGGATCAATGACATGGCAGATATCCTTCAAGTTCTGGTATTTATGATCATTTGTTTATAAATTTTCAGCGAGTATTTCTGACTCGCACACCGCACCCGTGCCAGTGGTGTCACGAATGAGTATTTTTTGTTTGACAAGTAAAGCAGGCGTGAGAAGAGTGCCTTAAGCACACTGATCCGGCGCCAGTTATCTAGCTCATGTCAACGTGTCACGAAATCAATTTTTAATGGCGATTCAGTGTTGGAGATATGTCCGCTATCTACGGTGAACACCGCGTTTGATTGGCTCTGAATGAACGTTCTGTGTGCTTCACGGCACTACTCCACAGGTCCGTTGGGAAGAATCAGAACCTTGCCCGTTCGCTCCGGAGATTCGGAGGCCTCAACGGCGTCGGAGATCTGTTCTATCGGAAATCTTGCATGTACATCATTCGTCACACCTCTCTGTTCCATCAACAGCATGGTTTCTTCCAGTAAGCCTCGACGTTCCCGCAGCTTCAGGCTCTTGAGTTCTTTCAACAACCAGAAACCGCAGACATGCAAATCACGAAAGATGGTGTGATCCGGGCGAACATGACAACTTTGCCCGGAAAGCATCCCATAATTTACCAGCGTTCCACCAACATCGAGGCAGTCGGCTAATTGCGCAGTAGACTCCCCTGCCACCGCATCGAAGGCAACCTTGATCGATGCACCGCCAGTCGCTTCGGAGACAGACTGGCCAAGATTCTCGCCGGCCACGACAGCATAATCCGCACCGTATTCGAGCGTTTCCTTTACCGCGTCCTCTCGTCTAACGACACAGACGGTCTTCAAGCCCTTCTCTCTCGCAAAGGTAATCAACATCTGGCCGACTGATGACATCGGCGCATTCATGATTACGTGATTTCCCGTCTGCGGATGTGCGAAAGTGTTCAGCATATGCAGAGCGCATCCCGCATTTACCTTCACCAATGCCGCTTGTTCCAACGATAGCCCGTCAGGTATACGAATCAAGGAGGTCGCAGGTACATTTTTCCTCTGCACCCAATTGTTGTTGCTGATGAGTATGACTCTATCGCCTGCAGAAAAATCCTTCACAGACTTTCCTGCTGACACGACACGGCCAACGCCTTCAAGTCCGGGAGTCGCTGGAAACGATGATGGCAAACTTCCATATTGTCCACGCAACACCGATACATCGGAGGGATTGACCGTTGTCACCATAATGTCAACACAGACTTCCCAATCCGAAGGTTCCTTTATATCGGGCACATCTACGCATTCTATAACGCGCGATGGTTGCCCAAACCGAGTAAAAATTGCTTGTTTCACACTAACCAGCCATTTGAGGGAAAGGCGTAATTGTAATCAAACCGAAAACAATATTTCACGAAAGCGATACCAAAATCTCGATTGGTAGCAATGATGTAAGTAAATTCCAGAGCAACTCCGCTTTTGCGAGAAGATTTACTAAACTTGACATCTACGCTAAATTTCAAATGTTCATGAAAGTCCGGTATCACACAGAAGACTCCATCTCTTCCTTCGAGATACTTGCGTCTGTGGGCTGGCACATCGCTCATTGTCTTGTACCAGATTGGTTGCATTTCCAATTTGTCGCATATGCATATGATGAGGGCACCGCTACTCAGAAGGACTGACGAACGATTTGGCCGGTGCATGAGATGTCGACCAATCAAAAAGAGGTTGAAGATTCCGAAAATGGACCACTTGTTTGGCAATCCGGATACATTGTTCTTGATGAATTCGATTGTATTCGGATATCGTTTACACTCTAACAGACGTCCAATGCCAGAAAATCGGCCCATGAGCCGCAGGCGCTGTCTGATGGCTAGTACTATGG
Source organism: Granulosicoccus sp. (assembly GCA_045106855.1). Lineage (GTDB taxonomy): Bacteria > Pseudomonadota > Gammaproteobacteria > Granulosicoccales > Granulosicoccaceae > Granulosicoccus. The sequence continues at coordinate 27,073 of JBGCFI010000059.1, forward strand.
AGACACCACGATAGATGACCCACTCTACCCGGACAAACATATTTTGTACTGGATTCCTGATCCTGTTTCTCGCGCTCCCGAAAGAGGCGATAAGCAATGACTGGTATGTGGGGTTGGGTATCACAGACCTTTCACTGTCAGTTAGCGGCACATCCTTCAGTTTCGATGCTATCAACGCACTTACCGGCGTACAGGCTGGTAACGACGCCTTCGATGTCCGGGCAGGTTCAGCTGTTCCAACCCTGAGCATTGGGCGTACTTTTGGTAAAGAATCCCAATGGGTTGTCGAGACTACGCTGGCTCAGGGGTTCGACGAAACGTTCTTTTCCGGTGATCAGGAATTTGCTTCGGCGGACCTGTTGCCTCTTGTTCTGATTGGCGCTTATCAAGCGAAAGCCTATTCTTTGGGAAGCAGGGCCGTATTGATACGTCCGTTGATCGGCGGTGGTATTACGTACACTTACCACCGCAGTCCAGAACTGTCGAGTACACAATTGTCGGGCGGTCAAAGTGCTGACATCGGCATATCCAGCTCATTCGGACTGACGGCAGTCGCGGGCATGAATATCAGCCTGAAATCCAAGACTTCTGTCGTCCTGGCATTGACCTATCTGGATGGCATTCAGGCTGACGTGAGTCTGGAGAATCTCGATTTATCAGTGCCTTTCATTACGGTGCAGCCAACGGTCTCTCTCGGCGGTGTACAACTTGAAGGTGTTGCGCTCACAGCAAGGCTGCAGTATCAGTTCTAGGCGATTGTTAAGCAGCTCGGCACATAACCGACCTGAAAAGACTTTGGAGCATTCCGCATGTGGATACCTCTGCGATTTACACTAATCTACCTGTAACGAGGTTTAAATCATTTGAAAAACCTGACAAGCTCGGGTGATCCATCAGTCGCCATCACCAACGATTGGTCAATCAATCATGGAAGGTACATATGAAACATTTTCTTCGCGTAGGCTTATTCTCCGTCTGCCTGATCGCATTAGCAGGTTGCAGCGACAACAGTTCTCCTGACCCTGCTATCAGCCTGACCGTCCAGGACGAAGCCACCGGCAATGTCTCTGAGACAATCAACAGCCAACCTGAGTTTACGATTCTCTCAGATGCCATGGCCAGAACCGGTCTTGACTCAGTGCTTGCAGACACCAACAGAAAGTACACAATGTTTGCACCTACTGATGCAGCATTCACTGGCCTTGGTGAAGCGACATTGAGCAATCTATTCAGTGATGCAAACGGACTGTCTTATATATTGTCATATCACTTTTTGCCCGACATGAGTGTCGACAGTGCTACAGCAGCTGCCTTCGCCGGTCGCGGTGTACCTGCAGCAAACGGCGTTAACTTGCAGGTGTCTCTCGCGCCCAGCCGCTACAATGCAAATCCTCAGGCAGTGTATATAAACGAGGCTGAGGTGTTTGTCGGTGATGTTCCAGCGACCAATGGCGTGATCCACGCAGTGGATCGTGTGCTTCTACCTCCAGGTGTTGGCGGGAGCGATGGGGATGGGGATGGCACCGATGGTGGTGGGACCGATAGCGGTGGGACCGATAGTGGTGGAACCGATAGCGGTGGGACCGATAGTGGTGGGACCGATAGTGGCGGCGACGGTAACCTGATGGAAGCGATAACAGCAGATGAAGATCTGGACACCCTGGTCGATGCTCTGCGCAGGACTGGTTTGGACAGTTTGCTGTCCGACACCAGCAGGAGATTCACCATTTTTGCGCCGACCGATACCGCCTTCGGTATTTACGATCCTTTTGAGATTATATTGAATGATACTAACAAGCTAGAAGAAACACTGCGCTATCACGTGGTAGCAGACGAGGAGATTGACTTGAATGAGGTTTCTGATCTGTCCGGTACACGTGTAACCATGGCCAACGGCGACACCGTGTTTATCAGCTCCTTTCAAGAATCACTGTTCCTTAATTTCTATGCCAGGTTGGAGGGTACTGAAATTCGTGCCACCAATGGCATCATCCACAAAATTAATGGTGTGTTGTTCACTTCAAACTGAATTCCCGGTTTCATAGAATTGGTTTGCTGTTAGCACATAAGTCAATACAGTATTACCTGATTCGTACAATCACATCTTCATTCGAGGAACCGTATTAGGGTCCAATATCAATTCCACAATAATCGGGCCGTGCCGAGAGTTGATTGTTTGTATAGCAAGCTCCAGCTCTTCTGGCGATGTGACTGCCACACCCTCTCCGCCAAGTGATTTGGCAACATCCGCAAACGAAGGCCAATTAAACTCGGTGAGTGAGGCGTCCATTTGCCTATCCAACATTTGAATGTGCTCAGCGCCGTACGCAGAATCATTACAAATGATAACAATCAAATCACGGTTAGTTCGCACTGCCGTGTTGAACTCATTGATACCACCCATCATGAAGCCACCGTCGCCCATAAACAAAACAACAGGTCGATTTGGATCGCCGTGCGCAGCACCGATAACTTGTTGCATACCTTGGCCTATGGCTGCAAAGTTATCACTCATATGAAAGCTGTTTGGATCAGGCACGTCTATTCTGCACCAAACCTCAGTAATGTAGCGCCCGCCATCGGTTAACATGATGCGATTTTCCGGTTTAAACGATCTAATGCATACTCAAGATTAATAGAGCCATTTTTTGACTTCTTTGGGTCGCCTTGCGGGTGTACTGAAATATCGTTTGAAGGCAACTCGTTTGCGAAACCCGAGGGCGCAACTTCGGCCTCCTCCAACCAATACAATAAGTTGTCAGCGGTTTGCTCCGCATCTGCCACAAGAGCAACATCCAGTTGGTAGAAAGTACCTATATCAGACGCACTAGTATTAATCTGCAACACGCGCTTTCCTTTTAACAATTCGCCACGATCAGTAGTAAAAAAATGTACCCAAGCACCAAACACAATTACACAATCAGCTGCACCGATTACATCGTAAGCTTGCGCAGTACTCAGCGTACCGAAATAACCAATGTTATTTGGATGCCCCTTGAATAAGCCAGTGCCTTTCAACGTTGTAGCCAATGGTGCGTCCAATCTTTCGGCTAATGCAATTAGTTTCTCTTTCGCACCGACGGCTCCTGCTCCCGCTAATATCAATGGTCGCTTTGCCGATGCGATCATGCCAATGGCCTCTTCATGCAATGGCCCTTCGGTAACGACGGATGCCACTTCGTGATACGGAAATACAATAGTTTCGTGCGGCACTTCTGCCCACATAAAATCTGACGGGATATTCACAACGATAGGATGTCGTTCCTTGCGAGCCCGATAAAATGCTGTCGCTACATTGCGTGCTGCATTTTCAGGCGAAGTCACTTGCTCAAAACCAGCGCCGGTGGCTTTAACCAATTCACGTTGATCAATATTTTGTGGATGAAAAGGGGCTGTAACCGGCATATCACCGCAAAGAAGAATCATTGGGCGGCGGGCAATCACACCTTCTTTAAGAGCATTCACACAATTGATGAGGCCGGGACCTTGAGTCACCCTTGCAACGCCCACTTTTCCAGTGACTTGGGTATAGGCTTGCGCCATTCAAACGGTGCCGCCCTCGTGAGCGGCTGGTACCATCCTTCCACCACATCCACTCACAAAATGATTAGCCATAAATAGATTGGCATCACCAGCCAATCCAAACAGCGTATCAACACCGTGATCATGCAGCGCCTGCGCAATGAGCTAATGCATAAATTCAATTTTTTCCGGCACCAAAATAATCCTATAAAAGCTAATCGATGATTATTGATTTAACAATCAAACTGGCAGGCGATTACACGCTATTGCGCGTTCATCTGCCTGTTTTTTCGTAAAAACCAAAGGAATGACACCACTGAAAGCGTAAGCAAAGCCACGGCAACAGGGCTTTTAAACATCTGGGTAAGATCGCCGTTGGTTAATGCCAATGATTGTGCGATCGATTTTTCAAACCGAGGGCCAAGGAAAAAAGCGATGATAAATATCACAATGGAATAACCAAAACTTGACATCAAATACCCGATGAAGGCAAAAATCAACATAACGACAACACCAAACAGCCCGTTGGTTGCCATAGAAACACCCACAAAGCAAAGCAAAAGGGCCGAAGAAAAAATAATGGATTCAGGTGCAGAGACAACCTTGACCCACAGTCGCAAGCCAATCTGACCCACCCAAAGGTTCAAAGAATTGGCCATGATCATCGCGCCAAACAATCCATAAACCAAACGCCCTTGATTCTCGAACAAAAGTGGCCCTGGTTGCATGCCGTGGATCATGAAGGCGCTGATGATCAATGCTGCACTGACGTTGCCTGGAATACCTAACGTCAACAGCGGAATCAAGTTGGCACCCACCACCGCAGAGTTAGCCGACTCTGATGCAGCAATACTTTGAATGTTGCCTTTTCCAAAACTGCTGGGGTCTTTAGCACCCGCTTTTGTCATCGCGTAAGACATAAAGGCAGCAGCAGTCGAACCAATACCGGGAAGTGCCCCCAGAATGGGAGTATAGGAAAAATAAACCGCCTATTACCTCCGAGCCGCCACACAAAAATACCTACAACCAGGGTATTTCATCAGTGAAACGGGGACCAGTTACTTGTCCACCTACTGTTTGACACGCTGGCTGGGACCGGCACAGCCTGCTCCATCACACATCTGGCACCTGATCAATCTCCA
>JBGCFI010000006.1:0-144416 GCA_045106855.1 Granulosicoccus sp.
TCCTATCGAGTGACGCGTAACGAACAGGATGTCACTCGCGGTCGTGCCAATACCCTTCGACTTGCCTTGTCCGGACAACTCGGACCCGATGCCTTGAGCTCAGACGCCATGCAAGAGACCATGAAATTGTGTGTGTCATGCAAGGCCTGTAAGCGCGAGTGCCCCACAGGTGTCGACATGGCCCGAATGAAACTCGAAGTCCAGGCGGCAAGAGCACGTACGCACGGCTATTCCTTGCATGATCGTCTCGTGGCCTTTCTGCCTCGCTACGCGCCGCTGGTATCAAAGCTGCGGTGGCTGGTTAATTTGCGAAACAGCCAAGCCTGGCTAGCCAGGTTAACCGAAGGTTTAACGGGCTTTGCCAGCCAACGAGCACTACCTGTCTGGGCAAGCTCACCGTTTGAGCATACTCAAGCCCCTGGCAACACCGGCAAAGACATCGTTCTGCTTGCCGACACCTTCAATACATGGTTCGAGCCTGACAATCTGCGAGCTGCTCGCTACGTACTTGAAGCTGCTGGCTATCGTGTGAATATCGCCAGCTTGCCGGGCGAGCGAAAACTATGTTGCGGTAGAACCTATCTTGCAACAGGTATGCTTGACAAGGCACGACATGAGGCGCAAAGAATGATCGGTGCGCTGCTGCCTTGGGCCAAAAAAGGCGTACCTATCGTCGGGCTTGAACCCAGCTGCCTGTTGACACTGCGCGACGAATTCAAATCGCTTATCCCGGGTACTGATACGGATACAGTAGCTGCCAGTGCGCAACTGTTAGAAGAGCTACTCATTGCGGACCACAACGATGGCAATCTCAACTGGACGCTCAACGCTCCAGCAAAAAAAGTGTTGTTGCACGGTCATTGCCATCAGAAGGCGATGGATGCCTTCACAGCCGTACAGAGTACACTGGCACTCATACCTGATATGCAAGTTGAGGTCATTGAGTCCAGTTGCTGCGGTATGGCAGGTGCTTTCGGCTATGGACAAGACACCGCTGATGTTTCCATCAAAATGGCAGAACTGGATTTGCTTCCTGCCGTGCGTAAAGCGGATGCACAAACGCTCATTGTTGCCGACGGCACCTCATGTCGCCATCAGATTCATGACGGCAGCCAGAGACATGCACTGCATGTTGTTGAAGTGCTGGCCATGGCTTTGCAAGCACCAGCGCCTGTAAAGTCGACGTAATGTTAGGCACACATTTCAACAACAGGGACATCGACCCGATAGTGCGCTGCCACCTAGTTCTGGCGAGATGGCCACATTCGACGAAGCGTACCGTCCTTACGCACTAACTGATTGTAGATAGCTGCACCAGCATGACCTAACACCACAAAGAACAGAACCACGTTAATATAGAAGTGCAAGTCACCCAATGGTGCAATGCCATTCCATGTCAGCATGCCCGTCAATGCCATCCCCAGCAATAGTACGTAAAGCAGTCGGTGAACAAAGTCTGCCATTCGCGCCTGCATTGGCGGTGTGCCTGGCGCGTGACCAGGCGCACCGTATCGGAATCTTAGATACAAGCGCGCAAGCACCGCCAGCAAGATGGTGCTTCCCACACTGACATGCATCCAGGCAAGCACAGTGTCTGTAGAACCGGGCGTTGTCCCAGTGGCAAGCGCATCGGTAAAGCGCACTATCGATTCATGAATGGCAATCTGGGTAATAACACCTACAACGACCACCCAATGCAGGATGATCTGAGCGGGTCGATAGCGATCAGGAACAGCGCGTGTAGTCATTGTGACGCTCCGTCAGTATCCAGATGATTAACATTTAGCGAAAGATCAATGCCCGTCGGATCACGCCCTTTAAACCCCGTTTCCGAAGGCTGCAAGCCATGAGTATCTGTTATTACCGAGTAATCGTGAATGTTCAGCTCATAGTGAGTCAGTCGCGCCATCGTGTCTGGAGTGGGCGAAAGATCTTTGCCGGTCCAGACATTCATCGCCAGTCGATGGGTATAGGCCGCACCTGCTCCCATATCGGCAAAACCGAAACCGGGGAGCATCAGGTTGCGTGCAAATCCAATGCGTTCAAACCAGGCGGCAGTGGACTCAAGATCGGGCACCTTGAAATGCAGATGGGCAAGAAACGCGCTGTCGGATAAGGGCGCCATGAGATCTGCGTCGCTAGCGTGAGCAAGTTCTGATTCCACATCCAGACGCTCCCTGCCGCTATGCGCTGCTCCATGAGCGTCATACAAAACAAGCCCTCTGGACATATCACCAAAGCGGCCAAACCGTTCCGGGGTCTCGAAGGCAATCTCGATTTCCAGGCCGTCAGGGTCATTCAGATAGATGGCTTTTGACATTAAATGGTCCACCGGCGAGACGGACACACGCATCGCCATCAAACGCGACAGCAAGCGTGAGAACTCGTGCTGGTCAGGCACACCAATGGCGACGTGGTACATCCCCGAATAACCAGCAGTGACCGGCACTGAAGCACCATCACGGAAAACGAACATGGTTTGTGTCCGGGTTCCCAACGCGACCCAGCTACTATCCTGATCTCGAACACGCAGTCCCAGCGCTGACGTCCAGAAGGCAACTGTTCGATCAAGATCGATCACCTGGAATTCCATAACGCCCCAGGAAAGGCGTTCAGATTGATTGGAATTGGCGGCTTGCCCGGCAAGCTGTAGTGCATCGGTCAGCATAAGTACATCCTCCTACGGGGAATAGTCATCAATAGGTATCCAGTCGTTTTACAAGCCCCCGTACAGCAGGATTTGTTACTCAGGCACAGCTTATTGATTTCCTGCTAGAAGATCATCTGTGAAATAATGGATGGTATGTTTCTCCAGAGGAAATCATAATGGACACACTTCAGAGTCTGCAGGTGCTTGCTGCGGTGGCGGAACACAAGAGTTTTGCCTTCGTTTCCGGCCGTATGGGCCTGTCGCCGGCCATGACCAGCAAACATGTGCAACATATCGAGGCGCGAGTTGGCGCGCGTCTACTAAACCGAAATAGCCGTAACGTCAGCCTGACAGAGGCTGGAGCACGTTATCTGGCAACCGTCAAGCCGCTGCTGGAAGGACTAGACGAGGCCGAGTCGCAATTGTCGGAATCAACACTTGCCGCCTCTGGCACGCTGAAAGTCAGCATGCCAGTCTGGATGTCCAACCCTTTCTTCGCCCGTATAATCGCTGCGTTTCATGAGGATAATCCCAACGTGGTTCTGGATCTTGATCTGAGTGGCCGGAAAATAAACCTTGTCGAAGAAGGTATTGATCTGGCCTTGCGGGTGGCTAGATCATTGGACGATGGACTGATAGCACGCACATTAACCCATGTCGAGTTTCCTGTTGTCGCCTCGCCCGGTTTTCTTGATCGCTACGGTCGTCCGGAAACATCTGATGATCTGAGTGATGCCCCGTTTCTAGTCTATTCACAAGCGGTGACTGGCGGGCGTATACGTTTTGGTGAAGGTGAAAATGCCATGGATATCAAGATTTCACCGGTGTTAAAAAGCGGTAACGAAAACCTCATTCAGCTAGCGGCTCGCGAGGGGATGGGTTTTGCATTTTTGCCACACTGGCTTGCACGAGATGATTTTACCAACGGGCTTCTGGAGCCGGTAATGCCCAATACACAATGGCCCAAAGTACCTCTATATGCAATCTATCCCGATCGCAGTTATCTTCCGGCCAAGGTGCGCAGCTTTCTTGATTTCCTCGCAGGGCCAAAAGGGCTGGAGGCAATGCCACCGGGCTAACTGACAGCCGGGTGAGTCTTGTCGTCACCCATAAAACGGCAGATTAAAATCTGTAGTTCAGGAACAGACCGGTGGTGACCTGGTTCGTTGTACCGCGTTCTGTTACAAGCGATGACTCCGCTACGTCACCGGTAAGCTCATCATATTGTAGAAATCCGACAATCGATGTGGCCCTGGTTAGGGGCATAAACACCGAGCTGTGCAGCCCGATGGAATTTACACCACCATCCGCATCATACTGGCTGATACCTGATGCGACAGACTGGGCAGCCGACGTATCAAAAAAAGTGCTGTTGTAAGCATCGTCACCAAACGATAGCGCAGGACCAATTGAGTAAAACGCTGGAGGCCCTAACACGTTGAACTGTCCGCGATAACTGACGCTCGCCTTACCTGACAAACCATCATGACCACCATCCACCCCTTGAATCAGCTCAAGTTTTGCGCTGAAAGCACGGGCTTCATACTCGACAAAGCCACCCAACTCCAACGTACCGTCAATATCACCCAAGCCGATGAGATCGGTCGATGATTCACTGGATATGGCAAACGGGTTGTCGTCGATACGCTCTTCGCGACCAAAATCATAAGACAACAACGGACCTGCCTGCCACCCATTATCCGAAAGGGCAACATACCTGATGCCCCGCAGCGAGGCGCTCCATCGGTCTGCGTACTTCAGGGTGACATTGGGAATGACGCTTGTCTGATATTCATCTCCACCAAGATAAGCTGGTGCAGAAAGAACACCTGCACTCACGGTAACTTCCAGACCGGCTTGCGTATCCTGTTTGCCTTGCGCATGAACGTTGCCAGACAATATGAGCAAGACACCAAGCATCAAGCCCAATGCCTGTCTCAAGGCATTATTACACTGTGTGAGGAGCGTAGGGCTTGGGTGTCCGTTGCGTTGTAGGCAACTGACGCTAGCCTGTCTACGCAGGCTCTTTAGCAAAGTAGCTTTAACAGCTGTCATAAGACCTCTCCTGATGACGCACCGAAGCCTCGGGCAGATGCAAGTGACTCATGACAGCAAGCCTATCCCAACAATCAAGGCAGATCATCCACACAGATTGTTATGCAGCATTTCCTGCCTGTAGATGATTACGTACGCGACCTTCTCATCAATAGTACAATCACCACTCGCCACCTTGCTTCGACCACACGCCAATGCCTGTTTGCTTCCCAATTACAGTGAGTCGGATATTACTGCCTGTGCTGTTGATGGCTGCACTCATGCTCCTTTGGAGTGATTCGGTTCTGGCACATGCCGTCACACAGGGTGACAAAGGCTACATACAGGAAATCACCGGCATAAAGCTCATCCCTTTTGCCTATCTAGGTGCCAAACACATGATCACTGGATACGATCATATTCTGTTTCTGCTTGGGGTTATCTTTTTTCTATACGGCATGAAACAGATTGCTTTGTATGTCAGTCTGTTTGCAATCGGGCACTCGGTGACCATGCTCGCTGGTGTTTATTTCACTATTGGCATCAACAGTTACATCATCGATGCAATCATCGGATTTTCCGTAGTATATAAAGCGCTGGACAATCTCGACGCGTTCAAACTCTGGTTCGGGTATCAGCCTGATACGCGCGCTGCTACATTTATTTTCGGTTTACTGCATGGCTTCGGCCTGGCATCAAAAATCATTGAGTATGATATCTCCAGCGATGGACTGGTACCTAATCTTCTGGCGTTTAATGCCGGCGTTGAACTCGGACAATTACTGGCGTTGGCGTTTATCCTTTTGTTCATGAAATACTGGCGTGCTACCGCCTCGTTTGCGCGACAGGCTTATACAGCCAACGTTGTTATGATGGTAGCTGGATTCACACTTATGGGATTTCAGATCGCAGGGTTCGTAGTCACCGAACTTACACACGTTCACTAACAATCGGTCTATCGACAATTAGAACAATGAATGTCAACTCACACGAGCGGGTTTCAAACGCCTCTTCCCAGGTAGAAGGCGTTGAGGCAAGCCCCGGAGGATTGTTAAAGGCAACTATCGTTGCAGCGGTTGCCGCAGGTGCGATTCTGACGTTTGTCTGGTTGCCGGCAGAATATGGCATTGATCCAACCGGTGCCGGGCATATGCTTGGCCTTACAGAAATGGGAACCATTAAAGAACAGCTTCACGTGCAAGCCGATGCTGATGCGGCCGCGCAAGCGCTGAATAATGCGGAGCCCGGCCCTGCCAACGCCAGGATAATGCAGAAACTTGACGACATCCAGGAACAACTCACAGCGCTCACAACAACAATTGAAGCAACACCAACTATTCAAAAGCTACCAACAGTCGAACAACCAGCAGCGCAGCCGATACCAGACACTCAAACAAGCACGCCGGCAGAACTGGTTGCGCCCTGGCGTGACGAGATGAGCTACACCCTGGTTCCAGGTCAAGGTATCGAAATCAAACTTGTCATGGAAGAAGGGGCTGTTGCTGAATTCGAGTGGACTGCCAACGGCGCTGTTGTTAATCATGACACTCACGGTGACGGCGATGGCCAGAGCATCAGTTATGAAAAGGGCCGTGGCGTGCCTGAGCAAACTGGTCAGCTGAAAGCTGCGTTCACGGGGAATCATGGCTGGTTCTGGAGAAACAGAACCGATGCCAACGTCGAACTGACTCTGCGTACCCGAGGTGATTACGAAGAACTGGCATTTCCTTGATCGTGGACTTTATCCGTTGCATGTGCACTTGATGAGTACACCATTGCGTATTCTTTCGATAACATCGCGCCGCCTATTAGCATTTCATATATCAAACAAAACATGCGACAGTGTTGTCTACACCACTAGACTCAGTTCAATCTCGCCGAACTGTTGCTTGTGCAGCCAGCAAATGTGATCGCATAACGCTCTCTGCCCAGTCAGGCGAACCAGCTTCAATCGCGTCTGTAATTTCATGGTGATGACGCGAGCTACGTTGCAGGTCAGCCTCTGAATATAAGGTATAGGTACGCGCGACAACACCTACATCAACAGCCACTGACAACATGGCAAGCAGCCGCGGAGATCTGGCGGCTTCGGCGATTGTTCGATGAAATTTCTCATTACATGACGACAGCTCAGCTCGTTCACTCTGTTGCTTTGGCGGTGTCAGCTCGCTCATGCGCGTTGCCAATGAACGTAACAGTGCTATTTGCCCGACATCAGCAAACTGTGCTGCGCGCCTGGCAGCGAAGCCTTCAAGTTGCAGACGTAACTGAAAGATCTGCTCAAGCTCATCTTCAGAAAAGCTTGCCACCCGCGTAGAGTAACCCTGCCCTTGCTCAATGAACCCTTCATGAACAAGTCGCGCAATGGCAGCGCGTACCGGGGTCCTGCTAAGGCCAAGACGATCAGAGAGTGAGCGTTCGGTCAGCCGCTCATGCTCGCCAAGCACTCCGGTGACTATCTCGTTTCTTATGCGCTGGTAGGCAATAGCTACCGCATCACTGCCTGCCTTTGTCACAGCGTATTGACGGTGGCTGAGGGAAACCCACCCGCTTTCATCAACAAGCCTGGTGATGTTTTGCCAAGACGTTGCTCCAGCCATTGAGCAGTCTCTATGCTTGCTTGCATGGACACTCCGGTCTCGACGCCTGAACGATCCAATAAATACAACAGATCTTCTGTTGCAATATTGCCGGTAGCTTTGGGTGCGAATGGACATCCACCCACACCACCCATACTTGAGTCCAGACTCGCCACACCGGCTTCGATGCCAGCCCAGGCATTGGCGATACCTGTGTTGCGCGTATCGTGAAGATGCAGCCGAACGGGCACATCGGGAAATGCCTCGCGCACAGCGCCTACGCGTTCGTGTATATCCTTTGGCGTAGCAACACCAATGGTATCGGCCAGACCAATCTCTATCGGGTTGCTGCGCATGCAAGCTTCCACAAGATGCAGAAGGTGGTCCAGCGACACCTCGCCTTCAAAGGGGCATCCGAATGAGGCCGCAACAATCACACCTACCGGCATATTGCCTTTGGCCTCAGCGGCCACCTCGGCCCAGTTATCGATTCCCTGCTGGACAGTGACACCTTGATTACGCTGACTGAACGTATCGCTGGCGACCACCACATAGGTAACCTCATGCAAGTGTGCAGCGCGTGCTCGTTCAAAGCCCTGTCGATTTAACGCCAAACCGATGTATCGCAGACCGGGATCGCGAGGCAAAGCTGCAGCGACCGCATCGGCATCAGCCATTTGCGGTACGCGTTTAGGATTGACAAAACTTGTGACCTCAAGTCGCTTCACACCGCTGGCTACGGCCCGTCGAATAAGCTCCACCTTATCCTCAGTCGACAGGATTGCGGGCTCATTTTGTATCCCATCTCGTGGAGACACCTCGACTATTTCGATATTTTTAGCCAATTTTATGCATCCTCATTCCCATTTTGTATCCCAAATTGTATATGCTCAAGACCACAGTTAGAAGTACTCTCTTCCCACACTTGAAAAATTCCCTGTATGGCAGACAGTTACTCCTCACCCCCTAAAGCCGTGCCCACGCATGGCGGCAACCCACCCACAGGGCCGATGTCGGACCTGCGCGTGCTTGAAATGGGCCAACTTCTGGCTGGCCCGTTTTGTGGACAGATGCTGGCAGATTTCGGCGCAGAAGTAATTAAATGCGAACCGCCGGGCACCGGCGATCCCATGCGTCAGTGGGGGCGGGAAAAGCCGCATGGCAAGTCTTTATGGTGGCCGGTTGTGGCCCGCAACAAACAGTCCATCACCCTGAATCTTCGCACGCCAGAGGGTCAGGCCATGGTTCGCGAGTTGATCAAAGACACCGACATACTGATTGAAAACTTCCGACCTGGAACCATGGAGCGTTGGGGCCTTGACTATGACACGCTGTCGGCCATCAACCCCGGGCTTATCATGGTCAGGGTAACTGGCTACGGCCAGACAGGTCCATACGCACCTCGCGCCGGCTACGGTGCGATCGGCGAGGCAATGGGCGGACTTCGCTATGTAGTTGGTGATCCTTCCTCGCAACCAAGTCGCATGGGTATTTCCATAGGCGACGAGCTGGCTGCAGTACACGCTTGCATGGGCGCTTTGATGGCATTACATGCCCGCACACGTACCGGGCGCGGGCAAGTTGTCGATAGCGCCATCTACGAATCAGTATTAAACATGATGGAAAGTCTGGTCACAGAATTCGACGTAGCTGGTTATGTTCGTGAGCGCACGGGGGCCATACTGCCAAACGTTGCACCATCCAACGTCTACGATACCGCCGATGATCAGCTGTTACTGATCGCGGCCAATCAGGATACGGTATTCACACGCCTTGCCGACGCCATGGGAAAACCGGAGCTGGCAACCGACGAACGCTATGCCACTCATTCCGCACGCGGTGCACGACAAACCGAGCTGGACGAATTAATTAATGCATGGACCCGCACTATCGAGCTAAAACCACTAGAGACTTTGCTGAGTGAAGCAGGCGTACCCTGTGGCCTCATTTATAAAGCCGGGGACATGCTTGAGGATGAACACTTCAAGGCACGTGACGCTATCGTAAAAGTTGATCACCCGGAGTTCGGTCCAATACACATGCAGAACGTTGCTCCAAAGTTATCGGACACACCGGGCTCGGTACGCCACGTCGGCCCTGAACTCGGTGAACATAATCAACGCGTGTACGGCGAACTTTTATCACTATCGCAACAGCAACAAGCAGACTACAAGGAACGCGGCATCATCTAGTAAACACCTTTTAACCGGCTATTGACATAAGCCTCTAAGACATTGGCAGAAGGTAGCGGTAAAAAACAGGAGAACAGAACAGTGAGTCAGACGCAAAGTCAATCAGGGTCAGGCGGTGGTTTACGTCTGGGGGTCGACGTTGGTGGTACGTTCACCGATCTGCTACTACTCGACGATTCCGGTGGCAAGAGCTATACCGCTAAAGTACCTTCCACCCCGGAAGACAGCTCCCAAGGTGTATTGAACGGAATCGAACGATTATGCCGCGAAGCCGGTATCAATCCCGAAGACATTACCGAGGTAATGCACGGCACCACCGTTGCCACTAATACCGTACTAACACGCAGCGGCGCAAGGGTTGGCCTGGTAACAACCAAAGGCTATCGCGATACTTTACAGATTGCCCGTTCATTTGTACCTGGAGGTCTTGGTGGCTGGGTCATCTGGAATAAATCGCTACCACTTGCAGCACTGGAAGACACCATCGAAGCCGATGAGCGACTGGATGCACAAGGTAACGTTTTGACCCCTCTCGATGAAGATGCACTTCGAGCTGATCTCCAGGTGTTATTCGATAGCGGTATCGAAGCCCTGACCATTGCTTTGTTTAACGGCTATGTCAGCGATATTCATGAACAACGCATAGCCGCCATCGCACGAGAAATGGCACCGCACATTCCGGCATCTACATCCGGATCCATCATGCCCGAGATGTATGAGTATGAACGAACTGAAACCACTGTCGTCAACTCCTATGTCCGCCCGGTGGTATCAACATACATCGATAAGCTGCAACAGGAACTCAAGACTCGCATGGGGGACGACATAAGTTTGCAGATATTACGCTCTGATGGAGGCTTGTCTTCATCACAGGCGGCGATGGATACGCCTGTCAACCTGCTGATGTCAGGGCCTGCCGGCGGTGTGAGCGGTGCGCTTTGGGTTGCCAGGCAAGCCGGATACAACAATCTGCTTACCTTCGATATGGGCGGAACATCAACGGACGTTGCATTGATTCAGGAAGGCACCGCCCGTACGCGCAGAGAAACCCGTGTCGCTGATGTGACCGTTCGCGCACCTTCTATCGATGTCCGTACGGTGGGCGCAGGTGGCGGTTCAATCGCCTACGTTCCCGAGTTAACCAAGGCACTTCGGGTCGGCCCACAGTCAGCCGGGGCAGTACCCGGACCTGCCGCTTATGATAAAGGCGGTGAAGCCCCGACAGTGACCGATGCAAACGTTGTTCTGGGTTACCTTCCAGCAGAAGCACGCCTGGGTGGCGATATGCAGATACGACATGATCTTGCCACCAAAGCTGTGCAGACCGTTGCAGATGCTCTGGGCGTTTCACTGGAAAAGGCCGCCGAAGGTATTATTCAGATAGTTAATGAAAACATGTGCGGTGCCTTACGCCTGGTGTCAGTCGAGCAAGGATACGATCCACGTGATTTTGCACTTATCGGTTTCGGTGGTGCCGGCCCGCTGCACGCTAATGCCATCGCCAGACTGATCAATAGCTGGCCTGTCATCGTCCCACCGGGCCCGGGTGTTCTTTGCGCTTATGGTGATGCCACCACGCGATTAAGAAACGAAGCCAGTCAGACATTTGTAACCCGCCTGAACGCAACCGATGACGGCGATGTATCCAGCCGTCTTCAGTCATTGCAAACGCAAGCCGCAGAATCATTAATGGCAGAAGGCGTTCCGATGGATGCGCACGTCGTATCCTACGAAATCGATATTCGCTATGCCGGTCAGGGCATGAAGCTGACCATTGCCGTGTCCCCGGAGGAATGGAAAACCTCAGCGCTTGCCGGTATTACCGAGCGATTCGATGCCGAACACGAACAACTGTTCACGTTTGCACTGGAAGCCGAATACGAGCTGGTTGCGCTACGCGCTGTCGTTCAGGGACCTGAACGTGCTTTTCTCAACACGGAATCCAATGAAGGGGCTTCAACGCTTAATGCCAATGCCACTATCATGGACACAAAGATTTATGCCGATGGTCACTGGCATGACACCAAGCTTTACGATCGCGCAAAACTGCATCCGGACAACGTAATAGCAGGACCTGCCATTGTCAGTGAAATGGATAGCACGACGCTGATACTTCCCGACCACACTGCCATCGTCGACAAGGTGGGAAATCTGGTTATTCGCCCTAATGAGCTTGCTGACAATGCAAGCAACACAGCAGGAGCTTGAGTCATGGTTGCGACAATCGTAGAAAAAAATCCTGCACCATTCAACCGTGTACCGGTTGATCCAATCACCCTCGACATCGTTGAAAATGCGTTAAGAAATGCGCGAAACGAGATGGATGCCGTCCTTTTCCGAACCGCCATGTCACCAGGCATACGCGAACAACATGATGCTTTTCCGCTTATAGCGAATGAAGAAGGCAAAATGGTTGTCGGTCAGTTTGGCTCGTTTCTCTATGGCTTTATGCAAGGCTACGCGGGCACCATTGAAGAAGGTGATATTTTTCTAACCAATGATCCGTATTCATGCAACGGTGCAGTCAGTCACTTGAACGACTGGCTACTCATGATGCCTATCTTTCATGAGGGCCGGCTGGTGAGCTGGGCCGCGATGTTTGGTCATATGACCGATGTGGGCGGCAAGGTGCCTGGGTCTCTGCCCACTGATGCAAAAATGATTTATGAAGAAGGCATCATTATCCCACCCAGCAAAATCTTTCGCAGTGGGCAGCTTAACGATGAATTACTGAATTTATTACTGGCTAACTGCCGCATGCCTGAGTGGAACAAGTCTGACTTCTTTGCCATCATTGCAGCACTACGACTTGCTGAAAGACGAGTTCGCGAGAATATCGCCCGATTCGGAACCGATACGTATATCTCCGCCATGCAAGATATGCTGGATAGAAATAAAAGCGCCATGGCCGCCATCATCCAGATGATAATCCCGGAGAACAAAGCCTACTTCGAAGACTGGATAGATGATGATGGCATGGGTAACGGCCCCTATAAAATAGCCTGTACATTATGGCGTGAGGGTGACATCGCACACTTCGACTTTACCGGCTGCGACCCGCAGTCTTCCTCCTCGATCAACTTCCTGCTAAACGAGGAGATGTTCAAGATGTTCTTTGGTGCGTTTACCATCAACTTGTTCGATCCACAGATTCTGTTCAACGATGGCTTTTATGAACTGGTGGATGTGCATATTCCGGAAGGCAGCATCCTCAAACCAAAGAAGCCTGCCGCGTTGTCCTGTCGCACCCACATGCTGGGGCGTATTTTTGACCTTATGGGGGGACTGTTAGGACAAGGTGCACCAGACGCACTCAATGCCGCAGGTTTCTCCGACAGCCCCCACTTCATGTACTCGGGCTTTGATAAAAAAGGCGAATGGTATCAATTGTTCCAGATTGGCTTCGGTGGCATTCCGGGCCGACCGGCAGGTGATGGACCGGATGGGCATTCACTATGGCCAGCGTTTACCAACGTCCCCAATGAATTTCTTGAGGCCTACTTTCCACTGCGTATTCGCGAGTACGCAACAATTATCGACTCAGGTGGCGCGGGTCTGCATCGTGGCGGCAATGGCATTCGTATCGCTTACGAAATGCTGGAACCCGGAGAAATATCATTGCATGATGACCGGTGGCTGACATCGCCATGGGGTGTTAACGGAGGTGAGCCGGGTATGCGTTCAACCAAGACACTGGCACGGGCCGATGGTAGCGAAGAGAACCTGCCATCCAAGTGTGATCGTATAGCGGTGCAACCGGGCGATATTCTCTACTTCGACACCTGGGGTGGCGGTGGTTGGGGAGATCCGCTGGCAAGGGATCCTTCACTGGTGCTTGCCGATGTCAACCGTGCTCTTGTGTCTATCGAAGGTGCAAAGCGTTATGGCGTAGTCATCAGCGATAATAAAGTAGACGACGCAGCCACGACAACACTTCGTGCAAGCATGGCAGCACACAATGCAACCACAGACGCTGGACTGTTCAACCGCGGTTTTACCTCCATTGAAGAATTAAAGTCGCGATGTCTTGCGGAAACCGGGTTCGAAGCGCCCAAGGCACCCAGTTTTGCCCGGCATGGAGGGTAGGCGCAACTGGTCACGCAAGAGGTGGGTTCGTGATTCACAACGGGCGCCGATGACATAATCCACGGGTTAAGATCACGGGCTTGAGTAACTAAACACGCAACGCTTAAAGACCTTTGCACGTGCTGCTTTGGAAAACACTAACCCCGGCAAGTTTTAGCAGTAGCAACGTATGGTGTCTGTGTGCAATACTGTTCAACGACGATACTTGCCGTCGCTGGATTCACAGTCACTATACAGCAGTCTATAACGCCGACGTGTAACGGGAGAGGTTCATGGCAACACTACTATCCTCAACAATCATAGTGGGGGTGCTGCTCGCCCTTGTATTGGTCGCTTTTTTCGTTGTCAAGTGGTGGAACCTTCGCGTCATCGGTGTCACCCCCGTACCCTTGTTCACATTTATTGCCATTCTGTTTACATCAGGGCTGGATGTCGGGCTAATCATGTTCCCATTGAGCGAGTTTGCGGTCTATGCCAATACCGCCGAGGCTCCGGAATATGGTTTCACTAATCCGTTAGCCATCGAGTTCGGCTTTTGGGGCTTTCTAATCTGGAGTTTCTATTTCCTCACAAGCTTCTATTTTTGTGTCATCGAGCCACGCGTCAAGTTTTTTGAAATCCCTTTCGTAAAGGTACTGAACAACATTGTGATTGTTGGCACCTGTGCATTTACTGCAAGCCTTTTTCTTATCTATTTGCCCGGCTACATTCCAGAGATCGGAGATGGCGAAAGCGTTGTTGCAACGTTCTACGTCATTGTTTTTTGTGTGATCCTGGCGGCGGCCTACTCAAGCACGGATATTCGCTTCGTTAAAATTCTCAGCGTGAGCTCAACATGCCTTTTTCTGGCGCTGATAGGCGGCATGTGGTTATACGCGGGCATGAACGTTGGCGAAATGGCCGCTAACATCGGCCTGATTAGCGGTTATTTTTCCAATCTGCACGAATTCATACTGCCTATCAACGCATACCACGAGTTCTACCTGTTCTGGTGGTTTGCATGGTCAATCATGATCGGGCAATTTACTTCTCGCTTTGTCGGCGGATTGAAAACACAGCATCTGCTGTTAGCACTGCTGGTTATCCCCTCCATTCCTCTTGCCATCTGGTTTTCCGTACTTTACTTCTATCATGCCAACGAAATAAGCACTCAGGGTTTACTGAACGTGGCAATGGTTGTTGTTGGCATTACGTTTGTTATCAACTCACTGGACAGCCTTATCAGATTGTATTCAGACAATCTGTCCATCACGACAGATCGCTTTGGAAAACTACCTTATATAGCTGGTAACGTCGCTGTTCTGTTCGGGCTGACGCTGCTATTCAAAAGTCAGTGGCTACAGATACAGTGGATAGGTGCCATTGTGGTAGGAATCTACCTTGCCTGCATTGCTTATATCGTATTTACGCGACATCACAACATCATGGAAATTGAAACCTCACCTCCCGAGAATACGCTGGACTATCAGAAGATTGAAGCCGCCAGTTAGCGGGGCGGAACTGTGAATCCGCGGGGTTTTACTTCTAACGAGGCGTCTGAATGTCTCGCCGCATAAGCAGAACTGGATCAGATCCGAACGTTAATCGTGTATGTTCACAGTAGCCCGCCTTGTGCGCCACACGAAGGGAGGCATCATGATCCGGGGTAAGGATGCAGGCGGTTGCCGGTAAGCCGGCAACCTCATCTGCCCAGCCTAACATTGCGTTAATTGCCTCGGATGCATATCCGCACCCCGACTCACTCGACTTGATAACCCAACCGGCCTCAGGGACATCATCTAAAAGGGAGCCAAGTCCTCGCTTGAAATCAGCAAAGCCAACCTCTCCCAGAAATCGTCCATCGTCTCTGGATTCAACTGCCCAATACCCATAGCCAATAAGTTCCCACATACCAGCATAGCGTAGCAACCTGCTCCATGACTCCGTCGGTGTCGAGGGCACGCCCGATATGTACTTCACCACTTCCGGATCCGCCCACATCGCAGCCACATGAGGGTAGTCACTCACCTCATGTGCCCGCAACCGTAACCTTTTGCTTTCGAGAACTGGAACCTTCGCCATATTCTGGTACCTTGCTGCTGGCTTTGCCAAAATACTCTCACTTCTCTGTAATATAGGGATAAGAAAAGCACTTATTTTGTTTACCTCACTCATCCCGATCGTGTTTCCAGCTGCAGAGCCATTACATCATGCCGAACCTGCCTCACCCACATCTTGATCTGGCTGGCAAAATAAGACCAGGCCTTGACATCCTGGCAAACGAAATCGTTATTGCTCTCAAAAAACGTTCGCGCTTCCCCACCAATGAAGCCGTGTACAAACCGGGGCTCTTGCCCTCGCAACCAAGTCTGTCTCTACTTGATCAAGTACTGAACAATATAGAATGCTGCCATGCTGCGCTTGGACGCTACACATTCGCAGCGCAGGAGGCGTTTACCGTAGTTGATAGCATCTCACCCATCATTCAGAGAACACCACCAGAAAGCCCTTTACACCCTATGACAAGCGGCGTGGGAGAGCACATTATTGACTTCTATCGGCAGTGGATAAAACGGGCGTGTGATGCAGGCGAGGACACAGATACGTATGGGGAAACTGTCACCTCTGATGTTGATGCACTCTTGGCGATAATGGAGCGTGTCAATCTCGGCAAACCAGTTGCCGAGGCAAAATTTCGTGAACAACCAGACGCCTTTAAAGAGACCGGTGGCGACAAGGACGCCCTGCTCGCCTTATTAGTGAAAAAAGACCGCGAGACGCAAGTGCTGGAATTGGCGACAAACTTGGCGAAGCGCTATGAGCTGCCACCGGAACATGCCATCGATGTGTTTAATTTCATGATAAAGACCACCATCGATATCGAGATAGACTATTTACGAATGCGTATCGATGCCATGTAGTTCTTTACTACACCGAACTCTTGTCACGCACAAATAGCTTGGCCTTTCCAACCCAGTCATCGCGCTCTATTCGCCCGGGAAACGCACCGATAGCCTCAGACACCTTGTCAATGTCAAGCTGGGTAAAGTCAGCGAGTTGCCTGAAGGTTGTCACGCCCAGCTCGTTCAGGGTCCGTTCCATCACGGGTCCAATGCCTTTGATCAATTTCAGATCATCCCTTTCAGCAGGCGCCTGAAAAAGGGGTGTTTTTTTCGCATCCTTAGCGGATGCAACATCAGTATTCCGTCTGGCTGGCGATGACTCATTTGCTCGTTGTTGTCCACCATTTGCATCGTTTTGTGATTGATCAGCGGTTGATTTCGGACTTTGATCGATACTGGCAAGCGCCGCTTCCTGCTCACGGATTCGATCCGCAATTGCATCCAGCCGCGCCGCCTCAGATGATGAGTCAGCCTGCACGCTTTCCAGCTCACTGCGCAAACGTCTTAGTTCAAGATCGCTTTGATTTGCAGCCCTGGCTTTTGCTTCCAACGAAGTAATCTGCGCCTGTAGTAGTGCTTTCTGGTTAGCTGTCGAAGAGGACTCTTTATGAGGAGCGGGTGTTGGAGTTGCACTCTTCGTAGTCGAGGAATTTGCGAAGGCATTGGCACCGGAAGAGGCTGTAGTGCCTGTCAAATCAGCAGTACCTGTTGAACCTGCAGTACCTGCAGTGCCTGTTGAACCTGCAGTGCCTGTTGAACCCGCAGTGCCTGTTGAACCGGACGCAGCTGCAGAACCTGACGTACCTGCAGAACCTGATGTACCTGCAGAGCCTGACGTACCTGCAGAGCCTGACGTACCTGCAGAGCCTGACGTACCTGCAGAGCCTGATGTACCTGCAGAGCCTGCAGTGCCTGAAGCACCTGCTGAAGCTGCTGTGCCAGAGGAAGCGGCAGCACCTGCCAAGTTTGCAGTACGTATCGGAGCTTCAGCACTTGTCCCAGCGACATCCCTGGTAGAAACTGCTGAGCTGACTACACGTGTTGTGTTGTCTTTGACAGTACGAACTCTCGACAGAGTATCAGTCAGACGATTTTTTATATGCTGACGAGATTGACTGGCAGTTTTTCCGTGCAAGTCCCAATAGGCCCACGTGCGAATTAACCACAGTAACAATATAAGTGCTAACAGCGCCCGAGCGTCCATAGGGTTCTCCGTCTGAGTTTGCTGACTTAACCTACTGTAAGTCACACGTTACGGCAAGCGTCGGGTGATATCTATTGAGTTGACACCATTACAAGCTAAATAGCCTGTGATGATACCCACTAAATTGCGCTATAACGCACCAATTTGCCCGATATTGACGAGGCTATTCTTCATCCATGATGCCTCAGGGCAGGCAAACTCCGCCCCTTGTGCGCATTGAACTCTGACGAATTCTGTAGCGGTGGCAGAAATTATACGCTCAAAGCCATACACGCCCTCCAGTGACAATTAGTGCGCACTTGGCGTTAGTACGCAGTCGAATATCAACACATGCGAGAAATAGCAGATTGTGCACATTTTTCATCAATTACTCAGAATTACTTCGATTCCTAACCTCAAAGTAATAGACGCTGCCAGCGGATAGCAGGTTTCCCAACGATAAGAACTGCGATTCACTAAGTGATAATTATGCGTGGGGCGATACGTCGCATGAGGTCATCTTCCACGATGCGACATGCTTTTCAGCAAGGCTGAAACGGTCAATGACTGGAGCGTCTTAAGCACTAATGGAACTTAAAGAATCCGGCCTCTTTTAACGTGCTGATTACACTCAACCATAAAACTGAAACCCTTAATGAAAATTTTTGGCTGTGGATGTTTAGCGTATTATATTTGTTGTCAACTTAACCAACGAAGAGCTGTACCGCCATGAATCAAATCGAGAAAGCGAATCACTTTGCATCGTTACATATCGCGGGTTCACCGTTGGTCTTGTATAACATCTGGGACGCAGGCAGTGCCAAAACCATTACTGATAGCGGAGCAGCAGCGGTGGCAACGGGCAGCTGGTCAGTAGCGGCAGCCCACGGATTTGATGATGGTGAAAAAATTCCTATGTCACTTTTGTTCGAGGTCGTTCGCCGGATTGCCGAGTCAGTCGATGTACCACTGAGTGTTGATTTCGAAGGTGGATATTCAACGGATCCGGACGCGGCGGCTGAAAATATTCGGCAATTGATCGCCACCGGCGCTATCGGTATTAACATTGAAGATCAGATTGTTGGCGGCCAGGGTTTGCACTCCATTGTCGATCAGGCCAATCGAATACGCGCCATCAGAAAGGCAGCTGAACAGGCAAACGTTCCACTGTTCATTAATTCGCGAACAGACCTGTTTCTAAAGTCTGATGCCACACAACACCAGGGACATGTTGACGAAGCCCTGGAAAGAGCAACTGCTTATGCAGAAGCCGGAGCCAGTGGGTTCTTCGTTCCCGGCCTGACACAATCAGCTCTTATAGAGCGGGTTTGTCTAAACACTGGGCTACCTGTGAACGTCATGATGAGAGGCGAGCTTAAAAAAATTAGCGATGTTGCACCGCTTGGCGTTTCCCGCGCAAGCTTTGGCCCCGGACCATACATTGAAGCGATGTCAGATCTGGCAGGCAAGTTCAAGGCACTTAACTGATGCCAAAATAACTAAAACAGTCGCTGCAATCGACCTCATCTGCATGATGGATACAATCCGTTATGCCGGATAACCCATAACCTTCAGTCACACGATTCACCGCCACACTCACAATGTGGCGGTGAACATCGACAAGCGCATTATGGCTAGAAGCGCAACACGTCATGACGCGTTGATTCGGGAGAACCACCCCGTCGTTCGCTGCCAGTTATTACGTGTAGTGAACGCCCCAGGACAAACGCAGCTCCACTGTGACGACCACGTGTCAATGGATCCAGCGTACGCCATTTATTCGTTCTGACATCATAAGCTTCAACGGTGCGATGCGCGTTAACTGATGAGAGGCTTTCGCCACCGATAACGACGATCTCGCCGCCCACTGCAACGGTCATGGCCCCGGCTCGCTGGGTTTTTATGGAAGCCCCTCGCGACCAGTGTCCGCTAGCTAAATCCAGCACATCAGTTCGTGCAAGAGTATTGGCAAATACGTTGGGTTGACTGCTGGCTCGACCACCTGCAACGACGAGCTTTCCGTTCGCAATAGCAACGGTGGCGTGATCCCTGGCACTAGGGGCGTCTGCCAGCACTTCCCACTGCCCGGTTGCGGGATCATATGCATCAACCCAGGGCTTTGCACCTGCGCGATGACCATTGGTATTGCCACCGACCAGAACTATACGACCGTTGTACAGCGCAGCGCCAGCTCCACCTCGACGCCTGGCAGAAGGAATAGCGGTTTCTTTCCGCCACTTGTCAGTTGCGGGTGTGTAACTATAGACGTGAGACACCGAGGTCTCATCGGGATAGCGTCCGGTAAACGCCCCGACGATCCATATCTTATTACCCCAGGCTACAGGCTGGAAATGATTTAACTCAATCGGCGGAGCTGATTTTTTATTCCATCGATTCAGGACAGGATCATATTCGTCAACAGGACGGGTCCCGCGACCACCAAGCACATACAACTTGCCATTGACAGCCACACCACCAGCCTCGTGTCGCGCTGTGACCTTGCTGCCATTGGAAGTATTGATGCTGGCCCATCGCGCATTTACATCAATAAGCGCATCTGACAGAACTACATCAGGTGTCGTTGTATCTTGTGCGCCACCCGCGTCTGTCGACTGTCCACCGCCCTGTACATCGTCGTTATCCTGAACAACAGCATCAGCCTGTTCAGGAACAAATTCTGAATCAAGCGTTAGCAAAAGGGAGTCTGCGATAAACCCATCCTCACGCATCCATACATTAACAGTATGTATTCCAGATGTAGGAACAGTAATCGTTGCACGTCCACCTGTCCTTTTTGCATTGGACCAGCTCCAGCGAGAAGGAAATGTTTGTATAGCTTTCGCAGAATCAAGTTTGCCATTCAGACCAACGTGAATACTATCGTTCTTACCTTCTTTTCCAACGGTATCACCCCAACCACGAACCCAGACGTAATAGCGCCCCGGTTGAGCAAATTGCACAGCATATTTCATTTGAGGTGAACCTGCAGATGTTGATCTTAACGTTCCATCGTTGAGATTACTCACCATACTGCCAGTACCGTTGGCACCGGATTTATTACTGGCTATCCAGGCATGCCGCCCAGCCCCTGACTTGCTATCAAACGATTCTATTTCTACCAAAATGTTGGCATTTTCTGATGTCGATAATTGCTGATTACCTGAATGATCCGGCGTATCAGTCTGCTGATCCTGACTATCAGAATCAGTCATATCAGACGTACCCGTATCAGTTGATTCTGCATTGGAGCCAACAGGATTTGTCGCAGAAGGATTGCTGACGTCCGAGCCGGAAGTCCCACCGCCATTGACAGGTACAAAGCGCTTGTCAGTAGTGAGGATAATTCTGTCAACGATAAGACCGTCTTCCCGCATCCAGACATTGAGCGAATGCTTACCGGCTGAAGGTATCGTTAGCGTTGCCAGTCCTCCACCACGCTTGCCTTGCGACCAACGCCAGCTGGACGGAAAGTTTTGGATCGCCTTCGCGGTGGTCAATGAACCGTTGATACCCAGATGAACACTGTCATTCTTTCCTTCACCGGAATCTGTATCGCCCCAACCACGAACCCAAACCTGATATACACCTGCCCGCGGGAAGTTCAGCTCATAACTCAACATGGGCGACCCTTTTTGATCTTGTCGTAATGTGCCATTGTTGATGTTAGTAGTCACAGCACCACCTCCAGAGGCACCCGCCTTACTGGAAAGAACCCATTGGTGACTGCCTGCACTGGTCTTTCGCGAAAATCTTTCGGCTTCTACCGACAAATAGACCTGCGAACCGCCGTCGATTACAGGGGTGGATGCAGGACTGTTACCACCGGTATCAGACGAATCAGACGAATCAGACGAATCAGACGAATCAGACGAATCAGACGTATCAGTCGTATCGGTCGTATCGGTCGTATCGGTCGTATCGGTCGTATCGGTCGTATCGGTCGTGTCGGTCGTGTCGGTCGTGTCCACAACAGGATCACTTACTTCAGTATCAACACTCGTTCCATCATCGGCATCAGGTCCAACACCCGAGGGTACATACTCCTTGTTAGCGGTTAGCAGGAACTTATCGATTGCCAGTCCGTCTTCACGCATCCAAAGGTTCACAGCATGAACGCCACGCGAAGGAATCTTGATGGTTGCTGGCGCATTATCACGTGTGTGTCGAGACCAGTTCCATCCTGCCGGGAACTGATCGATTTTATCCGCAGAGCTTACCAGGGCACCGTTTAGACCACCATGAATACTGTCGCTACTGCCTTCGCCTGCCGCATTGGTATCGCCCCAACCACGTATCCAGAGATAGTAAGTTCCCGGTTTATCGAAATAGACAAGATAGGTTAATTTGGGATTGTCCTGCGTACCGTTTTTTAACGTACCGATATCCGGTGTAGTGATCATTGCATCATCGTTACTCGCACCAGATAATGCTCGATGTACCCAGCGATGAGTAGACGAATCCACTTTATCGTCATGAAACTCAGCTTCTATGGCAATGATGTCTTCTGGCACCGCTACGTCTGATTGTCCAACGCTAACGTCAGAGTCTTGTTGCATCCCCGACTGATCTTGCTGAACACCTGTTGAATCATTCGATGTTGTCTGATCAACCGATAGCGATGGAAAAGACAAATTGTACAAACGCACCTTACGCGTCGGCTTGATAGTGGTAGGTGCACCACCAGCAGCAACCATTAACTTTCCATCGACCACCCGAGATACCGGCGCCAGCAAGTTTTCAGGCAAGGTCAACACTGTTTTCCACTTGTTAGTCTTGGGATTATAGCGCTGTACCTTGTTTGCATTGGTCTGACCACCTACCGAGTAGATATAGCCTTTATACGCAAAGCTGGAGGGCTCCGAATGAGACTGGGGTGCAGGCAGATTAGCCAGTCTTTTCCATTGATTAGTCTTTGGGTTAAATGAGTGAACCAGCGTCAGATCTTTTCCATTCTGACCGGGACAACCACCATGACCGTGTTGACCACCGATCGCATATACAAGCCCATTCAATACAACAGTGGCAAAGTGGTTGCGAGCCTGCGGCATACGTGCCGTAGAGGTGATATTTTGCCAACCGGCAGTGGGCTCATTTATATCGTAAAAGAAATGCCTGTCCGAATCACATTTAGCTTGTGTATCAAGCCCACCAAACCAGTGAATGCGATTATTCACGAGAGCAGCACCACCTCCAGCCACGGCAGAAGGTAAATTGGGACCACGGCGCCACGATCGTTTATCCAGATCGTAGATCCAGACTTTGTTGCTTGTTCTACCAGGGTGGCTACCTATGCGCCCACCGATTATCCAGACATCCTTGCCATGACGAACCAATCCGTTATGAGTAACTGCTGTTCCGTTCAACACTGAGGTACTACCAATCACGCTCCATTTGCGAGTGGCTATATCGAATTTCTCAATCGTGTTTTCGATTTTAACATTGGGTCCAAAACCGTTAAAGACATAAAGATCC
This sequence comes from Granulosicoccus sp., assembly GCA_045106855.1. Lineage (GTDB taxonomy): Bacteria > Pseudomonadota > Gammaproteobacteria > Granulosicoccales > Granulosicoccaceae > Granulosicoccus. The sequence goes on from JBGCFI010000006.1 coordinate 23,079, forward strand.
CCACGGTATTCCACTAGAGACGCTTCAGAGCGGGCCTTGACTGTAGGCGATAGTTCAGTGAATGATTGAGCAAAACTGCTTGCCGACAAGACCAACAGCAGCAGGGTCATCTTCGCAGACAAGTAACGTAGAACAACAGTTGAAGACATACGGACACACCTGTGGACAAGAACTTGAGCTGGCGATCATCCTGCACTTGCCATTCGAGCTCAATTGACTTGTCAAAGGGGTGTGACGAAAGCTAAATTTCGTCAATCTGATTAATCAGGAATTGTAGACTGGTAGCAATTTCTAAAACAATGCTACGCGTGTCAGAACCGCGTTAGTCGAAAAACCGGGTGACCTTAAGCGCGTATCGGATCACACCATTGCCTCGATAACGCTCGTGGGTCAATGCGTTATAAAGAAAGGGAATATCGTCCAGAAAAGCGGCTTGCTGATATCGGACCCTAACATCTACCTGCCAGTGCCTTAAAACATCAATACTAGCACCAGCGAATGCGCTGTGGCTTCTGGATACGGGTGTCTCACCTGACTGGCGGATTCTGTGATCCAGTGTGGGGCGAAAATACTGACGAAATTCGTACCCTGCACCGATGGACCATGGGCCTTGCAGCCAATGCAACGAGACTTGTGGTCCAAAAAAATAATCTCGATAAGTTAGATCATCGGCAACCGAAAAACCCAGCCTGTCATTGAGAGTTTGATCGCTGGGATAGTGTTGCTCAAAACTGATCAAATCCCCACATCGCTCTAACTGCCGTACAGAGCCTCCTTGTGTCGACGCATTAAACGCATAACGACAGTCATTATCGAGACGCGCAGATCCAACGACCTCATTCTGGCTGGTTTGCGACATGCCACCGCTGACAGCAAGATTCATTTTCAGGCGATCAGTCAACGACATTGCCAGATCGGCACTGACCGATAAACGCACATCACGCGGCTCTAACAGACGCACTTCGGTAATGAGTTGATTAGCGTACGATGTGTATGAATTTTTATAGATCTCCGACGCATGGTTGACACTTGCATCGAAACCAATATCAAGACTGTAACGCGAAGCCTGTGACAAATGAAAACGTCGCTTGACTCCACCACTTAGCTCATTGATTACGAAGGCATCGCGCAGCGAATTCATTTGTCGCTGTGCCAGAGAAAAGTGATAACGAAGACGAGGGTCAGGACGATACGTCAACGAAAATGCATGTGACTGAAATCGCGGCTTTTCTATTGGTTCAGCAAATCCACCAGCTTGCAAATTCGGTGAATAGCTTACCTTGTCGCTGACCGTTTCATGTTGCAATGTGATAGCGAAGCCTGGCAGATAGTCATCTGCGGACGACGCCACCACATTGCCGGAAAATCCTATACCTGTCAGAGACAGGCATAAAAGGCACCTTGCAAATCGTGCAAACATCCTGGTGCCTTGTGTGCTTTCTTAAGATAGAGATCTAACGAATAACTGAAACATAGCCGCGAAAGCCATTGCCGACGACTGCATCAGCACCCGGGTTCACAGTGAACTCCTTCGCTTCAGTTGTCTCACTACCTGATTGCTCATTGATGCGAAGACCATCAATCACCAGAGTTACCGAGTAATCACCGCTTCGGCTCAGGATGTCTTCAAAACCAAGATCACTTAACTGTCGGTTAATTTTCTCAAGGTTAATCGTCAGGGTATCACCGTCACTGTTGAAGGTTTCACCGTCTGTTTCAACAACCGCATTGGTGCTTACACCTTCCGAATCAGTTCCCTGAACCTGGAAAGTTGAAGCATTCGACAGCATTGAAATAGTGAGACTTTCAGAACTTCCCTTATTGGCTGACACAACCACTTCGTCACTGACGAAGCTCAATGAACGCTGATCACCGGCGTTAACTGATTTAATTTCGAATCCGACAGTCACTTGAGTACTGTTGATATTCTGATTGAACTTGAATACTGCATTATCATAGCTGACGCTTGTCATTCCAGAAAACAACTGGGCTTTATACAAACCATCAACTTGCAAAGGACTTTCAAAGTCATCGATTGTCAACTGCTCTACAGATGTCATGGCCTGGTTGGCCAACATAACCATCGCATCATTGCGATCGATAGTAACTGGTGCCTGTTCAATCAAGGCTTTCTGTGACTCGGCAGAAACCCTGGACGGTGATTCTGCATTGTCAATTGACACATTGGCAGCGCTAACATTAGAGCTAGCCTGATCCAGATCGACAGTCGCAAGAGCAAGTCCTGAATTGGATTGAGCCAACTTCTCGTTGATCGCCATCATTGTTGCAGCAACATTAGCCGTAAGGCTTGTCATCCCACCTGTACTCGCATTGTCGGCTATGACCTTGGCAAAAGCCAACGTTGCTTCCTCATATGCTGTGATATTAGGAGCGAATGCCGCCAGAACCTGGTGTATCTTCGCATTGCCTTTTGCAGCTTCCAGACTTTCAACCGGATTTTCTTTCAGTGTCGCAAGGTCAACACCAAGAGTCTGCGCCAAACTTTCTTGCGCAGCACTGTAACTACTCAAGTCAATAACTGAGTCAGATGATTGACCATCCTGGGCCACGGCAACCGACAAGGTTGTCATAGGTGTCACAAACGGCTCGCTTGCAGGAGCTCTCAATACACCGGTAAACGCGACGGTTCCAGTAGTTACATCAGGATCAGTTCCGACATCATATCCGCCACTGATAGTACTGAGACTGGTTCCACCAGGGCATGTGAATGTTCCGGCTTCTCGTGTTATTCCACTGGCAACGCCATCACATTCAACGTCAGCAGCCACAATGTAACCGTCGACAGCCTGCGAGGTTAGTGGAGCTACAGAATTTGACGACGAGCTACATGCCGCTAAAGAGATCACTACCGCTGCTGCGGGAAAGTATTTTAGGGGAGTTGGGTAAATCATGGTGTCCACGTTTTGAATCAAAGAAATCATGGCTACGCAATTTCCGATCCACATACCGAACACCTAATCCGATATACCCCGTATCAAGCTGCCAATCAAAGCCTCTTACCCCCACGTTCAAGGCTTTAGTAAATGCACGACAGGCATTCATATAACAAGGATCAGCAAAACATTACAGATTCGATAATGTTCAGTAAGCACCTGCGGCTCAATCTAACCGGGTTATCCGGATTTATCGACGTCAATGTGCCATCGCATAGAACATTCCCTGTTCCTGCCACATCTCTACATTGATCCCATCTATGTTGATTCCTTCTTCTTCAATGGCCTCCAGATCATCGAATACTGGAGTCATGAATAAACTGACGTTGCGACGGGATGCCTGATTAATCAACTTTAAATGGACCGCCAGATTTCCGCTGACTGTGCAATATCGTGCTCCCAGCAAATTCAAGTCCTCATCCAGGCTGCCTGGCAGGGTTACGTTGAACGGCAGAAGTTGCATGCGTTGGTTCAGCTCAGCAACTGTGCTGGCATCAAATTCGATAGATAACTGAGTGACATGATTAAGCGCAGCCTCCCGCATGGTGGAACGTGTGCGCTCAGATAAACTGCCCTGCCTGTACAACAGAGCTCCCGTCAAACTGCCTGCCAGTCCGGCGACACAGGCAGCCATGCCCACACTTAGAACTTTCCTTCGCTTTCGTTCAACTCCGTCGGAATGCAACACTCTATCAAGTCGGGCTGCAGACAGCCTCCTGTCACCATAGTACTGTTGTATTTGTTCATCCAGATCGCGCATGCTGATCGCATCATCAGGCTTGTCAATTTCCTCCATAAGTCAACACACCTCTTGCGGCTTATCGACCGGGTGTCTCACCTGGCCCTTGGCAATATCAGTCTTGTCGCCCTCGCTCAGTGCCTGTTTCAGCTTCCTCTTCGTCCTGTGCAACATACTCAGAACTGTCCCCCTTTGACGTTTCGTCAACGTGGCTATTTCTTCGGCCGTGTAGCCTTCAACCACAGATAGGAAAAGTGTCTCGCGCTCAACAGCTCGCAGAGCTTCAAGCGCAACGGCCAACCGGCTGTCTGGTAACTCCGTACTACCAAAAAACTCACCCGACGTACTATGTCCTGCCATCCTCTGCTCGTTAAACTCCACTTGTTCAAACCGCTGCCGATGCCGCGCCAAATCAATAAACAGTGTTCTGATGGTTCGAAACAACAATGCCTTGTCAGGTAGCTTGCCAAATCGCGGGTACAGCTTTACCCAGGCATCATGAACAAGATCATCCGCATCCGACTCGTTCACTACCAGGGCCAGTGCATATCGATACCCGCTTTGCAATAATTCCTGAACGGCCGAGTGCCTTCGTTGACCGAATATCATCAGCTGAGTATCGATCCCAAGGCCAATGTGGTTTCAGAGTATGGGACCGATGAAGCTACAGCTCCTTGCATGACTAAATAGCTCAGGAAGTGCTTAGCTCTGCGCTATGCGCACTTGCAGAAGATGGATGCTTTTCGAATCGCCACCAGACGTAACGATTACCGCCGCCATAGTAGGCCAACAGGCCATACCCGGCTGCTAGTGCAAACTCCCGCTTGAAGCCGTTCAGATTAGCAATCAGAGATTTATCCATCGATATTTTTGTCAGCATGTACCAGAACATGGCGGCCATTGCTGCAACAGCAATCGCTCTCAATCCCACTCCGGAAAGTACACCTACCCCCATGATGATCAACAGCAATCCGGGCAATGCGAAGGACTGGATATTTGACATGCCCGCAAAGAAGCCACCGACCAGCAACGGAGCGGCCAGTGAGAGGCGCGACAACAGTGCAAGCGCATCAAAACCTACTACCTCGTCGGATTGTAAACCGGCTTGCTTTCCGGCCCTCATCATTCCATCAATGCTGAACCTGCCCGGCCCCACATTGAACAAGACAAACATAAGACCGGATAATGCCACATCACGAACCTGAACAAACAGCGCTGGTGCAGTGTAGGTAGCAACCTGAGGATCAACGCCGGGCGTTGTCACAACCGGCAGAGAGAACACAAATGTCCACAACAGGAAGGCATAGATCAACGCAAGAGGTCTTACCAGAAGCCCGGCCAGCAACAACAAACCACTCAATAATTCAAACGATGACAGTGCTGTCAGAAAGCCCCAGGGAGAAAGCAGCACACCTAATGTCCCCGAAAACAGATAGTCGGTGAAAAAGGTATTGATATACCCGGCAGCACCCATGTATTGCTCGACAATAGCAGCCGAGCGATCAGGATCGATAAGTTGGGATAATTTACTCCACCCGCCGATAACAAACACACTACCGAGCCCAAGGCGTAGCCATAACGCCATATTGCGGCGACGAACCATACCCTCATCGCTTATCTCTGCCTGATTCATTGACATCCCCTGGTGACAAACTGAAAAGCGACAAGAGCCGCGTGTTCGACACTAACGTTTCAGAAGGGCATTTGATTGCAGGGAAACATGACAGGTTTGTATTGGGATGACTAATGTGGGCATGCAGCTGTCTACACCGGTTACCGATTCAGGCAATTTCAGTTACGGAACTCAGACAATCCCGCCACCGGCGCCGCAGACTGATGGGCGACTTTCAGAGACTCTTTTTCGGTAACCCGATTCACGAAATGCTGCAACGGGATCAATGGCACCACCTTCCTGCATGCGTGCTCGTTGCAGGATTGGATCGACATTGGTCCTGAATGCCTGTTTGAGCGTTTGCGACGCCATGAGTGCGTCGTTGTCTTCCTGGTATCCGGCAAGCAGTTTTCGATCTACCAACAAGGCTTGTACAAATGCACGCTGAACTTCGATGGCGCTAGTCATCAGGCTTTCTATGGGGTCAGTGACATTATGTGATTGATCCAGCATATAGGCCGGCTGGAATTCTCCCTGTTGCTGAAGCTCTATATCAACGAGCTCATTAAAAACCAGAAACAAACGATAAGGATCTATGGCTCCTGAATCCAGATCATCGTCCCCGTACTTGGAGTCATTGAAGTGAAACCCGCCCAGCTTTCCGAAACGCGCAAGTCGTGAAACGATCATCTCGATATTGACATTAGGGGCGTGATGCCCAAGATCCACCAGGCAGCTGGCCTTGTCGCCCAGCTCACTTGCAATCAGATAATTACTCCCCCAGTCCTGCACGACGGTTGAGTAGAACGCAGGCTCGTACATCTTATGTTCGGTGTACAGCTTCCAATCGTCAGGCAAAGCGGCATAGACTTGCTGCATGGCCGACAAATACCGATCAAACTGTTGTCCCATATGAGCCTGACCGGGAAAGTTCGATCCATCCCCGACCCATATCGTCAGCGCTTTTGATCCCAGTGTTTTACCTATTTCTATGCAACGGATGTTGTGCGCGATCGCCTGTTCTCTGGTTGCCTCTTGTGTATGCGACAAGGAACCGAATTTATACGAGTGCACTTGCTCTGACTGATCCTGGAACGTATTGGAGTTCATCGCATCAAAACCGAGACCCAGAGCGCCAGCCTGCTCACGCAGTGCTACAGGGTCTTCATCATCCCAGGGAATATGCAGGGATACGGTCGGAGTTGCCTGTGTCAGTTGCTGAATAACACCACAGTCGTCGAGCTTGTCAAACACATGTCGAGGCTCTCCCGAACCTGGAAAGCGGGCAAACCGCGTACCTCCGGTTCCGACACCCCAGGAAGGTATCGCCACCCCGAATTGACGGGCACGCTGCACTAGCTGGTCGATATCCATATTATGTCGATGCAGGTGTGCAGCCAGAGAAGAAAAATCTTCATCAAGTGCCGACAAACGGGTCCGGTTATGGCTGTCTATGATTTGCGCATCGATATGCATGACTAGACCTCTGTTCCTATCGTGTAAATGATTGAACGTTTCCTGCGTCCACGTTAATAATGTTGCCGGTGGACTTTGCTGACGCATCGCTTACAAGAAAATACGTAGCTTCTGCAATATCCTCAGGAAGCACTGCCCGCTTCAAAAGAGAGCGTTCCAGATAATGAGACTGTAAATCCTTAGCATCCTTACCATAGGCATCTGCGCGTTCCTGCAACCAGTCTCCACTCCAGATCTTGGAACCCTGTAGAACAGCATCAGGGTTCACAACGTTGACACGTATCCCCCCGGCAGCACCTTCCAATGCCAGACATCGGGCCAGATGTACTTCCGCAGCCTTGGCGGTACAGTAAGCGGATGCCCCTGGCGATGCAGCCAATGCATTCTTCGACGCAATAAAAACCACTGCACCACCCAGTGCCTGACGCCTGAACACCCGAAACGCTTCTCGCGATACGAGAAAGTAGCCCGTCGAGAGAATATCCATGTTTCTGTTCCACAATTCGAGCGAGGTATCTTCTATAGGCGCAGAAGAGGCAATGCCTGCATTTGATACCAATATGTCAACGCCACCAAATTCCCGCGCCGTAAATCGAAGTGCTGCGTTGACTTGTGCCTCGTCGGTCACATCCATCAAAACCTGACGAACAACGTCACTACCGTGTGTATCCACCAGTTGCCTGTATGTTGAATTGAGCAAGTCCTGATCAATGTCAGCCAATACAACGCATGCCCCTTCGGACAGTAAACGATCCGCAGTGGCAGACCCGATCCCCCCTGCGCCACCAGTCACCAGAGCAATACGTCCAGCAAGACTTTTCGACTTGGGCATGCGTTGAAGCTTGGCCTCTTCAAGCAGCCAGTACTCGATGTCGAAGGCCTCCTGTTCAGGTAATCCACAGTAGGTTGATATCGATGATGACTCACGCATAACATTAATTGCGTTGGTGTAGAACTCTGCGCTGATTCGCGCCGTTGCCTTGTCTTTGGCAAACGTGATCATGCCCACGCCCGGAACCAGATAGACAACCGCATTGGGATCTCTCATTGCTGGACTGTCGTCATGCTTGCAACGCTCATAATAAGCGGCATAGTCTTTACGATAACTATCCAGCGCGGCCGGCAGCGATGCCACGCTGGCATCTACCTCGTTGGATGATGGATCAAAATCGATAATGAGAGGGCGTATCTTGGTCCGCAAAAAATGATCGGGGCAGCTTGTTCCCAGAGCGGCCAGAGATGGCATCTGTTCGCTGCAAACAAACTCCAGTACCGCTGGACTGTCATCAAAGTGTCCTATCTTGTACTGATCCTGAGCGATGAGTCCACGAATTTCCGGCATCAGTTTTTCTGCAACAAGCAGTCGCTGTTCCGGGGACAATGCCTGATGTTTAACACCTCCGAACACCGATGAACTTTCCGTTCTGGCATGCAGCCAGCTTATCGCCTGATTAATAATCGCAAGCGTTATGGCATAACACTCTTCAGCAGTATCCGCCCAGGTAAACAGACCATGGCTTCCCAGAATGACACCACGCGCTTGCGGGTTTTCTTCACAGAATTTAGCCAGCCACAGTCCCAATTCGTATCCTGGTCTCTTCCATGGAAGCCAGCCAATATCCTGACCGAAAATCTCCTGGGTCAGCGCCTGCCCATCCTGTGCTGCGGCAATCGCAATAATCGCGTCCGGATGCATATGATCAACGTGAGCATGAGGAACATAGGCATGCAAAGGAGTATCAATGGATGATGCACGCGGATTCAGATTGAACGTGCAATGCGGCAGGTAGGCAACCATCTCATCTTCAAACTGCTCGCCTCGATACAAATCCCGCAACGCATTAAGTTTGTCCATGTACAGCGTTGAGAAACCATCAAGCTTCATGGTGCCAACATCACCGCCTGAGCCCTTCACCCACAACACCTCGGTGTCTTTTCCACTTAGCGGATCTGGTGTAAGCACCTTCGCCGAAGTATTGCCACCACCGTAGTTGGTAATGCGCTTGTCACTACCCAGTAAATTTGATCGATAAAGCAGACGTCCGGGCTCATCCAGAGAGGCCGCATGCGATGGGTCCCACAGATTTTCCAGCAACCGACTGTTGTGACTGGTACTCATGTATCTGATTACTCCTGAGCTTCAATGCGCGTAGGATTGCGCGAAACTCAAGCATTGTCAATCATTTGAAATCAACCAGGAAAATATATGACAGCTTTTGATTGTTATTGATTGACATATTTGCGCCACACAGTATCATCACCCATGACACAGCGGCATCGAGAATATTTCAAAAGCGCCATGCACGAGTTGGAAAGGCAGAAAATTATTTTGTCAGCAGTCCAGGAAAAACCCGTAGCCACTGTCGCGGAACTGGTGGCGCTAACCGATTCATCGGAAGCAACCATCCGTCGCGATATCGCCGCGATGCACATGAACAAACAACTCATACGCGTCCGGGGTGGCGCAGAGGCACTGCTACCGCCTACTCACAGCTCGCTTGCGGGCCGCCCTTTCAGCGTCAATCAAAGCATGCATGTGGCCGAAAAACGCGCTATTGCGAGAGAGGCCGTGGCGCTTTGCAAGGATGGTGATGACATCATCATCAATGGTGGTACCAGCACCTACCAGATGGTGCACCTGTTAACCACCATGCGAATGCAGATTTTCACTAATTCGTTTCCTATTGCCGAGCACCTGCTGCAACACTCCAAAAACCAGCTCACCTTGCCAGGCGGCACTTTATATAGGGAACAGAACATCATCCTCAGCCCGTTCGAAAATGATGTAACCCGAAATTTTTGCGCCTCGCGCATGTTCATGGGTGTGCATAGTGTTGGTCGATTAGGACTCATGGAGTCAGACCCGTTGGTAATCCAGAGTGAACAAAAACTTCTGGGGCAAGCGGACGAGCTGGTAGTCCTGGCCGATGCATCAAAATTCAAACGCCGCTCATCCCTGCTAATTTGCTCACTTGATCGAATCGATGTCCTCATAACTGATGATCGTATTGAAGATGCATCCGTGAACATGCTCGAAGCTGCCGACGTGAAAGTCATCATTGCTGAAAACAAATCAGCAGCCAACACTGGATAAAGCGCAAAGTCAAAGCCAAGCCAGATTCCATACCACCACCAAAGGAAGACACATACGATGAAAAAAACCACCACACTACTCTCCGCCTTACTGCTCGGCGGCACGCTTGCCATGTCCCCGGCACACGCTGAAGACATGAGAATTGCCCTCGTTGTCAAAGCGCTTGGCATAGGCTTCTTCGAAGCTGCGGCTAAAGGCGCTGAAGAGGCAGCTGCAGAACTGGGCGGTGTAGAGATTATCTATACCGGTCCTACCGATACCACGGCCGAAGGGCAAATCGAAGTCATCAATTCACTGATTGCCCAGAAAGTGGATGCTATCGCCATCTCGGCTAACGATCAGGACGCCCTGGTACCGGCATTGAAAAAGGCCATGAATCGAGGCATTACGGTTATCTCCTGGGATTCAGGGGTTGCTCCAGAAGGGCGACAAATGCACCTGAACCCATCTTCCAATTCCCTGATTGGCAACATGATCGTCAAGATGGCAGCAGACCACCTGCCAGAGGGAGGTGATGTCGCCGTCCTTTCTGCTTCCGCAACAGCGACAAACCAGAACATCTGGATAGAGGAAATGAACAAGGTCGTGGGCAACTATCCCGGCATCAATGTTGTCGCTACTGTCTATGGCGATGACCTGTCCGACAAAAGCTATCGTGAAGCACAGGGGCTCATGTCCTCTCATCCGGATCTAAAAGCTATCATCGCGCCCACCTCAGTCGGAATTGTTGCAGCAGCTCAAGCCGTATCTGATGCTGGCAAGGCTGGCGACATTCTGGTCACAGGCCTGGGGCTACCCTCGGAGATGGCTGCACATGTTGACTCTGGTGCTTCCAAATCATTTGCAATCTGGAACCCGATTGATCTGGGTTATGCCGCTGCCATGATTTCTTATAATCTGGTGAAAGGTGATGCCAAAGCTGCCGCCGGTGCAGATATCGGAATGGGCCGACTAGGCTCGGTAACACTCAGTGACTCGCTGGACGGTGCCATGGCTGATCCGTTTGTCTATGACGCCTCGAACATCAACGACTTCAAAGATATCTTCTAGCCATAAGACCCGACTAAGCGTCGGCACATAAGGTGTCGACGCTTTTTTATTTCAATAACTTCCATACTTGGCCATCGGAGTTGCCGCGTTGTCCACACGCTCAGATCGATCCCAAACACCGGTTTTATCTCTAGAAGGGATCGTGAAAGATTTTCCGGGCGTTCGTGCACTGTCCTCCGTATCCCTGGATTTGTTTGCCGGCGAAGTAACCGCTCTGGTAGGTGAAAACGGTGCGGGCAAATCTACTGTGGTAAAAATACTTACCGGCATATACCAACCAGACGACGGCCAGATTAAATTGCACGGAAAAGTTGCAAAACTTGCAACGCCCAATGATGCAGCACGTTCGGGCATCACAGCCATTCACCAGGAAACCGTATTGTTCGATCAGCTCTCCGTAGCTGAGAACATCTTCATCGGTCATGCGCCTCGCACACGAATGGGTCTTGTCAACTGGAAAAAAATGAACAGTGACGCAACCCTATTACTAGAGCGTATCGGCGCCAGGATAAACCCTGAAACCTTACTACGCGATCTGGGCATCGCCAGCAAGCATCTCGTTGCAATTGCCAGAGCTCTTTCGATCGATGCTAGCGTCGTTATCATGGATGAACCTACCGCTGCCCTGTCACATAAGGAAATAGAAGAACTCTACCTGTTGGTAGAACAACTCAAAGCCGACGGCAAGGCCATCCTGTTTATAAGCCACAAGTTTGATGAGATATTCAAGGTGGCAGATAGATACTCTGTATTTCGTGACGGTGAACTGGTTGATAATGGATACATTCACGAGACCGATTCCGCGGATTTGGTAAAAATGATGGTCGGTCGCTCTGTAGACAGTGTGTTTCCGCAGCGAACCAACGAACTGGGGGACACTATCCTGCGCGTTGAAGGATACTCGCACCCGACAGAATTCAACGACATAACGTTCTCGCTCAAACGCGGAGAAATACTGGGGCTTTATGGACTGGTAGGCGCTGGACGTAGCGAATGCATGCACGCTTTATTCGGTATTACACGCCCGAGTGCAGGTAAGCTGTTCATTAACGAAAAACAGCTTATTCCCAGGAGCCCCGCCGATGCCATTTCACATGGGCTGGTTTATGTACCCGAAGATCGCGGCAAACAAGGCGCAATCACAGCCCTTCCCATTGTTGACAACATTGCCCTGCCCTCACTACAACAGACATCGCACAAGGGTTTTGTTCGTATGGCAAGCGAGTATGCGCTGGCCAGGCAATACACTCAGCGTCTTGAATTAAAAGCTGCGGCTCTCGACCAGCCCACAGGAGAGCTTTCCGGCGGTAATCAGCAGAAAGTGGTTATTGCGAAATGGCTGGCAACCCAGCCCACCGTCATAATTCTTGACGAACCCACAAAAGGAATAGACATTGGATCAAAAGCTGCGGTGCACGCGTTTATGCGTGAGCTTGCCGCTCAAGGGTTGGCCGTCATCATGGTGTCATCAGAGATTCCCGAAATCATGGGAATGTCCGATCGCATCATTGTGTTACGAGAAGGGCGGCAAGTCGCGGAATTTGAACAACAGCACGTCTCACCTGAACGGCTTGTTCGCGCAGCAGCTGGCATAAGTGAGTCCAACGCAGCATGAAAATGCTCAGTCTTTCACGCGATACGCTACTGGCTCTTGCACTGGTATTACTCATCGCCCTTATCTATTTCCGTTTTCCGGCATTTGCCTCGCCCACTTCACTACTGGGAGTGTTTAACGACACATCCATATTGATTATTCTGGCACTGGGCCAAATGGCCGTTATTCTTACACGTTGCATTGACTTGTCCATGGCATCCAACCTGGCACTTGTCGGTATGTGCACAGCCATGCTTAACGCCGCTGTTCCCGGCATACCCATACCTCTACTAGTTGTACTGGCCATCGTTGTCGGTGCATTGTTGGGCAGCATCAATGGTCTTCTTGTGTGGAAACTGGATATCCCTCCCATTGTCGTCACATTGGGCACACTGACGATCTTCCGCGGCGTGATCTTTCTGATATCCGATGGACAATGGGTGAATGCACATGAGATGAGTCCTTCGTTCAAGGCCCTTCCCCGAGTTGAGGCGTTGGGCATGCCGATGCTGTCCTGGGCTGCGATTACCAGTATTGTCTGCCTTTATATTCTTCTGAATCGCACGCCCATGGGCCGTGCTTTTTATGCTGTCGGTGGCAACCCGAATGCCGCAGTCTATACCGGTATCAATGTGGGTCGCACCCGCTTCAATGCCTTTGTGCTATCTGGTGCGTTGTCTGGGATAGCTGGCTACCTCTGGGTGTCGCGTTACGCGGTTGCATACGTGGATATCGCGGCAGGCTTCGAGCTGGATGTTGTCGCTGCCTGTGTCATCGGCGGAATATCCATAGCGGGAGGCATGGGTTCTGTGGCCGGCGCAGTGTTGGGCGCTTTGTTTCTGGGTGTTATCAAAAATGCGCTGCCGGTTATCAACATTTCTCCATTCTGGCAACAAGCCATTTCCGGCTCAGCCATCATCATTGCCGTGATATTCAATGCCCGATCAGAACGTCGTATCGGGCGTATCATTTTGAAACAGGCTGAACAGACATGAACAAGCTCAGCGCTGCAGAAAATACTGCCATACCCGACAGGCTCCGCAGCCCTGTTAGCCGATTAACCGGTAGCTGGGAATTTTTGCTGCTGGGCGTTGGCATACTGATATTCTTTCTTAATACTCAGGCATCCCCGTATTTTCTCGATCCCTGGAACCTGTCAGACGCCACATTCAATTTTACCGAAAAAGCCATGATTGCCTTCGCTATGGCATTGGTGATTATCGCCGGGGAAATCGATCTGTCCGTCGCATCCATTATTGCTCTCGTATCTACCTGTATGGGTTTTGCTGTACAACTAGGGTTTGACACACCAGCGCTGGTTTTGATTGCACTGGCTGTTGGCACGGCGTGCGGGGCTTTTAACGGCTTTCTGGTGGCTATTCTGGGGCTGCCCTCCATCGTAGTCACCATTGGTACCTTGTCTCTGTTTAGAGGTATCGCCTACATAGTTCTTGGCGACAAGGCCTACTCCGGATACCCGGATTCGTTTGCCTACTTCGGGCAAGGCTATGTGTGGTGGGTAATCACTGTTGAAATGGTCATCTTTAGCCTATCGGCGCTTGTGTTCTATATCTTGCTGCATAGAACATCTTTTGGTCGCAGCACAATTGCCATTGGCAACAATCCAACGGCCGCGCTGTTTTCTGGCATTCGCGTAGCGAGAATAAAGTTTATTCTTTTCGTGCTCACCGGCATCATGTCAGCGATTGCTGCTGTTTGCCTGACCTCAAGATTGGGTTCTACGCGCCCATCAATAGCTGTAGGGTGGGAACTTGAGATCGTCACCATGGTGGTTTTGGGCGGCATCAACATTCTGGGCGGCTCAGGAACCATACCCGGTGTGGTGATTGCCGCCATCGTCATGGGCATGGTGACCTTTGGACTTGGTCTGCTAAACGTACCGGGAATCGTGATGTCAATTTTTGTGGGCCTGTTGCTCATCATCGTTATCGCCTTGCCCATTGTCATACGCCGGACACGGCACAAAGTACAACGCTAGCCTATGCCTCGCTACGTTGCTGTCATCGATCTGGGTAAAACCAATTCCAAGGTTGCGCTTGTCGATACAAGCAAAGCGACTGAGATACTGGTAATCACGCAACCTGCAGCCTCCGACTCAACGACTCTTTATCCGAGCCTTGATCACCAGGCAATCAAAATATTTGTACTTGATGCCTTACGTACACTGCGTGCCACCCATAAAATCGATGCGATCACTGTCACCACCCACGGGGCAACTGCAGCCTTGATAAATGCGGAGGGGCAGTTGGCGCTGCCAGTGATGGATTATGAGTTTACCGACATTGATGAATTACGGCCCGAGTACGATCGATACCGACCCACGTTTGCTGATACAGGCTCACCCGCTTTGCCCGGTGGTCTGAATATCGGGGCTCAGCTTTATTGGCAACAAAAGCACTATCCCACGCAATTTTCTCAAACCAGCACGCTATTAACATGGCCACAATATTGGGTTTTTATCCTCACAGGAGAGCGTCACAACGATGTTACCTCGCTAGGATGCCATTCCGATCTGTATGAACCCTTGCGTCAACGCTATTCCATGCTGATCGACAACATGAACTGGCAATCTCTCATGCCAGCCACGAAACATTCGGGGCAGCTGAGTGGAACACTTAACCCGAACATTGCCAGCGCTGTCGGCATACCGCCGGGCACTCCGGTATACACAGGTATTCATGACTCGAATGCATCGCTGGTACCACATTTAATTTCACACGAAGCGCCGTATTCTGTGGTGTCAACTGGCACCTGGTTTATTGCGATGTCCATTGGCGGAACACTCACCGTCCTTGACGAGAAAAAAGATACGCTGCTTAACATTAATGCACGAGGTGATAACGTGCCATCAGCTCGGTTTATGGGCGGGCGCGAACGCGAGCTGCTGGGCGTTTCAAACGATGTCACCGACCAGTCCATGGATGAACTCCTTGCCAACAGCACTTCACCGGCTATGTTGATGCCGTCTGTTGTACCCGGCACAGGCCCACATCCCGATTTACCAAAAACATGGCTGGGTGCGGATGTGCGGCATGACCAATCACTCTCCGACTGCGCTGCAACCTTGTATCTGGCATTGATGACCTACGAATCCATGCAACTGGTAGGTTGTCAAGGCGCTACCTATATTGAAGGCCCGATGGCGCATGACAGGCATTACGCCCGGATGCTAGCGGCCATCAGTCATGGCCCTGTATACATCAGTGCATCTCAGACCGGTACCAGTGTGGGTGCTGCGATGCTGATAAGCGCTCCCGAGACTTTACCCGAATACACATTGGTGAATCTGGATTCAGCTCAGAGGCAAAAACTGAAGCACTATGCCAATCTTTGGCAGGACCAACTGCAAATTCATTGCAGATAGAAAACCCGTTCCATTGAATCAACGAGGGGCTCGTTGTTTTCGTCGCTGGCCATGATATCCGCCATATGCGCCCACCACTTCTGCATGACAGGTTCCATCGGCAATCGATCCATCGTGTGATCTTTCGAACGGCGCAATACGGCGAACAAACTATGGGTCTCGTCGTGTAGAAAAATGGAATAATCCGAGATTCCGGCATCCTTTAACAGGCTCACCAATTCTGGCCAGATCTGGTCATGACGCCGGCGATACTCCTCGGCCTGACCTTTATTCAATTGCATTCTAAATCCGATTTGTTCCATGGGCTTCTATTCAACAGGTTCAAATTCAGGGTCGGGAAACTTTCCAGTATTAAAAGAATACACCAGCCCAAGTGCTCTGACAGCGTAGTGCAAATTCATGTCCTATTCCGGTTATTAAGGAGATGAGCACCAAAATCAGAATTCGTTTTATCTAATATCGAGGATTTATTATTAAACTTCCTTACGACAACACATCGATCACTACCAGCGGCCTGAGCGTTTAAAACCAAAAAATATCCGCAAACTATTCATGATTACTGTTGCCAGCCAGACTCATCGCCAGTGATACAACGTTCATTCCCGACAAATAGCGTCTTTATCGTGACTGTAAAAATTTAATAATTACGATAAATCCTGATTTACCTCTTGTATTTTCAAAACAACGTATTAGTATTCCCGACGATTTGTTTATTGTGCGTCTTATAGCTCTAGTGTTTTGCGAATGTGATTGATTATTAATATTTACATTTGATTATGCTTGAGAGGAACAGGCGCAACCGCGGTCGATATGACAAAATACATCCATTATGCATTCCCCCAGGGAATTCAACCAACAGACGAGATGAGTTAATACAACTATCTCCTGTATCAGAAGTAGTTCTTTTCCCACCTTAATTAACTAGAGATATAAAAATATGCCTCGTACGGCAAAAAAGCTGGACTTTGACGATGTTACTGCCTTGGTTTCGATCCTGGGTGCCGTTGGTGCTCAAGCGAAGAAAGCCCCACTCACCAAACCACAGGTTGTTGAGTTAACCGGTCTAGCCACTCCCCGAGTTACTGCAGCTTACAAAATCCTGCTAAAAAAGGAACTCGCAGAACAAATCGAACCGCCAAAAGGAATGCCACTCAAGGGTGTTTATCTAAAGATTGCGACCAAAGGAAAAGCCTATTGCAAGGCGTATGACTTGCTGTTTGCTTGAGTAAGACTGATGCCGCCAGGAAAGGGAATTAACTTGGCGGTTTTCCGGAACAGGCTAACAAAAGCTCGACGATCATGCATTTGAGTCGCTACGTATCGCACGAAATCCACATACTGCGTATCCCCGGTTTCGATACAGAGAAATAAAGGACCAGTAACGAACTCACTGCGCCGAGGTATGACGCCCGGATACCTCCTGAGCCAGTCGCGCAATATCCATTACGAAGACAGGAGACTTGCTCTTGTCATAGCGGGCCTGAAAATCAAGACTCTCTGGCGTCCACGGGTATTTCACTTCAACAACCTCGCCTTTCTCCAGGCTATCCAAAACCATGGATCGAGGTAAGGTCGCGACCCCCATGCCATTAATAGCCAAAAACAGGCATGCTGCCAGCGAACTCGATGGCACCAGCCGCACATTCGTCATACCCACACTATTGCAATGCTCTGACATCTGTTTAAACAAGGCTGTGTCTCTGGCATGTGTCAAAAGAGGATGTGCACCAAGTACTCTGGATGAAACCCCTTGTTTTCTTGGCAAACCCAGCTCTGGCGAAGCCACCCAGATCAATGGGTAAGTCCCCAACTCTACCGATGACATACTGGAACGCTCGAATGGGCCATTCTGTAACGCAAGATCGATGTTGCGATCAACAAGCTCTTTAGTCAGATTGACCGAAAGATCGATTGTGATCTCAACCTGTAGCGCTGGATACTGCTCTTTCAATAGTTTCAGGAAGGTTTGCAGCCATGTGTGGACGATCATCTCGGTCACACCCAGTCGAAGCGTGCCTGTTCTTAGCGATGTGTCACCTACCGCTGCGATCAGCTTGTGTGCCGAATCCAGAACCTGACGACCGTGCACAAGAAGATCCTGGCCTCGCGCCGTTAGCCGGACAGAACCGGCGTCACGCTCCAGAAGGGTTACTTTCAAAGTGGATTCCAAAGAGCGGATTCGAACTGAAATGTTAGGCTGCGTTGTGTTCAGCCGGGTAGCCGCTTTACTGAAGCTGCCAAGATCGGCAACCCAGATAAACGCCTCCAATTGCTTGAAATCCAGTGGCATCAGGTACGTAGACAATATCCAATCAGCACGGAAGCATAATAAAACGTTATCCACTTGATAACAAATAATAATTTGATGTTATCCATGGAATTTCCGATTATGTGAAAACACTGCCCGACAGGCGAACCGCTCGACAGAACCATCATCGCCGGGACAATGCAACGACTTAACAATTCGCAAATGATCGTTTAAATCAACGTGGGAAGAAAACTCATGAGTCAGATCTCACATCGACTGGGAGTCGATATTGGCGGTACGTTTACCGATGTCGTTCTCGAATTCGACGATAAACAGTTCTCAACCAAAGTACTAACAACCTACAGCGCTCCAGAAGACGCCATTATCGAAGCTATGCATCAGGTCTGTGCCAAAGCCGGTATCAGCCCCAGCGATATCGGCCAGATAATCCATGGCACGACACTCGCCACAAATTCACTGATAGAGCGACGCGGTGCGAAGACGGCTCTTATTACAACAGAGGGTTTTCGCGATATTATCGAGATGCGCACCGAGTCGCGCTTCGAACAATACGACCTGAACCTTAACCTGCCCGAACCCCTATTACCCCGACAAAGCCGGCTGACCGTGAACGAGCGCGTTGATGCCTCTGGCAACATTCTGATCCCGCTCGATAGCAGCGAACTGGAAGCCCTTGTCGATCAGATTGAACTG
This sequence comes from Granulosicoccus sp., assembly GCA_045106855.1. Lineage (GTDB taxonomy): Bacteria > Pseudomonadota > Gammaproteobacteria > Granulosicoccales > Granulosicoccaceae > Granulosicoccus. The sequence goes on from JBGCFI010000006.1 coordinate 41,945, forward strand.
GCAGGCTACGAAAGCGTTGCAGTGGGGCTTTTACACAGTTATGTAAATCCTGCACACGAACAGCAAGTGCGCAAAGCACTGCAGTCGCGGTTGCCTGATGTCATGATTTCACTCTCCTCAGAAGTTTCTCCCCAGATGCGCGAATACGAGCGCTTCAACACAGTGGTGGCTAATGCCTATATCAAACCGTTGATGAAAAGCTACTTAGGCCGACTGGAAGGGCGTTTACAAAACGAAGGGGTAAGTTGCTCGATATTTCTCATGCACTCCGGTGGAGGCATTATCTCCATCGATAGCGCCGCTGAATTTCCAGTACGCCTGGTCGAATCAGGCCCTGCCGGCGGCGCCGTGTTCGCAGCCAATGTCGCTGCCAGCTACGGACTGGATAAAGTGCTGTCATTCGATATGGGTGGGACCACGGCCAAAATCTGCCTGATCAAGAACCAGACACCAAAAACCAGCCGGGTCTTTGAAGTTGCCCGCACCTATCGCTTCAAGAAGGGCTCCGGCATGCCCATCTCTATTCCGGTAATCGATATGGTGGAAATAGGCGCTGGTGGAGGGTCACTGGCACATGTAGACAGCCTTCGACAGATACGTGTGGGACCGGAGTCCGCAGGTTCTGAACCCGGCCCTGCCTGTTATGGGCGTGGTGGAGAGAAACCGGCAGTTACCGATGCTGACCTGGTACTGGGAAAACTTGATCCCGACAACTTTGCCGGCGGATCAATCAAGTTACACACAGATCGCTCCAGCCAGGCATTGCAATCGGTCATCGGTACCACGCTTGATATGGATGCTCAGACTGCAGCCTTCGGCCTGGCGGAAGTGGTGGATGAGAATATGGCCAACGCCGCCAGAGTTCATGCCGTGGAGAATGGTGAGGATCTGGCCGAATACACCATGATAGCCTTCGGTGGCGCAGCTCCATTACATGCCGGACGTCTGTGTGAAAAACTGGGCATTGATCGCTTGCTGGTTCCACCAGGTGCAGGCGTTGGGTCAGCTATCGGCTTTTTACGCGCACCGTTCAGTTTCGAGGCAAACCGCAGCGTGTATATGCAACTGTCGGATTTTGACCCTGAACTCATAAAGACACTACTGGCGGAATTACAATCCGAAGCCACTGGCTTTGTAAGATCCTGCGATGCCACGTCCAGCATCCTGTCCGAATTCAAAGTCTATATGCGCTACAGCGGACAGGGCTGGGAAATTCCGATCGAACTAACGTCTGAACAAGCCTTAAATCCGGATGTAGAAACGTTTCAACGTCGCTTCGAGGAAGACTACGCAGCTCTGTTTGGACGCATAGTAGACGGCATGGATGTAGAGATTACCGTCTGGGCTGTCAATGCAACCACGCCTCAGCAAAGCGTTGAACCAGTTGCCATGGAAACCGGTGGAGAGGCAGCGAACGTCTGTGCAAGACGCGCAGTATTTGACCCTAAGCTTGAGCAATCCGTGGACGCCGCGATAGTAAATCGTTGCGATATGTCAGCCGGACACACCGTGCAGGGACCTGCGGTCATAACAGAAGATGAAACCACCATTATCCTGCCTTCAAGTAGAAAGGCGATCCGACAGCCTGATGGCTGTATCGATGTAATAGTAAGGGGCGAATCATAATGACTGGCAAACTCAGCGCTGTTTCCAGCCAGGTCATGTGGAACCGGCTAATTTCAGTCGTAGAGGAGCAAGCGCAGGCTCTGGTTCGCACAGCCTTCTCTACCTCTGTTCGTGAAGCAGGTGATCTATCCGCGGGTGTGTACGACACGCAAGGTCGTATGTTGGCGCAAGCGGTAACTGGAACGCCGGGACACGTAAATGCCATGGCTGATGCCGTTGCCCATTTTATTCGCCGGATAGGTCGCGAGAACATTCTCGAAGGTGATGTTTACATCACCAATGATCCCTGGGAAGGCACCGGTCATCTTCACGACATTACTGTCGTCAGCCCCTCCTTCATGAACGGGCAGCTTATTGGCTTCTTCGGCTGCACTGCGCACATCGTGGATATCGGTGGCCGCGGATTTGGTGCTGATGCCAACTCAATTTATGAGGAAGGGCTTTACATTCCCATTATGAAATTTGCCAACCAGGGTAACGTCGATAAAACACTGGTGAATATCGTACGCGGCAATGTCCGTGAGCCCGATCAACTGATTGGTGATATCTACGCATTGGCCACCTGTAACGAGATAGGTCATCGGCGTCTCATCGACATGATGCAAGAATTCAGTTTGAGCGATCTTAACGATATCGCCACGTTTATTCTGGATAACTCACGCCGGGCAACACTTGAACGAATCGCCGCTTTACCGCGACAGTCTGCAACCGGCGAAATGACTATTGACGGTTATAGCAAGCCCGTTGATCTCAAGGTTCGCCTGGATATTGAGGCCGACTACATCCTTTGCGACTTTGAGGGAACTTCCGGGCTGGATAAGAAAGGTATCAACGTTCCTCTGGTGTACACAAAAGCATACGCCTGCTATGCCTTGAAATGTGCCATTGCACCAGAGATACCTAACAACGCAGCCTCGTTGGAGCCTTTCAGAATTGTTGCCCCGGAAAACTCCATTGTTAATGCGGTACATCCTGCGCCCGTGGCGCTCAGACATGTCATTGGACATATGGTGCCTGACACGGTCTACGCCGCACTGGACAAGATTTTACCGCAGACCGTGCCCGCCGAAGGTGCTGGTTGTCTTTGTAACTTTCAGGTGTCACTGCGTCCACGTACTGACGACACTGCTCCCTCCGATGCTGTTCGAGCAGAAGTACTGACGTTTAATTCCGGTGGAGCTGGTGCCCGACCAACACTGGATGGACTGAATGCCACTGCTTTTCCATCCGGTGTCATGACTATGCCGGTGGAAGCAACAGAACACACAGGCCCCGTGATTATCTGGCGTAAAGAGTTACGCCCGGACAGCGGCGGTGCTGGCAAACATCGCGGCGGACTCGGCCAATATATGGAGGTTGGTGCGGTCGAGGGACATGAGTTTGATTTTCAAGCCATGTTTGACCGTGTTGATCACCCGGCGAGAGGTCGTCAGGGAGGTTCTGATGGTGCTGCAACCACTATCGCCCAGGATGACGGGACACCGATGAAAGGCAAGGGAAAACAATTCGTACCTCATGGACGTAGAGTCAAGCTTGCATTTCCCGGCGGCGCAGGTTACGGCAAACCGTCAGAGCGTGATCCATCACTGGTACGACGTGATCTTGCACGCGGATACATTACAGCCGAAACCGCCAGTCGCGATTACCTTTTATCCGACAGTGAAATTGCCAGTATTCAGGACGCTGTAAAACGAGGAGAAACCATCTGATGAGCAATCATGATGATCCTGCAGTAGACTACGACGATTTCGTCGAAGATCACAGCTTATTGCAGGAAAATATCTGACCTGTTGTTGCTACACGTGTTCCACCAGTCGAGGCAGTGAAGCTGATACTTTCATGGGTAGGCCATTACGCATTTAATTCATTTGACCACAACGCCATTCTGGGTCCGCAGACCAACGTGGAGAACGTTCTGTTCGTCAACAGGTTTTCCGGACACGGCCTGCAGCTGTCTCCTGCCATGGGCGTGGCATTACTGAATGAATTGCTTATGGAGAGTACCGCGCACTTGACCTTTCACCCTTCAATTACGTGGGTATCGAACAGAACGAAACCTTCGATGAAAAAGCCGTTATCTGAAGCCAAAACGACACACTAAAGAGATTCGCAGATGAAACTTTCAACCAATTCCTTCACTGCAGCACTCGCCGCACGTGGAAAACAAGTGGGACTATGGGTTAGCCTGGGCAGCAATTTTTCTGCGGAAACCATCGCATCTTCCGGGTACGACTGGGTATTGTTGGACATGGAGCACTCTCCCAACGATCTTGGCTCTATCCTTGGTCAACTACAAGTGTTCAAGGCAAGTTCAACAACAGCCATTGTCCGGCCTTCATGGAACGACCCGGTACTGGTTAAACGCCTGCTCGACATAGGCGCTCCGGGTCTGTTGTTTCCGATGATCCAGACAGTTGAGGAGGCTGAGCTGGCAGTAGCCTCGACTCGCTACCCACCCAATGGTATCCGCGGAGTAAGCGGTTCAACCCGCGCCAATGCATTTGGCCGAGTCACCGACTATTTTGATCGCATCGAGCAGGAGACGGCTGTTTTGTTGCAGCTTGAAACCGTGTCGGCCATCGAAAAGGCCGTGGATATCGCTTCTGTGCAAGGAGTTAGTGGAATCTTTTTCGGGCCGGCAGATATTGCCGCTGACATGGGCATGTTAGGCCAGCCAATGAATCCGGCAGTATGGGATGTAATCCGCCCTGCAGCAAAAAAGCTCATCGACGCCGGTGTACCAGTAGGCACACTGGTATTTGACAAAGACTTCGCTGCAGAGTTACTCAACGATGGATTCTCGTTTGTCGCCTGTGGGTCAGATGCCTCTCTACTAGCCAAAGGCGCTGACGCATTGTTGTCGACCGTGAAAGCTGCACTGAGCTGACACTTTCACCTCCAAATACATTGTGCACTGGACAAGCTGTTCACACGAACAGCACACGAGTCCGGATGCTCGATTAACCACGATTTAGTGTGAGACTACATAATGAAACTTGTTCTGACCGGTGCTGCCGGGCGCCTTGGTTCTTACCTTCGTGAACCACTATCGAAACTAGCTGATAGCCTGGTCTCTTCCGATCTGGCGGAAACGGTGGGGCAACTCTATCCCGGAGAAAGCTATGTTAAAGCCGACCTGACGCAACTCGATGAAATAGTTGCCTTACTCGAAGGCGCAGATATGGTGGTGCATTTCGGTGCTTATGGTGATGAAGCTTCGTTTGAAACCATATTAGGGCCAAACATTGTCGGTGCCTACAATGTGTGGGAAGCCGCCTATCGCAACGGCGTCAGACGCGTTGTCTATGCCAGCTCCATTCATGCAGTAGGCATGCACAACAAGAACGACTTTATCGGCACCGATGCTCCTCATCGGCCCGATACATTTTACGGACTGGCCAAGTGTTTTTCTGAAGATCTGGCAAGCCTGTATTGGGATAAGCGCCAGGTAGAGAGTGTGTGCATGCGCATTCTGTCATGCGCGCAGGTATCCAATGCACGGGCCGTGGGGTCATGGTTGTCGTATGATGATCTTATCCATCTTGTTGAACGATCCATTACAACACCAGTAACTGGTTTTACTGTGGTGTATGGCGTATCCAACAATGATAGAACTCCCGTAGACAATGCACGGGCAAGTTTCCTTGGGTATCGCCCTAAAGACAACGCTGAGCAATTTGCTGAAAAGATCTTTGCCGAAACGGATCCTCTGGATGTTAAAGATCCGGGACACATGTGTCAGGGTGGGCCATTTGCTGCAGTAGAGCTTGGCAACAGTGGCCTGGCGACAATGAATATCGTCGATGACACGAAAAAAACCTGATAGCCAGACTGCTGTATTGCTAAGTTACTTCGCTAAGCAGTAACGAATGCCCCTGCATGCTTGCTGGCTTTTCAATGCCCATCAGTTGCAGGATAGTGGGGGCAATGGCAGGCAACCCGTTTCCATTACCCAGCTTCCACTGCTGCGAATCATAAACCGCACACGGCACAGGGAATGTGGTGTGCTGGGTATGAGGTTGCCGACTGACAGGATCAATCAACATATCGGCATTACCGTGATCGGCGGTTAACACAATCGAGTACTCGTTGGATACCGCAGCTTCCCACATGAGACCTACCATCTCATCCACCGTTTCAACCGCAGAAACGACGGCTGCAGGCACGCCGGTATGCCCTACCATGTCGCCATTGGCAAGATTGACAACGATAAGACCTGCCTCGCGAGCGTTTAGCGTCTTTACAATTCCCTCTGTCACCTCGGGTGCACTCATTTCCGGTTGCAGGTCGTACGTTGCCACTTTCGGCGAATTCACTAACAGGCGGATCTCATTCTCAAGAGGCTCATCTCTGCCACCATTGAAAAAAAACGTCACATGCGGATATTTTTCAGTTTCCGCTGAGCGAACCTGTTTAATACCAGCATCAGCAACAGCCTGTCCCAAAGTGACACCCGGCTCGTCACGCGTGAACGCGCAGGCAAAAGGGTAAGTGGACTCGTAGCGTGTCATGGTCGTAAGCGTTACCGGCGTAAAGACAGCGCGATCAAAACCATCGAAGACCTCAAGACCCAAGGCCTCACTTAACTCGCGCGGCCGATCATTGCGGAAATTGAAGAAAAACACCTCAGTGTCTTTATCCCATGGCGCATGTGCATCCAATACGGTCGGGGTGATGAATTCATCAGACTCATCGTGCTCACCAGCCATTGCCAAAGCTGCATCCAGATCTTTGGCTGCTCGCCCTTGCCCGTTTACCATTGCCTGCCAAGCTAACTCAACACGTTCCCAACGTTTATCCCGATCCATGGCGTAGTAACGACCGGACACCGTAGCCAGCTTGCCACCTGCCGCATCAAGCTCAGGCAAAACTCGTGACAGAAAACCTCTGGCGCTTCCGGGAGCTGTATCCCGCCCATCGGTTATCGCATGTAATACCGGAGTTACGCCTCGCTGTTTGCACAAAGCGATAAGCGCCAGCAAGTGATCGGTGTGACTGTGCACTCCACCATCAGAGACAAGTCCCACAAGCTGCAACGGCTGGCTGCATTCCTTGCATCGCGCTACAGCTGCAGCGATGGCCTCATTGTTCATGAAGCTACCATCATCAATAGCATCACCTATCTTCACCAGATCCTGGCGAAGCACAGTCCCTGCACCAATTGTCAGATGACCAACTTCAGAATTTCCCATTTGCCCTTCCGGCAAGCCCACGGCACGACCTGAAGCTTCCAGCAGGCACACTGGATTATTAGCGTAGATGTTATCCAGATTAGGCGTAGAGGCCTGGGCTACCGCATTATCCAATTTGGACGGGTTAACACCAATGCCGTCCATTATGACGAGCAGCACTGGACGTCTGGGAACCTGCGATAACGCAGGCGGCACAGTGGTATTTGACATGTCGGTTCTCGTAAAACTGACCGAAGAATCAGATAAACCCGGATTCAGGATTCGTCTGGCTTGTTATCCGGTGCTGGTGGCGGCGCATCGTCGTCAGAATCGGTCAGACTATTGCGATATACGCCTTTGGAATCGGGCTTTTTTATCAATGACGGATTGACCACACCAATTTTAGCGCTGCTGGCTTCGTCGTTATCAGTCTCGCCTTTCGTTGCAGACGAAGGCCTGGGCGGCACATGTTCCGGATCGTGTTTTTCAGTTCTCGGGGCACCTTTACCCGTAACACCAGAGGACCCTGGACCATTCGGACCAGGTTTGTCCGGGTCGGGTTCGCCGTCATCACCCTCGTCATCAAAACGCTTGTCACGCGCAATGCCTGCGTCAGTGATTCGTTGCTTGTACTTGCGGGAAAAGAGGATACCGACTTCATACAACAACCACATGGGTATAGCCAGCAATGTCTGCGAAATCATGTCGGGGGGTGTCAGGAACATCCCGATAATGAAAGCTGCAACAAATACATACGGACGTATCTTTACCAGCTGCTCAGGCGTCGTGATACCGACAGCGACAACCAGCACCGTAGCGACGGGCACCTCGAAAGCTATTCCAAACGCAAAAAACAGGGTAATGACAAAATCCAGGTATCGACCAATGTCGGTACTGACCGTGACCCCCTCAGGCGCAACACTAGTGAAGAATCCAAACACCAGTGGAAAGACAACAAAGTAGGCAAAGGCCACACCCAGGTAAAATAATAATGTGCTTGATACCAGTAACGGTACCACCAGCTTCTTCTCGTGCGAGTACAAGCCGGGAGCAACGAAAGACCAGATCTGATACAACAAATAGGGTACCGCCAAGAATACGCACAACATAAGCGTAAGCTTGAAGGGAATGAAAAACGGTGCCGCCACGTCGATAGCAATCATTTGACTATCAGGTAAATGCTTGAGAAGCGGCGCCGCCAGTGCTGTATAGATTTTGTCCGAGAACCAGAACAGGGAGAGGAACAAAATACCCACGGCCAGTAACATCTTGAGCAAACGATCCCGCAACTCGACAAGATGCGAGATGAAGCCTTCTTCCTTATCTACTGCGGAATCAGATGACGACATGCTCAAGAGCTCATGGGAAAGTTAATGCTCACTGACCATCCGCGCCAGTCGTACCGGTAGGCCTGACTGAATCGGTGTCGCCGCTAGTTGACTGATCGCCGGCATTAGCATCGGACGCAGCTGTATCAGAACCTGTTGATTTATGAGTGCTGGTGTTTGCGATATCGGCTTCATCGGCAGTAGTCTCGCCACTTTCCGCAATATCCGCTTTGGCCTCATTCACCGACGTTTCCAGCTCCGCAAGTCCTTCCCGGGTGCCTTTGACAACACTCTGGGCCGTACTCTGGATTTCCTTCGTGGTTGTTGACACCATTTGTCGAAGCTCGTCGATCTGCTCTCGCTGGTCACCGATGAGTTTCTTGAGGTCGCCTGTTTCCAGCTCGGAAGCCAGATCGGTTTTCACTCCACGGACAAAGCGTTGCAGTTTAGCTATCCACTGACCTGCCGTTTTGGCGACAGCCGGAAGTCGCTCGGGGCCAATGACCACCAGCGAGACTACACCAATAAGAAAAACTTCCGTAAAACCGACGTCAAACACAACGATTCAACTTGTTAATTCGCAATGTGGCGAAATCAGGAAGACTTCTGGTCTTCAGTCTTGTTCATGACAGCATCAGCAGTTTCGCTGCTGCCATCTTCCAGTTCAGCCGAAGGCTTGTCTTCTTCCTTGACGGCCTGTTTGAAGCCTTTTACCGCAGAACCTAGATCACCGCCCAGATTCTTCAGGCGCTTTGCACCAAATATCAGCACGACGATGACCAGAATGATCAGAAGCTGTGGAACGCTGGGCATACCCATAATGTGTCTCTACTCTCGTTTTCAAGCGTTACCGCGAGCGGCTTTCTCGGCATGGCCGGACACCCCTTCGCGACGTTCTAGTTCGGCTAATATATCCGATGCGCTCAAGCCTTTGGAACTTAGCATCACCAACATGTGAAACCAGACGTCCGCAGCCTCCGCAACCAGATGATCAGTGCCATTTTCCTTCGCGGCCAGGATGAACTCTACAGCCTCCTCGCCCACTTTCTTCAATATGGTGTCTTCACCGCGCTCAAACAAGCTCGCGGTGTATGAATTTTCTGGATCAGTGCCTTTGCGGGCATCAATTTCCCGACAGAGCCGAGTCAGTACGTCGCTCATGTGGCTTGTCCGTAAATGGACGCCGGATCCTTGACGACCTCGTCGACGCTGACCCATTGCCCGGATTCGTCCAGTTGCCGGTAAAAACAATGCTCACGCCCCGTATGACAAGCTATGCCACCAATCTGTTCCACCGACAGCAGCAGAACATCGCCATCGCAATCCAGGCGAATATCCTGAATTACCTGCAGATGACCGGATTCCTCCCCTTTTCGCCACAAACGTTGACGCGAGCGTGAAAAATAGACCGCCCTGCCCGACGCGATGGTCTCCTCAAGGGCTTCCCGGTTCATCCACGCGACCATTAAAACCTGACGAGTGATGGCGTCCTGAGCAATTGCGGGCACCAGCCCGGCTTCATTGAAAATGACTGATTCGATCATGGGATAGCGACGTGAGCGAACTCGGTGGTTTGCATTGCGCGAGGCTTGACGCGCGGCCGTATAGTTTATCACGCGAACACCGACATTCCGCGGTCATGGCGAGTGTCTGGAATGGCGCTCTATTTTGGTTCACGGCAACGATGGCTTCTGGCGACACTGCGCCACTCAGGCAATCCAGCGAGCAAGCTAAAGTCGGTCCGGTAGCCACGGAGTACCCATACTGAGTGAGCCGTAACGCAAAATGACCGGGAAGGCTTATTGCCAAAAGAGAAAGTGCCGTAACCTGCACATGGCATTTCGTGGCCAAGCCAATCCTTGCTTCTACACCAGAAAGTCCACTAGTTGAACCTCCTGACGACGCTTCCAGACACGCGTCACGTAATCACACCATCGAGACATAAAATGCCTCGAATCTGTGGCGAAGGTATCGCACTGACTGCCGCTACCTTGCACAAAGGAATTGGAAGAAAAAGAATTTCCATGCTGCAATTCAATGTTGTCACCTCTGTGAGCGCCACGGCTGATTCCACAGACACATTGCCAGACATTCAATTCTGGGTTCCACAGGATACGATCAGTTTGCGTGACCTCATCGCTCGTACGGTGGAACAGCAGATTGCAGACCTGCTGGACAACCACGATCGCTCTGTGCGCGATTCCCAGCGACTGCTTGATCGTCACTATCTGGACGAGCACGAAGTTCGTGAACAGGCAGAAACCGGAAAAATAGCCCTGACGAAACCAACACCGAATGAGCGCCTGAGCATTAACACAGCTGAAGAGATAAAACGCGCACAGCGTGGTTTTGTACAACAGCGATACATGATTTTCATCAATGGTCGTCAGTTGCTTGATCTTGACGAGTTCATTTCATATCCCGAGGCAATCAACGTGAAATTCATACGCCTGATGCCCTTGGCAGGAGGATAAACCAAGGTGACTACCCGTACATCCGTTCATCACCCGTTACTGCAGGCATTTGAAGCCAGCGTCACTGATGATGAGCTAAATACGTTCAATGGACGAAATCTCGACAGCAACCCACACTATGCTGACGTACGGCGAAAAATGGAACTTGCTTTAACAGAAAATTTGTCGAAGGCTGTTGCCGATTTTCTGACCGATCCGTTGGGCTACTACGATGACACGGTATCACTGTCCTACTACGACTACGGAAAACCTCGTAATACATCTGTATACCACTATCCACTTGCCTGCTTCTGTGCAATTTATGTCGCTGAGAACCCCACAGCACATTCAGCAAAGAAATTAGCCGCACGACTAACACACATGGTAGAAAACAACTTTGTGTTAGCCGAGACACAACCGCCCTATGGCGAGTTCGAAGCCCGCGAGTTTGCAAATACGTATTTTTTTCCAGGGGCGGGGGTTTGCCTTGATTTAGTTTCCAGACATGCTCATTTATCCGACGCCTTCGATTTACTAAAAAACATCGCCACTGGAAAATACTACAAAACCTGCCGCTATGACGATGATAGCGGTGAATTTGACAACTATGATCGCTTGTTTGACCATGAATATTCTGCCTTGATCAGGCTTCTCAATCAAGCCCATAAAACTACAGGTATCGATCAATCATTCTTTGAAACAGTGGTCACTTTTTTCCCCCAAGCGGCTAATTTGAACTACTACCTCGATGAACATGAGCCATCCCTAGCCACAGATTTCCTCAAATCGTACCAGGCTTGCGTAAAAACGTTACGCCGAAACATAATTGCCGACTTACCCAACTGCGCTGATCGTTTCCAGGAGCTCTACCGCCATAAACGCTTCGAAGGCTTTATGTATGTATTATCTGGTTTGCAGGAAATAACTGATAGGAGGCTTACAGCACAAAAACTACGTGGTCGTAACAACTACGCTACCTCTGTACGCCAATTGCTCGATATAAGAAAACTAAGCAAGAAGGACAAACTCGAGAGCATAAAAAACCAACTGGCATCTTTCGACAAAAAGGTACTTACCATCGCACTCCCTCATTGCGGTGCAGCCAAGGAAATTATGATGGAATTCCTCGGCATGAAACCGCTGATAGGCATTGATCATTTTATTCAGCAACTACGCGAGGGCCATGATAATGACCAGATTTATAATTGCGAGGATCCCACAAACGGCGTGATCGATCTGCCAAAGTTGTTGGCGCTGGCCAACGCTTGCGACCCACAACATTTATCCGGCTTCCTATTGGAATACGCAAAAAAACCTGATGCACCAAAAGATGAATTAATGCTGGTCAAGGCGGCTTGCGACATAGAACGGGACAAAACCGAGAAAGCGTTGGTTCGTCACGGACAAACAGCCATCAAGGCCTACGGTTTATATCCTGTCAAGGACAAGTCTGAGCTTCAGACACGTTACCTGAAATTCAAATCCATGCATAAAGAGGCGTCACAATATGGCTCGGAGCGTTGTGCCAACACTCGCGCAGCCGTAGCCGCCGGACTTTCCAATCTGGCACAAAGCGCGGGATTTACCGATGCCAATCGAATGGAGTGGGCACTTGAAGCCGACATTGCCGACGAAGCAATTCCGTTCAATGAATGGTTATCAGCGGGGGAGTGGGACATTTGCCTGACGCTTGCGGGTATAACACCAAAAATAGTCGTAAGGCGTGACAATAAAACTTTAAAGTCTGTGCCGGGTAAGGTCCGCACACACGAAAACTATAAGAATCTGCGTGCCTTACAGGATCAGGTGAAAGGCCAGGCAAGTCGGTTCAATGCCACGTTGCAGGCAATGATGTGCAAGGCGGACAAGATAGAAGCGACGGAACTTCTGGTGCTCAAGCGTCTGCCGGTGGTTGCCACCATGCTTAGCCAGTTGATCCTGAAGGATTCCAAGGGTCAACTGGGCTTATACGACGCCGGATCGGACTCACTCGTGGATAGTGACGGGAAAGCGCACCCTATTAGCGGTGACCTGGTAATAGCACATGCTCTGGATTTGTTTAACGCGCAGCTACTGGGAGCATGGCAACATCGCATCGTATCGCAACGAATGGTCCAACCCTTCAAGCAGGCGTTCAGAGAGCTATATATCCTTACACCTGCAGAGCTCGACGCTGGTAATGTATCGATGCGGTTCAACGGCCATAACATCGACTCAGCTGTTGGTGGCAGACTGTTTCAGTCACGCGGATGGTCTACCGGGCATCAGGAATACCCCTATGCAGAACGTATCCAGCCCGAACTTGGCATAACAGCTACCATCGAAATTGAAAACATGGGGCATTACTTCGCTGAAAATCATGAAGTCACGTTAGGCCAAATTCAATTCCAGTCAAAACACAATACCCTGCAACTGGCCGATGTGGACTCCCTGATGTTCTCTGAAACCATGCGCGATGTTGATCTGGTTGCCAGCGTCGCCCAAATGGCTGACAGTGAACGATGGTCAGTGGAGAGTGCACTAGCCCGTCGCCAATTTCTGGGGGAGCTGTTTGCATCATTGAATATGCAAAACGTAGAGCTCGAAGATAACCACGCGTATGTTTCAGGCCATCTCGCCCAGTACAGCGTCCACCTCGGATCTGGCCTTGTGCATGCAAAACCCGGCAACTATCTTTGCATTATCCCAGCATCAAAAGCGGACGACAATCTGTACTTGCCATTTTCGGACAAAGACCTGAAAACACAGGAAATCATCAGCAAGATCCTGTTACTGAGTAACGATCACAAGATCACCGATCCTACTATTCTTAATCAGATAACCCCGTCTGCCAGACGCAGCGCTTAAGTGGTGTCAAATTAACGGAGTCATCTCTCGACCAGGCCTTGCGTCATGCTACGATGAGGTGTCTCCGCCATTCACACGCCACTTATCAATAACCGGTGGGCTTTTATCTCTTAAAACGCTTATTCAACTATGCGATCCTGCTGGTTATTGCTACCAATCTGAGCTGGTTGCTGGCGGTAACTCAGCTCAATCCCAGATCACTCTATGAGGTGGCCAATCCACCCATCGATCCAATATCCATAGAAAATAACCTGCGTTCGCGTAACCTGAGTGATCAGGTGCCGCTCGCTGAACGCTGGCTTATCTGGTCCAGTGGTATTGTCCTGGACTGGAACTGGGGCCAGTCTCCTCGCGGCGGCAATATTGGTGAAGAAATAGAGCGACGCATATGGGTCAGCGTTAGACTCATTACGGCAGGCTCGCTTCTCGGCGCTGCACTGGGTGTGCTACTGGGTACCTGGACAGCCTCGCGACAGTACCAATTCTCAGATCGCACCTTTACGTTTCTGGCATTGTTGGGCCTGTCCATCCCCTCCTTCGTTATTGCCAGCGTACTGCAGGTTCTGGCAACCGGATTCAACTCGGTAACAGGTACACGTTTTTTCGAATTTGTGGGCGAGACAGGCGCACACGGCGACTGGTTTGGTGCAAGTTTCATAGACAGGCTACAACACCTGATGCTACCCACCATCGCATTAACCATACTGGGTGCTGCTTTTTTCAGCAGAATTCAGCGTAGCGTCATGCTTGATTCATTGCATTCAGGCTTTGTGCGCACCGCCAGGGCAAAAGGACTAACACGAGCTCAGGCTATAAAAAAACATGCCTTACGTGTATCTCTAATTCCTACCTGTACATACTTTGCATTCAGTGTTGCCACATTATTCGTTGGTGCAGCCTTTATGGAAATCATTTTTTCATTCCACGGAATGGGTGATTACGCCGTCAAGACCATTCTCGGCCATGATGTTCACGGTGCCGTGGCAACAGCGGCTTTTGGCGGAGCCTGTGTGTTGCTGGGCGCCTTACTGGCTGACTTCATGGTGGCATGGCTGGACCCCAGGGTGCGGCTAGGCCAGGACACGCTCGGCGGCTGACTCCATGGAGAACACAGAAACCCGAACCCAGCTTGCGAAAGAGGTACAGCCACTGTCCCGGCAACCGAGTCGCCGTCGATTACTGTTAAGGAGATTTTTACGCAACAAAGCAGCCGTAGCTGGTCTTGTCATCATTGCGTTGCTTGTTGTAGCCGCAATTATCGGTCCCTGGCTATCTCCCTGGGATTATGATGAGGTAGATCGTCAGGCCTATCTTAAACCGCCCGATTTACAACACCCACTGGGAACCACTCAATCGGGCCGGGATATGTGGGCACTGACACTTCACGGCTTGCGCAAGTCACTTGTCATTGGTCTGGTGGTCGCTCTGTTGTCTACCGGTATCGCCGCCATTGTCGGCTCCTTTGCTGCTTACTACGGTGGCTGGATAGAACGTTGTTCACTCTGGCTTATTGATTTACTGCTGGTCATCCCCTCTTTTCTCCTGATTGCACTGATCGCTGGAAACTCTTCAACGGGAAGCCACTCCTGGTTATTGCTGGTGGTATTGCTTGCAGCCTTCGGCTGGATGCTGTCGGCCCGCGTTGTGCGCAGCCTTACCCAGTCGGTACGCCAGCGTGAGTACATCGTTGCAGCACGATATATGGGGTTGTCAGGACCCACCATCATCATGCGACATATTCTGCCAAACATTGCCTCCTTACTGATTATCGACGCCACGTTAAATGTCAGTGGGGCAATTCTTGCGGAGACAAGCCTTGCCTATTTCGGTTTTGGCGTACAGCCACCCGACACATCGCTTGGCACCTTACTCGGTGATGGTGCCCGGCAGCTCAGTAGTTTCCCCTGGCTGTTTGCAGGTCCGGCCACCATCATCGTATTGTTGATTCTCTCGGTCAATGCCGTTGGCGACGGTTTGCGTGATGCTTTCGATCCGGGCTCTGGCTCCTCCGGGACAGTCTGACACCTTATGACTGGCATTGTGGAGCATCCCCAGACTGAGCCTGTTGCCGAGTCAACTGTTCTTGAAGTTCGGGATCTGCATGTACGCTATACCCATGAAGCGGGTGAGTTGCATGCAGTACGCGGCGTAAGCCTATCGCTGCAGGCGGGAGAGACTCTCGCCATTGTCGGTGAATCGGGCTCAGGCAAATCAGCGACCGCTCTGGCCATCATGGGATTGCAAGCCGATAGCGCAAAAATTAATGGGTCTATTCTTTTAAACGGTAAGGAATTAACCGGCAGTGATGATGCCACCATGTCGGCGCTTAGGGGCCGCTCCATCGCCATGATATTTCAGGACCCGCTCTCATCAATGACGCCTGTCTACACCATCGGCGAACAAATCATTGAAACCATTCAGATACACGATGACAGTTCCACAGAGGATGCCAGGAACCGGGCTATCGAGCTGCTTGAGCTTGTTGGAATACCGGAACCCCGACAACGCATTCATGCATATCCACATGAGTTTTCTGGTGGCATGCGGCAGAGAGTTCTTATCGCGATGGCCATCGCAAACAATCCTGATGTGATTGTTGCTGACGAGCCTACCACTGCCCTGGATGTCACTATTCAGGCTCAGGTTCTCGATGTCCTGCAGAAGGCCTGCCAACTGACACAAGCAGCCTTGCTATTGATTACGCATGACCTGGGAGTGGTTGCTCGAGTGGCAGACCGTGCAATGGTCATGTATGCCGGCAAAGTGGTCGAGCAAGGTGATACCAGCTCTCTCTTTTACCACTCCCGCATGCCCTACACGATGGGACTATTAGGGTCGTTGCCCCGGGGTGACCATGCCAGCACACACACGCTCAGCGCTATAGAGGGACACCCACCATCGCTGCTGACACCACCGACAGGATGTGCTTTTTCCACAAGATGCCCGCTGGTATCTCCTTCGTGCCTTGAAGCAGAACCACCACTACGCCAGGTACGAGGAACAGACCACCTGGCGGCATGTTTCCACCACGAAACAATCGAGTCGCGTTCGCTAACACATATTGAATTGTTTCAACCAGAGGTTATCGAGTGCAAAGCAGAAGATAAGCCGACGGATACACAAGGTACAACGGTGCTGGAAGTGAGCGCCATGAAAAAACACTACCCATTATTTAAAGGTGGCGTTTTTCGACGACGTGTGGGCACGATCTACGCCGTCGACGGTATTGATTTGCACATAAAGGAAGGCGAGACCCTGGGGCTGGTGGGAGAATCCGGCTGCGGCAAGAGTACAACAACGTTATCGATTCTCGATCTTAAACCACCGACACAAGGCAGCATTCGCCTGTTCGGCGCGGATGTTCGCAATCTCAGATCTCGAAGCTTACGTTTATCGGTACGCAGGCAATTACAGATTGTCTTCCAGGACCCCATGTCTTCCCTCGACCCGCGTATGCCTGTGTACGATCTCATTGCTGAGCCCATGGGTGTCTTCAATAGCACCGAAGAGGAAACCCAAAAGCGCGTCAACGAACTGATAGCACTTGTCGGATTAGATGACAGCTACCTTGAACGCTATCCTCAACAACTCTCAGGAGGTCAGTGCCAGCGCGTGTGTATTGCCCGCGCTTTGGCTCTGGAACCACGCTTACTCATCCTGGATGAACCCGTCTCAGCGCTTGATGTTTCTATCCGCGCCGGCATCATCAATTTATTGCAGCAACTAAAAATAACACTCGGACTTTCGTATCTGTTCGTGGCACACGATCTGGCTCTGGTCAGACATCTTGCCGATCGCGTTGCCGTGATGTATCTCGGCAAAATCGTGGAAACCGGTGATGTACGCGCTGTTTATGCACATCCTACCCACCCCTATACGCGTTGCCTGCTTGCAGCTATGCCTGTGCCCGATCCTGATAGTGAACGCAAGCGTATGCACATGCTACCCGCGGGTGAACTACCCAGCCCTGCCAACCCACCCTCAGGTTGCCGTTTTCATACAAGGTGCGCAAAAAAATCGGGGTTATCAACAGAGCAGCAAAAGCTCTGCACGAATGAATCACCCGCATTGACACCTGTACCAGCGAATCGTGACACCGACTCTGCGAACATACAGCAGATGCATACCTCTGCCTGTCACTACAACGATCTGCCATAACTCTGTCGTAGTTGACCTCCTTTGTGCCTACAAACTGTAAATCTCATGATAGCCGCCGCACATGGTTTCAATAGCCGCGCCATGCTTCTCATTGCATCTACCTACAATGATAATCAAGTACCGTGTGAAAATAGTTTCGGCGAGATTATTTACGGATATAAACACTGTGAATGTCCGTGTTGAAGTTGACATGTACGCAACATCGATTTCGGAATTCATGAATTTTACAGTCGCTTGGCGGCCGTCAAAGAGAATCGATATTAATGAAACCAACATTCAGTTCAATCATAACGTCATCAATACTAGTGGCCTGTCTTGGTATGTCCACAGCTAATGCCCAGTCTTCAGCATCTGCTGAAGATGTGAAAATGGCTAACGAATTTATGCAAACCGCTCAGGCATTTGTACAGTCCGCGGTAGGAGGCGACGGTAACGTCCGCGTTATTCTGCAGGGAGACACGGCTACGCTCATAGGTTATGTCAACACCAAAGTAACCAAAAGACTAGCTGAAAAAGCAGCGCTCAAGGACTCTAGAGTTAACAAGGTACACAACCGTATCATCGTTAACTAGTTCATCAAGGCAGAAGACTCATACAAAACACCAGCACGGGATTACAACAAAGCGTCGAATAGACAAAAGACAGGCTCATCTGTGAGCGCGGTGTCAACTCATGCAGCTTTGAAAATTCACATCTCGCTTCAAGACAACCTTTGCCAGCAGCCGGGTGTGCAGCACACTATGTGCTCACATCCGCTCCTTGGCTGATTATCGGACCAGGTATCGAACAGGCCTTACCTCTCTGCCTCCAGCTGAATGTGTATTCGGCAGTAACACAACCCCTGGCATAAGAACCTTCCAGCCACGCGGCTTCAGGCCAGGTGGCTATGCCGAAATATGTGGGTTTCCGGCTGATGCAGCCCTCTTGAAAAAAAAGCTGTTAAGACTATTCCAGAAATGCCGATATTCCTTCAAGGAACGTGAGAAGGACTACTATGCCCACGTTCCGGACTTGTGTTGCCAGATGCACGATGTATATGGCTTTCGACAAATAGCAGCCGGACTGCTGGATCCGACATGATATATCGGTAAGCCATACTGGAGCACTCTGGATTGAGGATACAAGCGAAGCTATTACTTTTTGCCATCCTGTGCTCGGTGTTGCCACTCATAGCAACCTTTTCATTATCGTTTGATACGGTTAAAGACTCGCTCTCGCAAACCGTACAAAAAAACCTGATATCCCAGGCCAAAGAGCAGCTTGATACTTTACAGAGCCAACTGGCTAGCTCGAAACATGAATTGGTGACCTTAAGTAAATTAAGCACCATGCAAAATGTCATAACGGGCGATCTGGCAGGTAACTTACAGTACGACATTGACACTTTCGCCAAGCGAGCACCGCTGTTCGCAGAAATAGTGGTTGTCGACTACGACGGGCTGGCCGTGGCCAGTACACTACAGGAATATGTCAACCACAATTTTAATGGTACCTGGGAATTTGAAGCTCCCAAGTTAGGGATTAATTTTGATGGTCGAGTTGTAAAGTCGTATCGACTTGACAGGTATATCGCAACACAGAGCGTGCCATTGTACAGCGCAGAAAATCCCGAAAAAATTATTGGTGCTCTTATCGGCTCAATAGACTGGAATTACCTCCAGCGGGAGATGAGTATGAACAGCGTGTTTGGTGGCGACCAGAGCCAGCAACGCCAGGTGTTCCTGCAGTCCCTGGAAAGTGATTGGATATTGTACGGTACTGCAGATGTAAAGCCCCCCTTGGAATTAATGTCAGCCATAACAGACAGTGCTGACGTGCGTCATGTTATTCATGAGGACAGAAACTATATATTAGTATCGATTCATTCACGCCCGTTTAGAGAATTCCGTGATCCTCGCTGGAAGCTTAGTGTACTTCTGGATGCTGATATTGCGTATGCCAGTGTCAATGAGCTAAAAAACTATTTCCTAATCGCCGGTGGTTTTGTCTTACTGCTCGTCATTGCACTAGGAATGTTGTTTGCCCGCAGCATTGTCACCCCGGTAAAATCTCTGGTAACCGGCGCAGAGCGTTTGTCGGCAGGAGACTATGAATACGAACTGCCGCAGAACAATGCCCGGGATGAAATCGGTCAATTGACGCACAGCTTTAACGCAATGCGAGTTGCCGTCCGCCACAACGAACAAGAGCTTGTCACTAAAACCGAAGTCGCTCAACAGGCTGCCCGATTAAAAGGTGAGTTTCTTGCGAACATGAGCCACGAGGTCCGAACACCGATCAATGGCGTGCTCGGAATGACTGAGCTTCTGCTAAACACCTCACTTGATGCGGCACAAAGCCGCTACGCCAAGACTATCTCCCGGTCTGGTCAGGCGCTTTTAGCCGTTATCAACGATATTCTTGATTTCTCAAAGATTGAAGCTGGCAAACTTGAACTTTCAAGGTGTGCGTTCGACCTGAGAGACCTGGTTGAAGATGTCGTGGAGATGGTCGCAGAAACAGCACACAAAAAAGGCGTCGAAGTTGTCTTGCTAGTGCCTCCAGAGAGCCATGTCGCGTTTAACGGTGACAGCGCCCGACTCCGACAAGTGCTACTCAACCTTCTTAGCAACGCGGTAAAATTTACAGCTCAGGGAGAAGTTAAGTTGCTGGTCGATTGTGCAGAGCAGGAAGAGGGCCTGGCGCGTGTCAACCTAAAGGTTGTGGATACCGGTATTGGAATTGAAGCGAGCAATCAGAAAAAAATATTCGAATCGTTTGTACAGGCAGACGGAAGTACCACACGAGAATTTGGTGGCACGGGATTAGGCCTTGCCATATCTTCCAAACTAGTCGACCTTATGGGCGGCAAGATGGGCGTAAGTAGTGTCGCGGGGCAAGGCTCTACTTTCTGGGTTGAAATTGAGTTACAACAGCTATCCAGCTCGGTAGAACTGGCCTGGCGTGAGCCCGACTCACTTAAGGACAAGCGAATCCTGATCGTGGATGACAATCAGACGAATCGTGAAATACTGGAAAATCAGGTTATCTACTGGGGGGCCGAGCCCACCGTGGCAACAAATGCAGTTGAGGCATTAAAAGCATTGGAACGTGCATCCAATACCAACACCCTATTTGATGCAGCGATTCTTGACATGCAGATGCCTTTGATGAGCGGCACCGAACTTGCCAAAGTAATGCACGATAGAAAACTGGCAATCACAACCAGAATCATACTATTAAGCTCTGCCTGCGACAACCTTGATAGCCAGACCTGCAAAAGAATTGGCATTCATTCAACGGTTAACAAGCCGGTTCGTCAGCCAGATTTACACAATTGCCTGACCGCCGCCATAATCACAGATAGTTCCACTCCACATATCCACAGATCAGCCGTCAAGAAAATCAAAACTACTGAGTTGCATGGACACGTATTGCTGGCAGAGGATAATCCTGTTAACCAGGACATGATGCTGGAAATGATGCGTCTGCAGGGTTTAACCACTGAGTTGGCCTGTAATGGCGAAGAAGTACTTACAGCTCTTGAGAAAAATGACTTCGATCTGGTTTTAATGGATTGCCAGATGCCGATACTGGATGGATTTGCTGCCACCCGCAAAATCAGGGATATCGAGGATTCGCTTGGAAAAAATAGGCACATTCCTATTATTGCGCTAACTGCTAACGCGATGCAAGGTGATCGAGAGCGATGTCTGGCAGCAGGTATGGACGACTACCTTAGCAAGCCCGTTAGCTCTCTTCAGCTAAGGAATGTCATGACCAAGTGGTTGAAAGAGTCTGGTAATTCCAGCCCTATTGCACAAAAACCAACAGACTCGAAGCCGATACAAGATGCTGGCAGCTCCAGCACGGCGACAGAGAAGCCAACAGGCATGCAACCCTCAAGTCCTGAAATTCACGCAGATTACTCGTCTTTCGTGGATGAACGAATTTTTTCCGAGTTACTGGTCATGTGCGAAAACGCTCCCGCTGGCTTCTATAACCAGCTTGTCAAAAAATTTGATGAATCCTCCATCGAGGATTTGAATTCGATGTCAAATGCGCTGAATGAACGCAATGCAAAGCAGCTTGGCTCCTCCGCACATCGTTTGAAATCGAGCAGTGCCAGCTGGGGGGCTACCAGATTAACTGAGCTGTTACAGGCATTGGAATTGGCAAGCCGGAATGGCAAGCTTGAACACGCACCGATTCTACTGAAACACGTTATCCGTGAACACAATGTCTTTTTGCAATTCCTTCGAATAAAAGAATCAAGGGCTGCATAATGACCATATCGTCAAATACAACAAACCAGCCGCTAGTCATGGTGATCGATGATGATGCCACGACAAGAGCTATAGCATCTCAATTTCTCTTGCAATCAGGCTTCAGAACTGCCGATGCCGAGAACGGTCAAAGTGCACTCGATGTTATCGATAGTATTCAACCTGACCTTATACTCCTTGATGTTGAGATGCCGGGTATCAACGGGTTTGATCTGTGCGAAACATTAAGAAAAAAGCCGGCTTTCGCACTGACGCCCATTCTTATGCTTACCGGGCTTGAAAACGATGAAGCGATAGATCGAGCCTATGTCGCCGGTGCGACTGACTTCGCCACCAAACCCATCAATTGGTCCTTGTTGTCTCATCGATTACGCTACATCCATCGAGCAAGACTTCTGGCAACCCAGTTAAATCGCGAACAAGACAGCCTTGCATCTGCCCAGCGTATCGCACAGTTGGGTAGTTGGCAGTTCGACTACGTAACCGGAAAAACCGAGTGGTCCGATCATCTTTACCGAATACTGGGAATGAGTCCGGGCGATATCAAACCATCACCTGCAGTCATGCTCGGTTTTGTTGAGCAGGATGACCTGGAACGAGTGAGCGCATGGTTTAAAAATACAAAGAACATAAAGACCGCCAGCTCAATAGACCATCAAATAAGGCTCAGAGATGGCAGCCTCCGAAATGTTCGCCAACAGATTGAACCGGAAACAGATTCAAACGGAAACGTCATAAGAGTGCAAGCCATTGTCCAGGACTTCACCAAGCAGAGACAGGTAGAGAAAAAAGTCATACAGCTAGCCTACTATGACACGCTGACAGAATTGCCGAACCGCATATTGTTTCAAGAGCGTCTTGAAAACGCATTACAGGGCGCATCCATAGACAACTCACAGTTGGCTATTTTGTTTTTGGATCTTGATGATTTCAAACGTGTGAACGACACCTTCGGACATGCCATAGGTGACAAGTTGCTGCAGCAAGTCGCCACGAGGCTATGTGACTGCCTGCGCACCTCTCCCGATGCTGACCAGTCATATCTGCAGTCTAGTACGATTGCCCGTATGGGTGGTGATGAATTTACTATTGTGCTAACCAATATAAATTGTGTGGAGGATGCCGAAAATATTGCCGACCGAATAATAGGTGTCGTCTCTCAACCTTTTAAACTCGACGGTTACGAGCTCTTTTCCTCACCAAGTATTGGTATAGCTCTTTACCCCAGAGATGGGGATTGTGCCGAGACACTGTTGAAAAACGCAGACATGGCGATGTATGAAGCTAAAAGGGTTGGCAAAAATGTCTATAAAACTCACAACTCCGCAATGGATGAACGAGCAGAGAAACACTACCAGCTTTATACACAGATGCGCATGGCGCTGGAGCGGGATGAATTCTCAATCGAATACCAGCCACAACTGGATTTGAGCACAGGGTCGGTTTATTCGGTAGAGGCCCTGTTACGCTGGAACAACGAAAGCCTGGGGCGTGTATCTCCTGCAGAGTTCATTCCTGTAGCGGAGGACAACGGATTGATCATTCCTATTGGGGAATGGGTGCTGCGCACCGCCTGCGCCCAGGCAAAACGCTGGATAGAGGATGGCTTTCCAATTGGAGCGGTTGCTGTGAACATATCTGCATTACAGTTTATGCGACATGATTTTACAGCCGTTGTTCGCCAGGCCCTGGAAGATACTGGGCTACCCGCCGAATGCCTGGAACTGGAAATTACCGAGTCGTTACTGGCTACGGATATAAAACATGCTATCAATACACTGGATACACTTAACGCCATAGGTGTACAACTCAGTATTGACGATTTTGGAACCGGTTATTCCAGTCTGAGCCAATTAAAGAATTTCCCGATCAACAGGCTCAAGATAGACCAGTCGTTCATCCGCAATGTTACAGACAATATCAATGACGCCGCGATAACACAAGCTGTCATTGCGATGGCTAAAACCATGAATATCAGAGTATTGGCTGAAGGCGTTGAGACCATGGCACAGCTTGAATTTCTGCGCGAAAACCACTGTGATGAAATTCAGGGATATTTCATCAGCAAGCCACTGGCGACCAGCAACATTGGGCAATCAATGTCTGAATTGCAATCTCGTCTCGCAACGATATTTAACAACACTCACGACGAGCCCGTGAAAAAAGTGAGTTAAGTGGGAATATTTAAAGGTTTACAGCCTATATGACTCTCCTCTTGCAGGATACTACTAACGTCAAACTCTCCGATTACCGTCGAATTCGTATGGTCCGGTCCATGCCTCGCTAGCCGAATAACACACCCGCTGACTAGCGATCCGGCGCCACCGGTATGGGACAAAGTTGAATGTCTTTTACCGTAAAAACACCGCTCACCGCCTGCATGCCATTACAATGATTCATAATCAATAGAATCTTTCTTCTGATTAAACGCTCTGAGCCTTGTATCCGTACTTATTAGTACGGATACACCGATGTAAGAGCAGCCGCATGTTGAGCATTAAAGGGAGAGTAAATTGAATAGACCTTATACGCTGAGTTCCATCCTCATCATGACGTCGTTTTTAGTCGCATGCGGCGGCGGTAGCGATGATGCCATACAACAAAGTGAGTCAGATACAGACGTTTCAACTCAACCCTCCTCTCAATCAACCGGTACAGACTCCGTACTGGCAACGGCACAAGACATCAATCCACAGGAGCGCGAAAACCTTGTTAAGGGTGGAGAGTTAACACTCAGTGTTGATAGCTTTGCTGAAAACTGGAACCCGCTGCATGTTGATGGCAACAACTATAACTATTCACAAGTTCGTGAACCTATGCTACCCGTTTTCTTCGATTTCGATGCGAAGGGAGTACCTACACCCAACCCCGACTACGTGCTATCCGTTGAAGTCATTAGCGAAGCTCCAACCCAGGTCCGGTATCAGTTAAACCCCAAGGCTGTTTGGGGAGATGGCAGTCCGGTGGATGGCGATGACATGGTCGCCAAGTGGCGCGCCTGCAATGGAGAAAGGCCAGAGTTCAATTGCGTTTCAACCGAGTCCTATGAGTCCATTGAGTCCATTTCATTTGGAGAAAACAAAACCGACGTTACCGTCACATACAAAAGCTCGTTTCCCGATTGGAGTCAGGGATTCAGCAGCCCGGGAGTCATAAAAGCTGAAAGCATCATGGATGCACAAAGTTTCAATTCCGGCTGGACCAGCTTGAACAATGACTGGTTGTCAGGTCCTTTCAAGGTCGAAACTTTTGATGAAACGCAAAAAGTCATGACACTGGTACCCAATGAAAAATGGTGGGGTGAGGCACCAATGCTGGAGAAGATTACGTGGCGGGCCATTGCACCCGACGCCAAGGCCCAGGCATTTGCCAACAAAGAGATAGATGCCTTTGACATCGGTTCTGACCCTGACGCCTTTCAGCGTGCATTAAGGGTTGATAACGCCCAGATACGCAAGGCAGGTGGTCCAAATTTTCGTCATTTCACATTCAATTCAAAGGCTGGACTACTTCAGGATCTCACCATACGGCAAGCCGTGGTTTACGGCCTGGACAGACAATCAATAGCTGCCAGCGATCTGGCTGGAATTGACTGGCCGGTCAAGCCACTGAACAATCATGTCTTTCTGCAGGGGCAATCCGGGTTTGTCGACACGGCTAGCCTTACGGGCCTGAACTACAACCCGGATAAAGCGCGCACTCTGCTTGATGAAGCTGGCTGGCTTGAAGGCGAAGATGGAATACGCGAAAAAAACAATGAAAAACTCATTGTTCGGTTCACGCAACTGGCCACGGTGAAAGCGTCAGAGAATGAAGCCTTGCAAGCCCAAAGCATGCTGAAAGAAATCGGCATTCAACTGGACATCGTGACTGTGCCGGTTACAAGGTTC
Organism: Granulosicoccus sp.; assembly: GCA_045106855.1. GTDB lineage: Bacteria > Pseudomonadota > Gammaproteobacteria > Granulosicoccales > Granulosicoccaceae > Granulosicoccus. The sequence continues at coordinate 67,683 of JBGCFI010000006.1, forward strand.
GGCCCCACGTTGACCGGAAAGGAATTTGAAATTATCGCTTTTTCCTGGATAGGCACACCCTATCCTTTCAGTGGGATAAAGCAGATCTATGGTAGCAAGTCTGAAAGTAATTTCGCTCAGCTCTCATTACCGGAAGTGGATGAACTGGCTGAGCAGATAGCCGTCGAAACGGACCCGGAGAAGCGCATAGCATTAGCCAATGAAGCCGACCGTATCATCTGGAAAAACGTGCATACCCTGCCGCTGTATCAACGACCTGAACTAATAGCTACCCGTAGCGATCTTGCCAACTATGGCGCAAGTGGCCTCAGTAGTTTGCACTGGGAAAACGTAGGCTTTACACAATAACCCGAAACGAGTTGTTGTTCATCCAGATGTCGGGAAATACACCAATACCCTCAGCATCGCCAATGGACTAACCCTAAAGCCGCACGTCTATTGAACGTGAGGCCATATGCTGTTTGGCCTGTTGAATAGTGAATTCACCAAAGTGAAAGATACTGGCGGCCAAAACAGCGTCAGCGCCTCCTTTGAGTACGCCATCGGCAAGGTGATCCAGACTCCCTACCCCACCGGATGCAATAACCGGAATCTCCACGCAATCACTGATAGCTTTGGTCATTGCCAGATCGAAGCCTATTTTTGTGCCGTCACGATCCATGCTGGTCAGAAGAATTTCGCCGGCACCGTATTCAGCCATTTTAACAGCCCACTTTACCGCATCGATTCCTGTGGGTTTGCGTCCTCCATGCGTAAATATTTCCCAACGAAGAGGCTCACCCGCACTTGAAACCTGCTTTGCATCCAACGCGACAACAATACATTGAGACCCGACCTTATCAGAGGCTTCGCGCACTAGCTCAGGACGTGTTACCGCTGCGGTGTTGATACCAACCTTGTCAGCTCCTGCGTTAAGCAGACGCCTGACATCACTAACCTGCCGAATCCCGCCTCCAACCGTCAGAGGAATAAACACCTCCGAGGCGACTTGCTCTACGACATGAACGATGGTGTCCCGGTTATCCGAACTTGCCGTTATGTCCAGAAACGTTATTTCATCTGCACCAGCTTCGTTATATCCACGGGCAATACTGACGGGATCACCCGCATCACGAATATCAAGAAATTTTACGCCCTTGACAACACGACCAGCATCAACATCAAGACAGGGGATAACGCGCTTTGCCACGCCCATTCAAGACTCCTGCGAGTTGTCGAAACTGTCAGCCAGTTTCTGAGCTTCCGCCAGATCGATAGTGCCCTCATACAAGGCACGCCCCACAATGGCACCTTCTATACCCCGCGCACGCTCCCGCCCCAGCGATTCGATATCAACAATGGTCGACACCCCTCCAGAAGCAATGATCGGAATATTTACCGCATCGGCTAACGCAGCCGTTGCCGCGGTATTAACTCCCTGCATCATGCCGTCGCGACTGATATCCGTATATACGATTGCGCTAACACCAATGTTTTCAAATCGCTGTGCCAGCGATACTGCCGTAAGTGTGGATGCCTCTGCCCAACCGTCTGTTGCAACGAAGCCATCGTTGGCATCCAACCCGACGATGACGTGACCGGGAAAATCGCTGCACAAGCGATCTACAAATTCCGGTTGCTTGACGGCCAGTGTGCCAATAATCAGATACTGGATACCAGCGTCCAGATACGCTTGCGCGGTTTCGATCGAGCGAATTCCACCACCAATCTGCACGGGTACATCCTTGCACGCATGACAGATGTCTTTTACGACCTGGGCATTTTTAGGCACTCCTGCAAAAGCGCCATCCAGATCAACCAGGTGAATTCTACGTGCGCCCTGGTCCAGCCAGCGCACGGCAACAGCAACCGGATCATCATCGAATACTGTGTCGTCTTCCATACGCCCTTGACGCAGGCGCACACATTTTCCGTCTTTTAGATCGATTGCGGGGATGATAAGCATGGCTAGTTATTAACAGCTGAACGGTAAAATGAAAAAGAAGAATATCCTGGCGGAAACTATGAATGATCGAAAGTGGACACAAGAACTAACTAAGGCTCCTACCCTGGTGAGCCATCCCATTGCACAAAATTTTGTAATAGCCTAAGTCCGTTATCAGCGCTTTTTTCAGGGTGAAACTGACAGGCAAAAATGTGCTCTTGCGCAACAGATACGGCAATATCCTGTCCATAGTCACAGTAACCAGACACACTCACATCAGTGTCAGGCATGCAATAGTAGCTATGAGCAAAGTAAAACCGCGACTGATTAGCAATGCCTTGCCATAGCGGATGATCTGTAGCCTGATTTACTTTACTCCAGCCCATATGCGGCACCTTGAGTCGTTCCCCTGATGTCGATACTAGCGGACTTGCGAAGCGCCGAACCTTACCTGGCACGATACCGAGACAATCAACGCCACCATTTTCTTCACTATGGTCGAACAACACCTGGTAGCCCATACATATTCCAAGAAAGGGGCGCGTCGATACAATCTCCTTGAGCAAGATTGCAAGACCATGCTCATGAATCGCTGCCATGCAGTCAGCCGCAGCACCCTGCCCCGGACAAACTATTTTATCAGCGGCACGAATGATTGATTCATCATCGGTGACGATCACCTCATCATCGGGCGCAACATGCTCGACGGCTTTGGAGACAGAGTGCAGATTACCCATGCCGTAGTCTATAACTGCAATTCGCTGCATTGTGATGTTCTACTAATTCTCTAATTTCAGTTGCGCTGATACGGACAAGACGTTTTCAGCATCCGTGACTCGGACACTTGCAACGCAAAGTCCTGACACGCAGTGCGTCAGCTATAGCGAGCCTTTGGTCGATGGCATGGCGTCAGCGGCACGACCATCAATGGAACAGGCCATTCTTAACGCTCGCCCAAATGCCTTGAACAAGGTTTCTATCTTGTGGTGATCGTTATCGCCACGAATAACGTCCATATGAATGGTGGCGCGCGCGTGATTGGCAAAACCCTGAAAAAATTCGGAGGTTAGATCCACATCGAAATCGCCTACGCGTGGTCGCTTGAAATCTGCGTGAAAGAACAGACCCGGGCGTCCCGAAAAATCAATGACCACGCGAGAAAGTGACTCATCCAGCGGCACATAGGCATGACCGTATCTGACAATACCCTTGCGATCGCCCAGAGCTTTTGCAAAGGCTTCACCAAGCGTGATACCGATATCCTCGACCGAATGGTGATCATCAATATGGACATCGCCATCGCACAGGATATTCAGATTGAACAGGCCGTGGCGTGCTATCTGGTCCAGCATGTGCTCCAGAAAGGGCACTTTGGTGTCGAATCGGCTACTACCGTCGCCGTCCAACTCCAGCTCTACGGAGATCGCAGTCTCGAGCGTCTTTCGCCCTACTTTGGCATTTCGACCTGACACCTTCACAAACCTCCATAAAAACGCGAAAGCATACACCGTCCAGCCCAGTCTTTATAGCTCCGGTGCACTCATTAGTGAGTAACGGACTGATATCCGGATTACGGCTCTGCCCGAAGCCAGAATGTCACCGGACCATCGTTTACCAGGGCCACCTTCATATCTGCGCCGAACCGCCCCAGACCCACCCGGTCCAGCCGCGGTTGGACGTGCTCAACCAGATGACCGAACAAGCGGTTGGCCAGCTCAGGAGGTGCAGCGCGGGAAAATCCCGGTCGACGACCCTTTTCAGTATCCGCAACCAGTGTGAACTGTGGCACCAACAAGAGCTGTCCACCGGCAGCCAGCAGATCCAGATTCATACGCCCCTGATCATCCGGGAATATCCGATAGCTGAGAATACGATGCGCCAAACGCTCGGCCGATGTCTCAGAATCATTACACTCTACGCCGATGAGCGCCAGCACACCCGTGCCTATTTGCGCAATTCGATCCTCTGACACTGTCACGGAAGCTTCGGTAACTCGTTGAATTAACGCAATCATTTATCTTACTCCTTGCACGAAATAGTCAATTTCCTACGATCCAGAGTAGGAAATTTCCTACCCAAAACTCGGCTTTTTCTGACCCAAAAATAGGTCGTTTCCGATAGCAAATAACCTGATACATCTACATAATTACCGGGTGGTCACGGAGAACAACACAAGGAAAGATCACGGATTGACACGCTAACAAAAGGACGTGCTGCTCGGGATAGAGCGACAAGGATTGTGGCCACGTTAGTGTAGATGGCAAGGACGGTTCAATCCGGACAGGAAGTCCGGGTTTACCGATTCGACATGAGGTCGAGTCAAAGCCTGAGGGAACTGCAAGCCCGAAGTTCCTGCTATTACCCCCTAATAGTGGGGCTTCGAGCTTGCAGACAGGCCCTTCTCTCAGCACTGCTCCCAAGGTAATCCCTCAAAGCGCCAACCCGCTACAGAATTACGATGATGATTATCATCGAGTGGCCCCTCAAATCCGCCACTGACAACGCAGACATCCGCCAGACCTTCCTGCCTGAGTATCTGTGCAGCATCACGCGAGCGGTTCCCACTGCGACAAATCAACAGCAATGGAGGCGCGCTTCGATCGCGAGCCGCAACCCGACCCAGCAGAGCCTTGCGCACATTGACAACAAACGCCTCGTCCACCGTCCATTCCGGCGCGTCTATCAAGGGAACATTCACAGCACCCTTGGGGTGCCCGATCATCAAATATTCCATATCCGAACGAACATCAATCAGAACCACACTCGGATCAGCCTGCATCATTGCCCAGGCATCCGATGGACTCATGTGTTCATACTGCTCGGTGCCGTCATTCATATTCGAGAGCTCATGGGTGCCTGGTTAAGGCAGACAACGTTTCAGGGTGCATATTCTAGTCTGTTCACCGGGTTCCATGCACAGCGACTAAACTAACCGGACCCTCTGCTATCCCGAATCACCATCTGCGAGTATGAATGCGCAACTCATCAGCTTGACCGCACGCTTGTTGAGCCTGCTGCCTCTGTCGCTGAACAGGGCAATTGGCGCATCTATAGCCAGACTTGCCTGGCTCGCCAATTCGCGTGCCCGCCATATTTCAGAGATCAACCTCGCGCTGTGCTACCCCGACAATAGTGATGCGGAAAGAAAGGCTCTGGCACTTCGCAGCCTGGTGCACACGGGGATACAGGCGACCGAGTGCGCCTGGGCCTGGCACCGCCCCGCTGAAACCACCTATCACTATGTGCGAGAAATCCGAGGTGAGCAATATCTACAGGAGGCTCTGGCAGAACCCGTAGGCCTTATCCTGGTATCACCCCATATGGGCAATTGGGAAATATGTACGCTGGCGGTGTCTCGAATCACGGCGTTCACCTATTTTTACCGTACCCCGCGCAATCCGGCTCTCGGACCACTGTTGTTGAAAGGGCGGGCTCAACTGGGCGGACAACCAGCCTCACTCGATGCCAGCGGGATTCGAACAGGCCTGAGAATACTCAAATCAGGCGGCACTCTGGGGATTCTGCCAGATCAGGAACCCGACCGTGACAACGGTGTCTTTGCGCCATTTTTCGGGCAACCTGCATTGACGATGACGCTGTTGTCACGCCTGGCCGCGCGCAGCAAAGCGAGGGTGCTGTATACCATCTCCGAGCGCCTGCCAGGCGGACAGGGATGGCGCGTTCATTATCTGCCGGCCGATCCCGCCATCTACGACGAGGATCCTGTCACGTCAGCCACTGCTGTGAACAGGGATGTCGAACGCTGCATCGCTATTGATCCAGCGCAATATATCTGGAATTACAAACGTTTCAATTCTTTGCCGGATGGCACGCGACGGCGTTATGTAAACTCTTAGCCGCAAAATCAATGATATTCGCGCCAGTAAAATTTCAACCCCTGGCTATGCCACCGGTGTAGCACTCTTGCATAGCGTGGCTCCAGCCGTCACAATACGCATGCGGCGAGATACAAGCCGAAAAAACATGATGACTCAACGGGGTGCTGAAAGGCTGAGAGTCCGATACAAACAGTGTCGGGACAACCCGCTGAACCTGATCTGGTTAATACCAGCGTAGGAATTGAGTTTAGAGCACCGTCAGGTCATCACCTTTTAGCTTACCGACAAAGATGATCATGACTGTGCTTCGCGACTTCTCCTTGTTCCTTTATACAAAAACAACTTCCCTGCGCTCATCCTGCGCAACGCTGGCAATCGCCATCATTGCTGCAAGCAGTTTACCCACTGTGCAAGCGAATGACCAAACCCTAACGGTCTACACCTATGATTCCTTTGCTGCTGAATGGGGTCCGGGTCCGGCAATTAAAGAAGGATTCGAGAAACAGTGTGCTGACTGCATCATTAATTTTGTGGTGCTCGACAGCTCTGCTGGCATTCTCAACCGTGTGCAACTGGAAGGGAAAAATACAACAGCTGATATCGTACTGGGCCTTGATACCAATCTCATGGCGATCGCAGAAGACACCGGCCTGTTGGCTCCGTCCGGTGTTGATACGACTAGTCTGCAATTACCCATCGAATGGACGTCAGATACGTTCGTACCTTTCGACTATGGCTACTTTGCATTTGTCTACGATACTGAGGCGATGGATACCCCGCCGGACAGCTTTGAGGCACTTCTCAATGCGCCCGAAGATGTCAAAATTATTATCCAGGACCCTCGCACCAGCACCCCCGGTCTCGGGCTGCTGTTATGGCTGAAATCCATTTACGGGGAGCAGGCCGCTGACAAATGGAAAGCTTTGCAGCCACGCATCCTGACGGTCACCAAAGGCTGGAGCGAAGCCTACTTTTCCCTGTTCCTGAACGGCGAAGCCCCGATGGTTCTCAGCTACAGCACCTCTCCCGGTTATCATATGGAAATCGATCAGACTGAACGCTACCAGGCTGCAGCGTTTGACGAGGGCCACTATCTGCAGGTGGAGATCGCAGCTTTGCTGAAAAGCTCAACGAACAAGGACCTGGGCACACAATTCCTAAACTACCTCGTGAGTAGGGAGGCGCAGGGTGCTATCCCGTTAGGTAACGTCATGTATCCGGTGACAGACATAGGTGAGAGCATGCCTGCCTCTTTCTCTAAACTGATCAAGCCTGCCAAGACATTACTTATCTCAACCGAAGAAGTCAGAGATAACAGAAAGCAATGGATCAATGAGTGGTTGGAGTCCTCGTCAGCCAGATAAGTAAAAAGGGCCAGGCTCGTGTCTGGCCCTGGTGGCTGTGTGGCAGCATGGCGCTGTTAGTCATCAGCATGCTAACGGTTCTACCATTAGCCAGCATGACTATCGAGGCGGGAACGATAGACTGGAGCGTTGCCCTTTCTGACACTTATACACAACGTGTTATTCGCTTCAGTCTTTATCAGGCGACACTGTCCACCCTACTTTCTCTGGGAATCGCACTGCCCATAGCACTAGCACTGGCACATACTCCGCGTTTTCCCGGTCGCAGCCTGATTGTCACATTGTTCAGCCTCTCGCTGGTCATTCCGACCATCGTCGCTATCTACGGTATCGTTGCTGTCTATGGACGAACAGGCTGGCTAAACCAGGCTCTGGAATTTTTCGGGCTTGAGTTGCTCTCGTTCTATGGTCTTACAGGCATCCTGATTGCGCATGTGTTTTTCAACATGCCGCTCGCGGCCAGAGTATTGCTCATGTCACTGGAAGCTATCCCGCAGACTAATTGGCGACTGGCCAGACAACTGGGCATGAGCCCGCTATCGGTGTGGAGGTTTATAGAGTGGCCTACACTGCGCGGACAGCTTCCCGGACTCGCATTGCTGGTGTTTACCTTGTGTTTTACAAGCTTTGCCATTGTCATGACGCTGGGAGGTGGGCCGAGGGCAACCACGATTGAAGTTGCCATCTATCAATCCTTAAGGTTTGACTTTGACATTCCCGTGGCAGTTACTCTGGCCTGTATCCAGCTAAGTATTTGCCTTTTCCTCACCTTGCTGTCCACGGTGTTTAATACAGACACCGATCTTGGTTTCCACACAGTGACAGAGTTGAAACCAAAATCATCGTCTGCATTTCTGATGAACTCTGTTTTATGGAGTTCTCCCACACAAAGGCTGTTTAATACATTGCTTATTTCGCTGGCCAGCCTGTTTGTACTTGCCCCACTGCTTGCGCTTGTCCTATCCGGTTTTAATACAAGCACTGCCACCGTTGCCACCGACCCGGAAACACTCAAGGCCATTGCCAACACATGTATTGCCGCTATAAGTTCTGCGATTGTTGCCGTAGCGCTGGCAATGGGCCTTCTTGTCAGCGCCCGGCATCTTAGAATTCGGCTAGGTTTTAGCCGAAGTGGACAATGGCTTCAGCTTGCCGGAAACATGATTCTGATTATTCCACCGGTCGTTCTGGGTACCGGCCTATTCCTGCTCCTGAGACCATTTGCCGATGTCTTTTCAATAGCTTTACTGCTAGTAATATTAATAAACAGCCTTATGGCACTGCCATTCGCTTTGCGCATAATGGATGCCCCCATGATGCGAGCAGCCGCCCAGCATGAAAAGCTCATCCGCTCGCTGGGAATACACGGTGTCGCTCGTTGGCGTCACATTGACTGGCCACAGTTAAGAAAACCCATGGCAATGGCATTCGCTTTTGCCACCACGTTGTCCGCAGGCGATTTAAGCGCCATTGCGCTTTTTGGATCTGAGCAGGTAACAACACTACCGTTGCTACTGTACCGCCGGATGGGCAGCTATCGCCTGGATGAGGCTGCCGTAACAGCCGGCCTGCTTTTGCTGCTATGCCTTTTGCTTTTTGTTCTTCTACAACGCCTGATAGGCGGGAAAGAACATGCTGCAGCTTGATAACGTCATTATTTCGCTAGCTGATAGACGCTGGTGTTTTTCCATCGACTTGCAAACGCACGGTATCTACGCGCTTTTAGGTAGAAGTGGCTCCGGTAAAAGCACGCTACTAAACCTCATCGGCGGATTCATGCGACCGGATAGTGGCGACATATTCTGGAACAAACAATCACTACTCCCTTTTGAACCCGCTCAACGCCCGATCACTACACTGTTTCAGCAAAACAATCTGTTTAATCACCTTAGTGTGTGGAAAAATGTCGCACTAGGCGTTGCACCGGACCTCAAATTGTCACGAGAACTGCGGGACAACATATCCACTGTGCTTAACGATGTCGGGCTTGCAAATTATGATAAGAAGAAGCCCACGCAACTCTCAGGTGGTGAGCAACAGCGTGTCGCGTTAGCACGTTGCCTGTTGAGACGAAAACCGGTGCTATTACTGGACGAACCATTCAGCGCGCTGGATGCAACAACGCGTAGTGAAATGATAGCGCTACTACATCAGGTAATTACTCAATACAAACCCTGTGTCATCATGATTACGCATGATAAGGGTGATGTGGACGCTTTAGGCGCTGCGATACTGGACATGGAAGCAGATAAGGTAACTATGCGTGGTAGTTCTGTCGAAAGGCGTGAGTGACAGCGTCACTCACAGCGTTCGCAGGTAATGCTGATAGTCCAACGCTGTTGAAGCCTGATGAAATGCAGCCTCCTCACCCGCTTTAACAGTGCTGTACAAGGATGCAAATTGCTCACCGATCGCTGATCGGATCGTCGGATCGGAATCGAAGGCCACCAGTGCCTCACGCCAGCGACATGGCAGCACTGCAGCATCGGGGCTTACCGTATCGCCAGAGGTTGGCGTGCCAGGTGAAGTCTGAGTGGCCAGGCCGTGCTCTATGCCGGCGAGCACAGCAGCGACAACGAGATAGGGATTGGCGTCAGCACCAGCGCAGCGATGCTCCAGTCGGGTAGCCTCTGCCCGCGCATAAGGTATGCGCACGGCAACGGCACGATGATCGTACCCCCAGTCGGCAACCAACGGCACGAAAGTGTCAGGCATGAAGCGCCGGTATGAATTTGCGTTCGGCGCAAACAAGGCCATTGACGAGGGCATCAGCGCCAGTGTGCCGCCCACAGCTTGCTGTAGTGCGGGTACGAGTGGCTCGTTAGCAGGTGCGAAAAGATTTTCGCCCGATTCGTTTAACAAGCTGACATGTACATGCATGCCGTTGCCCGAATTGTCGACTGAGGGTTTTGCCATGAAGCTTGCCAGTAGTCCGTGCTGTCGTGACACTTGTCGTACAACGCGACGCAACAGGATTGCCTGATCACACGCTTTCAGCACATCACCAGTGTGGCGCAGGTTGATCTCAAACTGCCCGTCGCCATACTCACTCAAGCAGGCACCGATCGGAATGGCCTGCGCAGCGCAAGCGGCTTCAATGTCACGCAGAAAGGCCTCATGTTCTTGCATGAGTTCCAGATGATAGGTTTGTGGACCATGAACACTACCCTGATCTACCGGTATTGAGGCAGGGGTCAGCTGACTGGCCTTCAGATCAAACAGTATGAATTCCAGTTCAACAGCTACCACGGGATGGAAACCCGTATTGCGAAGTGAATCGACACACTGAGCCAGCACAGTTCGGCTATTCGCCACAAATGGTTCATTCGGCTCGTCGCTCATCAGTGTCAGGATTTGCCCGCGTTCGCCGTCAGACCATGGTACTGGTACCAGTGTATCTGGCAGCGCGATCAGAGGGCGATCAGGATCACCGTCCGGGAAGCCATAAGGTATCGCGGTACTAGCCTCACCGATGGTGTCGAGCAGCACCATGGCCCTGGGTAAACACAGCTCTCCAGAGAACAGCTTGTGAAGATCTGCGCTTGGTATGCGCTTACCCCGCAGCACGCCGTTGATATCGCCAATAAGCACATCGACCGACTTGAGTTGCGGATTCTGCTTGAGAAAATGCGCCCAGTCGCTCACCAGTAAGGATCCGCCTCGAGCGCACTCATGGTGCCGAACAGTTGCATGAAGCGTTGCGTGCGTTCAAGCATCTCTTGTTTATCATGCTGCAACCAGTGTTGAAAAGACCACGGATGTGCGGTTGTCTCGTAGACGCTGGCATCACGAAAATAACAGGCCGACTGTGAAGTTCCATCGTCACTGTAAACGGTGAGCTTATCGAACAGATACTGATGCCCTTCAAAGAACAGTATCCTATCCATTGCCAGCGGCGTAAGCCCCTTAATAAGCAAGCCTTCGGCACGCTCGCCAGGGCAATCTACCAGCACTGGATAACTCTCATCCTGTACGCAATGCTGTACTACCCCGAGCGCGTAACACAGCTGCATTGCCAGCGATGAGGCTGGCATGCCAGACACCATCTCGAGCAACTCATTATCCATCAGCGATCCGAAACTGAATAGCGGTAACAGGGACGCTTCCTGAGAATGGGGTAAGCCTTGCATCTTTCGGTATAGCTTGATTGCGAGAAGGGTTTAAAGGCTCGCCAGGCGAGAACCGGCGTATTGTAACAGCTGTAAACCAAGGTGATCCTGCACTAAACACCTGTAGCAATAACGGGCAAATACCAGCTTCCATCCGCGCTGGTTTCGGCTGGCAAACTGATCGGAAAACTAAAAGTTAACAATAGACGGAGGCACTGATATCAATGGTAATAGTCGGTACTTGATGTGAAAGGCCGTGTACGATCTCATATGAAGCTGTACCTTCGTTAAGCCCGAAGCTGCCATAGAGGCGTCCATCACCGTCATTCCCGCATAGGCGGGAATCTTGTACACCGTACATGGATACTCCAAGGGCACCTGGTCTCCGCCTTCGCGGAGATGACAAATACTTCGCGGAGATGACAAATACTTCGCGGAGATGACAAATATTCGCGGAGATCACAAATATTATAGTCATCAGGCAATAACATTTGCGATAACTATCGATTCTAGGACGAAACTGAAACAAACAGATCTGAACCTAACCGAACACTGCCCGTAGGTTAATGTCTGAGTTTCTACATACCAATAACTGTCTTACCGCTCATCGCTCTATCGTACATCTTGCCTATTGAGACAATGGCATCAGAGGACAAACAGGCACATGCCGAGCACACCATCTCGCTTGACAATCCGTCACTATCAGATAGCAATATCGATAGCGTACCTTGAGCCAGAAATTTTTCGGCGACTTGTCTCTCAGGCTACCTGGAGCTTCGTGTATTCAGAACTGGTAAAGAACTTTCGTATCACGCTCGATAGCGTAGCAATATCATCTGGAGAAATATCGACATGCGTAACGATACGACATTTCCTACCCGAAGCAGATAACAGAACACCGTTCTCTTTAGCAAACAATTTGAGCGCATCGCCCACGGAATGTTCAAGGTCCAGCCACACCATATTGGTCTGAGTCCATTCCTTACGTACTGCAAATCCACACAGCCCGTCCAGCTCCTGTGCAAGCGCGGCGGCGTTTTCGTGGTCTTCGTGCAAACGCTCAAAACCGTCTGTTAAGGCAATCTTACCCGCAGCAGCCAAAACACCTGCTTGACGCATGCCGCCACCTGTAACTTTGCGCCATCGTCTGGCCTGCACAATAAACTCATGCGTACCGAAAAGTACGGATCCCACAGGAGCGCCCAGGCCTTTGGACAAACACAACGACACTGTGTCAAAACATTGTGCAATTGACTTTAGACTTATACCAAGATGCACAGCTGCATTAGCCATACGAGCGCCGTCAAGATGCAACTGCAAGCCGTGCTCCCGTACAAATTGCTTCGCATCCTGCATACTTTGCAAAGACTGGACTCGACCATGTTGAGAATTTTCCAGACACACAAGACGAGTACGTGCAAAGTGCACGTCATCCTCCTTGATCAGACTGGCAACTGAGGTCAGGTCAAGCCCGCCGTTTTCATCAAAGGGCAACGTCTGGGGTTGTATTCCACCTAAGGCTGCAGCGCCGCCCCCCTCGTATTTATAGGTATGAGCATCAGCCCCTACGATGTATTCGTCACCGCGTTGACAATGTGTAAGCAAGGCAACCAGATTTGATTGAGTGCCCGTTGGCATAAACAAGGCTGCCTCGTGCCCGAGCAACTGTGCAGCGTAATCCTGAAGTTCATTGACGCTTGGGTCGTCACCGTAGACATCGTCACCCACCGGTGCATCCGACATCGCCTTTCGCATGGCTGCGCTTGGACGCGTGACGGTATCACTTCGTACATCGATTAATTTGCTCATAAATTCAACCACTATGCCGGCAACTTGCCAGGCATCTTATCTTTGTTTACCCGAAATACAAGTAAGCGACCTTCACTCAATGACACCTTTACTGTCTCATCAACAGCAATATTACTCAGCCCCAGTGTACTTCCCGGAGCCAGATGCGCATTGTTCAAGGCATATTCAAGACCAACAGTACTTACTCCGTGTGCCTCCGGCATCGGCACAAGTGTGATCGTCTGGCCCACCCATGCATGCTCATTGAATGAGCGATCAGGCGTAAGCACAAGTGCATGCACCGTGGCATCGATCATCTCTATGGCAAACGGCCAGCATTCCTGCAGGGGTAACATCCAGTTTATAAGATGATGATCACTGCGGCCGCCGGACACTCCCATCAGAATGGCACGCGCAATCCCTACCTCAGATAGCCATTCCAGCGCCAGCTCCAGATCACTACTGTTTTTTCTCGGCGGATACGCTATCCGTTTGACATGCAACAACCTGCTGTCATCCAGTGTAGCTCTATCAACGCTATCAAAGTCGCCCATGATGACGTCTGGCACCAGCCCTGCTGCCAGACAATGTTCAATTCCATGATCGACACCCACGATGATGTCATCTACGGCAACCAGCGCAGAATCAAAGCACACTTCGTGAAAATCGCCACCGGCGAATACCCAGGCCGTAGATTTTTGCCGGGCAGTATTATCAGAAAGAGATTTCTTTCCGGTAGAAACCGCTCTTTCAGACATTAGGAAGATGTCAGCTGCATGAGTATCACGTTAAAGGTATACACCGTGTCGCGTCTTCGATCCTATGATAGATCGTTTAATCGCCCCGTGGAAGGATAGCGATTGCGCGATGACACCGCGTATCCTTCACTGCAAAAATTTCATGACAGCACAGAGTGGATGAATTAACAAGCCTCTAGCTGTACCAGAACCACCGGGCTACCGAATGGATCTAAACACAATCGGGAAGATACCCTAATTGGTGTCTCTGACAAAATCGTCGGCAAAAACCAGTGATCTGGTTAACCCGTTGAGCGTTCCGTAGTGTAACTCGCCAACCTCATCATCAACTGATCTGAACACGCTGATGATCACCTGCCTCCCCATAATCATCATAGGCAACAATTTGTCATCCATGAATTTGCTCTCGCTAATGAGCTGCCGCGCGCCTGCCTGATCAACCCGTATTTCCGAGCCGACAATATCGCCAAACTGTTCTGCATCTACTTGCCACCTGATCAGCGAAGGCGAATCAATTTCCCGCTCCGGAAAGTTAAGCTCCATAAACGTACTGCGTCTGGGCAGTCGGTTAAGTACAAGGCTCGGAGTTCTTGCATCCACGATGTCAGGTTTCCCTGAGCTATTCGTGGTTAACGGCACCTCCAGAGAGCAGGATTTTCTACCCGATATCTCGACGCAATCAACCGTCCATGAGCCAAAGTAGGCGATGAGCTGCTGCTCGGGCTCTTCTTGCTCTATTTGCTCATCATCGAGAACTTCGCGAGTCTGCTCGATTGCATTTACATCCGATGTGGTCAAGTCAAGGTTGAGAGGTCGATTGGGCAATTGGCAATCGGACTCTACAGGGGCACGCAGTTCAATCAGACTGGTTAACTCGAGCACTCCCTGATGCTCTTCCGGAGCTTGCTGCTGTTTATCCAGTTTGCCGACAAGAATGGCGTGAACCAACTCCCTCTCATTATCGGCAACCGATAAGTAGGTCTGTTGAATAAGTCCGACGGCAGAAGCTTCCCCTTCAACCCAATAGCGCTCTTCGCTGCCGCACGGCTGGAAGGAGTTACGTTCAGCGCCATACACATAGAAGCCTGAGATCGTCTGACCTGATTGATTATCCGCAGTCACCAGATCCTGCAATTCCTGTAGTCGTTGCCGCGACATTGTGGCCAGGCAGTTCTTGGCAATCTGTTCAGCTTCTATTCGTGGCGACGAAAAGTTCAGGTACCAAAGGCAATTCTGGCGCCGATACTCTATGAACGCTTGCTGTGAAAGGTTAAGGCCCGTTAAAGATTCTCCGCTAAGCGACTCGCCGAGAAAATCGGTAATGGCAAGAATATTGGCATCCATGATGTCCAGATAGTTATCCATGCAGCTGTGTATCTGATCCAGATTCTGGGTCTGCGCCCGGCATAGCGCCAGAACGTTATCACTTTGCCCAATCGCATTGTGACTTGTCGTTAATGACGAAATCACAAGCAATGGCAGGAAGAAACTGACTCGCAAGTTCATAGCTGGCATGTTTTCTGGTTCATTGTCGTGATCGTACCGAATTTGCAGTGGACTACCCAAACACCTGCACTTGGTGACAAAAATCCAGCGCTATTTCAACTTCAGCACTGGCGTATAATCCTGAGGTCATAGACAATCTCATTGTCTCGCTGTTTCCAGCAAAGCACTGATGCCACCACACGAGCCAGCATTAACAACGTGATCATCCGTAACACGCAAAACAAAAGCAACGGATCCGCCCTGCTCTGGGGGCTGGTCTGGCTTGCCGGCATATCGGCGCTTTGCGTGGCAGCCGTTACCCTGGCCATGCCGCGCTTTGAAAAAAAGCAGCGAAGTGCTGTGGTTCGCACCGTCGCCAGCATAAGCAAATCTCCTGTGGGTATGGGCATCAAGGGATTCACGGCAACGCTGTCGGGTGAAGTTGCTGACGAAGAGACCAAAATCGCAATTATTGAGTCGATAGGTATTCATACAGGAGTCTTCTCCGTCAGGGACCGGCTTAGTGTCGCTGAATTGCCTGAAGAATTACCGAGCATTGAATCTCAAATTCCGATGCTGGCCAAGAAATCCGACACTAACATGGTACCAATTCCTTTTCGGCATGCCGAAAACGAGCCACTCGCGGCATTCGAGCTAGCCGCCAATCAACAAAAAGATCCTGTCGGTGACGATTCAGGTGACCAGAGTGAGTCAAAGACTAACGAATCCGACAGCAATGCATCGAAGCCTGCCGCCTCACTTACCCCTGACGTCGACCAATCCACATTGCCATCAATAAGTATTCGTATTGCTGGCGATGTCCTGTCTGTGTCCGGCGTACTTGCACCCGAAGACGACCCTTCGTCGATCATAGAATCAGCGATGGATGGCTTCGAGGTCGATGTAGTTAGCAACGGTATCGTTTCAAGCGATGCGGTTATGCGATCACCGTGGCTAGAGTCATTGGAAGGCTTCATGCCTGTGTTCGCTTCCCTGCGCGAAGCGAATCTGGAGCTTACGCAGCGCCAGATCACGATATCCGGGATAGCACCTGGCCAGCAATCTCACGATGCGGTTATCAATAAAGCGCTTGCTTCCCTGGGCACTTTCTCGCTAATCGAACATATCACCATAGATGATTCCATCGATACAGACGCCGATGGGGTGCAAGTTGCCGCTCTTGCGCAATCAAGCAACTCTCAGGAATCTGCCGAAGCTGTAAAAATAGCTGCGGAAGAAGAACAAGCACGTATAGCCGCGGAAGCAGAGAGCGCAGCAAAAGAAGCCGCCGAAGCTGAAAAAGCACGACTGGCCGCTGAGGCGGAAAAGGCTGCGGAAGAAGAAAAAGCGCGTCTAGCTGCCGAAGCCGAAAAAGCACGACTGGCTGCAGAAGAAGAAAAAGCGCGTTTAGCCGCCGAAGCCGAAAAAGCCCGACTGGCCGCTGAAGAAGAAAAAGCGCGGTTAGCTGCCGAAGCCGAAAAGGCCCGACTGGCCGCTGAAGCAAAAAAAGCGGCGGAAGAAGAAAAAGCTCGCCTGGCCGCCGAAGCTGAAAAAACCCGACTAGCCGCTGAAGCAAAAAAAGCGGCGGAAGAAGAAAAAGCTCGTCTAGCCGCCGAAGCCGAAAAGGCGCGACTGGCCGCTGAAGCCAAAAAGGCAGAAGAGGAAAAAGCTCGTCTAGCCGCCGAGGCAGAAAAAGCCCGTCTGGCCGCTGAAGCCAAAAAGGCTGCGGAAGAAGAAAAAGCTCGTCTAGCCGCCGAGGCGGAAAAAGCCCGATTGGCCGCTGAAGCCAAAAAGGCTGCGGAAGAAGAAAAAGCTCGTCTAGCCGCCGAAGCCGAAAAGGCCCGACTGGCCACTGAAGCCAAAAAGGCAGAAGAAGAGAAAGCTCGTCTAGCCGCTGAAGCCGAAAAAGCGCGATTGGCCGCTGAAGCTAAAAAGGCTGCTGAAGAAGAAAAAGCTCGTCTAGCCGCCGAAGCCGAAAAAGCGCGATTGGCCGCTGAAGCTAAAAAGGCTGCTGAAGAAGAAAAAGCTCGTCTAGCTGCCGAGGCAGAAAAAGCCCGTCTGGCCGCTGAAGCAAGAAAGGCCGCTGAAGAAGAAAAAGCTCGATTAGCCGCCGAAGCCGAAAAAGCGCGATTGGCCGCTGAAGCTAAAAAGGCTGCTGAAGAAGAGAAAGCACGTCTAGCCGCCGAGGCAGAAAAAACCCGACTGGCCGCTGAAGCCAAAAAGGCTGCTGAAGAAGAGAAAGCACGCCTAGCCGCCGAGGCAGAAAAAACCCGACTGGCCGCTGAAGCCAAAAAGGCTGCTGAAGAAGAGAAAGCACGCCTAGCTGCCGAGGCAGAAAAAGCCCGACTGGCCGCTGAAGCCAAAAAGGCTGCTGAAGAAGAAAAAGCTCGTCTAGCCGCCGAAGCAGAAAAAGCGCGATTGGCCGCTGCAGCTAAAAAGGCCGCTGAAGAAGAAAAAGCACGCCTAGCTGCCGAGGCAGAAAAAGCCCGTCTGGTCGCTGAAGCCAAAAAGGCAGAAGAGGAAAAAGCTCGTCTAGCCGCCGAAGCCGAGAAGGCGACAACTAATGCACTGGTAGCCAAGGCGGCGGAACCAGTAGCTGAACAGCAAAGCAATGAACAGCTTCAGAAGGCGCTGTCAAAACTACCATCGCTTAGAATACTATTTGAATCAAGCAGCAATGTTATTGCTGAAGAGAGTCGCGAAGTACTGGACCAGATCGCCGACGTCTTGAAGTCTTATCCGGAAACGACCGTGACAATCGAAGGACACACCGATTCTACCGGTGATGGCGAGATCAATCTTGCATTGAGCCTTTCACGTGCCACCATTGTTCGCAGCTACCTGGTGGAACAAGGGGTATCCGTTTTTAAACTTAGAGCCAAAGGCTTTGGTGAAGAGATCCCGATCGCCAACAATCAAACAGCAGCGGGTCGAGCGGCAAACCGCCGAATAGAGTTCAAATTCTGATGGAAATGAAACAACTAGCAACTCAGATCTTGAGTACGGCCACGCTTTACGCCGAAATTCTTATCTGCATAGCAGCGGCAAGTCTGCTTGGTTGGATCGTCGGTCTGATGATGCGGAGTTCACGGCATAAAAAACGTCTGCACGAAAACACGGAGAAATGGGAAGATCGCTACAGAGCACTGGAAGACAGCGCTCGAGACGACGCAGAAAATCTGGAAGAACAGCTGCAGACGCTAGCCAGCGAGACAAAGTCACTGCAGGCTACCAACCGTGCGCTGACCGATACACTGAAGAAAAATGATACGAACATCCAGAAGGCACGCGCTGAAGCTATCGAGCTAAATCGTCAGCATGCCGAATCTCACGAGCGGCTGCAAAGAATCATTCAACAGAAAGATCGCGAGATAGCTGAACTCGGCAACCGACTCAATTTAAATAGCGATACCAAGTCCAATCATGGTTCGTATCGAAACACAGCTTCCACTACCCCTTCCGAAAAACACTCCGAGCTTTTGGATTCAGACCTGAACTACGCCGATACTGTAGCAATTTCACCCATGCAAACTGCGGCTGAGGTGATGGACGCAACGGTACAGATGTCAGTGGACGCTCTGCCGGCAGGCTCCACAAAGGAAGCTGCGAATATCTCGACATCCGACCTTGACGCCTCACTGGACGATACATCCGATTTAAGTGAAATGGGTCTTGAAGAGTCCACTATTGCAATGGATGACGAAGCACTCGCCTTTGCACAACGTTCCTACAAAGGTCACAGCCGCGACTAGAGGTGGATCGTTTCACGAAAACCGGAATCACAATCCACCTTCGATAATCGCTTGTATTTCACATAATTTTCGTGCCTGACTAATTGCACCTGTCAGGAAGGTGCCTGCGTCACAGTGTCCTTCATGCTCAGCTAATTGCATCACAGCACATGCACGGCGTGCTGTTGAATTATGTAACACCTGCCGTTAAGCCCCTAATAGTCTTCTAAGCACTTGGGGCATGAGCATTTCTCGACTTATTTTCATCTTCTGCTGCATCTGGCTGAGTGCCGGCTGCGCTCCGGGCAGTGGTACCACACCATTGAGCAGCCAGGAACCGGCTATTGCCCCTGCGCTTCCCGCAACAGAGGTGGCCAATGCCGCGCCCAACAGCCCACTGACACAAGAGGATGCATTTCGCTTGCTAGAACAAGGAACGTTCGGTGCAAGACTTGAAGATATAGAAAGCACGGTTGCATCCGGAGCTGATGCCTGGATCAATCAGCAAATGCAATTGCCCGCTACATTTCTTAGCGATGGACTGGCAGATGCTGACAGCCGACAGTGGAACGAATACGTGAACGTGTGGTGGAGACACGCTATAAAAGCGGATGATCAGCTACGCCAGCGCGTAGCCTTTGCTCTGAGTCAGATACTGGTTGTTTCAGCCGACGATGGCCTGGGAGATGAGCAGTTCGGTCTCGCCAACTATTACGATATATTGCTGCGACACGCTTTCGGCAATTATCGGGAGTTGCTACAGGAGGTAACGTTAAATCCGATTATGGGTGAATACCTGAGCATGAAGGGTAACCACAAGCCCGACCCCGAGACAAATATCCAGCCGGATGAAAACTACGCGCGTGAAGTACTGCAACTTTTCAGTATCGGTCAGGTATTACTGCATGATGATGGTACGCCAATACTGGATGATGACGGAGTACCGCTACCAGCTTACGATCAAACTACCATTGAAAATTTTGCGCGGGTTTTCACAGGTTGGCACTTCGCTAACGCCGACCATTTTATATGGCCGAAAAATAGCGATTACCTGTCGGCCATGCAACCTTGGGAGCAGTATCACGACAACGGTTCCAAAACGCTTCTGAATGGCGCGGTTATCCCCGCAGGTCTGAGCCCGACCGAGGATATCAATGCAGCCCTGGACAATATTTTCAACCACCCCAATGTTGCCCCATTTATTGCGAAGCAACTTATTCAGCGCTTGGTAACAAGCAACCCCTCCGCGCAATATGTCCATGACGTGGCGCAAGTGTTCAATAAGAACCTCTCAGGCGAGCGCGGCTCACTTGCTAGCACGATCAAAGCGATTCTCATGCATCGTGAGGCGAGACTGGGGCATCTTGAAAACCCGGACACTTTCGGCAAACTCAAAGAACCCCTGATACGGTTAACACAGATCTGGAGAGCTTTTGAACCTGCTGTAATTCCAGCTGGTTTTAACTATGGATGGGTAGAAGAAGAGCTGCAACAGGCACCGCTTAACTCCCCATCAGTGTTCAATTTTTTTCGTCCAAGCTTCAGCCAGCCTGGGGAGATTCGCGATAGAGGTCTGGTATCGCCTGAATTTCAGATAATGGATGAGACCTCTATTATCAAAGTGACCGGTCGGCTCCTTGCCAGTACGCTGTGGTCCCACAATTTTAAAAATAATGATAAAGGGTCGCGAATTGCGATTGACATATCCAAAGAAATGGATATTGAGCCTGATCGGGAAGCCCTGCTCGATCACCTGGATTTATTGATGCTCGGAGGGCGCATGACAGACGAACTGCGCCATCAGGTGAGTGAGCTTATGGAAACAAGAAACTACAACAACGCTGCATCACAGCGAGTCGTGGAAGCCATCTTTCTTATCGCCTCATCGCCGGAGGCGGCACTGCAATTTTAGAAACTGGAACTCGCCAGGTTTTTTCAGGCGTGCTGTAAAAAAATAATAAAAATAATATTTCTATGAATACTTTCAGTCGTCGGCGCTTTTTAAAAACTGGTGGCCAGACAATAGCCGGTGCAGGCCTTGCACTCAGCGGCAACCCCTTCAAGGCGCTGGCCTATGGCGCCGAGACAACACAAGCGTTGGGGGCAGACTACAGAGCGTTGGTCTGTATTTACCTGGAAGGCGGATGTGACGGTTTCAGCCTTATGGTTCCCACAGGCAACTATGAAAATCGAGTATTCGCAGAATCACGCGGAAATCTTTCGGTAGGCTACGATGAGCTAATTGCACTTAACGGTGGAGCTTCGCCTATCGGACTCCATAATCGTGCTGCTTCACTACAGCCCCTGTTCGATGAAGGCAGGCTCGCGATGATCGCCAACGTAGGCACACTGATCGAACCGACGACGGCTGAGCAGTACCGGAACAATGAAGTGGCAATTCCATCTCAGTTGTTCTCGCACAGTGACCAGACTATTCAATGGCAACAACTTCAGGGCCGCGGACGCGGTGTTGATGGCTGGGGTGCCAAAGCCGTGGATTTCCTGGAAGGGTATCAGAGCAACGACTATCTCACCTCCATTTCATTGGCTGGCTCTAACTACTGGCAGACAGGTACAACACGCCGCCCGTTTTCCATGACAGAAGCTGGTGCGCTTGATTACCGTGGCCTGAGCACCGATGACAACTGGGAACAACCGCGGGCTGAAGCGTTCAGACACGTGCTTGATCTACAGCGTCGGCACGTCATTTCCAAAGCCTATGCTGATTTGCAAAAGCGAGCTATGTCGGTGACCGCTGAATTAGGTCTCGCACTGGAGGGCAATGCCAGTCTCTTCGAGGACACTCCAGCTGAGAATCCACTGGCGGAAAAGTTAAGCATGGTCGCCCAGATCATTGCAGCACGGGAGACACTAGGTCTTAAAAGACAGATCTTCTACGTCACTATGAGTGGCTTCGATGTACATGACAATCTAAGCACTCGTCAGCCTGAACTCTTTGCCCAACTGGCCGACGCCATGAGCTTTTTCCAGCGCAAGATGGATACGCTGGGACAGAGTGAAAACGTGACTGCATTCACAGCGTCAGATTTCGGACGCTCACTCTTATCCAATGGCGATGGTACGGATCACGGCTGGGGCAACCACCTCATGGCCATGGGAGGTGCTGTCAAAGGTGGTGCAATCTACGGAACGCTGCCATCGCTTGATATCAATGGACCGGATTCTGTTCACCGGGGTCGAGTACTGCCAACACTTTCCGCCACGCAGTACGCGGCCACACTACTTGACTGGATTGGCCTTCAGGACGATCAAATTGGTGAAGTGTTACCGACGTTGAACAATTTCAACATTAAAAATCTGGACTTCATGATCTAGTTCAACTGGACC
Source organism: Granulosicoccus sp. (assembly GCA_045106855.1). Lineage (GTDB taxonomy): Bacteria > Pseudomonadota > Gammaproteobacteria > Granulosicoccales > Granulosicoccaceae > Granulosicoccus. The sequence goes on from JBGCFI010000006.1 coordinate 90,029, forward strand.
ATCAAGAGTCCTATTCCCAATTGACACGAAACGTCGGTAATGAGACTCTACGTCTCGTTGCTGAGCCTTTCGGACTTGGTGCGCGCAACCGTCAATCAACACTGAGTGATTGATTAGCGGTTGTGATCAACGGATAGCTGTCTGTTCATTCAAAGACAATATCCCTGTCACCCAATTGGAGGAAACTGCATGTGCAGCCCACTGCTAAAGAAGCTCGGCGCCTCGGTCGGCATGACTCTTCGTCTTGCTATTGGTCGATTGCATCTGGCATCTGGTGGGGGGTTAAACACCCGGTCAAGCTTTTAAGAGTTTCGACTCAGCGAAGCAATTCAATACTTAACAGAGGTTGCACTGGATGCACGCTTGTGGTGCATGACAATCGCCTTTCTTACTAGTTAAATTCCCTGGAGGAACTATGAAATTTACACATCTTCTCGGAGCAACTGCTCTGAGTGTGGCAATGGCAGTCGGAACTGTATACGCCGAAACCACCACAATTCGGGTGCAATCGGTTTTGCCAAACACGGCAGACGAAGTGGTAATGCTGGAAGCGTTCGCGCAAGACGTCTCCGACCTGACAAGTGGTTCACTGCAGATTGAAGTACTGCCAGCGGGCGCTGTTGTTGGCCCTCGTGACATCATGGACGCGGTTGATGCAGGTCTTGTTGAAGCTGGTTTTGCGTGGACACACTATTGGGGTGGCAAGCACGTTGCGGCAAACCTTTTCGGTGCGCCTGTTGCGGGTGCCGGTGTTGGGATGGACAACATCGCGTTCCTTAGCTGGTTCCAGTTTGGTGGTGGTAAGGAGCTTTACGATCGTCTGTGGGGCGAAATGGGCGTAAACGTCAAGGGTTTCATGTTGCAGCCGGTAGGCCCTGAGGCATTGGGCTGGTTCCCTAAGCCAATCGAGTCTATGGAAGACTTCCGTAAGATGCGATTCCGTGCACCTCCTGGCATGGTTGGCGCAGCCTACGCTGACATCGGTGTACCCGCTGTAGCAATGGGCGGTGGTGACATCCTGCCAGCGCTGGAAAAAGGCACAATCGACGCGGCTGAATGGTGCTGCCCGAAGCCTGATTCAGTTTTCGGATTCCAGAAAGTTCTGAAGCACTACTATCTCCAGGGCCTGCACCAGGTTGTCGTGAACGCCGACATGTATTTGAACCTTGATGTCTACAACGGCCTGTCCGATCTTGAGAAGAAGGCTCTGGAAGTTGCAGCTAATGCATCACTGTCAAAGTCAATGTCCTACCGCATCTTCGAAAACGGTAAGGCGCTGAAAGATCTGACAGACAACCACGGCGTTATCCTTGAAGACACTCCAGCTGACTACTTCACCGAGTACATGGGTGCTGCCAAGAAAGCCCTGCAAGCCGCTGCTGACGAAAACGAGTTTTTCGCAGAAGTCTGGCAGTCTCAAAAAGACTTCGCGGACATTGCGGTACCATTCTGGGCCGGTGCGCAGGCTTCAAACGCAGGTCTGGGTAAAGCCCACGCTGACACACTGAAGTAAGGTCAATGAAGTACGGGCTTGTATAAGGCGCCCGTACTTTTTTCTATTGACACATGTGACGTAAATTCAGCGAATACGGGCTCTTAACAGAGCCCGTACTTTTTTGTTCTCCGTGCGTTTCTACAGGCGCATGGAAAACAGAGAACGAAGGTTTAAATTCCCCCTCTAACGAAGGAAACACCACCACATGGCCGAAGAACCCAATCCCGACGATCTGGAAATCGCGGACGAGCTGATCGCTGAGAGACGCGCCGAAGCCCCCGGTGAAACGCCCGAGGACATGACCTCCTGGCAGCGCCCTATCACAGCCGCCATCGATGTTGTGAACTATCGAGTGGGTCAGATCATCGCGCTGCTTCTGGTGCCTTTGATCGCAGTGGTGGTCTTCGAGGTAATCTCGCGCAATGCCTTTTCGATCCTGCAAAACGCAGGCTTCGAAGACCTGGCACGCAACCTCAATCTTGGACCCACGCTTTGGGTCTACGACACCAGTCGTATGATCGCTGGTGTGCTTTTTATGGCAGCCGCCGGTTACGGATTAATGCGCGGCGTTCATATCCGCGCAGACTTCCTCTATCGTTTCTGGTCAGACAAGACACAGGCAACCGTTGATGCAACGTTGTACCTGTTGCTATTCATCCCCTCGATGATCTTCTTCACCATCGTGTCGACAAAATTCTGGTGGCTGGCCTTTTCAACGGGCGAAACCATGCAAATCGACAGCGCCTGGGGGCCTTTACTCTGGCCTGCGCGCCTGGCTATGCCAATCGGTGCGTTCCTGTTGACGATCCAGGGTATTCCTGAGATCTTCCGTGCCTTTCATAAAATGGGCAAAGAGCGAGAACGCTGGTTCGTGCGGCTTCTGCCGGTGTACCTGATCTTCCTGCTCTGGTTAGTCCTGGCAGTCTTTACACCCGATCTCGTACCGGGTGGCGAATGGTTCACCAACATCATGAGCGCGCGGCCAAACCTTGATAAACCCACCATCGGGTTGATCATGCTAGGGGCAATGCTGTTTGTTATCTTCATCGGCTTCCCCATTGCCTTCACGCTGATCTTCCTGGGTTTTGTATTTGGCATCTGGGGGGCGAACTTCAAACTCACCACGCTGCTATTAACGTTGAACACCAACTCGACCATGCTGAACGATCAGCTCATGGCTGTGCCTCTGTTCGTGTTGATGGGCATCATTATGGAAGCTGCCGGATTGATGGAACGTCTGTTCGCGTCGATCCAGATGATCATGTCTCGCGTGCGTGGTGCTCTGTTTATTGCGGTTCTGATCGTTTCTACCATCTTTGCTGCCGCAACCGGGATCGTTGGTGCATCCGTGACACTGCTCGGCATCATGGCCGGTGCTACGATGAGCCGATCCGGTTATGACGTAAAACTTGCCGCTGGTACGATCACGGCTGGTGGCACCCTGGGCATCTTGATCCCACCATCAATCATGTTGATTGTCATGGGCCCTGTGTTAGAAGTGTCCACTCTTGATCTGTTCCGTGGCGCGTTCCTACCGGGCGCACTGCTGGCCTCTCTATACCTGATTTATACCTTGGGCCGCTGCTGGCTTAATCCCTCATTGGGACCCATTCTTGCGGAAGAAGATCAACCGGATACATCCAGGTTTTATGGCGCTGAGGTGGCCTTGATCTGCCTTGGCGTCCTGACCCTATGTCGTGTATTCGGCCTCGGCGTCGGCGGTGCGTTTGTAGGATTGATGCCGTTTGGAGGGCTGGTAGTCACCATAGCGGCCCTGGCGTTCGCCTATGCCGCTTATCGAAAGCTGAGCATATTGCGGATTGCCGTGCCAATTGCCGTGCTCTTCCACCTCTATATGATTTACGCAAATATGGGCGATGGCGGCTTGCCGGTCATGTCAGTTGTCCTGGGTGCATTCACAGCTCTGTTAGCGTTTCTGGGCCGACCGATCTTTGATAAAGAGAACGGCAATGACTTCTACTTTTCGGATCTCTGGAACGAATTCTTCGCGGGCCTGATGCCACCAACGATCCTGATATCTTTCGCTTTGGGCTCTATCCTTCTCGGCTTTGCGACTCCGGCCGAAGCTGCCGCCATGGGAGCCTTCGGCTCGATACTGCTATCCATCGGCTATCGCAAATTCAGCATACCCAGCTTTTTTGACAGCTTGGTCAAAGCGCTGGAAATTACGGTGTTGATCATGTTCCTGGTCGCAGCTTCCAACTTCTTTGGTGCCGAATTCAGCGCACTGGGAACGCCGAAGATGATGACAGAGCTGCTTCTGGGCCTCGATATGTCGCCCTACCTTGTTCTGCTCCTGGTTATGGCGCTGATCTTCCTGCTGGGCTGGCCTCTGGAATGGGTGCCAATCGTTCTGATCGTTGTTCCGATTTTACTGCCTACGGTCGAAGCGCTTTCGGTGCACGGCTTGGAACGCTATGACCTTATGGTCTGGTTCGGCATTCTTGTGGCGGTGAACTTGCAAACAGCCTGGCTCTCTCCACCCGTTGCGTTGTCCGCCTATTTCTTGAAGGGGGTGGTGCCGAATTGGGATTTAAAAGACATCTACCTTGGAATGATGCAGTTCATGCTTGTTCAGCTTGTGGGCCTGAGTCTGCTCTTTTTATTCCCTCAGCTTGTACTGTGGCTTCCCGAAGTCATGGGGGGTTAGGCAATGGCAACCGAGCTATTCAAATAGGCAGGCTGCATCCGGTAACCTGCCCGCTCACAAAATCTTATGCTGTTAAAACCCGCAACTGATCGCAAAAAGAGCATCAGTTGCGGGGTCGGTACCGGTTCGTAGTTGCGGTTATGATTCGTCGGCTGACCGGCTGATTCCCCCGATATCGTCACCAGGCCTGATCGCAACGGCCATAACGGTGGGCGCACACAAAACTGAATTGTAAAATTTTGATTCGAAAACGGCTGTTCTCGTGTCGCTGTAATACATTGAATATTCTGAAGGATGTGACGTCACAGGAACCCATGATGGAATACAGTCCAGTCACAAACGCAATCCCGAGTAGAGATTTACCATTATGAAAGCACTGGTTTATACAGGCACACAGGCAATGGACTTTCGTGATGAGCCCATACCCGAAACCCCGGAAGGCGAATCTCTGGTAAAGATTGAAGCATCAGGTATTTGTGGCTCTGACATGCACGCCTGGCATGGCCACGATGCCCGTCGCGTCCCGCCAATGATCCTTGGCCACGAACTGGCGGGCGTCGTAGAGGGCGGTATACATGCCGGTAAACGAGTTGCGATCAACCCACTCGTTACCTGTGGCGTTTGCCGGGATTGCCGAGCGGGTTTACCCAATCTGTGTGCTAGCCGGGATCTGGTGGGTCTTGGCCGAAACGGGGGTTACGCCGAAGCTGTGTCAGTGCCTCACAGCAATTTGTTCAGCATCCCAGATTCGCTGTCGGCCATTCATGCCAGCTTGATGGAGCCTACAGCCGTCTCGTTACACGCGATACATCTGGCCGAAAAAGTACTGGATCGGCCTATTTCCGAATGTCGCACCCTGATCATCGGCGGCGGCGCGATTGGAGCCCTGGCGGCCCTCTTGCTGGACCAGAAAGGGGCCCGTCATATAAGTGTCGCAGAAACCAGCGAACCAAGGCGAGGCAGCCTGAGCGCGATGTGTGATGCCCATGTCTATGACCCTTTGGGCAAGAATACGCCTTCAGAGAATCACTTCGAGCTGGTTATCGACGCAGTGGGTAGCGGAGCGACACGGAAAGCTGCCAGCGCTCTGGTGCGGACCGGCGGCGTAATCTCGCATATTGGTTTGCAAGATAACGAGCCGGGACTGGACACTCGCCGCGTAACCCTTCAGGAAATAACATTTATTGGTAACTACACATATAACCTAAGCGACTTGCAGGCATCGCTCGATTTACTTGCCGATCGGGCGATTGGCGATCTATCATGGGTCGAAACACGTTCCCTTAGCGATGGTGCCAAAGCATTTGAAGATATTCACCATTCCAGAACTGCAGCGCCGAAAATAGTATTATTGCCATAAGGAAAGCTTGGAGTGCATACTATTTCAATTTAGAAATATCTGTACTCGGCAAACGGTAGGCGCGGTGGTAGAGCTTGCTACATAAACAAGACACAAGTATGAGACACATGAAACAAGCGCTAAACTCACAAGCACTTTTAGCGGTATCCACAACAGCACAGCAACTGATAAACAGCACTCGAAAAATAGCGTCACGATATGCGATGCGGGCCAGCCTTGCCGGTCTGATCCTGACCTTGTCGCCTACGGTATCTGCGCTTGAGTTCCAGTGCGAAATACCAAACGACACACGCTATCTCCGGGTTGAAATTCCGGGAAGGGAACACCTGTGCGAGGTAAGCGTCACTTATCTGCAAAGTGGTTCGCGTCAGGTTCTGTGGTACGCCCGTAACGACACGCTATTTTGTTCGGCGCGAGCGTATGAGCTTCGTGAAAAATACGAAAACCTCTGGAACTACACCTGTTCCGCGTGGCCCGATCGCGATGGCATCGATAAATTGTCGCAATCACAGCGACGCATCCTGGATCAGAGACTGAAATCCATGATTGAAAAAGGCAACCAGTCAACGCCTGCATTCAAGGTAACAGCTGTCAAGGCAGTTGCCAGCACACCACTGGACAATGAAGCCGGAAAAATTGCGTTGCAGTTTTTTACTGGTGGAACCGACGTCACAGAAATCATTGATGATCAGAGCGACACATGGAGTCTGACCACCTCTATCACGGACATGGCAAACCAGGTCGTGAGCGACTTGCCTATAACAACGGCATTGGTAAATGCTATCTCTGCCGAAGGCACATTGGAGGTTCACACACGGCTTGTCGATGAACAGAATTCTGAATGCTTTGGCACCCAGGATCTTTCGCCAATAGGCGACCAGGGAGCTGTTCAGGTACGTACACCCCATCGCTTTACGTGCACGTCAAGCCTGTCGAGTGTTCAACCCTTGATTCAGGCCGAGCCGCTGGATACCGAGACCCAGACCCAGTAACGCCAGTCGTTATGAAACAACTCGCCGATGTGTACGCGCTACCGACCTCTAAACCAGGCGCGTACCATTCGGTACTGACTCCATAGGGGCAACCAGAACAATCGAACCGTCCTCTCGCGGCATTCCGGTCACAAGGCACTCGGACATAAACGGTCCAATCTGTTTCTTCGGGAAATTGACAACAGCCATCACTTGCTTGCCAATCAGTGTTTGCTGATCGTAAAGATCAGTAATCTGGGCACTCGAGCGCCGCTGACCAATCTCATCCCCGAAATCAATAGTCAGTTTCCAGGCAGGTTTTCGCGCTTCTGGAAATTCATCCACAGCGACAATGGTGCCGGCACATAGCTGCACCCGCGCAAAATCGTCCCAGTCGATCGTATCCATTGTATTGGCTCCGGTATCTGGCAGATGCTATCACTTGCCATGGATGGGCCTGCAACTAAACACAGGTGCAAATGTTACAAAGGCCAAGCCCATAGAATAGTCGGTATGCTGATGAGCACGATGATTATTTCCAGCGGCAGGCCCACTCGCCAGTAGTCACTGAACTTGTAGCCACCCGGCCCCATAACCAGTGTGTTGCATTGATGGCCAATGGGCGTCAAAAAAGCACACGAAGCCCCTACGGCGACGGACATTAAAAACGGATCTGCGCTTACCTGAAGCGCTTCTGCCATGGCGATCCCCAGCGGTGCCATAACCAGTGCTGTCGCCGCATTGTTGATGACATCTGACAGCAACATGGTAACGACCAGTAGCAATGCAAGAATGATTGGAATGGATAAACCTTCGGTGACCGTTATCAGACTCTCAGCCACCATTTGCGTTGTACCGGTTGTGGTCAAGGCATTGCCCACCGGTATCATGGCAGCCAGCAAAACAATCACAGGCCAATCGATATCATCATAGAGTTTTCGCACCGTGAGAATGCCAGTTAGCACATAAGCACCCACGGCCAGGATAAACGCAACCGGCAAGCTCACGACACCGACAATACCCAGCAGAATAGCAACTCCGAAAATACCGCTGGCCAATGCAATCTTGCGCGTACGATTCAAATTGATCGGTCGACGCATCAAGGGCCACAACCCCAGTAAGTTAAACTGTCCATCCACGGCATCGCTATCACCGTGCAATAACAGCACATCGCCCTCGCGAAACACTTGCTGGCGCAAACGCTGAGTAACGGGACGCCCTTGACGCGCAAGGCCCACAAGTGCCAACGTGCGGCCCGTCTCACGGCGGATGTATTCCACACCTTTACCCACCAGCGGTGAGTTATTGCGTACAACACCTTCGGCCATGATTTCGTTATCAGGTGAAGGTTGAATAAAGGTGGGGGACGCAGTGCTGCGCAACTCAAGCTCGTGTCTGTCGAGAAAGGCTTTAAGGTCATCAGGATTGGCACGAAGAATAAGAATATCCTCCTCGGCGATCTGGTAGTCAGCGCGCACTGCGCGAGCAAAGCGCCGTTTGCCCGCAACACCGATAAGTTCTACGTTATCCTCGCCCAGAGTATCAAACTCTCCCAGCGTCTTGCCCACCAGAGAAGAGGATGAGGGTACAAAGGCCTCTGTCAGGTATACACCTGCAGCCAACGCAGAACCATCGTCCTTGAATTCCAGCCTGGCGCGAGGAATAAGTCGCCAACCGACCAACGTAACAAACGCAAATCCGACAACAGCGATAGGCAGCCCGACGGGTGCGAAATCGAACATGCCGAAAGGTTGGCCGGTATGATCTGCCCGGATACTGGCAATGATGATATTAGGAGGTGTACCAATCAAGGTCATCATCCCACCAAGCAAACTGCCAAAAGCCAGGGGTAGGAGGATAAGGCCCGGTGAGCGCTGTCGCTCCTGAGCGGTGGATATGGCAATAGGTAACAACAAAGCCAGTGCACCGACATTGTTCATGAAAGCCGACGCGACAGTAACCACTGCAGTCAATGAGGCTATATGCAGAATGGGCGTTGTGGTGAGATGACTTATTCTGCTTGCCACCTCATCGACCACACCAGCATCGCGCAACGCGCTACTGATGATCAATACCGCGGCAACCGTAACAACCGCAGGATGGCCAAACCCTTCGAATGCGGCATCTGCAGGTACCAGGCCAGCAAGCACACAAGCCATTAGCGCGGACATTGCGACCAGATCGTATCGCCACTTGCCCCACACAAAGAACAACATGGTGAACAACAGGATACCGCTTATCAGGACCTGAGTTGTTGTCATGGCAAGGCTAGTCTGTTAGGGCTTGTCAAACCGCTGAAGCGTTCCATGATACCGAATCAGGTTGCATGAGTTTTGCATCATTTCAAAGAGCTTGTCTAATCAGGGTCTGACCGGTGGGCACTTTATCGCGGGGAAAATTAACAAAATCACAACATTCGACCAGGGCGGCGGGGCCGAGACACTGATCCATTGAACATGGCCTCAATGTGGCTCGCTTTTATGCCATCGAACCGTTCCAGCCAGATATTCATGCCCATCGCATCAGCACACATCTTGCACGATCTACTTTAATGAAAAACAACAGCAATACGCACGCCGCCTCTATCGATCTGGACCTGGCCGGTAACAATGAGCCCGCTCGGGGCTCACTTCTGGGTAGTACAGGTGTGCAGCTTGACGTCGACCTTGACACTGTAGGCAAACAACATGGTCATCTGAAAATATCAGCCCTGAGCGCAACCCGATCTCCCTATCAGCTGCGAATACCGGTATGCATCATCAAGGGAAAACAACCCGGCCCCGTCATTACTCTTCTTGCTGGCGTACACGGCGATGAGAACGAGGGAACTCTCACCATTCACAAACTCGCCAGAACACTGTCAGAGGATGATATTCATGGATGCCTGATTCTACTGCCGAGTATTAATGTACAGGGATTGACAAAGGGTCTACGCCAGAATCCGGCAGACGAGATGAATCTTGACTATGCATTTCCCGGCAAACACAGTGGTTCAAGTAGTGAAAAACTTGCCTATGAAATTACCCGACACTTTATCAAGCCCAGTGACCTGGTTATCGACCTGCGTTCGGGAGGGCGCAAACTACAGTTCATTCCCAGTGCAGCAGTCAGGTTTACTGACGATAGCGCGCTGAAAACAAGTTGCGAAGACACCATGATTGCATTTGGCGCTCCAAATAGTCTGCGTCTGCCTCCCAGCGCATCGAACAGTTGCCTGCAAGGCACGGTCAGCGCGTTAAACAAGGACTATGTGCAAACTGAACTGGGCGGCGGTATGGCCTACGGCATCCAGGTACTTTCGATTGCCTATTCGGGATGCCTCAACGTCTTGCGTCATAGAGGCATGCTTAAAGATGATCTGGAACTTGCCTCAACCAGGTTACTGGAAGTACGCGACGACTCATACTATGTCTACGCCCCAGCCAGCGGACTACTGGAGCCACTCGTGTACCTTGGAGAAAATGTCTGGCAGGAAGAGGCGATGGCGCACATTATTTCTCCAACCTGCACGGACAGCGACAACGTCGCGATCCACGCATCACGCAACGCCACCATGATTGCATCACACCCGGGTGGCTTCGTTAGCGAAGGCGAGCTAATTGCCATCCTGGCAGAAGAAGTACAAGGCTAAACGCTTTTTAAGCTTAATACAGAGCACATCAGCAATACACGGCCATACACTCATTACAGTTTCCGGTATTTATTACAAACACAAACGCTGCCGGAATAGCCACTCCTTGTAATGTCGTGCACGACCAAACAATTAATACCTCAACCAGGGTGATAGATGCGCACAAGTTTATAGGTTTCAATTGACTTCCGGTGGAGTACCAATAAACTGCCGGCATGCATCCCTATAAAAGCACAGACGCGTTTGCAGTCTCAGTCATCATTCCCACCCATAACAGGCTGACTGTCCTTGAACGCGCTATAGAATCTGTGCTGTGCCAGAGCTTACCGGCACATGAAATTATCGTTATCGACGATGGTTCAACAGATGCAACCTCTCACTGGCTTGCACGACAAGCTCCACCGGTTACCTTCATCTCACAGGAAAATCGCGGAGTGTCCTACGCAAGGAACAGAGGCATCGAGAAGGCTACGGGAAACTGGATAGCATTGCTGGACAGTGACGATTTTTGGCATTCCGACAAATTATCAAACCAGCAACAGGCACTCACTTACGAACCTGGCAGCCGTTTCTGTCATTGCGACGAATTGTGGGTCAGAGACGGCAAACGGGTCAATCAAAAGAAAAAACACAAGAAACAAGGTGGCCATATTTTTGAGCATTGCTTGCCGCTATGCGCCATTTCACCGTCGGCAGTGCTTATCCATCAAGATGTTTTTCGTGCGCACGGCGTATTCGATGAATCCTTACCGGCCTGTGAAGATTATGACCTCTGGCTCAGAATCACAGCACACGAGCCGGTTACCTATATCGACAAACCACTGCTCACCAAAACCGGCGGCCATGACGATCAATTGTCCCGTCGTTTCCCAGTCATGGATTTGTTCAGGCTTCAGTCTCTGGCTAAACTATTACGTAGCAATGAGTTGGATGCATACCAACAACAAATGGCATCTGACCTGTTCATGAGAAAATTGAACATTGTTAAGAATGGTGCGCAGAAGCATGACAACCATTCGCTTCTGCAAACTCTTGCCGCTGACTACGCCGATTTGAATCCGGTGCAATGAAAGGCATGTCATTACTTACACAAGCACTGTTATCCAGCCGATGTTCATATCGGCATGGATATAAACGCCATTTGAGAGGATAATCGACGGCACACAACTGTGCCTGTTAAACGTTATGTCCGCTTTGATTTTCAGACTTCGCCATGTTCCCCACGAGGAGGCCGAAGCCATACGAAACCTGCTTAGTGAAAATAACATTGACTGGTATGAAACCAGTGCCGGCAACTGGGGCATTGCCATGCCCGGACTCTGGGCGGCTGACCCCGAACAAATCGGTATGGCTCATCAGCTCATTCAACAATATCAAGAGGAACATTCAGCAGCACAACGCGAACTGTACGAACAACAACGGCAACTGGGTGAAAGTCCCACACTGGTTCAGCGTCTGACTGCTCACCCACTCCGCTCGATCGGCATCATGGTTTTCTGCCTCTTTATATTGTATGTATCAATTCATCCATTCTTGCAGATGATCAATTATTCAAAATAGCGCTCATCAACTGCGGTCGCACTGATCAGAAACGGTAATATGGGGAATTGAGGCAACGGGAACACATGCTGTACCATCTTTAAAATCGTCAACAGCGCCCACTGAGCTATATTTGCGTTTCAGAATTAGGAAATAGCTCAAGCTTTGGGAGCCTCTCAATGACAGAGAAACACCCGCTACGGTACTGTTAGTGACTTCGCACCTTCCCAGATTTGCTTGTCAATGAACCTAGATCCAAAGCGTCAAACCGGGCAGACAAGCATTTGCAGTATGTTGCCTGGCGTTTCAGCACAAACTTCAATCATTCTGGGCTTCCTGTTTTTGACGGCATGCCAGGGTACCCCTGAGTTTCGTGCGCCATCAGACATGCTTACTACTACAACACCGCCTCCCAACGTGTCAGACCAAGAGCTTGTGCACAGGGACGCACCACTATCCAAACGTATCCGGATCCAGCCAGATACCGAGGCTAAGCCACCAACTATGGTTGGCAACTCAGACAACCTGGAACCATGGTTATCAACCATACACGTTGACTTTGCTCTGGCCAGACGCCTGGTCGAAAAAGAGCTGCAGGTGGACCTGAGTAACATCGATCTTAAACTGGTTGATAACACCCCCATCAATGCCGAAGTTGCACTTGAAACAAAACGCCTGGTCAAAGAGCAGTTCGGACACTCAGACTTTGCAGACCAGTTTCTACAACAAGTCATGGCGCCCCTGGCCGGCACCTATGCGGCACTTTATAGCTCACGACTCAGCGCCGTGATGATCAGTCGTTCCATGCTGGCAAGTTATGAACGCAGCGTAATCCAGGAACAACCGGCATCATCAAAAAGAGCGGCTTTACTGACACTGCTCATCCACGAACTTGTGCACGCAGCCGATGATCTGCGTTACCGGATTCACGACAACCGTGCGCTGAATTTCCGTGCATCGTTCGCACAATCGGCAACCTTTGAAGGACATGCCCAGTGGGCAACCAGGCGTATTTGCGAAAAGGCAGGCTGCAGCGATGGTCTAAGAGCACTGGACAATTTCATGTTCAGCACTGACACCCACAGCACCCAGCTAACTCAGCCTGTAGAAGCCATAAGTCGCAGTGTTCTTGAATATTCGTATGTTGAAGGTGAACGTTTTGTGGCTCGCCTTGCCACACGTGAAAACGGCAAGCAACTCATTGATGATCTGCTCAGCTCCCCCCCGCTGGATCCAATACAGATACTGGCGCCAGACACCTACCCCGACATCGCGCGCGAGCATCGAAATCAACGATTGATTCAGACCAGCCGTAACGTGGACCATCCACTGACCGGTGCCCCCTGGATTGGCGTTGAAACCTCACCATTAAAAGGCGTCGACCTGCGTTCTGACCCTACCCGGCGACAGGCAGCCATTGATGGGTTTACGCAACTGATTCAGGGCATGATTTCCATGCAGTTCTACGATCAGCAATCTCCGGGCGCTATGCCAATCGAGACAACCATTCTCAAAGCGGAGTCAGCTCACACTGCCCGATTATTCGCCACCATGCTGCACAGCAACACCCAGCAAGCAGATGCATGGGTCGAAGATGAGCCATTGCTAATCAGGCCAGATACGAGCTCAACTAACCAAGGGGTCAAGTTGCACATCTATCGCACAGCAATAGATGCTGACACCAGCTACCGTACCAGCATTGCCGTATCTGGAGAGCACGTTGTGCAAGTCTCTGGCAACACGGCGAATCAGGCATTTCTTGATGATTTTGCGATCGGCGTGTTGATTGATCTCAGTCAATCCTGAGCCCGGATACCCGGTAAACGCAGAGACCGGCAGTGGTCAAGGTATCAGTCACTCAAATACACGGCCATTTGATGAAAACCTGGTTTTCAGAAATTCCATCTGGTCTGCCAGTACATCGCGGTTTGACAGATAGAAAAACTCATAGCGGTTAGGCGCAAACGGTACCGCCAGCAATTGCATATTAGCCTGCTCAGGGGTCAGATGCCCCTTGCGGTTATTGCATCGCCGACACGCTGTGACACAGTTTGTCCAGATATCGCGCCCACCGCGAGAAGTTGGGATGACATGGTCTCGCGACAGCTCTGACATGGGGAACTCGATTCCACAATACAGGCAGAGCTGCTGATCCCGGGCAAACAGCAGTGAATTACTCAGTGCCGGGGTAAATTGATGATTATCCACCTTGCCGTCGCAAGCGATAATACTGGGCAACGCCAGCTCTGAGCGGATGCCCAGCTTGTTGTAGCCCCCTCGGACACGCACAATCGTGTCTCCAATACTCCAGATAACCTGCTCTTTCACTAGCAGGGTGGCCGTCTCTTGCCAGCTGAGCCAGGCGATGGGCGTGCCTGCCTTGTTCAGACGCAATACTTTGCTGTTCATGGTTAGATCAATTACTAGGTGATTTCTCCATACAACCTTTTTTATATCATATTGCGATCATGCGGTTAAGTCATCTTGTGGGTCGTTCGGGTACAACAACAATCTGAAAAAGTCACTCCGTTCACAAAAAACGATTACCCCAAACCAAGAAACCCACCTGACTGACGGGCCCACAGCCGGGCGTACAATCCATCGGAAGCAATAAGTTGCTCATGACTTCCTTGCTCAACGATCCTTCCTTCATCCAGGACAATCAATCGATCCAGCGCCGCTATGGTCGAGAGCCTGTGAGCCACGGCAAGTACTGTCTTCCCAGTCATCAAGCGGGTTAACTGCTCCTGTATGGCAGCTTCTACTTCAGAATCCAGAGCCGATGTGGCCTCATCGAGAATCAGTATCGGGGCATCCTTGAGAATGACTCTGGCAATAGCAATACGTTGTCGTTGACCGCCTGATAGCTTCACTCCCCGCTCACCAACAAACGCATCAAGACCCGTGCGCCCTTGAGGATCGATCAGTTGAGGAATAAAGCTCATGGCTTCTGCCTGCCTGGCCGCCTCGATAATCTGAGCATCGGAAGCATCCGCTCGACCATAACGAATATTCTCGCGAATGGAGCGGTGCAGTAACGAGGTGTCTTGTGTAACGACAGCAATAGCTGTTCGCAAACTATCTTGCGTCACAGCCGAGATATCCTGATTGTCGATGCGAATGGTGCCTGCATCCAGATCATGAAAGCGCATCAACAGATTGATCAGAGTCGATTTACCCGCTCCGGAGCGCCCTACCAGCCCGATTTTTTCACCTGCCTCAATCTGCAAACTGCAGTCGGTGACCACCGCCGACGAGTTCAGTCGTTTGTCATTCTCCAAATCATAGGAAAACCCGACAGCATCGAACTCGATGCGGCCCTTATCCATCTGCAAGGGCGCCGCCTCTTTTTTATCCGTAATGGCCAGAGGCTGGGCAATGGTCTCGATCCCGTTCTGCACGGTACCCACGTTTTCAAACAATGATGTGATCGTCCTGAGTACCCAGCTGGACATTTGATTCAAACGAAAAACCAATCCGTTAACCACAGCAATCTCACCCACTGTTACCGCATTGTTCAACCAGAGATTGATTGAAATCGCTGCGGTTGCTGCAATCAACAACGTGTTGAGCACCGTAAGGGATACCGTCATGTCCAGAATTGCTCGCATCAGAACTCTAAAAGCCGACACATGCTGGCGTATTCCTTCGCGCGTAAACTCCTCTTCCAGTGAGTGATGGGCAAACAATTTGACCGACTGAATATTGGTGTAACTATCAACCACTCGCCCCATGACACCAGATCTGGTTTCAGACAGGCGGGCGGACTTGACGCGTACCGGTGGGACCATGAAGATTATGACGGCGATATAGCCTGCCACCCAGATCAGAATTGGCCACAATAGCTGGGGGTTGGCCTGGGAGAAAAATATCGTTATACCGACGACATAGATAGCCAGCATCCAGGCGCCATCGACGATATTCAATACCGCATCGCATGCGGACCCGCCTGTCTGCATGACTTTCTGGGCAATACGCCCCGCAAAGTCGTTCTGGAAGAACAACATGCTCTGGCGCAGCACATACCGATGATTTTGCCATCGGGTCGCGTTAGCCAATCCTGGCGAAAGCGCAAGATTGATGAGGGCACGACTACCCAGCACGGCAACCGGTCGAATGATAACGATAACAACAAACATCCACACCAGTTCGCTTCCATGGCTAGCAAGAAACGATGAACGCTCGCCGGCTGTCATCCAGTCAAGAAGGCGCCCGAGGTAGATGTAGACATAAAGCTCGCTGATTGAGGCGATTCCTGCCAGCAACAGCGTGACAACCAGAACCTTACGGATCGGGTATAGATAGAACCAGAAAAAATCCAGCGTGCCCTGAGGGGGCTGCTCTGCAGATTGATCCCGGAGCGGATCTATCAGTGATTCAAAGTAGCGATACACAGCTTGTCGACAGCAGTGGGCTGTCTAGAATAGCGCATTGATCCTGACAGCCCGCTATTGATCGGGTAACTATTTGCGCGGGGTTTTTCGCGCAGCGATGTTTACTCCCGCCAGTAGCCGGTTGCCATCGACATTACGTGTCGATGAGCAAGGGCATTATCAGATCGCAAACTTATGCGGTCTTTTTCATTTAAACCAGATCTGCCGGCTTTTTTATTTTGAGCGCCGCAGCCAGATTTTTCATAGTCCGGGCTGGTAGCTGAAAAAGCCAGACACTTTGCGATGCCAGCACCTCAGCACGTAACGCTTTGGCCTTGGCAGTGAAGGAATCTACTTGAATTTGTGTGGGTACTTGTCGTTGTTGTGTCATATGAATGAGCTGTCTCTAGTATGCTATGGGCAACGACTAAGGTATTACCCATTCTTGAGAGTACAATCATCCTCTTGTTACTAGTAATTGTGACTGAAAAGCATAGGTAGACATGGATAAATACACAGAAATGTTGGTGTTCTCTAAAGCTGCCGATATGGGTAGTTTTTCAGCCGCTGCTCGCGAACTTGATCTGACCCCATCAGCGGTCAGCAAGTTGATTACACGCCTGGAAGATCGCCTTGGTGCGCGACTTTTCCAGCGTACTACCCGAAAATTGAGCATGACCGCAGAGGGCCACGCCTTCAACGACAGATGCGGCTCCATTCTTGACGAAATCAGACAGGCAGAAGATGCCGTGATGGCCTTGCATGACAGGGTCAGTGGCACACTGCGAGTCACCACAGTATCTGCATTTGCGCGCTTGCAGATGATCAAACTGATGCCCGAATTCATGGCGCTGTACCCGGAACTCCGGGTAGAACTCGAGTTGAGTGAGCGCGAAGTCGACCTGGTAGGAGAAAGCGTCGATGTGGCCATACTCATGAGCGATGGACTTACCGATGAGTCACTGGTAGCCCGGCGTCTGGCGGTGAACAAACGGGTTATCTGTGCATCGCCTGATTATCTGGCCAGATACGGAACGCCACGCACTCCCGAGGATCTCCTGAATCACAACTGCCTGACACACTCAGCCATTAGCCACTTCAATGACTGGGAGTTTTCCACCGCGGACGGCATACGGGTGCAGCGCGTGAAAGGTAACTTCCACACCAATAGTGCCTCGGCGCTTCATGAAGCAGTCAAAGCAGGTATCGGTATTGCCCGACTGGCAACTTACGTTGTACAACCTTCACTCAAATCAGGTGCGGCGGTACCGTTGCTGCAAGAGCACTCTGCGGACTCTTCCACCATTCAGCTGGTGTACCCCCATCGCAGACATCTGAGTAACAAGGTGCGCGTATTTACTGACTTCATGGTGGGTAAATTCACCCCGCTACCACCGTGGGAACAACAAAGCGAGTAGTTCAACCTAATCACCCGGCCTGAGTCAGGCTTGGGGATTCACTAAAAATTCCTGGTAGCTGAATCAACCGGGCTTCTGCCTTATTAAAAAGCGTTCGAGCGCCCGGAAAAGCCGCAGTAGCTCATCAACCTGCTGATCGATGGTTACCAGTGCATCGTCCAGATTCTGCGCGGTTGCCTTTCGATCAAGCAATTCACAAAATACCACACCACTTTCATGTACCTGTCGCAGCGGCTGCTCTATTTCGGTAAATTCCTGGTAAGCCGAAAGCTTTTGCCCAATACCGAAATACCATAACCCCAGTCTCGAACTGGAAACATCCGGCGACAGCATTGGCTTGGTCAGCGATTCGAGCGCTTTGCCATCACCCAGTCGTCGACAGAAGGCAACATCAATAAGGCTTTTTCTAAAACGCATCAGATTCAATGATGCCTGATGCACGCGTCCAAGGTGGGAGCCACCAAAATGATGATCCTTGGCGATAAATCCGATGAAATCGGTTAACGACATAGGCTTGGCAATAAAAAAGCCCTGAGCTTCGTCGCAACCATGTGATATCAGAAAATTGTACGCATCGGCAGTTTCGATACCTTCGGCAACCGATACCATGCCAAGCTCTCGGGCCATTGATATGGAAGAACGCACTACATCCAGATTCCGTAGCGAAGTGCCCATGCGCTTCACGACTCCCTGATCAAGCTTAAGTGCATCGAACGGTAACTGACTCAAGCGATCAATGGAGGAATACCCGGTTCCGAAATCATCCATGAGTATCTTGATGCCGCGCGCTTTCAATCTGACAAGATCATCATAAACCTTGTCTACATTACCCATAACAGCGCTCTCTGTTATCTCAACCTGCAAATCTGAGGCTGTAATACGTCCTTCATCCAGCGCCTTACCAATGAGCTGGCTAATGGCGTTTGAGGCTAGATCGTCCGGTGCCACGTTAATCGATAGCGACAATGCAGGCTGGTGTTCAGGCAGCTTGGAGCTTGCCTCTATCACCTGATCGAGCAGCTGCAATGTCAGGTCATGTAACATGCCACTGCGTTCTGCCAACGGTAGAAATTCGCTGGGTGATACGATACCGTTTGCGCCATCAGACCAACGAACCAGTGCCTCTGCACCGATGATATCTCCGCTCAGCAGACTCACTTTGGGTTGGTAATACAACACCAGCTCATCGTTGAGAATCGCTTTTTGTAGGACCGCTTCAGTTAGTTCTTCACTCACAATGACACACCTGCAAT
This sequence comes from Granulosicoccus sp., assembly GCA_045106855.1. Classification (GTDB taxonomy): domain Bacteria; phylum Pseudomonadota; class Gammaproteobacteria; order Granulosicoccales; family Granulosicoccaceae; genus Granulosicoccus. The sequence goes on from JBGCFI010000006.1 coordinate 108,740, forward strand.
GGCGTTCTCAGCAGGCTGATCAGAGGCTACCGATGATAGGCCTTCAGAAAACGCGAGTTCAAAGCGTCCTTGATTGCGCTTTTTACAGGACCTGCGGCTATCCATTCATGCTCAAGTTTTGACAATACCTGTTTGGCGTCATCGATTCCGGCGGATGTCATACCCTGTTGCAGATGTTCCAGCTGGTACTGCATGCGGCGTGCCTTGTCTTCCGCTGGCGTTTCCACCCCGGCTGCAATTTCCATCCGAATAAGTAGATCCCGGCGCAAAGTCTCATTCGCTGCATAGTCCGGCTGGGTACCTCCCCGGATATGATCCAACGCCTGATCGCGGCGCTTCTTTAACGAGACGTCTAACTCAGGCTGCACTTTGACATCGCTGGCATCCCAGGCATGTGACACATCGTCAACCAGTGTATCGGCAACAGAGTCAGGGTTTTCAACGGCGAACTCAAGTTGTTCACACAATCCTTCCAGACGGCGAGTCTCTTCGTGACTTGCTTGCAACCGACGTTTCGAGGCATTTTCCTGCACTCGCGAGCAAGCATCGACAGCCTGTCGAAAATCACGCAGCAGGAATTTCTTGTCTCGGTCCGGAAATTCGGCCAGCGCCTGAAACTCAGTGGACAAGCCCTGCACTTCACTTTCGTCCAGCGAGCTACCACGCGATAAAGTCTTTAGTCGCTTGATAATGTCTTTGGCACGGAACACGTGCTCAAGACCAGCCCTCTGCTTTTCGCGTTCCACCTTATGCTGATGCTTGAATATGGTGCCAAGGTGAGTATTAAAGACCTCCCAAAGGGCCTGATCTTCTTTGCGGCGCATGACGCCAACGAGCTTCCAAGCGCTCAACAGACTCTTGGCCTGATTAGCAGCGTGTTGCGTGATATCCGCTTCGGCTAACGCCTGTGCCTTGGCAACCAGTTCCTGCTTGGCAGCAGCATTTGCATCATATTGCTCTGCCAGCGCTGTTTCGAACGGCTTCAGTGCGACAGAAAATCTGGCCTCCAGTGCTTTGTCCGGTTTTCGGTCCGGCACACGGTTACGCGACCATTCCCGTTTAGCATTGTTAACGCGCTTGACGATTGCCTTGTAATCGGGATCACCGTCCAGCACTGAGTGCTCAGCTTCCAGTGCATCACATAACGCCGCCTTGGCATCAAGCTTTTGCTGACGCTCTTTCTGCTTTTCGTCAAACCATGCTTTACAGGGTTCATAGGCTGTATCGCCCGCGGTCTTGAATCGCGACCAGAGCTCATTGGACGCCCGACTGACACCCAGATTTTTCCAGGAACTTTGCAGTTCACGTACCTTTTTAGCCAGCTCCTCTGGAACAAGCTCTTGCGCCGGCAAGGCTTCCATTGATTCGCACAAGGCTTCCAGTTTGGGCCTTGCGGCAAAATCCTGCCAATCTGCCATTTCGGAGAGCTGTTTTTCAGCGCGTTCCAGCTTCTCGTTCAACGAGACTCGCTCAGCGCTCTCCATGGCATCGATTTTTTTCTTCAGCCGCCTCATCATGCTGTTGGCTGGACCCCATTTTCCTTCCTTGATGATGCCTGACAACGCCGCGAACTGCCGATGGGTTGCCTTGATTCTATCGGCGGACTCCTGCTTGGCTTTTCCCAGTCGATCTTCCAGAACACTGGCATGCTCTCTGAGCTGCGCAACATAGCTGTGTTGCGATATGTCTATGCCTGGCAACACCTTGTCGATGTCTAGCAGGGATGAAACCCTTTTGATACGTTGTTGCAATGCATTGGGCCGTGCCTTGTGAAGATCGTAGGGCGGATCGAAGAGCACTGCTACAGCCTGTCCATAAGCTAACAACTGCTGGACTGGTTTTGAGGCTGTATCCACATTGCCGTTATTCGTATCGCTGAGCTCGGTCAGGCAATCACCAAGCTGCTCTATTGTCTTGCCAGACAGTTCAGACATAACTGGCAGTAGAGCTGGATCTTCTATGGCTGCAGGTTTCTGCGGCTCTATTACCGGTTCTTTAACCGCTACTTCAGCACTGTCGCCTGCTACAACGGAGATGTCTGATTGATCGCTGCTTGCCACCGGCGCACTTTCTTTTGCCGCATGTTCCAGGTTATAGGCTTGCAGCTTCTGATCAGCACGCTCGATCGCCTGCGTAAAACGCGTCTCGTGTTCGTCACGATCCGCAGCAGCCAGACTTGCCCATTTTTCTCGCAGCGCCTGCAGTTTGCCGGCGTGTTGCGGTGTCCACACACCTTCACTGAGCGACTCAGCGGACTGCAACGTCGTATTAATGGCATGACGTTTGGCAATAAGCGCAGCTTCTGCGGCAGCCTCAGCGTCAAGACGCTGCTGAAGCTGTTTGGCAACGACTTTGTCCTTGGAGCGGACCGCACTCAAGGCAGATCGCAGCGCGTCGTGATGGGTCAGTCTTAATGCCGCTGCCAGACGTGTATCGTGAAATCGGGACTGCTGAACCACCGTCACCAGCGAAGGCTCATCATCCAGAGCTTTCAAGGCCATATCCCGTTGCTCCACAACAGAGCAATGCACCGCAATGGGCACTGCCAGACGTGCAGCGTGTGTGCTGAGTAGTGCGCGTACTGCCACGTCACTAACCTGGCCTTCAGTCAGTTTGAACACCAGACGAGTCTCTGCCGCATCACGCAGCTGGTCGCCATCATCGGAACTGACATCAAGCAGTTCACGCAGCACGTTCAGCTCATCGATTTTAGCAATTGCCGCAAGGCGCACCGTGAGGTCCGAATCCTCCCTCGCTATGGAGCATAGTGTGAGCTGTGCTTCCTCGGTTCCAGACTGTACATCGTTGATGTATCCCAGTCGTACCTGCGGATCCTTGTGCTGGTGTGCAGCCGTCTTCAGAAAATTTTTCACGCCGGGATCATGCAATCACTCGAGAAGCCTGTACGCAGTATAACAACTTGACCATGACGCACTTGCGCTTTCTCTTCCGGGTGCTCGATGTCAGCTGTTCGGATCACTCAACAATCACGCTTTGCACATTTTTGAGATGCATCGCGCAGATCGGCCAACCGGGGACGGGCATCCGCCCCACTCACTGATCTGGTGGCGCAGGGATACCCGTTAACTGCCGATACCACCCTTTGATTCAATCGACTAATTGTGACGTCATGAGCCTATCCGTGCAGCGAAATATCAGCAGTCTCTCTACGGAGCCTGAAATTTCACACGTTCTGGCGCAACTGGATCGCGTGTTATTGGGCAAACGGCATCAGACTACCCTGGCACTGGCCTGCCTGCTGGCTCGTGGACACCTGTTGATCGAAGACGTACCCGGAGTTGGTAAAACCACACTGGCGCATGCCTTGGGAGCCACACTGGGACTGGACTGGAAACGCGTCCAGTTTACAAGCGATCTGTTACCAGCCGATGTCGTCGGTGTATCGATTTTCAACAGCGACACACAATCATTTGATTTCAAAGCCGGTCCAATATTCACCTCCATCCTGCTGGCCGATGAAATAAATCGTGCACCACCCAAGGCGCAAAGTGCCTTGCTGGAGGCTATGGAAGAACGTCAGGTTAGTGTGGACGGGGTCACATATCCCTTGAATGATGACTTCTTCGTTATCGCCACACAGAATCCGGGCGATCAGCTCGGGGCTTTCCCACTGCCCGAATCACAGCTTGATCGATTTCTGGTGGGTATAGAAATCGGTTATCCGGACAGCACGACCGAACGCGAACTGCTGGAGCACGGTGACAGACGGGCAGACGCTGCACAACTGCAGGCACTGTTATCTTCACAGACCCTTCGGCAATGGAGCGAACAATCGCAAAAGGGGCATATTGCAACGCCCGTGTTTGACTATATACAGGCACTTATACTTGCGACTCGGACAGCAGGTACCGGCCTTAGTCCTCGCGCAGGATTGAGTCTTGTAAGACTCGCCAGAAGCTACGCTTTCATTCAGGGTCGGGATCATGTGTTGCCGGATGATATTCGCGAGGTATTTCCTGCTCTGGCAGGTCATCGAATGACTGGGCGGGTAGGCTCAGGTACTCGTTGCGCACAGGATATGCTGGCTCAGGTGGCTATGCCCTGAGCAGCTGTCTCGATGCGACAAGCTCACGTCTACGCTTCATGAACCCGCACTTGCCAGGACTTAAACAGAGCGCGTTATGGCAACGTCTGTTTCGCTCGCGCGCGGAAGATACCTTGCCACACACGGTTGCTCATCAACGCGTCTACATCCTGCCCAGTAAACGCGGGTGTGCATTCCTCATTGCCCTACTACTGATGCTTGTAGCATCGATAAACTATTCCTTGTCGCTGGGTTATGCCTTGTGTTTTCTACTCACCGGCCTGTTCTGCGCAACGTTGCTGCACACCTACCGCAATCTGGCAGGTCTGAGTGTCAGCACCATCAATAGTCACGATGCGTTTGCCGGTGAAAACGTGATATTCAACGTCAGGTTACGCAACTCGCTGGCGCGTACACGTCATGGCATCCGCGTGACAGCCGGCAACGGTGTCGCTCGGGTCAGAATTCCACCTAACGGCCATGTCGACGCCAATATCGCGATAAAAACGACATCACGCGGCATCTGCCTGCTGGGCAGACTTACCCTGCAAAGTGACTGGCCACTAGGCTTGTGGACATGCTGGAGCTATTTACACGTTGCAAGCAAAGCGCTTGTTTATCCTGAACCTGAATTGGCCGCGCCCCCTCTACCTATGGTATCTGGCCATGATGAGGGCATGCCGACAAACAGCCCAACTGCCGGCGATGTATCTGGCTTGCGTGATTATCAACCCGGTGATTCGATCGGCTCGATTGCCTGGAAGAGTGCCGCCAGGGGGCTGGGTTTGAAGTCACGCACCTTTGATGACGAACCCAGCCATGCAGCAACCATTCTCGATCTGAGACAGGCGACTAACTCCGGCCTGGAGGCGCAATTGTCGCGCCTGTGTGCGTGGGTGTTGCAGGCCGAACAGACTCAGACTGAGTACGCATTCGAACTGCCTGAATTTTCACTGGGCAAGAGTCACGGTAAAGAACAGAAAGCACAGGCACTACGTGCACTTGCGTTATTTGGCGCTTCATCGGATGTGGTTGCATGACGACAGTGTCCATGCCAGGCAAACTTGTGGGAACGGAAAGGTCATGGCGACGAATACTGCCCAGTATTGGTAGCACCCACACTGATGGCATGCCTGCACGAACACTTTATGCCCTATCCGCCTTGCTCGTGATGGTTAAGGTTCCACATTTACCTAACCTGCCATTGTGGGTCAGCGCGGCTGGCATCCTGCTTGTCCTGGGCAGACTCTCTCTTCTCAAGCACCCATCGCAGAAACTGCTTCAAGCTGTTCTGTCACCTCTGAGCGTCACTTTACTGGCCGCAGGTAGCGCTTTTCTTATCAAATGGCACTACGGCTACTTCGTTGGTCGAGACCCTTGCGTGGCGTTTCTGTTTATCCTCGTGGCCGCCAAGTTCGCCGAGGTAAGACGTTCCAGCGATGCCACATTACTTTTGTGTCTTTGCTCTTTTTTGTTACTGACCCAATACTTTTATTCTCAGTCCATTATCTCAGCGGTACTGACACTACCTGCCACCTTTGCACTTGCCTATAGCCTTTCGGTTTTGCGTGATGCTGACAACCCTGAGAGCTTCTCCAGTCAGATAAAACTGATCGGTGTGCTTCTGCTGCAAGGCCTGCCAATTGCCGCCCTGTTGTTTATCGTTTTTCCCCGTATGCCAGGGCCGATGTGGTCGCTGCCCGAAGATGCCATTGCTACCACCGGTCTATCCGACTCCATGTCACCCGGCTCGATCGGAGAGCTTTCCCAATCTGACGCGGTAGCATTTCGCGTCGAGTTTGAAGGTGATGCTCCGTCCACCGATCAACTCTATTGGCGCGGACCTGTGCTCACAGATTTTGATGGACGAAACTGGAGCGTCAGCCAGACAAGGTATCCGGCAAGGCTTCGCTATACCGGACCGCCTGGCAAGGTTCTGAATTACGTGGTTACACTTCAACCTCATCGCCAACGCTGGCTGTTTGCATTGGATGCCGCGGCCTCGCTGCCCGGTTCCTACAACGCGGCACAAAAAACCGATACTCGGTTCAGCCGATCGATCGGCCAGAAGTTCGACGACGGACAAATTCTTGCCGACGATACAGTATCGCAAACACTGCGTTATCGCCAAAGCTCGGTGCTAAGCAGCACGCTCCCCACTACCAGCAAACCACGCAAAGACACGCTTTACCTGCCTGGCCAGAACATGCGCACTATACGTTTCGCACAGCAGCTGCGTTCCGAGCATCGAAGCGACAGCGCTTATGCCGATGCCATCATGCGACACTTCAATGAGAAACCTTTTCGCTATACGCTGCAACCACAACTTCTTGGTCATGCACCAGTTGATGAATTTCTGTTTGATACGCGCGAAGGCTTTTGCGAGCACTATGCGGCGGCGTTCGTTGTCATGATGCGTGCCGCCGGTGTGCCCTCACGCGTCGTCACGGGTTATCAAGGCGGCGAGATGAACGAGGATTACATGATCGTGCGTCAGTCCAGCGCACATGCATGGACAGAGGCGTATATCGAAGGTGCCTGGCGACGGTATGACCCAACAAGCGCAGTCTCACCATCACGTATTGACAGCGGTCTTGCAGCGGCTTTACCTGATGAAGCCTCGGTGCCACGACTCGCCAGGCAGACACCAGGCTTTGTTCGAAATATGCAATTGCGTTGGGATGCCATTAATCACAACTGGCAACGACTTGTTATAGATTTCGATAACGATTCACAAGCCAGTCTCTGGGAACGGCTAGGTCTGGGTACCCTGGCCTTATGGCAAATTGTTCTGGTGGTTATTGTTCTAGCGGGTGTATGGAGTGCAATCCTGTTGCGCATGCCACGCAGCAGCTATCGCTCTATCAGCGTACAGGAGCGTTACTGGCAACAGTTAAGCCGGTTGCTACAAGCACGTATGAAAACCCGCCGGCACAACGAAACACCTGGCGAATTTCTGCAGCGGGCGGCATCGCAGTGGCCATCACAACGATCACGGTTTCAGCGGTTGGATGCGCAGTTCTCCTCGCTGCGCTTTACCCGGCTTGACGATGCCAAACAGGTTGCGCTTGTGCGTCAGATAAAAAAGGATATTCTGTACCTGCAGCTGACGTTGCCGCTGCATCGTGCCTGACATCTCTTGTAACCCTGAGAATAGAAACACGCATCGTCAATAGCCAGTGTCTTGCACTACTCTAGATGATCGGATCCGCCTGCATCTCCAAATGTAATCGTGTGCCTGTATAGGGGTTCGCTCGCGCTACGCTTTCATCAAGCTCCACACCGATTCCGGGTGCTACAGGAGGTATGACATACCCATCCTCCCAACGGACGGGACTTTTCAGGATGCTGGCGTGAAAACCACCCCAGTCTTCAATACTTTCCAGGATAAGAAAATTCGGCGTACAGGTAGCCAGCTGAACGTTGGCAGCTCCTTCGACCGGACCACAGTACAAATGTGGCGCTATCTGCGCATAAAAGGTCTCCGCCATGCTGGCAATTTTCTTCGCCTCCAGTAGTCCACCAACTCGTCCCAACGCCATTTGCAGTATGGAAGCCGACTGCTCCTCCAGTACGCGCGCAAATTCGTATTTGGTGGTTAGTCGTTCGCCCGTCGCAATAGGAATCGAGGTCTGCCTTGCAACCCGGGCCATCTCTTTTGGGTTCTCTGGCGGGGTGGGTTCTTCAAACCATAGCGGGTCGCTGGATTCCAATCGCCTGGCCAGGCGGATAGCGCCGGCGGCGGTAAACTGCCCATGCGTGCCAAACAACAAATCTGCCCGAGAGCCGACAGCCTTACGCAGGGTTTTAACAAAGCGCTCACAGCGATCCAGTGCATCGAGCGAGGGCTGGCGCCCATCGAACACCGAGTAGCCGCCTGCCGGATCAAACTTCAGCGCGGTAAACCCCATGGCGATATATTCCAGCGCCCTTTCTGCGGCCAGATCCGGATCGCTGTATACCGAATCATCTTCACCCGGACGTGGATAAATGTAGGTATAACTGCGCAGACGCTCATGTACCCGTCCACCCAATAGTTCGTAGGCGGGTTTATCGACAGCCTTGCCAACGATATCCCAGCACGCTGTCTCAAGACCACTAAGCACGCTCATTAGCGACAGATCTGGCCTTAACGTATAACCACGTCCATAGACTCTGCGCCAAAGGCGCTCTATATGAAAGGGGTCGGCACCAGCCACGTGGTGTTCAAACACATCGTTGATCATTGCCTCAACAACGTGTGGCGCGAAGGTAGCCGTGTAGACCTCGCCGATTCCCGTAACACCATCGTCGGTGGTGAGTTTGACGAAAATGAAATAGCGCCCGCCATTATGGGGAGGCGGGTTGGCGACTACAAACGTTTCCAGTTCCTGGATCTGCAACTTACACCTCGGTAAACGTATGAACCAAAGAGCCTGCAATGCCTTACCAATATCGCCCGGCCTGGGCAGCTTAACACCAGGCACGGTAGACAAAGCCTGACAAAGACAAGGCAACTGAGCATGACATGCTACGCCAAACGATGACATCAGAGTAATTTTGTATTCTTATTAACCCCACCTGCAGATACTTTGATGCCACCAACTTGGTATCATCCGCGCATGCACATGACACAAACCTATTTCAGCATGGTCGCTGTATCTGACCAGCACTCATCATGCTGATTTCTACAGCAGTCGTACTTGTCCTGGTAACGCTATTGCCACTATCCAGGAGTCGCCGATGGTATATCCGCGCCATGGATTTTCCCAGGGTGCAGATTGCCGCTATGTCTTTGCTATGGCTGGTGAGCTGGACCTTCAGCGACACAACAGGCGGCTTCATGTTGGGCGCAAGTACAGTGTGTGTGATTGCAGTGCTTGTTTATCAGTTGTACTGGATTACACCCAATACACAACTGCACGACGTTGAAATACAGAAATACTTGCCAGAACGACAACGATCGCTGGGAAGTATCCGCTTGTTAAGCAGTAATGTTCTTACGCACAACCGCAACGCGCAAGCGCTGCTGGATCTGGTCGCAAAGCATGATCCTGACATACTCGTCACGCTTGAGTCCGATCAGTGGTGGCAGGAGCAACTGGATACTCTGGAAAATTACCCTCACCGTATGCAGTGCCCACTGGACAACCTCTATGGCATGCACATCTACTCACGCTTGGCACTGGAAAATCCCTGTATCGACTTTCTCGTCGAGACCGACAAACCATCAATGAATGTGACGGTCATACTGGAATCGGATCAACGTATAAAACTATTTTTAGCGCACCCTGCGCCACCAGCACCCAATGAGAATACCGAATCCATTGAGCGCGATGTAGAGCTTCTGCTCATTGCCAGAAAGGTTGCAAAAATGACAGACCCTGTCATCGTTGTAGGCGATCTCAACGATGTTGCCTGGTCTGCCACTACTCGCCTGTTTCGCGAAATCAGCGGTTTAAAAGATCCCCGTATCGGTCGGGGACTGTACAACACCTTCAATGCTCGTCACTGGTTCATACGCTGGCCGCTCGATCATGTCTTCGTATCAAAACATTTCAAGCTGAACGAGGTACAACGTCTGCCAGATATCGGCTCTGATCATTTTCCATTGCTGGCTGAATTTACGTTGACACAATCGCACATAGATGCGGGATCAACAACACAAACACCGACAGAACCCGAACTGCTGGAGCAGACTCTGGAGACCGATGTCGCTCAGCAAAGCTCATTGCAACAATAGACAAAGCTACCTGCGCACGAGGATTCAGTCACTGCTCCCCATATCCACGACATCAACCATGTGTTTGCTGGTCTTGATTGTCCAGGCAACGCCCAAGGCATAGCGCGTCTGCTCACTGACCTCGAATAACGGACTATCCTGATTACTCGCGCCATTGTAGAAGCCTTTGATCACTCCGGTAAATACACGTACCTGCGGTAAAGGCTGGAAGGCGAAACCTAAAAACAACGTCGACTCAAGATAACCTCCCCGAGCATCGTATAAAGGACGTGTTTCGGTAACGAACTCGGGATCTACCTGATAGAAATAATCATGCATTGTCTCGTCAGCAATGCTGGTATAGAGCCCTGAGATCAGGGTGATACCGGAGTCTGCAATATTGTTGACGTTAACTCCCACACCCATATCGGCAATAAAGCCTTGCGACTCTATTCCGCGAAAATCTGTCGAGAATACAGCTCGAATCTCAGAACTGAACCGTGCCAGTAAACGCGAACCCGAAGCCAGACGCTTTTCAAACAGTCGCAACTCCAGCTGTGGACCAATCTCAAACAGAAAGTCCAGGTCCGGCATGCCTTGTCGAGCACTATTCCCCTGTGAACTGGCATTCAGTGAACCGCCAATCGACAAGTCCAGTTTAAGACGCGGTCGCTCGACGGCCACCGCCCGGATACCGCCGTCACCAAACCGAAACAACGGCGTACGATAGATAAAGTAAGGTAGTGCAATAGCACGTTGATTAGTGTCATTCGAGGCGGGGTAGTCATAGCCAAGGAAGTAACCACCGCCAACGCCCACCTCCCACTTCGGCTTCTGGGTAATCGTCGATTGCGTTGAGATCGCACCGGATGCCTGATTACTTGCAGACGATTGAGTCTGGGCCGCTAGCGGCTGATGAAACGAAAAAAAACCGATCATCAGCAGGAAGCACAATCGACCATATCTCTGCCTGGTCGATCTGCGCACGGCGCTGCGACTACGCTTTTCTCCGTTACCTGCACCCAAAGTGGTCAAATCTGCAAAATCCATAAAAAAGGGAATGTTCGGCCATCATAACGTGTCACCCAGCACGATCAGTACCGAAACCATCATAACTCTCCGTATCCCGGGCATCGAGTTTTTTCAGCGATGGTCCGTGACATCCAATGTGAACCCGAGTTGATGGCCCGGCAATCACTCAAGAGACATCACGATCGCACGACCTGTTGAAGACACGTATACTTCCCGCTTCTCCTGTTGCCACAACGCTGATATGTTCTATTGCCAGAGCAATATTGATCGTGCCGATCATCTAAGAAAAGACCCCAGCGCAATACTGGCGCTCCTGAACCAGGACAACGCCCGACTGATTCCGGTATGTGATGGCAAGTCACTGACAAGTACTGGCACCGGTTCGCCTGCGGCACTCATGCTCCGCACACAGTGTCTTGAAGACGATAAGGTGATTTTTCTTGGTAAGGATGACAAGCACAGCTATTTCGCTGTGGATATCAGCGCTCTGGACGAGACAGGCCGCAATGCCTTTATTGCCGATGCAACCGATACGCAAGGTATTTCACATCAGGGAATATTTCAGGATCTTCGCACGGTCGGCCCATTACTGAACCCGTATGAGGGATCATTAATGGCCTATGCACGAGCTCTGGTCTACTGGAACAACCATGCACGCTTCTGCATTCGTTGTGGCAACACCCTCTCGTCAAGCAATGGCGGGCATGTACGAAACTGCACACAGTGCGACCACATCGTCTTTCCTCGAACAGATCCTGCCGTCATCATGCTCGTGACCTACACGTGCGAAAACGAACCCGACTTGTGTCTGCTGGGTCGCAGCCACGCATGGCCTGAAGGCGTTTTCTCGACACTGGCGGGCTTTGTTGAACCAGGAGAAAGTCTGGAGATGGCCGTGCAGCGTGAGGTTCTTGAAGAGGCATCCATCCATACAGAAGATGTCCGCTATGTTGCCTCTCAACCCTGGCCGTTTCCTCGATCAATCATGCTTGGCTTTGAAGCCGTAGCGACGACTACCGAGATTCGTTGCGATCCCACCGAGCTTGAAGATGCACAATGGTTTACACGCGAACAGATAAGACGTTTTGGAAACTGGGCGGACGACAGTGATGGCTACAAATTACCTCGCACAGACTCTATTGCCAGGTATCTTATCGATCGTTGGGTTGCGCGCGACGCATAGCTGGATTACAACCAGTCGGCAAAGCCGCCAGGCAATGCCGTGAGCTGACCTTGCATTGCCCAGCCTTCACTTGTAGCGCGTTCGCGAACCGCGCTCACCCTGTTCTGATCCAATGGATGTGTACTAAGAAAGCCTTCCAGCAGCTGAGGAGAACGCGCGCTGGATCCTCTGGCATTTTTAAACATGTCAAACAAGGCGGTGGCACCGTTGACATGCCCATAAAGAGCGTTAAGAGCCGCCAGTGCTGATTTATCAGCGACCTCTTCCATACCACGGGTAAATTGCACACTTGTGATCGCACCGGCATTGCTCAGCATGGAACCCGCCATATTCGAACCGGTACTACCTGTCAGTGCCAGTAACGCCAGCGTACTGGCAATACCACCACCGAGCGAGGCAACCGGATCTCGATACTGCACATGCGCGATCTCGTGAGCCATGACCATGGCCAGTGTGTTTTCATCGGGCATGGCTTCCAACAGGCCTCTGTAAAACGTCAGATTGCCACCAACGGTGGCATAGGCATTAAACACATCGTCCGGATCGTAGTGCACCGTTATCTGCATACCCTCCGGTAGATTCATATGAGCACCTACGCGTTGCGATAGTTCATTGAGATAAGCCGTGATCTGAGGATGATCAGTCGCCTCGCCGAATTGCACATCCAGCTTTTCCATCACCGCAAGCTCAAAACTGAAAGGCACGCGTTTGGCTAACCAGCTCCCGGACGTCTGCAGCACAATCACCAGCAGGACCACCAGCACAAGGGTCCCGATGGCCAGTTGTACAAACTGCTTTAGAGGGTGAACCTGAGTGACATTGATACCTTCATCCGGCTGACGGTTTTCATAGTGCATTTGCCGTCTCGCTGTCCTTTACAAGTGGCATTGTTAATGGCGCTTTATCGATAGGGATCATGGCGGTACCGTAGGCAAGCACCTCCATCGCAGATGCCCTGCCAGCGGAAACACGCGTGGTATCAAACTTGATATTAAAGACATAGCTGGCACCTGAACGCGCGGCCGCCTCTTTCATACGCAGTACCGACTCCCTGCGAGCTCTGTCCAGCATGGACTCATAGGGCGTAACCCGCCCGCCAAAGATATTGAAAAGCCCTGCCAGGAAATTCTTAAAGTAATCCGAGGCTATCACAACGTTGCCAGATACCAGTTGCTGTGCGTATTGACGATCCTCAGGCGGGTATCTGCTGGCAATAACAGGCAAGTCAGCACTCTTGGCTTCACGCGCGATAATTCGCCGGTAATGACGCTTTTCAGCGATAGAACCAAAAAGATATCCAAGTACCAACAGAGAGACAAGCAACCCGGCCTGAAACAGAAAGCTATTCATTTGCAACATCGTCCTCTGCCAGCAGGACAGCAGTTCCGTAGACAAAAATCTCAGCCGCACCTGCCGCTATGCTGGAGGTGCTATAGCGGACATTAAGAACAGCGTTTGCACCAATGCTTTCTGCTTGCTTAATCATCCTTTGAGTAGCCTCGTCACGCGAATCGGACAAAAGCTCCGTATAACCCTTAAGCTCACCACCAAACAAGTTTTTTAATGTGGCGGCTATATCCCGGCCAACATGCTTGGAACGCACAGAACTACCCTGCACCAGTCCCAAGTGTCTGCTGACCTTGCGACCGGGGAGAAATTCAAGATTGGAGACCAGCATGTTTTTTCCTATTTTACGAAGTGTTGTGGTGACCCTGCCCAGCAACCCTGCCTGTTAATCTGGTCACGAACCGTTTGAGGATCAAGTGGGAAACAGTACCTATTAGTGTCATATGCGCCTATTATTGTAACGCTAACCACTGCCATCAATTAACTTCAATGTCGCGTCTGTGTATTGTAACCGCCTTGCCTGCCGAGACACGCCCCCTGCTCGATGTATTAAAACTGCGCCAGATCAAAGCCAGGCACCTGCGGCTATATGGCGCAGACCAATACCTGTTGCTGGAAACCGGCCCCGGCAAACTCAACACGGCAGCCGGAGTCGGAGCATTGCTGCAAGCGTATTCTGAAATCGATATCGTAGTTAATATAGGTATAGCCGGAGGCACTTTTGATTACGCGACCGTTCTGGCAGCCCACCACGTTCAGGATGTTGCAAGCGGTGCACAATGGTTCCCACACCTGCCAGACAACAAATCTTTTAAAAATATTCAAAGTGCTGTCGTCAATACACTTGACGCACCCAATACACAGTATCGAGATGGAATCCTGTTTGATATGGAAGCTGCCGGAATTTTTTCAGCAGGCAGTCGGTACTTATCTACCAGCCAGATCCATAGTTTTAAAATCGTATCAGACAACCCGGATCACGATATTCGGGATATTTCAAAAAAATCGGTGGTGGCACTGATTACACAGGCACTTCCCAGCCTCTTGCCTCTTCTCGAAACTCTGCAAGATCTGGACATAACACCGGATCATGGAAAAGATGCACTGACTGATGCATTGATAGCTGAAACATCCACGCGCACTCACCATAGTGTTAACGATGAACAACTTCTTAGACAACTCGTGCAACGATACCTCGTACTAACCGGAAACCTGCCCACTATCGACAAGCAAGCCGTTAGCGCAAAAGATGTCAGGCTGGCATTGCAAAAAGCCCTCGATGAACAACCCTTTGTCTACGGTTAACTCTCACTATGGATACTGTATATATAGAACGTGCAGTACGCGATCATCCGCGAACAGACGCCATCACCAAACGGTATCCGCGAGCTCGTATCGTTCCGATAGAACGCTATGGTGATGTATTCAATGCAGCAGCGCAAAACTTCAGACACCAGAAAAGCAACCCTGCACTTATCCTGGCCCGCAAGCCAGGTAGACGCATATTGCCCACCCCACCGGGTTATCACATCGGTGGCAAGCATAACTACTATTTTTCGCACATGCTCAACTGCATATACGATTGCCGTTACTGCTTTCTGCAGGGTATGTATCAGTCTGCCAATTACATCGTCTTTGTTAACGAGGAAGATTTTTTTGCCGACATAGACAACATGACTAAGCAGCATGAGGGTGATGTCTGGTTTTTTTCAGGATACGACTGTGACTCGCTTGCTCTTGATCCGATAACTGGCTTTGTCAACGCCTGCCTTTCCCACCTTGAAACAAACAAGCGAGCTCATCTGGAACTGCGTACCAAAAGCACACAGATACGCCCGTTGCTCAAACACTCGGCATTGCCCAATGTTGTGGTTGCCTATAGCCTGTCCCCTGAACCTATAGTCCGGGCTGAAGAACACGGCACACCCTCACTGGCAAAACGCCTCGACGCATTAAAGCAACTGCAGGACAATGGCTGGAACATAGGCCTGCGCTTCGACCCACTGCTCTACGCTGATAACTTCGAAACGCTGTACGGTGACATGTTCAAGCAGGTGTTCGATGCCCTTGACATGGAGAAAGTGCATTCGGTGAGTCTGGGGGTATTCAGATTACCCAAGGGATTTTATAAAAAGCTGGTAAGACTCTACCCGGATGCAAAACTGCTTGCCGCGCCCATCAGTGCTCGCGGTGGCATGATGAGCTACCCTGAAGAGACTGAAAGCATCATGCGTTCATTCTGCGAACAGACTCTGGAAACAGCAATACGCCCGGATCAGTTCTTTCCCTGCAGCTGAGCTGGAAACACTATGAAGCCACTTGTTAACTCACGTTATCAACCGAACAGACAACACGATGTTATTCAATGAATACGCCTGACTGCGTCCTGGTAACCGGTGCGAGTCGAGGAATTGGGCGCGCCTGCTGCGAACTACTGGCCGAACACAATATCAACACCGTGTCGCTATCAAGAACAAAACCTGCAAATATTCCCGACACCGAAACACATTACCAGATTGATCTCAGCGATTTACCCGCCAGCATTGAGCTTATCCGCAAGCTCATTAGGACATACCCTCTGGATGGCATAGTCTGCAACGCCGGGCGCGGTGATATCGGCTCACTGGAGAACTTCTCCTCGCAACAGATTCATCAAAGCCTGCTGTTCAATCTGATCAGTCCTTTAACGCTGGTCCGGGAATGCCTACCGCATCTGCGCAAACAATCGCGCAGCAACATCGTCTTCATAGGCTCTACCAGTGCACTGCAGGGAGGCCGCTATGGCAGTGTGTACAGCGCGGCAAAATTCGGGCTTCGGGGCGCTGCTCAATCATTAGCACACGAGCTTGCCAATGCAAACTGCCATGTAGGAATCGTCAACCCCGGCAGTGTCAGAACCGGTTTCTTTGACACACTCGATTTCGAACCCGGTCCTGAGCCGTCACACACGCTGCTTGCCAGCGATGTTGCGTCAAGTGTCCTGCAGCTGCTTAGCTCTCCGGATAACGCGGTAGTCAGTGAGATCATTGTGCAACCAAGACAGCATGTCATCAGGAAACGTACAGCTTACCGCCCGTCAGGAAAGAAAAACGAGTAAGGATGATGTCAAACCGGACCCTCTATCCATGACATCCCAATGACCAAATCACTTAACTACAAAATAGTAATTTTTTGAAAAAACCACGTATGTTATTGTTTTTATTAATGTTTATTTATTTTTAGTGAAATTACCTGCTCACAGGGCATAGTACTTTTCCAATCTATCATCGTAACGAGACAGCAAATGGCGCAACTTAGTAGCGTCACATGGCCCTCAGCGGCCATACCTGTTTCATGCGCGCTACCGGAAGAGCACGAGATGTCACAAGCATCCTTCGGAAGTGGTGCTAACCCGGTGGGCTTTCGTGTTCAAAATAGACCGTACATCATGGATTATCATCGGACTCGTTGGCGCTTTGCTGCTGTCAACATGGGCCGTATTTAATCGCCCTGACTACGTGCCGGAATGGCCCGAGACTATCAAGGGAGTATCGTTTTCGCCATTCAGGGCGGGACAGACCCCTCAGGAAGTCACCGCCTATCCCAGCGAAGAACAGATAAGCCGGGATCTTGCGCTACTGTCAGACAAAGTCGACCGGGTGCGCACCTACTCGGTGGAAAGCACGCTTGGCAGCGTCCCCAGACTTGCAGCGGAGCATGGACTCAATGTGATGGTCGGGCTATGGATATCCGACGATATCGAGCGCAACTGGGAAGAGATTGGCACGCTTAGAAGAATACTCGCCGACGATCCCGGTAACATCATCGGCATCGTCGTTGGCAATGAGGTGCTTCTCAGACAAGAAATCACGCTAGAACAGCTTGCAAACTACGTTAATGTGGTCAAAGGCATGGTCGGTTCGATTCCAGTAACGGTTGCTGAAACCTGGGATATCTGGTTGAAAAGTCGCTCGCTGGCCAATCACGTGGACTACGTAACAGCTCACGTACTGCCTTACTGGGAAGGTATTCCCGCCTGGCGCGCTCCCGAATACGTTTTCGAACGCTACGACCAACTTCAACGTGAATTCATCACCAAGACAGTTGTATTAGGCGAAGTAGGCTGGCCGAGCGAGGGACGACAACGCTTCGGCGCGCAACCCTCATTACAAAACCAGGCGAAGTTCCTGCGTCAATTTCTGGATCAAGCCGACGCACGGGATGCCAACTATTTCGTGCTGGAAGCATTTGACCAGATATGGAAAACCGACGAAGGTGCTGTCGGTCGTTACTGGGGTATTTTCAATGCCGATCGTGAGCTTAAGTTTCCATTAGCAGCACCGGTAACTCCAGTGCCCGAATGGCGAGCCATTGCCGGATTCTCACTTGCGTTTGCCGTGCTTTTACTGGCTTTGCTTTTACGTGATAGCCGTGGGTTGGTACACGGTGGTCGCGGTTTTCTGGTATTGGTCTCTTATGCCATTTCCACCGCAGTGGTCTGGATGGTCTACGACTACTCACAAAAATACATGACCTGGGAACAGGTTGTTGTTGGAGTCGGTCTGCTCGCCGCAGCCTTTTGCATAACCATCGTATTGTTAGCCGAAGCCCACGAATGGGCAGAAGCGATCTGGAATCGACGACAACGCGAGGAGATAGTCAAACTGGGTGAGCAAGACAATACCGCAACACCCAAAGTATCCATCCATGTTCCTATTCACAAAGAACCACCCGAGATGGTTATTGCCACTCTGGCAGCGCTTCGAAACCTGAACTACGAAAACTTCGAAGTGGTTGTTGTTGATAACAACACCGACGATCCAGCTTGCTGGATTCCTGTTCAGCAATGGTGCAACCGACAGGATGATCGCTTTAGTTTCCACCACGTTATTCCGCTGGAGGGTTACAAGGCAGGTGCCTTGAACTATGCGCTTGAACATACTGCCGATGATGCAGAGTTGATCGCCGTTATTGATAGTGATTACCTGGTGGATCCGGACTGGCTGACCGATTGTACAGCCGCTTTCGTTGACGAAAATATGGCCATTGTGCAAGCGCCCCAGGACTACAGGGACGCCAACAGCAGCTTGTTCAAGTCAATGATCTACGCTGAATACGCAGGATTTTTCGGTATCGGCATGATCAATCGGGATATGCGCAATGCCATTATTCAGCACGGCACGATGACAATCGTGCGACGCTCCGTGCTGAATGAAGTTGACGCTTGGTCAACCTGGTGTATCACCGAAGATGCCGAGCTTGGTTTACGCATTCTTGAAAAGGGATACCGTGCCTCCTACATCCCTAAATCGTATGGCAGGGGCCTCATGCCGGATAACTTCCTGGATTACAAGAAACAGCGCTTCCGTTGGGCCTATGGTTCCGTGCTGATCCTCAGGCACCACATGCGCTATTTCCTGAAACTATCCCGTTCAAAGCTCAATCCCGGTCAACGCTATCACTTTCTGGCAGGTTGGCTTCCCTGGATGGCTGATGGTCTTTGCCTGATGTTTAATTGTGTCGCGTTGATGTATTGCGTACTGATGGTTATGTATCCGCACATTTATAACCCGCCCGAGGTCATGTTAAGTCTTTTACCCATCGGCTTCTTTGTATTCAAGCTATCAAAAATGCTGGTGCTTTATCGATGGCGCATGCGGGCCAGTTTTGTTCAGAGTATTGCAGCAGGCCTGGCGGGTTTAGCCGTATCACATACGATAGCGCGTGCCATGCTGGCAGGACTTCATACCACCAGTATCGGCTTTTTTCGCACACCAAAAATGGTGGAGACGCACTCATTGCGCCAGGCTTTTTCAGATGCACGTGAAGAAGGCTTGTTTGCCGCCGGCCTGCTGATTGCCGCTGTTGCCGTGAGCATGCGAGACGATGCGTATCTTAGTGATACGCGCATGTGGATCGCGCTATTAGTCGTACAGAGCACGCCCTATGCTGCCGCAGTTTTTCTATCGCTTGTGAGCACCTTCGAGCAGTTACCAAACCGGCTGTTCAATGGCAAACGCGAAAACAGCTTGCTTGGGCATCTGACTGAGTCATTAGTCAAGTTAGACCGTTAAAAGATGCCTTCATGATGCAACTGGAATATTCGATAAATCTCTACCGCGCATCGTCTGTTTTGGACTGGCGTTCAGTTGTTCAGGACCATCGGTAAGGCATTTATGCTGAGATTGATCAAGGCCGGTACACTATTCGTTGTATCAGTCCTGCTACTAACGTTCCTGTGCAGAGCAGTCATATCATACGGTTTTGATATCACACTGGCACCTGAATACTGGTATCGCGACTTTCTGGGTAATCTGGTTGTTGCGATTGTTATCGCGATGCTGGTTCAATCTTTACCCAAGAGCCTGATACTCTCTTGCGTACTCATCGTCATGTTTCAGTTAAGTAACGCCGGAAAACTCTCTGTACTGGGAACACCGGCAAGCCCCGACGATCTGTTAAACGTACAAAACGTATTCTTTCTGACCGACGGATGGCGCAGGGTTGCTCTTTTCATCGTCGCAAGCCTGCCGTTGCTGCTGGCTCTGGCATTCATGCCGTGGAAAAGAATCAGTCTATGGATAGCTTTGCTTGGCCTTGCTGCAGCCAGCTTTGCCATTACGGTCAACAGCGAACCGTTGCGTATTGCACTGGATAAACAATTTGGTAATTCCGTTTGGAACCAGCCTGCCAATTATCGCGAGCGCGGTCTGGCATTGCACCTTGCGCAAGAGGTTGTTCGCACCATCAGCAAGGTAGAAAAACCACCGGAAAAGGTCGCGGTTGATACGGCAATGGATATGTTGGCATTCAGCCAACCTATCGCGCGTGGCAAACGGACTCTCGAGCCCGGTTATCAGCAGCTTCTGCACGATGACGTTATTGCCGCAAACAGAAACGTTCATGTGTTTGTTCTTGAATCGTTCTTTGATCCTGTATCGCTGGGTACTGAGTGGGTTCCAGAAGATCCACTACCCGCTGATTTTCGCAAGCTCTGGATGCAAACGGGAAACACGACGACAATGTCCCCTGTTTTCGGTGGTTACACGGCCAATGCCGAATTTGAAGTTCTTTGCGGTTTTCCTGTCACGCGCAATGCCGTTTTTTTCGAAGGTTGGTTCCGCAATAACTCACCGTGTCTGCCACGCTTGCTGGGACAATCCGGCTACCACTCGATGGCGGCGCACCCTAACGTGCCAGGCTTCTGGAATCGTACCAATGCTTACCAACTGCTGGGGTTTGATGAGTACCTTAGCAAAGCACAATTTGACATGAGCGATTCGATAGAAACACTCTTGCTCGATCACAGCTTGTATGAACAGGTGTTTGATCATATCGAGCAACTGGCCCTCGACGGACCTGTGTTCAATTACATGCTGACCTACCACGGTCACCTGCCTTACCCCAGTAACGATGCCTACCCGGATCAGGTTAAACCCGGTAAAGAATCAGTGTTGCTTAATGGCTATCTGAATCAGATCTGGTACAAGTCACGCGACTTGATGCAACGCCTGGCAATTTTGCGCGAGGCAGACCCCGATGCTCTCATCGTTATTTTTGGAGATCACCTGCCCTTCCTGGGACCAAACTATGGCGTCTATACCGAGGCCTGGAACCTGCCTGAACTCAGGTCGGAGTTTACGGGCAACCACCTGGCGAAACTGACCAGTACACCACTGATAGTTATTGATGGCCAGCGAGGCCCGTTGAATCTCGGCACAGTACCGCTGTATCGCTTGCCGTCGTTGATGATGTCATTACTGGGCAAGCACTCACAACAGCTTTTCGATGCCACACTCAACCTGGAAAGCCTGAAGGTCAGACCGGTCTATGGCATGCATTACACGGTGTCAGGTGAGCAAGTGACGGCCTGCACAGAGAAAACAATCGGTAACCCTCCATGCAGCATTACAGAACCGTGGCTGGACGATATCAAGGTGCTCATAGGCGATGTGTTTACAGGCGAGCAATTCAGTCTGCAGTAGTTCTGCCGGATCAATACAACCCCGAACAGCGAGAATTTCACCAGGAACAAGTATTCACTGACATTCGTTGGTAGTCTGCGTGCTGGCGACGAATCAGGGGGTACTGAAGGTGCAAATCGGAATCATTGGCTGCGGCAACATGGGCGGAGGCATGGCGAGGCAAATTCTATCTGCCGGCCATGCGTTGAGCTGCTACGACCCGGATGATGACAAACTTGATATTCTGAGCAGGCTCGGCGCAACGAGTACAACGTCGGCCGGTGAGCTGGCCAAAGGTTCACAAGTGATCCTTCTCTCACTTCCCAGAGCGAGCGTTGTGGAAGCGGTTGTGCAAGACATGCTGCCCCACATACAACCCGGCACCATCATTCTGGACACCTCCACGTCAGAGCCGGCAACCTCTCAATCGATGGCGAGACTAGGCGAAACACAGGGATTCTCTTTTGTTGATGGCCCGGTCAGCGGTGGACCGGCAGCCGCCCATGCAGGCACAATGACAATGCTTTTAGGCGGCACTTCCATAGCCATCGAAGCGTTAACCCCCCTGCTGGATATCATCACGACGAAGACGGTCATTGTCGGTGCTGCAGGTGCAGGTCATGCCGCCAAAATTGCCAACAATATGTTGTGCGCTGCCAACCTGGTACTGGTGGCCGAAGCGGTACGTCTTGGCGAAGCTGCTGGAGTTTCCCCGGAGAGTCTACTTGAAGGTATTAATGCAGGCTCTGGCCGCAGTGGCGTCAGCGAGGTCAACTTTCCAAAGTGGGTGCTTAATCAGGGATTTGATTCAGGCTTTACGATGGAGCTCATGCGCAAAGATGTAAGATTGGCCATTGATCTGGCTGAATCATCCAAGGTACAACTGGGTGGATTTGCACCGATAGCCGATATCTGGCTGAACCAGTCCGGGGCCATTCCCGACAACGCAGACTTCAATGAAATTGTGAAATATCACAACGGCGATAACAATGTCTAAACGAAAGGAAACACTGTATATAGCCATGGCAGCAGTCGGACTTAACCCCTCTGTCCAAAGCCTGATCAACGGTAAGCTTGTCGATGGCAACGGGACTGACATCACACTGGTAGATCCCTACACCGAAGAAACACTGTGCAGCTATGCAGATGCAGATACTCAACTTGCTGTAATGGCATGTGATGCAGCTCATGCTGCCCAGTCTCACTGGGCAACCGGTATATCGGCGGCTGCACGTGGGCAGATCATGCAACGAATTTCTTTAACCGTACAAGAGCACATCGAACCCCTGGCAACAATAGAAGCTATTGTCGCCGGCAAACCTATCCGCGATTGCAGAGTTGAAGTCGCAAAGGTTGCCGAGATGTTCGCATACTATGCCGGCTGGGCTGACAAACTGCACGGCGAGGTCATTCCGGTGCCATCAGGGCACCTTAACTATACTCAGCGTGAAGCGCTCGGCGTTGTCTTTCAAATCACACCGTGGAATGCGCCCGTGTTTACAGCCGGATGGCAAATAGCCCCAGCTATTGCAACAGGCAATGGTGTGGTTATCAAACCGAGCGAACTCACGCCAGTGACAACGGTTGCGCTGGTGAAACTTGCCGAAGCCGCAGGCTTGCCAGCAGGCCTGGTTAATGTTCTTTGCGGGCTTGGACCCACAGCCGGGCAGTGCGCCATTGAACATCCTGTTGTGCGAAAAGTCGTGTTTGTTGGCTCACCTGAAACCGGTCGGCGCGTTGCCATGGTTGCAGCTACTGCATTAAAACCGGTTGTTCTGGAGCTGGGTGGAAAATCCGCCAATATCGTATTTGATGATGCCACTATTGAACATGCCTGCCTCGGTGCTCAAGCCGCCATTTTCTCAGGCGCAGGGCAAAGCTGCGTTGCGGGTTCCAGACTTCTGGTGCACAAATCCATCCATGCTCAACTCGTAGAGATGCTATCGAAGGGCATGAACAGGATCACTCTGGGAGACCCTCTGGATGAATTCACACAGGTAGGACCTATTAGTAACGCCAGGCAGTTCGCACATGTGAGCAGCATGATCGAACAGGCAGCATTGGACGGTGCTTCCGTAATTTCAAGAAGTGAAAAACAACATCACGGCTACTTCGTATCACCCACCATTCTTGAAGGGTTAGACAACAGCGCAAAGTCAGCACAGGAAGAAATTTTTGGACCTGTGGTCGCAACCATTCCTTTCCAGGACGAAGAGGAAGCTATCGCGCTGGCAAATGACACCACCTTTGGTTTGGCCGGAGCTGTCTGGACCCGCGATGGTGGACGAGCACACCGCGTGGCAACTGCCGTCCGTGCGGGCACATTCTGGATCAATAGCTATAAGGCAATCCACGTGTCGTCACCCTTTGGTGGCTCGTTGAACTCAGGGTTTGGTCGCTCAAGCGGCATGGATGGGTTGATGGAATACACGTCTGCAAAAAGCGTCTGGCTTGATAGCTCTGAAACCCCGCAGATTGCTTTTGGCTATGTGTCGTAATCATAAGTCCCCTATGAATGCATCATTCGGCATCGACCATCCGCTTCTCGCCACCCACGACATTGACGGCTTGCGCGACCGGTTAACGGCACTTGGTTTCAACATGACGCCCATTGGCAAGCACCCCTGGGGAACCAGTACAAGCCTTGCGATGTTCAACGGCTGCCTTATTGAAATCATGGGCATCTATGATGAAACACTGATTGATGAAGTGCCTGCCGGAGAATTCAGGTTTGGCCGACATGTTTATGAACACCTACATCAGCGCGAAGGTGTTGCACTCACCGCGCTGCATAGTACCAACTCGCAAACAGACGCAGAAATTGCAAGTCGTGCAGGCTTTAACGTAGCGGGGCATCTGGAATTCGGCCGAGATGTCACATTGCCGGATGGAACAGCAGGACGGACCAAGACAACATTGGCACTTCTACCCGATACACAATTTCCGCGCCTCTCCTTTTTCCTGTGCCAGCAACACCGACCCGAACTGATATACGTGCAGGAGTGGTTACAGCATCCCAACAAGGTTACTGGAATTTGCGGTGTGCATATTGTTGCCAGTACAGAGCATCACGTTGCTCTAAGACAACGCTTCAGTCAACTTTACGGTGGTGCTGAAACGATCTCAGGCGGCTTTCAATGCCAGAGCGCAAACGGGGTGGTGCGTATCGTGGATACCAACACCTTTGAGCACACTATAGGACCACTGCCGGAAGACATACTGAATAACGCGTCGCCGTGTATCGTTGGCATGGATTTAAAAATGTCCAAACCTCAGAAGCTTGTCAACTTTCTCAAAACTGCATCATTAGACTACCGCGAGATTGAAAACGGATTTTCCCTGATGTCCCCAGAACTCACAGCTAATACTGTGTTGAGATTCATGATGTAAACAGGCAAGCGAAAGAATGCTTACACTAATTTTCACGTATCCAGATTGCGTTAAGTTAGCTGGCACACTTGTACTGGCAACCAGGTGTTGTGGTCTCTACAGCGTCCTGAACACGTTAACGCACCACACCTCGTGTCACCATGAACCGTGTATACCAGATGAACAACACCAGCAGCCCAGCAATAACGGCGCTTGCAATAGCCATTGCCTGACCCAGAACAGCACCACCGTCAGAAAGCAGGTAGTGGTAAACCAGACTGATGAGAAATACCACAAGCGAGATAACAAACATCGGCAATGCCAGTTTCTTGCGTAATATCAGCAGGATGGAAGCTAGAAATGCACCGAATACACCAACAAACCAGACGACCATCATCCAGGCAGGCATCTCTTGATAGTGAGCAATCTGCTCTGGCGTCATGCCTGCACTGGCCTGGTATTCAGCACCTTGCGCCATGCTCATCACAAAATCAAAAACACCAATGAAGTTGAACAACACGGCGATGATACCGATGAGCCAAAGGTGCCACGGCGTCTTTGCTTCAGAATAATCCATCACAACCTCCTACAGATAGACAGTCCTGCAACCACCGTATCAAAAACAGCCTGCCCGTGTCTCGTCCAGAAGGCCTATCGAATGACACGACATTACTGCACCTGCCAATAGTGATTGTGAACCTGTCACCCTGCTAAATAACGCATATCCGTGACGCTCCTGCCTCGTAGTTTTCCTCGTAGTAATGTCGCTGTTTATCAGTAACTGCGTAAGCTTAAATTCAAAAGGAGGCTATGCAGTGGTATCGCCCATAGGCGATGCCTGCGCCCGGACTTTGTTCATTGCCTATCGCCAGGAGCTTACAAAGGTATACGCTATGCTGATTAATAGTATGGGAAGAATGATGGAAGAACTCTCGCCCTCTTCTGTCAATATACTAAAACCTTCACGTCCGGCAAAATCTGACGGTTTACGTCAGCGTGTTTATGCGCAGATGCGACGTGACTTTATGGTAGCAGGACCCTTTGTGCTGCACAGTGAGATACCTGAATTACTGGCAGGCGCCTGGTCACTGGTTCGCGAAACTCTGTTTGTTGTCGGAAACGTTGATCGTGGTAGCAAGGAAACCATTGCATGGGCAGTCTCCAAAGCTAATCAGTGTCCGTTTTGTATCGATGCGCACTTTGCCGCTGTACGCGCGTCTAACAATAACAAAGACCAGCTCGCCTTGTGGGCAGAATCGACCGCTAATGCACGATCTCCGATACTTGCCAAGCCACCTTTTACTCAATCACATGCAGAGCACATCGGCACAGCCGTTGCCTTTCACTATTTGAATCGAATGGTCAGTGTCTTTCTTGACAAGAAAATGATGCCAGTACCTGATTTTCTTGACGGTATGTCCGGGGCTATGGCCAAAATAATGATGGGTGGAATGATACGCAAAGGCGAAGACCTGAAACCCGGAGACTCTTTGTCGCTATTACCCCAAACCTACGCCTCTCTCGCATGGGCGCCGGTCTGGGCCGAGTCAAATGCATCCATATCAGCATCGCTATCCGGATGGTCATCGACTATCGAAGCCACCATGCAACAACACTTTAACGAAAGTTTTATCAACGAAGCCAGTGATCGAATAGATGAATGGATGGGAGGCCCAGTACCCGATAGTGGACAAGCCTATACCCAGGCGAGTGATGCGTTTGATCAATCAGAATTGCCCTGTGCCAACCTTGCCCTTTGTACTGTCTATGCACCTTATCGGGTTACAACAGCCATGCTAGAGGAGGCTCTTGAGTCATCCGGGTCAAGACAAGCACTGTTAGCGTTAGTTGCCTGGGCGGCTCAACGGGCTGCAAGACGATGCGCAGACTGGAGTGCTAAAGCTGCAATGCTATAACAGTCCTAACTGATGCTTTCAGCCTCAACATCCAGCAACGCCCGTTTACGCTCAATGCTCCAACGATAACCCGATAGACTACCATCGCCCCTGACCACGCGATGACAAGGTACAAGTACTGCCAATGGATTCGCTGCACAAGCCGTTGCAACCGCACGTGCAGCCTTTGGCTGACCGATGGACTGAGCAACTTCTGCGTAGCTGGCGGTTTCACCGGAATCAATACGGCATAGTGCCTGCCACACCTTTTCCTGAAAAACCGTACCCTGGATATCCAGTGGAATCTTAAAAGCGGACTCCGGCATGCTGATCTTATTGACCACAGCTGACAGCTGCGCCTGAATACCTTGCTCATCATGCTGAAGCTGAGCACGCGGAAATCGCGCAGATAAATCCTCTTCAAGCTCTTTACGTGTTTCGCCAAACAAAACGGCACAGACACCTTTGCCGGTTATCGCAACCACGATTAAACCGAAACGCGTATCGGCAAATCCATAACGGATACAAAGCTCGGTTGAACCGCTGCGTAACGTCGTTGCATTCATTCCCAAACGTCTCTGAACGTCGGCATAAAAACTACCAATACTCTCATAGCCAGCATCCAGAAGGGCCTGGGTAATCGATTGATCAGTATCAAGGTTGTCACGCAACCTTTGCGCCCTGATGGCTTGAGCATACGCTTTGGGACTCAGGCCAACATGTTGCTTAAACAGTTTTACCAGGTGAAAACGGCTAACACCCAGCGAGTCAGCGATAGCGCTTACGCGCACCGCATCGTGCGCATCATCGATAGAGCGGCAAGCTTGTACGACCAATTGCCGGTTACGTTCGGCTAAAGGTGGTAGATCTGTACGACAGCGTTTGCAAACGCGGAAACCTGCTGCCAGTGCCTCGGCCACATCCGGGTAGTAGCGCATGTTTTCAGGTAAGGCTGCGCGAGACGGGCACGACGGATAACATACGACCCCCGTTGATAAAACCGCGTAGACGAATTGCCCGTCTGCCCGGACATCGCGTGATTGAACTGCCCTTAAGCGCTGAGATTCAGATTGATAGCTATTCACGTATGGTCTCGCTCAGTGACCTTGGTTAAAACTTACCCCTGCCGGTAAGCTGAGGTCTACAGTAGAGGACTCCTGCTTTTAGTACTTGCGCAAATGTGTTTTCAAATACCTTCCGGCAAGAGTAGCGCCATAAATGACATTTCACAGATGAGTACCAGCCGCGCTCACACCGGAACCTACCAACAGCTCACACAGGAAAAAAACGGTATTCAGCCTGCCATGACGGCGGCCAAGCCATGTGTCGGATCAATTGAATCGCTAGAATATTTCGACGGACAGGTTAACACTTAGCGCTGCCTCCAGCTCATCATCAAACGTATTCAATGGGTCCATCACGGCGCTGTTGACGCGTGCCTCGTACTTCAGTTTCAAAGAAACCGGATCACGCAGTTTCCAGGCGAGTGAAGTTTCAGCTTCGGAAAAACGGTTCTCGCCACCAAAGTCAGAATTCAGGTCAAAGGTGACAGTGATCACATCGTTGATTTTCCGCTTGTACCTGAAACCCAGATACCCGATAGCGCCCTCTTCACTGTCACCGGAGACCTCAACCCGTTTTTTCCTGCCCAGCCCAATCGCAGCACTGACAAAATCATTTTTACCGCGGTACAGCTTGTAACCGACACCGGAGATCTGTCGCGTTGAAGAGTCAAGATTAGCCGGTGAGTTGACATCCAGATCAGCGATCGTGAAAAGGTAGTGCTTGGAGGTGAAAAACCAGCGCAGTTGTCCACTGACGAAACGGCGGTTATTGGTCGTGCTTCGCACCACATCCTTGATCTCCTGATTGTTAGCATCGCGCATCACCTGGCCATCGGCATCGCGTCTGCTCACTAACGCCTCACTGGCGCTCCGGTACCACTTCGCATCCAGCTCGTGTTCCCAGCGCTTGCTGCGATAGGTGACTGTGGTTCGTGCGGAGATCGCGCTAGAATCCGTTAGACCGTAGGTTGCCAATGCACCCAGCTGCACATCGCCATCCCATCCCTGTCGCAGGTTTCTGGGCATATCCTCGTAGGCTTGAACGCCGGGTGACATCATCAAACCCAGTAACACAAGCCCCGCCAGTAGTTTGCCGTGGAGCAAGGCACGCAAGGAATCTGGAAATCGTTGAAACCTGCCTCCCTGAGTCATGACATACCTGCTTTCTTTTATAGCGCCTCCAGTGCCTGGGCAATATCGTAAATAATGTCATCGACATGCTCGATGCCGACCGACAGCCTGATCAGATCCGGACCTACGCCTGCGGCGACCTGCTGCTCTTCGCTCAGCTGCCGATGCGTGGTTGACGCCGGATGAATAACAAGTGTCTTGGCATCGCCGATATTGGCCAGGTGACTCAGAAACTCCAGTTTTTCGATAAATTGGATGCCGGCCTGCAGTCCTCCTGCAATACCGAAGCTCAACAAGGAACTACACCCCTTTGGCATATATTTATCGGCCAGTGTTCGATATCGGTTATCGGCAAGACCGGGATAGTTGACCCACAGCACCTTTTCATGTTTTTCCAGGTAACTGGCGACCGTCATGGCGTTCTCACAATGGCGCTCCATGCGTACATGCAGGGTCTCAAGTCCCTGTAGAAAAGTGAACGCGTTAAACGGACTCATCGATGGCCCCATGGTACGAAGATATTCCATACGGGCTTTCATAATGTAGGCAAAATCGCCGAAAGTCTCATAGAAACGTACTCCGTGATACCCGTCAGAGGCATCCACCATGTCTGGGAAATTTCCGTTGTCATAGGGAAATTTTCCCGATTCGACAATCAATCCTCCGATGGAGGTTCCATGCCCCCCGATATACTTGGTGGCCGAATGAATAACGATATCCGCGCCATGTTTAAACGGTTGGCACAGGTATGGCGAAGGCACGGTGTTATCTACCATCAATGGAATACCATGCTCATGAGCGATGTCTGCCACCGCCCGGATGTCCAGCACATTCAGACCGGGGTTTCCAAGGCTCTCGGCATATAGCATTTTGGTTTTCGGTGTAATCGCACGACGAAAATTCTCGGGATCATCCGGGTCAACAAAGTGTGTTGTTATACCCAGCCTGCGAAAGTTGACATCCAGCAGAGAATAGCTCCCTCCATACAGAGTACTAGCCGCAACGATCTCATCCCCTGCCTTGCAAAGGGTAAGCGTTGCGATTGTCTGCGCAGACATTCCCGAGGCAACGGCCAGTGCCGCACGCCCCCCCTCTAACGCGGCAACTCTCTCTTCCAGAACTGCATTGGTTGGGTTGGATAAACGCGAATAGACATTGCCGAACGTCTCCAGATTAAACAGACTGGCAGCATGATCAGCACTATCAAACACGTATGAGCTTGTCTGATAGATAGGTGGTGCACGAGAACCTGTTAGTGGGTCGGGAATCTGCCCGGCATGCAGGCAGAGAGTTTCCGGCGCGTATTCTCGATCAGCCATGTCAAGTATTCCCGTTAAGTAAATAGTTTCGAACAGCGCTTGGAATGTACATAAGCCACAAAGACCACAAGCGTTTTGCGAGCCGGCAGTGCTTCAAAGGTTAACCTTGCGTGGACGACGTGCGCTGATAATTCCGGTATTTACCCCGGCCCAGTTCAGACCACCAAATAATCTGGCATGCTCAATCTTGGTACAGCGATTCATGACCACATCTAGCCCGGCATCTTCAGCGAGCTGTTTGGCATCGACGTTTTCAACGCCCAGCTGCATCCACAGGCAGGCTGCGCCAATGGCAACAGCCTCCCTGGCAAGCTCCTCCATTTGATCCGAACGCCGGAAGCAATCAACCGTATCGACCTTGACCGGTATTTCGGCTAGAGAAGCGTAACTTTTCTGACCCAACACCTCATCGATGGTGGGGTTTACCGGGATCACCCGGTAGCCATGATCGAGTAAGTATTTACCGACAAAATAACTGGGGCGATATACCTTGTCCGACAGACCAATCACTGCAATGGTCTCAGCCCTTTCCAGTAAACGCTTTAGCGTTGTTGAATCAGTCATTTGTAGTTTTCCTCACAGTTTTCAATGACAGTTTGTCTTTCCAGTGCAGCGGTCGCACGTTTGCCGACAAACCACGCAACGAGTGCGGTTGCAACCAGGCCAAAGAAACCTAAAACCCACTGTAAGGTACTGGCATGACCAATGGCCTGCCCAAGCGAACCAATGTACACATACAACGCTGTGGCCGGCATGATACCAATCAGGGTTGCAAGAAAAAACGGGACAAAACCGATGTGCGTGACCGAAAACAGGTAATTCTGCAAGCCATAGGGAATGATAGGGCTCAACCTCATCAGTCCCACCACGCGCCAGCCTTCATCACTCACGGCACGGTTCAATGCCAGAAGCTTTGGTTTATTTTCTATCCACCGGTTCACCCGCTCATGAGCAACATAACGTCCCAGCAGGAAAGCCACAGCCGCTGCAAGCGTCGCTGAAATCACCACCAGTGGAAATCCCCAGAACCCGTACGCCAGACCAGCCATTAGCGTTAGCCCTGATGCAGGCCCCAGCACGACGGTCACCACGACATACAAGGCGGCAAAGGCGGCAACACCCAACCACCCCAGTGACAGGATCCAGAGACGGACCTGCTCTATCCAGGCTGCCACAGGCAACTGAGTCCAGATCCACCCCAGAAGACCCAGAATAATGACTACCGATAGCAGGCGCCAGCCATATTTCATGAAGAGGCTCCACATAGGCATTCAACTCAAACGAAGCTTGAAACGAGCGATGATCCAGTGATGTCCATACATTATCCGGACTATGCAGGACGCTTGACGCTGATAATGTCACCACCGAGCACGTACTCTCCGCCAGCGAGTCGGGCGAGAGGATCAAGTTTCTCAGCCATAACCTTCAAGCGGCCTTTGTCATCGCTACCTACAATCGACTCTGCCAGATAGAGATGCGTCAGCTCGAGAAACCCCAACCATTGGTGAGCAATTTTTTTGGTATCGCGCAATGTCGCTGCGTAAGCCACCCGGCAATCGGCCAGACGAGGCAGATCGGTGCCGGGCATGTCAGCCAGGGCCAATCCCAACTCGTTGATCTCAGAGGTATTGCGCGGCAGAGTGGCAGAGGAGGCCGTCATACTGGTCGCCATCTCACGATGCGCAATCTGGATAACGCAATCGGCGCGTTGTTCCAGATTGTAACGCGTATCCTTTTTTGATCCATCGGGTTTCATACCCGAGGAAAACATGACCATCGGCGGAATACTACTTACAGCGTTGAAATACGAATACGGTGCCAGGTTATAGTCTTCGGTGTCATTCTGGGTAAGAATCCATGCCACTGGACGCGGCACAATGGTCTGGTTCATGGTGGCATACGCTTCTACGGCAGAAAGCGCGGACATGTCAACGTGCATGGGTAACAGGGTTTCCCTAAGTGTTATTTCGGCCTTAAACAGGTCATTGGCAATATCTGCTGGCGCCACAACTGACCATGTTCGAAGAATTGACCATGTTTATTGAACGTTGCGCCGCATGTGCACACTATACTTAAACCATGCGCGACAAACTTACCGAGGTTCTCAAGCCTGATGATGCTGCACTGCATAAAAACTCGGACGCACCGGCGGCAAAAGCCGAGCGGCATGCAGCAGTACTTATTCCGTTGGTACGCCACGAAGACCAGTGGCAAATATTGTTCATCCGTCGTGCAAAAAATGAGCGCGACCGGCACAGTGGCCAGGTCGCATTCCCGGGTGGTCGTATCGAACCTGGCGATGCTAATGCGGTGGCTGCAGCAATTCGCGAAACCCACGAAGAAATTGGCGTACACGCCGACCTCATCAATGTTCTGGGCATCATCGACGCCTATATTACGGTTAGCAGTTATGAGGTGACACCTGTAATCGGTGTTGTTGACTGGCCCACGCCACTGCGCCTGCAAAGCTCGGAAGTGGCCCGCGCCTTCCTCATTCCATTGAGCTGGCTGCGTGATCGCAACAACTTTACCGTTCGCGCACGTCAGAACATGGATCCGCAAAGTGCTCGCCGGCACCCCATTATCGTTTTTGAACCGTTTGACGAAGAAACGCTCTGGGGGGCGACCGCTCGAATGACGCTGAATTTCCTGAAAGCTGTGGATGATGGCAAAATCCGTTTACCACTATCACCTTAGATAGGCATCTGCCCTCTCTCGTTAGCGTACAAATAACCACACGATCAAGCGCTTATAGCTTTAGCGATGCAACCGCCGCCTGCATGCGTCGCACACCCTCCTCAAGCGTTGCGCGGGGGCAGGCGAAATTCAGTCTGACGTAATGCGGCTGTCCAAATTGTTCACCACTGGAGAGCCCGACACCGTGCTCCTCGAAGAACCCCTTGGTATCTTCCAGTGCCAGACCAGTAGCATCAATCCAGGCTAGATACGTAGCCTGCATAGGCTCTACAAGCAATCCCGTCGTGGTGCCTAATGTTTCTTTGATGAACTGGAAATTACCGGCCAGGTAATCCAGTAGATCCTGACGCCAAGGCTGTGCATCGCGATACGCTGCCAGAGTCGCCTCGTAGGCCAACGGTGGAACCATTGGAACAATCGACTTTGCGCTCTGGCGAAACTTCTCCCGTAATCCGGCATCCGGGATAATGGCGAACGAGCAATTGAGCCCTGCGATATTCCAGGTCTTGCTACCGCTCATGAGCGTCACCGTGCGATTAGCCATGTCGGGAACCGCTGCAGCTGTGGGATAGTGCTTCGCCTGTCGATCAATAACCAGATCACAATGAATTTCATCGGACACCATGATGACGTCATACTCTTTGCAAAGCTGCGCCAGCGCTTGCAGCTCTTCAGGTTTGAAGACCGTGCCCGTGGGATTATGCGGAGAGCACATCATCATCAGCGACGTCTTGTTGTTGAACGCAGATCGAATCGCCTCCATGTCGTATGTCCATCGATCGACTTCTCGCTTGAGAGGAACGCGTATCAGCTCCTGGCGGGTAAATTCGTGCGCATCATAAAAATGATGGTAGATCGGCGGGTTGACCACAATCTGGTTTCCGTCCGGGCAGAAAGCACGACAACTGACCGCCAGCCCAGCGACAACGCCGGGTAGCCAGACGATCCAATCAGGCTCCACCTGCCAGTCATACTCGGTACTCAGGTGGGCAATGACGGCCTTACTCAAGTCGTCCGGGGGCAAGGTATAGCCAAAAATACCATGGGCAATACGCGCCTCCAGTGCTTGCTGAATAGGCGGCGCAGCGGGGAAATCCATATCAGCGACCCAGAATGGCAGGATATCCCGGCCCTTGTACAGGTCCCATTTCAGGCTCTCGGTACCGACACGAGAAACAACAGTATCAAAGTTGGTCATGTTGCTTTAAATTTTGTAGTGAAAGATCGCCAGCGTGTAAAACCGCAAGCGTTGTATAGAGAAGGCACAAAACCGATACAATACAACGTTTCGTCTTACCCTGAATCAAGCTCACGTGATCTCGACTGCAAACCTCACCATCCAATTCGGCGCAAAGCCGCTTTTCGACAACGTCTCTATCAAATTTGGCGAAGGTAATCGCTACGGTTTGATCGGTGCCAACGGTAGCGGTAAATCCACTTTCATGAAAATTCTGGGGGGCGAAATGGAACCCACCTCCGGCAATGTCACGCTTCTACCCGGCGTGCGTATGGCCACACTGAAACAGAACCAGTTCGGCTATGAGGAGTTTACCGTCCTTGACACCGTCATCATGGGACACAAAGAGCTCTGGACAGTCAAGGAGCAACGCGACAAGATTTATGCAAAACCTGACATGACTGAAGATGACGGCATGCAGGTAGCAGAGCTTGAAGTTCAATTCGCAGAGATGGATGGGTACTCCGCCGAGGCCCGGGCTGGCGAACTGCTACTGGGAGCCTCTATTCCCTTGGCTCAGCACAATGGGCTCATGAGCGAGGTGGCGCCTGGCGACAAATTGCGGGTATTGCTGGTACAGGCACTGTTCGCAGACCCTGACTTACTACTGCTTGACGAGCCCACCAACAACCTGGATATCAATACCATCCGCTGGCTGGAATCCGTACTCAACGAACGCAACAGCACCATGATCATCATCTCTCATGATCGCCATTTTCTGAACAGTGTGTGCACACACATGGCTGATCTCGATTATGGCGAGATCAAGGTATATCCGGGTAACTACGACGATTTCATGCTCGCCTCTACACAGGCACGTGAACGTCAGTACGCAGACAACGCCAAGAAAAAAGCACAGATTGCTGATCTCCAGGCGTTTGTAGAACGCTTCAAAGCCAATAAATCCAAGGCTCGACAGGCAACCTCTCGACAGAAACAGATAGACAAGCTGGCTATCGAAAAAATGAAACCTTCCAGCCGGCAAAACCCCTACATACGCTTTGAAATTGAAAAGAAACTCTTCAGGAACGCGGCAGAACTTGAAAGTATAAAAGCCGGGTACGACGATCACACCGTTATTAAAAAGATGGACCTGATGATTGAGGCTGGCGAGAAAGTGGCGGTCATCGGTCCTAACGGTATCGGCAAATCCACTTTTGTCAAATTACTGGCCGGGGATATGGAACCCGAGGCAGGAAAACTCAAATGGGCCGAAAACGCAAGTCTTGGCTACTTTGCGCAGGATCACGAAGAGGAGTTCAATCAGGACACCACCGTGCTCGAATGGATGGGTCAGTGGGGCAACAAAGAGAATCATGATGAACAGGAGATCCGCGGAATTCTCGGCAGGCTGCTGTTTGGCAAGGATGACATTACCAAGCCTATCAAGGTACTTTCCGGAGGAGAGAAAGGTCGTCTGCTATTTGGCAAACTGATGCTGCAGTCGCCTAACGTCATGATCCTGGATGAACCGACCAATCATCTGGACATGGAATCTATCGAATCACTGAACCTTGCCGTCGATCTATATACCGGCACCGTAATCTTTGTCAGTCACGATCGTGAATTTGTAAGCTCTCTGGCGACCAGAATCATCGAACTGCACGAGGACAAACACACCGACTACCGGGGTAACTACGAAGAATATCTTGAAAGCCAGGGAATCAACTAGAGTTCCGGCTCGCCGGACGAGTACTGGTTACCAGCAGTTGCC
>JBGCFI010000060.1:0-53632 GCA_045106855.1 Granulosicoccus sp.
GGCAGTGACGGAGGTGAGCAGTTGTCGATATTGCCAGGCACTATCGCGCGCCTTGACCGCGAAGTGCCATCGTATGGTCGATACGGTTACAACGACTTTAATACATTTTACATGCAGGCCGCATCCGGCACCTCAGGTGGAAGTTCAGGTTCTCCGGTTATCGATCTTGATGGTGACGTCGTTGCTCTCAATGCAGCAGCCAACACAAAAACAGCCAGTAGTTTCTTTCTGCCGTTGCCGCGAATCCAGCATGCCCTCAGGCTACTTCAGGCCGGTGAGCCGATTGCGCGAGGTGGCTTTCAGACATTGTTCTCGCATCAGCCTTTTCGGCAATTGCAACGATTAGGGCTTGATGAGGGGACTGAGAAGGAAGTCAGGGCAAACATCAGTGATATAAACGGCATGCTTGTAGTGTCACAGGTGATCCCAGGTGGAGTAGCCGATGGTGTTCTTGAAGCGGGCGACATTCTGATACGTATTGGAGGGCAACTGATTACCGATTTCATTGCACTTGAGTCAATGCTGGATGCCTCCATCGGTCAGATACATTCGGTAGAAATAATCCGGCAGGGCCTGATGCTGGAAGTCGATGTTTCGGTGGCTGATCTACATGCCCTGGCACCTGTCCAGCTTCTTGAGCTTGGCGATGCCGTGTTACAGGATATGTCTATTCAACATGCACGTGCGATGAACAAACCACAAAGCGGTGTCGTGGTCATGCAGCCCGGTTATATATTCACTCGCGCCAGTCTGCCTGAAGGTGCTGTTATCGTTGAAGTTGAAGGACGTCCTGTGAGCAACCTGCAAAGTTTTATTGCAGCGGTGAATGACACTAGCGATGTTGCGAGAAAACGCATCCGGTTTTTTGTACCTGGCCGCGAATTCAGTACCGAACTCGGACAGTTTCACATCGATAACCGTTGGTTTGGGCATCGTCTGTGTTCGCGTCAGGATGATGTGCGATTCTGGGACTGCAACAGCGTGAGTCTGGCAGTCTCTGATCAGCCTGCCGTGATTGATGATGTTAAAATGCCGACTTTTCTCGATCCTCTCCTCAATCGTGTCGCCCCTGCAATGGTGAAGGTGAATTTCAGCATTCCTTATCCCATAGAGAATGTTTATGCGCGGCACTTCAAAGGCGTTGGTATCGTGGTTGATGCCGAGAACGGAATCATCGCGGTTGATCGCAACACGATACCAGTTGCATTAGGTGATGTAGAGCTGACGTTCTTCGGTTCCACTGAGATGCCGGGGCGTGTGGTATTCGTGCATCCCAGACACAATGTCGCGTTGATACAATACGATACCAGCTTGTTGCAGGGAGTCTCCATTGAAGCCCTCGAATTGAGTGGTGCAACTAACAGCCAGTTGCCTGATGATTTGACGATGGTGGGCTATCGGGCCGACGGGACATTCCGCACACACCCGATTGACGACATCAGTCCATTAACCGTCAGCTTCAGTCCCCCGGGTCTGCCGCGTTTTCAGCAATCCACACTCGATGTGTTTGGTATCCCGAACGTTCCTCCCTCGCTTGGTGGCCCATTGGTTGATGCTGACGGTACAGTGCATGCGGTATACATGAGTTTTGCGTTTGAGGAAGGGCGGGAAATTCGTCAACGGGAATGGGCTATGCCAGCGTCTGTGGTTCTGCAGGCATTGACGCTTTACCAGTCGCAGAACCCGTACTTCTCGATAGATGCAAAACTTGCCTACAGGCCGATTTACATTGCTCGTCAGTTAGGGCTGCCGAGTGATTGGTTGACGCGATATAACGCTTTACCCGCTCACATGAGACGCGTTTTGTATGTTGAGCAAGTGGTGCCGGAAACCGATGCAGCGGACAAAATTTTTACTGGGGATGTGCTTCTTGCTATCAATGGTGATCTTGTTTCGGATCTGTTTGTGGCGGAGAGCCTTGCGCAGCAAACAGGAATGACAGTCACCGTGCTGAGGGCTGGGGCTGTTATGGATGTAGAACTGCGGCCATCGGCTCTCGATGTACTTAGCACACGACGAGTCGTCAGTTGGGCAGGCGCCTATTTTCAGATGCCATTCACCGATATCGGTTACCAGAAAAGCGTGGATTTTCCCGGAGTCTATATCGCTGATACCGATGATGGCTCGCCGGCATTGTGGGATGGCCTTTATCGCAATCGTTTTGTCGTTGCTATAGATGGAACCCCGATCAATGACCTGGATGACTTCCTGATGGCGGTCAGCTTGAGAGAGCAGGACCAGATCACGCGTCTGACAACCATATCGATGAGCGGACGTAAGAACATAGTCGCTGTAGAACCAGAATATAATTTCTGGCCCACCTTTGAGCTAAAACGTGACAGCAACGACTGGCAGCGTGTCAATTACGACCCTCAGTAGGCGAGTGTGCGATTCCCTGTCCTTCGTTAAACCGGTAAACCCGTTTAACGCGTACCATCTCTACACGGTCTGATTAAACTCTCGGCAACGCGGGTTAATATCAGTGTCAGCAACCAGAGTTGATACAGGTGACGATGGGTACAAAGACAGACTATGATGTTGTAGTTGTTGGTGGCGGCATGGTGGGAAGTATGCTGGCGGCGCTACTGGTCAGGCATTCCGATCTGCGTCTGGCTGTGCTCGAGCAACATGAACCGGATCCTTTCGAGCGCGGGAGCAACCCTGACTACGATATCCGGGTATCAGCGCTAAGTATTGCCACCCAGCGAATGTTCGATGGTATAGGGGCCTGGCAAGGTGTTGTTGAAAGACGTGCCTGTCCTTATCGACAAATGCTTGTCTGGGATGGAGAGGAGTCTGGCAAAACGCATTTCAAGGCTGAAGATATTGGTGCCGAAGCCTTGGGCTACATTGTCGAGAACCGGGTCGTGCAGCTGGCTCTACTGGATACTCTCAAAAGCTCGACCAGGATCGACTACCTATGCCCCATGCATCTGCAAAGCTATGTGACACAGAGCGATCACTTGTTATTGAGCATAAATGCCCGAACAAATGAGAACGATTTCGATTCTGATGAATCGACAGGCCAGCGAACTATATCGACGCGTTTACTGGTGGGTGCAGACGGTGCGCGTTCCAGTGTACGTGACCTGGCAGACATTGATATGCAATGTGATGCGTATGAGCATCATGCCCTGGTCGCTACGGTTGAAACGCAACTGACCCAGCAGGACATTACATGGCAACAGTTCCAGCCTACCGGACCACAGGCGATGCTGCCACTATGCGGGTCGCGAGCATCAATGGTCTGGTATCACCATGCTGATGAGGTCAGCAGACTCAAGTCATTGAGCGATCAGGATTTTATCCGGGAAATGCAGAACAGCTTTCCCGAGAGGCTTGGAGAAATTCGCAAAATCTATCAGCGGGGTAGTTTTCCGATCGTCAAGGCGCATGCCAGTAGTTACATCGCCGAACGCATGGCTTTGGTTGGTGACGCTGCGCATACTGTGCATCCGCTAGCCGGGCAGGGCGTCAATCTGGGCATGCTCGATGCCGCATCATTAGCGGAGCTGATCA
The DNA here is from genome assembly GCA_045106855.1 of Granulosicoccus sp. Taxonomy (GTDB): domain Bacteria; phylum Pseudomonadota; class Gammaproteobacteria; order Granulosicoccales; family Granulosicoccaceae; genus Granulosicoccus. The sequence goes on from JBGCFI010000060.1 coordinate 3,520, forward strand.
GTGACGCACGAAACGCGGGTAAGGATATCGGTTCTCGCCGCCTGCTTAGACGTTATGAAAGATGGCGCCGCGGGGACAACGCCATCATGATTTCAATTCTGGATGGTTTTTATCACGCGTTCAAACCACAACCTGCGCCTGTCAGGGCAATGCGTTCAGCGGCCTTAAATGTGGCCGACAATGCAGGCCCACTGAAGCACTTTGTCATGCGATATGCAATGGGCACCAGCGGTGACTTACCGCGTTTTGCTCGTTAGGAACTGGGTGCCAGTGCAGATATGTCAGGGATTAGTCATCCGGAATTAAACGTTTACCGAAACTACGAACTTCATCGTCACGAAAACCGATTGCTTCGTAAAATTCGATGACAGCGCTGTTTGAGGCACGCACTTGCAAATTGATCTTGGGGCAACCCAGTGTGAGCAGACGTCTTTCAACCTCTAGCATTAAGCTGTGACCCAGCCCTTGTTTGCGGGAGGAGGGATCCACTGCGAGGTAGTTGATCCAGCCTCGATGCCCGTCGTACCCTCCCATGACTGAACCTATAAGCCGATTCTGTTCTTCGGCGACAAGAAACAGATTATCGTTAACGCGAAGCTTGCGCTGGATGTCTTTGTTCGGATCGTTCCAGGGGCGGGTGAGCTCACACGCTTGCCATAATCGAATCACCTTGGCGGTATCGTTAGCGACAAAGGTACGAATGTTTATAGTCATGGCTTGTAGTGGTAGTCAGGGATCCTGTCCTCTCAACCATAGCAGCAGAGCAAGCTTGTTGGGGGTTCCTGTCTGGCTTTCATGCTCGAATTCCCTGAGGGTGGGTCGGGTTGTATAAATTTGCTATAAGTGAGCTCAGATATTTTCATACCCGGATAAAACAATGAGCGAAAAGACAACCCCTGCAGCAGTCATGCAAGCTTTACGGGCCAATATGCAAAGCGTTATGTTGTCGACGCTTGGCGAGGACGGTCGTCCGCACAACGGCTATACACCGTTTGTTTTTGATGGCCGGGATATCATTATTTTTGTCAGCCAGCTTTCGTTACACACTCGCGACCTTCTGGCTAATGGCAAGGCTTCCGCCATGCTTATCGCTGACGAGAGTAGCTCGGAGCAGATTTTTGCCCGCACCCGGGCCAGCTATCAATGTCAGGCCGTAGTAGTGCCAAAAGACCACGAAAGCTACGACCCTTTACTCGATGCCATGCAGGAACGCCATGGCAAGATGATCAGTGTGCTGAGGCAATTACCCGATTTTGTGCTTTTCCGACTGCAGCCGGAAAAAGGACAATTTGTGATGGGGTTTGGGCAGGCCTACCATTTACAAGGAGACAACCTGGATGAATTCGAGCACGCGACCAGCGCCTAGCTTCTTGCTGGATGTCTTCTCCGTGTTTTCTACTCATGCGAAAGGATGTCGTTGAATCGTTGAGTTGAGTCTGTGCTCTGTTGCCGTTGGCAGGTTCAAGTAACTTCCAGAATTGGCCGCTAGGGGAGGTATCTCGGGAAAGCTGCGGACGAAAAATGAGTACGAGCACGATATTGCTGATAATTCTTGGTGTTGTTGGAATTGCTGGTGTCATCCTCTACAACCGGCTGATCACCTTGCGCAATCGATTTCTCAACGCATTCTCACAGATAGATGTACAGCTGCAGAGGCGTTATGAGCTGATACCGAATCTGGTTGAAACTGCCTCGGCCTACATGCAGCATGAAAGTGAGACGCTTACTGCTGTCACCCAGGCGCGCAATGCGGCATCGGAAAGCTGCAGTAAAGCGGCCAAGGATCCTGCTGATTCGTCCCTTGTAGGGGCTTTGGCATCTGCCGAGAAAACCTTGAACGGTGCCATGGGAAAATTCAATATGGTGATGGAAAACTATCCCGAGTTGAAGGCCGATGCGCAAATGCGCGACCTGCATGAAGAGTTAACCTCTACTGAAAACCGGGTGGCGTTCGCACGTCAGGCCTATAGCGATGCCGTCATGATTTACAACACGGCTCGCGAGCAATTCCCGACTATTATTGTTGCTGGTGCATTTGCCTTCAAGAGTGGTGATCTGTTCGAAGTTCCGGATGAAGAGATGAAACAGGCGGTTAAAGTCAGTTTTGCACAATCTCGCGCGGCTTGATTATCAGCGTCATAATTGCGCTTTAGTGATCTGGATGGTCAGCCTGCCAGCATCGCAACGGGCTGACAATATAAAAATCTGAACTCACTTCACTGTATCCCCCGAAATGGATTTTTACTCCCAGCAATCTGCTAAACGTTGGCACTCCGCGTTCCTTCTGCTTGCCTTTTCGCTAGTCCTGCTAGCGATGGGTGCATTGATTCACGTCGTAATAGCGGCGGTTTCAGTGGCATTGGGTCAGGGTGGATCATTTGCGCATCCTTCTAAACCTGCGGTGGTCATGATCGCGCTTGTGTGGCTGACGATGATTGCAGGCAGTTTGTTTCGCCTGATGGATGTCAGGGCAGGGGGGGCTGTTCTGGCCAGACGGTTTGGTGCTGTACACGCCTCCGATCGATCGCGACATGAAAATGAACGGCAGTTGTTGAATGTCGTTGCGGAAGTTTCAATCGCTGCGACAACCCCGCAGCCTGATGTCTTTGTGCTTCGTCACGAGAACAGCATCAATGCGTTTGTTCTGGGGAATAGTCGTTCGCGACCTGTCATAGTGCTCACAGAGGGCGCATTGGATGCTTTTGATCGCGAGCAGCTGCAAGCTGTTGTCGCGCATGAACTAGCGCACATCACCAATGGTGATCTCATTGTCAATATGCGCTTGCTTGTCACCATGGGTGGTTTGATGGCGATTGATGAGGTCGGTCGTCTGCTTATCGGTAAAGCGGATAGAGAGACCATTCATCCAGGTGTATTCGTTGGTTGGCTGTTGTGTATTCTCGGCAACGTCGGAGTTGTATCAGGCAAGTTGATATCCGCTGCATTTTCTCGTCAGCGTGAATACCTGGCAGATGCCAGCGCTGTTCAATTTACGCGTAATCCCTATGCACTTGCAGCCGCTTTGGATGTTGTTCGTGAGCATGGTGAAGAGCCTGCGCTGCATGGTGTGCACGCACGTGAGCTTGCTCATCTGTGTTTCCAATCCGGCAAGGCTGTGCGATGGATGAAGAAGCAACGATGGTTAAGGCGTTTGTTTGCGAGTCATCCGGATATGGATCTACGTATCAAGGCGATCGAGCCACATTTCGAGGTCAAGAAACGCAAAGCCTCCCGTCGGGATACAGCATCTGAATCCAATATGACGAGTTTAGGATCCACGCCTTACATTAGTGACGTCAACCAGATGCAGATGGTGAATATTGATGCAGAATCCGGGCATGCCAGTAATATTGTTGAAATGTCGCCTGTTGCCGAGTTGTCTGATCGGATACTGCTTCTGCTACCTACAGAGTCAATGTGTCTTGCTGCGCTCTTTGCTCTGTTTGTCCATGAGGGAGGAAATCAGCGACATGATTTTCTAAGTGCGCTTGGCTTCAGTTTTAACGATGAGTTTACTAACGATGTTAGAAAAGTGATGAAGCTGGTACCTGATGAACTGGCCAGGGATCAATTGGGCATCATCTCGCACGTTAGCACGGTATTGAACAAGCGACTTAGCGTTGAACAACGGCAAAAAGTTGCGCTTAAACTGGAGCGGCTTTTAAGCGTAAATGGAGAGTACCAGTTAATGGATTACGCCCGTGTACAGCTTATCAGGCGTAAATTATTGATAGAGTTTCCGGTGATCAGTGCCATTGCAAGTGAAGGTTGCCCGCAGGCAAAAGCTCGGAAAGCCAAGACGTTTGATTCAATGGGGCGTGAATTTGCATTGTTGCTGTCGCTGATGGTTGAATCATCCGGAGCTACCCCTGCTGAAATGGATGAGCAGTTCAGGCGAGTCCTTAAATGTTATACGCAGGAGAGTTTTCCCCGACGTACTGCCAACGAGACGGGAATTATCGATGAACTGGAAGCGGCTTTCCAGACCTTGTATGTCCAGCCTCATCCTATTCGTCATGCGTTTGTACAGCACTGCATTGAAATCATGCGGCATGACGGATTGATCATGCCCAACGAAAGAGCTTTGCTGGACTTGTTTGCTGCAAGCCTGGGTTGCGAGGAACTTATCGCGGCATAGTGCCCGGTTATTCTGAAGTTACCTTAGTTTCAGGTCATTCCAGACACGTTAGCGTTGCGGTCGGTTTTTCCCAGCAAAGGTCCGGCGATATCGACTCGGTCGGTCACCAGTCCGGTAACGTTGAGATTGATAAGTTGCTGCATGTTTTTCTCATCATTGACTGTCCAGTACACCGTTTTTATTCCTCGGTGGCTGGCATGTTGGACAAAGCTGCGGGTTGCAAGCGGTATACCCATATAGTGCATGGGTATCTGTAAAAATTCGAATCCGATTTTTTTATACAGACCACGTTTGAAGTAGAGTTGGGCTACCTCTGACTGTGTAGCAGCAGTGGTAACCTCAGGTAGTCGTTTGCGAAAGTGCGCCAGAGCACTCGAGTGAAAACTCCCTACATTCACACTGTTTACACGATCACTGTTCTCGATGACTTTTGCTACCGCCATGGCAGCTTGCTCGGAATTGTCCTTGATATCGATGTTTATCGGTGTATGCGGTAATAGTTCGAACATCTCCGACAGAGTTAGTAGCCGGGTTCCGGTTTTACGATAAGATCTGCCCTCCAGATCGATAAAGTGATAGCCGGCATCCAGTTGCTTTAGTCTGGTAAGCGGCATATCAATTACTCGCCCTTGTGCATCGCAGGTTCGGTCCACATACTCATCATGTATCACGATGATTTCACCGTCGCGACTGAGCCTGACATCGATTTCCATGATATCCGCGCCATAGCCAAGTGCAATCTCGAAGGCAGGCAGGGTATTCTCTGGCGCTAGAACCGTGCTTCCACGATGCGCATACAATATGAATTCGCTGCTGGCATAGGCCTTGCCAGAATCACGTTGGCTATTCATGGATCATTCGGAATTCTGCGCTGATACGAGGTAAACCGGTTTATCGCAAGTATGGCGCACGTAATATATGCGACCACCTCGATAAATCATGGCACTGATGGTAATCGCATTATAATTTTATTGTATTGGAATGGTGGATCTAGTTCACGTGAATACATCGATGAAAAGTAATTCTGCTGGACATATTCTGGCTAACGCCGCACTTGCCCTGTTCGCCGGGGTGTTGGGAAGCCTGGTCACCTTACTGGTCACTAGCAATCTACAGGTGCCGGCTGTGAATCTGTCAGCGGAAAAAGTGGCTGATGGCTCTATCGGTGACGGCGCTGATTTACTGGTCAAGCCGTCAAATAACATCGATAAAAATAGTCTCGCCAGTAGTCAAGTCCGTGACAGTCAGAGCTTCACAGCGTTACGCGATGCCTTGGAAGAGGCCACCGCGGAGCGAGCCCAGCTGGCGCAAGTGCTGGCACAGTTAACTCGTCAGGTTGAGTCGATTGAGAGCGATGTTATCAATCAGCAAGCCATGCAGGCACTGGAAGGTAGCGTGCTCCCGGAGTCTTCACAACAGAACTCCGGCAATGGCCACAACGGCTTTGCAAACGGCTTTGCAAACGGCTTTAATGAATCTGTCAGCACGCAGAGCAGAATCGATTCTCTGGTATCCGCCGGAGTAGATTTTCAGAGTGCTCAAGCCCTGCAGGCGCGGCAGGATCAGTATCAGCTGGCCAGGCTGGAATTGTTCGATCAGGCACAGCGAGAAGGCTGGAACGACACTGATCAGTTTGCGGAACGGCTGGCAGCACTCAACGAACAACGTCTGGATCTTCGCAAGGAACTTGGTGACGATGCCTATGACAGATACCTGTTTGAAGCAGGTCAGAGCAATCGGGTGGCTATCGATTCTGTTATCCCCGGATCAGCCGCCGAAATTGCCGGATTGGAGCCTGGCGACAGGGTCATTTCCTACGCCAACGGACGCATTTTCTCAACGCGAGATCTACAGCGTGCGACAAGGGCCGGCATCAAAGGCGAGTCAGTGAGCTTGAATGTCGACAGGCAAGGACAATCGTTGTTTTTCGACATTCAACGCGGGCCACTGGGGGTCACCCTCAGGCAGGAACAACAAAACCCGTCCTGAGGCACTGTGGCAGCGACAGAAGCAATATAGAGTTTGCCTGCGTATCTCTTTAAGTTTCTAACGGCTAGGCGTGCAATCGGACTTCGAGATTCATTGTTACTGCCAATTCCTCTCCTGCCGCCAGGGTCACAGTGCCCGAATCAATACCGGCCGATTCCAGGTTGAACGCATCGTTGGCATTGGTAACAGGCTCAACGGCAAAATGTGGCATGTCGGGGTTGAATAACACCAGGAATCGGCAAGCTTCACTTGCCTCCATGACAAGTTCGATGCCCGCCTCCTGCCAATGGATGTGGCACGCACCAGACAAGCCTGCAAGACAGCAATCGATTCGCTGATCAGGATTTAGAAGTCGGGGTTCTTTGAAGTCTAGTTCAGCTGGTAGGGCCACAGCTGGGCCGTCCGGCAGGCAATCGCCGACTTCATCTGGAAAAACCGAGGTCACCGGCAATGTCAGCGTAGCAGCGGATTGCCCAATGTTTCTGACAAAGTACGGGTGCCAGCCAGTGCCTACTGGCATGTCAGATTCGCCCAGATTACGGATGCTGACATCGCTGCTCAGTAAAGGGCCGCTTACGCGTTGCTCTATACGCGCCGCAATTGGCCAGGGCCAGTTGATCGGGCCGTCGACGCGACTGTCAAATTCACACACCATTGATTGTGCATCGGAGCGGGTCATTCGCCAGGGTAGCTTGCGTAACGCTCCATGAATCGCGTGTTTCTGGCCTTCCTCCAGCTGAATCTGTTCCCCTCCGATGCTGAATCGACCATCGCGAATTCGATTGCTGTAGGGAATCATGTGAAAATTTGCAGCGACCAGCGGGTTGGTTGCAGATTGCCCGGCAGGGGGGACAGATTGATTATCAGACTCCGTCAGTTGAGACGCTGAGCGGCAATCGGGCACTACATCTTGCCAGATGTCCTTGTGTTTAACCTGGGCAGCCAGCCAATGAACCCCTTGCGCAGGATCACTCCACAGACGCCAGTGACTAGATTCTATGAGGTTCATATGTGCCGTTGTAAAATGAGGATGCGAAGACGCAAGCGTATACCAGCGAGCCGGATTTTGCTGGTGCTGGTGCCCCGTGGCCCTGATTGACTGTGCGGATGCTGTTAGCCTATGGTGTCGTCAGGTTATGTGTCCAGCGCCGACATCCAGTCTCGTCGCAAATTTGCGCGGCTGGCGTGCTTTTTGTCAGCAAAGGGGCTGTGTTGCTCATTCACTGAATGGAAGAGACTGGAACGAGGCAAAGGGTTAGACACAGGTGGAATAATTCAAGCGGCAGATTCCTCTCTTGTCATACTCACCCCTCTTGCGACACTGCATTTGCGTACCTACACTTGGGGTTTGGCAACGACCTGTCTCCCGGCTGCTGCTATAACACTTTCCGTTCACTGCTCACAAATACAGGAAATTTCGTGATTTCATTCAGACAACGTTGCTCGTCAACTACCGTGCGGCCTGTTCATTCTCTGGCAGGTGCCGCAGCCGTAACTCTCGGGATGATCTTGAGTAGCGCTGCATTGGCCCAGTCCACCGGTGGTCTCAAGCTAGGTCAACCTGAAGAGCAGGCGCCAGTGGAGACTCTGGATCTGGGTGCGCCAGCACCCGCCGATCGCAGCTCGGAAACAGCACCCGCAACTGCCCCGCAGGCGGCCCCAGCCGCAGGTAATCAGAAAAATCTGGTGGAAGTCCAGAGGAACACCGTGGGTGCCTGGGATGTCGCTTGCCCACCTGAAGGGAGCAACTGTGCGATGGCACAGATTGGCAATGATGCATCGGGTACGCCGGTTCTGGAGATGGTCATTCGTAAACTGGAAGAGCCACTAGAGGTCGGTGAACGCACCGCTATAGCGGTTCTGGATGTTATAACCCCGCTTGGTGTAGTACTGACTGAGGGACTATCGGTGACCATTGACAACGGCAAGCCGGAAACTGCGCCGTTCCAGATTTGCACAGAGCAGGGCTGTCTGGTCCGCGAACCCATTGATGATAGTCTTGTATCTCGCCTCAAGCGCGGCAACAGTGCAGTAGTCTCGGTGATTGCAGCCAATCAGGGAGAGGTCAAGGCAACTCTGTCACTCAGTGGTTTTACAAAGGCCTACAACGGCCTGAAATAGTGCTCACAGTCGCCATCGTGGGCGCCAGTGGCGGGATAGGGGCCGCCATTGTTGAAAACCTTATCGCCCACCCTCAAGTGAACTGCATTCATGCCACCTACCATCAATCGCTGGCAGCGGGAAGTATCGGCAATGTCGCAGGCTTCGATTCCGGCACACAGTTGCACCTGAGTAAGCTGGACGCCACTGACGACGATCAAGTGCGCAGCTGGCTGGCATCGGTAGGTAAAGCTGACTGGATAATCAATTGCGTGGGTATGCTGCACGATGGCGGGCACACGCCCGAAAAATCAATCAATTCGTTTTCGAGCGAATACTTTGAAAAAAGCATGACGGTAAACTGTTTGCCAACATTGCTTCTGGGCAAATACGCAAGAGCCGTTTTGAAAGATTCCCCCCGAGGTGTGTTTGCCACTATATCGGCGCGGGTTGGCAGCATTAGCGACAATCACCTGGGTGGCTGGTACAGCTACAGAGCTTCGAAAGCAGCGCTCAATATGGCATTGAAATGCTTGTCGATTGAATGGGCCAGAACGTCAAAATCGATTCGAGTTGCTGCGTTGCACCCGGGGACAACGGATTCGCGGTTATCAAAACCATTCCAGAAAAATGTACCCGAGGGCAAGTTGTTCCCGCCGCAAAAGACGGCAGCTTTGTTAATTGAGCAGATAGAACAATTGCATGAACGGGATAGTGGCTGTTTTATTGCCTATGACGGAGAAGATATCCCCTGGTAAGAAGAACGATTTTCACACGGTTTTCGCCTGCTTGAAGAGAGGTAGTGTGCCACGCTGGCAAGCGCCAGAAACTCGTCTCAGAGGCCGCTATGCATGACAGGGATGGCCGAGAGCGCAGGGTATCGAAGTTCGTCATCACTGGCGCCGGCAAGCCGATTGTTGTGATCAAAGTCGTAAAGCGCTTTGTCCAGCATGTGAGAGGGTTTTACGTTACCCATTGCAGTCAGCATGGATGCAATCCTTGTGGGGTCTTGCGCTTCCCATTGAGCCAGCATCTGTTTCATGTTCTGGCGTTGCAGATTGGGTTGAGAGCCGCATAAATTACAAGGAATGATGGGGAAGTTACGCTCATTGGCGTAAGCAATGATGTCGCTTTCACGGCAATATGCCAACGGGCGTATGACAATGTTGCGACCATTGTCGGCGTGGAGTTTTGCGGGCATTGTCTTGATGGAGCCACCGTGAAAAAGGTTAAGCATAAAAGTCTCCAGCAGATCATCGGCGTGGTGTCCCAGCGCAATCTTGCTTGCCCCCAGCTCATCCGCCACCCGGTACAGAATGCCTCGACGCAAGCGTGAGCAAAGCCCGCAGGTGGTATTACCTGCCGGTATTTTTTCTTTGACTATGCTGTAGGTGTCTTCTTCGATGATTCGGTATTCCACCGCTTTTTCCTGCAGATAGCGGGGTAGCACGTGCTCGGGAAATCCGGGCTGTTTCTGATCAAGGTTAACCGCGACAAGCGAAAACTCGATAGGTGCGACCCGTTGCAAGTGCAGAAGCATATCCAGCAGCGCGTAACTGTCTTTGCCACCAGAGAGACACACCATAATGTGATCATTGGGTTCGATCAGCGTAAAATCGACCACGGCCCGGCCTGTCTGGCGTTGCAAGCGTTTGCTGATCGGGTCAAGTCTGGACACGGTATTCCGGTGAAGGTTTCGAGTTGGGACTGTCGGCATTGTAGGCTAACGCAGCCTCAAAGAGCCAAACTAATCGTTTTACGGTTTGACATGAGTATCCTCGTCGGTGACACTCGTGCGGTATTGTAACAAGGCAACGCTGACTGTACCTCGGTCGCGCTAATCGAGGTTGATGGGATGGGGACTGTTAAATGAAAGTGCTGATTGTGGACGACCATACGCTGTTTCGCAGCGGGCTCGCCCACCTCTTACAAAGTCTTTCTCCACCACCTGAGGTCGTTGAGTCCGAGGACCTGAACACCACGTTGCACTTGCTCGATGCGCATGACAACCTGGATCTGGTTTTACTGGACCTCAAACTGGCAGATGCAGTCGGTGTTGATTCTCTGCTGACGCTGCGTAAGCATTCGCCCGAAATCCCCATTATTATTCTCTCTGGAGAACAGGATCCCGATGTGATACGTCGATGCATAGATCATGGGGCCATGGGCTTTATTACTAAATCGGCGACCCATGATGAACTGCTCAGTGCCATCCGGTTGATTGTCAAAGGAGGGATCTATCTACCTCGTGACGTCACCGCCAACTCGTCGTTGGCCAGGCATCCACATGAGCGCAGCGATGTCGCGTTACTCTCCTCATTGTCTGACAGACAACGCGAAGTGCTGACTTACCTGCTGCAAGGCAAGCCCAATAAAACGATATCGAGCAACATGGATATATCCGAAAACACGGTCAAGGCACATTTGTCAGCCATTTTCCGGACACTCGGGGCTAGAAATCGAACTGAAGCCGTTTATTTTGCAGCGCGTGCAGGTGTACCTCTCGATTGAGAGCTCGATGCTTTACGGAGCAAGTGCAATGCAATTCTAAAGTGTCGCCAACGCTTTCTCGACGGCCTCTGTCACTTGTTGAAGCCCGGCCGAGCCACCGAGTTCAACCGTCTTTAAATTGCCCTCTGCAAATGCTGTGTCCACAGCGCTGACCAATAACCTTGATGCCAGATCCAGCGTTGGGTGTGAATGTTTTTGGCCCAGCCATTCGAGCATCATGGCGCCAGACAGGAACATGGCGGTGGGGTTAGCCAGACCTTGACCCGCAATATCGGGTGCCGTCCCGTGACAGGGCTGGAATACCGCATGATCGTCGCCAATGTCGGCTGATGGCGCGTACCCCATGCCACCTACCAAAGCCGCTGCAAGGTCTGAGAGAATGTCTCCAAACATATTCTCCGTAACCATGACATCGTATTCCCATGGCCTGGTGACAAGGTTAAGGCTCATGATATCGACGTATGCGTGGTCTGTAGTCCACGGCGTGGGCTTCCCTTGCACTCGAGTATCACTGGCCCTGTCGGCCGCCTCGTAAAACAACTTGCGAAAAAACGCAAAAGCCTGGAATACGTTGGCTTTGTCGATACAGGTAACGCGAGTCTGGCGATCCACACCCCGGGATTTTCTTGATTCATTGCGTTGGGCAGCGAGCGCGAATGTCGCATCGAACAATCTTTCGCTGCCCTTGCGGGTAATGAGCAGTGTCTCCTCTGCCTGATCATCACCGATCATTCGACCGGGTGCCTGTGGCGCAAATAGCCCCTCAATGGATTCTCGTACCAATACAAAATCAATATCTTTGGCACGCGGATCCGATAAGGGTCCGGACACCCCTGGAATTGATCGAATCGGGCGCAGACCTGCATATAAGCCAAGCTGGAAACGTAGATCAATCTGTGGCGTCAGTTCGGTGCCGTCAGGGTATCGGATTGCCGGATCTCCCATAGCCGACAAGAGGATCGCATCCGCTTCTCTTGCCGAGCTTACTGAAGAGGCGGGCAGGGCGTCTCCACAATCCTGATATGCCCCAGCACCTGCCGGGAGGTTGTTGAAGTCCAGATCACAGCTCTGAGCGGGATTGTGTTTACTGGCCAGTTCGCAGGCTTTGTCCAGCAGACGACAACATGGCGTTGTTATCTCAGGTCCTATGCCGTCACCTTCAAATACGGCAATGCTGAATGTTCTCTTGGGGTTCATGGCGTTTGTATCGATACTGGTTAGAACGTGATTCGCGGTTAGGTGATCTTTTACACCGTCCGGAAAAGTAAGAAGCCTATTGGTACTGCTATAAATATTTTTCCAGTGGTCCTAGCGGTGCGTTCCAATGCACCATAGACATGCCCTTAACGTTGACGTCAAGATACGGAAGCGAGTCGCCCAGAAGGTTACCGATGTACAAGCGCTTGCGATCGTTTCCACCAAAAGCAACGTTGGATATGTTTTGCATACTGCGTGATCGCGCTTTGTCCAGATGATCACGTCCGAGGCAATTCTTCCGGTACGCCTCCTCTGCCCACAGTACATGCGAATCGATAGAATCCTCAAAATGGATATGGCAGTTGCCAGCAGGATCGACTCGCAGAATTCGGTTGCTGATAATACTGGTTACCCAGAGACAACCCTGTTCATCCAGCGCAAGTCCATCCGGATAGCTACCTGCATCAAACTCATGCAGTGTTTGTTTATTGGATAACACAGGTAGGTTTTCGCCGTCCAGATCGAAGCGCGTCAGACGCCGTCCGAATGTCTCGTTGACATAAACAGTGGAACGCATCTCATCAATGACGCACTCGTTGGTGTAGCCAAGATTGTCTGCCACGATTGTCGCATTGCTCTCACCTGGCAGCGCAACGGCGATGAAACCTGTATTCGCATCGGCTCGGTAGTCACGGGCTCTTGGAATTTTGCGCGTGCTGACTGTTATCCATAATCTGCCACGAGAGTCTTCGACGACGAAATTCGCAGGGGGCATGGGTTCGCCATTGACGCTTGTCACATGCGCCTGTGTATGCCCGTCGGGAAAGAGCCGAAATATGCCACCTGTCACATCGCCAAGATTTGCCATAAGAACATTACCCCCCGATTCCAGTGCGATACCGTTTGGTCGCAGCTTTTCAGCACCTGTCGAGAGGATGTGGTGGGTCTCATTATTTGAGTTTATAACGCTGATACCACCGTTGCCTGACCAGCTTGGAACAATCAGCAGCCCGGATTCGTGCGCAAGGACACATTCAGGACGGTGCAGGCCTTTGCCGATATGGCCAGTGGCTGTTTGAACAGGGGGAGAGTCTGGTATCACGTTAGAGCATTCGCTGGCACTGTCCGAAGTTGAGCCTCTACCCCATAGTCTCGCGGTATAGGCCGACGAACAGTAGTATAGGCTTAAACACCACTCGCGTAAGTTAGCGAAGTGGCGTAAATTTGTATTTCACTGCGCAGGCGTTAGTGCTTGTTCAGTGTAGACGTGCAATGGCGCCGAACGCCAAAGCAAGCGCCTTTGCAAGCGCCCCGGTTTTAGATGTCACGTACCTGGAGTGAAGCTCATGAACAAGCCCGCAGAAAACATTGAAGTTGCTGATCTGATCGAGATGGATCGTGCGCATGCCTGGCATCACCTCACCCCGCATAAACCGTTGGAATCGAAAGATCCACTGGTTATTGTGAAGGGCGATGGTATGCGTATCTGGGACCAGAACGGGAAGGAACATCTCGATGCTGTATCTGGTGCTGTATGGACCGTAAATCTCGGTTATGGACGTGAGAGTATTGCTAATGCAGTGCGCGATCAGTTGGTGGAAATGTGCTATTTCGCGGGTACCGCAGGAAATATACCCGGCATCAAGTACGCTGAACGTCTGATATCCAAAATGCCGGGCATGAGCCGCGTTTATTATTCCAATTCAGGATCTGAAGCCAACGAAAAAGGCTACAAAATGGTTCGGCAGATTTCTGCCATGAAGCATCAGGGTAAAAAACACAAGATTCTCTATCGCGACCGTGACTATCACGGCACAACTATTACCGCGCTTTCCTCATGTGGTCACAATGAGCGCCGGGATCAATATGGCCCTTATACTCCGGGGTTTGTGGAAGTTCCACATTGTTGCGAATACCGAAGCCAGTTTCCGGATGAATCGAATTACGGGGTTAAAATAGCGCGTGAGATTGAAAAAGTCATTTTGAAAGAAGACCCTGATACGGTTGGATCTATCGTATTGGAGCCTATCACTGCCGGTGGAGGCGTGATCACGCCGCCGGAAGGATACTGGGAAACTGTTCAGGAAATCTGCAAAAAGTACGGTGTGTTGTTGCACATGGATGAGGTTGTGTGTGGATTGGGACGTACCGGAAAATGGTTTGGTTACCAGCATTACGGTATCAAGCCCGATATTGTCACAATGGCAAAAGGTGTCGCCAGTGGCTACGCTGCTATCGCTTGCACTGTGACTACTGAAGAGGTGTTTAATCAATTCAAGGACGGTGACGACACAATGGGTTATTTCCGTGATATCAGTACTTTTGGAGGCTGTGCTTCCGGGCCTGCTGCTGCGCTTGAGACCATGCGTATTATCGAAGATGAAAACCTTCTTGAGAATACCAGCAAGATGGGAGAGTACCTCATGGAAAAGCTCCGTGGCTTACAGAACAAGTACAAAGTAATTGGTGATGTGCGCGGCAAGGGATTATTCTGTGGGTTCGAATTGGTCAAGGACAGACAGACCAAAGAACCAGTGGATGAGAAAATGTTGATGGCCGTGGCTGCAGATTGCATGGAGCAGGGAGTTGTCATCGGGCGCATGAACCGAAGTGTAACTGGTCTTAACAATACTGTTTGTTTAAGTCCTGCGTTAATCTGTACTGAAAACGATATCGATCAAATCGTCAATGCTATCGACAATGCCATGAGCCGTCATGCGATGATTTGATTCATCGTTTTATCGGGATAAAAAAGGCGCCGTAAAGGCGCCTTTTTTTTCTTATGGTGAGGTCTCTTAGTTTGAGAGACTGCCCAGCTTCTCCATCATAGGTTCGATGACGGAACCGAGCACCGATCCAACGCCTTCTCTACCCATTGCGACGTTTGCCAGCGGCTGCAGTTTTGTAAAACCGTTGCTGATTACTGTTCGCAGAGGTTTTTGCGCTGACTCAGGTGCGTTGCCAAGGGTGTCCACAACCGCGTTCAGGGTGTCACTTGCGGATTCCAATCGTGGCAGTGCAGCTTTGGCAGTCGCTTCGTCGGAAACGGATGACAGTATGGTAGATGCCGTGCCAAAGACACCGCCTAACTTTCGGCTTGTGCCGGCAAGATCAAAGGCGACCGGTGTTGAGGGGAGAGTACTCTGATCGACGGATGATTCTTGCGTGGTTTCGGTTTCTGTAGTGTCAGTAAGCTCGGTGCTTACTGGCTCAACGGACTCAGCTTTGTCGTCTGTGTCAGTACCTGATTCCGTTTTCAGCGCGACATCATCGCTTGCCTCGCTTTCACTGACAGCTGCATCAGTTGTCTCTTCAATAGAATCAGTAGTATCGGCGACAGTGTCGGTTGCTGCATCAGCCGCGTCAGTCGCAGCGTCACTGGCATCGTTAGCCGCATCGGCGACAGTGTCGGTTGCTTCATCAGCCGCGTCAGTCGCAGCGTCACTGGCATCGTTAGCCGCATCGGCGACGGTGTCAGTTGCTACATCAGCCGCGTCAGTCGCAGCGTCACTGGCATCGTTAGCCGCATCGGCGACAGTGTCAGTTGCTTCACTAGCCGCGTCAGTCACAGCGTCAGTTGCATCGGCAGCAGCGTCGGCGGTGGTGTCAGTTGCTACATCAGCCGCGTCAGTCGCAGCGTCAGTGGCATCGGCAGCAGCGTCGGCGACAGTGTCAGTTGCTTCACTAGCCGCATCAGTCACAGCGTCAGTGGCATCGTTAGCCGCATCGGCGACAGTGTCGGTTGCTTCACTAGCCGCGTCAGTCACAGCGTCAGTGGCATCGGCAGCCGCATCGGCGACAGTGTCGGTTGCTTCATCGACTGTGTCAGAGGCGGTTTCAGTAAGCTCAGTTGCCGCTTCGGCGCTTGCTTCGGTAGCATCGTTAACAGTTTCAGCAACAGACTCGACAACGCCGCTTGCCGCATCATCACCCGAGTCGACAACGCCGGCCACGGTGGTCGCTGTATCCCCAATGCTTGTCTGCGCTGCATCAGTGACATGTGCGACCGTTTGATCCGTCTCTTTGCCGCTGAACAGGTTCAATACAATCCAGCCCAATACCAGCACCGCTGCTATAGGTAGATATTTTTTCCACATGGGGTTCTGATCTCCATTATCGTTTGGTTTTCCACCAGTGCCGCCAAAATTTACAACGGCTCTGGTGCTATTGGATTTACTCGGGTTTTCGTTGTCTGGACTTACTTGTCCCGTATTTTTCACGTTAACGTCACTAGCCTCATCAGGTTCATCCATGTCTGATTTTCTACGCATCTGATCTGGTATTGACCACGTCGATATTCTGTTTGGGGTGAATTTAAGAAGCTGGCGTTCAGATCAACTGCTGACTTGCGTACAACCTTTGCTGCTCAAGCATGTGTGTTCAAGATGGTTGCTTATAAAACCCGACAGGTTAATGCGTGGTTGCGCACTGTCTGTCCTATGCACGCTGTTCGTTATGCATTAGGAATCTAGCTGAAGTTGTATTCTATCCGAGCCGCTCGGAGGTTTGGCGATTGACAAATTCTCTAACCTCTGACTTGCCGGCTTTTTCATGATAGCGATGCCATCTGCGCTACAAGACTGTTGGTCTGGCGTTTCGTTCTGTCCTGAATGGATCATTTGTTGTGCATATACGGCAAGTATGGATAGCTGTTTGTCTAGGGCGTTCAGGGAAATCAGGAAAGCTACTGTTGCTATTATGAAAGTCTAGGGTTTGTGATTTAGTTCTCAGAATTTGACATTAAATTGACGTTCAGGGATGGGCTGGTTACTCTTCTCGGGGCTATAGAAATAACAATGGAAGTATCTATTTTGGACGACCTTATTTACAGCTTTCTTTTGCAGTCCAATTTTCCAAGGGCTTCTATTGTCTTTGATGTCGACTTGCTGGGGCCGACAGCGCAAGTCGGCAGTGGAATGAAAGTTCCTTCGTTCGTCATCGTTGATCCGGAGACTGCAGATCCTCTTGCCGTGATCGAAGTTGTCGAAGCACTGGATGCCGATGCGTTGAAGCAAGTGGCTATCGAAACTGGTGCTTATGCCAGCCGTCTCGCCGCGAAAACTATCCAGGGTTTTGTTATCCGCGTTGACCCGCGTGGTCTTTCTGAGGCGCAGAAGATACAGTTTTATCGCATATGGCCCAATAGCACTCTACAAAAACTTTCAACCAGGAATTTCCCTGATATCGATGCACTGCGAGTCAGCAGAAAACTGACCATCAACATGACCGCTAAAGAGGTAGGATCTGCACCAGCAGCCTCCGGACTGCGACGTAACGCTACTAAAACAAGTGGTGCCGGTTTACAGCGACAGGTTGACAGTGTTTACGAGGAACTCCCCGGAGCAGGCCTGTATGTGCCGGCATTGGTATTACTGCTTGTGATGATCGCCGATGGCTTTTCTACGCACGTCTCAGGTGAATCATTCCTGACGCTTTCACAGAGTATTCTGGCAGTCGGTGCTGCTGCTCTCCTGACTTTGCCATCCGCGATTCGTTACCTGCGAAAGTAAAAGGAGTAACGGTCTGGTGAATTCATTAAGCCGATTGTCAGCACCTTCTTTCAGGCATTGCTGAGGTTTCGGGTAGCAGATGGAACGGCCGGGAAACTGCAGCTTGCCAAACAATCAGACGTTTCGTGAACAGCTTGCCAGTTTGCAGTAAGGCATACTTGGTCATCTGATATAAGTATATGTATATATTACATGGAAGGACTACTTGCCGGACTTCGCGCAGCGGGTGAACCCACCAGGCTAAGGCTGCTTGCCCTGTGTGCCCACGCGGAACTCAGTGTCACCGAATTGACTCATATTCTGGGTCAGAGTCAGCCGCGCGTGTCCCGTCATTTAAAGTTGCTGGTCGAAGCCGGACTATTGTCACGCTTCCGTGAGGGGTCACTGGTGTTCTATCGTCTGGCGGAAAAGGAACGAGCAGGGCATCTGGCCCGCACTCTCATCGATCTATTACCTGCGGAAGACACTGAGCTGTCAAGAGATCTGGCGAGGCTTGAAAAAATCCGTGAAAAGCGTGCCGCCATCGCTGACAACTATTTCAAGGAAAACGCTGCTCACTGGAATAAGATTCGCGCACTGCACGTGCCCGAGGCCGACGTTGAAAAAATGCTCCTTGATGTCGTCGGTTCACAGCAAATTGCCTCCTTCCTGGACATTGGTACTGGCACAGGACGGATGTTAGAGCTGTTTGCCGCGCAGATAGACAAGGGAGTGGGCATAGATACCAGCGCGGATATGCTGGCTATAGCACGAACCCAACTGGAAAGAGAGCAATACAAACATATTCAAATCCGTAAAGGGGATATGTACAACATGCCGATTGATGATGACAGCATCGACATGGCGACATTGCATCTGGTTTTGCATTACAGTCTGGAGCCTGCGACGGTTGTGGCAGAAGCCGCCCGAACGTTGAAATCCTCAGGGCAGTTGATCATCGTGGATTTCGCAGCTCATCAGGAAGAACATCTTCGCAGCTTGCATCAACACCAGCGATTGGGTTTTACGGATAAAGAAATACACCAGTGCATGCGGCAGTCCGGACTTGAGCCCGGGCCCACGCGGTCTCTCGCAGGTGAGCCGTTAACGGTTAAACTCTGGCAAGCGCGGCGCGCCTAGGTGCCGGGGCTTTATAGACCCGGGCTTTATCTAACAATAACAATTGACTGGCAGGCGAGGGCAGAAAGCGGCAACCCTCTATCCAACGTTACAGACTGCCATCTACATCAGCAATGAGCTGGCCGACCAATTTGCAATCGTCGACAGAGAACGTCAACGGCAGCCTGCAATCGTAGAGCCGCTTGAGAATGTTGTCGGTGTTTGGCAAGGTCGCCTTCTCAAGATACTGCCAACTATCGTGGCGACTGGTATACGCTTTGGGCTGTTCGGCACCAAACCATTTCAGATCCACACCGCGCTCACTGCAGCGTTGTAAAAACTGCATGTTCTGTTCATCGCTATACCGGTTAATACAGAACTGTATTGAGCTTGAGACCTCGTACGCCTTGGGGTTTTTACGTGGCAATACAATCGAGTTACTTGCTGTGCTCAGCCCTTGGGCAAATGCATCGTAACGCTCGTTCCAGCGTTTGCCATTGTCATCAAGTCTCGCCAGCTGGGGGCGCAGTATTGCTGCTCTGAGGTTGTCCATTCTGCCACTGCAGTTGGGCGTCTGCAGGCGGATGGTGTCGAATACCTCACTAGGTGGTGCCGCCACATGCCTTTCGTAAAGCATGTATGAGCCCGAAAGCACGATGGCGCGTGCCATGACTTCATCATCGTCAGATGTCAGGAAACCACCTTCTCCGGAATTGATATGTTTGTAGGTTTGAGTGCTGAAGCAGCCAATGATTCCGTGTGAGCCGCTCTTACGACCATCAAAGCTTGCCCCCATGGTATGCGCGCAATCTTCGATCAAGGCCACCTTGTGAACTGACAGACGCTGGCAAAGGTCATCCATATCAACCAAGTGACCACGCATATGGGACAGTAACAGTAGCCTGGATCCGCTTTTTTTAATTTGATGTTCCAGATGATCGAGATCAAGAACCAGATCTGTCGTGCATTCCACCAGCACTGATTTTCCGCCTACCGCTTCGATAGCACCCGGGACAGGCGATAAAGTAAATCCATTGGTCAACACCGGTTCGCCGGTCTCAAGACCGAAGGCTCGCATGGCCAGCTGAAGCGCGTAGCCACCAGATGCACAGGCCAGGCAGTAGCGTTGATTCTGGTATCGGGCGAATTCGATCTCCAATGCAGCCGTTTCAGAAATTTCGTCATCGCTTGAGACGTTGTATCGATGCAGACGACCACTGATCATGACTGCTACTGCGGCATCAATGGCATCCTGTGGAATGGCCTCTTGCTGCGTGAAGTTTCCCGAGAATGCGCTGTTCAGGCTGGAGCTGGGTGGTTGTGTCATGTTTGTAATCTGGTATTCACGCCGTCTGCTGGTTATTGTTACGAAGCATTCGTGATGTTAACAGCGCAACGAGGGCTCCGGAAATAGCTCCGATGAGATGCCCCTCCCAGGAAACCCCTTTCTGAAAAGGCATAATCCCGTTAAAAACCGTCGAGGCATATAGCAAACCTACTACAATCGAGATAATCACGGATTGAAGTCGCTTTTCGAAGATCCCCGCGAACACGTGGAAACCGATAAGGCCGAATACCACACCACTTGCGCCGATATGAAGGGCTTCGCGACCAAATAGCCAAAGTCCTGCACCGCACAGCACGGTAATGAGAATCAGGATACCACCACTGTTGGCTCGGGATCCTGCCAGAAGAAGCATGGTCACAGCCAGCGGTACGGTGTTACCCAGTAGATGCTTGAAGTCGCCGTGCAAAAAAGGCATGGCTACGATGCCAGTGAGTCCTCTCAACGTACGTGGAACGAGCCCTAACTGTTCCAGAGGAAGGAAGTAATCCAGGGCGAATACTATCCAGATCAAGACAATAAAAGCGGCTACTACGCCAATATCCCGTTTGATACTGTGAACGTTCCGCGAATCAACCAGTGAGTGCATACCTTTCCTTCTCAAGCCATCCTCACAGCGCGCGCATTAGTACCGTACGACTATCTGGATTTGCCGGTGTAGAAACGACAGAGTTCGTCCTTTTTCAGGCTAGCATCTGGCGCAACTTTGTTGCTACGTTTTCCAGTGACGGGGTATCTGGAATTCCGGAATTTTCACCTTTTCGTAACGCGGTGAGTTCCTCTCGACTCAGCTCCAGCCGTGTGGCATCAGGACCATCAAGATTCAGGATCTTTATCATCTCACGCACATCGGATAGTGTATCGCCAGTATTGACGGTGGTGCCTGAGTTTCCAGACGGAACTGGAGTACTGTCGATAGAGCTGCTGGCCGCACCCGCTACACCTGCCGCTGCTGCCACACCCGCTGTAGCCGTCGCAGCCGCTCCAGCCTGAGCCGACGAGGCAGAGCCGGTTGAGTCGCCTGCTGCGGGCGCCTGCTGTGATGCAGACGTTGCTTCGATGGCATCGCGTTGCAAATCATTGTGTTCCGCCTGTTTTCTCTCAGTACTCGCCTTCATGGACTTCACGAAGAAAAATGAAACAAGCGCTAAAACCAGTAAAGTGACTAACCACCACATAACAATCTTTCTCCTTCCAGGACACTAACCTGTGCACAGTTAAACACAACCGACCATGCGTGTTAGCGGGTAACGCTGATAAACTTGCGCAACTCGCCTATGCGCACTGGATCAGCCTCACCGTTTTCAGCACGATGGCTCGAACTGATAGTGTAAGCAATCCGGCAAATTCCTGTCGCAAGAATCTGGAGCACTGAACCGAAATGGTCCGACCCGACCGATCAATTGTAAAACGATTCGATAGTCTTAAAAGTCATCTCGAGCGCGAAAATCCGGTGCTTATCGATGCGATCGGTGGCTTTAGAAAACTGGACGATATCGGCTATCGAACCGGGCTGATTGACCCGGATGACTCCTACGCCATGCAGATATCCTGGTGGCCACTGGTGTCCATATTGGGTGTGTTTTCCGCAGGTAAATCGTCCTTCATTAATAGTTATCTGGGCCAAACCCTGCAAAAGACAGGGAATCAGGCTGTTGATGACAAATTTACCGTGATGTGTTTTGGTGAGGAGAATGCCGGGCAGGTATTGCCAGGGCTGGCTCTCGATGCCGATATGCGATTTCCGTTTTACCGGATCAGTGACGAAATAGAAAAAGTGACAGAGGGAGAAGGGCGGCGAATAGACGCCTATCTGCAGTTAAAAGTGACTGATTCCGAAGTCGTTCGAGGAAAAATCCTGATTGACTCTCCGGGGTTTGATGCTGATGAACAGCGAACCTCAACGCTGAAGCTGACAAAGCACATCATGGATATTTCAGACCTGGTGCTGGTATTTTTTGATGCCAGGCACCCGGAGCCGCGCTCCATGCAAGACACGCTGACACATCTGGTCGAGGAAACCATCGGTCGACACGACAGTAATAAGTTTCTGTTTATCCTTAACCAGATCGATTCTGCCGCCCGCGAAGACAACACCGAGGAAATTGTCGGCGCATGGCAGCGTGCCCTGTCACAAAAAGGGCTGACTGCCGGGCGTTTTTACACGATCTATAACAAAGATGTGTCTTTGCCGATAGACGATGAAGCGCGCAAGGCTCGATTCGAAGCCAAGCGGGATGCGGATATGGAAGACATCGAGGCACGAATTCACCAGGTCGAGGTGGAGCGGGCTTACCGAATAGTGGGTGCGATGGAAAAGCAGGCGTATGCCATCAGAGATCAGGCAATGCCCGCCATCGCCCGATTGAAGAAACTTTGGACCAAAAGGGTGCTGCGTTTCGACGCTTTGATCTTTGGCGCTGTAGCATTGCTTGTCCTGGGCGGAGCATTGGCCACTGGCGCCCTAGGCTCCTTAATGGCATTGATACTAAGCCTTTTTGCTGATCCTATATCCATGCTGGCCACTATCGTAGCCATTGCATTTGTCGTTCTTCTGGTTCACTTTATGGTTCGGAACGCTGTGTCTGGGTATATGAGCAGGAAAATGAACGGCACTCCCGATGAGCCTTACATCAAGGCCTTTGCCAGCAATACGCGGATGTATCGAAGTATATTTGCAGCACAGCCCGCTGGCTGGAATGCGCGTTCAAGGAGAGCGGTTGATGAAGTTATTGATCATGCGTCCGAATACGTCGAGTCGCTAAATGATCAGTTTACGAACCCCTCGGGTACCAAGCGCTAACCAGGTCGAGTGGTCGTCAAAACGATGGCCTCAGTCAGCTTGGGGCCGGTATCAAAGTAGAGATCGGGAGTTCTGCTCTGAGGTTTAGTCTCAAAGCAGAATTCTCCGAGGAACTGCGAAATCTCTCGAAACCCTATTGATCGACTTGTTTAGCGGCGTTGCTGCTTGAGTCAGGAGTCGCAGGGGAGGTGTCACCTGATTTGTCAGGGGTGCTGCCACCAACGTCGGCAATTTTTCGGGAGGCAAAAGAGGAAGCTGGTGCTCCATTACTGCCATCCTTATTGGCCAGAGATCGAACGCTGCTCTTCAATTGACTAGGTTGTCTCTGTGACACCTTGGGCTCTTGGCCAGTGTTTGCAGGTACTGGATCGGCTTTGTCCTTAGCATTGGCTGATGTGACAGGCTTTGCCTCTGCGATCTTCACTTCATCTGACGGCAGAGCGGGTTTTTTATCGCTTTCCGGTTTTCCAGACGCGTTAGTTGTTGGCGTTTTGTCAGACTCCGCCTGAATGTCCGCAGGTGGTTTACGTCTGGCCGGACGTCGGGGTTTTCTGGTTTCTGCCGCCTCACTCGCTGGCGTCGCTGAATTATCATTGGCAGCTGCCGCCGTATCCGCGGATTTGCCAGTGGCCTTAGCTGGCGCGGCAGGTTTATCCGAAACGGGTGTTGTCCCGCTGTTCTCTTTCACAGATGCGGACTGGTCTGCAGCTGTTGTCTCAGAAGAGGGCTTTGTGGCACCGCCGGCTTCTTCAGCGGCTTTTGCGTTCGCCGATTCCACTTTTTTCGCTAACCGCGCCTTGCGCGCAGGCCGGGGTTTCTTTTCAGTGGCCTTTGCGGTTTCCTTGCCAGTTGTATTGCCACCTGCGTCAGCGGTGTTGGAGGCATCTGGCGTCGTCGCTTTGACCTGGATCTTGTCAGAGTCCGAGGTTTCAGCGTTGCTGCCCGGGGTCTTGCTAGCGTCCGATCCAGTCGATTCGGACTTCTGATCTGAAGTTTTCGGTGGTCGTTGTGCTCTGGGTTTCTTTTCTGGAACAGTGCTGTCGACTTTGCTAACCGCTTCAACTTCAGCGCTGGTTGCAGGTGCTGGCGAGGATGCCGCTGGTGCCGAAGCTGATGTCGCTGCGTCAGATACTTTGCTATCAGCTGGCTTATTAGCCTGCGGTTTAGCGTTATCCGTGTTCTCGTTAGTAGCGGCAACGGCGGATTCTGCGGTGCTGGCTGCTACAGCTGCAGGGGCTGCTGCCTTATCGTTACGCGCAGGTCCTTGTTCAGCGGAAACAGTCGTCTCCGAACCATCCGGTGTCTTGTCGGAAGTTCCCCCGGCGGTTTTCTCGGCAGTCGTGGCTTCAGCATTTTCAGCCGATTCCGTAGCGTTTGCGTTACGGCCTCTGCCTCGGCCGCCACGTCTGCGACCACCGCGTCGACCCCGCGTGCGGTTGCCTTCTTCGCCAGCAGCTTGTGCGCCTTGCGCCGAATTGGCGCTGCCGCCTTCAGTGACATTGGTCTGTTGAGCATCGTTTGCGTTAGCATCGGATTTAACGGCCGATGGCTCAACCGACTCGTCGGTTGTCACTGTATTGTTGTCGCCAGTCTCCGTCTCGGTTCTTTCATTCTTGCGACCTCTACCCCGGCCCCTCGAGCGGGAATTACGCGTCGTGCCCGCCTGTTCATCGGACTGTGCAGCTGTCGATTTAGAACTCGCATTGCCGCGCTGGTTACGACCGGTCTGGCGATCAGAATCCTTGTTAGTGTCACTCTTGCCACGGCGATTGCTGTTGCGGTTTCCACCACGCGCCTCGCTAGCCGTGGTTTCAGTGGTTTCGCTATCCTGATTGGCTTTGCCACGGCCACGATTGCCACCGCGTTTGTTGTTACGACGTCGACCCCGCGTGTCATCTGACTTGGCGTCGTCGCTTTTTTGCTGGCGATTCTGCCCTTTGGCCGATGCGTTCCTGGCTGGAGTCTCCTCCTGTGCGGCGGAAGAGCTGGCTGCACCGGCACCGAATAGAGAGGTTACCGCGCCAAACATCTTGAAGAATCCACCTGGCGCGCGGGCAGGGGCAGCATCCGCCGCGGGTTGACGGTTAGCAGGTGTGGGCGCAGGGGCTGACGGCGCGACGCTGCTGACAGCGGCTGCTTCGGGCTTTTTCTCGTCTCTTGCATCTTGTGGGGAATAGGTTTCCGAATTATCCACAGCAAGTTCGTAACTTTTCTTGCTGGCACTTTCGTGCTCTTCATCCGTCATCCGTATGCGTTCGATGCTGTAGTTAGGTGTCTCTATGGATGGGTTGGCAACAATAAGCAACGTGCATTGGTTTCGCGCTTCGATTTCGTTGATGCTCTGGCGTTTTTCATTCAGAAGGTAGGTTGCAACCTCGACCGGTACATCGGCAAGCACGCGTCCCGTGTTGTCTTTCATTGCCTCTTCTTCTACCAGACGCAGAATAGACAAAGCTGTGGACTCAATGCCGCGGATAGTGCCATGTCCATGGCAACGCGGGCAGACATTTTCGGATGATTCACCCAGTGAGGGACGCAAGCGCTGCCGAGACATTTCCAGCAAACCGAATTTTGAGATTCTGCCCACCTGGACTCTGGCACGATCTTGTTTGAGCGCTTCTCTCAATCGGTTTTCTACGGAGCGTTGATGTTTAGAGGCCATCATGTCGATAAAATCGATAACGACCAGCCCACCGAGGTCACGCAAGCGCAACTGACGGGCAACTTCATCGGCAGCTTCCAGATTGGTATTGGTGGCGGTGTCTTCGATATCACTGCCTTTGGTTGCTCGTGCCGAGTTGATATCGATGGATATCAAGGCTTCGGTGTGATCTATGACTAGCGCGCCACCCGAGGGCAGACGTACTTCACGGCGAAACGCCGTTTCAATCTGGGATTCAACCTGATAGCGATTGAATAGGGGAACATCGTCCTGGTATAGCTTGAGCTTGCGCTCATTCTGAGGCATGTAGAGTTTGATGAACTCGGCGGCCTGTGCATGTGTTGCAGGCTCGTCAGCAATGATCTCACCGATGTCGCCGCGAAAGTAATCGCGCAGCCCCCTGACGATGATATTGCTTTCCTGGTACACAAGAAACGGAGCCTTGCGTTCGCCGGCGGCATCCTGAATGGCTCTCCATATATCAGCCTGGTAGTCCAGATCCCACTGCAGTTCTTCTGTGGTGCGTCCGATTCCTGCGGTTCTGACGATAGTTCCCATGCCATCGGGTACCTCCACATCTGACATGGCGGCCTTGAGTTCGGATCGATCATCGCCTTCGATGCGGCGAGAGACGCCACCGGCGCGGGGGTTATTCGGCATCAGGACCAGAAACCTGCCTGCCAGACTGATAAAGGTGGTTAGCGCCGCGCCTTTGTTGCTGCGCTCTTCCTTTTCAATCTGGACAACAATTTCCTGACCTTCCTTGATGACGTCTCGAATATTGGGACGTCCATTTTCAGCCTTCTTTCCATTATCCCGATGGTACTCACGAGATATTTCCTTGAACGGCAGAAAGCCGTGTCGTTCGGCACCGTAGTCGACGAAAACCGCTTCGAGGCTGGGCTCGACGCGGGTAATCTTGGCTTTATATATGTTTGATTTTCGTTGTTCGCGAGATTTATGTTCTATATCCAGGTCGACCAGTCGTTGACCATCGACGATGGCAACACGCAACTCCTCTGGGTGAGTAGCGTTGATCAGCATTCTTTTCATTATAAGTATGGTCCGTTGCGGACCCTGCCCAGGCCAGTAGCTGCTTTGCAAGAGCGCACACTAGAGTGCTTGCATGTGGCTGTAGCCACGCAAGAATCAGTAATTGCGTTTGATTAAAAGCGCTCAGCATATTGTTGGCCGAGTAGGCGGAATCCGTGTCATTGTCTGTTGGCGGGCGCACGCGCAAAGCAGGTCTTCTAGATCCTGCGCGATACAGCAAGCCATAATTGGTTTTTAAATTGTCGTTACGACTGGCTTCCGGCCAGACGTAACCCCCTTGCGTGAAGCTTTGGGGCAATACAAAATCGGTTGCACTCGTGAGAAATTTCCACGACTGACTGACCTGATTGTTCGCGTTACAAAGGTGAATTGTAATGATTACGCCCTGAGAGCAGCCCGTGTTTTAGAGCTGTATCCGCTAACCCTTGGTCAGACTAGCTAGAGTAGGCAAGCATGTTGTGCAACCTCTCCACTACCCACAACGACAGGGATGAACAATAATGTCAGACTTGCCGGTAACTTGAATCCATTTCTTCACCGACTTCCCAATATAGCAGTGGAGAGCGTTTTCGGCAATCTCAGATGTGTTTTACTTCTCACTGATTTAACCTTTGCGAGCCATCCTTGTCATCTGAAGGCAATGTCACGCAGAATACAAGGTGTCCCGGTGCTAGTTGCACGCAATATTCATGCAAACCAGATAATAAACCCAGCGAATCGATGGTTGATATTACCAACACTGACAACGATCGCCCCGCTGGTGACAACCTGAAGTTGTCAAAATCCCGGCATGAGCGTGTCAGCGATGATCAGGAAGGGCAGCGCGTCGACAATTTTGTAATTCGCCATTGCCCGGGCGTACCGCGCAGTCACATATATCAGTTAATTCGAAAAGGCGCGGTGCTAGTCAATGGTAAGCGTATCAAGCAGACGCGCAAACTTGTCAGCGGTGAACAAGTGCGAATTCCGGCCCTTCAAGTGAAGTCTGGCGACAACGTCCACGTTCCGTCAAAGCTTGCCGAACTCGTGGGGGCTTCAGTGTTGCTGGAACACGAGGACTTTCTTATCGTCAATAAACCCGCTGGTTTGGCAGTTCATGGGGGGAGTGGTCTGGACTTCGGTCTGATCGATGCGCTGCGTCAGCACCGTGACGAAAAACATCTGGAACTGAGCCACCGGCTAGACCGCGCTACCAGTGGATGCCTCTTGGTGGGGCGTGGCATGAAAGCTAACCGCAGCTTGCAGGATTTGTTCAGAAATCGAACCATCGACAAACGGTATCTGGCACTGGTGTCGGGACAATGGCCCGAGAATTTGCAAAAGGTGGATGCGCCATTGTTGAAAAATGTAGAGCACGCCGGCGAGCGACGTGTGATGGTTAGTCTGGACGGACAGCCGTCTCTTACATACTTTGACATCGCCAGACGATATACCGATGCAACACTCCTGGACGTGACACTTGATACCGGGCGTACGCATCAGATCCGAGTGCATACAAAGCATGTGGGCCATGCTGTCGTAGGCGATGACCGCTACGGTGATAACCGGCGTAACGCACGCTTCAAGTCCATGGGGCTGTCAAGATTGTTTCTTCATTCACGCTCTCTGGGATTTGACTGGAAAGGTGCGCGAGTTGAGGTTACAGCACCGACCGATGCCCAGTGGGACAGCTCGCTCGCTAGCTTGAAAATGGTTACAAGGTGAGGTTTCATCAAACCTTGCCTTGTCCGGATGAGGCAGCCATGCAGCTTTTCGGCAGACAGCTTGCCGGTGCGTTGACCAATGGCACCTTGCTGACGTTGCAGGGAGAGTTGGGCGCAGGCAAGAGTGTCCTGGCAAGAGCCATCATTCATGCCGCCGGGTATGTTGGACGCGTAAAGAGTCCAACCTATACACTCATTGAGACTTATACTATCGACCCGCCCTTGTCCGGGTTAGCGCAGATTGCGCATCTGGATTTATATCGACTAGCGGATCCTGATGAACTCAATTATCTGGGTTTCGACGAGGTGTTAGATTCGCATGATCTAGTGATAATTGAATGGGCTGAGCGGGCTGGTGATTTATTACCCACAGCGGATGTTCGAATACTCATCGATTACGCTGAGGGAGGAGGTCGTATCGTCACCATTGAATCAGACACCTGTTATGGATCCCTGCAGTCTCTGTCCGATTGACAGGCGAATCTCCCATCCACTGAAATAAGCTGCACGCCATGAAAAAACTCAAAATCGATTTTGTCTCTGATGTGTCCTGCCCCTGGTGTGCTGTCGGGCTAGGTGGTCTTGAACAGGCCCTGGATCGTTTGCAAGGCGAGATAGGCGCTGACATTTACTTCCAGCCCTTTGAACTGAACCCGGCAATGGGGACGGAGGGGCAGGATATTGTCGAGCATCTGACACAGAAGTACGGATCCACCGAGGCACAGCAAATAGATATTCGTAACAGGATTCGCGAGCGTGGGGCTGAAGTCGGTTTTGAGTTCAATCCTGATGGGCGTGGGCGAATCTGGAATACCTTTGATTTGCACCGGCTGTTGCATCTGGCCGATGCTGAAGGACAGCCGGGACAACAGGCTGCATTGAAAAAAGCCTTGTTGGCTGCGTGCCATACGCGATCGGAACGTATGGGGGATCATGCAGTGCTAATTGCCTGTGCGCTGGACATCGGGATGGACGAACAACGGGTCAGGGCGGTACTGGAGAGTGATGAGTTTGCCAGAGAGGTCCGCGAGCGGCAGAGCTTCTATGCCGGTCAGGGCGTAACCTCGGTGCCTGCTGTCATTATAAACGACAAACATTTGATTTCCGGTGGCCAGCCAACTGATGTCTTTGTCCAGGCGTTGCGGCAAGTGGCAGCCGAGATGTAGAATCAACACTGCCCATAGAGGGCTTCTCGGCCTGGAAGATTACTAGATGCACGTTCTGGTGTTAGGCGGCACTGGCTCAATCGGTGCGGCGATAGTCGATGAGCTGATCAAGCGGCAATGTGAAGTATCCGCTTTGTCTCGCTCACCAATATCAACTGAACAACTTCTCGCTGTCGGTGCAACGCCTATACAAGGCGACATTCGATACCCTGAAAAATGGATCGATTGTCTCGAGTGCGTCGATGCCGTAATACACGCGGCAGCAACCTGGGACGATGACATGGATACCGTTGACCAAAACCTTGTCGCGGCTCTACTGAAGGGCTTGCGAACACCTGATTCCTCGAAGACTCTGATATATACCGCTGGATGTTGGCTGTATGGGCAAACGGGAGACGTCATAGCTACCGAACGTACGTCTCTGAGTCCCGCACCGGGCTTCCTGCGTTCAATAAGCACACTGAATCAAGTGTTGGCTGATACGCATGTGAAAGGCATGGTGATTCACCCGGCGATGGTTTACGAACATCGCGGTGGTGTTTTTCAGCGAATGTATGATGATATTGAAAATCATGGGCACATCAGGGTGTATGGCAGTCTTGATGTTCGTTGGCCTCTCATACATACGCTGGATCTGGCTCAGGTTTATGCACTGATGTTGTTGAAAGGAAAAGCAGGTGACGTTTATAACGCTTCTTCCATGGATGGTGTCCGGGTGGGTGATATCGCCAACGCGATATCCAGTAGCGCTGGCAATGGGTGCAAGTGCATTGTCTATGATGTCAAGCACGCCAAACGCGATTTCGGAGATTGGGCAGAGGGTTACGCAATTGATCAAAATATGAGTGCAGAAAAAGCCCGGGTAGAACTTGGCTGGCAGCCCGCACATAGCGATGTGTTTGAAGACATCTGTTAAAACGCCCGCGAGCTCCATTGTGCCTACTCATCCGCCTAAGCCTGTGAATGTGTTGGTGTGCGCATTAGATTGTATGATTGTCAGCAAATGAATATTCAGCAGGAAGATCCGGGAACAACCGACGTTCATGCATTGCTGCTTGAGCATCTGGCTGATATGCGCAGACATTCACCACCGGAAAGCGTACACGCTCTGGATATTGATGCGCTCAGGCATCCGGCATTGACGTTCTGGACCGTTAGAGAAAAAGGTGAGTTACTCGGCTGTGGTGCAATAAAACAACTGGATGCCGATTCGGTAGAAATCAAATCAATGAAGACAGCACCTTCACACCTGCGTAAAGGTGTTGCGCGTCTGTTGCTTAATCATATGCTGGCGGTTGCTTCTGAGCGAAATCTTAAATACTTGCTTCTGGAAACAGGAACACCAGAGGCCTTCGATGCTGCACGCAACTTATATAAGAATCTGGGATTTGTCGAATGCGAACCCTTTGCAGACTACCAGTATGATCCTTATAGTGTGTTCATGAGATATGAGCTAGTCAGCTGACAGGTAATGCACCTGCGTCTTTCATGGGTGCCCTACCTGTTTTACACCGGAACCTGCCGTTGTTTATAAAGAGTAGATAAAGCTTGCGCTCGACGGTGCTAACTATGAATTCCTGTTTTCAGTCGCTTCAACTTTCGCTTTCCCGGAACAACAAAAATGCGCAGCAGTAAAACCATTCATGTCATATCTGCACACGCCGAAGGAGAGGTTGGCGATGTTATCGTTGGTGGTGTTGCTCCACCCCCAGGCGATACTTTATGGGATCAACGAAATTTTATCGAGAAGGACGGTACGCTTCGTGATTTTGTGCTGAACGAGCCGCGAGGTGGCGTCTTTCGGCATGTCAATCTGCTGGTACCGCCCAAACATCCTGATGCGGATGCCGCATTTATTATTATGGAGCCGGAACATACGCCGCCGATGTCCGGTTCAAATTCAATTTGCGTTGCAACTGTGTTGCTGGATAGTGGAATTATTCCGATGGCTACTCCAGTGACTCACTTGACGCTAGAAGCGCCAGGAGGATTAGTGCGTGTTCGCGCCAACTGCAGGGACGGTAAGGCTGAAAGTATTGCTGTTCAGAATGTCCCCAGTTTTGTTGATAAAATGTATGCAGCACTGGAGGTTGAAGGTCTTGGAACCCTGATGGTGCATACCGCGTATGGGGGTGATAGTTTTGTTATTGTCGATGCGGACGAATTGGGTTTTAACATCGTACCCGATGAGGCACGGGATATTGCACAACTAGGCGTCAGGCTTACCCATGCCGCAAACCGGCAACTGGGCTTTACCCATCCTTGCAATCCTGACTGGAAGCACATCTCATTTTGTCTTTTTGCGGGCCCGCTATCGGGTAAAGGCGCAGAGTTGAACGCGAAATCTGCTGTCGCTATCCAGCCGGGAAAAGTAGACCGCTCTCCAACGGGGACGGCGCTGTCTGCGCGTATGGCGCTCTTGCATGCGCAAGGTAAAATGCGCGTTGGGGACACGCTCAAGGCGCATTCCATTATCGGCTCGACGTTTTCAGGGCGCATTGTCGATGAAGCTCGCGTGGCAGATACGCCCGCAGTTATTCCTGAGATAACCGGGCGCAGTTGGATAACCGGTGTTCATCAACATATGCTCGACCCGGCTGATCCGTGGCCACGGGGCTACAGGCTCAAAGATACCTGGGGCGCAGGTACCGCTTAGTTACTAGTTGCCAATCCTTGGTCTGAATTTCCAGGGGATGTTCGACGCTTGTAACAGTGTCCCAAGTGTATGTTTATCGCGATGGGTTTACAGCGCTTGTTCAGATTGATTTTTACGCAATACTCTACGCAGGATTTTTCCGCTCGCAGATTTAGGTATTGAATCGACCCACTGAACGTATTGTATGCATTTGTAACTTGCCAGCTCAGAGGCGACAAATTTTTTAATGTCGTCAGCTTTTTGCTCAAGCATACCTTCGTCCAGTGAGCTGGTATTGCCTTTGTAAACCAGATAAGCCATCGGTACTTCTCCGGCTTCATCATCGGGAACTCCTACAACCGCTACATCAGCAACATACGGGAGGGTGATGATCAATGCTTCAAGTTCTGCAGGTGCAACCTGAAAGCCCTTATATTTTATGAGTTCTTTGACTCTATCGACAATGGTCAAGTAACCGTCTTCATCGATTACTGCAAGATCACCAGTACGCAACCAGCCGTCGTCGTCGAGTGTCTCAGCTGTAGCAACTTTGTTGTTCAAATATCCCATCATCACCTGAGGGCCTTTTACCAGCAGTTGACCTTCGGTATCTGGCGGCAAATCATTGTTGTTCTTGTCAACTATTCGTGATTGTGTATTAGCCACTGTGACGCCACTGGAGCCGGGTTTGTGTTTGAATCCGGGTGTTACATGGCTGGCAGGGCTTAGTTCAGTCATTCCATAAGCCTGGACAATAGGGCAATCAATTCTTTTGCTGGCTTCGGTTGTAAGATCTCCACCAAGAGGTGCAGCGCCACAGACAATTTTTCTCAGGCTACTCAAATCATAATCATCGACAAGGGGGGACTTGGCAAGACCAAGTACGATTGGGGGTACAAGAAAAAATTGCGTAACTTTGTGGGTCTGGATCAGATTTAAAACCTGCGCCATATCAAACCGTGGAACGGTTACCAGTGAATGTCCATTGGACAACAGACTACCCATAAGTGCCTGCATGCCGAAAATATGAAAAAACGGCAATACCGCGATCCCGACTTCGTATTCTTCATACTGCATGGTGTCATTGAGCTGGACAAGATTGGCAACCAGATTCTGGTGGCTCAACATAACGCCTTTAGGCAGACCGGTTGTACCGGATGAGTAGGGCAGGACGACGGGTTGCTTGTGCAGATCTACGGGAACCTGATCGATTTCGTCACCGAGCAAACCGTTAATACTTGTGCCTTGCGAATTACCTTGTATGCACGCCAGAGAGAGGGCAGAGGTGCCTCGCATTGCCTGCTTCGCAACAGCCATACACGCTTGATCTGCGATGATCCAGATCGCTTTTGAGTCCAGTAGTTGCTGCCTTACTTCGGCAATGCCATAGGTTGGGTTGACTGTTGTTAACGTACCACCACAAAGTGCAGCTGCGTGAAACACGACGGCATAGTCGGGGCAGTTGGGAGCGATCAGAGCCAATACATCGCCCGCTGAAAATCCGCGTGCCTGGAGACCGCCTGCCAGTCTTCTTGTACGGGTGGCCAACTCGGAAAAAGACAAGGTTGCGCCCGACTTTCCGTCAATCATGGCCGGGTGATCAGGGCGTGCGTCACATTTTTGAAAGACAAATTCGGTGATGTGCACCAATGGAATATCTAGTGGTGCCAATGGACTGTGGAAAATGTAATCGCTCATATGCCTTCCTGCCCAATTGTTATCAGAGTCCTGACCACGTTACCAGCCCTGTAGACGACACACAAATGATTTAGCTCAAGCGACTGCAAGGCGAAGGTTAACGACACCGTTGCCTCTCTCATGGAATACGTTTTCCGGATAGAGACGCGGCATGGAAATGGCAATCGCAGGTGTGCGTAACAATGCGTTGAAAATGGTCCAGACATGCTGATTCGTACCGCACTTCGCCGCCCGGCTCAAACCCTGCTCGTCTGTTTGTGTATCACGATTTTCCTGGCCGGTTGTGATCGTCGTAAATACAGCACCAGTGTTTATAACTCGCCGGGAGATGGCGACAATCCCAATGGTGAAACCTTAAGTGATCCCATTGATGGAAGCGGTGGAACTGCCGTTGCGACTACTGGTGATGTGGCGGGTGGTTCAGCTGGCGATACTGCCGGCACCGGGGATGATGTAGAAGCAGGAGACACCAACAGCGATGTGGGTGATGGGGCAACACCGGGAGAACCTACAGCGGATACCGCTGGCGTTGCAGCTGGAGATACCATTGCCGATGAGAGTGCGGACAGGGAGGTAAGCAACGCGGTCGATGCAACGGATGCTCCCATAAGCGAAGCAACTGGAGACATCACCGACAGCGCGCCAGTGGTTGATCCATCAGAAGCGCTGGCTGGTACTGTTACCGATCCTGAAGCAACACTTCAACCCGGTACCATCGAACCTGCGGCTGTAGAGGTAGTGGATCCGGCCGACGTGGATGGCGCTAATGGTACCGATGGCGCGGTGGAGCAGGAGCCATTGTTACCCGGTGAATTACCTGGTCAGGTGCCTGCGGCAGTTCCGCAGGGCCCGGACGTTGACCGCATTGGGGCTGGCTCTATCTATCAGCCCTCTGCTGATGTTGAGACAGCTACGTATACCATTGATGGTCGACGCTCTCAGGCATTGGCGGCCGTCGGTGGGCCGGTGCTGCAATCACCACGTGCCTTGATGGAGGAGATTGATGAGTATCACCTTAACGATGCTAACCAGGTAGCTTTTACCGGGCGTTTCAGCATCGCCAGAGAACCTGCATACGGCGTCTGGGCTGGTGATGCCAGCGCTCCCAATCAGATATTTCAAACGGGTACCTCCATTCCGGGTCTTGCCGATGAACACACCTACTTCAAGACATTGAAACTTGCGCTTGGCGATGATGGATCGTTGGCACAACTGGTTGAAGTACAGGCGGAAGCCACAATGACACAGGCGTATATGGTAAGTCGTGGTAACACGCATAATGTCGTCATGCAGTCGGCTTCCACCATCGCCGGACTGATCGGACCAGTAAGAATCGATGCCATAGAGGTTGCTGATCAATCAGATAATGTCAGTGCGCTGGTGAGTGTGGAACGCATAGTGACCAAGGTGCCGGTGGAAGAAAGGGCCGGTGTGTTAAATGACGATATCGAGGATGATGAGGCGCCTGAACAGATAGAGCTTGTCACTCGGCAATACAGCGTCTGGTACGTCGACAATGGACAAACAAGGGCAATAGCGCATAGTTGGATCGATAAGCCTCAGAGTGCGCCGCGTCTGGGTAACGGATGTCGTGTCTATGCCCCCGACAACACAGTCGATAATCTTCGATTAGGCGTAACTCGCAATGCCAGTCTGATTTTCCAGGCGCAAGTGGGAGGCGATGGTAACTGTGAGCAGGGGCGAGCCGTCATGCGCTATAGCGGTAGTGGTTACCAGGAAGTGGTGAAGGATGGAGATGCCGTCCCGGGATCGGGCACTCATGTGTTTTCCGACGTGTCGCTGTATACCGTAACGGAAGATGGTTCAGCGGTCGTATTCGCGAATCTGGCAAGCCGTGATGATCTTGCCGAAGCTCTGGAGGCCGAGCAAGTTGAGCCAGATGAAGATGCAATACGTCTGGCCGAGCTGATAGGAGTTCCAGTAGAGCAAGAAGAAACGTTTGATGGTCAGTGGTCATTCTGGCTGATGCCGCCACAAGGTGGTGCAAGGCTGATTGCACTTGAGGGTGAAGAAATTCAGGTCGGGAGAAGTATTGCCGTGTTCTCAGGCGAATCGCGGAGCCTGTCATTGCAGATCAATGCCAACAATCAGATTTCACTCAAAGTATTGCTGGAAGAAACGGAACAGCCTGTGTATTTCGTAGGCTTAGGTCATGCAGGTCAACCCCATGGATCCATTGATGTGCCTGGTGCATCAGCTTTACAGTATGCATTCACCAGCAATTCCGCGTTGCCCGGTCAGGGAACGGATGCCGTACTGGGTAAGCTTGGAACTCCCTATGTTGACATGCAGGGCAACCTTGTAATCTATGGCGAAGTGTCACCATCCGAGCAAGCCATTGAAGCGGCAGCTGACCAGCAAGCGCAACTTCCAGGAACCGCCTCCAATCCAGTGACGGAGCCACTTGTCAAACCGTTCAACTCGCTGTGGCAGGTTGATCCGGCGGGTACCATGCGCGAGTTGGTGAGGTCAGGTGATGCGGTAGCCATAGCCGGTGTCAAGAAACCCATAGCGTCGTTATCCGTTGCCGGGCAAATTGCACGGCCTGGCACGTCGGGCGTACGTGTGAACAGTTCAGGCGCGTTGCTACTGCGGGCGACCATTGAACGAAAATTCGGTAATCCGGTGTTGCTCTACATTGCACCTTGACAGTGGTGGCAGGCTTGAGTACAGCTAGCCACTGGCTGTTGGTCAATGATATTTTGGCTTTACGCGATCAGCGCAGTAAGGGAAACCAGTCTTCACGCAAAGTATTACCGGGTGTCATTCCGTGTCCCGGGAAGGGAGGTGAAGTGGGGCCGGGACGTTCCACATAGCGGGCGTCGTCGCCAACGAATCTGACAGAGAATGCGCGGCGACGCTGACTTGAATGATTGCCACGTGCGCCGTGCAGGACTCCGAAATGAAAAGCGACTACATCCCCGGGTTGCATATCCCATTCACGAATGTCCATGCCTTGCGCGTCTGGATCGGGAACCGGCTGATAGCGTTCAGTATCGTTGTAGAAATTGTCCTCGGACAACCAGCGAGTTGGCAGCACCGGTTTTTCCCAACGATGTGAGCCTGCCACACAGCGAAGGCTTGCATCGCTGACGGGATCCACTGGGCACCATAACGACACGGTTTGTTGTCCGTCGACAAAATAGTACGGGCTGTCCTGATGCCAGGGTGTTGCTTTGGAAGTGCCTGCCTCTTTGACCAGAACATGATCATGAAACAGCTGAACCTGTTCTGATTGCATTAGCTTTGCGGCTAGCTCAACCATGGCTGATTCACGGATGACCTTTTCAAATGCGTGTATACGTTGCCAGTTGCAGTAGTCGTCGAAAAATCGCCCGGGTTCTCCGGGTTTGAGGTTCTCCGCTGCGTACTCTCCCGGATGTAGCATGTTTTCATCAATCCCCTGCCGGATGAGATCGACATATTCTGTCAGTAATCCGCGTACGATGACCACGCCATCGGTAGAGAAGGCATCTATGGTGTGCGCATCGACAATGGACGTATTCATGAGATCGGGTTCTTTACTGGCAAGGTAATGTTCTCGGACGCACCGAGTTTATCGGTTTTCCCCATCACTGGCTTGCCCGTTTTTGCGGTGAAAAACCATCGTGTCGTCGCAAGCTGAGACGATGTTCAAGTCCGGGGTTGGCCGGGGTCATTGTGAGATGTTTGCCGGATATATGTTCATTGTTGCATCAGCCAAGGCTTGATCGCGGGCGGAAAATTAGAGTTGTCTCAATCCGGTCTGGCAATTTCCCAACTCTCGACTACGCTGTAATCTGGCAGAGCTGACAGATATCGCCAGCAATCGGGTTTTAGAGGCCGTGAGTAGATGCCCGCTTGCAAGGGAATAATTGATGAGTGGACAGTGTGGATGTTGGGAGAACAATATGAGGAAAAACGGTTTAATGAGGCCGCTAATGTGTTCCAGATGGTATTCGTCAATCAGTCGATTTGCATCAGCTCAATTGATTAATCCTGCCCTAGTGACGGGGTGGATAATCGCGCTGTTGATCTGTCTCCTGCCGTTGATGGCTTCCGCTGCCCCCAAGCTCTATGGATTCAAGATGGTGCAGCAGGACAACCTGATGCTGCATTTCGATCTGGACTCGGCAGACGCCAGCGCCGATATGTTCATGTTGGCGAAACCTTACCGGCTTGTTATTGATTTACCTCGTACAACGCTGGGCACGCAATTGCCCACAGAAGAGTTTGAGAGTGGTGTTGTCAAGGCCATTCGCTATGCGCAACACGATGAGGGTTTTTTACGTGTTGTTCTTGATCTGCGCCATGAGGTATCACCCACATCACGCATTGTTCCGCGCCAGGGCGGTCAGCGCCTGATTGTGGATATGGGTGTGCCCGCTGACGCACTGCCGGGCGGTAGAGGGCGGGAACATAACCCATCCTTACGTGATGTCGTGATCGCGATCGATGCGGGCCATGGAGGCAAAGACCCGGGCGCCATTGGTCGTAAAAAAACGTTTGAGAAAGACGTTGTGCTTGCCGTAGCCATCCGCCTGCACAACCAGCTTGTCGGCATTCGCGGCATAACCCCGGTGCTTATCCGGGACAGTGATGTGTACATAGACCTGCGCGAACGAATGGAGCGTGCTCGCAGGGCTCAGGCGGATATATTTGTGTCGATTCATGCTGATGCGATAAATCGTGAAACTGCACATGGTAGTTCGGTATACGCACTGTCAATGGATGGCGCCAGCTCCGAAGCGGCAGCCTGGCTGGCAAAAAGCGAGAACGACTCTGCTGCACTCTACGGTGATGTCGCTTTGAACGGGCTGGAGAATGGATTGGCCCAGACGCTGATCAATCTGACACAAGGCAATACGATGGAGCGCAGTATTGAGGTGGGCACCGATGTGCTTGCGCAGCTCGCCAGACTAGGCCCTGTACATAAGCCAGTCGTGGAACAGGCGGCATTCGCGGTACTCAAATCACCCGACATACCATCGATTCTGATTGAGACTGCGTTCATTTCCAATCTGGCGGAAGAGAGAAAACTGAACAGCGTAGCGTATCAGGAGAAACTGGCCACGGCCATTGCGCAAGGTCTATACACCTATCTGCAAAAGCGTTCCCCGGACGGTACTTATCTGGCGGCAGGGCGGCGAAGTAAAGGATCCTGAAAAATTGACCGGTTCGCAGCAGTTCACGCGGTAGAATAGGGGTAGGCATGGCCTTGTAGATACCCAGATTGACATCATGGCAGTAATTCAGCAGCTACCGGATCACCTGATCAATCAGATCGCCGCAGGTGAGGTTGTCGAGCGTCCGGCATCCATCGTCAAGGAGCTATTGGAAAATGCCATTGACGCTGGTGCGAGCAAAATCTCCGTTGAACTTGACCAGGGCGGTCTGGACAGAATCCGGGTGCGGGACAATGGCTGCGGAATTGACCGGGAACAATTGCCGTTGGCATTGAGCCGACATGCCACTAGCAAGATCAATAGTATGGAGGACTTGCAGAAGGTCTCCAGCATGGGGTTTCGTGGTGAAGCTCTACCCAGTATTGCATCGGTGTCAAGGCTATCGATAACATCGGCTACTGCCGATGCAGAGCATGGCGCACGTATTCATTATCAAGGTACCGGCGAGCTTGACGTTGAGCCTGCCTCACATCCGGTTGGGACGGCGGTTGATGTACAAAGCCTGTTTTACAATGTACCGGCGAGGCGCAAATTCATGCGCACGGCACGTACAGAGTTTGCGCGTTGCGAAAGTATTGTCAAAACGCTTGCCATGGCGTATCCACAAACGGCATTTTCCATTACCCACAACGGCAAAAGCGTTTTTGAGTGTAAAAGTGCTGAAACTGTCGAGGCGCAGGGATTACGAGTTGCCAGAATTCTTGGAAAAGGCTTCGGAGAGGCTGCACATCATGTCAGTATAGATGGTGCCGGGCTTGGCTTATCTGGCTGGCTTGCAGATCCGGCGTTTTCTCGTTCGCAAGCTGATATGCAATACTTCTACGTTAACCGGCGCATGGTTCGCGACAAGGTTATCTCGCATGCGGTCAAACAGGCTTACAGCGATCTCATTTACCATCAGAGGTTTCCGGCGTTCGTATTGTTTCTGGACATGGATCCACAAGCGTTAGATGTCAATGTACATCCGGGCAAACAGGAGGTCAGATTTCGGGATAGCCAATCGGTGCACGGTTTTATCCGCCACTCCATCAAACAGTTGCTGGCGGCTATTCGTCCGGAGGACTCGCTTTCAGACGCATTGCCCACAGCCCGGTTAAATACCACGGCTGATGAAGACAACTTGCTTCAAGGTGTCACAGGTAGCAATCATCATGAAATGAACAACCCGGCCAACCGGTTTGGTCACACGCCAGTTCAGCGACCCATGCCATTGCAGGTTCGCGAACAACTTGACGCTTTACAGCGCCTGGGGGCAGACTCGCATCCTTCAGCGCCCAAGCCCATCAGTCCCTATGGAAATCAGCAAGGCGTACTGGATCGCATTTCACCCGCTGACCATAGTGTTTCTGATTCGGAGAACGAGAATGACGGCGGCGCTGATGGTATTCCACCTTTGGGCTTTGCGCGTGCACATTTGCATGGTGTTTATGTACTGGCAGAAAATGCACAGGGTCTGATCGTTGTAGATGCGCATGCCGCGCACGAACGAATTACCTATGAGCGCTTAAAGGCTGACTACAGTCAAGGTACCCTGAAAACTCAGGCCCTTCTGGTGCCGGTTAGCCTCGATGTCAGTGAAAGTGAGGCTGATCGTTGTGAGTCGGAGGTAGAATGGCTTGCCAGTGTCGGATTGGTTGTCGATCGTATGGCACCGGAGCAACTCATTATCAGGGAGGTCCCTGCCATACTTGGCCGCAGTGATGTTGCCGCTTTGTTAAGAGATGTGCTCTCGGATTTGATGGATGTTGATAACAGCGAGCGTCTTAACAGCGCAGTCGATCAGGTTTTGTCTTCCATGGCCTGTCATGGTTCGGTACGTGCAAATCGCGGTTTGAGTATTTCGGAAATGAATGCATTGCTTCGCCAGATTGAGTCAACACCAAACAGTGGTCAGTGCAATCATGGCAGACCAACCTGGACAGCATTGAGCATGAACGATCTCGACAAGCTGTTCTTGCGTGGACGCTAACATCCGTATTAATTCATCTGGATCAATACGTGACGATACCTCATAGCGCGTCCGTAGCGGGCAACGCAAGCTTGCCAGCTAACACGCCTGCCATTTTTCTGATGGGAGCTACAGCGTGTGGCAAAACAGCCGTGTCACTGTCACTGGCAGAAAGGCTCAATGCTGAAATCATCAGCGTTGACTCTGCCCTGGTATATAAGGGGATGGATATCGGTACGGCCAAACCATCATTGGCGGAAAGAGCGGGTATTGCTCATCATCTCATTGATATCGTTGATCCATGGCAAAGTTACTCGGCCGCAGAATTTTGTACGGATGCCAATGCATTAATTCATGACATTCATGCCAGGGGCAAACGCGCCTTGCTCGTGGGGGGAACCATGTTGTATTTCAAGGCGCTGGAACAGGGACTTGCCGAACTCCCGGAGGCAAGCGCCGAGTTGCGTGAAGAGCTTTCCAGGGAGGCTGAACAGCTAGGCTGGCAAGCCATGCATGATCAGCTAACGAAGGTTGACCCGGTGGCAGCCAGTCGTATTCATCCCAATGATCCACAACGTCTGCAAAGAGCGCTGGAGGTGTATAGGCTTACCGGTGTGCCCTTATCTGAATTACAGTCAAACACGCGATCGATGTTATCAGCCACACCCGTAAAAATTGCCTTGGTGCCGAATGACCGATCCTGGCTGCATCAGCGCATTGAGCAACGTTTTCTGGCCATGCTGGATGACAACTTTATGGAAGAGATGCAGCAGCTTTACCAGGACACGCGATTGAACGCCAACCTCCCGGCCATGCGAAGCGTGGGCTACCGTCAGGCATGGGAGTATCTGGACAGGCTTTACCAGCAGGCGTTAGAGGAAAACCCGCCTGCGAGTAATGATAATGACGACTGGGTAGACAAGGCAATTGCTGCCACTCGCCAACTAGCGAAACGACAACTCACCTGGTTGCGTTCAATGTCTGACGTTACCCGGATTGAATGCGATACCCTATCGGTGGAACAACAGCTTGCCAGTGTCGCACAGGCTATAAATTCGGATAATGCATAACATGACAACTCAGGCAACTCTTAACGATATGCCATCGATGGTAAATCAGATTGGAAATACACGTCTGGTTCCTATCCAGCGAATGGCCAGTAACAGTAATGGAAATCTGGTGTTCGGCAAACTTGAGGGCGACAACCCGGCAGGCTCGGTAAAAGATCGTCCAGCAGCAAACATGATTCTTCAGGCACAGGAACGTGGCACGATAAAACCAGGCGATACGCTTCTGGAGGCCACCAGTGGCAACACGGGGATTGCATTGGCAATGGTCGCTGCAACGCTGGGCTACAAGCTGAAACTGCTTATGCCGGACAACATGACCGATGAACGAAAATCATTGATGATGGCCTATGGTGCTGAGCTTATTCTGGTCACTGAAGAACAGGGTATGGAGTATGCGCGCGATACCGCGGCTGCCATGGCAGAGCGTGGTGAGGGTGTGATACTGGATCAGTTCGCCAACCCGGACAACTGGGGAGCACACTACCGCAGCACAGGTCCTGAGTTATGGAACGCCACTGAAGGCCGCATTACCCATTTCATAAGTTCTATGGGTACCACGGGTACTATTATGGGAGTGTCGCGTTATCTTAAAGAGCAGAACCCGGATATTCAGATCATAGGCGTGCAACCGAAAGAGGGATCCAGTATCCCTGGAATTCGACGTTGGCCGCAGGCATATCTACCGAAAATCTATGAGCCTTCGCGCGTGGACACGATTATCGACGTTAGCCAGGCAGATGCGGAAGATATGGCGAGACGAATGGCTAAAGAGGAGGGAATACTCTCTGGCGTATCTTCTGGTGGTGCTTTGACAGTCGCATTGAATCTTTTGCCGACGTTAAACGATGCCGTCGTCGTGACTATTGTTTGCGATCGCGGCGATCGTTATCTGTCCAGCGGTTTGTTTCCTGCAAATCAGGGTAATGTCACGTAGGCAAGCCTACCCGCCACAATGAGCTGGCCAGAAGAAAAATCATGAAGCCGGAAACCGGTATTCATGATTG
This sequence comes from Granulosicoccus sp., assembly GCA_045106855.1. Taxonomy (GTDB): domain Bacteria; phylum Pseudomonadota; class Gammaproteobacteria; order Granulosicoccales; family Granulosicoccaceae; genus Granulosicoccus. The sequence continues at coordinate 46,336 of JBGCFI010000060.1, forward strand.
ATCCATGGAAATTCAGGACAACATGAATTCCACGTCTATTCCTGCCACCGTCAGTTCATCACCGCTGTGTAGAAGAACGGGCTCGTCGCCAACTGAATCGCTGTTAAGTGTCGGTCTGTCAACACTGTCGTCGCTTTCGATGTGCATCAGAAAGTAGCCGTCAGGTTTGCGCATTATGGCGGCGATCTGTATGCCCGGTCGTCCAAGCGTTGTAACAGGTTTGTCGATAGGCAGTATCTGGCCGGATTTTGCGCCGTTCTTTATCTCGATAACCGCTCCTTTGGAGTTGCCGGATGGTGAATCGAGTTCGTGCATGGGCGTAACAGTCGGCTTCTCGCTCGGTACCACCAGGTGTTCTATGCCGTCTAGAGGATGCGCGGCAGAGTCGGACTCTGCATTGCTTTGTCCGTTAGCGGCTTTGGGTTTGCCCGATGCAGAGCCAGGCAGAATCTGTGTCGGGGTATCGCCATCGAGACTGGCGATTTTTACGGGTGTCGCGCTCTGGGTCGTCAGGTTGGACAGGTCTGGTAGATCCTGCTCAGACGGCTCACCGGAATCCGAAACGTTATTGGTGTTGCTATCTGGTGTTGAGGCGTCGGTGCGTGGTGATGCAGCGTCTTCTTTCCCGGACGCATGGATCGGGTCATGACTACTGTGTACGCTGGAAGTTGCGGAAGCGCTGTCAACGACTTTCGATGATGCAGCGTTGTCGCCTGCCGAATCGATAGCAAATTTTACGAGAATTTTGCCAAGAATAATTTCATCGCTTGAGGTTATGGCTGTGCGTTGGATGACCTGGCCATTAACGTAGCTGCCGTTGGTGCTGTTAAGGTCTTCAAGAATGGTTTCACCATCGCTAAGTGTCAGAGTGGCGTGATTACCGCTGATGGAAAGATCGGGGATGCAGACATCGTTGGTTGATCTTCTGCCAAGCGTTATGACTAGTTTGGACGCATCGAAAACAAACTCATCAGTTTCGTTGTTTTCGTGCGTGACGATGATGGTTGTCATTTAGTTTCCTTCGAAAGAATATTTCGTGTCGTCCTTGTCCCTCACTACCGCAATACAGGGTTAGGCCCTGGACGGCGCAGTAGTAAAAAAACCGGAGATCAGCAGTGGGGTACTCTGACGTGTTGGCGAGTTCACATGAATATTTGGTAATTGTATACTAGTCGTTACTTTATTGATGGGCTCAACGCTTGAGTCCCTGGTTAAAAATTGTCGCGTAACCCCAGATTTTATTGGGCGCTTGATCTTAATTCAATCTGCTGGCGCTTTCTCGGAGCGTGTGAGCAGGGAAAGCTTCTCTCCGGGATGTATAACATCGCTGATAAGTTGCTGGCCGTGTTCATCGCGGATATCGCTAACAGCAATGAGAAATCGTTGTGCAATATCGTACAGGGTGTCGCCTATGGTAACGACGTATTCAACCGTCGAATCATCGCTTTCCACATCCAGTACCGTAAGTCGCTGGCCTATCCGTATCATCGGCGAATCCAGTGAATTCAACTCCATGAGCCGCTGCTGCGATGTTTTGTAGCGTATGGCCAACAAGCTGAGGTTGTCTCCGGCAACAACTATGTGGGTGTCTGGTGGTGTGTACAGAGCCTGTGGGCTCTGGCTAATCAATTTGTCTATCAGTGGCTTACCGTAGCCTTGTGGGACATACAGCAAATGGGGCCCGTCCGGGGGGGTAATGCCGTGCACGAGGCCTGCATTTAGACGTCGCAGTCGATTTTCAGGTAGTCCGGTCATAAGCGCGAGCCTGTCCAGACTGACTCTTCGTCGTGCATCGACCAGATCGAAGGCGCTGCCTCGAGGAACACTGGAAAGTTCGAAATCTGCGGGTTTGTCGTGACGTAGCAATGCGACAAGTGCGAGGAATTTGGGGACGTAATTGCGTGTTTCCCGAGGCAGTTTCAATGACCAGAAATCAGTAACAAGGCCTGCTTTGATGTTACGTTTTATGGCGTTGCGAACTCGTCCCAGCCCCGCATTGTAAGCTGCCAATGTAAGCATCCAGTCACCGTGGAACTCGGCATTGAGGTAGCTGAGGTAGTCAATGGCTGCCGTAGTGGATTGGCGAATATCCGAGCGACCATCGAACCAGGCATCGCGGGAGATGCCGATGTCCTCAGCGGTACTGGGTACGATCTGCCAGATACCCAGAGCATCCCTGGAGCTATGTACATCGGGTCGGTATCCACTTTCAATAACTGGCAGCAAGGCAAGTTCCACCGGCAGATAGCGTTTGTCCAGCTCCTCAACGATGTGTCCGGCAAAGGGTGTGGCACGGCTTAGTATGCGACTGATCCACAGGGCTTCTGTCTGGTATTGCTGTCGGTAGTAGGTGATCCGCTTGTGATCGGGAATCTCGAGGCGTCTTGATTGGCGAACGAATTCCCAGACGGTCGTCGCTCCGGGCGAACTGTTTTTCCGGGGGAGCGATTTTAGTTCTGAGGTATTGTCCTCATGTCGTTGGCTGGTTTCGAAAACGAACTGGTCACTGATTTCGCGCAGCATGAGGCGGTCATCTTCAGGGGTATTCTGAAGTGTGGGCAGTACGGAGGGGGTAGTTGTCTCCTTGGCCGTAACTTGAGTGGAGAGCCACATTACACTGAGGCCTATCAGCAATGCCCAAGGAATTGGCGATGGTGGGTCGGGCAACGCTATAATGAGACTCTGATCAAAGGTTTTGTATTTTGCGGATACGAATTTTGCAGCGTATGCAACCTTTTTGTCAGTAATCATGGTGAACTACGTTGAGGATCGGTCGAGGGTGATCGTCGGGCGTCATGATATTAACTGGCTGATCGGAAAGGTGTGGGTTGGATTGGCTCGGAATACGAGGTCAGGCTTCGATATGGTAGATATTTCGTTCAAAAAAGCACGATCAGGGCCGGTCTGGCTTGACGCACAAGCGCCGTTGACCCAATGGTACGCAACCAGCCTTGGGCAGTCCATCGCCCTGCGCCTCGAATATGAACTCGGTAACCGATTGACCGATGTGTTCGGTTATCAGGGTTTACAAGTGGGAAATCTGGTGCCTGGTATGCATTTGCTGTCGGGTGCCGGCTTGCAAAGAAACCTAGTGCTGGATGCGCCGGGCGCACAGGCGGATATCCACGGCGACGTGCTGTCGTTACCCGTTGCATCCGGCACGATGAAAGCCGTCGCTTTTTTTCATACGCTGGATTTTTGTGATCATCCTCACCAGGCATTGCGTGAAGCGAATCGGGTTCTAACCGACGATGGTCAACTCATCATTGTGGGATTTAATCCATACAGTGCATTCGGCGCTCGCCATGCCTTGACTGCGTGGCGACGACGTGAGCCCTGGAACGGACGCTTTTATGCTCGTCACAGGGTTAGCGACTGGCTTTCGGTTCTCGACTACCGTGTACTGGACAGCACGGCCATGTTCATGCGTCCACCTATCAACAACGATACGGTGCTCAAGCGTCTAGCCCGACTTGAAAGCTTACATCGCTGGTTCGGTGGGGTAGGTGGTGTCTACATTATGCGTGCTCGTAAACAGACTGTTCCCATGACAATGGCTCGTTTGCGAGTCGGCCGTACCCGTAAGACGCTCGCAGCGGGTAGTTTCGCGCGTACCGGCGAGAAGGCAAGCTCCAGGCGTCGGGCAACGGTAGCCAGAATTGACTCGCGTATCCGCTAGTTTCGCGCCACAACAAAATTTTGATGAATGCGAGTTGATCCACACACCTGCCGGTTTGAGATAATTTTTATTAGATGATTGAGATTTTTACCGATGGTGCCTGTCGCGGAAATCCAGGGCCTGGTGGCTGGGGTGCCTTGTTACGCTCAGGTAAGCATGAGAAAGAACTTTGGGGTGGCGAGTCGCACACGACCAACAATCGCATGGAAATGACAGCTGTCATCAAATCTCTGGAAGCCTTGAAAAAGCCGAGTGATGTAGTCCTGACCACTGATTCCCAGTACGTGCGCAAAGGTATCACAGAGTGGATAGAGGGCTGGAAAAAGCGTGGCTGGAAAACCGCATCAAAGCAACCTGTAAAAAATGTTGAATTATGGAAGGAAATTGATGCCCTTGCTGCAAAGCACGTGGTGGAGTGGCGCTGGGTAAAAGGCCACAGCGGACATACCGAAAACGAGCGTGTCGATGAACTTGCCAACCGAGGTATTGATGAACTCGGAACACCGTCTGGCGGATAGCTTCGCGGCATGGGGGCGGCCTTCCGTCCGGGGTGTTGGTGAACACGCGTGAGCGCAAAATGCTGGAACGTATTTGCCGGGGCGGCCCCGCCGGTATATTTCCCGTCCCGCACTATCGGCAGAAGCGGCCGGAGCTGACAGATCAGGGCAGGGGCAGATATGCCTTGAAGAGTGCGTATCGGGATGGGGCTACCGGGCGGGGGGATCCGCTGGGCGGCAATCCGCTGGGCGGCAATCCTCCTAATAGCCGATACCGCGATCGCGTGACACCGATACGTTGTGGCAAGCTCAAAAAACTCTCTGCACAAGAAAATGCTGCAAGCCGAGGATTGAAAGCACCAATTTTGAGCATGCGCTAAGGAATGTGTTGCACCCTGATGGGCATAATGGCACAGAGGCTGAAGTGTGTATTCAATCGGGCCGCGCAGGTATTTTTGTAAGCGTACCTCGGAGGGCACCCAGTCTGTAGTGCTTGCGGGCGGCCGACTCGGTAGGCCCTACCAGGAAAAGACGCGTTCCGGATTATCGCCGAAAGTCGGACCAAAGCATCGAAGCTTCGTTTTTGATCGGCAAGATCCTCTCTGACCTGGAGGCCAGTTGCTGTTTGCAGGGGCCAGAGTATCGCGGGCCTGGAGCCCGTGGGCCACCTCCAGCGGTTTGTTAGCCAGCTGAAGATCCACAGGTGCCCGGCTAGGGGCGCCCTGCCAGGGATGGTCGATGGAAACTGTGTAAGGAAGAGGCGGCTAGCGGGGCCCGGTCAGGGCAATGGTTGCGCGGTGGAGATTGATCAAGTGCCAGATGTGTGATGGAGTCGGCTGATGGGATTCTGCAGGGGTGTCAAAGGACGTATTGGCGAGTACCCGGCCGTTGAATGACTGATGAAATGCTATGGATGTCGGTTTTTGATGTGGCGGTTTGGTGGCGATACTTGTTTGATTATTCCTATACTTGAAACGATTACTTGATCACGATGTGAAACGATTACTTGATCACGATGTGAAACGATTTACAAAATCCAAAAAACTCACCTTTAGTCTTGTTGACCGGAATACCGGTCACGCGTAGCCTCATCCGGATAATCATCTGTGGCTTATCGTTTGGGCTATCGACAGTCAATTTTCTCTATGTAGTCCAATCTGACTATGTAGGTCTCAGGGAGTAACGATGCGTTTGGTAAATATGTGTAGGGCTCGGCTCATTCGCAGCATCGGTGTTCTTGTTTGGGCGTTAGCCGGAATGGTGTCTGGCATGGCTTATGGCCAGTCCATCGCTTTCGAGTCTGCAACCGTTAGCGGTACCGAAGGGCAGACGCTGGAAATATCTCTCATAAGGAGCCCAGATGGTAGTGGTGGTGCTTCGGGGGCCGCCACCGCGTTGGTAGGTCCCGTTTTCTCTTCGGGGGCGGGGCGTGCAGACAATGCCGACATTACGTTCCCTGCGAATGTGACTCTCGGCTGGATGAATGGCGAGCTAGGGAGCAAGACATTCTCTGTTCCTCTTGTCGCTGATGGTGCTGCAGAAGGTGATGAAACATTCCAATTTCGAATCCTGGATGTTAGCTCCAATAGTGGCATCGGTACGCTGCGCAACACCGAGGTGACGATCAGTGATCCTGCCCCCGCCGGGCCCAATACACTTGTCCAATTTCAAGAACGTAGCTACATTGGCGAAGAGGGCACTAACGTCACAATAGTGCTCGAACGTGTTTTAGCTGCCGGTGCGACTATGCCTGTGGGGACCGCCAGAGCTGAAGTGAGGGCCTTATCTGGCAGCGCTGACTCGTCCGATGTTGATTTCAACAGCCCTACAGTCGTCAACTGGGCCGCAGGCGACACTTCGCCAAAGACCATTACCATTAGTTTGTTTGACGACCTTGTGATTGAGGGCGACGAGAACCTCGTTCTCCGGATCACCGATGTCAGCGGAGACACTGCCATTGGCAGTCCTGATGAAACTGATCTGACAATTGTCGACATTAATCCCGGTCAACTTCGATATGTTGGTGAACCCTATGTCATAAACGAGGAGGGGCCTAACAACTTCGTGGAGGTACAGATAGAACGAGTAGGCGGTACTAATGGTTCTGTTAGCGTCACTATGTTTGGCCTTGATGTCACCGCTGAGGACGGTGTTGATTATGAGCGCACCAGCCGATCCGGATTATTTTGGGGCAACGGCGAAAGCGGGATTCGCATGGTGCGCTTTGAGGCCATTGCCGATTCGGATACCAGCGAGGGCGACGAAACATTCACTGTCGAAGACGTTGATGGTTTTCGTGCTATTGGTCCGGGTGTCGCAACCGTGACGATTATAAATGCTGCGGGTGATCCGGGAGAAATCTCCTTTGGTCCATCAATGCAAGATGTTTCAGAGGGTGTGGGTTCTATCACTGTGGTTGCCAGGCGATCCGTGGGTTCCAGTGGCGAGGTTACTGCTGATTTTTCCATTGCCTCTGGAGGGTCTGCTCAAACAGGCGTGGATTTCGGTGTCTCCGAACCAGTATCGGGCACATTCACCTGGGGAGACGGTGAAATAGGTGACCGAACGGCTGAGATCGACATCGTTGATGACACTCTGTTTGAGCCGAACGAGTCCTTTACGGCCAACCTATCCAACCTTACTGGCGGGGCTGTGATAGATGGATCCAGTGACTTCGCCACCGTTAACATTCTAGACAATGACCCGGCCCTCACACCTGGTGAGTTGTCATTCATAACCGATTACACGATAAACGAAGCAGACCTGACTGTTACGTTGGAAGTGACTCGAACTGGTGGCAGTGATGGTGCTGTGTCAGTGGGCTTTCTCGCAGGGTTTAACAGTGCTGACGATACGGCTTTTGCGTCATCTGATTATGCAGTCACCGCACCGCGATCGGGCACCCTGAACTGGGGCGATGGAGAGAGTACATCGCAATTTATTACTTACGATATAGCACTGGATGGTGAACCCGAGCCCACTGAGCAGTTTGACGTATTGATAACAAACGCAGTGGGTGGTGCCACCATCGGCGACAATGTGAGCACGGTGTTTATTACAGACTTCGTCGCTCCTAATCCAGGCGAATTGGTATTCAATCCCACCGCGTACACGGTGGATG
>JBGCFI010000061.1:0-8609 GCA_045106855.1 Granulosicoccus sp.
CCAGCAGTTGCACGCACGACGCCCTGGGCACGAACTAAAGAGTTGTGCGGAATAAAGAACTTACTGGAAGCAGCCTTTAAGTCGTTGATATTTATTAGTAAATACAATATTTTCAAATTCTTAAGCTAGCATGGATTGAAATTTCGGGCATCAGGGCCGATACTGTTAATCAAACGATTAAATTAATTAATCGATTATAGGTATTTGCCTGATTTGAGAGGTCTGATGAGAATAAGCCGGGAATTACTGGGTGATCTATTATGGTCCCTTGTGGCGTTATCCATAATTGCTGCCGGCGCCGTCGGCTTCAAAGTCATGGGGGCGCTACAGAAACCTGTGGAAGCACAATCCGTAGAGCGGGCGGTCGCCGTGGTTGAAACACAGCCACTGGAATTTTTAACCGGACCTGTTCCTGTCAGGGGGACGGGGTTTGTCTCGCCCGTGAGGCAAGTGGCGCTATCTCCTCTGACAAGTGGCAGGGTTACACAACTGCATAGTGAAGTAACAAGCCTTGGTCACGTAAAAAAAGGCGAGACGCTTGTGCAGCTTGACGATCGCTCGGCACGTGCAGAGCTTTCACGCAGGGAGTCGGAAATTGCCTCAACACAGGCTCGGTTATCATTGGTTGTCACGCAGCTGGAAAGATCCCGCTCGCTGCGACGCCGAGGTGTTATCAGTCAGGATGAGTTGGATCAACTGGAGGCACAACAGACTGAGCTTATGGCCGCCTTGTCCAGTGCTGAATCTGCGCGCGTGTCCGCTGAAATCAACCTTGAGCAGATGCAGGTAGTCGCCCCGTTCGATGCCAGGGTAATGTCACGTCAGGCTGAAGTAGGTGATGTGATTGCGGCGGGATATGCTATCGCTGAGTTATACAGCGACGATAAGCTTGAAGTGACAGTGCCGCTTGCTGAGAAAGAGGCAGTGCTGATTCCTGGACTGCTAAACGGGCACAGAAGCGGTGCAGGTGAAGGACAAGAAGCGGCCCTTGCTAAGGTCATCGTCGAGTTTGGCGGGCAAAAGCACAAGTGGAATGGATCTGTCGCAAGGGTAGCCGGCATGCTCGATAGCCAGTCACGTTTACTCGATGTCACTGTCACTTTAGACACCGCTCAGACTGGCACTCCAACCGCATTGGTAAACAGTTTTGCGACGGTGACAATCGATGGAGTAGTTGATTCAACAATACTGCAAGTGCCTGCCAGTGCGCTCAGGGATGGAAATACGCTGTGGCTGGCATTGGCAGGTAAACTGGAAATTAGACAGGTTGATGTATTACATATTGACCGAGGTATTGCATTTATTCAACCTCGCAACGAGTTAAGTAAACATGCGCAACTTATAACCAGCACACTGGATGTCCCCGTAAACGGTATGGCTGTGCAAAGCGCAACTGTACCGCTCGGCGCACTGACGCTTAACCCATGAACGCCATTATTCGCTGGATGACGACACATCCGGTTGCCGCTAATCTGGCTATGGCCATTGTCGTTCTGGCCGGGATCATCAGTGCCGCAGGTCTGACACAGAAAACCTTTCCTGATTTTTCGCTGGAAGTCATTCAGATCAGTGTTGTTTATCCGGGCGCATCGCCCTCTGAAATAGAACAGAGCATTGTCAGGCCCATAGAGGATCAACTATCTGGAATTGATGGCGTCGACGAGATCACATCATCGTCAGTGGAGGGGCGTGGATCTGTTGAACTCAGTCTGCAACTGGGCGAGGATGTCGCTGCAGCGCTTGATGAGGTCAAGAGCGAGATAGACCGGATTACTACTTTCCCGGATGATGCGCAAGCCCCTAGTGTTGTACAAGCCAGTCAGGCTGAACGAGCGCTGGAAATTACGGTTTTCGGTGACACGACTGAATTCGCTCTGAAAAAGACAGCCGAAAGGTTAAAGGATGAGCTGGTTCGGTTGCCGGGCGTCTCGTTCGTGCAGTTGGGTAACACACGTGCCGATCAAATTACAATTGAGGTGAGCCGGGAAAAGCTTCAAGCCTATGACTTAAGCTTGCAGGAGGTAGGCAACGCTATTGCGGCCAATTCCCTGGAGCTTCCTGCCGGCTCACTGGATTCGGCAACTTTAAAAATCCCCTTGCGGACCATTGGCCGAAACTTTACGCGTGCCGATTTTGAAAAAATCGTGATAGTTAACGATGCACGTGGTGGGCAAGTGCAACTGTCGCAGGTCGCTACAGTGCTAGATGGATTCGAGTCACTCGATCTGGAAGCAAGGTTTAATGGACAACGGAGCGTCTCGGTTAATGTCTATCGTGTGGGCTCAGAGCAGGTACTGGATCTGGTTGCACAAGCAAGGGCGTTCATTGTTACCGAGTTTCAGCAGACGTTGCCACAGGGTATCGATGTAGCGCTGTGGCAAAACGATGCACAGGATTTACAGAACCGCATGGACTTACTTATCAAGAACGCGGTACTTGGCATGGCTTTGGTGATGTTGTGTCTTACTTTGTTTCTGGACTTCCGGCTTGCCGTCTGGGCATCGGTGGGTATTGGCGTGGCTTTTACCGCAAGCTTTATCGTGATGGGTATGCTGGATATGTCTATAAACATGATCTCGCTTTTTGGATTCATTCTTGCCATTGGCATTGTTGTGGATAACGCCATCGTTATTGGCGAGAATGTGTACAAGAATGGTGAAAACGGGTTGGCTGGTATAGATGCATCTGTAAAAGGTGCGCAGCGCATGGCGGTGCCTGTGATATTTTCAGCACTAACCACAGTAGTGGCGTTTACTCCTCTGTTGCAGTTGCCTGGTATTCTTGGCAAGTTTCTGGGCGATATACCCATGGTCGTCATCATTGTATTGTTTCTGTCGTTACTTCAGTCGCTCTTCATCTTGCCACGCAATTTGTCAGGAATTGATTTTTCTGCATCCTACCGGCCCAATGTTGTTTTGCGACTGTTAGCAGTGGTTCGAGGTTTCATTGATTCAACACTGCGTCGATTTATTGATGGGCCCCTGGATGCCATGCTCCGGTTTTCAAGCAAGCGATGGTCAATTCCGCTTGCCGTTGTCGTCTGTCTAATGATTCTTACCGTGGGGTCAATGCGTTTCGGCTATGTGAAATTCAGTTTTTTCCCCTCCATAGAAGGTAGTTATGTGACTGCGGATATTGAAATGGCCAAAGGCACAACTTTCGATAGAACAACGTTGGTGGCTGAACGAATTCAGCAGGCGGCCGTGGAAGCCGGTCAGGAAATAGATGAGCAATATGGGGCCGTGTATGCGAGTACGGACAATAAGGGCGGTGCGGGCTTGCGACCCGCCATAGAAGGCGTGCAGTTGATCGTGGGGCAGGGCGCTATGATCAGTGGCCCCAATGGAGGGCCGGGGGATGCCAATAGCTCAGTTGCACATGTGTTGGTGAAACTCACAGAGCCCGAATTACGTCAATTCAGCACAGGCGAATTTGAAACCCTTTGGCGGGAAAGAATCGGACAGCTAGCCGGGCTTAAACGATTAAATCTGAGCGCATCGGTTGTGAATGCCGGTGATCCGATCGCTTTGGAACTATCGTTACCTGACGGTGAGGATATCGTGCCGGTTCTTGATGATATCTATTTGGCACTGGAAAGCCTGCCGGGTGTTTATGATTTGCGTGATGATGCTTCTCAGGGGCGTCTTGAGTACACCCTGGAATTAAAGGATGAAGCCCGGTTGTATGGATTGAGCCTGACCGACCTGGCGCTTCAGGTGCGTCATGCGTTTTATGGTTTTGAAGCTACTCGTATTCAACGCGGGAATGATGATGTTCGCGTATTCGTCAAGCTCCCCGAGTACCAACGCGGTGGTATTGAGGATTTGCTGGCTACGCGGATTGTAACGCGCAATGGAGAACGTCTTGCTCTGGAGAGCGTGGCTATTGTTCGTGAAGGCTCAAGTGCCAGCGAAATTCTTCGACGTAATGGCCGGACTATCACGTCGATAAACGGGGATGTTGACTTTACGAAGCTAACCGCACAGGAAGCCAATTCTTTTATACGAGAAAACATTGTCCCTGATTTAGTCGACAAATATCCTGGCCTTATTATTGAATTTGGTGGCGAGCAGCGTACGCAAGGCGACGCAGGTGCTGCATTGGGCAAAGCGTTTGCAGGTGCCATGCTAGTGATTTTTTCGTTGCTTGCGTTAATTTTCAGATCTTACCTGCAACCGCTTGTCGTCATGGTGGCCATACCCCTGGGCTTGATAGGGGCTGTAGCGGGACACATCATTGTAGGTATTCCCCTGGGCCTGTTGTCGATCTTTGGCATTATAGGTTTGTCGGGGGTGGTAATAAACAATTCGCTAGTAATGGTGGATCTCTATAACGAGTATCTTGGCAAGGGCTACAGCACGCGAAACGCTGTTATTGAGGGGACCAAAGACCGATTTCGGCCCATTCTATTGACGTCGATTACCACGTTTCTTGGCATTTATCCGCTCATTATGGAAACCAGCGTTCAGGCGCAATTCCTCGTGCCATTGGCGGTCAGTATTGGTTATGGTGTTTTGTTCGGCACGGTTATTCTCATTCTGGCTGTACCGGCACTGTTCATTGCTCAGGCTAAACTATTCCGCACTTATTTGCCGACGACTCAGTCTCCCGTTGCCCCCGGCTTATCCATCTCAGGTGTACAGATCATGTAACTGTCAGGATATTTTTTGTGTAGGGCCTGAGCCGCTGATAAGAGCTCTTTTCCTTTCCATGCATTACACTAGCTGCCTTTTACCCTACTACTACTTTCAGGAGACCAACGCCGATGAGTCTTGAATTGCAAAACGCCTCACTGTGGAAGACAGACGCATACATCAACGGCCAGTGGTCTCCCGCTGACGACGCATCCACTGTCGATGTCGACAATCCCGCTAGCGGTACCGTTCTGGCTCAGGTTGCAAATTGTGGTACTGCAGAAACAAGAAGAGCCATCGAGGCTGCTGAAGTGGCATTCGACAGCTGGCGCAAGACCTCGGTTATGGAACGTGCGCGGCTTTTACGCAAATGGCACGATCTCATTCTGGAGAATCAGGAAGATCTGGCTCGCATTATGACGGCCGAGCAGGGCAAACCCCTGGCTGAGTCACGCGGCGAGATCGGCTATGGTGCCAGTTACGTGGAGTGGTTTGCCGAAGAAGGAAAACGCCTCTACGGAGATGTAATTCCTTCGCCTGATGGGGATAAGCGAGTTGTTTGCATTCGTCAACCAGTCGGGGTCGTGGCCTGTATAACACCCTGGAATTTCCCCAATGCGATGCTGACTCGTAAAATTGCACCCGCACTGGCAGCGGGCTGTACGGTTGTGTGCAAACCTGCTAATGCGACGCCTCTGTCTGCCTATGCCATGATTGCCCTGGCTGAACAAGCGGGCATACCTCAAGGCGTCATCAACATCGTGACGGGTAAGACGGCCGATATCGGTGCCGAGATGACCAGGCACCCATCTGTGCGAAAGCTCACTTTCACAGGTTCAACCGAGGTGGGAAAGTTCTTGATGGAGGAATGCTCGAAAACTGTAAAACGTACATCCATGGAACTCGGTGGCAATGCACCTTTTATTGTGTTCGACGATGCCGACCTTGATGCCGCTATTGACGGTGCCATGATCTGTAAATACCGAAATGCCGGTCAAACTTGTGTGTGTGCAAACCGCTTACTGATACAGGATGGTATCTACGATGAATTTGCCAAACGTCTTGTAGAACGTGTTGAGTCTCTGACTCTCGGGGATGGCATGAAAGACGGTGTCAATATTGGTCCGTTGATTACAGAAAAGGCTGCCAGTGATGTGATGGCGTTCGTAGAGAGCGCGGTAAATGAAGGTGCTCAACTGGCCTCTGGCGGGCAGCCTTCATCGCTCGGGCCTCGTTTCGTTCAGCCCACGGTGCTATTGAACGCTACCAGCGGTATGCGAGTCTTCAAGGAAGAGATATTCGGACCCGTCGCACCCTTGTTCCGCTTCCATTCGGAAGAGGAAGCTATAGCCATGGCAAACGATACCGAGTTCGGTCTCGCCAGCTATTTCTATTCTCGCGATATCGGGCGAGTGTGGCGCGTTGCGGAAGGTTTGGAGTATGGCATCGTGGGCATCAACGAAGGCATCATCAGTAATGCAATGGCACCGTTTGGTGGCGTGAAGGAATCTGGCCAGGGTCGAGAAGGGTCCAAGTACGGATTAGAGGATTACACGGAAATCAAATACCTTTGTATGGGCGGTATTAATCAGTAATTGCTCTTTGCCCCGGGTTATCCGTATTCTGATTCCGGCCTGGTGCTTTTCATTGAAGCCAGTCCTGCAACTTGGACAGCTTTGTCAAGATTTGCAGGCTAGGACACTCCGATGTTCCGGAAACCAACATTGCTGTGAGAACAAATTTGCCCGCCTGTGTTCTGGTGAAAACGGGTGAGCCTGAGTCTCCCTGGGTCTGGCAGCTTGAGTCAGAAACAACGTAGGTTGATGTTTGATCAAGTAATATTGTCAGATCGTGAAGTTGTAGGGATCGTTGGGAGTAGATCAGTAGCTCCTGATTTTCATCATGAGTAAGCGCTCTGTTGGTCAGGGAAGTATGGCAATCCTGTTGCGCTTCAAAGTGCACCACGGCGACGTCCTGATTAACGTGATGTCGTTGCTTGAGTACCGGGGTGACAATGGTTGGAGCATCGGCTTGCCCCAGGCAGCGAACAGCTATGAACTCGAGAGAATCGGGAAGGCAGTGTGAGGCGGTTACCAGTTTCGCATCGGCTATCAATGTGCCAACGCAGCTCGTTCGAGTAATCTGTTGAGATTGTGAGCTCATTGGGGCGATTGCCACCATCTGTGCTATCTGACTGACTTCAGGATCGACAGCATAAACTGTCGATCCCGATATCAGCAGCAGCACCATTAAGGGTATGCGAAGCATAAAAGTAATCAATGCTGTTTTATTGATAAATTCTGGATCAGAAGACGACGCTGTTTATAAAGTCGAAGAACTGCGGTGTTATGCGACGAGCAAAGTTGGGACGCGATCCCGTGCAGGTGTTGTAACAGGTGAGTTCCGCTGAAGTGACCGCGAATACGTAGGGCCGGTTATTTCGGTAGTAGTAAAGGCCTGATCCGCTATCCCCAGGATTAAGATCGGAAGACATTCGAATCTGTCGATTCCAGTTGTCTCCATCGAGCTTGCTGAATTCGCCAACTGACATCTGACCATCACCATAGAGAGTATCGCCGTTACAGTTGACCGGGCTATGGGCATAGCTGCAACCGGGGTAGCCACGCCTGTACTTGCTGTTGTTTGAATCAAGGTAGCTTTTGGGTCTTGCGCCCCATCCCATACCGCTAGGTGCACTCGCGCCAGCATTTGGGTAGGCAATGACCAGAGCGATGTCATGCTTTATACAATTGCTGCCATTCCAGTTTCCTTCACAATTGTTGTTAATGTATGCAGGGTAGTAACCGAATGCGTAAGGCGTCCAGGAGCCCCAGGTAGGAGAAGTGCTACCGTCTTTTCTTGGCTGGATTCGCGAGTAGTTAAAGCTGTAGTCGTTTCTGAAAACGCAGTGTGCAGCTGTAATGGCGACCATACGAGTGCTGCTTGCGCTCAGTACTGTGGCACTGCAACCACCATAGTTTGCCAGGTTTTGATAGATGCTATGGGTATCCGAGAATCCGTTGGCGATACCACGTCGCGAGCGGCTGTCATGTGCATTACTCCAGGATTTTTCCCGGCTATCCTCAAGTTGTATTTCAACTTTAGAAGGTGCTTTGCCACCCGGTGAATTTTCACCGGTAGTTTCAGAAATCAGACGAGAGAAACTTGCCATGTCACTTTGCTTGGCCTTGAGTTGAAAAGTCCGGCTGGATTCGATGTCATAAAATTCGAATGTTGCTTCCCCTTTGATCTGATCAATCGGTTTAATGATTTCGCGTTTTGCCGATTCTGACTCACCGTCTTCTTTGGCACCAGGCAGCATATTGAATTTGTCTGTCCGAACAGGCTTGCGTTTATCGCGTTTGATTTCCTCAAAGCGTGCAAATTCGCTGACCCATTCAAGGTTTTTCCAGTCATCACCGAACAAACGTATTTCCTTTGCGCCTTCCGGGAGATTGCGATTATCCTGAGCCATAGCGACAGTACTCAGGCTCATTGTTGCAGCGATAAGTGTTATTGCAAAACCTGTTGAAATTGCATGTGGTGTTTCTTTTCTCTTCATTATCTTGTTCTCTGGATTGTGAAAAATTGACGAAATACTTTGGAGCGTTGTGCCGTCGAAGTGAATCCTAGAGATAGAATTAAGCTTGGTGATGGCATAAATACCAAAAATTGACAATCCTATACTTTCCTCTTTCCCACAGACTAGCCCTGGGTAGAGTTTCGTTACATCGCAAGGGGTTTGATTGTGTCCATTCGTGTTTTGCACGAAGGCTTGTGCACAGATAGTGGGAGATATTTTTTATTGGAAACGGGATGCAGAGTTTTCTGACTTCGTGACCGTTGCTTGCTCGTATGCAAGGTGGCGTAAAGGGATTTGCCTCGTTGCCAAATGCTGACTGAATGAAATGCGAAGTCAGGAACCGGCTCCTGCGTTTTAGAGAGAGGGCTCTGTGTGCTGCCGGATTTTCTCGC
>JBGCFI010000062.1:0-72485 GCA_045106855.1 Granulosicoccus sp.
TTTTGAGCCGGCGCAGGATGTAGGGGCGCACCAGGTTGCGCAAAGGGGCATATTGGTCGTTTTCTCCGGCGGCCAGCGATTTGGTGAAGGCCTTGAATCGCGAGGCCGATCCGAGCAGGCCCGGGCACAGGAAATCGAACAGCGACCAGAGATCTCCGAGCCGGTTTTCTATGGGTGTTCCGGTCAGCGCGATCCGGGACGTAGCTTTCAACTTCTTGGTTGCGCGGGTTTGTCGGCTGGCAGGATTCTTTATCGCCTGGGCTTCGTCAAGGATCAGCACGCGCCAGTCTTGTGCCTGCAGCCATGATTGTCTCAGCAACATGCCGTAAGTGGTGAGGACCAGGTCGATGCCTGCCAGGCCGGCACCGTCAGTGTTGGCCAGTGCCTCGATTTCCTGTTTACTCATCAGCGATGTATGCACGAACAGGCAACACAGGGAAGGTCCATAACGCTCCAGTTCGTCTTTCCAGTTGGCCAGCAGCGATGCGGGCAGTACCAGCAGGGAAGGTGTCTTGCTACGCCGCTTTTTCAGTACCAGCAGCAGGGCGATTATCTGCATGGTCTTGCCCAGACCCATGTCGTCGGCCAGGATACCGTTAAATCCGAATTCAGCCAGAAATCCCAACCATGCCATGCCATCGAGCTGGTAAGGGCGCAGGTTCGCACAGACATTGGCTGGTGGTTCACCACGCTCGATTCCATCAAAGTTGCGCAGCCGTTCGGCCAGATCAAATACGTTGCCGGCATCATGCCAGGCTACGTCGATGCCCTGTCTTTGCCAGTGACCCTCCAGAGTCTCAAGCGTGGCTGCACGCTGACGTGGAACGCGCAGGCTATCAGCGCCTGTCGGATCATCGTAGAGCTCCATCAGGGTATCGGCAACAGGCTTGAATAGCTCGGGAGCAACCTCGAGCCATTGTCCATCGTCTGCCTGGAGCAGGATTGAACTGTCGCGTGAATCGCCTTGCAGCCAGTCTATAACCAAAGGCAGAAGATCAAATTGCTGTTCACCGTGCTGGAGCTTAAGCGCCATGTCGAACCAGTTAGAGGTTGTTTCGCTGACAGTGGCTTCAATATGCGTCACCGACTGGAAACTCAGGTCGAAGGGTTCGCGTACCTGGACGCTCCAGCCACGGCTCTGCATTTCGTCTCGCGCATTCAGAAGCTCACGCCACTCGCGGGCCATGCGTTGCACATCTTTGGTGCTTGGCTGTCTGTCGGCTTTGGAATAGAAGTTGTCGTCGTTTTGCTGTGCAGATTCGAATCCCGGGAAATGCTTGCCAAATTCGACGGAGTACCTGATCTCTGCCTGCAGGTCTCTTTTTAGAACCAGTGGGCTGCCATCAGCTGTTTTACCTTCCAGCGTAGCGTCAGCTTCCATACCGTCAAACGGCAGCACGTAGTCGGCATAGCGAAATTTGATCGAGGCAAAGAAATCGCGGATATCGGGACTGTCTTCGCGTGATTGAAGGACGAGCACGGGGTTCGGGGTTTCGTCGATGCGGACAAAATTCGGCGCTGACGGAAGAGGAAGGGATGTGTCCGGCAAGCGTGAGGCCAGGTAGTTGCTGACTGCCTGGGCATGGGCGACCGGTAATGGTGGGGCCTCAATGAACTGCGCCAGCAGAGCAACCGAGGGTGTGTTCTCCAATTGTCCTGCAACCAGTTCGTCCGCGTCGATGTACCACGGTGGATCGCTGGGGATCAGCTGCCAGTTGGAGACACCGGGCAGAGTCGTCGTCAGGATGTAGTGATCCGAGCTGTTTTTCTCCCACTGGAATTGCAGTGATAACGAATTGCTTTTACTCAGCGCCTTTTCCCGGTCCGCTCCCCAGTAACAGCGACCGCACTCGATTAGTTTGTTCATCAGGAGGTGACCAATATCGCCCTCTACGGTGAGCTCTCGATAGGCCAGTTCATTCTGCTTGCCAACGGCAAGTTCCAGAATGGCGCGATCTGACTGCAGGACCCAGTCGGGGTGATAGTAGTGTCCGTTGTAGCGATAAGGCGTCTCTTTGCCATATCCACCGCGTTTGAGTAGACGGCTTTGAAGAATCTGGAGCGTTATGCCATTCTGGCTTTGCGTTAACGGCGAGCTGTCGAGCTGATAGAACATCAACGGCTCCCCCAACTCATGATGTTCTTGAGCGGGAGCCGCCTTGCGACCGTGCTCAACCATCTTTTGCAGCCAGCGATTAACCTTGCGAAGGGCCTGGTCATCGGGCGTGGGGGTTGCCGTCTGGCGCTCTATCCAGCTCAACAGAGAGGCTGCCACGTGTTTGCAGTTGTACCGCGCCGGGCAGGAACATTCGCCGTCAAATCGATGCGGAGCGATAGTTATCCGAGCGTGATACGGCTCGGCCTCAGCGTCTTGCACTACTGCATACAGCACGTTGGCTTCGGGTATCCAGTCCAGCTCGGTAACAGCTCCGCTGGTTCGGTAGACTTGACCACGGGAGGTTGCTACCGACCCGCAAAGGTCGATGACATCGTCAAAATTTAATACACGAGGCTGATTGTTCACCGGAAGATTGTACCCGTTACAGACGTTTGGTTTATCCTCTTGTTGAATCTTTTGGAGGACTTCATTGTGAAAAGTGTCATGACGGGTGTAAATCAACTCATTGCTGTGTCTGTTGTCTATGCAAGCTTCGCAGCAGGAAGTACTTGGGCCGCTGAACCCGAGAGCTGTAATACGGTACGTTTTTCTGATGTGGGCTGGACTGATATCACGGCCACGACCGCATTGACTTCGACAGTACTTAACGCCATGGGTTACGAGGCGACATCTCAGGTTCTCAGTGTGCCGGTTACCTACACCTCGTTAAAAAATGGCGATATAGATGTGTTTCTTGGTAACTGGATGCCCACGATGGAGGCTGATATCGCACCATTTCGGGATGATGGTAGTGTTGAAACCGTACGAACCAACCTGGAAGGAGCCAAATACACACTGGCTGTGAACAGTGTTGCTGCCGGAATGGGGATTGCCAGCTTTGCCGATATTGCCGCGCATGCTGATGCACTCGACGAAAGCATCTACGGTATCGAAGCCGGAAACGATGGAAACCGGCTGATCCAGGACATGATAGATAGCGATGCCTTCGGCCTGAAAGACTTCAAAGTGGTCGAATCCAGTGAGCCTGGCATGCTTGCTCAGGTAGCTAGAGCCAGTAAACGCGATAAGCCCGTTGTCTTTCTGGGCTGGGAGCCACATCCCATGAATGCTAATTTCGAACTGACCTATCTGGAAGGGGGTGATGACTACTTCGGTCCCAACCTTGGCGGAGCGACAGTGGCCACCAATGTACGTGCCGGCTACACCGCTGAGTGTGCCAACGTGGGTAAATTGTTGAGTAACCTGGAATTTTCACTAGCCATGGAAAACGAAGTCATGGCGGCGATTCTGGATGATGGCGTAGAACCTATGGATGCTGCTGTGCAGTGGCTGTCTGCCAATCCTGCCACGCTTGAGCCCTGGCTTGACGGGGTAACAACGTTTGACGGCGCACCGGCACTTGATGCTGTAAAAGCCAGCCTTGGCATGTAACGCTGCGCCAGCATGGATTGGTTGACTAACAGTAAGATCCCGATTGGTGAGGTAATTGCTCAGTTCGTTGATTTTCTCAACGAACATGCCTACGGGTTCTTCGACGCCATCTCGGATTCTCTGGGGTGGCTGGTCGAGGGTTCTATCGACCTGTTAATGGCTGTGCCGGCGTTAATCGTCATCGCTGTGTTGACGGTTGTTGCCTGGTTCCTGCACAAGCGCCTGGGTTTGACGATCTTCACGGCATTATCGCTGCTGTTGATTATCAACCTGGGTCTCTGGGAAGAGACAGTTCAGACCTTAGTGCTGGTGCTGTACGCCACCTTGTTCTGCATGCTTATTGGTGTGCCTTTGGGTATTTATGCTGCCCACCATCCGAGGCTCAATACCGCTTTGCGTCCGGTTCTGGATCTGATGCAAACCATACCTACGTTTGTCTATCTGATTCCAACGTTGATTCTATTCGGCCTGGGCGTTGTACCCGGCCTCATCTCAACGGTTGTTTTCGCTTTAGCTGCTCCGGTTCGGCTGACCAGTCTCGGTATTTCGGAAGTGCCGCGCAGTCTGATGGAAGCAGGAGAGTCTTTTGGTTGCACGCCGTTACAGCGTTTGTGGCGCATAGAGCTACCGCATGCGATGCCCACCATTCTCGCTGGCCTCACGCAGTGCATCATGTTATCGCTGTCTATGGTGGTCATCGCAGCACTTGTGGGTGCTGACGGATTAGGCAAGCCCGTAGTGCGCGCACTGAATACAGTCAATATCGAGAAGGGTTTTGAAGCGGGGCTGGCGATTGTTATCGTAGCCATCCTGCTGGATCGTTTGTGTCGACAACGGCAAACCACATGAGTTGTTGCATAGGTAATGACACGCAAGTGCCAAAGAATCGGGGCAGCGCGAGGTGAGCGATATCAATAGTGCTGTCAGCATGCAGCAGGTGGATGTATTGTTTGGTCCAAAGTCAGGCCGCAAAGAGGCATTGCGGCTGCTTGATGAGGGGCAGAACAGAGATCATATTCTTGAACAGACGGGCATGGTGCTTGGTGTATCCGGTGCTTCGCTTGAGGTACCCACAGGATCCATTTCGGTACTTATGGGGCTTTCTGGCTCAGGTAAATCATCGCTGCTTCGCTGCGTAAACGGCCTCAATACGGTGACGCGGGGTGTGCTGAATGTGCAGACCTCGAATGGCTCTGTCAATGTTGCGGCTTGCAAAGGCCGTGCACTGCGGCAACTGCGCCGGGGCAATGTGGCTATGGTCTTCCAGCAGTTCGGTCTGTTGCCATGGGCCACCGTGAGAGAGAACATCGGGTTTGGTCTATCGGTTCGGGGGGAAGCCAAATCCCTCATAGAAGAGCGAGTTCAACAGCAGTTGGCGCTCGTGGGACTTGATGCCTGGGCAGATAAGGCCATCCATACCTTGTCCGGAGGTATGCAACAACGCGTGGGCCTGGCCAGGGCCTTTGCAACCGATGCCGATATTCTTTTGATGGATGAGCCTTTCTCTGCACTTGATCCGCTTATTCGCGAGCACCTGCAGGACGAGCTACTGGCATTGCAGAACCGATTGAAGAAGACCATTCTGTTCGTGAGTCATGACCTTGACGAAGCGTTGAAGCTGGGTAACAGAATCAGCATCATGGACGGTGGTCGTATTGTGCAAACTGGCTCTGTGGATGAGATCGTATTTCAGCCGGCGAACGATTATGTGCGCAGGTTCGTCGCTAATATCAACCCTTTGTCGGTGTTGAATGCAAGCAACATCATGAAGCCTGTTGTAATGGATGAAAATAAGAATCTTGTTCATCAAGAATCTGGTCTTTGCGTAATCATGCAGGCAGATCAGCCTGTACGTTGCTTGGTGAATGGCAAGTCATACGATGTCAAAGCGATTGACCTGAGTGCAAATGCAGATTCGGGTAATTTTTCAGATGTCGTGGTTTGTGTTCACGACAAAACTCCCATCAAAGCGCTATTGGTACGCTCGTCAACCTCATCGCTTTGCACTCTGGTATTTGACGACAGGGGTGTTGTTTGCGGAGTCATTGATGCACAGGATCTTTGCTTAGCCCTGACCCGCTGAAGTCTGCCTGGTTTTGAGAGTCATATCTCGAAACCGAATGTATCAGGGCACACAATGGTGATTCATACTGTGAACAATCTCTAGGCTTGAGAATGCTGGATAGTTGGTAAGCTTGCCACGCTTACCATACTGCATTAGTGGCCGTTACTTCTCATAAGCTATCCGTACAGAGGTACCCATGAGAAGACAAATACAACACTGCGTTGTTGCTGCAAGCCTGGCGATTGCGCTCAGTGCCTGTGGCAGCAAAGTACCAAGACCCAATTCAGAACTCGCCCTGGCTGGCTCGGCGCTTGAAGGCGCTGAACAATCAGGTGCCAGAGAGCTTGCGCCTATAGAGCTGCGTCTCGCTCGCGAGAAAAAAGCAGCTGCGGACAAAGCCATAGCTGAGGAAAAGTACTCAAAAGCGCGATATCTGACCATAGAGGCGCGCGTGGATGCTGAGCTTGCAAGAGCTGCAGCAGACGCAGAAAAATCCAGGCTTGAATTAAGGCGTGCGCAAGACAATATTGAGCTGCTGCGTGGTGAAGTTCTGCCAGCCAGCAACTCAAACTAGTCCATAGCACTGGAGCATAAATATGAATAATACTCATCGTAGCCCGGTACTAGCCGTTGGTATCCTTGTTATCGGATTAAGCGCTTGTAGCAGCGCGCCCAAGGAAGTTGAACTACTCGAGCAGGTTCGTTACGACTATGCAGAAGTGGCGCAGAACGTCACGGTCGTCAAGCATGCCCCCGAGGTGCTGGACGAGGCTCGTGATGCATTGCAAACAGCTGACTCACGCTGGAAGAAGAAAGATGATCAGTGGCGTGTGGAGCACTATGCGTATCTTGCCAAACAGCGCATCAAAACAGCCAAGCTCATTTCTGAACGGCTGGAGACGGATCGTGAGATTGAGGGCATGGTTAGTGAGCGTCGAAACCTGACGTTGAAACTTCGTGATGCAGAGTTGAAAAAGGCACGTCAGGAAGCCATGGATTTAAAGCGCCAGATGGCAGCTTTGCAGGCAGAGCAGACCGAGCGCGGTATGGTGTTGACACTGGGTGATGTGCTTTTTGATGTGGATAAAGCAACTCTGGCACCTGGTGCTGCACGCAATATTGCAAAGATCGCAACGTTCATGCGTAATTACCCGGAACGGCGTGCTGTTATTGAAGGGCATACTGACAGTGTTGGCGAAGCGGATTACAACATGGATTTATCACGTGACCGTGCGTTTGCCGTACGTGATGCGCTGGTTGATGCCGGAATTGAAGCCTCTCGTATGTCAACACAGGGATTTGGTGAGACCTTGCCGGTTGCTACTAACGATACCCATGCCGGACGCCAGGGAAACCGACGTGTCGAGATTATTTTTCCGGATGCGAATAGCCAGGTAACAGAATTCGACGATTATTGAGAAAGGTCATGCCCGCACTGCATAGTGCGAGCATGTCGATATTCGTATGACAAGAGCAACCTTGTGGCCGGGTAAATCCCGGACCCTAGGGTTGCTTTTTTTATGCTGTGCTTCAAGACTTGTGATGTTAGCCGCCAAGAGCCGGAGTTGTCTGAAGGAAGCGGTTTATGGCAGCGGCTACAGGCTCAGGTGTGTCCATGTGCAGGTGATGATTGCCCGGTAAGGTTATCGATTCAAGGTGTTCGATACAGGCTAAACGTGCGTCGGTGTGGTCGCGTCCCAACAGATAGCCATCATCAGCAAGTACCGCAAGTGTTGGACATTGCACAGCCTTCAATACTTCTTGCACCTGTTCCTCTGTTTGATATTGTGGTGATGCGTAGCGCCAGCGTTTATCAAAACGCCATTGGTACTGGCCCTGAGATTGTACGAGTTGTCGGTCTATGATGAGCCTGGCTGATGCGGGATGCATTTTTGCAGCGTTTAATCGAGTGTCTATGGCGGATTGCTTGTCGTTGAAGCGCCGTGATTCAAAGCGCGTTGCGTTCTGTCTGTCCTGAAACGCTTTCACCATGCGCCCGGGTAGTTTACTGGCCGGTTCGCTCAATGAGCCCGCGGCTTCTATGAGCGTGAGGGTTTTAACGACTGGTGGATGCGCTACTGCCAGAAGTGGCACTAGTCCGCCACCCAGTGAGTGCCCGGTCAAGTGGCAATCGGACCATTCCAGTGCTTCAATGATCTGGTAAAGCAGATAGCTCAGTTCATGAAACTGGTATCCACCGGGAAGGGGGGCGCTATAACCCGTCCCTGGTAGATCTATGGCAACAAGATCAAATGCTGGCAGATAGGGCATTAATGGCACAAAACTGTTGGCATTGTCCAGCCAGCCATGAACACACAGCATACGCGGTTGATCGGTAACATTGCTATCCCGCTGTCGGATGCCGGCAATCTCGATACCATCGATGTTCAGTGTTACGCTTTCAAGGGCTGGTCTCATGAATAGTCCAGGTTGAGGGTTTAAGTTCAGGAGTTGTCCAGTGCTATCGAATAGACGATCACTTCGTGATCATCTTTACTGGATTCTGCATTAAAGCCCAGTGATTTCATCAATGCCTGCATGGGCTTATTGGTACGAAGAACATCACCACGAATAGACTTAAGCCCTTGCGATGCCGCGTGTTCCATCAATAAGCGCATGAGTTGAGTCGCAAGACCCCGACCGCCATGCTGATCGCTGACAGAGACTGCAAATTCACCTGACAGGCGATTGTTGCTGACCATATACCGACTAGCACCAATAACCACTTGTGACTGGCCCGGTTCGCGTACTGCATCGATCATGTCCTGAGTTGCGACAAAGGCCATCTGTCGTTCGTAATCGAGTTTTGTAAACTGTGCAGCCATCTGTGGAGAGAGCTCATTGATGGCATGCATAAACCGGAAGAAGCGCGATTGAGGAGACATTTCCCTTACCATGTCCTGAAGCGGTATTGCATCTTCGGGGCGTATTGGTCGCAGTTGCACCTGAGCACCATCTTTCAAAACCACATTACGTACCCAACGCCAGGGATAGGGGTGGATCGCGAGGTGTTTATAGTGCCCGTCTGCGGCAGGCTGTTCCAGGACAACCTGTACATCCATGGCCATCGCCCCGCTATCGCTGAGCACCAGGGGATTAATATCCAGCGAAAACACCTCTGGTAACTCACAGGCAATTTCCGAGAGCCTGCGTAATACATCGCCCAGCGGTTTATTGTCCACGGCTTCTGTGTGGCGGAATGCACCCAGATACAAGCGAAATTCCGTGTTGTCCAGAAGGTCGTCGACGAGGAAACGATTAATCGGTGGTAGTTGTACACGACGTTTATGCATCAGTGCCGTAAGATCACCGCCAACCCCGAGCGATATGACAGGACCAAAAACCGGGTCGCGCGAGATAGACAAGGCCATGAATCGTGCATTGCCCGGGCTGTGCATGGGTTCGATAAGTACGCCAGTAAATTCTGCATAAGGCCTTAACGCCGCGAGACGGGAATCGATAAGTTGCCAGGCCTCTTCCACTTCGCGGTCCGAGCCGATATCAAGTTGTGTGCTGACCACTGATGCCTTGAAACTGATATTGGGTGAAACCAGCTTCATCGCAACGGGATAACCGATGTCATTTGCCATGCTGATGGCTTCATTGAGTGAGGTGGCGCGCTGGCTTGGCAGAACCGGAATATCAAACAACCGCATGAGTGCACGCGTGCGAACAGGACCAAGTACCCGATGACCCTGTGCCAGCTGCTCGTTCACCATGGCTTTGGCGCTTGTGGCATCCGCTGGTGTGCTACGTGATACCGGATTGGGTAACTGCAGTAGCTGTTGTTGACTGACAAAGTAGCGGTGTAGAAAATCAAAACCATCGGTTGCGGCTTCAGGCGTTCTGAAATTTGGAATACCGGCGCGTGCCAGTAGTTCCCGGGCATGACCAACGCTGGCATCACCCATCCAGCAGGTAAGCAAGGGCTTGTTCAATGGCAGGCATTGCGCGACGGCCTCTGCAACTACCGTTGCATCGTTTCGTGAATCCGGTACAAATATGAGCAGGATGGCGTCGATATTCGATGTTGACTGCAGGGCTTGAATACAATCCTTATAGTGCTCTGCGAGATTAAGCGGATCTCGCAATATCAACGGATTTGTGCCTGATATGGCTTTTTTTCCGCGCTTTTGCAGTTTATCGAGAATGTTGGCTTCGATACCGGGTGCTTCAAATTCCTTACCTGTCATTCGCTCAAGCGCCATCATGGAAGGTGCATTGGCATTACTGACAATGGCCAGGCGGTTGCCTTTGACGCGTATTCCGGTTGACAGGATTCTGGCTGCCGCATACAAGTTGGAAAAGCTTTTGATGCGAACCACGCCTGCACGATTTAATGCTGCCTGAAAAACAGCATCTGAGTTATACACCTGGCCCGTGCGGGTTAGCGCATCGCAGTACTGAACGCCTTCATTGGTGGAACGCATGAGCACTACCGGCTTGATGCGTGCAGTAGCGCTGAGTGCACTCAGAAATGCACGCGAGGCGTGGATATGATCCAAATACACAATCACAGCTTTCGTGTGTCCGTCCTCAGCCAGTAGATCGAGAAGATCTGACAGCGTTATATCCGTGTCTTGACCCGTCGATACCAATGCAGAAAATCCGACATTGCTGGATTCAGCCCAGTCGACCATCGCTGCACCCAGTGATGCACTCTGGCTGACAATAGCCAGGTTGCCCTTGGTAATTCGATTAGCGCTATAACTTGCATTGAGCCCGAGATGCGGACGGATAAGGCCTGCACAGTAAGGGCCCATCAAGCGCATGCCAAGACGACGAGCATAGCGGTGTAGTGCCTGTGACTTACTCGTTGCAGACATCACAACGGCCACATGAATGCCATGTCCAGCACAGTGCACTAGTGTGCGACGCAGGATACGCTGGGGAACATTGATAATGGCCAGATCGGGCACTTCGGGTATCGCCTTGACCGATTTGTAGCAAGTTTGATCAAGAACGGTTTCGTACTTGGGATTGACCAGAAACAACTTGCCTTCATAGCCGCCGAGTAACAGGTTCTGTGTCAGTCTGAATCCCGGTGATGCTTCTCTGGCGCTGGCCCCGATCACCACCAGTGATGACGGATTCAGCAGTTTTTCGATCAATAGGGTAGACATGCATCGATACTACAGGAAGGACTTGTCGACGTTGTGTACTCGTCCCTTTATTGACGGCAATACTGTCATTGCTTGTGAGGTTTTCGTTGGCAACTGGTATATTCCAGAGCAAGCATAATTGGAAGTGGAGCAACTATCGATGAGTACTGTCCTGATATCGCATCGTGATTGTGTCGGGCATGAGATCAGCGCAGGGCATCCAGAGTGCCCGCAGCGTATCGATGCCATCAATGATCAACTGAAGGCGCAGGACATCTATGACTACCTGCAGCATCGGGAAGCTCCCCTGGCTAGTCGTGAACACTTGTTACTGGCACATTCCGAGGCTTATGTCTCGCATATTCATGACATGGCACCCAGCAGTGGCACTGTGCAGCTTGATGCAGACACCGCCATGAACATGCACTCACTGGATGCCAGCTTGCGTGCGGCAGGGGCCGGTGTCATGGCGGTGGACATGGTTTGCGCAGGTGAAGTTAAAAATGCATTTTGCCTGACACGCCCTCCCGGGCACCATGCGGAGCGCATACAGGCTATGGGCTTTTGTTTCTTCGGCAATATTGCCATCGCTGCACGTCACGCAATCAAGGTTCATGGTCTGGAGCGGGTCGCTATTCTTGACTTCGATGTACATCATGGGAATGGCACCGAAGACATCGTCGATGGCGATCCGAATATCCTGTTTTGTTCCTCTTTCCAGCATCCATTCTACCCCGGCAATTTCCGCGAGAATGTCATCGATCAACGGGTCAATGTCCCGTTGTCATCCGGTAGTAACAGTGCAGATTTTCGTCATGCAATTACCAGCCACTGGCTGCCGGCTCTGGAGCGTTACAAGCCTCAGATGATTTTTGTCAGCGCCGGGTTTGACGCGCATGCGGAAGACCCGCTAGCAAGCCTGTCCTTGATGGATGATGATTTTGTCTGGATAACCACGCAGATTATGGATGTTGCCGACCAGTATGCCGATGGTCGTATCGTATCCATGCTAGAAGGTGGTTATGCTCTGCCAGCGCTTGGTCGTTGCGCAACGGCGCATGTGAAAGGGCTGATGCGCATGTAAGGCACCGTTGTCTTGTTGGTCCTTGCCAACAAATACAACCGTCCTGTCAGTGGCTTATCCGAATTGTACTGCCATGGCTGTGGAAAATCGATCCAGTTCACTGGCCGGAAGTCTGTTGATGCCAGCTGCGGCCTTGCGACCTCCGCCGGTTTCGAACTGACGGCATAGTTCGTCGCAACCCGTCCGGTTGTTGATAGGAGCGCGCACACTGACAAGATAGCTGCCATCGTCGAGCTCGCTAAGCAGGGCATGCGCTCTATCGGGATTTTCCTGAGCCAGCTCGTTGGCATACACGCCACTTATTCGTCTGGCAAAAGGGTCGTTCGGAAAAAGATAGATGGCAATGTCGTTTGTCTGCTGATGAGCAGGGATGGAGGTCGCGCGAGTATGGTCGCTGTTGAAGCCTTCGGTCAGTGTGGTAAACGCCTCGTCTTCCTCGATGAACGTGAAGGGATCATTGTGTGGCCGAAGACGTTGATACAGCGTGGCGGGTTCGAAAAACAAGTCAGATAAAGTGGAGCCGTAGCCGTTGTAGTTAAGTAATGTGCCAAGCGTCTGCAGCTGAGTGAGCTGTGCATCTGAAAGGCTTAAGCTGGCTGCCGCGTTTCGTGCGGTTTCCAGCAGATTGTCTCCAAACGCTGCGACTACCGCCCACGGCAGAAAGGCACCCTCAAGCACCTCATTGACGATAAGCCCCGTACAGGTTTCCGCGGCTGTATCAATGCGTGCGGTCAGGTTGGAATTGGCAGGAATCTCACCGGCGAAGTGGTGATCCATGTAAGTTACCGATGCTCCGGTTGCGAGTACGTCGACGAGGGCATCCCGGTTCTTGTCCAGAGAGATGTCAAGGATGGTGACGGTGTCGTCGGCGTTCGCCTTGACTTGCTTGACCAGCGCGATATCCCTTTTTACCCCGGTGATCAGCTGGCTATCCTGTGGGTCGGCAAGGCGTAACTGGTGCAATGCGCATAGTCCGTCCGCGTCACCGTTGAACACATCAATGTAAGCCATGTTGTCTCTCTGTCGGGTTGTTCACTTGCCTCGCAACTGCAAAGCAGCGCGATTTGTCGATTTACTCACTCTTGCAACTGCCGAGCCTATTCAGATGCTTCGCGAGGCCTCGATGCAATCGCGCACCAGCGCCGGCCCCTGAAAAATCAAGCCTGAGTAAAGCTGAACAAGATCGGCACCGATCTGCAGCTTTCTCAAGGCATCATTGCCACAGCTGATACCTCCCACACCAAAAAGGGCGATTTTGTCTCCAATCCTTTCGTGTACCGCCGCGAGTCGGTCATCCGCCAGCGGGCGCAATGGTTTGCCGCTAAGTCCGCCGGTTTCACGGGCATAGAGATGATGAGCGACAGGCTCGCGGGTGTTGGTGGTATTGCTGCTAATCAAGGCATCAATCTCAAACGCTATAAGCTGCGCGCAAAAATCATCAAGTTCCCCGTCTTTCATGTCGGGGGCGAGTTTGACGGCAATGGGTATATAGCGCTCGTGCTCAGTGGCAAGACGACTCTGGGCATTCTTCAAGGATTCGAGTAAAGACTTCAGCCGCTCTCCGTGCTGCAGATCTCTCAAGCTCTGGGTGTTGGGTGATGAGATATTGACCGTGACATAATCTGCAAACGCGTAGACCCGTTCCAGGCAATACAGATAGTCGTCCTCGGCATTATCCAGCGATGTCGTCGCATTCTTGCCAATATTGATACCGAGCCTGCCCTTGTAAGTACGCCTCTGCACTTGAGCCACCAGGTGATCAACGCCCTTGTTATTGAATCCCAGGCGGTTAATCAGCGCCTCATGCTGTACCAGTCGAAAGATCCTTGGTCGCGTGTTACCTGCCTGTGGTTTAGGTGTGACCGTGCCGATCTCAATATGGCCGAAACCCAGTGCACCGAGTGCATCGACATAGTCGCCGTTTTTGTCCAGCCCCGCCGCAAGCCCGATTCTGTTCTCGAAATGCTGTCCCAGAACGGCAGTGTTACACGGTGCTGCCTGATATCGGCTGCTCAGGAAACGTTGTATGGAACGGTTATTGAGCATGCCCAGCGCAAGATCATGGGCTTTTTCAGGATCCATTTCGAACAGAATGGCTCGGCCCAGAGCGAACAATGGATCTTTGGGAGGGTGGGAAAAGGGCGAATTTTCGGCCATCATCGACGCGCTTGCAGGTCCGTGTTGGTGTCAGGTTAGGTATGCTACACGCTACGAAGGTTCGGAGCGTAAGCAGACTGTGTCCAGCGCTCATATTTGATATTCCTAGGCTGCCATGAAACTTTACTCGGACAAACTGGATGCACACCTGAAAAGCAAGCTTGCACCTGTGTATCTGCTGTTTGGTGATGAA
Source organism: Granulosicoccus sp. (assembly GCA_045106855.1). Taxonomy (GTDB): domain Bacteria; phylum Pseudomonadota; class Gammaproteobacteria; order Granulosicoccales; family Granulosicoccaceae; genus Granulosicoccus. Next base: position 14,152 of record JBGCFI010000062.1, read on the forward strand.
CCATTGCAGATCATGGAGGCCGGTGACAAAATCCGTGCCTGTGCTCGCGATCATGGATTCGACGAGCGCACAGTCATCCAGCCTGTCGATGATTCTGACTGGTCCATGTTCAGAGAGGCTGCTGACAGCCTGTCATTGTTTGCTGAGCGACGAATCATCGAGCTGAGGCTTCCCACCGGCAAACCGGGGCGGGTCGGTGGCGATGTCCTGAAGCAATACTGCAGCTCTGCACCGGACGATGTATTGCTGTTGATAAGCTCGGGCAAGCTGGACCGCTCCGGCACCAATAGCGCCTGGTTCAAGGCAATCGATAAAGTGGGTGTAACGATAGCGGTTTATCCGTTACCGGTTAACCAGTTGGGTGGCTGGCTGAAACAACGTCTGGCAAGTCACGCTCTGCAAGCCGACGATGATGCGCTGGCGCTCATTGTCGAACGCGTCGAGGGCAACCTGCTGGCGGCACAACAAGAGGTAGAGAGACTGGCCTTGTTGTATCCACAAGGTCGTTTGACGCACGAGAACGTCATGGATGCGGTTGCCGATAGCGCCCGCTACTCTATCGGCGATCTGTCGCTGGCAGCCTTGAACGGGCAGGCACGCCGCGCGTTACGCGTTCTGGCGGGGTTGCGCGATGAGGCCGTGGCGGAAGTTCTTATATTGTGGTCGCTAAGTTCAGAGGTGCGCGCGGGTGCACGCGCCGCTGAGGCCCATGAAAAAGGTGTGGGTCTGGATTCTGCGCTTAAGTCGGCTGGTGTGTGGCAGAGTCGGGCGGCACCACTGAAAACCGCCATATCACGACATGATGCGCGAAGCTGGCTGGCGATGCTTTCTGCGTGTTCGACTATCGATCGGCAGATCAAGGGCCAGGCACCCGGATCGGTCTGGGACGCGTTCGAATCACTTGTGGTACAGCTGGCCAGCCGGGGCGAACCACTGATATCCAAGAATCCTGCAATTCCATCCTGAGCAACTTCGCATGAACAAAAACGATATCGTCGACATTCTGGGGACTGCACCCACCGGGCAAACCATTTCCGTTCAGGGATGGGCAAGAAGTCGTCGTGACTCCAAGGCCGGGTTGTCTTTTATCGCCCTGTATGATGGCAGCTGTTTCGATTCGCTGCAGATCATTGTTGATCAGTCATTGTCCAACTATCAGGATGATGTGCTGAGAATATCAGCTGGCTACGCTATCCAGGTAACAGGGTCACTGGTTGCCTCTGAGGGTAAAGGGCAGAGCGTTGAAGTTCAGGCCACCGAAGTGGTGATTGTTGGCGAAGTGGATGACCCTGAACAGTATCCGATTGCCAAAAAGCGCCATACATTTGAATACCTCCGGCAGGTGGCACATTTACGTCCGCGTACCAATGCGTTTGGAGCTATCAGCCGTGTCCGGTCCACATTGTCCAGTAGCATTCACCGCTACTTCAAGGAGCGTCGTTTCCAGTGGGTAAGCACACCGTTGATTACTACCAGTGATTGCGAAGGTGCTGGAGAACTGTTTCGTGTGACGACGCTCGATGCCAGGAATCCGCCGACTACCGAGGCCGGTAAAGTTGATTTTGACAAAGACTTTTTTGCCCGTGAAGCTTTTCTTACTGTCAGTGGACAGCTCAACGCAGAAAGCTATGCTCTGGCGCTGAGTAAGGTTTATACCTTCGGGCCCACATTCCGGGCTGAGAACTCTAATACCAGCCGACACTTGGCAGAGTTCTGGATGGTTGAGCCGGAAATGGCCTTTGCCGATCTGGATGATAATGCCAGTCTGGCAGAAGATTTCTTACGCTATCTGTTTAATGCTGTTCTGGAAGAGCGTGAAGATGATATGGCATTCTTTGCCCAGCGTATTGATAAGGAGGCAATGACAAGGCTTCGGCATGTAGCGGACGCAAGCTTTGAGCGAATGGATTACAGCGATGCCATTGTGCTGCTTGAAAAGTCAGACAAGAAATTTGAATACCCGGTCAGCTGGGGACTGGATTTGCAGTCGGAGCATGAGCGCTGGTTGGCGGAGGAGCACATCGGACGACCTGTGATACTGCAAAATTATCCCAAAGAGATAAAAGCGTTTTACATGCGTGAAAACGATGATGAAAAAACAGTAGCGGCCATGGATGTTCTAGCGCCGGGTATTGGCGAGATAATTGGTGGAAGTCAGCGTGAGGAACGCTTGTCGGTGCTGGATGCAAAGCTGGACTCAATGGGCTTGCGCGAAGAGCTGGAGTGGTACCGGGATTTGCGACGATACGGCAGTGCGCCACACTCAGGTTTTGGCATGGGCTTCGAGCGTGTACTTAACTATGTAACGGGTATGGAGAACATACGGGATGCTATTCCGTTCCCTCGTGTTCCTCGCAGTGCTCCTTTCTAATCGGGATACATCATGAATTCTTTAACATCAGTAGATTGGTCAACTATCCCGGCCCCCGAAGACGACGGGCAAGCAGCACATTTACCGTCAATGACAATACCATCGGTCAGTTTGCTGGCAACCGATGGCACGCACGTCGATTTATCTGAACAGAGTGGACTGGTTGTGGTTTATGCCTATCCGATGACCGGTAGCCCCGGTACCGCTTTGCCCGATGGCTGGGATGAATTACCTGGTGCCCGGGGATGCACGCCACAATCCTGTGCGTTCCGCGATCATGCGGAAGAGCTTGCGCAACTTGGTGTCAATGCCGTTTATGGTTTATCCACGCAAAGCAGTGATTATCAACGCGAAGCGGCGTCACGGCTGAATCTGCCATTTTGTCTTTTATCCGATGAAGCGCTGTCGTTAAGTGAGGCTTTACGACTGCCCATGCTTGAGGTGGCGGGCATGACGCTTATCAAGCGAATCACCATGGTGATTCGTGATGGTGTTATCGATAAGGTGTTCTACCCGGTGTTTCCACCTGATGAAAATGCGACTGAAGTTATCGCCTATTTAACATCATAAGGTGGCTGAAATTCGATAAGGAGCGATAGCTGTTTTTATAGACAGTTTTTGATGCTTGCGTCGTCTATTGGGAGTTTACGTAATGGTAAGATTCTGGCACAACAGGAAAAGCAGGTCCTGGATATCAGCATGACGTTTGCTGCTTACTCCACTTATAAGGAACACAATGGATGTGTGTAAAAAACATGAGCGTTTCGGTATGAATTCAGCTCCTATAAATACTTTGTGCTTAAGACAAACGCCCGCCCCGGCACAGCATGGGTTTACACTGGTAGAAATAGCCATTGTGCTGGTTATCGTTGGATTGATTCTAGGCGGCGTGTTCAAGGGGCAGTCGCTGGTAGACAGTGCCAGAGTGCGGTCCATGTCCAGCGAAATAGACGGTATCCGCACAGCCTGGCTATCATTCCAGGATCGTTACCGATCCATTCCCGGTGATTTTTCCAAAGCGCCCATGCAGATAGACAGCTCAGCTATTGCAGGTGATGGCAATGGCAGAATCGACGGCTCTGCCGAACGTGCCGGCGTCTGGCAACAGCTGGCGCTAGCGGGCTTTATCAGTGGTGACTACGATGGGGCGCAGGCATCAGTCGGGACATCAACCGATGTCAATTGCGGTCCACATACCTGCCCGCAAAATCCTTTCAGTGGATACTACAAGATAAGCTATAGCGCTCAGGCTGCCGATGCCGATAATCCTGCCAACGAGATCTATACTGGCAGTCAGATTCCGGTACACATACTGTCACAGCTTGATGCCAGACTCGATGACGGTAAGGCCAATAGCGGACGTTTTCGTGTACATCGCTCGTTTGCATCTTCTTGTACGCTCAACGGTGAGTGGGATCTGCAAAGCGATAACGGCAATTGTGCCGGTGTGTTGCGTGAGTAGTGTCATCGCGCAGGTTTAGTGCCTGCGTAAATTTCCTGGTCTTGGTTAGTTCAACAATATCGATACTGTCGTCAGGTAACTACCCCGATAAAAACTCACGGACGATATCAGGCACCCCTAGTAATGCTGCGAGTACACAAACAAATAGACTAGCTCCTCCGTAAAGGAGAACTAGGCTTTTTACTTGCCAACCAATGATGGTGACGGCGGTGCCCACTAGTAAGCTGAACGGGGCGAGAATTATTTCTAACATGGTATGACTAGTTCGTGTTCAAGGGTGGAGGATCCTCCATATAGGGGCGAAGTAATGCGTAACAAACAGCAGGCTTATTCGCTTTGCAGTTAACATGCATTTTTATCGTCATCAGCGCTTAGTAACATGGACAAGTTGATAAGTTCCAACATTCCCTGTCTTCAAGTCACGATAAGTCTTGGTAAGTCATGCTTACACTGATGGAGTGACAATACCCTTTGATAGTTCGCTTCTCCTTAACCTCTAGTGGTGGTGATCGGTGCTAACCACTTTAAAATCGGTTGTCGGCAAAGCCTTACTGCATAACAATCACCGACTGTCTTGCGATCTATCCCATAGTCGTACCAGCCCCTGAATGAAACGGCCTACTCTTGACATGCACTTTGTCAGTCCATGCCTAATTCCTTGATTTTTCGTGTCAGCGTGTTGCGACCCCAACCTATAAGTCGTGCCGCTTCCTGACGCCGGTCTTGTGTCTTGTTGAGTGCGCACTGTATGAGAATGCGTTCCATGGCAGGTTGTGCTGTTCCGAGTAAATCGATGTTCCCGTTTTGGAGTTGAAGGTTGGCCCATTGTCTAAAGCCATTCTCCCAATCGCTTTCTCTATTGCTTGCAGATTCAGTCACTGGCTCGGGCATGTCTTCAATGGTCAGCTCGCTGCCGCCAGCCATAACAGTGAGCCAGTGGGCGGTGTTCTGAAGCTGCCGTACATTGCCAGGCCAGGGCAAAGAAGACACATGTGCCTCGAATTCTGCGCTCATCAGCTTGGCTTCTTCACCCAGTTCTTCAGCAGCTTTCAAAAGAAAATGCTTGAGCAGACGAGGGATGTCTTCGCGTCGTTTGCGTAGCGGTGGTGCCTCTATGCGAATAACGTTAAGTCGGTGAAAGAGATCTTCGCGAAAGCGCTTCTCTTCGACCAGATTTTCCAGATCCTGATGCGTTGCCGCTATGATTCTGACATCCACGGTGATAGGTACATGCCCACCGACGCGATAAAACTGACCGTCTGCCAGTACTCTTAACAGACGCGTCTGCAAGGTTGCAGGCATATCGCCAATTTCGTCTAGAAACAATGTGCCGCCATCAGATTGTTCAAATCGACCAATGCGTGTACTTTGCGCTCCCGTAAACGAGCCTTTTTCATGTCCGAAAAGTTCGGACTCCATCAGGTCATGGGGAATCGCGGCCATGTTCAGAGCAACAAAAGGTTTGGCAGCTCGTGGACTGTGTCTGTGTAAGGCATGCGCGATAAGTTCCTTACCTGTACCGCTCTCGCCATTGATAAGCACCGTGATCTTGGAACGAGACAGTCTTCCAATAGCTTTGAACACATCCTGCATGGCCGGTGCATCACCGATAAGCTCGGGTGGCTCTTCCAGTGCTTGTACCTGCTTGCCACGAGAGACAAGTCGCTCTGCAGCTTTTTCATCTTTCTGCGCATTGCATGCGCGTTTTACCTGTTCCAGCACCGTGTCTACATCAAACGGTTTGGGAATGTATTCAAATGCGCCGCCCTCGTAGGCTGAGACGGTACTGTCCAGATCTGAAAACGCGGTCATGATAAGCACGGGAGTGCCAGGGTGCGATTGCTTGAACTGGGTTAACAGGCTTAAGCCATCAGAGCCGGGCATTCTGATATCGCTGATTACGGCGTCGGGAGCCAGCGCGTTGCCGCGCATGGCTTCCAGTGCTTCGTCTGCAGATTCAAACGCGTTCACTTGCATGCCTGCCTGCTTTAACGTTTTTTCCAATACCCAGCGGATCGACTGGTCATCATCAATGACCCATACGTATTCGTCGCTCATGCTATCTCCATCGGTATAAGTACAGTAAAGGTGGTGTTGCCGGGTTCGCTTCGACATTCAATGAGTCCGCCAAGCTGGTTCATCATTGATTGTGCTATTGACAATCCGAGACCGGTGCCTTGATCGGTACCGGTAACCATCGGGTAGAAAATCTGGTCGATAAGGTGCTCAGGTACGCCTGGTCCGTTGTCGCGCACAGCAATGCTGGCAACCAGCGGATGACGTTTACCACCTATGGTGAAGTTGCTGATGACCCGAGAGCTGAAAACGATTTGTCCCGATTTGCCTATGGCTTGCAATGCGTTGCCTGCAATATTGAGAATGACCTGCACCAGCCGGTCGCGATCGGTCAGGCATTCTGGAATGCTGGGGTCGTAGTCGAAGCGCACTTGCACACCGTCAGGTGCACCTGCGATAACAATCTTGCGTACATGCTCAAGTACTTCATGCAAGTTCAGACGATCACGCCTTGGGCGGGTAGTCGGTCCAAGCATGCGATCAATCAGGCTTTGTAATCGATCTGCCTCGCGGATGATAATGGTGGTGTATTCGCTCAACTCTGGGTCGGGTAATTGCCTGTCCAGCAATTGGGCTGCACCTCGCAGTCCGCCCAGAGGATTTTTAATCTCGTGAGCTAGCCCTCTTAGCAACGAACGGGCGTGTTCCTGCTGCGCCAGCATGGCTTCATCGCGAGCGATGCGCAACGGTCGATCTATCGTATTGATTTCCAGTATCAGGCCTGCCAGATGATCATCGCTCCGGAAGGGTGATATCGACACATCCACGATCTGCGGATCCTGGGCGTGCGGTTCTACCGTGATTTGACGATCAGTAAAGGGTTGGCCGTTTTCATAAGCTTCGAGAAGCCTGGCGAAAAGTGTGTCGGGTATAGTGAGCATTCTGGTGAGTCGTTGATCGATTGCTCGACGAGCGCTGATCCCTAACAGTTGTTCGGCGGAACCATTGAGGTAGACGATGCGCATGGCGCCGTCGATGGCCAGAACCGCTGTCGCCATAGAGTCCAGCAAAGACTCGCGACTGATATTTTTTAACTCGGGAATATTGTTCACACTAGTGTTCTGCAAGTAGCGCTCCTTGTTGGAGCGATGAAAAACAGTCTGGAATATGTCAAAATATTTAATAAAAACAGAATCTTAGGAAATATGGAAAATCAGGATTCTGTATGCAATCGCACATTATCAGTGCATACATAAGAAAATATGCACTATTCTAGTGCATTTAGTGTATGTAATTTTATGCAGCTAATTCTGCGGATCTGATCTCGTTTTACTTGCGAAAACGAAGCTGACGCTGAGTCTGACGCTCAGTTGGCAGGTGTTACTGACTCAGGCATGCGGTAACCCGCGCGCAGCGGGTGCGAAGCAATTCGTCATTAGTAGCCGGACTGGCTCCCGGGCGATCCGAGCGGCAAGTCAGTTCCGCGGGTGATCGCTCAGCGGCGATGGAGTCATGTCCGGGATGGACAGTACCGAAGTGATCAATACTCGGCCCATACTGACAAAGACTCTAACAAGTCTCAGGATTTGGCACTGGTAAGACGCTAACGTCCTGCTTTCAACGTTTGCTCATGTGTTTGCCATCTGGATATAGGCAAGCCGGCATCCGTCTTCTTTTGACAGAAGAATCTTTACGCCTTCCTGAAGTTCAACACGATCACCGATGGCAATCGGTTCATGGCTTGAGGCATCCATCATCTGCTCGCCGGCAACATTCAGAAAGAACCACCTGTCATCGTCTCGTTCGATCCTGGCGACGCAAGCTACCTTATCGCTTTCAAGTCGCTCGTTATCGAAGGAGAATCTATCGGTTTGCCAGGCCATGATGTCTTTGTTTTCGATAGCAACCATCTGGTGGCCTTCAGGTCTGAACGAGCCTCCAGTTCTCTTGGTGTAAAAGTTCATAACGGGTATCGAATGTACATAGCGAGTTTTGCACAGTGGGCAATGTGCCGTCGTTGTGTTCAGGAAAACAAAATGGCCCATATAGCATTCATCGTTCGAGCAAGGAATGAGTATGTCCCGGGTATGCACAAGTGCTCTTTCCCATTCTTCGGCGGTAGGTCGGTTGTTGGGTGTATGTAGCCCGTCCATAAAAGCCCTGGTGAACAGCGGTTCCAGAACCGGACCGCACAATTCACGGCTGGGCAGATCATCAGCATCGATCCAGGGAAGATCACCTTCGCGTGCCTCGCCGATGTCAGGACGATTTGATATGTCTTTGGGGTGCTCAATCCATAACGCATCTTTGCCCATGGCCAGTTGTTCGTCTATATCAGCATCGTCAGGGTCATGTACCTTCCTGCCTCTGAGCGGATGACGACCTGTCAGATACAGATAAATCAACACAGCCAGAGCATGTCTGTCTGTTTCAATGCTCGGGTGGATTCTTAACGGATCGTCAATAGGTAGATCCCGGGTGCGAACAACTTCCGGTGCTATAAAGTCGGGGGTTCCTGTGACATCGGGTGCAAATTTTCCTGGTACCACCAGACCATCGATGTCGATCAGGCAAGCCGAGCCACTGCCTGGGTCAACCAGTACATTTCTATAGCTTAGATCACTGTGTGCAAGGCCACCTGCGTGCAGGCGACGAACTGCCTGCGCAATCCTGCGACAGATGGATAGTGAGTCAGTCCAGTGACCACGTTCGGCTGGGTGCAGGTAGACGTTTCTGTGATAGGCAGAGGCAAACCACTTCCCCTGTTTTTCCTTGCCACGAATAGACAGCTTGTCATTGCCTACTGAGCCGTGTTCAAACAGATACCTGGCATCAAATGCAGGAACGAGTACCGCAGTTTTACCATTGAATGTTGCCGTATCGTTTGGCCAGCGGTAAAGCGAGGACAACTCCTCCCCGCCGGGACCTTCGATGACGCGCGCGCGATAAATATCAACCAGTGCTTTAAGCCGATCCCGGCCTTGTTCTTTAAGCGGTTCACGAAAGACGGCCAGTACATTTTCACCGCCTTCGGTGCGATGCACATCTTTCATCGTGCCTGAAGCGAAGGGTTCTTCCTCAACGCGAATGGATATCCCGCGATCAGTGACTATGGACTGCATGGTCAGCGTGCCTCCTGACTCGTCGGATTGGTGGATGCTTCTTTATCCGGAAAACAGATTGCAATAGTTCGGTCGTCGTGCTCGCCGGGCACGAAAAAATTAAGCCACTTCAATAGACGTTCGGAGCATTCGGTCATGTCGTCCATTAACAGTGGCGCAAGTTGCTCGTGCCAGAAACCGGTCCAGTTATCGGCATCCTGCATGGCATATTCTGTTTCGAACCAGGGATCCGAGACGCCATCGGTCATGAGAAACAAGCCTGTGAAGGTAGGTATCCGACAGAGGAATAAACGATCCATGCACTGATCAGGATTCTCAAGAATTTTGCTGTCCAGAAAGCGTGTTTCGCCGGCAAACTCTCCGCTGTCTGCCAGGCTCATCGGGATCAATGTGGAATTATCCGCGTCCCAGATAGCACATCCGCCGTCACCAACCGAGAACGACATGCAAACCCATTCTGAGTTCATTTTTTTGATAGCAGCTACCACCATCGTTGTGGAGTAATCCTCAACCGGGCGCTGATCAAACATTGCATGTTCTTCTATTGCTCTGGCGGCATCGGTGGCCGCATCAACCAAGCATTTGCACAGTAGTGGATTTTTTTCGTCGAATGTACTTGCGTTGAGCCTGGATAGAGAGTCGGGGAGTTTCTCTGTCATGGTCTTGGTCGCTATATGTGCACCTTCGCGCGATAACTCTGCGCTGCCTGCACCGTCGGCTACACAGACGATATACCAACCCGTCTTGTCGCAATAGCGAACGGCGGCAGCATCATCGCGATAGTCTCCCTTGTGTGCATGACGACGGCCGCGTCTACTGGCAGCAAACACGCTGATGCCGTCTTCCCCTTTTAAGCTTGCGTGATACGTATCGGGCCTTGCATAGGGGCCGCTCTGGTCGCTTGGAATATCTTTCCATAGCGTTGTGGGGTCAGGGTTAATGTTTAAGGTCAATACAACCGTTGCGCGCTTGCCGGAAGGCTCAAGTATGCCGTGAAGCAGGATGTCAAATTCACCCGCTTTGTTTGGTGTGCCGATAACTCGCATTGCGTTGCGATCGAGTGCAAGATCCAGTACGGCAAGACCTTCTTCGCGTTCGATGATAAAGCCACTGGGTAGCGAAAGTTCGCTGTCGAACTCAGTGCCTGCGCGTCCGGATTTTACGCAGTGGCCGCGCAGCCAATGATCTTTGGCTAACGCTCTGTCGCGTGGATCATCCGGTGCGCTCACCCGGCACCCCGGGAAAAGTCGATGGTCGTTCCCTTTTCAGCTTGCACAAAATTTTGTGAGATGCCGCACCAGGGGCAGGTTGCCAGTCCCGGTCCATCAATACAGTGCATTTTTCCGCACGAACATTCGGCCATCGATATCATGGTTCCGCAGTGAGGACAGCCGGCATGACCCTCTAGCCTTGACGCTGAAATGATTGATGCCGGTGCGGAGGTGGAATCTGAAAGTTCGAAATACTCTTGCGTCAACGGTATTGTCTGGCGCAAGGCATAGCGCGATAAGTCACCGGCTGGGCCTACTCGCTCGAATCGCATCAAGTAGGGTGATTCGTTATGCTGACACTTCGCCACGAATACAGCCAATCGTTCATCAACATCGGCTGACGGGGCTTCTATTTTCGTCAGCGATACAGCACCCTGAGGCAGATTCTTGGTTAAATCCACGCCGGCGCCCGGTTTTCTATCAGCCAGTGCATTGCTGTGAACTGCCACTGACTGGCTGATCCACTGGAAAAATTTTACCAGTGTGTCCGGTGATGAATTTGCCAGTACTACAATGTTCTCGCTAAGCTCGCGAAGCAGGGTGTGATCGGCACCGCCACCGATGGATACTGAAACAAGCGTTGCCTTGCTGGCGTACTCCGACTTCCACTTTTCTATAGCATCGGTACGTTTGTCTGTCGGGCAACCATCGGTTATCAGAAACACCATGGGTTTCCAATCACTTTTCTTTGTCTTGGAGCCTTTCACCACATGCGTATCAATTTCGGCCATTAATGTTTCCAATGCAGCATTAATGGAAGTGCCACCGCCTATTGGCAGGCTTGGCGGATAGAAGTTGATCAGCTCTATCATATTGACTAGAACCTTTGCCTTACCGGCAAACACGATAACGGAAAGTTGCACAGACTCTAATGCCTGCGGATCAGACCGAAGACCCGTAACGATAGCCTTCATACCTTCGGTTATCGATTGTTGCAATGGACCGGCAACCGATTCGGAGACATCAATAACTAGAAAAACAGGCAGCTTACGCATAGTGAGACTTCCGTAGTTTGTCTTTAGTGGCGTTGTCGATTAGAGCGATTAACGTTCGTTGACTTGAAGGCGGTATGAGCTAGAAATCGACTGTGATTTCCGCTGGAGGTGGCGGGAGGGCACCCTTGATGTTTCCACTACGATTACCGGTGTTGATGGCCTCCGACACCCATTGGAAAAACTTGGAGAAGCTCTGGCCATCCATTGTTTCCATGACCGCAACGTGGTCGCAGAATTTATTCAGATCATCCGGATTGGCTTTAGGGCCCGCGGCCAGGCCAACAATGCTGGCGAACCCGGCGGCTCGTATTAAAGGAATAGATTCTTCGAAAACCAGTCGGTCACTGGCCTTGCCATCAGAAAGCGTAAACAGCATGGGCGCCCAGTCACCTTTTTGAGTTTCGGACGATTTACGAACATCATTCTTGACGGTATTAGCGAGTGTTGCAAGCGCTTTACCAAGGTGCGTTGGGCCGGAATCAGGTGTGGTTATCGGCGGCGCGTTGAAGGATTCCAGCGGTGTCAACTCGCACACAACTTTCACCTGAGCGTCAAATGTCACGATGGACAGGTAAACGCTCTCCAGTGCCTGTGGGTCCTGTCTTAGCGAGGCTGTCAGACTTTTAATGCCGTTGTTGACCGCTTCAATAGGCTCACCCCTCATCGAGCCCGAAGTATCCACTAAGAGGTAAACAGGTAGGCGTCTCATGCGATAGTCCTTTGATAGTGTTCAGATAACATTGTCCGGAACGGGCACTTGCCCGAGCCGTGATTCAGGCATGCCGTAGACAGGTTATTGGCTAATTCTGAGATTCACTTAGGGGTAAATTATGACACGGTTGCCGGATGAGCATTTTGGGAGCCAGAACGGCGTCCCTTTGGCTCCCGGCGTGGGCATTGTTTGTGGAAAGAGGAGGCGGGTAGAGCGCCCGGCTCGGTCAGCCCGATGAAGGAGCATGCGCCGCCGCCACGGGTTTGCTGGCCATTTGCAAGAGCCTCAAGCGCCCGGTAAGGAATGCTCGATTCTGCATAGGCAAGTAGCAGCAAGGCCGTTATTAGCTCAAAGGTTCCAACTAGGTATGATCCTAACTGGTCGCCTATAGTGCAGCCCAGAAACCGCTTTATCCATTCTCCGATAGTATTGAAGATGTGTAGTGTGTCAGGATGATTGGTGAATTTAAATGGTAACGAGCAGAGGAATACTTACCACAACCAGATAACGATCAGTCATGAATTGATCGTGACAGTGTGTTGTATGAAGAAGACATCAGTTGTGTCGTTAGAGTGAAATTCTGATGTGCTACTCAAGGCCAATTTACCCAGTTATTCAAAATACATTATCTTAGGATATACCGGTAAAAAAAAGATCTGCAAGAGTATCTTGTCTATTGTTAACCGTGATTTTGAAAATGTTGGGCGTTGGCGTGCAATGTCCCGGACTGTGCTGTTTCTTACAATCAGCAATTGTGCGATGGAATTAACTGATTTCCGGTGGTCAAATAGTCATCGGATGAATACCCAGAGATGCCAGACGTAGCTGACTTGCATTATACGAAGGTATAGAAACTTAAACTGAATGTATTAGTCCGGCAAGAAGGCTGTTAAAGTTGCTCGCAGCATGCTTTATGGGTATCGACTCACAAGTTGTCGTAACTATAGGGCTAACGGGCTAACATTCACCGGAGAATATAAATCCAAAAGTAAGTCGTGCGCTGGATGTTCCTGCCGAGAACGCAGCGATCGAGGTTATTTTTCTTATATCTGATGGTCATGTTGCAGTCGACGCACTCACTCCGTGAGCCATTTTTGCGGTGCAATATTCAACTTGTTATTGTTGAATTAATCAGTTCGATAAAGGAGAGCTTGTGTCAGCCTTTGTTGGGGCGTGTACGGTGTTTGGTCGTTGCCTTAAATATCTGGGCACCACGTAAAGTCAGTTTGCATCGGTTAGAGAACTGTCTGTTCGTCATTGGAAAACGAGAGTTCAAAAACATGTTGATGCGTCAGTACTTCCAGAGCTTTACCGTCAGTGCTCCCATCCTGATTCTGAGCTTATTTCTACTCCGACCGCCGGCAATCTGTTTTCTGTTGCTGGTAGGCGCCGTTATCCGCCTCGGTGTCACCGTTCGTAAGGACACAGTTATCAGAGCGTATGCGCAGCTATATCGTGGTATAGAAACAGGCTGTTATCTCAATGAATTTTCCATACTTGATAACTGGAAAGATCACTGGCATGCCGCGTAAACGGATTGTTGTTAGTGTAAATCATTTTTTTAAATCTATTGCGCTAAATCAGCGTTTGCTAACTCGACTGGAGCCAGGAAAAACCAACAGTAACTGCCATCACTTAGATGGCATTAACCTTAGGAATAATTTATACAATGAAAACATCAGACCTGTTAGTCAAAGCGCTGGAAAACGAGGGTGTAAAGTACATCTTCGGTATTCCAGGTGAAGAAAACCTGGATTTTCTGGATTCGCTCAGAGGCTCGTCGATTCAATTGATTTTGACCCGTCACGAACAAGCCGCAGGGTTCATGGCTGCCACATACGGTCGACTCACCGGTGAGCCCGGAGTCTGCTTGTCGACATTGGGCCCGGGAGCAACCAATTTCGTTACTGCGGCAGCATACGCTCAATTGGGTGGAATGCCTATGATCATGCTTGGTGGTCAAAAGCCGATACGCAAGAGCAAACAAGGGCGTTTTCAGATTGTCGATGTTGTAAGCCTGATGAAGCCGGTTACCAAATATTCAGAACAAATTGTCGATGGCAATAATGTGCCTTCCATAGTTCGCGAAGCATTCCGCCTGACTATGGATGAGAGGCCAGGTGCTGCTTATATCGAATTACCAGAAGATATTGCGGAAGAAGAGACGGATGCAACCGTATTCGATGCAATTGGTCATCGTCGCCCGGATGCAAGCCTACCGTCTATAGATAAAGCGGTAGAGATGATAAAAACTGCGAAATTGCCACTTCTACTGATTGGTGCAGGTGCCAATAGAAAGCGAACCAGCGAATCATTGAAAGAGCTGGTTGATCAATCCGGTATCTTCTTTTTCAACACACAGATGGGCAAAGGCGTTATTGATGAGCGCCACCCACGTTTCATTGGTACTGCGGCCTTGTCAGATAACGACTACTTACACTGTGCCATCGAGCGCGCTGATCTTATAATCAATGTAGGTCATGATGTAATTGAAAAACCTCCTTTCTTTATGGAAAAGGATGGAAAGCAAGTCATTCATATAAATTTCAACGCGGCAAGCGTGGACGATGTGTATTTTCCACAGCTCAATGTCGTTGGGGATATTTCCAGTTCAATCAGTCGAATTGCAGGCAAATTGGGTAAGCTTGATCAGGATTTCAGTTTCTTCGAACGTGTTCGTGATGACGTTGATTCACATGTGACCAAGTATTTTAAAGACACGCGTTTTCCGATACTCCCGCAGGCGCTTGTCAGTTTGTTGCGCGAACATCTGTCCGCCACTGATATCGTCACGTTGGATAATGGTGTGTACAAGATCTGGTTTGCTCGTAACTACGAATGCTATACACCGAATACGCTGCTCCTCGACAATGCATTGGCAACGATGGGAGCCGGCTTGCCGTCGGCTATGGCGGCGAAGCAATTGCATCCGGATCGAAAGGTGGTTTCCGTTAATGGTGATGGCGGATTTCTGATGAACTCTCAGGAGTTGGAAACAGCCGTTCGTATGGGGCTGGATCTAGTTGTCATCATTCTGACTGACAACGCTTACGGCATGATCAAGTGGAAACAGGAGGGTGTCGGTTTTGATAACTTCGGCTTGGATTTCGATAATCCTGATCTTGTCCAGTACGCTAATAGCTTTGGTGCAACAGGGCATCGCGCTGAGAGTTACGAAAATTTTGTCAATATTCTTGAAACTGCCTTGAATGGTAAAGGGGTGCATGTGATTGATTTGCCTGTCGACTATTCCTTAAATCATTCGATACTCAATGTACTACTGAAGGAAAGCGCCTGTATTGTCTGAATCAGTTCGGAGAAGAAATATGCTAGAGGTAAACAATCCGTATAATGGCGAGCTTATCCGGCAAGTGCCGGTCAACACAGCCGCGGATGTAGAACAGGCATTGGCACGCGCGCATGCGTTGTTTGAAGATCGATCGCAGTGGTTGCCTGCTCATCAGCGCGTAGACATTCTTGAGCGCGCAGCACATATCATGAGCAATCGAATAGAAGAGCTCACGCGCATTGCTTCTGAGGAAGGTGGCAAACCTTACGTAGACTCCAAAGTCGAAGTGCTAAGGGCTATAAACGGATTAAAATTGGCCATTGAGCACATACCGCATATCAAGGGTGAGCAGATTCCCATGGGACACACTGTCTCATCGGCTAATAGGCTGGCTTTCACACAACGTGAACCCATTGGTGTCGTGACGTCAATCAGTGCATTCAATCACCCGCTGAATCTGACAGTGCACCAAACGGTTCCAGCGATAGCTGTTGGCTGTCCGGTAATTATAAAACCGGCACAAGTGACCCCCTTGTCATGTCTGAATTTTGTAGGCATTTTGAAAGAGGCAGGACTGCCGGATGGGTGGTGTCAGGCATTGGTGGTTGGGAGGCAGGAAGCTGAAACCCTGGTAACCGATGAACGGGTCAACTTTTTTTCTTTTATCGGCTCCGGGGCAGTCGGCTGGATGTTACGGTCCAAGCTCTCTCCTGGCACACGTTGTGCGCTGGAACACGGAGGGGTAGCTCCAGTTATTGTTGATCAATCGGTACCCGTTGATTCTGTTGTTGATAGTCTACTGAAAGGTGGGTTTTATCATGCCGGTCAGGTGTGCGTGTCGGTTCAGCGTGTGTTTGTTCATGAAAGCGCCTGCACCGAACTTGCCGAGAAACTCGCCAACAAAGCTCGTCAGCTGATTGTAGGTGATCCATTGGATCCCAAGACAGAGGTTGGCCCCCTGATACTGACCAGAGAAGTTGACCGAGTATCGCAATGGGTTGAGCAGGCCAGGGAAGGTGGTGCGCAGGTCTTGTGTGGTGGTGAAAAGATATCCGATACTTGCTACGCACCCACTGTGCTACTGAATCCGGATGATCACGCCACAGTGTCGCAGAAGGAAGTATTCGGTCCTGTGGTCTGTGTATATTCTTATTCTGATAAGGCTGACGCTATTGCCAGAGCCAATTCACTTCCCTATGCATTTCAGGCATCCGTTTATACCAATGATCTGAATGATGCATTGGATACGTCAAATAAGTTGAATGCGACCGCCGTCATGGTCAATGATCACACGGCTTTTCGAGTTGACTGGATGCCGTTTGGCGGGCGTGATGCTTCAGGGTTGGGCATGGGTGGTATTCAGTACTCCATGCATGAGATGACTCGCGACAAAATGTTGGTTATTAAAAGCGCGGTACTATGATGGTTACGCTAGGTTAGCCTGAAGACGGGCAATCGCCCGCCATCAGAACTCCAACCTGATACCAACTTTCAACCAATGTTGAGTAACGCGCTCGCTACCTTAGTGACAAGCGTCCGTATAGTCCGAACTCCCAATTCTTGCGCCTGAATTCCTGCCCCGCACCGACGGTCAGAGAACGCGAATTAGTGAATGACCTCTAATTTTGCGAAGAGCATTTCGCCGAGACTAAAATGTTTACATCACTAAATGTTCGTGTCGGGGAGTTAAAACCGGAAGGAAACAACCATACAGAAAGGGTTTGTTGAAAAGTTGTTCAGCGCTTTTCAAAGCCGGCATCCAAGGAAAGCCAGACAAATGTCTGTACTTCGGCTGCCAAACAGGTGGGCTGAGGCAGTACTCGTCGCTGTTGGCAAAGTCCAGGGGCTTGTGCCTGAGTTATCTTCTGGTAAAACGCTTTTTTGAGCAATCTCTCACTGATCAACGAATCACAAATGCAGAGAAGGCACTACAGTTGCTCCAGCGAACAGCGAGATAGCTAATGCAAACAAACTATACCTAAGGATAGCGACGTCCTATGTTATATAAATCCGGCATATAGCATCATGTGAATGCTTGAAAAATACATTCAGATCGGAGCGTATGTAGCATGCGAAAAAAGGGTTTGGTAGTTTTGGGGCTTAGCGGAGCAATTGTTGTCTCAGGTGTTGGCATTACCCGTGCCGAGTTCATCCCGACCCTGCCGCTTGGGCAAATAGGTAGAACCGATCTTCAGCAGCGTACCGGAGACGCTGTTCAAATGGTGTGCGGACAATTCATTGGTGCAGGTGGGGTAGATCCAAACGCTGCTAATGCGACTTTTCAAGCAGATCTTTTCGACAAGTGCGGTGAAATGGTCAATACCGCAAATGCGTTGAATGGCGCCGAGAACGGCACTGCCAAGAATTTGGGTATTAGTGCAGGACAGTTGCAGGGAGCATTGCAAAATGTAGCAGGTGAAGAAGCCGCAGCTGCCGGGAGTCTATCAACTGAAATTTCTGATGGCCAGGCAAAAAATGTCACCAAGCGCATCGCTAACCTCCTTTCCCGTTCTTCTGGACTTCAAGTCAGTTCGGCTAATGTTTTTGGTTCAAATGGGGTTTTCGCCTATAACCCTTCAATGGAGTCAGGTGGAACAGCAAGTGCCGACTCAGTTGATTCCGGCGGCTTCAGTACATTTGTTAACGGTATGGTGGGCGAAGCGGATCGCTCTGCCAGTGCTGGTGAAGATGGATTCGAAGCGACCTCATCGGGTATTACCGCCGGCCTGGATTATAGCTTTTCTGCTAAGGGGGTTCTGGGTGTAGCCTTCGGATTGACAAGTCACAGTGCCGACTTTACTGAAAACGAATCCGTAGCGGGTGGTGGTCTGGATATGGATTTGGTGGGTTTATCCCTGTACGGACTTTGGTTTGGTAATGACTGGTATGCAGATGGTGTTTTGTCGTTTGGCAACGGCACCATTGATCTTGAGCGGAGAATTTTCATCCCTGCGGCAGAGGGACTGCTAGATGCGGATGGGGGAGCAAATGATGGCGCTGATAGAACAGCCACGGCCGAAACTGACAGTAGCCAGATCGGCGTAAGCTTTGGCGCAGGGATGGATATAGTCAACGGCCCATTTACGTTCGCACCTTATGCGCGCATGTCGTTTCTCTCTGTGACGATTGATTCCTATGATGAAGCCGGTGCGCAGGGGCTGAATCTCAGTGTTCAAGAACAGGATATCGACTCACTTACCATGGCATTTGGATTTCGCCTGGTTGCGATAAAAAGCACTTCCTTTGGCGTTCTTGCACCTCAATTGAGTGTTGAATTGGAGCATGAGTTCGCCGATGACGAACGAGAACTCATATCAACGTATGTGCACGATCCTCGTCAGAATCAATTGATCGCAACCACCGACGCTCCTGACAGGGACTACCTCGTAGCAGGGATGGGAATTTCCAGTGTCACGCGTAATGGTGTTCAACTATTTGCGGACGTAAAGTCAACGATTGGGCTCGAAGCTATAAACGATGTTGTATATACGGTCGGTGGGCGCTTTGAGTTTTAATGTGGCAGGACCTTCTGGTATCTAAAGAAGGCTTTGTGTGCTTGGTTTCAGTCGGTTTTCACATCACGAGACCGAAGTACTTACATTGATGTTGGCGTTCGTCGGGTTTAGTAAATGTCACTCTGAAAATTGATAGTTCTGGCGATGACTAACATAGTTGTAGTTCAACGAAGGATAGTTGCAATGAGCAGTGATGGAGCATTTTCAAGTACGGTTCCTGTTGTGGCGAATGTACGTTCCACGTTATCCATGAGCCGATTGTTCAATAACGCTCTGAACTTGCTGGCATAGTTGTGTGTCCTGCTGTGTTCCACGCAGTCATTGGCGCAGTCGCTAGTGTGAATCACACCGCAGCAACAACAGTTTCCCGCGCAGCAAGTTGATGAGCGTGTTGTGCGCGATTTTCAGTTCGTGATTGCGAGTGAAGAGTCTCTCGACAGCGTTGAAATCTGCGTGCCCAGTTGTGCGAATGCAGCTAACAACGCTCGTACTGAAGCATTTCCCATTGGTAGTGGAAGTGTCGATGATCCTTCAGGAGGAGCACGTTGGGGTTTTCAATACAGTTGCTCATAATCAGAAAATTTTCAGCTCAGTTGTAATGCACAAGTCGTGTTCATACCTTCAAGTACACGAACATACTCCGCGGAGTTGCAGCTTCACTCAGAAACCATTTTATTTGAAGATCCTGACGTCGGTACGCCACGCATGGACTCTAATCGAACTGCAACAGCGCAGCTCACAGGCTTTCTGGAAGAGCGACCCGAACGTGGCATCGTTCAATTCTCTTCAGCAGAATCTATGGTCGTTTGTCGTTTATCAACGCAGATATTGATGGCTATCGGGAGCGTGCTGATAGTGCTGGTGAAGGTATCGGATCGGTTTATCCGTTGAAGCTCATTCTGTCAGCTCCACCACCGCCTCAATCGGCGGGCAACTGTCACGTACCATTAGCACGAGAAGCGGGGTATTTATTCCACAAGTTCGTGTGGAAGCTGAGTTTGAAAGTGTTGATAAAAAAGACGGTATAAACGCCGTTTTTCAGCATGATCCCAGCCAGACAGCTTTCGAAATTGAAGGGAATGCACGTGATAAAAGCTATGTAAATATTGGTTTGGGCAGCAGTTTTATACTGGCCAATGGAACCTCAGGCTTTAATTTCTATGAAACCAGAGCCCAACACGATTTTGTTACCCAGGCCTGGCTGAAACTGGGTGTCAGGATCGAATTTTAAGGCAAGGCGGGAGAGGGTGGAGTGACATGTACCGGCGAGAAGGTGCTCTAATTCGTTGAACGCGTACTAATCTGAACTCACATTAAACTGTATTATGAATTGCGAGTCGGATTCCGGGCTGAATCCAAGTCTGATACTTCCGCTACCGTTAATGGATATAGATTCCCGGCGGACAAATGTAGGTGCGCCACTGCTTGTGACATACGTGCCGTTAGTACTGAAATCGTGTAATAGATAGCGTCCGCGAACCAGTTCTATCTTTGCGTGGTTACGCGAGACCGATTCTGTGTCGACAATCATCATGTTGGCGGAGTCACGCCCCAGCGTGACGACTGGATTATCTTTGCTCACCGAAATGCACGTGCCACCCAATTGCAGATTCAATACCGTGCTTACGGTGCTCTGATCAACAAGGCTAATGGCTGTCATGATAGTTGTTTCGCTTTTATCGTTTCCCCAATGAATTCGGTAAACCGCCATTGGCTTCGAAACACCTTTAAAATCTACCTCGTCAAGGCGTTGTGCGTTGTACCGATACTGCTCTGACAGCTGGAGAACTGAGGCTTCGGTTGTATAAATTTCATTAGCTTCCGCAAAGGATGCGACACGCGCAGCGACATTCACTGCATTTCCGTAAACATCTCCTGCATCTGGAATTACTTCTCCAAAGTGAAAGCCTACTGTTACGGACACATCCAGTCGGGCATGCTCTTTCTGAATATCAACAGCGGCCAGATAAGCGCCATCGGTGCTCTGAAAGCTTGCCATCACGGCATCACCTACGGTTTTCAGAAGACGACCTGAATGATTTTCGACGACTAACGCCATGCGTTTGAGCGAATCGGTAACACGTTGATGCGCCTGCGTATCGCCTAACGTCTCATACAACCGGGTACTTCCTACAAGATCAGCAAACAGAACGGTCAGTGTGTGAGAGTGCATTGTTGTCTCAATATCAATGAACAGCAGTAACTGTATGTGCGCAGGTAATTTAACACCCTCAATTAGCGTGACAGACCCTGCTGATAATCAGCTCAAGCGATAGAAGGAATAGATCAGAATTACCTGCTCATAGTTCAAAAACATAGGTTGCCCAGTAGCTTTGCCACGATGCGCTTTTAGTACCCTCCAATGGCTGTCGTTTCGCCAGAGGAGTCATGAGTACCACTTTAATCAACCAGACTCCCTGTTCGTCCATTGTTACGCTGGCTATACCACTCTTATTGGTGCGTACTTTCTGAACGTTCTGAGGGTTAGTCTTGGACAACGCCTGTACCAGCAACCCTTCGGTGGGTTTGCCTTGATACAGTACAACGAAATCAATGTTCTCACCGCGCCTGAGCTTATAGGGATCGCTTAGCGGAACAAGTTCAAGGGTATAGCCGAGTTTGTGACGGTAAATGTCTTGCGTAGAGTCGCCATTTTGGATAAGGGCTTTCGCACACCGAATAAAGTTCTCAGCTGCCGGGGCTTTGCTTTCACCTCGACGTTCGCGTTCTGCCCTAATGTACTCGATACCTTCTTCTTCAACATATACATCGAACGTAGCTGCATCCAGCTCGATAAACTGGGGTTTGCTTTGGTACCCCAGCAATTGAGCGCCTGCAGTGGCTTTTATTGCCGCCGCAGGGTCGCTACCTTGTGTCGACGTTATCGTACGACGTCCACGTTCATCTGTCACACTGAAATCGTCAATCAATGCTTGAGTATAAGGAAATGTATTACTGTCAAACCCCACCCCGAAGTGTAGTGATACAGCTACATTCTCACCCCTCGAAGGAGAGAAATTATCGGTTTCTATCCAGAAATCATGAGCGTGAGTTATCCCTGTGGCGACTATCAGGAGAAGTGCTGAAAGAATGACGCGGCATTTGTTCATCACTGACGATTTTCCTGTTCTGCGCATCTTGTCTGATTTAAGAATAGGCTCTTCTATACGACACCGAATGCCAAAACCGCATCACCGACTTTTTTGAAGCCGGCAATATTGGCGCCCTTGGCATAATTGCAATAATCGCCTTCATCTCCTGCTTCGCGACAGCTCTCATGGATATTCTTCATGATGTCTCTAAGCATGATGCTAAGCTCATCTCCTCCCCAGGAACGTTTGCCGGCATTTTGGCTCATTTCCAACCCGGACATGGCAACGCCGCCGGCATTGGCGGCTTTCGCAGGACCGAACAGAACTTTTGCGTCCAGAAAAGCCTGTAGGCCCTCAGCCACAGTCGGCATGTTGGCACCTTCTGACACCGCACTGCAACCGTTTGCTATAAGGCTTCTTGCATCCTCGAGTGAAATTTCATTCTGGGTGGCGCAAGGCAATGCAACATCGCAGGGTACACTCCAAGGACGGCTATCTGCATGAAACTCTGCTCCAAATTCCTTGGCGTATTCGCTGATGCGACCACGTCGCTTGGTCTTGAGCTCCTTGACCCAATCAATTTTTTCCTGGGTAAATCCCGCTTTGTCGTATACAAAACCGTCCGAGTCGGACATGGTAAGCACTTTAGCTCCATTAAGCACTGCTTGCTCCGCCGCATACGTAGCTACGTTGCCCGAACCCGACATCACCACGTTTTTCCCCTCCAGTGATTGACCTGAAGCGGTTAACATGTCGCTCAGAAAATAGACGCAGCCGTAACCCGTTGCCTCAGTGCGCATTGCACTGCCACCATAGTCAAGGCCTTTACCAGTCAGAACCCCTGTGAAGCGATTAGAAATACGTTTGTACTGGCCAAACATGTAGCCGATCTCTTTTCCACCGACACCGATATCACCGGCAGGTACGTCGGTATCTTCACCAACATGTCGATAAAGTTCTGTCATGAATGACTGGCAGAATCGCATGATTTCGTGATCGGATTTACCTCGCGGATTGAAGTCGGCTCCACCTTTTCCGCCTCCCATCGGCAACCCGGTGAGTGAATTTTTGAAAGTCTGTTCAAACGCCAGAAATTTCAGTATCGACTGGTTAACCGACGGGTGGAATCTCAGTCCGCCTTTGTAAGGCCCAATCGCATTGTTGTTTTGTACTCGGTATCCCCGATTAACTCTGATGTTATTGTTGTCATCATGCCAGCAGACTCGAAAAGAAATAACTCGATCAGGCTCGCACAATCGCTCCAATACTTGCTCTTCTGCATAAATCCTGTGGTTTCTCATCCAGGGGATGATATCGGCGGCCACTTCGTGGACGGCTTGATGAAATTCTGTCTCACCGGGGTTTCGACTAACCAGCCCTTTCATGAAATGTTCGATGTCGGTAGCGCGTGTGTTCATTGAATTATGTTTTTCTGGTTGTAGAGCAGGGGAATTGCGGGCAGTGGTCGGACCGCACTCAATTCTCCTCGGCACATTAGTGTATGCCCAGGATCCCAGCCTTGATTATCAATGAAAAGCCTGCCGGAGGAATCTACCGACTTCACGAATAACCCGACTGGCGTTTATACATCGCCTTGGGTATTACCTGATACCTGCATGACGCTCTCGAGTTTTTACACGAATTCAGAGTCAGGCATTATCGGATAAGGCGATCGATCAAATGAATAGTGCAAGCACGATACGAATGCAATAAGACCTTTGGTTAGTTTATGTTGAAAAAGCAATAGCCGTGATGTTGACGGTATGATATCTTACTATTTCCGGTGTTATATTATTGTTTAAAACATTGGTTGGTACCTTCTGTAAAATGAGCGGGTCAGCTGATGACGAGCATGGACTCTTCAGCTTATTGTCGAAGACGTACTCGCTACCTTTGGCCACTGTCGTGAAACCTGCAAATGTTGTGTGCATTGAACGAAATATTGCCAGCATTCTGCACACTTTTAGCTTTCGCTGTTTCCATGGCCGGTTTAATCGTTGTATCGGCAAAGTACGCCTCCCTGCGCGTTGTTTGCAATCTGTCAGCAAACAGGTTTTGGATCATGTAGTGCGAAGCTTGTTTAGATATGAAGCACACGCGGTGCAGCAAACGGCAAACGCTCCCTTAGTGTTGCAAAATACGCATGCCCGATCACCTGTCCAGTCAAACCCTTTAAAAAATATCAAGCTATTGGTCTTGACTCGATTGCCGTACGGATCAGGTTTAATAGTGCAGAAGCCGTGGCAGGCAGGATGCGAACAGTGTTCTTTATACACGCATCCGTCTCCACAGCACAGCCTGCTATTCGAAAGTACAGTCGACATCAGGGGGCTTTGAGATCACTATGGACGCCTTCGTCAGATGTAACGGTAGTTTGAATCTTACGGTGTATCTGCAGAACATGGAATTAGCAGCTAACGTTATCTGGTTCAGAGGCAATATGAAATCACCCAAATTTGTCGTTTTTATGATCGGTCAATTACAGCCTCTATTGTTCGTATTTGCTAATCTAACTTTATACGCAAAAAGCCTTATTCGATATCGATATAGCGCTTGTCCGATACCGGGGAAGCGTCGCACCGTGTGGTCCCGGGAGGTGTGATGGTTGTTCAACTCGCCTACCTGGAATTCACGTGAATGCTTGACCCACCACGAAAACGACGGCGATTCCTGCCGAGGAGATAGTAGTAATGAGAAAGTCCAGATCACCACTGCTTAGTGCTAAGCGTGGCTTTTCACTTGCAGTGTTATCCACGTTGCTGGCATCGGGTATTGCGTACTCGGCAGATCACGCAGACAGTCCTAATCAACGCGGAAGCCTGGAAATGCGGCAGGCCGACATCACGGACCTCTACGCTTTCATGAATCCAAATGCTGGCAACGGACTAGAGGCCGGCAATGAACTCGTCTTGATGGTACTGGTTGGGCCTGATGCCTCCGGTGTATTACCTGCTGGCGATACCACCCCCAATTTTTCTTCAAACATCACTTATAACGTCCTCATGCAGAACTACAATGGGACTAATGCTGGTGCACACAGCCGCATCACGTGCACTTTCACTGATGCAACACCTCAGGTTGTAACTTGCGAGCTGGGTAACTTGTCTGTATCGGGAGATGTCGGCGGAACTGCCTCAGCAACTGGATTAAGAGTATTTACTGGTCTTGCTGACGACCCTTTCTTTTTCAACGGAGGCGGTCTAAACGCTTCATTTGCAGCAATGCCGCCAAGCCCGCAATTTTCGGAAGGTGCCAATCCGGATAGTCAATTTGTGAACGCGAACGGCCAATTGAACGGCTTCGCCGGGCAAAACATTCTTGCTATTGTGATAGGCGTAGATAGAGATCTGGTTACTGACAACCAATCAAGTCCGGAGCTCAGATTGTGGGCTGCCACAGCGCCGATGTAAGGCGTTGCTATGCGCATACACTCTTCAACTTCGAACAATGAGCACAATTGACATGATTACAAATACATTTTTTAAACTCAGCTTAGCGGCCGTTCTGGTCGCTTCACTGGCCGCCTGTAGCAGTAGCAGCGACAACGATGGAGGCACTACTCCCGATCCCGGAATGAACCCCGACCCTGGAATGAACCCTGATCCCGGGATGAACCCTGGCGGAGCCGAAGAGACAGGCGTGTTACCCGTCATATTGGATAGAATGGGGCGTCCTGGCGTATCCACGGCACTTGTCGCAGCTAACGACGATAAGGATGCATACAATTTGAATGGAGATCCGGCAACCTGGGCTGCGGATTTTACTGACGAACTCACCGAACGGGCAACCATTATTGATAGCCTCGACGGTGAGTTGGGGAATTCACTGTTAGCGCCTTCAACGATAGCGGACTTGCTGGTTGATGATCGTTTACAAATTGACACCTCAATACCAGAATGTGATATTTACCTTGCGCTTGAGATAGGCTTGGGCGGATGTGGCGGTCGCACACTTGATCGGGATGTCATCAACGACACCCTGCAGCATCTGGTCTCACAGTTTGATCCGGTAGATGATCTGGCTGATAACGACAGTGTATTTCAAAGCGATTGGCCGTTTTTAGGACTGGCGAACTAATTTTGAGTCAACAAGAAGATGTCAGACGGACCAGTATCGTGAGTAACGGTCCGTCTACATCCACACTTTACGATGAAACAAACACAGTAACGGAGATGCACTAGCTCTCGCATATGGATAGGCATTATCACACTGCCATCATCGGTTCGGGTCCTGCTGGTTTGAGTGCAGCCGCCAGAGCCGCGCAGAAGGACCGCGAAGAGTGTAATGAGGCGCCTACCCATATTTTGCTTGAAGCCTTCTCATTGCACGCTAAAACAATCCAGCAGTACCAGAAGGGCAAATATGTGATGGCTGAACCCGGCTATCTCAACCTTAGAAGTGATTGTGAATTTGAACAGGGAACACGCGAAGCGATTCTGGATCGCTGGGCTCACGGTCTCGACGAAAATGGCGTAAATTGCCGGTATAACGCTGAAGTTACGCGTGTCAGTGGCGAACAGGGAAATTTCACTATAAATATCAGTGATGGTTCTTCACTGACTGCCGAAAACATTGTTCTTGCCATTGGCGTGCAGGGAAATCCGAGAAAGCTGGGTTCGCCGGGCTCTGAGCATCCATTGGTGCAATATCAATTGGATGATCCCGATGAATATCAAGGCGAAAATATCATTGTTGTCGGGGCTGGTGATGCGGCGATAGAAAACGCAATCGCGCTGGCGGCGAACAACAACGTCAGTATTTTAAACAGAAAAGATGAGTTCAGCCGCGCTAAAGAAGGTAATCTTAATGCCATTTTGGCTGCCATCAGTAGCGACAAAGTATCATTGGACTGTTTCTACTCGTCAGGCGTGAAAGAGGTAGAAGCAGATGACGATCAGCCTGTTTTGCATGTCACACTGAATACGCCCGACGGTGAAGTAAAGCTGGATGCGCACCGGATTATCGCTCGGCTGGGTGCTGTTCCGCAGCGTGCGTTTGTAGAATCCATGGGTATTGAGTTCCCGAACGCAAACCCAGAGTCCATGCCTGAACTGGACAGACACTATCAATCCAACGTACCCGGCATCTACGTGGTGGGTGCACTCGCTGGATATCCGCTGATCAAACAGGCAATGAATCAAGGCTACGATGTCATCGAATTCATTCATGGCAACTATATAGATCCGGCAGACCACCCACTGCTGGAGTATCGGTTTGCCGGTTTGCCGTATCGACTTGATGTGAACGATCAAGTGCATCGACTGCAGCAGATCATCCCGATGTTGAAACAGCTCAACTCCCTGCAATTTCGAGAGTTGTTGATTGAAAGTTCAATGATTGCAAGCTATCCGCCCGGGCAGGAAGTCAAAGCTGCCGAAACCCGACTTGCGGATATTGCAAAATCATTAGGTGACTCTCAATCCGAGCTGCGTATTACCGAATTGAAGAAAGAAGGTGAGGTTATTTACAAACCTGGCAGCTTCGGAACCTCGTTCTATACCATTGTCGCCGGGGAAGTACATCTCGAGAAACGACTCGACAGTGGCGAAACCGTTAAATACACGTTGAAGCGGGGCGAGTTCTTTGGCGAGATGAGCTTGCTGTCTGGCCATCCACGTCTGGAAAAAGCTACAGCGGGTGTTGGCTGTATTCTGATAGAAACCCCGCGCAGAATCATGCTCAAGCTTATCAGTTCTAACGAAGAAGTGGCTGCAGGCGTAGAGTGGATATTTGTGGTGCGCGAGCTGCAACGACACTTTGCACCCACTGCAACAAAATACGAATTGGCTGATCTTGCGCCGGATATTGAAATTAGACGGATGCGCTCCGGTGATGTGTTGTATAAGCAGGGTGAAGAACAAGAGTGCCTTTATCTGATTAAATCAGGTGGTATCACCTTGTCCAAAAATATTGATGGTCAGGAGGTGTTTATCTCCCAGGTTCGCGCCGGTAAAATGGTTGGCCATCTTTCCTTAATGGGTCATCCTGTTCGCCGAAAAAATGCGGTTGCCACAGTTGAGTCCGAAGTTATACAAATAAACAGGAAGGTATTTGATACCTTGATGAGACGCGGTGATGCACCTATAGGCACGTTGCAAAACTACGTAACATCGCAAATTTCTGATGATACGCGCATGGAGGTGCGCCCGGAAGCAGCGGCCTCCATGGATTTTCTTATGGAGAATGGCTTGGGAGAAGCAACTAACGCACTGATCATTGACGAATCCTTGTGTATAGGTTGTGACAACTGTGAAAAAGCCTGTGCAGAAACCCATGACGGAATTAATCGACTTGATCGTCGTCTGGGTCCAACGTTTGCGAACATTCATATTCCGACCTCATGCCGGCATTGCGAGCAGCCACATTGCATGAAAGATTGCCCTCCCAATGCCATACGTCGTGCAGAATCCGGCGAAGTTTTCATAAATGATTCCTGTATAGGTTGTGGTAATTGTCAGGTTAATTGCCCATATGATGTTATCCGTATGGTGAAGCCGGCACCCAAAAAACCTGGATTGATCACTTGGATGCTATTAGGACTAGGTGGTGGCCCCGGCGAACCCAAAAACAGTCAAAAAGGCGGTGATCCAAGCGCTATAAAAAAGGCAGTCAAGTGTGACGCCTGCGTTAACCTGAAAACCGGCCCGGCTTGTGTGCAAGCGTGCCCCACAGGGGCGGCCTTGCGAGTGGGTCCAGCTCAGTTTGTGGAACTCGTTGAGGAGAAGCAGCGATGATTCACACCGGGATACTGGAATATCGTGGTGCTCGTTATCTGTGGATATCAATTGCTCTGATCGCAATATGTACAGGTATTTATCTCAGCCAGACAGGTGGTGAACAACCAGCCAATGGTGGTACTTGGCAGGGCTATACCACGGGCACATTGGGTGCGCTACTTATTCTTTGGCTATCAATGATTGGCATAAGGAAGCGCCGGTACAAGTCTCGCGTTGGTTCAGTTGCAGGCTGGACGTCGGCGCATGTGTACTTGGGTGCTTCGGTAATTATCGTGGCCACACTGCATAGCGCCGGTCAACTGGGATGGAATATTCATACACTGGCTTATGTGCTCATGTGTGCTGTTGTGATCAGCGGATTTTTTGGCATCTACTACTATCTGTCGATACCTGGCAAGTCCTTGCAAAACAGAGGTGGTCAGTCCCGGGAAGTACTCTTTGAAGAATTGCATGAGCTGGATAGCGAAGGGCGTGCTGCGGCCAGACTTTGCGGTGGTGAGATTGCAGCTGGGGCTTCAAGTGCGATTGAACGAACTAGTATTGGAGGGGGCCTGGTAGCTCAACTGTTTCGCTCTGACGGCTCGCAAATGAGTATCGTGGAAGCTGGCAAGCCTAAAATAGTTGAGAATAAGGATCAGGGAAGAATACTTGCGATGATTGCTGGACGTATTCCTGATGCAAAGCGACAGAGTGAAGTGGAGCCCTTGAGTAATTTGATGTCTATTATGGGGAGGCGTCAGGCTGTTATCCGTCGCATCGTCAGAGATATTCAATTGCAAGGTTTGCTGAAAGTGTGGCTATACTTGCATATCCCTCTGACCGTTGCGCTGCTTGTTTCACTGATAGCGCATATTGTCTCTACATTCTTGTATTGGTAGGCGTCTATTCGATATATGGAAATACTGATTAGACAATCGGGTAACGCGGATGCATCCGAGACGATACGCAGCGATCTTGCCTTGGATCTCAAGGTCTTGCAAATCGGCAGTGCGCCTCATCAGCAACTACAGCTTTTTGGTTCAGGCGTGCTACCGCATCACGCTGATATCACCCACAGTAACCAAGGTATAAAGATAGCGTGTCGGCGAGGTGCCACCGTATCGGTCAATAGTGTAGAAGGCAAGAAATTCAATCTGTCACTGGGTGACGTAATTGAATTTGGGGGCAACAGAATTGAAGTTGTGGAAGCGCCGGCGGGCTTTGATGTTGCTATCGATGTCGGCAGAATCAGCGCTAGTGAACCTATTGCTTATGAGCAGGCTTACAAGACCGATCTTTCGCAGACGAAACTAGCACCCAGGCTGTTTGGCTGGGTACTGACAGCGATAGTTCTGGCGGTGGCCGTAGTTATACCATTGACCTATCACTACCTGTCTCGTACTGACTCTACTATGCAGGCAGCAAGTCTTTCATGGCCTATCAGTGACACAATTTGGTCTAGTGGACCTTTGCATGAAGCGCATGCCTCAATGGATGAATCCTGTAATAGTTGCCATATAAAACTTTTCGAAAAAGTCACCAACGAGTCTTGCCAAAATTGCCATAGCGATACTTCTGATCATGTATTGGCTGTGTCAGCTAACGAGCACCTGCCCATAGAAATCAATGGAAGCTGTGCCAGTTGTCATCGCGAACACAATGAACCGGTTTCCAGTCTCATCATCACCAGTAATTCCCTGTGTGTTGATTGTCACGCACCCCATGACCTTCAGACCGAATCACATGGTTTAGAGCCTGTAAAAGATTTTGGCGTTGATAGTCACGCAGCATTTCAGGTCAGCATGCTTCGCCCGCCAAAAGGTGGATCCTATGACAAAGAAGACGAATGGACGATCGAGCGCACCCCGCTCGTTGGAGCCACGGAGAATTCACAACTCAAGTTCGACCATGAGGTTCACTACGACACGTCAAAAGTAAAACTCGATGGTGAAAGCACGTTGACGTGTGCGCATTGCCATGAACTCAGTGTTGACGGCGAGCATTTCGAGGAAATTGAATTCGAACAGAATTGTGCTAACTCCGGGTGTCATGAGTTGGATCTGGATCCGCGCAACCGATTGCCACATGGTTTGCCTGATGTCACAGTAGCTGCCATTGAGGGTTTTTACTTGCGCAAGCATGGCAATCCGGACCGGATCGAGCCCGCTACCACAAGAGAGCGTCGCCGGGTACTGGACAGGCGTGTTGATGAAGATGAAAAATGTACAGGCAGTGCCTATGAGTGCGCGCAACTTCTGGCGGCGCGCAAGATTGAGCAGCAATTTACGGTAACTGGTTGTGTCACCTGCCACACTATCAATGACGCTGGTGGCGAGGTACTGGATCGCTATCAGGTTGCCGTTGTCAAACTGAATAAAGATTACTTGGCCAATGCTCGCTTTGACCATCTGGCGCATGGCGTAATGGTCGAGCCAGGGGGGGCAGACACTTATACCGGCGATGATTCCTGTGTGTATTGCCACGACGCCCCCAGATCATCGACAAGCAGCGACGTGCTGATACCTACGATTGATAATTGCACCACATGTCATAACGGTCCGGAACGGAAACTAAACGTTCCGCTAGGCTGTATTGACTGCCATGCCTATCATCAGTCACTATGAATAACGACGGAGAGGACTTGCTTATGGTCGTTTTGCGTAGGCTGTTGCTTATATCAGCTGTGATGTTAGTAACTGTTGTAGTTGGTGGATGTTCAGAAGGCACATCGTCCGGTGACCCCAGCGGTGCCGATCCAACCGTTGGGTGTGACGGAAGTTGCTTTGAATCTGGTGATTTTCTTAGCATTGCTGACGTCGAACAGATTCTGGCTCAGAGTGTTCAGGAGGCCCAAGCTCGTGGCGTTAACGCAACCATTGGCGTAGTTGATAGAGTCGGGAATGTTCTTGGTGTCTATCGCATGGGCGATAGACGAGAACGCTTTGTTGTTTTATCCACAGATTTCATTGATGCAGATGGTGTTATCGATGCACAATTGGATCAGACATACGCTATCTCTGGCGGTCTGGAGGGGATCAAGCTCCCTGAGGCGGATGCATCCGGTCTTGGTGCATTGGCAGATGTGAACCTTGATCATCTAGCCGCGGTAAGCAAAGCCATTACCGGTGCATATCTGTCTACTGAAGGTATGGCGTTCACCAGCCGGACCGCTAACCAGATTGTGCAGGAGAACTTCAATCCCGGCGAGGATTTTCAACCAGGTGGACCCCTTTTCGGCGTTCAGTTCAGTCAGTTGGGTTGTTCCGACTTCACCCCGTTTCAGCAAGACCAGTTCACGTCTACCGGTCAGTTTGCGGTCGGCCCCAGAGCCTCGCCACTGGGGCTTGCAGCTGATCCCGGCGGACTGCCCCTATACAAAAACGGTGCGCTGGTGGGTGGTGTTGGTGTAATGGCCGATAGCGTTTACGGTATTGATAAGTTTATCGCAGACCTTGATTTGGACCTGGACGAGATCATCGCTATCGCCGGTACATTCGGTTTTGGAGCTCCCATCGATCGGCGCGACCGGGTCACAGTCGAGGGCAAGGTGTTTCGATATTCAGATGCCGACTTTGATAGCCTAATTGCCAATCCCGCACAGGCACCAGCATTATCTACGATCGGTGTTGATGTCGGCTCTTTGATAGCCGTGAGGGGGTTCACCAACGGCGCATTGAAATCAGGCACTGTGTTCGGTCAGCCCGAGTCGGGGATTCGTGCCGCAGATGGCGTGTCACCTGGTGAGACATTTGATGCATCGCTGGATGCATTTATTTTCGTCGATCAGGCCAATCAACCTCGCTTTCCACCGGTAGACAGTCAGGATCAAACACTAACCGCTGAACAACGATTGAGCGCGGAGGATGTCACTTCAATATTGTCCAACGCCCTAGCTATAGCAAATCGATCTCGTGCACAGATTCGACGCCCCTTAGGTACGCCTGCGCGTGTGACAATATCTGTTGTAGACACTCGAGGAGAAGTACTAGGTGTAATCAGAGGCCGGGACGCACCGGTATTCGGCGCTGACGTGTCACTCCAAAAAGCACGTACTGCTGCTTTTTTCTCCAGTGCTGATGCGGCTAACTATTTTGAATCACCGACATTGACCGATCCGGTTGCATTCGAACCAAGCACCAGATTTCCTTCAGTACTTTACGTTCAGCCCGGCACCATTCGCGGACTTCCCCGTCTGGTAACGTCTGACATCACGGACTATGTTTCCGCAGCCCAGGCATTTATCGGGCCCACTGCGCTCACCGACGGAGCCATAGCCTTCTCGGATCGTGCTGGTGGTAACCTGTCAAGGCCATTCTTTCCTGATGGCATCAATGGCACAAATCCCGGTCCATTCAGTAAGCCTGCCGGTGAATGGAGTGTGTTTTCAACCGGATTGCAGTTGGATGTTTCCTACAATGCCATACTGACCGGTGTGCTGTTTGCAGCAGGAAACAGTAATGATGGTGTAACAACGGTACCGCCTTTGTCAGACTCGCAAGTGCCTCGCCCGCCGTTTGCCGGGGGATGTGCAGGCAAGGGCCTGGCAACACTTAATCGACCACCGGTGAGTGAGGTAGCAGATTCTCGATTGGCTAACGGACTTCAGATATTTCCAGGAAGTGTGCCGATTTACCGGGGTAATACGCTGGTAGGTGCCATTGGTATCTCCGGTGATGGCGTCGATCAGGACGACATGATCGCCTTTCTTGGAGTGCACAACGCGGGTCTGGAGGTTGGTGGGTTTGGTAATGCACCGATGGCTATGCGCGCTGATCAGCTGGCTCCGCAAGGTGTCCGGTTGCGCTACATACAGTGTCCACAAGCCCCGTTTATTGATTCAACTGAGGACAACGTCTGTGATGGCCTCTAAAGATTATAACTACGCTTGCATGATAAAAAAATGTCACTGCAGGGTCCGTGTTTTCAGTTCGGTATTCTCAGCGCTCTTGCTTGTCAGTGGATTCGTGACAATATCTACCGTGTCACTGATGCCAGGGGTGGCATACGCGCAAACTTGTTACGTCGATGATCGCGGTCGCATCGTAACTCGCCGCCGTCCAGGTTTCCGTGCTATTGAATGTCCCGGCTCTGAAACAGTTGCACCAACAACTGTCCCTGCTCCGGTTGATGGCGAGAATGCACCCGATGCGACCATACAGCAGGAAGCGCCAACCGTTGCCCCGAGCACGCAGGCTCCTGCTGCTCCCAAAGTGCAGTTATTCAAATTGCCAGGCCGTCGAGGCAGTCTCAACCCCGCGGAAAGTTCGGAGACGGTTCCGCAAAACAGACAGCGGTTGAAAAATCCGGCATCGCCTATTCCCAAGCCGACACTGTCTGATTATCAGGCATCTGTACCCATTGCCGATCGATGGGGCATTGTTGATGAGCTTGGTTATAAAGAATCCCTGTGGGATCCCTATAATCGCAATCCGTTAAAGGCTGATAGGGCAATAGGCGATGAATGGTTCTACAACGTAGCCCTTATCTCTGACTCAATTCTGGAGTTGCGTGACGTGCCCACGCCCGTCGGTAGTTCATCGACGTTGCGACCGGGGGAAATTGATGTGTTCGGTGGTCAGGAGCAGACTCTGACTGTGCAACAAGTGGCCGTCGAATTTGTTTACTACAAGGGCAACACCGTATTCAGACCACCAGATCATGAGTTTCGTTTAACGGCCGCTTTTAACTATAACTACGTAGAGCTTGAAGAAATTCAAGGTGTTAATGCTGATCCGCGCGATGGAGAAACTCGTGTTGATTCACAACTGGGTATCCAGGCTGCGTTCTATGACAAACACCTGCGAAACGTATCTGATCGTTATGATTTCGACAGTTTCCGGATCGGTATACAACCTTTTAACAACGATTTCCGTGGTTTTCTGTTTCAGGATAATCAGTTCGGTATGCGTTTGTTCGGTATCCGAGATAACAACAAGTGGCAATACAACCTGGCCTGGTTTCGTCGAATTGAAAAGGATACCAATAGCGGGCTGAACGATTTGGGTAAAGGGTTACGAAATGACGATGTGTTTGTGGCCAATATCTATCGGCAGGATTTTCCGGTACTTGGTTTCATCTCTCAGGCATCGGTGTTGTTTAACCGAAATACCGAAGGAGATGAGTTTCATTTCAATGAGAATGAATTTATTGAACGACCTGCCTCACTGGGTTTTGAAGCTCCGCGGAACTATGATGTTCTGTATCTTGGCTATAGCGGGGACGGGCATTTCGGTCGCTTAAACCTGACAACATCCAACTATTTCGCTGTGGGTAAAGAGTCTCGTGGTGTCTTTGTCACTGATGAGGTTGATATCAGTGCGTTCTTCCATGCCAGCGAGATCTCCATGGACTTCGATTGGTTCAGGCCGCGTTTGTCATTCATCTACGCTAGCGGTGATAGTGACCCCTTCGATGATGTAGCAACCGGCTTTGATGCCGTTTTCGAAAATCCGATCTTTGCGGGTACCGATACCAGTTACTGGAATCGTCAGGCTGTGCCGCTTATCGGTGGTGGCAGGGTGACGATATCCGGTCGTAACTCCTTGCTCAATTCACTACGCTCTTCCAAGGAGGAGG
Source organism: Granulosicoccus sp. (assembly GCA_045106855.1). GTDB lineage: Bacteria > Pseudomonadota > Gammaproteobacteria > Granulosicoccales > Granulosicoccaceae > Granulosicoccus. Next base: position 49,289 of record JBGCFI010000062.1, read on the forward strand.
GGCAGAGTAACTTTACCAACCCTGGGCTGGTGCTGCTTGGTATTGGCGCTGACATGGATCTGATGCCTTCGCTGCGATTAAGTGTGAGTCTGAACAGCCTGTATTTCGACAAGACAGAGGTGCTTGAGGCCGCCCGTAACCAACCTGATATAGACAAGGATATTGGTCTGGATGCTTCAGTATCATTGACGTATCGTCCACTAGTGTCGCAAAACATAGTGCTGCGAGGCTCTTATGCAACGTTGTTACCCAGTGCAGGATTCGATGATCTGTTTCCTGATGACACGGCGGGATATTTTTTCTTCAACGCTACGTTGAATTACTAGGGTTGCCATTATGCGTATTAATAAGACACTGCACGGTAATCGTATGACATCACCTTTGGACCAGATTGTTGGTGGCATAATGGTGCTACTGGCTTCGGTACTCTGTAGCCCGTTGCACTCCGCTACCGGAGAGAGTCCGGTTCACCGCGACTACACGTATGCACCGGCAGCGCCTGCCGAGCAGAGTACCGCTAATGTTGAACGTAAAAGTGCAGGCTGTGTGTCCTGCCACGTGGACAACGACCTTCCGTCAATGCATGCTAATCCGGCCGTTAAGATCGGGTGTATTGATTGCCATGGCGGTGATAGTTCTGTAACTAAGACCGCATTAATGGAGAGCGGTTCGACTGAGTACGTAGCAGCGACAGAACGTGCGCATATTCTGCCGCTCTACCCGAACTCCTGGGAGTATCCTTCCAGCGCTAACCCCGAGCGAACTTACACATTACTCAATAAGGAAAGTCGCGACTTTATCCGGTTCATTAATCCATCGGATTATCGCGTAGCGGGTGATGCATGCGGCGCATGCCATCAGGACATTATCGAGGCGTCAATTCGCAGTATGCACTCGACCGGTGCCATGCTTATGGGAGGGGCAGCCTACAACAATGGAATACTCCCCTTTAAGCAGTACAACATAGGTGAGGCTTATGATGAAAACGGCGTAGGCGTTAAACTCCTTGGGCCTGTCATTCCAGAGGAGCTGCGAGATGAGGCCGCCAATGCCGGCATCTTGCCGGAACTATACCCTCTGCCTGCGTGGGAGACGATTAAGCCGGGTGACAACTTTCGTGTATTTGAGCGGGGCGGTCGCAATATCTCTAATCTGTTTCCCGAAACCGGTATACCGGGTGCACTGGGACTTGTTCAGCGCCTGGAAGAACCGGGTCGGCCTGATATTCGACAATCAAACCGAGGTCCCGGTACCGGTGCCAGAATTTCTGTACCGCTAATCAACATAACCAAGACGCGACTTAATGACCCGTTAACCTGGTTTATTGGCACAAACGATCAGCCAGGCGATTACCGTCAATCAGGCTGCGCTTCCTGTCATGTGGTGTATGCGAACGATCGTGAACCCGCACATTCGGGTCCGTACGCAGAATTCGGTCATGGCGGTCTTACGCAAACCAATGATCCCACGATTCCTCGAGAAGAGGATGGACATCCATTGAAGCATGCGTTCACACGGGCAATACCCACCAGTCAATGCATGTCATGCCATATGCATCAGCCGAACATGTTCATGAATACTTACATGGGATACACCATGTGGGATTATGAGTCTGACGCTCCGCGCATGTGGCCGGAGCAACAACAGTATCCCTCAGCAGCTGAGGAGTGGGCGGTTCTGGATCGTAATCCTGAAGGTGCCGCGCCACGTGGCAAATGGGCCGATGTGGAATTTCTAAAAAGCGTATGGGATAGAAATGACGAGATGCAGGATACCCAGTTTGCCGATTATCACGGACACGGGTGGAACTTTCGTGCAATATTCAAGCGTGATCGTAAAGGTAATCTGTTGGACGCAGAAGGTGAGATCGTGGAAGACGACGATCCGGATAAGTTTGACAAGGCTGTTCACATGTCGTCTACGCATATGGACGCCGGGATGCACTGCGTTGATTGTCACTTCTCCCAGGACAACCATGGAAACGGACATATCTATGGCGAGGTGGCATTAGCCGTTGAGATTGGTTGCAAGGATTGTCACGGTACGTCGCAGGAATACCCGAACCTTTACACATCAGGACCAGCAGCGCTCGATGGTGGTCTGGACTTGTTGTCGCTACGCACACCAGATGGTCGCCGCAGATTCTCTTGGCGTGGCGATTTGCTGTTCCAGGCGTCATCACTAGATCCGGATCTAGAGTGGCAGATGAGTCTTGTTAAAGACTCCGTCAACCCGGACCATTCTGACTACAATAAAAAAGCGGCGCGTGCCAAAACCATGAGTACCGATACAAGTACCCAGGAATGGGGCCCGTCGGTACCTGCTGACAATCTCGCGCATTCTGATGAAGAGATGGAGTGTTACGCTTGTCATACATCGTGGACTACCACCTGTGGTGGATGTCACTTGCCGATTGAGGCAAATCGCAAATCGCCCAGACATCATTATGAGGGCGGAGAGACACGTAACTTTGCTTCCTACAACCCTCAGGTTGCGCGGGATCAGATGTTTGCATTGGGCCGTCGCAGTCCTCATAAGAACGGTGGCAAGATTGCGCCTGTCCGCTCTTCCTCGGCACTGGTGTTGTCATCAACCAACGCAAATCGGGAAAAAATCTACGTTCAACAACCACCGATAGCGGCCAGCGGTTTCAGCTCGCAGGCCTTCAATCCGCATTTTCCTCATACCACGCGCAAGACAGAGACCAAAGAGTGCGAGGATTGTCATTTGTCTGCTAGCGGCGATAACAATGCAATCATGGCGCAACTGTTACTTCAAGGGACAAATTTCATCAACCTGGTTGGTTATCACGCCTACGTAGGTGGCGATGGAGGGATAGCCGGTGTTCAGGTAACCGAATGGGATGAACCTCAAGCGGTTATTGGAAGTTACCTGCATCAGTACGCCTACCCCGACTGGTTTAAAGATCATCAGGATAACCAGCAGGTTCTGAAAACCAGCCATAAGCACAGTTCCGGAAAATCGCAATGTCTGCAACTGCGTGGTGAATACCTCTATGTGGCTGAAGGCAGAAAAGGTATGCGTGCCTATGATGTAGCCAGTATTGCCAATAAGGGCATCTCTCAAAGGATCATTACTGCTCCTGCAAGCTCCCTGGGCCAAGACACACATGTAGCTTCGCGCGATGCCACTTGTGTGTTACTACCAACCACACAGCCGATTGCACCTGAGAAAAATCAGGGCGAACTGATGCGTGAAACCAATATGGAACAACCTTTCCATCCGTTATACAACTACGCGTTTATATCCGATGCCAAAGAAGGGCTGATTCTTGTAGATATCAATTCACTGTCAGATTCAGACCCTCGGAATAATTTCTTTAAACGTGCGCTAACGTGGAATCCGGACAATGTACTTGACGGCGCACGGCACTTGAGTATCGGTGGCCACTATTTGTATATTGCAACAGCTAGCGGCCTGGTTATAGTGGATATTGACGAACCTTTGAATCCGCGCGTGGTTAATACGTTGCCACTCAATGATGTACGAGCATCGATGTTACAGTTCCGCTATTTGTTCGTGACAACCGCTGATGGTTTGATATCCGTTGATGTATCTGATCCTCGAAACCCACGTATCATTGACAATAACCTCATCCCCATTCAGAACGCTCGCAAGGTATTTGTTTCGCGAACCTATGCCTATGTAGCCGCAGGTGCGGAGGGACTTGTCATTGTCGATGTGGAAAAACCGGAATCGATGCGCGAATACCAGCGGTTCTCGGAAGGGCTAGAAGACAGTCAGGATGTAATCGTTGGCTCCACTAACGCATCGCTGTTTGCCTACGTGGCCGATGGCAATGGTGGATTGAAAGTCATTCAATTGACATCTCCTGATCTTCAACCCAAATTCTACGGCTTCAGTCCGGAACCAAAACCGCAGCTGATTGCCAGCCATTCCACCGGTAAGCGATTGTTGAGTCTGTCTCGGCCACTAGAACGGGACCGTGGTGTGGATGAGTCTGGCAATCAGATATCCGTGTTTGGCAGACGAGGTTCAAGACCCTTGAATAACGAAGAGATGCGCAAAATGTATCTGGATGATCAGGGTATGCCCTGGGTTGTCCGAAACAACGAGACCCAGTAGTCCAATGATCGGACTTTTCCAACATCGTTCGCTGCGCGCAAGTCTGGTTTTGTTGGTTTGTGGTCTTGTGGCTACACCGTTCAGCCAGACTCACGCTCTGGACGTTTTCGCTGATACTCATCTGGGCGCTGCGACATGTGCCACCAGTCAGTGTCACGGAAAGAGTTCACCGCAGGCGGATCGAAACGTTAGTCTTAACGAGTATACGACCTGGATAGATGGCGATCGTCATTCCATCGCATATCAAACTCTGCAGAGCGAGGAGTCAAAGCGCATAGCGGCAAATCTTGGAATTAGTCGTGCTGAATCTGCTGGCATATGCCTTGATTGCCACGCAGATAATGCCCCGGCGGATAAGCGCGGACCAAAGTTTCAGGTGAGTGACGGTGTAGGATGCGAAGCTTGTCACGGTGGTTCAGGAAGATGGATAGAGACTCATACCGATCCTGATGCCACTCATGCGCGGAATCTGGCTATGGGAATGATCGCCACTGAAAAAGCTGACGTGCGAGCAGAGGTTTGTCTGAGCTGTCATCTGGGCACAAAAGACAAGTTTGCTACGCATACGATCATGGGTGCGGGGCACCCCCGCTTGAGTTTCGAGCTGGATTTGTTTTCTGCAAACCAACCTGCACACTACACCGTAGACGCTGACTACATTGAGCGAAAAGGAACTATTTCGGGCTTTAACCTGTGGCTGACCGGGCAATTCGAAAGCGCCGAACAACATCTAATCGTTGGTATCCAGCGATTGCATGATGGGGTTGGTATGTTTCCCGATTTTGCTTTTTTTGATTGTCAGAGTTGCCATCATTCTCTGAAGAATCAACGTTGGACTAAACAGAGAGCCGATGGCGTCCTTCCCGGAAGCCTGCGTTTGCATATGCCCAACCTGGTCGTACTTGATGCAGTTGCAAGATCGCTTGGTGCTGATGATATCCAGGCCTCACTGCAGGCGGCGAAAGTCTCAACAATCAAGTCAGCTCAGCTTGGCAGGCAGGAATTTAAAGAATCAGTACAGAATTTGACGAGTGTTCTTGCGGCGGCCAGACAATCTTGGGCAAGAGAGTTTTCAATACAAGAAGTGAAAGCTGTACGCCGGGCCTTGGTAGAGAATGCAGCGACGGATCGAGCAAGCGACTATGCAGAAGCTGAGCAGATATACTACAGTCTTGAGAGCCTATGTTACACGTTGGATGACATTGACCGTTGTGCCGGAGCGTTGGATCAGCTGTTTGAGTCGATCTCGGACAGTGATACATACAGTCCCTGGCGCTTTACGCAACTCGCTAAAACACTGGTCGACAACTTTTAATAACCAAACAGGCTTGGTTAGAGAAATGAGTTTGGAGAGGAAATTGTCATGAGCGCCGCAGATGGCAGCAAACCGCAACTACGCAGTCTTTCAGATGGCAAGTTGTATGAATTGAGTGGCGAAATGACAATCGGCAGACTGGATGATTGCCACATCGCTCTGGAGCAGGAGACTGGAATCTCTCGCAAGCATGCACGTATTGCAGTAGTAGATCACGATGTGTACGTGACTGACCTGGGGTCGCTTAACGGAACGCTGGTTAATGGTCAGGTTATTGAGTCAAAGTCGCGATTATCCCATGGAGACATACTGGTATTCTACGTTAACGAATATGAAGTCCTGATTCCTTCACAAGAATCTGAAACTCAGGTTGATCCCAATAAGACAATTTTTATCGACCGAAACAGGAATATCGAACAAGCCGAAGAGCCAGGTAGAGCCGATGAGCAGGCCAGAGCCGATGAGCCAGGTAGAGCTGAAGAGCAGGCCAGAGCTGAAGAGCAGGCCAGAGCCGATGAGCAGGCCAGAGCCGATGAGCAGGCCAGAGCCGATGAGCAGGCCAGAGCCGATGAGCAGGCCAGAGCCGAAGAGCAGGCCAGAGCCGAAGAGCAGGCCAGAGCCGAAGAGCAGGCCAGAGCTGATGAGCAGGCCATAGCCGATGAGCAGGCCAGAGCCGATGAGCAGGCCAGAGCTGATGAGCAGGCCAGAGCCGATGAGCAGGCCAGAGCCGATGAGCAGGCCAGAGCCGATGAGCAGGCCAGAGCCGAAAAGCAGGCCAGAGCCGATGAGCAGGCCAGAGCCGATGAGCAGCAGGCAATCGCTGACGCGAAGAGTGTGCCGGGATCTTGGTCAGGGGGAGCTTCACTTACCAACTCCGATCATACGAGATTTGTCAGTGCCATAGTACCTGGTCGTGAATATCAATCTCTGGATATTGACCCAGCGTCGTTTCATGAACCGACATTAATCGTTAAAACAGGTGAGAACGCAGGCACACTGATGCAATTGGTTGGTGATAGAACCGAGTGGAGCATAGGTGCCAGTGGTGATCGCGATCTGGAATTAACAGAATCGGGTGTATCCACGAACCATGCTGCTATCGTTCGAGAGGGATCTAAGTGGAAAGTTGTTGACCAGATGTCACTGAACGGAACATTTGTCAACGATCATCAATGCAACATCAGGTTTGTTAACGACGGGGACAAAATACGTTTCGGGCCAATTGAGTGTCTATTTGTACTCCCTGAGGGTTACACTGGTGCAACCTCGTCGAAAAAGAAGGTAGGGAAATCCTCTCTGGCGTTGAAGATTGTGCTGCCAATATTCCTGTTGTTGATCCTCAGTGGTGTTTATTACGCTTATTCTTCTGGTATTTTATCCACGTTGGATTAACCTTCGGTCACAGTCTGTCCGAGTATCTGCAATTGGTAGTTGTGGTGCAAATGTTACTATCACGGCAACCTGATCCGTAGCTGATTCTGATTAACCGGCTCTTTTGAACCGGCAGATTGATGTTGCTGTGGTCGACATCCTCCGCTACAGTCTCTTTCCAGCAGCCATACATCATAAGCGTAAGTTCGCCTGTCTCAATGCACCCAGACATCCCTGCCATACCTGGTTACGAAATCTATCCACGAAAGCCACTCGGTGAGGGAGGTTTTGCCAAGGTATTTCTGGCCAAACATAAGAGCTTTCAGCTGGATGTAGCGCTTAAAATCATGGACAGCGAGCTTGCAAAAGACCCAGAGTTTTGCAAACGCTTTCTTCGCGAAGGGAGAATTTGTGCCAAATTAGGTACACATCCTCACATAATGAATATTTACGACATTGGCTGCGTCGACGATTCGTACTATTTCTCGATGCAGTTATTGACGGGGCCCAGTCTGCAAGATGTGCTCGAGAAAAAAGCTTCTGTGGAGTCGCAGATTCTGGATAAGCATCCACTAGAGCTTCTCAGACCTATCGTACTTGCTCTAGGTTATGCCCATCGTCATGGATTTGTACATCGCGATATCAAACCGGCGAATATCCTTTTTGACGAAGACGGAGAGGCGATGCTTTCGGATTTCGGTATTGCTAAATCCTTTGACCAGAATACGCTCTCCGCTGCCGGTGCAGCCATCGGTACGCCAGCGTATATGAGTCCAGAACAGGCACAAGCTGCTGAAGAGCTTGATGGCAGGTCAGACATCTACAGTTTAGGCGTTGTCCTGTTTGAATTATTGTCCGGTACCCAACCCTATAAATCTGACACCCCTATCGGCACTATGCTGCAACACGTTAACGCCCCTCTTCCTCAGCTACCCGAACACCAAAAGCGTTTTCAGCCACTCATTGATAAGCTGATGGCAAAAGATCCGGCACAAAGATACAGCGACAGTGATGAGCTCTTAGTTGATTTTGACCGGTTTCTTTCAACCTTTGTCGAAGGTGGAGGAGGTGGGATTGGGCAGATACTGGAGCGGTGTTTGTCCGGATTTCATCAATGGAGAACGCCATTGATAGCATCAGTCTTGATCGCAGCCCTGGTACCAGTCGGCTTCTGGATTTTTCAAAGATCTGGTTCACCGATAGACGATCCTAACGGAAGAGTGACCATTGATGAACCCGCTGTAAGGCCTGGCCGAAGCACGTCATTAGATCCTGAAGTTGTAGCAACAATCGAGAGATTATGGTCTCGTGCCGAATTATTCGAGGCCGTCGGCGATCTAGTCGCGCCGCCAGGATCTAATGCACTCGAAGTCTATGAAGAAATACTAAAAATTGAACCGAATCATCCTGAAGCTCTTCGCCGAAAGTCAGAGCTGACACAGTGACTAAAAAATCCCACTAACCATGGACAGTTTTCGAAACAGCTTGCACACACTTTACAACTGCACAATCAAGCGCTAGCACAAAAGACACTAGATAAGTGATTTTTGCCGTTGCTTAGTCAATGCCCGAATTTCGTCAAGATCGTCCAAAACGTCGGCTTCGCTGCTCATTTCCATACGTTTAATCGTTGGTGATGACCGTCGGATGGTTCGATCATCATCGAGATCCTGTGCTAAGGGATTTTTCAATGTCGCGTCTGGATCCAGATCCGCCCAGTCCTGTTCTTCAGCATCTGTATCCAGATCCGCCCATTCCGATTCATCTTCATAAAGTGTCTGGCGAACTGTTTGTATGCTGGCAGCCTGAGAATGATTCGAAGGTGGCGCAGTTTGAGGTTGCCTGCTCGAAGCCTCGTAATCAATATCAGGATAGGGGGCTGGGAAGGGGTTTCTGGCCGATGAGGTTTTTGCCGAAGCATCTGATTTTGATCTTTTCATGAATCTCATAACCAGAAAAGCGACGGCGACAATTGCTAACAGAAATAAGCTCGTAATGCCAATGAGCATAAATTCCATGCGCGAAAGTATTCCCTCTTCAACATCCGCCTTGACTTCGTTAGTTGACTGATTGACAGCGGCAAGGTTGGACTCCTGCGACTTAATATCAGAAGTGGTTGCATCAGACGTGATTGAATCAGACGTGATTGCGTCACTTGCCAGTGAAGGCGCTAATTCTTCTTCCGGTGAAATCGGTAACTCGCTTGGGGTTATCACGGGTTCTGGCAGGTTATCAAACCTTACAGGCTCTCCTATGCGATTGACCAGCGATGCAGGCAACGCAGTGGAAAGTGAGTTAATGATTGAAGTAACGTCTGACCAAGGCACGAATTCAGTGACGGATGTCTGGAAGTTGATCGACGCATCAGGTGCAATGGGAGCTGCCAGCAAAACCGAGATACCGTTTTTCTCAGCATCCGGTAAAAGTACCAGTTCCAGCCAATCGTTATATGTGCGGTGTTTTGTAGGGTCGGTCACTGTAACGTGTGAATGGCCCAGGACGACCAGATAGCCATCGTTTGCCTCGGCAAGTTCGCTGGTACCTTTCTCTATGCCAACTGCCAGATTGCTTGAATCTGAAGGAGAAATCTGTTGAAGCGTGTCGAAGACTTTAGCTTTTTGCGCTTCATTGGCAGCAGCCATCGGCACACTACGTTGAAACACATCATCGTATACCAGTAAGCCGATGGATTCGTTAACACTTGCAGCCTGTGAGAGCGTCATAATAACTTCTTGGGCTGTATTTAATTGCTGCTGGTTCAACGATGCATCAACAGCGAATTGGATAGAGCTTGCCAACGAGACATTGAAAAAACTGTGCGCCGCAAAGACAAGACAGAAAACCCGCAGTTTGATGTTCCAGATACTATTCATGAGCTTCTTCCCATAACGCTTTTTTTCTAGTCACTGAGCGCTGTTGATGTCATCCTCAAAGTAATCACTTTTGCAAGGCCCATCGAACAGTGTAGAGCCTTTTTAACTTTTTTCGGCGCCTAAGGTGTATCGAATTTACAGGCTTTTTGGCTAGTTGATACCCTAGATAGTACATGATATGTTCAATAATTCGTTTAACATGGTAGTAGTTATGGGCGTTGGGTACCAAACGGCGATACATCTGAAGAAAATTCGTGATGTATTCGTCTTGCTAGCTACGTCTACGACAATTGTTCTTGTTGGATGTGGTACCACGCCGGTGGCCCCGGGATTATCGCAATCAGGCCTCGCTCCCAAAGATGCAGATCAGTTACTGATCGTCGATTGCTTGTTACCCGGCCAGCTCCGCCGTCTTGGCAGGTCAATGACCTTCCTCACTCCGCGCAGACCTGTGAAAGTGCCCACATCGGAGTGTGAAATCCGGGGTGGCGAATATGTGGCGTTCGATAGAGCCAATTTTGCCACGGCATTAAAAATATGGCTCCCGCAGGCTGAGAAAGGGGATCCTGATGCGCAGACCTATGTAGGAGAGATTTACGAAAAGGGATTGGGGCTCCAGGCAGATCCTGTAGTGGCAGCTCAATGGTATCTGAAAGCCGCCGATCAGGGTCATTCGCGAGCACGAATCAACCTGGGCTACTTGTATGAGAGCGGGTTGGGTGTAGAGAAGGACCTTGTCAAGGCTATGAACTACTATCGAGCAGCATCTGGATTCGATGAAAATAATCTGGAATATGTAACCGCCTTCGAAGTTGCCGCGCGAAAACAGCAAACTGTTGATCTGCGTCGACAGGAACAGGAGATTGAAGAGTTAAAACAAAGCGTAGAGTTACTTAAACAGAAAAACGAAGCACTTCGCCTTAACCAGGTTCAGCTGGAAGCTCAGCAACAGAGTGTTAAAGAGCAGCGCCAACTTGTGCTTGCTCAACAATCGACAACAGATTCTCTGAGCGGCAATGCCAATGAGCTGGTTGCATCGCTGGCACAGGTTGATGAGTTGCAAAGCAGTCTTGCAAACTCTGAAATTGAAAAGAGAAATCTTTTAAAGCGGTTTCAAGAGCAGCAAGCGCTGACTGAGCAGTTACAAAGCGCCTACAACGAAAGCACAGTCGAGTTGAAACAGGCAAGACTGGATCTGGCGGATCAGGAGGCGAAGCTCACAACATTGCGGGGTAAAGTTGCAAGCGCAGGATCTTCAGGAAATGATCTGGCGGTTCAGGAAGTGGAAGACAGATTGGCGACCGCCGAGCGAGAATTTGAAGATTATATCCTGGCTGCCGATGCGTCACAGCGTGCCCTTGCACAGGAAAGTGCATTGCTTCAAGTACAAATCAATGATGCAAAGGCTCGTGAGAATACCTTGCAGGAGGAGCTTTCCAGGGTAGTTGATGAGCTGTCTGGGGCAGAGGTTGATGGCGCGTTACTGGAGTTTAAAATCAAATCGCAGGTTGAACTTCACCGACAGCAAATGCAGCAGCTGCGACAGCAATTAGCTATGTCTGCGCAGGAGCTGCTTCAGGCACAGGCGAAACTGGAACAAGCGCAGTCCTCGATAGCTGGCGTTGGTGGACAACAGTCGGCATTTCAGAATTCCCTGATTGATCAGCGGCAAGCCAGTGAAAGAAAGGTTGCGGACCTTGAGAATGAAGTTGCGAAAGCTCAGTCTCGCGAATTAATGTTTCGCGGAGAGCTGGAGAGGCTGTCAGCTGAGCTGGCAAACTCTGCAATCGACAACAGCGCTCGTGAACTAACCTTGAAAAATCAGATCGCTAATCAACAGAGTAACCTGAATGGGTTGCAAGCTGAGCTTGCTGATTCGAAAGTGGAACGTGAACGCATCAGTGAGGAGCTGGAACTAGCACTTGGCGATGTAGCGTCAAGCAGTGTTGAGCTGAACTCCGTTCGAGATCAGTTAGTAACGCAAAGGAGCTTTTACGAAAAACAGATAGCAGTCGCTTTCAATATGGAAGAGTCGTTGGTGGCGGAGTTACAACGCCTGGAGGATGCATTGGCTGGTGAGCAGTTGGACGTCGTTTCTCTCGAACGTGAGTTAAATGAACAACTGGAAACTGCCAAAGATCAAACCGAACAATTTGTCAATCAGCTCGCATTCGCTGAACAGGAAATTGATGACTTAAAGTCGGCCTTACAAGGCAGTGCCGGTCAGTACGGTCAACAGTCTGCAGAGCTTGATCAATTACAATCTCTCCTGGAGCAACAGCGCAATGCATTATCATTGCAAAAAGACATCACTAAAGAACGCGAGAACCAGCTAGAGGGAGAAATAGAAAGATTGAACTCCCGAACTGCAGATGCTGAAACACGCAATGCAATTCTGGCAGGAAAAATTAGTGAGCAGAATGAAAAAATTGCGGAACTGACGGCTAAGTATACTGCGTCAACTGATGCGCTGAAGCGTCGTGACAATGGGCTTGGCGACCAGCAGGCTTTGGTTGCACAACTACAACAAGAGCTGCAGCGTGTCAGATTTGATTCCTTGAGTCAGATATCCATAGCCAGAGCTGAGCTTGAAGAAAACAAAGAAGCGTTGAATGAAGCTCAAGCGTTGTATGGACAGTACAAAGCAGAAGCGGACAGGTTGCGGGCACAACAGTCTAGTAGCTCGAGAGATCTCGAAGCACAGTTGGCTAGCGCACGTCTTGTGGAGCAATCGCTCAAACAGCAATTGGAACAGACGACTGAGGAGGCAGATAGCCTACGACAGCAGTTAACTGAGCAGGAACAACAGTACAAATACGAGTTAGCTTCAGCAAGAGGTCAGTTACTAATGGCCCAGGACGAAAACTCCAGCTCATTGCTTCAGCTCGCTGAACTTGAATCCCAGTTGGCTGAAAAGGAAACGCTCATTTCCGAGCAAGAATCTGAGATCAACAGCTTGCAAACGGAAGTAACCCGAACCAAAGCGGCCGCTGCGAAGAATCCTGGTCAGTTTATTCAGCCAACGGCGAACGTTGGACCCGCTATAGCCATTATTGAACCTGAGATGCTAGTTACCCGGGGTGGGCCTGCTCTTAAAACGCCTGCCGGTAAGTCAGACACCATGGATGTTATCGGTACCGTTCGACCATCGGAGAACATTCTGAGTTTCAAGATTGACGGTGAAACTGTACCGCTCAATGACAATGGTGTTTTCAAGTATATGATGAAAAGTAAAGAGCGCGTTCTTCGAATGCATGCTATCGACGATACTGGAGGACGCACCGACTTGGAGCTCAGTGTTACTCAGACCCGAGGTGTTAGCCAGGAACAAGCTAACGCCAATGCTCCTGACCTATCTGGAATAAAATTTGGTGACTATCATGCTCTCATCATTGGTAACAATGATTTCAATAACCTCCAGAATCTTAAAACAGCTGAAACGGACGCCATAACGGTTGAAAAGTTACTACGAGAAAAATACGGATTCAAAACGAAGTTGTTATTGAACGCAAAACGTTACGATATCCTGAGTGCCTTGAACGAGATGAGAGAAACTCTAACCAATGAGGATAATCTACTTATCTACTATGCAGGCCATGGTGAGGTTGCTAACGAAACCGGTTACTGGCTGCCAGTGGATGCCGAACCCGACAACGATGCTAACTGGATAGCTAATGCTACTATCACAAAGTATGTGGAAACCATGAATGCCAAGCATGTGATTGTTATAGCTGATTCCTGTTACTCTGGAACACTGTCCAGAACATCGCTGGCGAGGTTATCCAGAGGACTCACACAGCAGCAAAAAAAGAAATGGTACGAAACAATAGCAAGTTCTAAGGTTAGAACCGTTTTCACTTCAGGGGGAGTCAAACCTGTACTAGATAGTGTTGGAGGTTCTCGTCATTCGATATTTTCAGCTGCGTTTATTGACGAGTTGGAAACGTCGGCATCTAAAGTGGTATCCACTTATAAGCTGTTTCTTAAGGTACAAGAGCGTGTTAAACAAGAAGCGGCTCGCCTTGGCTTAGAGCAGAATCCGCAGTATTCGCCAATGCAGTTTGCCGGTCACGAGTCTGGGGAATTTCTTTTTCTGATTGATGGTAAGTCTGATTCTGCAAAGCTTGAGACGGAAACTGAATCATTGTCAATTTTCAATCGCAAAGTTGCATTGAATACGACAATTTACGATGTTACCAATCACTGATGAGGTATCTGTTTGTTATCGCAACCAAATAGATACTATGTTTACTAACATCTGTGCTTGTTTATTTCCTCAATGCTGTGCACCAGGCATTCTCGCGAGTAGCAAGACGATAGTTGCGTTGTGGATCGACAATTTGCCTGCAGTAATGCTATGAAGAAGAAAATGCATATCGAATCAGCTGGCGTTAGTGATGTTGGTCGACAAAGGCAGTTAAATGAGGATGCGTTCACTTCCGGAGATGAGCTTGAACTCTATGCTATTGCCGATGGTATGGGTGGTCATATGCAAGGCGAGGTCGCAAGTCAGACGGCTATCGCTAAATTGTCAAAAGAGCTCAATAGCCATTTTAAACATGGCGCTGATACCGAAAAGCAGGAGGTGTGTTACAACGTAATCGTTGACACAATAGCCGAGTGCAACAATCTCATTTTGGAGAAAAACCAGCAGAATGGTTCCAGACTGGGTGAGGGCATGGGAACCACTCTTGTGGGTGTGTATTTCCTGAATAATTCAACACAAGCCATTACGTTTAATGTGGGCGATAGTCGTATATACCGATATCGCGATAGAGACCTCGTACAAATAACCAGAGACCAAACGATGTACCAGGAATGGGTTGAAGGCGGAGAGCTTGGCTTGCCTCCAGCACAAAATATTCTTGTAAATGCCGTTGGACTAGTCGAAGAACTACAAGCTGACATCAGACTGGAAAATGTGAATGACGGTGATATGTACTTGATTTGCTCAGATGGGTTAAGTGGTTTAGTCGATAATGAGGTGCTTGACGATATTTTAAGTAAAACTAATGAACTTTCAGTCACTTCAATCTGTAAGCAATTGGTAGATCTTGCTAACAAGAATGGTGGGACTGACAATATCACGGTCATACTTGCCCGAGTCAAACTACAACCGTCCGAGGAATCGACACCTGTTGTTGATACGCAGAAAACGGTAAAAAGGATAGACAATGTTTAGTCGAAATTTATCAACCGTCTATGTTGCCATATGTGTCTTGATAAGTATTCTGCCGTTAGCCTCTGCCTATGGAGACGAGAAGGGAGCGGGTGACGTGAAATCACCACTTGACGGCGTGCGATTGAAGTTGCCCACCGATAGCCATACGCTCTCCGACACTCGGAAATTAAGCAGTGAAGTAAGCTCCTATCTGGATTCAAATGCCACACAGTTGAATCGGGTACTGCAAGAATCGAGTCAATACTTGAATAAAAGGATGTTTGAGGAAGCTAGACAACTGGTTAGCGCAGCCCAGAGTGACTACCCTGATGTTCCAGATCTTCTGGTCCGGCATGCTGAAGCGTTAGCTGGATTAAATGGCGGCGCATTAGAAGGAGAGCCTTTTGATATTCTTAGTCGTTCACTTGATATCGATCATAACCACAAGCCTAGCCTGTGGCTGATGGCACTTTATAATCAACAGGCAGGAAATCACGAAGCTGCCTTGATTATCTTTCATGCGCTAAAACAGAGGATGGGCAGTGATAGTGGTTTAGTTGAGGTGGTCGATAAAGCCATAGCTATTTCCATTGCCTATATCGATAATGAAACGTCGCCAGTTAAGGAGAAATAGCACCTGTTTCATCCGCACAGTGCCAGTTGATCAATAGATATATCAGATGGCGAATAGACGAGCACTTGGGTGTCAGCGTCACTGATAACGTTTGTTACTTCCAGCGTATTATTTTGTTCAACGATCTCAAACGTGAACACCTTGAACGGATCCTGATACCTGTTAACACCATCTGAGAATAGGGTAAGAAAATTGAATCCATAGCAGCCATCAGCCGTTAGGCTGTAAAACCTAACCAGCCCTTGGTCTAGAAATTCAACATATTGAGTGTTTTCCGGCAGTACCCAAACCCTCTTGAAACTAGATGGAAATTCATCACCTATTGCGCCATCTGGTCTTATGTAAGCAGGACGTGGGGCTAATGTATTAGGTCGGTTTTCTGACGTAAAGCTTAATTCATTACCGTAAAATAATTGCCCACGCTCAACAAGGTATATTGAAAAGTCCGCATAAGGAGTTGGCCGCCGGGATGTATCATCCCCTGGCCGATTCGTGCATGAGCTAATGTCGAAGTCCACGCCGATTTCCCAGTTATTGATTCCACAAGTTACCTGCGTGTTAAAAAAAAGCACTGAATCAGCGGAACGAGGAATTATTGAATAGGCTTCGGTGATGAAGTTTATATTCCTGACTATGCCTCTATCGGGTAGTTCCATAGTTTCGCTTTCCGAAACGATCCCCGAGGTTGTCGCATCGAAACCGGGCTGTGAGCATGATAGATCAAAGAAACCAGAAACTGTTTGCGTAAATGTTCCGTCTTCAAAAAACTCGAGCACTCGTGAAAACGACAAAGCACCGCTGGAAGCATCACAAGGTGACATCCATCTTCCTAAAATGGGGCTGTCAGACAGATCTGATTGCGCGAAGTTGCCGTTGCTTGAGCCGCCACCGCCACTACTGCATGAAGCGATTAAAACAGTAAGGATTACAACGTAGTATCGCAAATTCTCTTTGTTGCGTTTGTTGTAAAAAATACACTTAGAGTCGAAAAACCTAAAACTCATACCGAATACCTGCACCGAAATAGGTTTCAGAAACGTCTTGATAATCAAGTAAGGACTGCACTACTGAATAAAGCTGCAAACCGCTTTGCAAGACTGCAGTTGCTCCCACGCCGAGGTAGAAGTAGTCGGTGTCCAGCTGGCGTTCGGGAAATCTCTGTGCTGTCGCGGCGCTGGAAACGGTACCCTGGCTGAACCCTGCAAGTGACTCCCTTAAACTGTTACTCGTGTCATTGAACTCGTGTACCCATTCAAGATCGCCTTGAAAAGAGATCACAGCAAACGCGCTACTCATTACGAATGTAGAGCTGATACCTACTCCTGTTGTCAAGGACTCTACATCCTGTTCAGTTAATCGTAGTGCGAATCCACCACCCGATCCTGGAGCAGGATGTCCGAGTGAATTCCCGATATCAAGTTCTTCCCGGTAGCCATCGATATTCACCTGGGCTATTGACAAGCGAGAGTAGGG
This sequence comes from Granulosicoccus sp., assembly GCA_045106855.1. Taxonomy (GTDB): domain Bacteria; phylum Pseudomonadota; class Gammaproteobacteria; order Granulosicoccales; family Granulosicoccaceae; genus Granulosicoccus. The sequence continues at coordinate 66,223 of JBGCFI010000062.1, forward strand.
GGAAAGCTCAAATCGTCCGTACCTTTTCTTGAGACCAGCAGCAATACTGGCTCGAAACAGATCGCTACTAGTCTCCGCAACAATGACTTCGTTGACGCGCTCTAGAAGAATGAAATCGTTTTCATCCCGTAAACCGTTTACTGTCTGCACGCGCTGAAAATCAAAGTCACCAGTACCAAAACTTACTATGGAATCTATATAAAAATTATCGCTTTCGTATATTCCGTACACGGAAACAACATCGAAAGACCCTTCAACGTCGCTGCTGATTACATTCACTGAGCCTGCCGTTGTGAAATCGTCCTGAGGTGTGGAGCAACCGGACACGTTGCTTGATCCGTACATGGCGCCAACGATAATTTGGGGAGACAAAGAATAATCGATCGCAATCGTTGCAGCGGAGGTATCCCAGTCTACATCGGTGCCAAGGCTGCGTGACTTTTCCGTTCCCGAGCCACCGAAACCGGTGAGCAGAACTCCAAGGCTACTCGCAAGGCCATCATCATCACTCGCAGCGCCACCGCTTTGTTCGTTATTCTCAGCAGACGCGACTATCAGTGGGTTAAGGCCGATGAGATTGGCGGACCGTCGTTGAAAATTGGTGCCGAATTCAAGTGCCCGTAAGCCGGCAGCGCTGGCCCCGGCGATCGTTTCCAGATCTGCATTGAATGGCCGTAAGGGGTCAAGATTGGAATTATCAGGTAATGCAATGCGAGGACAGTCTGCCAGTGCATTATCAATATTGAGCAGGTGCGCAGCAATTACCATTGCAAGCGTCAAAGTATGATTACGGTACTTTTTCAGAGCGAACCCTCCGGTTTTATGAACTAGACGTCTCATACTGACGGCGAACAGAACACCACTACATGGCACGTTACCATGAATCGATTGTAATTTGTACACGTCGTTTTTTGCCTCGCATGAAGGTGGATATTCCATCGAGAAAGTTGATAACCACGAGTATCGTTTGAATGAGCAGTTTGCTTATCAGCAGTATAACGGCGATATGAGTCTTTCAGAGGTTGAAAATGCGCTGCGCAATAACAGAGAGTCATTCAAAAAGGTCAGATCGTTGTTTCCGACACGATATCGATTCCACATAATTGATACCGAAGGACGGGACATCCGTAACTGGCAAGCCTTGCCAATTAATAGTGCTGGTGTAGAAAGAGGTGCTATTGACCATTCATCACCAACGCATCACTCTACACATGTGGAGTGCGCTGAACATGTGAGAATCTGCAGTGCTAATGGTAGCTTGATGTAGGCTCAACCGTCTGGGCATCATGGGCTAGTGTTTCAAGGTTTGACGGTTGTGCAGCGGCGATTGATCAGTTGTGATGAGCGAGACCTGATTGTTACAATTAGGTCTTTTTCGTGTGGCGGCTTGGTGGTAGTACGTGGTTTAAACTTCTCTACTCTCGTTATGATGTTAAGGGATTGAGATTTGCATTTCGGTTGATTTTATGCAGTTTCGGCTACTACATCTGAAGCGTTTTCGATCGCTGATTGCTCTACAACGTTAACAATGTCGGTCGTGGGTCGCTTATCGACCAACTCAGCGTATCGTTTTGAAGCGATTTTTGCGTAAATATCAATATAGTTAGAAATTTCGAGTAGCGCTTGGAGAACGAGTGAGGGGTCTTCATTATCAATGGCCAAAAGCATTCTATTTGACGCTTCGTTCCACATGCTTACTATCGTATTGAGTTGTTGAACCACATCATTATTTTGAAAGCATTGAGTCAGTATGGTGTTGTCAAAGACACCGAGCTCCTCCGCTTCATCTTTTATTAATTCAGCCGCGACTGAAATGGCACCTAGATTGTATTGTGGGCTGAGAATGGGATCAGTTGGCTCCGTGCGATCGACAAACCGTTGAATAAGTTCTTTTCGACTACGTTCCAGTGAGCGAAGCATATTGAACACACGACCGCCCACTTTACCAGGTGAGGGTTCCAGCGTAAATATCAGGTATAACACCTGCGGTAAGCTATCATAGCTGTCAACACGGAATATAGAAGGGCGTACGATTTCGCTACTACGCGGTGGGCGGAAGGTCTTCTTGCTGGGTTCTGGCATTCTGCGTTCGACACACATCTCGAACGCAGTATTGAGTTCTGCCAACCAATCTGCATCTGAATGACTGGCTATAAGATCACCCCAAACTTGTTCGGATGAAACGGAAATTCCAAATAGGTCCAAAGTGCCAGGAGTTGTCTTAATCACTTTTGCTTCAGACGGAATCGTTGTGTATTCGTTAAGTTCTTCCGGCAACGAGAGTTCAAGGCGATAAGTGGCGTAGAACTGTTCGGGTTTTTGAAATTGACCGGAGATTAGATCTGCTGCGGCCTGCAATTCTTCATCAGTGATACGAGAATCCAGTGGCCATCTTGCTTGAGTTACTTCGGTGGTGCGATAAAAATTGTGTAGGAAATTGAACACACGTTCCGGTTTTGCTTCCAAGCATTGCAAGTGCTCAAGTTGCGACGGTGGATCAGACATATCGTAGTGAATAACTACAATAGGGTCATGATCATTCTCATCATTATCCAGATGAGAGAATAAACCTGCCTCATAAGTACACCACGCCCAATCCTGGCGAGGGTCGGAATAAAGTAGCAACAGCATGTCACTATTCGCCAGCTCTCTCGAGATTTCGTCCCGCCATGTGCTGGACGTCACTATGTCCGAGCCAGGATTAAAAATATCGACGTTATCGCTCAACTTGCTAAGTGCTGTCTCGATTTCGTAAGCTCTTTGGCGATCCTGTGATTCAAATCTATGACTCAAGAAAACACGGTATTTCTTCATGTTCGACAAAGCTCCGCACAGGCTTTTTAACCATCAAATTGTTCTGAGAATATACTTATAATTACTTTGAGGTACAAGTAAGGTTTGATGAGACAAAAGGGTAGTTAAGCGACCAGCCGGGGTATTCGTCATGAGGGAAGAATGGTGTGTATAGGCGACTGTTTAATTCCTCAATTGGTTTTATTGATGTCATATATTTGGCAGTATGGAAAGTGGCGGCGGCCATGAGTGGTTCTGCGCACTGGTTTCAATTCGAGAAAAATAGCTAGCCCGGTGTGATCAGAAATTGCGGATGGTTGGGCAATATCTCTAAAAATCATCGTGTTGCAGATAGACGTTAAAGAGCCGCTAGCAAATTTCAAAGAAACAATGGATAAACGAAAAGCAACGATAAATATCCGTTAAGTGATGTGTGATGGTTCGAATAATAATTTGAAACCCTGAGACTTTAGTTAGCGTGCTTCCGCAATAAGCGTCCGAGCGTATTGGTTCGGACACGACAGCGATATTGGCTATGGCAACGTCAATGTCATAATAAGAGGTTTCAATCAGATACCGTTTGTACGTTATAAATTTAAATTCTGTGGTAAGCCTGACTACCTGCATCGCTGACTTCGAGTCAGTTCCAAAGTACTACTCTACCGTCACGAACGTTGGTACGTAAGGTAAATGAAAAATTTTGATGTCCTTCCCGGGCTATGATGTAGCTGCTTGAATAATTGCCTATCGGCGCTGTGGAGGTCAGTGTTCACGACGCACTGCTTTAAGCAATCGGCCGCCATCAGAGTAAAAACGATCTGGCTGATGTCGTACTCGGTTGCACTTTATCAGCAATCAATAGGCATACAAATTTTTTGCAGAATACGTGTTAACTCCTCTTAGCCGGAGGCCTGCCTCCACGGCTTTTCTAGTGACGTCTATTAATTAACCAATCTGGCTTCCAGCTTGCGAATTAATCAGCAAGCGTATGCACTTATAGAGCATTATCGTCACTGAATCTAACCCTCCACGTTTAATAATCGTCGTACAATATCAATCCCCTGTAGGAGCACTTGGCAATTAAGAGCGACGAATTTTCTAAGGCTATTACCCTCCGCCATTTACGGATTATTACCGCATTGGCTGAAATGAAGCTAGTCGCCCGCGTTTCTGAGTCTCTCAACGTAACCCAGCCTGCGGTATCAAAACAAATCACAGAGCTTGAGCGTATTGTCGGTGTTCCTGTTGTCACTCGTGATAAAAATCGTTTGTATTTAACCGCTGTCGGCATCAGATTGGCGGAGCATGCAAAGCAAGTGCTCAATCAACTGGACCGCGCGGCATTTGACCTTGAAGCGATGGCCAGCGGCATATCAGGCTCTGTGTCTATTGGAGCGGTCAGTTCAGTGGCACCTACTCTGCTTCCGGGAACCATATCGTTATTTAAGAACAACACTCCCAACGCATCTGTGTCAGTGACAGAAGGGCATTTCGTCGGCCTGTTTCCCGAGTTGGAGGCCGGCTTACTTGATCTATTAATCGCCCGCATTTGGCAACCTCGAGAGATTCCGGGAATTATCCAAAAAAAAATGTATTCCGAACCCCTGGTGGTCGTCACCGGTCGCAACAATTCTTTGGCTAGAACAGCCAACCTGGTGTGGTCAGACGTCGTCACTTACCCGTGGATTATGCCGCCAGCAAACTCGGTGGCGCGACGTGCTGTAGATGCGCTGTTTGCAGAGAACGCGCTCACTCCTCCCGGTAATACGATTTCATCTCTGTCACTGACGCTTAACTTGGAAATTCTTAATGCCATGCCAGCTATCGGTTTACTACCGCGCAGTCTGGCGCAAACCTATGCAAGCAGAGGTGAGATTGTGACCTTGCCGTTGGATACACGCGGCTTTTTATCGGAAACACGTTGTTTCTGGAAAGCAGAACAAACCGTTGCCAACGGAGCGTTAGCCTTATTTTTAAAGTGCCTGGAACAGACTGCTGACGAATTAGACACCATTCGGTTTACCTAAGGCGAGCCGCTGGATCGCGTTGCAAAGCTGTTTGCTGCTACCAAAAGCGAAGTTCAAACCATTCTTTTTTATTATGGAAATAGAACAAAAAGTCACTTTATTTGGTGATTGAACTCATATATCTTAACCACAAGAAAAGTTCTAAGGGTTTTGAGTCGCTGCTGTGATAACAAATAAACACACATTCCGTTAATGGATAAGTCCGCGTTAGTCGCACTGCCTGCGGTTGAAGTTATTGCTGCCTTTAAAAATTGCTCGCTGACTCCAAGCGACTATCTCACCGCTTGCCTGACGAATATTTCACACATTAATCCGGCAATAAACGCGCTCACCGTCATTGATGCTGAGCGCGCAGTTCCCGAGGCCGCGCAAGCGACTCGACGCTGGCAAAACGGAACGCCGAAGGGTCCACTTGACGGTCTGCCCGTCGGTATAAAGGATTTGCAAGATACTCGCGGATTACTGACCACATTTGGCAGTGTTCGCGCCCGCGCCAATGTGCCAGATAACGACTTGCCCTTGGTTGCCAGGCTTCGCGACGCAGGTGCCATCATTCTGGCAAAGACAAATGTTCCGGAACTTGGTGCTGGCGGCAATAGCCGAAATGCCGTTTGGGGCGCTACTGGCAACCCGTTTGAACCCAATTTAATTGCAGGTGGTTCGTCTGGTGGGTCGGCAGCGGCTTTGGCAGCAAACCTTCTACCACTATGTACAGGTTCTGACACTGGCGGTTCTTTACGTATCCCGGCAGCGCTATGTGGCGTTGTAGGATATCGACCATCGGCGGATGTTATCGCACATCCGACACGACCGTTAGGCTGGTCTGGCATTTCGGTGTTAGGACCAATGGCTCGCACAATGAATGATTTGCTATTGATGCTGAGTGTATGTCAAGGCCAAGACCCGGATGATCCCTTATCAATAGTGTCTGCATCCGATAGGTTTACCAATATCAGGTCAGCCGATCTCAGTGGCTTGCGAGTCGGCTATAGCGAAGATTTTGGCGGTGCGCCTGTTGACCCCTCGATACGCGCATGTTTTCAGTCGCGCATCGATATGCTCCGACCCCAGGTGAAGTCATGTACTCCTGCGGATCTGAATTTAGGCCAGATGGATCGTACGTTCGATATTCTACGTGCTGAGAGTTTTGTCTGCGCATTTGCCCAGGCCATTGAAAAAGATCCTGGTAGTTTCGGCAAACAGATTATCGAAAACGTTGAGATCGGAAACCAGATGACACTGGCTGATAGAGCCTGGGCACATCGCGAGCAAACCTTGATACTGCGCAAGTTCAACGCATTAATGCAAGCTTTTGATGTCATCTTGTTACCCACATCCCCCATATCGCCATTTCCCTGGACGCAAGCGCACGCACGTGAAATAGACGGGCAGGCGATGGATATTTACTATCGTTGGCTTGCCCTTGCCTATCGTGGATCACTG
>JBGCFI010000063.1:0-31462 GCA_045106855.1 Granulosicoccus sp.
GTTGCCCTCCACGTTAAATTCTATAATTGGCCTAGTGAAAATGGTGGCGCAATAATGGATATTTTTCGTGTTGAAGGTGGAAAAATCATTGAACACTGGGACGTTGTTCAGGCCATTCCGGATACGTTTGCAAACTCTAACGGTATGTTTTGATCCAGATCTACAAAATTGAACGGTGCATAACAAAGCGTGAACGGCTTCGCCACAGGATAGGTGACGAGGCAGTTCGCGTCTAAAGCCATCGCTGATTAATATATCGCATAGTAAGATACATCGCTCCAACCGTTCCAGTATCCTGCCAGCCCGATCCAGCTGATCCCCCGACGCCGTCGAACACAAATGGTGTGATCATTGCCGTTGCTGTGACTTTCCTGCCTTGATCGAAGCCGTCAGCGGCGCCAGTTCATCTAAAATGCTAAAGTGACTGAAACAGAAAATTGAATCAGTACTCAGTGAGCATGTCGTGTTGAAGAATATGAGATCGCTGGATGTTAGCCAATTTTAAAAATAATGTAGTTCCAAATGTATCCCGATTAGATGGAAATACAATTGATGATGAGGAGCGTGTCTCCTTTGGTATGGTGTCTGGCACAAGTGTTGATAGCCATATCAGATCGGTAGATTGGACCGATTCAATTATCGAAAACTGCCGGTTTAACAATACAACGCTTAAAAATTCCAGTTTCGATAGAGTTGCCATACTGGACTGTGATCTGTCAGGCGTGACATTCAGCAATTGCCTTTTGCGTGAGTGTCTGATAATGGGGGTTAATGCAAAATATCATTTTGCTCTCGACGATTGCATTCTGGATCATGTGATGTTTGCTCGTAGTCGCGTCGACAGATTTGATATTCATAACACTCGTATAGTGGATATTGAATTTCTTGGAGTTGAGGCCTCTCAGTTGGATTTTTTTAATTGCCAGGCTCACAAGAGAAAGGGGAGCGTATCTTTTGACGGTTGTGAATTGCGAAAAATTAGTGGGCTTGAGGCAATGGGAACGCATGGAGTCAACGTGCATGTTGATGCCACGATGTGGCGTGATCTGGGCGATAGTTACCTTAGGGAGCGTGGATTTCAGCAACTCGTTGAACGGAAGGCATCTGAAAGTAGAATACTTGATGATATTGCCAATCAGCGGGACTAGTTCGTCTTGAAAGTCTGGATTCAGACATAAGCCAGTTTCGATATAGTGCTATTTACTAAATGCAATCGGTGAAAACGTCAAATCGGAACGTTTCATTGGAAGTTCAAGGCAGGCTGCTTGCCGATTTTTTACTATCAGGCTCTAAAGGCTCGTGTTGCCATCGCTTATGACGTCGGTGAAGTTACATTCCAGCTTGCGCAATTATGCATGAGTGCGAATACGGTAGACTTCCGCTAATCGACTTATAGCGTTGACGGTATAGTACGCTGTGTGGCCTGATTTGTATGGGGAAGGCGAACCGGGTACGCTACAATGCAATTTCTGACCCCCATCATTGATGTAGCCAATGGTTGTGTTCAATAAGCGTATATATGATCAGTCCATGAACACTAGCTCATTACAAAGAGAGTTTCGTAAGCTCGGGGATGGCACTATTGCGGAAGCATCTCAACGCTTTTTTAAAACAGGTAAAGGTCAATATGGGGAAGGTGATTTGTTCCTGGGGATCAGGGTTCCCAGGATACGAGCATTTTCAAAGCAACACAAAGGGTTGCCAATTTCAGAAGTTTTACAAATTCTCCGTTCCCCATATCATGAGGAAAGACTCCTTGCTCTAGTTATGTTGGTCAGTTTGTTTGAAGCTACTGACAATTCGGCTCTGAGGGAGGAGATCTACACGAGTTACCTCGAGAGCACAAAATACGTTAACGGATGGGATCTGGTAGATAGTTCGGCTCACCAAATTGTAGGTGGTTATTTACTGAACAAGAATCGTGATGTGCTGGTGGCATTGTCCCGGTCAAGTAGTTTATGGGAACGAAGGATATCAATAATATCCACTTATCATTTTATCAAAATGAATCAATATAATAGTACGTTGCTTATTGCGGAAAAATTGTTAGGAGATGATGAGGACTTGATACACAAAGCCGTGGGCTGGATGTTGCGTGAGGTTGGAAATCGCCATAGAGATGTTGAAAGGCAATTTCTGCTAAAACACTATAAGGACATGCCGCGGACAATGCTACGATATGCCATTGAGAAGTTCGAAGAGCAAGAGAGAAAATCTTTTATCAGAGGTGAGATTTAACTGCTCAACAAGGTGAGGATCCTGGTATTTGGCCCACTAGTCGCATGCTGTAGGTGTTGGTCGCTTAAGATTTCAACAGTTTGCTAATCGAACTTCTTTTAGTATTTTTCAGTTTTAACATGCCGGTGCGTATGAATAGAAATACGTATTTATCTGTCAACATTGGCTATTTGAACAAATCTCTCAGGGCGCCTTTTTATGGCTAAAACCAGTGACAATTCTTCCCCGACAGAGCGTTTTTCTGATCGTGTGAGGAATTATGCTCTTTATCGTCCTTCCTATCCACAAGCAGCCATAGAGTGGCTCGTTGCAGAATATCATCTTGGAGAGGCCACCCGTATTGCTGACGTGGGCTCGGGGACAGGCATATTTAGTAGCCTCTTGTTATCCAACGGTTTATCCGTTGTCGCTGTGGAACCTAATGATGAAATGAGGCAAGAGTCTGATAGGGTTCATTTACAAAATTCTTTGTATTCAAGTGTCTCGGGACGAGCCGAAGAAACATTTTTGGCTTCAGATAGTATGGATGTGATAGTGGCAGCTCAGGCATTCCATTGGTTTAATTCAGTTAAATCAAAAAAAGAGTTTCTACGGGTTTTGTCTCCAGGTGGTGTGCTTGTGCTTGTCTGGAATAAACGTGAAAAAAAGTCGCAATTTCAATCCGAATATGAAGGTGTTCTTGGCACTTTGCCGGAGTATTCAAAAGTAACGCACACGAGATTGAGCGACACCGATATTTCAGATTTTTTTAGTGATGATATGAAGCACAGCAAGTTTCCAAATAGTCAGGAATTTGATTATGAAGGGTTTAGAGGCCGTGTCTTTTCCTCATCATATACACCCAACGAAAACGAGGAATGTTATCGCGAATTCAGTAATGATATTGATGATCTGTTTAATCGATATTCAAATAACGGTTTATTGTCATTTTCCTATACGACGGAAATATTTTCCGGTCCTATAGAGTAGTCACAATGCACGAAAACCAATGGGTGTTCCCAAGGCGGCGAATAAAGTCTTAGAGTATTCGATTTTTACCTGATAACTTGCTTCCAGCGAACAATGGCGTCCGCTAGCAGAGATTGAATATTGATTGACGCAGGGAGAGCACCACCTGGATAAGTTATTCTGGTGATACATGGCCGTATTTTTATAATCGTGGCATCTTATGTAATAGGTTTACATAGCTTATGAAGTCTTACTCTTATAACACCTGCGAAGTAAACTCAACATTCGTTCTGACCGAGTGGGTATTCGAGTCATATGCTGCGTGTAAGACCTACGTGGTGCCCGACGGATGCCGTGACTTTATTGTTCAGTCAGATTCGAATAATAAGATTAGCTGGTTTGTGTCTGATCTAAGTCACACGGCTTACCAGGTACCCGCTACGACGAGCACAGAGATTCGCGGTATACGGCTTCGACCAGGTGTGCAAATCCAGCAAGCGCAATTGCGTTCCTGGTTGCTGGAAAGAAAGCCCACAGACTTGTTTAAGTCTGATCAATTAAACGAATTCTGTACAATTAAGCCCAATGTGAAGAGTGCACTCGATTGTCTAGCTAACGATAATCAATCAGTTTTATGTGTAGCAAAGGAACTTGGTGTATCACTGCGTACTCTTGAGCGACTGGTAAAAGCCGGTACTGGTCAGTCCCCTTATTACTGGTTCTCGTTAGCACGCGCTCGAAAAGCTGGCCGCTCATTCGCAGGCATTGACAATTTAAGCGAAGCGGCGTTTTTAGCAGGATTTTCGGATCAGTCCCACATGAATCGTGAAATAAAAAAATGGTTTCGACTGACGCCAAAATCGCTAAAAAACGATAGCGAAATGCTGGGATTGCTATTTGATTCAGGGTACGGCTGATGATGCTTGCGTTGTTACAGGAGAACAAATTTCTATAAGAAATCCGTTGATATCCGATACATAAGAAGTTGTTTGCCCCCATGGCTCCTCTTTAATATCTTGCACCAGCGTTGCGCCTGCAGCAATTGCCTTTTGCAGGCATTGCGTCACGTTTGCGGTTTCAAAGGCTATCTCAAACACAGGCGCAGAAAGAGTGGCTTTGGCGGGCTTTTTACCCAGCTCAGACATCAATTTTAATGATGAGAAAGATAAAGTGGTTTCGCCAGTATTCAGCTCTCCGTAGTCACCTGCTTCATGCATGAATGAGATCGAGAAACCAAATGCATTTTTGTAGAATTCCAGTGTTGTCGAAACATTCTCGACGTAGAGTATGGTGTACTTGAGTTTCACGTTTACTTCATCCTTTTAAAAAATGAAGCTTATAACGTCCAGATACCCGCGTATTGAATATATGCGACAAGCTGGGCTGGACGGCGGGCAAGTATTGAAAATACCAACGATGGCGTTGGCTGTGTCTTGACCTAAGTGACTAATTTCTAAATGTAAATGGAGAACAGGATGAGAAAATTCACCAATTCACCAATTCACCAATTCACCAATTCACCAATTCACCAATTCACCAATTCACCAATTCAGCTGTTGAGGCTGTTTTTTCAACATTCTCTGAGCCCTCTAAAAGTTATCTGTTCAAGATCAGGGAAATAATACTGAGCACTGCTGATGATCTTGCTCTTCCGGGGGGCGTTGAGGAGACGCTTAAATGGGGGGAGCCTAGTTATCTTCCAAAGAAACCACGACTGGGCTCTACTGTCCGAATTGGGAAGTTCGATGAATTTAACGTAGGACTATATTTCAATTGCCAGACGATGCTAGTCGAAAACTTCAGATCCATGTTCGGGGAAGAACTAACTTACTCGAAGAATCGAGCTGTGCTGTTTCACGTTACTGAGCCGTTACCGGAGGCCATGATAATGGTTTGTACCCGTATGGCGCTCAGATACCATCTGGACAAGCGTGCCTGACTTATATGAGTCGCTGTTTTTGGGCAGGGAAATTAGACTGCCGTAAGAGCTGTCGCCAATTCAAGGCGACAGCTCTCGGGTCGCGGTTTGCTTACTCAGCCAGACTCTGCAGTTTTTCCATCATGGGTTGCAGAACGGGGGCCAGAACAGGGCCTACGCCATTCTTAGCCATCACGGTATCAGCAACGGGTGTAAGTCTTGCCATATTGTTTTTGATGACCTGGCCGAGGATGGACGCTGTTGAATCGGGTAGCGCTTGAAACTGATCGGCTAACGCATCTAGGTCACCGCTTGCAGTTTCCAGTCTCGGCAGTGCAGCCAATGCAGACGCCTCATCGTTGGAACGCGCAAGAGCGGCAGACGTAGCGCCGAAGACCCCACCGATTTTTCGACTAATACCACTGATATCCGACGATTGTCGAGTCAGGGCAGCTGAGCTGCTGGAAGATGAGGTGCTCGGAGCGTTCGCCTCACCACTGCTGTCTGTCGAGTTGTATAGCGTTGCGCCGGTAACAGGATCTGTGGGCAGCTTGCCAGAGTTCCCGTCGACAGCGGCCAGGGCTGTTGTGCCTGAGTCTTGAGGGGTGTCAGCAGCAGTATCTGCGTTGTCTGTTGCCTGATTGTCAGAGCCAGGATAGATAGTAGCCCCGGTCACAGGGTCGGTCGGGAGGCTTTTCGGAGCGTCAGCTGAATCGGCACTTGACGAACTGTCGCTGTCAGGAAAGATGGTGGCCCCTGTCAATGGATCTGTTGGTAACCGATTAGGTGTGTCGGCCGTGTCGCTGGCAGGCGTTTCGTCGCTCGCACTGTCAGCAGCCGCTGAGTAAATGGTAGCTCCCGTTACCGGATCCGTTGGCAGCTTATTGCTCCCAGTGGATGCAGTATCGCTTACGGATTCTGTGGCATCCGCAGCGGCCGTGTAAATAGTTGCCCCTGTCACAGGGTCTGTTGGCAGGCTATTAGAGCTAACACTGACCGCCTCTTCGATCTCAGTATCCGCCGAGGTATCTTCACTCTCGTAAATCGTAGCGCCTGTGACCGGGTCGAAAGGAAGTTGTCTTTCCTTGACTACCGGCTCGGCAATTTGTTCAGGGGCTGGTGCTTCCACCTCAGCTTCGATCGGGGTCTCGACAGGGACCTCGATGGCAACTTCTATCATTCCACCTTCGTAGATGGTAGCGCCAGTAACCGGGTCTGTCTGATAGCGCATTGCCATGACAAATTCAGGGGCGGCTTCGGCGTCTGCAGCATCCTGGTCGTTATTCGCCATATCGCTGGCAGGCTCCTCTGGTAAGGTCTCTTCCTCCTCAACGACGGGTTCTATGAGAACTTCCACCATGCCTTGATCAAAGACCGTGGCACCGGTTAGAGGATCTACCGGATAACGCATTTGTACTTCTCCGCCAGCCGCTACTTCGGTGCTCTCGCCGGATTCAGCACTTGCGGATTCCGTATCCGCCGCTTCTTCACTGCTTGTGTCATCGGTGCTAGCGTCAGTCGCTGCTGCCTCGAGCGTGGACTCGGTCGCGGTGTCGTCGCTTGCTGTTGTTTCGGTAGAAGCCGGTTCTTCGCTTGCAGCGTCTGAGGCTTGTTCTTGCGTTTCCTCTGCTGCCGGTTCTTCGCTTGCAGCGTCTGAGGCTTGTTCTTGCGTTTCCTCCGCTGCCGGTTCTTCACTTGCAGCGTCTGAGGCTTGTTCTTGCGTTTCCTCTGCTGCCGGTTCCTCGCTTGCAGCGTCTGAGGCTTCTTCTTGCGTTTCCTCTGCTGCCGGTTCCTCGCTTGCAGCGCCTGAGGCCTCATTTTGTGTTTGTGCTAACGCGACTGGCTCTGCAGCGGTATCTGCCGCACTCTCTTCTGAGGCAGCGGTTGCTTCTGTCTGATCGGCGCCGGACTCAGCCGTTGCAGTGTTTTCGGGTTCAGAACTTTCTTCGGAGCCTGAGTCGGCATCACTCTCGTCGCTCTCAGTCGATGCGACGACGTCAGTCTCAGATTCTGGAGCGTCAGAATCTGTTATCAGGTTTAAACCAATCCAGGCGAGCAGTAGAACAGCTGCGATTGGAACAATTTTTTTCCACATTGACGTGCTCCTATTGGGTTGAGTGGTGGCAATCCATGATTAACCTATGACTTGCGGAATTGTTTTGCCGCGCCTCTGAGTTGTTTTCTGGATGGACAATTTAGACGAACCATCATAGTAACTCGAATTGCACATGACAACTCCCTGATTTGTCCTGAGAGTTGCCTTGTCTACGTTTCAAGGTGATGATGCCTAAGGGTGGTGTCGGCAGGTCGATGTGTAGCTCGAGAATTACCAGCATGAACAGTCACTATAATGTGTCCGGTTTTTATGGAATGGCTCAGCTGAGTGGTTCACGCTATTCTTTTGGGTAGTCGGCCGTCACAGAATTGTGTTGTCTGCGGACTCTTGGGTCAGGCGTTTCGACTCTTTCGGGTCGCGGAAAACGAGTTCATGCTCCACAATTCGCTCACTGTCGGGTAACTGTGCTCGAACAATAGCATCGTCAACAACAGTCCTGTGCGGTGACTTGTCACACACAGGATCGGCTGCGGCAGCATCATTTGCCAGCATAAAGGCTTGGCATCGACAGCCACCAAGATCGTTTTCCTTTTCCGGGCAGGATTTGCACGGCTCTTTCATCCAACCGGTACCGCGGTATCGGTTGAATCCCTCTGACTTGTACCAAATGTGGTCAAGGCTGTGTTCGTCGACCTTGGGGAATTCGAGTCCCGGCAGCATGCGCGCTGTATGGCAGGGAAGGGCCGTCCCATCCGGCGCTATAGTGAGGAAGACATTCCCCCAGCCATTCATACATTTTTTGGGGCGATTTTCATAGTAATCGGGCACAACAAATATAATTTTCATCCGATCGCCGATACGAGCCCGGTACTCATTAGTGATGCGCTCTGCTGTTTCCAGTTGTTCTTTTGAGGGCAGAAGATGATCGCGATTGACCACTGCCCACGAATAGTACTGTGCGTTGGCAAGTTCTAGATACTCTGCCCCCAGCTCCAGTGCCATATCGATAATTTTGTCGATATGATCGATGTTCATGCGATGAATGACGCAGTTGAGCACCATTGGCCATTCGTGTTCCTTAATCAGAGCGGCAACGCGCTTTTTCAAATCGAAGGTTCGGGTGTTGGAGAGAAAATCGTTGGATTCTCTTGTGGAGTCCTGAAAAGAGAGTTGAATATGCGCAAGCCCCGCCTCTTTGAGCGCTAAGGCCCGCTTTTCTGTCAAGCCAACCCCGGTGGTAAGAAGATTGGTATAAAAGCCCAGGGAGCTGGCTTCCGCTACCAGTGTTTCGAGGTCGTCGCGCAGTAGCGGTTCGCCGCCGGAAAAACCACATTGCACGCTGCCCATGGCACGAGCCTCGCGCAGAACCTTGAGCCATCCTTCTGTGGAAAGCTCTTGCTCCTGAGTGGCAAAGTCAACGGGATTAAAACAAAAAGCGCAATGAAGTGGGCAGCGATAGGTAACTTCGGCCAATAACCATAGGGGCGGGCCCGGGCGAGTTGCATCTTCAGCGCTTGGTAGTCCGTGCTGTAGAAATTCGCTACTCATGCCGGCTCACTGATCTTGAGCCAGTTTTGCTGGATCGCAACATCGACAAAGCCAGTTACGTCGCTGATAAGAACCTCTGACTCGAAGGCTTTTTCAAGCTCATCGACAATACCAGCGATACTCTTTTGACCATCACATCGTTGCATTATCTCGGCGGCGCTCTGGTTAAGTTTGACCATTCCTTCCGGATACAAAAGTACCCAGGAATCCTGTGCTTCTTCGAACTGAAGGCGAAACAGTGAATTCATGACCGGCACGCTGGTCGGGGAAAGTTCTGTGCTCATGGGGTCTCTGCGGAGGCTGACTGAGTTGCGTTGATGTGCGCTTGCGCATCCGACTCGGGATTTGAATCAATGGGACGACCTGCTGCCGGTGCTTGATCGACAAGGCCATAGCGAGTGGCCAAAGCATCATTCATCTGCCAAAGCACATCAAGCTTGAAGTTAAGTATCTGCAACGCGTGTTCTTGCTGCTCGCGCGTTTTGAAATAGTCCAGAGTAATCTGCAGGCCATGTTCAACATCACGACGGGCCTGAGTTACTCGGTTACGAAAATACTGCAGGCCCTCCGTATCAATCCAAGGATAGTGTTCCGGCCAGGTCGACAATCGTTGTTTGTGGATTGCTGGTGCGAATAATTCTGTTAAAGATGCGCATACCGATTCCTGCCATGGCCGGGTACGTGCGAAGTTGACGTAAGCCTCTACGGCAAAACGTACTCCGGGCGTCACATGACGCAGATCGGTAATTTCTTCGCGTTCAAGGCCAACCGCAATGCCAAGTCGAATCCATGCTTCGATGCCGCCCGCATCCGACTGTCCGTTCAGGTCTTCATAACCATCGTGATCCAGCATGCGTTTTATCCATTCGCGTCTGATTTCGCGATCGGTGCAGTTGGACATAACGGCCGCATCCTTGATGGGAATGGCAACCTGATAACAAAAACGGTTGGCAACCCAGCCACGAATTTGTTCGGTGGTTGCCTGTCCTGAGTTGAGCATGATGTTGAAGGGGTGGTAGATATGATAAGCCTTACCTTGCTCTCGCAGGCGCCTCTCAAATTCTTCCCTGGACCAGGGTGCCCCGCTATCGTTGATCATCGGTGGTTTCTCTTTTTATATTTCTATTTCGAGATTGTCCATGGCAACTTCGATACCGTGCTTCGCCAGTAATTTACGCTCGTCGCCATCCTCATCGAGTATAGGATTGGTATTGTTTATGTGGATCAGGACCTTGCGGGTAGTGTCCGGCAGTTTGTCCAGCCATTCAATCATGCCACCCTCGCCGGTTTGCGGCAAATGCCCCATGGAACGAGCTGTTTTCTGCGACGCACCACGCATTATCATTTCATCGTCTGTCCACATCGTGCCATCGACGAGAACGACGTCCGCGCCTTGCATGGCTTCCCAGACATGGGCTTCCATCTCGCCCAGACCTGGTGCATAGAATAAAGATTTGCCCGAGGAGCGATCGGTCATCAACATGCCGATGGTATCGCCAGCCACAGGTTTGTCTCTGTGTGGCGAGTACGGAGGCGCATTACTTGTTAGTGGTAACGGTTTAAATTCGATTCCGGGGGCAGCTTCAATGCCGAGCTCGCTAGTGCCGATCTCGATTTCACACCAATCGATATTGCAATAATGCTCGAGTACCTTGAACAGCGGGTTACCTGTGCTGAGATCTTCTTTAACCGGTTGGGTGCAAAACAGTTTTAACGGTTGTGAGTTTTCCCGCAACATCAGTAAACCGGTCGTATGATCGATTTGGGCGTCCATCAACACGATAGAGGCGATGCCTGTGTCACGAAGACTTCGAGCCGGTTGCAGCACACCACAATTTTGTATCTGAGTCAGGATGTCGGGGCTTGCGTTGAACAAAACCCAGTCAAGGCCATCACTGGTGACTGCTATGGATGACTGTGTTCGTGGGTGGGCGTTTATGGTGCCTTGCCTGACGCCGTGACACATCGGGCAGTTGCAGTTCCATTGGGGGTAGCCACCGCCTGCGGCAGATCCCAACACCTTGAGCTTCACTAATCCGTTCTCCGGAGGTTTTTTCGATTTGCAGAAAAAAAAAGCCGGACACCAAGGGTCCGGCCTGTACATCACGAATGGGGGACGGCAGGATCGCTGCCGTCCCCCGGGTACGTGATCTATCGGTTGGCAAAATACATTGTGATTTCAAAACCGAACCGTACGTCAATAGCGACTGGAGTTTCCCATTTCATCATTAAATTCCTCTTGGTTGATATTATCAGGCTGACGCCTGTCAATGATTCACAGTCGATCTCTGATGCGTGCAACAGAGATTTCGTCCGCTTACTCACAAGTGATTGTACCTTGACTCCGTAAAGAGGTCACGCATTTTGTGACAATGCCGGTGAAAAGCTGCATAGCTTCGGCCCGATGTTTTTTGATTTAAGTTCTTGTAAAATAAGAATATTATTTCTTTTCAGTGACTGATTAAGCATATTGCAGATTGGATCAAGGTACCAATTACCCACAGGTAAATTGTTCACCTGTCATCGTTTTATCGAGAGGACTCTGAATCTCTTGCTGCCAGCCAGGTCGCTGTACTTTGGTATGAATTTCCATAACAACAGAAGCAGGGCGACCGACGCTGGTATCCAGCGTACATCGGTAAGTGTCGGCCTGTGTTGTGCGTAGTCAGTTTGCAACGCACTTTTTGTCAGGTTGCGCGCTGAATCAAGCGTAACGTATTCCAGTTGCGTCAACCTTGCCAGCGACAGCAGGCGCTCGTCATCACGTTTTGAAAATTCTTCACCGAATGCCGAGAACCCGGCAGGTACGCGTTGAACCACATCTTCGGCGCTCCAGAATCCTATGGGTTGGCCCCGAAGGTCAGTCTTCGGAATAGGCACGGGTGTTTCACCACCAACACCTACAAGAAGCCCGTTGACTTCGAAGTGTTCGGTCTTGGGCAGGCCGCGTTGCCCTTGTTCGAGAGGCGGTGCTTCCTGTCCATCCGTCATTAGAATAATTGATGTAGGCTCGTCGAAATCATCAGCTGCACGCATAATCTGGTGTATGCCTTTACCGATGCTGCTGCCATTCGACCAGCGCATGGTGCCGTCAACTTCTGCAAGTGATGCCATCAATCCGGAATAGTGTTCGCAGACTTCTAACGGTGTAATGAGGGTTAGCGTGCGTCTGCCGGTAAATACACTCCAGCCAACACTCGATCCACAAGGCAGTTGTTGCAATAGTGATTTTGCCATGGACTTGGCATAAGCAAGACGGGTGACCGATTGGCCATCGAGCGTCACATCGCTCACGTTCATACTTTGCGAAATATCAAATCCTATCTGATAGGAATACACAGGTTGTTGCAAGGTGATCGGTTTTAAGAGTGCTGTACTCAGTAACAGCAAAAGCGCAAGCAGAAATGGCAGGTTCGGGAGACTGAACAAGCGCCTGACGATAGAGGACAGCGTCACGGAAGATCCTTCTTTTTGAATCCCGGCACGATCACGTCGACACTTTTTACCGGTTCTATGCGTCCGTCATCAATTCTGTCACTGCCCTCGGGTGCCATGCGCAATGCACGCTCAAGGTTATAGCGTGCGGGCCAGTTGTCGGGCACGGTAGCTAGCAAATCTCGATAGCGTTGTTTTGCCAGCTCTACCATGGGAAGCGTCTGACTACTGGTTTCACTGCCACTGGCCAGTGCCTGTCGAAGATAGGCGTTGGCAAGGTTGTATTGTGCGGCGGTATTTACCCGTGCATTTTCTTTGTTACCGAGCATAGCGTTAAAGATGCGCTCGGCATTTTCAAGGTCCCCGCCTTTTGCCAGGGCACTGCCCAGAGACAATTGCACGTCCGGGTGACTATGCATAGGTGCGGTGGTATCAATCGCATCAAGCGTTTCGAGAGATTCCGGCACCGAGTCAAGCGCTGCGGAGAGCTGTTTGTTCTGGTGCAGCTGAAACGCCTGTGCACCGATTACACCAGCCACGCCAACGCTAAGCAAGGCAAAAATAAGATGAGCACTTCGACGTTTGATCACAACGTGTGAATCCTGAATGTTGATAGTACGGCTACAACCAGACACCCTGCCAGGGCGACGAAATAAAACCAGTGGCTGTAGTCTACTCGCGGTATGGGCTCCATATAGCTCAATGGAAGGTTCTGCTGTTGGTCTATTTCCAGAACGGCCTCTTTCATTGACTCTGGATCGTTAGCCTGAAACACACGGTAACTGGTATCCAACTGCTGAAAAAAGACGTGCAACGCAATCTCCTCAACCAATTCTTCTGCGTTCGGGCCGACAGTTTCCAGGTCCGGGCTGTTCTTGCTACTCTGAATGTAGATGAAGTACAGGTTGACGTTATTCCGACGCAGACCTTCACTGATAGCCAGGCGAGTTTCTTCATCGAGCCTGGCACCGCCATCAGAGACCAGTAAGATGGCGCGACTGCCCGTATAACTACGATCATCAAATCGTTTGATCGCGGATACGATGGCATAGCCCATATTGGTTTTATTGGGTCCTCTGCCAACGCCACTCGCTTCCAGCCCGGCTAGAATAAGGGCTTCATCGTCGTTGAAAGGAGCAACTGGTATCGGCGAAACATTGAAAAATGTCAATGCATAACGATTGTCGGGTCGCTCACGAACAAGCCACGACAAGGCCTCCCGAACCACCTGGCTTTTAGGTATGGCAGGTCCTGGCTGCTCGCCGGGTTTCATCTGGTGGCGTCGTACTTCGGCATCCATGCTGGCGCTTCTGTCCATCAGAATGGATAGCTCGGCACCGCGCCCGATTTTTTCTACATCCGCTCTAGAACTCCCTGGGCCTGCCAACGCTATGATTAACGCGGCCAGACAAAGCATGGCTAACAAGGACAAGATTTTTTTGAGTGCCGGGCCTTTTGTATCTGGTGGTAACCATGCGAGGGAAGGCATGGCAATGTTGTCGCTTTGACGTTCCATCAGGGGCAGCAACGCCAGCGGAAGTATTATCAGGACCCACGGAGTTGTAAAATCAAAGAGTGAAAAATCGGACAGGCTCATGACATTTCTTGGGTTGTCAGAGAGTGCTTGGGAAGTTTGCTGGTGTGGCGTTTTTCAGCCTTGTAAAGCCGCTTGGAAAAACCTGCGAGTTCAAACAATGTTTGTGGCTTGTCGTTGGCGAAAAAGCGTTCGGATGACAGCTTATAGAACGCGCGAATATCAGATTCGAAGGGTTCTAGCCATTCTGTACTCTGAAGTAGCGCAGGGATGGTGCCGCTATTAATACTACGACCACTGGCCTGATCGAATGCCCGGTGCAAACTCAGCCAGTTCTTTTCGTCCTCATTTGGCGTGTTGGTCTTGTGTTTGCGAATAGCCCGGTATGCATGCGCAAAGGGCAGTGTGCTGGCCTCGCGCATCCCCCGCGCTACCCACCAGGCGAACCATAAAAACAGCAGTGCAATTAACGCTGCGGACCAGCCCTTCATTTTGCGCACTAGTTGAATTGACGATGGTGCCTCGGGACTCCAGTCATTCTGCATGACAGGTAGTGAGTTTTCGGCGACAGGTACAAGAGGTGTTAAAGGTGCAACGCTGAAGGACCATTCAGGTACCTCGATACTGCTTCCCATGGTGGTACTCAGCGTCAGTGCTGGCAGTGAGACAAGACGGACATCAGGTGGAGAGTTAATGATCTGATAGCGAATAATCAGCCATTGTCCGGTTGGATTCAGCTCGGCACTTTGCCGAGTTATCCAGCGGCCTTCGCGTTGAATATCCGGAAGTGCCTGAAGTGTGTGGGTAGTCTCTCCATCATTAAGTCCGATGGCTTGCTCCAGCAAGTCGCCGACAGTATATCCGAAGGCGCGAGTCGGGTTGCTGACGGGCAGGCTGCCATTGTCCGCTGCTGCAATGGCTGTTATCAGGCAAAGGCTGGCAGCAAAAATTATCTGAGTTATGGCTTTCACGTTACGTGCTCTGTGAAGTAGCGGGAGAGTTGTTCTGCGTTGAAACTACTCTCGATAAAAAACGGGGAGCTATTGTGTCTTGCGAACAGGTCGGTCAGTTTCTGACGCTGGGCTTGTACGTTAGCGATCCATTGCTCACGTTTGGGTTCGCTGACCCAGAGCTGACGTCGATGATCTTTTTTCAGATCACGGGCAAACAACAATTGTCCGGCTTCAGGAGGCGTTACTTCAGTCTTGTCCCAAATGATAATGGGCACTAATGTGGCATTAGCGAGCTTGTCCAGCAAGGGGTCTATAGTATCCAGACCCCAATGAAAATCGCTGAGTAGAAATACTAATCCTGATTGGCCTTCTATTCTGCTTACCGCTTCTTGTAGGGCCGTTGGGGTACCGTCTGTCGATTTCTGTGGAATTGCCGTTGTCGCTTCCTGAATGGTTTTAGCCATATGCGCACCGATAGCGCGACCTCGCCGTGGTGGCTGATAGAGGTCTTCACGAAATGTCTCGTCGAAAGGCAGGAGGCTTATTGCATCGCCATAGGAATGAGCACTGATACCCAGGCTGTTAAGAAAGTTGGCAGCTACCTGTAGCTTGCCTGGTTCGCCGAATTGCATTGACGCTGACATGTCGAGCAATACATGAATATTGATAGACGCCGGTTGCAGGTATGTGCGCACTAGCCAGTCACCACGGACGTCGCTGATACTGGCGCGCAGGTCGAGTCTTCGCGGATCGGGTACGTCAAACAGTTTTGCATGCGCTGCGAAGTTCATGCCCGAGCCGCGGCTCAGGCCGCGATGAGCGCCAGGTCGAGTGCCAGATGAACTTACCGGAAGTCGATAGACAAATTCTTCGTTGTTGAGACTCACCGGGGTGATGCAACACGATCCATGAGTTGTCTTATAAAAGCGGGCGCGATCTCGCTTCGACGAAGCTCGTAAATGGGAGAGAAGAACACACGATGTCCAAGTGCCGAGGGGAGTACGGCGTGCACGTCTTCGGGTACGACGTAATCACGTTCATGCAGCCAGGCGACGACACGAGCCGCACGTGCCAGCGCACTCATGCCACGTGGGCTTGCGCCAGCGAGCACTAATCGTTCTATATCGATACCTTCAATGGTGATGCCAAAGTCTGCAGGCTTGGCAGTGGCCTGCCACAAGTCAAGCAGGTATTGTTCTATGGAGCTGCTGGTTTTTACAAAGCTTTGTATTTCTGCTGCCACGTTGTTCAGCGCATAAGCGTCGCAAATTCCTTCATTGAGAGTGTCTATCAGCGTATCGGCATCATGATAGATGGTATCAATGAGCAGGCGGCGTCGAACATCGGCATCAGCGGGTGTTGCCATATTCAGTTCAAACATGAAACGGTCTCGCGCCGCAGCGGAGAGCTCGAATGTCTCCTCTTTCTCAACTTTGTTTCTGTCTGCAAAAACGGTGAGATGTGGAAATTCATATTGTTTGTTGAATGCGGATACCGTGCGTTCTGCCATCGCTCTTAGCAAGAGTGACTGAACCTGCGGGCGTGCGCGGTTTATCTCGTTAAAGAAAAAGGTGGCAAGTCCCGCACCATGTCGCAGTAGCGGGCCGGGATCGATTCGCGGCTGCCCCTCTTCATTGACATAGGTGTGATAAACCAGATCGTTTGGCATAAGGTCGATGGTGCCTTCGATGCGTTCGAAATCACCTCCTACACATCGGGAGAACGCACGCAACACAGTTGTTTTGCCTACACCTACATCGCCTTCCAGCAACACATGGCCACGTGCAAAAAGTGCGACATTAATCAGCCTGATAACATCGGATTGACCGATAACGGTCTGGCCTATGGTGTCTTCCATTGCGAGTGCTTTGGAGCGCCAGTCGGCATGTTGGGATTCAGTAAACAAAGTCTATCGTCCTGCTATCAGATACTGTGCGGCACGCACGTGGTAGGTTTGGCATGGAGTCTGTTAATTCTTGCCAGGTATCAGCGACTGTGGAGCATCTATAAACTGGATGTCTGAATCACTGATTTGAGTCTGTTCCAGATTACTTAATTCGGCTGAGGTTCCAGCGGTGGGCGCAATCTGGCCTATCACCGGAAGTCCTTTACGCAGCTTTCGAGTAGCTTTATCAACCTTATCATGCATTGCAGGAGTGTAAGGAAGTCGATAGGCGCGCGGTTTTGTCTGTCCAAGTCCTTGTGTGAACTCGGTCCCCCAAAGATAGATATTCTGCGGTTCATCAATATTGACTGCGTGCAGAAAAAACTGTTCTGGCAGGTCGCGTTCAGTCGGCCAGCCCTGGATACCTGGCCATGAGCTGTACACCACCCAGAAAAAACCCACGACCACGATGTTGCAAAGTGACTTAACACTCCAGTGCCATGATGAATGTAGGTTGAGTCCCAGAAGCAAAACGGCAATAGCGATATAAGCCAGGATCAGTGCATTGACGTCAAGTACAGAAATTGCTTATATCCTCGTGTTAAATGTTGCCCTTTGTAACTTTGGCTGGTCATCTGGTAAGTCCAATGCAAAAAGGCAATGTATGAAGGGAGTGCATATGTATGTCGCCTGTCTACTACCTTGGTACCAATCGCATTGGCAATTGATTAATGTCGACGATATCACCTTCTGCACTTATGCTAAATCGAACCGCTGTTTTTTCTTCTCCTTTGGTCTCAAGTGTCGTGATTCCATAATAGGCAACAGTATACACAGGGTTAACTTTGGAAACCTTCACTGAAACCGGCACCGGGTTCGTTGTTGTTGTTTCGTAGTAGTGTAGATTGATGATGTATTCACCGGGAACCACGCCCCTGATAGCGGCAATCTCTTGATTCAGAGGATTAAGGATTTCCTGGCCACCAACATTCAGGGTGTCGTTTAAAGAGCCTCGATCATCACGGTCAAGGTGTACAAGATTGCTACCTCTATTCCTGAACCATACGGTGTTACCGTTGGGATCTCTAACCCATGTGTCGATATCATCAGGACTGCCATCGGGCCAGCTTACTGTGATGATGTATTGCGCATCAATGTCGATTTTCCCGGTATCTTCTGCGGGATTGATAAACAGAACAGCGAGAAAAAAAAGCAGGATAAAACCCAGAAGAATATTAAACAGCAGATCGGTGAACGGGTCGGACCCCGATATGGCCGCACCTCGATAGTTTCGTCGCAGGCGGATGCTCACGCAGGCTTCAGCGCGACATCATTGCGTAAGCGTCGTCGTATGCGCAGTAGTTGAGCGATCAGGTGTTCGCTTTGTCTGCCCAGAACAAGGTACTGGAAGCTGAGTAGACTAGCGCCCACGAGTCCGGTGAGCGTAGTGTATAGCGCGGTACCCATTCCACCACTCATGGCGATTAACAGATTTTTTAAATCATCACCACCCTCAATATCTATTTTATCCAGAGAGGCAAAGATAAGGATAAAACCAATAATGGTCCCCAGAAGCCCGAGTCGCACTGCCAGGTCGACAAAAAACCAACCCAGTTCGGCAGGTGAACGCACAGCATCTGCATGGATTTCTATTATGTCGTCCACATCCTCACCACCATCTGGTTGATCCGTGGACAGATCGGTGAGAAAGCGTTGGAGGAACGGTGAATAGTTCACTGGCTGCTGTTCTTTGTCGTCAAGCCAGCGTTGCGCGCTGAGGGTATGTCTCGCAGTGTGAACAACGTGCCAGCCGCAGTGGACAGACATGACTACGACAAGCGCCATGGTCAATGAGGCCATGTAGCTTTTATCCAGCGAAAGGACTAGTGCAAACACATGCAGGTCCCAGGCGACAAAAGCGCCAAATACAATCAGGCTCACCAGTAGTAGCCACAGCTGCGGATAGAATTCGCTGCTGTCAGCACCCAGTGGTGCAATTTTGTCTATCGCAGCTAGCGCTGAATCCGGTTTCCGGGCGGTACTCATAATGGCTCGTTTGCTAAGGCCTCAAGCTTGTGCCAGCGATCTTTCAACGTAGACATCTGTAAGGGGGTCAGGGTGAGTTCGACGGAAAGCTGGCTCAGGTAATACTCTGCCCAGGGGTTATTTGCGATTTTAGAGTGGATATACCAGCCGAAAGCACGTTCGGCGCTTTTGTGAACTCCTAGCCCCTGCTTGTAGAGGTGTCCAAGATTCAGTTGCGCTGCCCCGTAACCCTGAACGGCAGCCTGATGATACAAGCGGGCTGCCTGCTCAAAATTTGTTTCTCCTCCCAGCCCAAGGTAGTGCAGATTGGCAAGCGCAGTGAGGTATTGCGGGTTTCCAGCTTCAACTTCGGGAACTAAATACGTACGAGCGCGGTCGAACTGGCCAGACGCCATGGCATCGATGTAGTTGTCTGCAGGCCAACGTTCCATGGCGTGAAGCACTCCTAGAGTGACGACCAGGCAGCACAGAACAAATGCTGTTACGAGTTGGGACACGGTATTCATTTAAAACGTTGACTGGCGTTGAGGATGTGGAGTTGGGCAAGGCTAACTGTAAAATATCGTTGTAAATCGTTACATTTCATGGTAGTAAGCACAACAAAAGCTTGTTGGTTGTCATAAGACCAGTGTCATGTATTCACAATGACGGTGTCAACTGCCAACTCGATATCACTAACCGGGGACTTTCATGAATCACCAAAAGATCAACATGTCTTTAACCAGGCGCTGTTTTTTTGTGCTGGCGCTTATTTTGAGTTCTTCATGGGCACATGCGCTTGATAGCGAACGTTGGCCCATGCTGAAGCAAAGCTATTTTGGTGATACTCCGATTGTTGAGGGTGATTCGGTTATCAGTCTACAAGCGCCGAAGCGTGCTCATGATGCGTCAACTGTGCCAGTGGTCGTCAAAGCCATGGACAAGGGACGTCAGCTTGAGGAGGTTTATCTTTTTGTTGATATGAATCCTGTTCCGCTGGCCGGGGTTTTCAAATTCACGGAAGAGGCTGGTTTCTGGAATGCACTGGAAACCCGTATCCGCATCAACGAATACACGCATGTTCGCGCGGTCGGCAAGCTCGGTAATGGTGAATTGCACATGTCAGAGCGGTTCGTAAAAGCGGCAGGCGGTTGTTCTGCTCCGGCACTTGCCGACATGGATGCAGCAATGGCCAGGGCTGGAAAAATGAAGTTGTTGCTGAACTCAATCTATGATGAGGACAAATATCCCTCATCGGAAGCGGTGATCAAGATAAGTCACCCTAACAACTCCGGTATGCAGTTTGACCAGGTTTCCCGAAACTATATACCGGCTTACTTTGTCAATACAATTACGGCTCAACTTGACGGTGTGGATGTATTGGATATCGAGACCAATTTTTCCATGAGTGAAAATCCGGTTGTACGCGTAGCCTTCGGGCAGGATGGAGTAGCATCCAGTCTTAAAGTGGTAGCCAAGGACTCGAAAGGCAATGTCTATAGTCATTCTGCCAGTGCAACAACTGCCGAGTAAGTTGCTACCCATTAAGCAACACAATAATTTAGTTTTAAGCTAAGTATTGCAGCAGCCAAACTGGCGGCCTTCAAGGCGTATTTGTCAAGCCCCACCCCCTCAAGATACGAGGCTTTACTTGAGGGTGGAAGCTTTATCGCTCCTTTAATTTTCGTCTAGAAACAACGCAAGGTTGATTCGGCTTGTACTTTCTGCAGTGCCTCGACGCGCGATTTAGCCCATTGCGAATCACGGTAGAAAATACCGCGTTGGCCACGATCCATTTGAACTTGCATGACGGTTTGAATCATTTCGTAGTCTTCGTACGGGATTCTTTCGCTGATGTAGTCAATGCTGCATGAGCATTGATGGAGTGCCTCGAAGCTATTCCCGTTAGCAGCCATACAGCCCAGCACATAGTCAGCGATTACAGCCGTTGGGTATCTGGCTAACTCACTAGCAGAGGTTTTTTTTCCGTCTGCGGCGTGAGCGGTGCCTATGAGGCTGATTGCCACAAAAAAACCGACTAATACTTTTCGCTGCATGTGAGTAGTGCTCTTGTGTTTGGTGCAACCCAGGCCAACAGCGGCCTGCAGTTGTAATGTGTTGGTGATGTATTACTTACATCAGCGAAAGTGTTCTTTCAAACACTTGTGCATCACGGCTTGCCTTTACCTCAACGCTTAACACGCCTCCCGGTATGTCGTCACTCAAGTCGATACTGAAACGAGATTCTCTGACCAATTCGTTTGAACCGAT
Organism: Granulosicoccus sp.; assembly: GCA_045106855.1. Taxonomy (GTDB): domain Bacteria; phylum Pseudomonadota; class Gammaproteobacteria; order Granulosicoccales; family Granulosicoccaceae; genus Granulosicoccus. The sequence goes on from JBGCFI010000063.1 coordinate 20,812, forward strand.
ATGCTGGTCGTTAATGAAAGGGTAAAAAGTGATTCTGGTAGCGATCACCTCATTGTCGTTGTAGTTAATTTTCCGTTCTTCCATCTCCACATCGCTGCTGGCGAGGGCGTCGCGTATTCGGTTGCGGAAGTAGAGCGCTCCACCGCCAGTTTCAGAACTAATGCTTTGGGCAATATGTTCGAGCATGGCAATGATGACCGGGTTGCCTCTGAAGCCGGTGAAAGGTGGTAACGGGAGACGCCTCTCATCACTGAGGAAGTCAATCTTGACGTCTCGACGACCATCTTCGTGCATGCCTGTAATCGAAATGCTGGCCTCATCGCTTACTCTGGGTAGAGCATCGTCCTGGCTGGCATAACGGTAGTTTAATACTTGACCCTCCGTGGTGTTGGCAAGATGGCCGTGATCATAGATCCAGGTTTGGGCCTCGTTCAATTTATCGAACGCGCTCGCTTGGCCTGCAGTGAGGGCAAGCGCAAGCAGCGCCGATGCGCTGAGGCAGGAAGCCGCTCGCGCAACGATTTGCGGTAATGACATTCAGACTTACTCATACTGGTTTTTGAGCATGCAATGTAGTGCTCTGCGGCCAGAAATGTCAAGGCTTGAAGTTCGCCCGAAAACTTGTTTTCGCCGTTGCCGCGTTGTGGTTCATACTCCTTGCAGCGGTTTTTCTCAATGCGGAGGCGGAAATTATGAGGTTGCCGAGTCAAGCGATTTGCATGCTGGTTTCAATGGTGGGTTTCCATATTTCGCCCGCTATGGGGGCTGATGGCGTCAGCGTTTCAGAAGTTGCTGATGGCATTTTCGTGTATCAGGGCGTGCACGAACAGATGTCCCCTACTAATCTTGGTGGCATCGGTAATTCGGGTTTTATTGTTGGTGAGCGTGCTGTCGCCGTCATTGATCCCGGTGGTAGCCCTGAATTCGGTCGAAAGATGAAAATTGCCGTCGAAGATGTGACCAATTTGCCAGTTGAATACATTGTTCTGACGCATTTTCATCCCGATCATGCCGCCGGCGCACACGCGTTTCCGGAGGCATCGCATGTTATTGCCCACCAGAATTTTTCGCGGGCTATGACGCAGCGAGCACAATTCTATGTGGATCGCTTCTCTACAACCTTGAATGGAAGCGTGCGAGATGTGTTTCGGATACCGACGCAGGAGATTCAGCCACAGCGATCAGTGGATATTGATTTGGGTGGAAGAGTGTTGACGGTTGAGGCCGTTGCCGTGGCACACACCGACAACGATGTGATTGTTCATGACCTGCAAACCAACACCCTCTGGGCATCCGATCTGGTTTTCTCCGGGCGGACGCCTTCGCTCGATGGCAGTCTCAAAGGGTGGCTTGAAGTTCTGTCATTGCTCGATGCGCGAGATTACGACCTGACAATACCCGGTCATGGAGTGCCTGCGGCATGGCCAGAGCTGCTGGCACCTCAACGAGCATATCTTCTAGAGCTGGAAAGCAGTGTCAGGGAAATGCTTGCCAAAGGGATGTCGTTGTCCGAGGTGCTTGTAGAGCATGACGCAAGTCGCAATTCCGATAGAGGCTGGGCGTTGTTTGCTTTTCAGCATGGCAGCAATCTGGCCAAGGTTTACGCTGAGCTGGAGTGGGAGTAACTGTTAGGTTGTTCGGTACAATTTGTTGAGGAAAGCGCATGTAGGCGGGGAATTGACACGCCTGAATATGTCCAAGTACATCGGTTTACCGTTGTCTATGGGCCTAATGGTTAAGCCCAAACCTCTTGTTAATACGTTAAAAGAGGTTGACCGTGAACATCCATCCGGTTAAATTCGTTTGACCCTTATGGCTAGGTCACAAGTTTTGGTCCTATAGGTTAATTATCCACCGTGGGTAATGTGTGACGGATACACACGTTGTGCTCTTAGTCGTTCGAGAAGATCTGGCGAACCCAATTCGACTTGAGCGATAATTCACCCCACGAAAAAAAGAAAATATCGTGAAGGTTCATCTGGGATTTTCATGTTCGTCGGTAATTTTTCAGCCCGCCAGGGTTTGCTTTCATGGCAAAACCTGGCGACATCTAAAAATACTTATAACCTTAATAAACTCAGTGGAGAGAATGATGAGGAAACCTTTCGCCAGATGTCTGGTGAGTGCGACTGTCGCAGTGTTAGCCGTCGGAGTGTCGACTGCCAATGCGAACGATGGAGTGATGGAGTTAGCGGCTGACCCTGCAAACTGGGTAATGCAAACAGGCGACTATGCCAACACGCGCTACAGCAAGCTAAGTGAAATAACTGCCGATAATGCCGGTGATCTGAAGCCTGTATGGACTTTTTCTACCGGTGTACTTAGAGGGCACGAAGGTGGTCCATTGGTTATCGGTGACACTATGTTCGTTCACACGCCTTTTCCTAATCGCGTTTATTCGATGGACCTGAACGAAGAAGGTCGCATCAACTGGATGTACGAGCCTAAGCAGGATCCATCAGTAATTCCCGTTATGTGCTGCGATACAGTTAACCGTGGTGTTGCTTACGGCGACGGCAAGGTCTTCCTGCATCAGGCAGACACCACGCTGGTAGCTCTGGATGAAAGCACGGGTGAAGTCATCTGGTCCGTGAAGAACGGTGATCCGGGTATTGGTGAGACGGGTACTGCGGCTCCTATGGTTTTTGGTGACAAAGTATTCATCGGTATTTCAGGTGGTGAGTTCGGTGTTCAGGGGCACCTCACGGCATACAACATTGCTGATGGTTCCATGGCATGGCGTGGTTATTCGACAGGTCCTGACGAGCAAACGTTAATGGATCCTGAAAACACCACACATCTCGGTGAGCCGGTTGGTAAGGATTCCGGAACAGCGACATGGGAAGGTGATCAGTGGAAAATCGGTGGTGGAACGACATGGGGCTGGTTCTCATTCGATCCTGAAGCTAACCTGGTTTACTACGGCACAGGAAATCCAAGTACCTGGAACCCAGTACAGCGTCCTGGTGACAACCGTTGGTCTATGACTATTTTCGCTCGCGATATCGATACTGGAATGGCCAAGTGGGTTTACCAGATGACACCGCATGATGAGTGGGACTATGACGGTATCAACGAGATGATCCTTGCCGACCAGGAAATTGGTGGCGAGACACGCAAGACTCTCGTTCACTTTGATCGTAACGGCTTTGGCTACACCATGGATCGTATAACTGGTGAGCTGCTGGTTGCCGAGAAGTTTGATCCGGTTGTTAACTGGGCTACTCATGTTGACATGAAGACAGGTCGTCCTCAGGTAGTTGCTGAATACAGTACTCATCAAAACGGTGAAGATGTAAACTCAACTAACATCTGCCCTGCAGCACTGGGAACAAAGGATCAGCAGCCTGCTGCTTATTCACCGGATACCGGTCTGTTCTACGTACCAACAAACCACGTATGCATGGATTACGAGCCGTTTGAAGTTGAGTACACAGCGGGTCAACCCTATGTAGGTGCAACATTGTCTATGTTCCCTGGCGGACGAGTCAGCGGAGACGGTACCGACAATCTGGGTAACTTCATTGCCTGGGATGCGACTAAAGGTGAGATCGTATGGACTAAATCTGAAGCATTCTCAGTATGGAGTGGTGCGTTGGCAACTGCTGGTAACGTTGTCTTCTACGGTACTCTTGAAGGTTATCTGAAGGCGGTTAATGCCGAGACTGGTGAAGAGCTTTATCGTTTCAAGACGCCTTCCGGCATCATCGGTAACGTTACTACCTGGGAACACTCTGGCAAGCAATACATCGGTGTTCTGTCTGGTCTTGGTGGTTGGGCTGGAATCGGCTTTGCTGCTGGTCTGACAGGTGATACGGATGGTCTGGGCGCAGTAGGCGCTTACAAGTCTCTGTCAAGCTACACATCATTAGGCGGTGTGTTGACCGTGTTCGCTCTTTGAGCAAGTGAAGTTAGTGTAGTTACTAATCAAGCTATACAATGATGTATCCGCACCCATCTTGTTCAGGTGGGTGCGGTCCCAATTTACAAGTTCAGCCTAAAATTATTTTATAGATCTCTCCCATGATTAAATATTTAAGTGTCTTGTCGGTTGCGTTGGTAATTAGTGTTAGCGCTCCGTTGGCAATTTCCTCAAACGTAGCGCCTGAATATGTCGTTGAAGGCGGCAAGGTGGACAAAGCGACATTCAACGGGTACCGGCGTTTTCATGGAACCTGTCATGCATGTCACGGACAAGACGCCATGGGTGGGAGTTTTGCTCCTTCTTTAGTCGAGTCATTGAAGACGCTTGACTATGATGGATTCAAGCAAGTAGTGCTGGAAGGGCGGCAGGTTACAAACGCCAGCGGTGGTGTCAACGCAATGCCTGCTTTTTCAAATGACAAGAACATCACTAAGCATCTGGATGATATCTACCGATATCTGGCGGCACGTTCTGATGGTGTCCTGGGTGGGGGGCGTCCGGAGAAACTGCCTAAACCTAAATAAACACTTGCTGTTTGGCTCCGGAGCTTGCGAATACACCTGTCTAATGACGCAAGCCCCTTGTTTTTTGTTGTAGCAATGCATCAGGTTGTGAAATGAGAATAAAACGACGGGCATACATTGGAGCATTTGCTGCTGCAGCGTTGCTGACCCAATCAACATATGTGTTCCCAGCAGGCTCTAATCGTCAGGCACTTACCACGGCACACCTGAGAGTGTGTGCTGATCCCAACAACCTGCCTTTCTCGAACGATTCAGAGGAAGGACTTGAAAACAAAGTTATCAGCCTCCTGGCTAAAGAGCTGGGCAAGGAGGTTCGATATACCTGGTTTCCACAATCGGTAGGCTTCGTTCGCAACACCTTGCGCCTGCGGCAATGCGATCTCATTTCCGGTATCACGACCACGAGCGAGAAGGTCCAGAACACTAACCCCTATTACCATTCGGCCTACTCAATTGTCCAAAGCGCTTCTTTGCAACCTCCAATCGAGACAATGTCAGATGAAAGGTTGAAGTCGCTGAAACTTGGCGTTGTAGCGGGGACTCCACCCGCTGATGTACTGGCTGCCAATGGCTTGTTGAGTAATTTAAAGCCGTACCACCTTGTTGCTGATACACGCCGTGGTGCGCCTGCAAAGAATGCTGTCATGGACGTTGCAAACGGTGTCACCGATGTTGCCTTTGTCTGGGGGCCCATTGCCGGTTATTTCTCCAAGCAGAGCGATATACCTCTGTCTGTGACACCATTACTTAAGGAAAATAACAGAGTAAGAATGAATTACAGGGTATCCATGGCTGTGCGTTTTAATGAGACCGATTGGAAGCGAACAGTTAATGCTGCATTGTCCCGCATACAGCCTCAGATTGATGATGTATTGCGTGAGTACGGCGCCCCTCTGTTGAACGATCGAGGGGAATGGCTGTCCAAGCCTTAAGTTGTTTATTACCGATTGGTTCACTGTTGAACGCCCGGTAATAGCCATGCTTATGTGAACGGCACGGCAGTAGTCTCTAAAATGAAATGGCCGAATGTTGTTATCTGGAGTGCGGGACGCAAGTTAACGTATGCGTAGCAATAGCCATCAATATAAACGGATTCTTTTTACCGTCAGTGTTGTCAGCCTTGTTGCCGCTTTCTGGCTACCCTGCGCATTTGCTGTGGAAGAACCCGACGGCTACAGGCTTGAGCTATACGATGACGTGGTGCCGGCAACTTTGCAAGGTGCTACGCGAGTAACAGCGCTTGAAGTGGTAAGGCTACGTTCCGAGTTTGATGCGCTTGTCGTTGATGTTATTCCGGAACACATCAAGCCTGACACATTGCCAGCTGGGCAACGTTGGTTCCCGGTGGTACATCGGGGTGTGGCAAATGCCTTGTGGTTGCCTGATGTTGGCTACGGTTCACTCTCGCGGGCAACAGAGAATTATTTCAAACGTCATTTGCAAATTTCTACGAATGGAGATCTGGACCATCCTGTCGTGTTTTACTGTCGCATTGACTGTTGGATGTCGTGGAACGCCGCTAAGCGAGCCTTAAGCTTTGGTTATACCCGGGTATCCTGGTTTGCGGACGGCATTGACGACTGGCGATTTGAAGGCCTGGAAACGCAGGTTCTTCAACCGGCACCGGGAGTACGGCATTGACTGCATCAGATCAGTTTTTTTTTGCCAACAGCCAGCCTAGTGTTTTGTTGTAGCCCATTGGTCCAGCTTTACAACACAACATCTCGTGTTGCACAATTAAGTAATGGCAGGGCGAGCCTTCCATCACAAGAGCTGACTTTCGTTACACCGCAAACCAAAATTCAATAAATCAACTATGTATATTCGACTCATCAAATTTCTGCTAGGCGCGGTCATGATCACGGCATCCTTTACAGCTTCTGCTCAAGGTGGCGCAGGTCTGCTTACCGGAGGCGCACAAACACTGCCACCCATAACCTTATCGTCTGGCATGCCTTTGGCGAGTGAGCCCTATGTTCTTGAGTCTGGTAAGTACTATGAAATAGACATCGTTTGTGATGGTTCTGCAGAACTAGCTATTAGCGGTTCTCAGTTTTTCAGAAACGTGTGGGTTGATGAAGTCGTCATTAATGACATCGAGATACGCCCGTTAGGCATCGATAGTCTGGAGTTTGATGATGAAGGCACTGCCACGATCAAATTCATTGCCATTCGTCCCGGCAAATACGAAGTACGTATCCCGGGCTCTACTGGTGAAACCCAGAAAGCAGTATTTACTATTCAGTAGTCGCGAACTGTGCGTCGAGGAATTATGTTTGAATTAGGCGAGAATGCAGGCACTCGGCATACCATGCTCAAATGGCGAATGTTCGGGTGTATGGCATTGTGTCTGTTTTCGGCGGTTGCCTCGTTGCAACCACTGCCATCCTTCGCTGCCGGGGAAGTCAAACTGACGATTCCGGTAATTTATGTTGCACGAGAAGAAGAGCAGGTAATTCCGTTGTCGTTGCTGGATCTTCCTGCCGAAAAAGAAGGCTTTCTGGGGGCACAGCTTGCATTAAACGATAACCAGACCACAGGTGACTTTCTCGGACACAAATATGTTCTGAGCGAGGCAATAGCAAAAGCGGATGAAAAGGTTGAGGACGTTGTCGCCTCGTTAGGTCTTTCTGACGCCTCAATCATTGTCGCTGACCTCCTTGCTGACGATTTGCTGGCATTGTCTTCGGCGTATCCGCAAAGCCTGATCATTAATTCGCGAGCCACTGATGATCGATTGCGTAATGAGGATTGCCGCGCCAATGTATTGCATGTGGCTCCAAGTCGTACCATGCTAACTGACGGACTCGTACAGTTTTTGGTCTGGAAAAAATGGGATGAGTTGGTGCTGGTAACCGGCAGGCATGCAGAAGATGAGCTGTACGCCCAGGCCATGCGAGGTTCTGTTAAGCGTTACGGTCTAAAGCTTGTGGAGGAAAAAGCCTGGACCTCTATCCCGGGTGCTCGTCAAACCGACTCGGGGCATCACAATCTACAACAGGAAATACCAACGTTCAGTCGATTCGACAGGCACGATGTCGTGCTTATAGCGGATGAAGCAGATGAGTTCGGCGAGTATTTTTCATATCGGACCGAGTCACCACGTCCAGTAGCAGGCACGCAAGGGCTAATAGCGACATCTTGGCATCGATCACAGGAACAATGGGGTGCCACCCAGATACAGCGGCGGTTTTTCAAACTCGCCCAGCGGTATATGAAGCCTCGCGACTACAGTGGCTGGGCTGCCATGCGTAGTATTGGCGAAGCTGTAACCCAGACGTCAAGCAATGCTGTTGAAGATGTCAGGGAATATATTCTTTCAGACAAATTTAATCTTGCCGGGTTCAAAGGTGTCCCTTTGACGTATAGAGACTGGAACGGTCAATTGCGTCAGCCTGTTCTGGTTGTTGGTCCACGAATGCTGGTGAGTGTCTCTCCGCAGGATGGCTTCCTGCATCAGGTGAGTATTCTGGATACCTTAGGTTTCGACAAGCCTCAGTCAACGTGTCAAAATTTTTAGTGAACTTTATCTAATAGAATCAAGGGAAATCATGATCAGATCATACCGCCATATGGTGCTTGGGCTGTTGCTATCCAGCGTCGCGACACACACGTTTGGCTATTCCATCTATGTGTCCAACGAAAAGGACAACACTATTTCAGTTATTGATGGTGATTCTCTGGAAGTTGTGGAAACCATTGAAGTCGGGCAGCGCCCAAGAGGTATCGTGTTAAGTAACGACGGTTCGGTGCTTTACATGTGCACCAGTGATGATGATCATGTTGAAGTCCTGGATCTCGAAACCAGGAAAACACTGCATACTTTGCCCTCAGGACCAGACCCTGAGCTCATGGCATTGAGCCCTAATGGCAAATTTCTCTATATCGCTAACGAAGACGACAATTTGGTAACGGTAGTCGATGTCGACGAACGTTTGAAAGTGACGGAAATTCCGGTAGGAATTGAACCGGAAGGTATTGGACTCAGTCCGGACGGAAAATGGTTGGTAAACACGTCAGAGACTACGAATATGGCGCATTTTATTAATACTGAAACTCTGGAAATTGAAGCTAATGTGCTGGTGGATACTCGTCCGCGAGTTGCTCAGTTTACAAAAGATGGTAACGAGGTCTGGGTCTCTGCAGAAATTGGCGGAACGGTTGCGGTAATTGATACAGACACCAAGGAAATCAAGACTCGCATTACTTTTGAAGTACGCGGTTTACCGCCCGAGACTATTCAGCCTGTGGGCATCAAGTTATCAACTGACGGCAGCAACAAAGCCTATATCGCTCTTGGGCCTTCTGCCCGCGTGGCTGTGGTAGATATGACCAGTTATGAAGTTGAGGATTACTTGCTGGTTGGTCCTCGTGTCTGGAATCTGGAATTTTCGCCTGACGAGAAAAGACTGTTTACAACGAATGGGGTCAGTGGAGATGTATCGGTCATTGATCTTGAAAAACAGCGAGTCATCAAATCGGTGAAGGTTGGTCGGTTGCCGTGGGGTATAGTGGTTCGACCATGATCAAATTTATCCATCGACTTTGCATCCCGCTTATATTTGGCGTTGCGGTTTTATCAGTGGCCTCGCCAACGATTGCACAAGAGGTCGATCCGGAATGGCCGTGTATTCAACGCCTGATCCCTGAGGTCTCTCCCGCGGTTATGTGGCCTGTCCCGGTAGAGGACGGTATGCGTGCGCAATATCGTCAGGATTCCCGGATAAAGTCGCTGGCCGAAGAGTTGGGTGATATCGAAACCTTCACTGAAGCGCACCAGCAATCCATTGAAGATTTTGCGGAAGGGGTATCTGAGTCAGAACGAGAGCTGCAACTGACGCTTCTTGCAACAGGCGTTGTGGATGTCAGCAACCGGGTACGTAAAGACTACATCAGCGGTATAAAACGCTATACACGGCAACAGATTGCCATATCAGAACAGATTGAAGAGACGCTGAACGAGCTGAGTTTGCTGGAGGCTCAGGAACTTGAGAATAAGGATGAGGCGCGGCAGGATATAACCGATACGTTACGCTGGCACGAGCGTGTTTATGATCAACGTGAGCGTTCCATACAACTTTTGTGTGAAGCGCCTGTCGAATTGGAGCAGCAACTCAGCGAAGTGTTGAGATATGCCGCTCAGTATCTACCTTAAGGCTATGGTAACCGGTGAGTGGTTAGCAATGACACGCTCATTTTCAATATTGCTTCGTCGCGCTTTTGGAATCGGCGCAGTAGCCGCTCTACTCGGTTCAGCCACTCTTTCAATAGCGGCTGACGATGAGAAGCCACTGGATTTCTCGTTTACTCAGAAAGTACCGGGTGAAAAAGTGCTGATTGACGACTTTCGTCTGCATGTCAGTTGTATAGGCAGTGGTGAGACGACCGTTCTGTTCGAAGCCGGTTTGGGCGGTAGCTCCATGGAATGGATTCCGGTACAGCAAGAAGTTGCCGAGTATGCCCGTGCCTGCATCTACGACCGGGCAGGGTATGCCTGGAGTGATCCATCACCGAACCCCAGCCATGTGCGCTCCTTGTCGCGTGAGGCTGACATCATGCTTGCTAGAATCGGGGCGGACGGACCCTTGTTGCTAGTCGGACACTCGTTTGGTGGCTTTGTAGTGCGCGAACTAGCCTTATTGCGTAAAGCAAACATGATTGGCATGGTATTGGTTGATGCCTCTCATGAGAACCAGCTTGTCCGGCTAGAGAAAATCGATGGCAAGAACATGATGCCTCGAGGGAATAGTTTTGTTGTCTCCTCCCCGATGATTCCGGACTCATTGCCTGAAGCCCTGCAACGAAAGATCAAGGCATTCTCGCGCATGCGTAAAACCTATGCGGCACTGCATTCCGAGATGGAGTTTTTTCGCGAATCGGCAAACCAGGTCAGAAGCGATCGAACCGTTGTCAGCTATCCGGTAACCGTTGTCAGTCGTGGTCTCGATTTATATGCTTTGGATAAGTCGGGAGAGCAGAAAACGGCTATCTGGGACGAGCTGCAGAAAGATCTGGTAGCACTCAGTTCGCAATCGAAACGGATAATTGCCACGCAAAGTGGACATCATGTACACACGGATAATCCAGAGCTTATCGTTAAGGCTATCACTGAGATACTGGACGCTGATCGTTCACAAGGATCGGATGGAACCCAGTGACTGATGACTCTTTCAATGATCGGCATGAAAGCGTTTCTGAAAAG
>JBGCFI010000064.1:0-22804 GCA_045106855.1 Granulosicoccus sp.
CGTAAATCGATGTCAATGCGATCCAGATGTGCTTCTGGACCGGAATGTTAATGCCGGCAATACGTGCCATGCTTATCTCCGCCTATTATCTTTTAACTAGCCCTGACGCTGCTTGTGCCGTGTGTCAGTGCAAATGACGCGGATGACGCCCTTACGCTTGACCACTTTGCAGTTGCGACAGATCTTTTTGACTGATGCTCTGACTTTCATACGTTCTCTCCTAATAAGACGGCCTCAAAGATTCTCGAATCTGCTCCCGAAGGAGTATCAGATTATCGAGCGCCTTTTGGAGCCCCCTTGGTACCCTGCTTCTTCATCAAACCTTCGTACTGATGACTCATCATGTGTGCCTGTGCCTGACCCACAAAGTCCATTACAACCACAACGATGATCAACAATGATGTCCCGCCGAAGTAAAACGGTACATTCCAGAGCAAAATGAGAAACTCCGGTAAAAGGCATACAAGTGTGATGTACAACGCCCCGTACAACGTGAGACGCGTCAGAACAGAATCGATGTATCTGGCTGTTTTCTCGCCTGGGCGTATTCCGGGAATGAAGGCACCGGACTTTTTCAGGTTGTCTGCAGTCTCTTTCGCATTGAATACCAACGCGGTGTAGAAAAAGCAGAAGAATATGATGGCCGAAGCGTACAGCAAAATGTAGACAGGCTGACCGGGCTGCAAGGTCGAAACAATTGTATTGAGCCAGGAATTGGAATTGCTGGTCGCGATATCACCAAGAGTTGCTGGAAAAAGGATGATACTGGACGCGAATATGGGTGGAATAACGCCCGCCATGTTCAGCTTGAGTGGCAGGTGGCTGGTCTGGGCAGCGTACATTTTCTTGCCACGTTGCTGTTTGGCGTAGTTCACCGTAATACGCCTTTGGCCGCGCTCTACAAAAACAACAAACGCTGTCACTGCTAACACCATCGCAAACAACAGAATGACAACAAGGAAGCTCAACTCTCCCGTTCTGGAAAGTTGCAGCGTGCCACCGATCGCTGCGGGTAATCCGGCAACAATACCAGCGAAGATCAGAATGGAAATTCCGTTACCAATCCCGCGCTCTGTGATCTGCTCGCCCAACCACATCAGGAACATGGTTCCGGTGATCAGCGTGATTGCGGCCGTTAAAACAAAGCCCGGACCACTCAAGAACACAACGCTTTGACCGTTAGCACCCTGATTCTGAAGCGCTATGGCAATACCGGTGGCCTGAACCGAAGCGAGGACCAAGGTCCCGTAACGCGTGTATTTAGTGATTACGCGGCGGCCACTTTCGCCTTCTTTTCGCAGTTGCTCGAATCGGGGCACAACGTGCGTCATCAACTGCATGATGATCGACGCGGATATATAAGGCATGACTCCCAGCGCAAACAGGGACATCCTTGAAAGAGCACCACCGCCGAACATGTTCAACATGCCCAGGATTCCGCTGCTTTGAGCAGCAAACAGGTCTGCCATTACCCTGGGATCAACACCTGGGATCGTGATGTGCGAGCCAGTGCGGAAAATGATCAGGGCGAACAATACAAACAGCAGGCGAGTCTGAAGCTCAGAAGAGCCTCCGATTCCAGCCAATGCAGATTTGTTTTTGTTTGCAGCCATGTTGTCTGTACTCTGAGATTTAAGCGTAAAGTTCCGGAGCTACGCTCCGACACCAATTGCTCAGGCGCTTTGCGTAGCGATTTCTGCGACAGAACCACCAGCCGCTTCGATGGCCGTCTTGGCGCCTTTCGTCACTCGGCAACCTGTCACCGTACACGCTTTGCTAACCTCACCAGACAGGATGATCTTGACTGTTTTAGTCTGCAAAGGCACTAATCCGGCTGCGATTAGCGCTGCTGGATTAATATTGCCATCTTCGATTTTTTCAAGTTCGTGCAGTCTGACTTCAGCGTAATGACGGGCCATGCGCGAGGTGAATCCAAACTTGGGCAAACGACGCTGGATAGGCATCTGTCCACCTTCAAAACCTACTTTATGCCAGCCACCCGAACGTGATTTCTGTCCTTTGTGCCCGCGACCACAAGTCTTGCCGCTGCCGGAACCAATACCGCGACCAACGCGATTCGCCACTTTACGACTGCCGTCGGCTGGCTTTAAATTATTGAGACTCATTGGATATCGCTCTTACTATCTGTAACTGTCCGAAAATAGGAAATCTGGTGCAGCGCGAACGCGGCAGCAACTTCAAGGCTTATGATTCTTCAACGCGCAGCATGTAGCTCGCACGGTTGATCATGCCTCGGTTTTCCGGTGTATCAATCACTTCCACCGTTTGATGCATACGGCGAAGTCCGAGACCACGAACGCTGGCCTTATGATTTTTCAGGCGACCGTTCATGCTTCGAACCAGTGTCACCTTGACTGTCTTGGCACTCATGGTCACTCTCCCTTGATTTCAGCGACAGTCTTGCCACGCTTGGCGGCAACTGACTCAGGGCTTTGCATAGTGCTCAGACCGTTAATCGTTGCCCGGACGACATTGATCGGATTGTTTGTTCCGATTATTTTCGCCAAAACGTTTCTGACACCGACTGCTTCAAAAACTGCTCTCATTGCGCCGCCCGCAATGATACCAGTACCTTCGGATGCTGGCTGCATATATACACGAGCAGCTCCATGCCGACCTTTCAGGGGGTACTGCAATGTACCGTCGTCCAGAGACACGGTTTTCATGTCGCGACGGGCTTTTTCCATTGCCTTCTGGATTGCCAAAGGCACTTCACGCGCCTTGCCGTAGCCAAGTCCTACACGACCGTTGCCATCACCTACTACTGTCAGTGCGGTAAAACCGAACTGTCGACCACCTTTGACCACTTTGGCCACGCGGTTGATAGTAACAAGCTTCTCAATGTAGCCGTCGCTGCTTTGATTGTAATCGTTCTGTGCCATACCAGTATTTCCGAGCCTTTTGGTTGTAGCCGTCAGGCTGTCTTAGAATTTCAGTCCGTTTTCACGGGCGGCATCAGCCAGCGCTTTGACGCGGCCATGATACTTGAAACCCGCCCGATCAAATGCTACCTGGCTGATACCTGCAGCCACAGCTTTCTCTGCAATGCTTTTTCCTACCGAAGTAGCCGCATCAACATTACCGCCGTTTTTCACGTCACCACGCAAGTCCTTGCCAACGGTTGAAGCCGCTGCCAGCACTCGACCACCATCTGCATCGATGACCTGCGCATAAATATGACGCGGCGTACGATGTACAGTGAGACGGGGAACAGCCAGCTCCCGAATTTTTGCGCGAGTACGCTTGGCACGACGCAATCGATTTGTTTTCTTGTCCATTATTCGCGACTCTACTTCTTCTTGGCTTCTTTCATGGCGACATACTCGCCGACGTATCGAACACCTTTGCCCTTGTAGGGTTCCGGAGGACGATAACCGCGGATATCTGCTGCCACCTGACCAACAATTTGTTTGTTCGTGCCACTGACAACCACCTCTGTCTGGCTTGGTGTCTCAACTTTCACCCCATCCGGCACCTTGTGCACAACAGGATGTGAAAAGCCCAGAGTCAGATTGAGGTTGCTACCCTGAGCCTGAGCTCGATAACCCACTCCTCTGAGCTCGAGTTTTTTCTCGAATCCAGCACTCACGCCAACGACCAGATTGTTAAGCAGCGAACGCATGGTTCCTGCCATGGCCAGAGACTTCTGGTCTGGCTTTGCAGCCGAGACACCGAGCACTGATCCATCAAGGACTGGCACTACACTTTCGTGAATATCAACAGACTCTTGGCCTTTGGGGCCTTTGGCACTGACAGACTGACCGTTGATTTTGATCTCGACGCCCTTGGGCAACTCGATCGGTTGTTTCGCTACGCGTGACATTGAATTATTCCTCGAGGCGGATCTATTAACTGACGGTGCAGATAAGCTCGCCGCCGTAACCTTTGGCTTTGGCTTCTTTACCAGTCATTACACCGTGTGATGTCGAAACCACGGCAATACCCAAACCGCCCAAAACCACTGGGATTGAATCGGCAGCACAATACTGACGTAGACCAGGCCGGCTAATGCGCTTGATCTTGTCAATGACAGGCTTGCCGTCAAAGTATTTCAGATCAACTGTTAACGTAGGCTTGCCTTCCGTTTCACCCGTACTGAAATTACCAATATAGCCCTCATTCTGGAGGACCTTTGCAACACTGCTTTTTAGCTTTGCTGCAGGCATGGATACCGATACCTTGCGTGCCTGTTGGCCGTTACGAATGCGGGTCAACATATCAGCTATGGGGTCAGACATACTCATGATTATTCTCCTACCAACTCGCCTTGACCAAGCCCGGAACATCGCCACGCATGGCAGCTTCGCGAAGCTTGTTACGACTCAATCCAAATTTTCGATAGTAGCCGTGAGGCCTACCAGTGATGCGACAGCGATTACGCTGACGTGCCGGTGAAGAGTCACGCGGCAGTTTCTGCAAAGCAGTCATCGCATCCATCTTCTCTTCAAACGAGCTATCGTCAGAGGAGATTGTCTGTTTCAAAACAGCACGCTTGTCTGCATGTTGCTTGACCAGTTTTGTTCGCTTGCTTTCACGAGCGATCATTGATTTCTTTGCCATGTTCGCTAGTCCTAGGTTCTGAAAGGAAAGTTGAATTTCTTCAACAATGAAAGCGCTTCAGCATCTGTCTTCGCCGACGTGGTAATCGTGATGTCCATACCGCGAACCGCATCGATCTTGTCGTAATCAATTTCCGGGAAAATGATCTGCTCTTTAACGCCCATGCTGTAGTTACCACGACCGTCGAAACTTCTTGCGCTTATGCCGCGAAAATCGCGAATTCGGGGTATGGACACTGCAACAAGCCTGTCCAGGAACTCATACATGCGTTCCCTGCGAAGAGTCACTTTCGCACCAATCGGATACCCGTCGCGAATCTTGAAGCCCGCAATTGACTTGCGAGCAACGGTGACTACAGGTTTTTGTCCGGCGATGGATGTCATGTCCTTTACAGCATGCTCCAGCACCTTCTTGTCACCCAGTGCTTCGCCAAGACCCATGTTGATGGTGATCTTCTGAATGCGTGGCACCTGCATGACGCTCTGGTACTTGTGCTCCTCCATCATCTGAGGAACTATCTTTTCCCGATACTCTGATATCAACCTAGCCATGCTACTCAACCGTCCACCGACGAAGCGTCAGAACGGAAAAACCGTTCCTTATTTCCGTCATCATCTGTACGAAAACCTATGCGTCCGCCCTTCTTTGTAGAAGGATTGAACAACGCTACATTGGAGATGTGTATTGACAACTCCTTCTCCTGAATGCCGCCCGGATCGCCCATTTGTGGATTACCCTTGGCGTGTTTCTTGACGAGATTGATACCGTCGACGATTACACGATCTTCGTGTACAGCTTCCACTTTACCGCGGCGGCCTTTATCTCTTCCGACGAGTACGATGACATCGTCGCCTTGCTTGATACGTTGCATTATTTGTAATCCCGATGTCGTCTACAGTACTTCAGGCGCGAGAGAGACAATCTTCATGAATTTCTCTGTACGCAGCTCACGAGTAACAGGCCCGAATATACGAGTACCTACCGGCTCAAGTTTGGCGTTAAGAATGACAGCAGCGTTGGTATCGAAGCGGATTGCTGAACCATCGCGACGACGAATAGCCTTAGCCGTACGCACAACAACAGCGTTGTAGACCTCGCCCTTCTTAACCTTACCTCGCGGAATGGCATCCTTGACACTCACTTTGATGACATCGCCCACTCGCGCATATCGACGATGCGAGCCGCCCAGCACTTTGATGCACTGCACTCGGCGCGCGCCACTGTTATCTGCCACATTGAGGACAGTTTGCATTTGAATCATCGGACGCTACTCTTATTTCAATCTTTTTATCTTATATCTCTTCTGCAGTTGCCTATTCGGCAGCAGCAGTGAGCACTTTGTCCAGGGTCCACGACTTAGTCTTGGACAAGGGACGGCATTCCTTGATCTGAACAACATCGCCAATGTTCAGCTCGTTGTTTACGTCGTGCACGTGATACTTCTTGCTGCGGCGCATGTACTTGCCATAAATGGGATGCTTGATCCGACGCTCAACCTGAACGGTCGCCGTCTGCTCCATCTTGTTGCTCGTTACGCGCCCTACAGCAGTACGGCCACGGTTCTCTGCCGCATCGGAAGAGGCTGTTTGATTCGAATCGCTCATTTTCAGCCTTCCACTGATTGCTTCTGATGAATAATGGTCTTGATGCGAGCTATCTCGCGCCGCACACGCTTGAAGTTATGCGGCTTTACATCCTGACCGGATCCGCGCTGCATGCGCAGATTGAACTGCTCGCGAAACAAGCCGCTCAGCTCTGTGTTGAGTTCTTCTACCGACTTGGCAGTGAGCTCTGCTACATGTGAATTAGCCATTATGCTGCTGTCCTCACAACAAATGTGGTCGCAAGAGGCAACTTAGCCGCGGCCAGGGAAAATGCCTCACGAGCAATTTCTTCTGATACACCTTCCATTTCATACAGCATCTTGCCGGGCTGTATCTTGGCTACCCAGTACTCGACGTTGCCCTTACCTTTACCCATACGTACTTCGATAGGCTTTTTGGTAACCGGTGTGTCAGGGAAAATTCGGATCCAGATCTTTCCACCACGCTTGATATGACGAGTCATTGCACGACGAGCAGATTCAATCTGCCGGGCAGTCAGTCTGCCGCGTGCAGTCGCCTTCAAGCCATATTCACCGAAGCTGACTTTATTGCCGTTTTGCGCAAGCCCACGGTTTCGACCCGTGTGTTGCTTTCTGAATTTGGTACGTTTTGGTTGAAGCATTGTCTATTGCCCTGTTTGCTACCGGCGACTGCCTGTTTAAAGCAGCCCAAACGGTTAGCGGCCTTTTGTTATTTGTCTACTTGCCAGTCGTATTGGCGACGCTCTTCGAGCGCTTTTCGTCCAGATCGAACACTTCACCGTGACAGATCCAGACCTTGATTCCTATGACACCATAGGTTGTGTGTGCTTCGGCAACACCGTAGTCGATATCCGCACGCAAAGTATGCAAAGGTACGCGGCCATCGTGGTACCACTCGCGACGGGCAATTTCAGCTCCGTTAAGTCGTCCGGATACCGCGATTTTCACGCCTTGTGCGCCCAGACGCATGGTATTGGTCAGTACGCGCTTCATAGCACGCCTGAACATCACACGACGTTCCAGCTGCTGTGCTACACCCTCAGCAACAAGTTGAGCGTCGAGCTCTGGCTTGCGAATTTCCGCAATGTTGATCTTGACGTTATTGATATTGATGTTCAGACGTCGAGCGATCACCTTGCGCAGCTTTTCTACATCTTCACCCTTCTTACCGATGACAATTCCAGGTCGGGCAGAATGGATAGTGATGATGATTGATTTAGCAGGACGTTGAATCTGGATTCTGCTGACAGAGGCATGTGAGAGTTCCTTTTTCAGGAATCCTCGTATCTTGATGTCGTCGTTCAGGTAATCGGCATAATCTTCAGTGCCGGCGTACCAGGTTGAATTCCAATCCTGGGAGATTCCAAGACGTATACCAATAGGATGTACTTTCTGACCCATCGTTTAGCTCCTGCCGTCCGAAACGGTCACAGTAATATGGCTTGTACGCTTCAAGATTCGATTTGCACGCCCTTTCGCTCGGGCTCTCAGTCGTTTCATTACAGGACCGGCGTTGACTTGCACTGCGGACACCTTGAGCTCATCGATATCGGCACCTTCGTTGTGCTCGGCGTTGGCAATGGCACTGTCGACAAGCTTCTTCAACAAAGCGCCCGCTTTCTTTTCGCTGAAAGTTAATACTTCCAACGCACCTTCTACAGGCAAGCCCCGTATCTGATCTGCTACCAGGCGGGCTTTCTGCGGTGAGATACGCGCCATTTTCAATGTGGATTCGACTTGCATGACTATCTCGACTTCTTATCCGCTACGTGGCCCTTGTAGGTGCGCGTTGCCGCGAACTCACCCAGTTTGTGACCAACCATGTTTTCAGAAACCAGCACAGGTACGTGTACGCGACCGTTGTGCACGGCTATGGTGAAACCCACCATATCAGGCAGAATCATGGATCTACGAGACCAGGTCTTGATAGGTCGCTTGCTGTTTGAAGCCCGCGCCTCTTCCACCTTCTTTATCAGGTGGTAGTCGACGAACGGTCCTTTTTTCAGGGAACGTGGCACAGTTGTCTACCTCCTATTTCTTGGAACGACGACGAACGATCATGCCGTCCGTACGCTTGTTTGATCGAGTCTTGTAGCCTTTGGTAGGCGTACCCCATGGACTCACAGGATGCCGGCCACCCGATGTACGGCCTTCACCACCACCGTGCGGATGATCAACCGGATTCATCGCAACACCTCGCACTGTTGGTCTGACACCTCTCCAGCGAGTAGCTCCCGCTTTACCTAGCTTGCGAAGAGCATGTTCGCCGTTACCAACCTCACCGATAGTGGCGCGGCAATCTGTCTGCACACGTCGCATTTCGCCGGAACGAAGCCTGACGGTTGCGTACATTCCTTCACGAGCTACGAGCTGCACTGCCGCACCTGCACTTCGTGCAACCTGCGCACCGCGACCCGGCTTGAGCTCGATAGCATGGATTGTTGAACCCACTGGAACGTTGGCTAGCGGAAGACAATTGCCCGGCTTGATTGGCGCTTCGCGACCTGACATTAACGGTGTACCAACACCGACACCTTTGGGAGCAAGAATATATCGGCGCTCTCCATCGGCATATTTAATAAGAGCGATATTGGCGGTACGATTTGGATCGTATTCCAGGCGCTCAACAACAGCAGGAATGCCGTCTTTATTGCGCTTGAAATCGATTACGCGATAACGACGCTTGTGGCCGCCACCGACGTGACGAGTTGTGATGCGGCCTTTGTTGTTACGTCCGCCGGATTTGCTGAGGCTTTCGACCAGAGGCTCGTAAGGACCTTCTTTCGAAAGCTCCTTGTTAACAACTCTTACCTGAAAACGTTTACCCGGCGAGGTGGGTTTGGATTTAACGAGTGCCATGACTAACTCTCAACTCCCATGAAGTCGATATCCTGTCCTTCAGCAAGGCGGACGATTGCTTTCTTCCAGTCTGAACGCTTGCCTTCGGCAGCCCCAAACCGCTTAGTCTTGCCACGCACGTTAATGATTTGAACGCTCTTGACATCAACTTCAAATAATTTTTCTACTGCCTTGCGAACTTCCAGCTTGGAAGCATCGTTGGCAATGCGGAAAGTGTGTCGGCCTTCCATTTCGGCGGCAATAGCCGTTTTTTCAGACACATGTGGCGCTAGCAGCACCTGATAGAGACGTTGATCATTCATGCTAGACGCTCCTCAAGCTGCTTGATTGCGGCCTCGGTTACTACGATGTGTGGGAACCGAACCAGGCTGACAGGATCAACGCCTTCAACATCGAGAACCTGAACGTATGGAATGTTACGGCTGGCCAGATAAACCGACTCGCTGACCTCGTCCATCAAAAACAAGACTTTCTCAACGCCCAGCTCGGCCATCTTGGCTTTCATCAGCTTGGTCTTGCCTTCAGCCAACTCCAGGCTGTCGACAACGATCAGACGCCCTTCAGCTGCCGCATGCGACAGAATCGAGCGAACTGCACCGCGGTACATCTTCTTGTTGACTTTCTGTGAGTAGTCGCGCGTCTTGGCTGCAAACGTTACTCCACCACCGGTCCAGATTGGACTGCGCGAAGTACCTGCGCGAGCACGACCTGTGCCTTTCTGTCTCCAGGGCTTTGCACCGCCGCCACGGACTTCCGAACGTGTTTTCTGGGCAGCGGTTCCGGCCCGCGCACCTGCCAGATAGGCAGTTACGATCTGATGCACCAGACCTTCGTTATATGTGACTCCGAATACGGAGTCTGCAACGGTGACGGTACCGCCGCTATGTGTTTTTAAATCCATCGTCTTAGCTCTTAGCTCTCTTCTGCTTGACGGCCGGCTTGATGATCACATCGCTGCCATCTGCCCCTGGAACCGCACCCTTGATAAGGATCACCGCGCGACCCTCGTCAACGCGAACTACCTGCAGATTCTGGGTAGTCCGACGAACGGCACCCATATGACCTGCCATCTTTTTTCCCTTGAATACGCGACCCGGCGTCTGGTTTTGCCCGATTGAGCCAGGTGCTCTGTGCGACAGAGAGTTACCGTGAGTTGCGTCCTGCATCTGGAAGTTGTGTCGCTTTACGCCACCGGCAAAACCTTTACCGATACTAGTGCCGGTAACATCAACCTTCTGACCGGGCTCGAACATCTCCATCCCGAACTCGCCTCCGACTTCCAGCTCAGCACCTTCATCACCATCGAGGCGAAATTCCCAGAGTCCGCGACCAGCACCCACACCCGCTTTGGCGAAATGCCCTGCTTCTGCCTTCGACAGATGACTGGTCTTTTTTGTACCTGTTGTCACCTGCACGCTGACGTAGCCGTCGACCTCGACGCTCTTGCGCGCCGTAATCCGGTTCTTATCAACCTCGATGACCGTTACAGGCGTAGAGACACCTGTATCGTCAAACACGCGAGTCATGCCGAGCTTGCGGCCAACCACACCAAGAGTCATCGTTTTCTCCAACACAATTTTTCAGAGGCAAACATGCGAAAGGGCAACACCTGACCTTCCGCTTGGGGCCGTGAGGGCCAGGATGCGGTGGCAGATTGTGCAGCCCAGACCATGAAGCCCGGATCGAGAGTGAAAACCAACACATTGGCTTTCACAAAAAAGCAAAAAACCTGACGGGATAAGCACGTCAGGCAAGTTAGCGCGCCATGATAGCACCTTAACTTCAGTATAACCACTGGCTGGAGGTATTTTTTGTGGCCTATCTGCAACAAAACTTGTGCAAATCAGGCCTGCAATGCGCCGTAACCGTTAGCTCAACGCAAAACCCTGCCAGAATTGCAGCATCCTTGTGCCAATCGAACACAAACCACCAACCATGAACGAGTCAATACCTGAAACATGCCAGGTACCCGCCAATGATAGCCTGTTTCAGCGCTATCACGATGAGGAATGGGGAGTTCCGACCATCAACGATCAGGCGATTTTTGAAAAAGTCTGCCTGGAAGGATTTCAGGCCGGCTTGAACTGGCGAACTGTGCTGCATAAGCGCCCTGCACTGCGCCAGTCGTTTGACGATTTTCTACCAGAACGAATCTCGCGGTACAACGATGCTGACGTGCGCAGGCTAATGAATGACGATCGAATTATCCGTAATCGCCGCAAAATTCTCTCCGCCATCAACAATGCCCGGCATTTTTCATCCCTGCAGAGAGAATTCGGCTCTCTAGCCAATTTTTTCTGGAGCTTTGAGCCTGCATCAAACAGCCGCCCAACCCGGGTGACGCGACGGTGGTTGCGCGAAAATCCTTTCACACCAGAATCCACGGAGCTATCAAAGGCACTCAAAAAACGTGGCTGGAGTTACGTCGGACCAACAACCATGTACGCCCTTATGCAAGCGCTTGGTCTTGTAAACGATCATGTCGACGATTGCCCGCGTCATGCCTCGATAGAAATACTTCGACAAAAGACCATTAGACCGGAGCAGGCATCCGGGGGACCAATCGGGGCGTGCTGATTTAAACGGGAAAAAGCAAACTGCGAACCTGAGTCTGAATACCGGCAACACCTGCTATCAAAGCCCGGGCATCACGCGCACCGGGCAGATAATCACTTGCAGGGTCAACGGATCCCGCCCCACCAAGCTCACGCATGATGAGAACTCCAGCGGCATGATCCCAGGGCTTGGGCGAGGGAGACACGGAAAAGTGTGCGTGCCCGAGGGCCATTTGCCGGTATTCGTGACAGGAGCAGCGCAGGCAGCTGATACGCAAGAATTGTGGGTAACGCATCAAAAGGTCAGCGTGACGATGCTTTGCAAACAGCCATAAAGCGATATAGCCATGCGCCTCACTGACTACCGGTGAAGGCAGTTGAGCCAATGCACGCGGTGGCGCATCCGGCCGACAAAAAAACGCACCGCCCCCGGCACTGGCCATTACCCAGTCATCCATAACAGGATCGTACAGTAGGCCGAATACGGTTTGCCCACAATACGTTACCGCCAGAATAATCCCGAAAACCGCAATTCCGTGCGCGTAATTTGATGTGCCGTCTATGGGATCGACAATGACGCACCATTCGCTGGTATCGATGACATTAACCAATCCGGGATCGTCAGCCACAGCCTCTTCGCCAACAATGGCGGCCCCCGGCATAATCTCGCGAACCCGTTTCGAGATGTAAGCCTCAGCAGCCTTATCCGCAACGGTAACCAGATCATCAGGGCCTTGTTTAGTGTTTACATCCGATGCTGAGAGATGCCTGAATCTCGGCATCACCTCCAGACTGGCCGCCTGCCTGACCGTGTCAATCAGCTCTTTGATAATGCCTTGATCAAGGCGTTGAGGAATGGCAGATACGTCCATACGCAGTAATGCTCATCGGCAGTATTTGAAGCCCATACTCTACACCTGCCAATATCCGGTGCAAACTGAACCTCTAATACTGAATAAACAGAGTACAGACCGGCAATGGTACGGCTTACGCACAATCTGCACAGGTTTGTGCTTAACGTGCAGCCACTCGATCCAGGCTGATGCCTTTACTTTTCATGCAAGTGTTGCGAGTCTTTGGAAAAACCCATCATCATTATCAAGGTAGGCATGATCATGAAACGCGCTATTCCTTTCATTCTCTGCACCATTCATCTTGTATTTTTAACGACAAGTAGCCGGGCTTCAGATCAACCAGATATGCTCAACGCCTGGGCTCGCCTGCAAGCGGGTACTGCCGTGGCCATCATGCGACATGCACTAGCGCCAGGAACTGGAGACCCTGCACATTTTGAGCTTGGCGATTGCAGCACGCAACGCAATCTCTCCACCGAAGGTCGTGTACAGGCTAGCTCTATCGGCGATCTATTTCGCTCAAAAGGCATTCAAAGCGCAAATATCATCAGCAGTGAGTGGTGTCGTTGTCGGGAGACGGCACAATTGCTCAATCTCGGCAAAACAGAAACTTTTTCCCCGCTCAATTCTTTTTTTGAGGATCGTTCGTCAGCCGATGACCAGACAGATCAATTACGCAAAGCCTTGCCTGCGTGGCTGACACCCGAATCGCAACCCACAGTGCTGGTAACCCATCAGGTAAACATCCGTGCACTAACCGGCAGTTTCACACGTTCAGGGGAGATTCTGATTATTAGCCTGAATGACGACGATGTGGTTGTACTGGCCAATATTCCTACATTGAACTAAGGTGCACTTCATCCAATATCGTTGAGCAATACAGTAAAAACATTTCAGCACTACATTTAAAGATCCAGGCTGCAGCAAATAAAATTCTTGCTACAGCAAGCAAAAAGTCTGCTCTGCCCAGCTAATGGATTGCTGGTAGATCGGACCAACGGCTTCGTCTCCCGATTCCATATCAGCATCTGCTTTTTCCAGTTGAATCACCAGCTTCAGCATATCTGCCCCCGCTCCACTTCCATTAACCAATTGCGAGCGTACATCCGTGCTGATAGACACTTGTGCCAAAGCATCTTCAAGCTCGGTGCCCATAAACACACCCAGCAGCGACAACAATCCAATGGTGAAATACATAGCATCTTCACCCAGGGCACGCTCCTTTGAAAGGAGCTGACAGAACCGGGCACGGGTTAACGCCATTTTCGTAAGTTCCGGAGGTTTATCGTCTATGCCGGTCATTACGAGCAATATCACCCAGTTGCGTATAGGTTCACGGCCCAATAGAACTGCAGCGTGTTGTATCGAGGTTACCTCGTTACTCAACGCACTCAACGGAGAGTTCACATACCTTAAGGTCCGTACGCTTAACGCTACATCGTGACTTAACGTATCGGCAAGTTGGTCAATCGTTGTGGATAAGTCGTTTACCTGCGCCAGCAAACGTAGAATTGCCACTTTATTCTGCGGAAGCTTCTTTCCACTGATCATGCAAGGTTTAGCGAAATAGTAGCCTTGAAAGTAGTGAAAGCCGAAAGATTTTAATGTTTCAAATTGCTCCAGTGTTTCAACTCTCTCAGCCAATGACAAACGCCCCCCTTGTTCGTCCTTGAGTCGGTAACTGGCTAACGCATCCATAGAATGCTGGGTGATATCGTATTTAATGATACTCGCCATCGGCATGAGTTCGGCGAATTGCTCAGGATCGACAAAGTCATCCAACGCAATAGTATGGCCTTTAGCGCGAAGGGCCTCTACGCCTGCCACAACTGCATCATTGACAACCACGTCCTCAAGAACCTCCAGAACACAGCGACCCGGCTCAAGCAGATCGAGCATGTCGGGGTTTTCGAGAAAGCGCTGTGTCAGATTGATGAACGCCAGGGAATTACCGACAATGGAATCCAACCCTGCTTCAACAATGGTATTGACCAGTACACGTGCCGTAGCAGTGTCGCCGTCGACTCCGGGATCGTAGGCATTTTTCTGTGTCGAGCGGAACAACAACTCATAACCGAACGTCTGGCACTGTGTATCCAGTATGGGTTGCCGGGCTATGTAGAACGTAGACATATGCGCCTTTTACGTCTGCGCCAAATCTATTGATGACTTGGAATATTCTTTCGCACACAACGCCCGGCTTCTGCTACCCGCTAGTTGCGCCACTCGATAAATACTGCCCAGGCAAGAGCTTCCCTGAGCAACACCGCGCGCGCGCAACCCAAACACAGCCCAGTCATCGCACACAGTTGCACTCGTTGATTTCATGGCCTGCTCAAGCGGACTCTCAAGGTGACATAGCGAACATCAGTAAATTCCCGCTACACACCGGAGTATCGGCAGTGCACCAACATTCATTGACACTGAACCTGCTGCAATAGGTTATTTGCAGACCTGCCGAATACGTTAAGTAACCGCTAGTGATGCATCATGCCGGAATGAGTTGCGCCATAGATACCTGCACCACCCACAATAATCAGGCTTACTGCCCAGACGATATCCAGATTAAACCAGCTGCGTGACAAGAACTTCAAGCCCAGCCAACGGTAAACGAAAAAGGCTATCAATGCGCAGGCCAGAGCCATGGCAAGGGTATGTATAGCAGCCACGAGCAATGCAGCAAACATGTTTTCCGCAACGGATGCCTGACCATCGTTCAGCGACAGAAAAATAGGTAATAACATGAGACCCGCGCCGTGTGCCATAGCGGCCAGAAACGACCACAGCGCTAACCGTGTCGGTTTGATTCTGGATAAAAACCTCGGATGCTTACGGTTTATTAACAGATAAACACCCATAAGCATCACGATCAACCCTGCCACTATCCGGATGGGTTTCTCCCAATGTACCAGTGTAGATACCAGAGAAAACGGTAACAAGACGAGTGACATGGCCAGGAAGTGCCCGGCGGCCAACGCCATCAATGCCATGGATAAAGAACGTTGACTCTTGTCCATCAACGCTGCTGACACAGCCAATGGCCAACCCATTCCCGGATTAATACCGTGATACAGGCCAGCTCCGATGACGGCGCTCCAAAGCGCCGTCATCGAGGGGGCATCAATCACGGATCAAGTATTGGGGTAACAGAAACTATCAGTGGAGCAATCACCGCCTTCAAGGCGAATCTGATGAGCACGCAAACCGCTGGGGAAATCCACGTAAAAATCCTTATCCAGCGTAAGACCCCCAGTTTCGCCCACGTGTGCCATAACCATCTGGCCACCTTCATCGTCAGGATAGAACTGGTCATCCCAGGACGAATACAGTGAGTTGGTCCAGTACACACGTTTACCATCGCGGCTTATTTCAACCATTTGTGGTCCGTACGCAAAATCTTTACCGTTAGGATGTTTAGTGTCCTTGACGATTCCACCAAGCTCTACCTTACCTGCCAGCACGGGATTCATCGGGTCGGTAACATCATATTGATGCATTTCTCCAAGACCCCAACAAGCGACATATAAAAAACGATCATCAAGACTTAGATCGATGTCGGTAACCAGTGGCGGAACAGCACCAAAGCCTTTTAACAACTCGGGGAGCTGATCTGCCTCTGCAGGTACCGGATCGATGGTGATGGTTTTCTTTGCTTGCCACTTGCCATCATCACCTCGCCACCAGGTAAAAATCGCCCCTTGCAGATTAGTGGTATCCACCACAACTCCACAGAAACCATAGCTCTTTGCAGGATCATGTGCAGGACGAATCTCAAGCGCCATCTGGTACTGTTCGCCAAGATCGAGAGTCTGGACATTCTTGCGCGCCCGTAAATCCCAGAAGTGAATGGAATGACCGTATTTGTTGGATAGCAGGTCGGCAGGCACAACACCGTTCTCGAATTGAGGGGGTAGCCCCCACTCAGAGCTGACCATGTAATCCTGCGGCAAATTCCACCAGAAATCGTAGTGTTTGTCCTGCTTGCCACGATCCATTTCATAGCGTCCCAGGATTTCAAATGTTTCGCAATCCATTATAAATATGCCTGGCGGACCATCCGTACCGTCCTCGCCGCCACCACCCAGCGTTGATACGTAAATACCTTCCGGGCCACAATGAATGGTGTGTGGTCGCGAATAACCGGTCTTGGCAAAGACCTCTTCAGGCTCGATCACTTTATGAATTTTTGCTTTCAGTGGCTCTTTGACATCAATGATGTAAATGCGTGAAGAGCGGATTCCCGGGACAATCAGGTAGCGACGCTCTAGAAATGCATGCCCACTTAAAGGCGACAAGGACGATGAACAGGCATTCCATCCAAAATGATGGAACTCGTCGCCGGGACTCGTCGCAAGCACCTGATGGACAATTTGCCCATAAGTACTCGATGATGGATCAAGATCCACCACGGCAATTCCATCTGCTTGTGAAGCATCGCCGCTAAGCATTACTGTAAAGCCGTACTTTTCAGTCGGCGCTGCCATTGCCATCCTGGCTGTAGGATAAAATGAGGAGTCTGGTCGAAGCTGCATGGTGTTGTCTCTCCGGTGAAATTACTGGACGCTGATCTTGCGCCTCTTTGCCGACGTTAACAGAAATCCCTCGGCAACAAAAGCGACACAGTGCTCTTGAGTTCGTCCCGTACTGGCAGCTATTCAGTGAAGCGTTGAAACCTGGCTATACGTATCACTTGCGTTGATGCATGATCCGTCCAATGAAATTCATGAGCAGCTGGGCAGCAAGAATCGCCGTTGTACTTGTGTGATCGTAATCAGGCGCAACCTCGACAAGATCAACCCCAACCACCGTACCGCGTTTAGCCAATCCTTCCAGCAGCTCAAGACCCTCATAATAAAGAAATCCGCCATGACTAGGCGTACCCGTCCCCGGTGCAATCGAGGGGTCAAAGCCGTCAATGTCGATAGTGACGTAATATCGAACGCCAGAGGGTATCCGCTCAAGCACTCCTTCCACACCGAGCTTGCGAAATTGCCTGACCGAAATGATGTCCGATCCCGCCTGACGAGCAGCTTCGTAGCCATCCCTTGACGTGGAAGATACATTGCGGATACCGATTTGAGAAAGCCCGGAAACATGATCGCTTTCGGCAGCGCGGAACATTGGATTACCATGACCAAAGCGAACACCGTGTCGCTCGTCGACAAAATCCAGATGGGCATCTATCTGCACAATGTGGATCGGCTCCTGATCATCAAACGCTCTGACGCAAGGAATATTTACCGAATGATCACCACCAAGCACAACCGGTAGTGCACCAGCTGCAAGAATTTTACGGACCGCATACTCGATGTTTGCGTGGCTTTGCAACGTATCGGTGTGAATGATGTCCGCATCACCAATATCAACAATAGACACTTCCTCGTTAGGCAGGTAAGTCACGTCATCTTCATGATCGTAGGCTCCACCATGCCCAAAAGAGAATAGCGTCGATGCTTCACGAATTGCTCTGGGCCCGAATCTGGCGCCTGAGCGCCATTGGGTTCCGAAATCAAACGGCGCACCTAAAATGGCGACGTCGCTATCTATTGCATCCCAGTTACTGATATAGGGATTCTTGCCAAAGGTACAGATACCTACGAATGGAAGGTTCAACCGCCCTTTGTCATAATCTGGAGTTGTCATAGTCGATCGCTCGTACGGGATAGTCAGCAATTAATAGGTGTTTGCGCAGTGTATACACTTGCAAGCGCACGGTGCCATTCCTGTTACGAATTACCGGCATCAGGAAATCATAGCCAGTATCAGTCAGTATGGAACAGTCAAACAGCTGTCTTGCGAGGTGTCGGTAGTGTTTCGAGATATAGAACAATGGCGCTTGAATCAATGCGCTGTGTCTGATGCAGGCGGGGTCGTTGCCGCGCAGCATATACAGGCTGCACGAGCGGGTGGGCAGATGCTGCAAGATGGTGGGAACGCAGTAGATGCTGCCATCGCTGCAGCGCTTGCACTTGGGTCCGTTGAACCCTGGATGTGTGGCCTGGGTGGAAGCGGCCTGATGGTAGTCTGGTTGGCCGATCAACGACGCGCCTTCAGTGTCGACTTTCAAGGCGTGCTGGCTAACGATACGCATTGCGATAACTACCCGCTGGACATGGATCTACCCTTGACCCTCATGGGCTTTCCCACCGTTGCGAATCATGCCAACACGCGCGGGTATCAGTCCATTACGGTTCCCGGGGCCGCAGCCGGATTTGATCACGCAATAAGTCGCTGGGGATCTTTTTCGCTGGAACAGGTGGCAAGTCCTGCTATCGCCCTCGCGCAGACAGCACCTCGCAGCAACTGGTTCACCACACTGCAATGCGCGCTCGAGATGGAGATCATCAATGCTGATAGCTGTTCACGCGACATCTACCTGCCAGGCTCACGCCCTTTACTACCAGGCGAACCCATGCACATCCCTAGGCTGGCGGACACGCTGGCCCGCTATGCTCGCGGCGGGGCAGACGAATTCTATCGTGGTGAGTTGGCTCGTGATCTTCTAACCGACCTGAAAGCCGGGGGCTCGGCGATTTCAGCAAACGATTTCGCCAACTACCAGGTCGTTGAAAATGAAGCCATCGAACACTCTCATCGCCACAGCGTGCTGCATACACTGGGCGATGCCAGTGGTGGTACTCGACTGGGTGACTTCTTGCGCGAAGTGCAGCGCTCTATGCCCGAACCCGGGTCATCACCAACCCCTGAAAGCTGGTGCCATTACGCTCACGCCCTTAACACTGCCTGGCGCGCACACAACCAGCGAATTGGCCGTGGCCATAATCAAGACACCTGCACCTCGCATCTCTCTGCGGTTGATAAAGAAGGCAATATGGTGGCGCTTACACATACACTTCTTAATCGATTTGGCTCCGGTGTTACCCTGCCACGCACGGGCTTGTTGATGAACAATGCCGTATCCTACTTCGATCCGCGACCAGGTTATCCAACCACCATGCAACCCGGTAAACGCATCAACGCTTCAAACATCTGCCCCGTGATCGCCACTCGCAACAATGAAGCAACGTTCGCAATCGGTGCATCCGGAGGTAATCACATCATGCCCGCAGTAGCGCAGGTTGCAGCATTGATGCTCGACTTTGGTCTTACTCTTGGTGAGGCGATGCATCACCCCCGACTGGATGCTTCTGATCGTGATTCCGTGCGAGCTGATCCGGCATTGGGGCAAGCCGTGCTTGACGCGTTAACCGAATACCATTCGCTTGAAATTTCACAACAGCTGGTATTTCCAAAACTCTACGCCTGTGTTTCAGGTGTAGCGCGCGAACACAACTGTTTTGTTGGACTGAACGACCCCACTCAACCAGTTGGTGGTGCAAGTGGCCCGTGTAATTTTTATCCTGGTAGCGATGACACCATGAATTTACAAAATACCGTGCACGCCTGAAAGCCATGAATATTATCTTGCGCATGCCAAGTCCGGATCGCCTGGAATGGTGGACCCGGCAACTTACCGAGCTTTTACCCGAACACAGCATTCAGTCATACACAACGTTGGATGACCCGGCGGACGTCGATATAGCGGTTGTCTGGCGACCACCCGAGGGCTGGCTGGCCAGTCTGCCAAACCTGAAACTCACAGTGTCTATCGGTGCAGGGATTGATCACATTGTCCAGGACCCGTCTTATCCCAAAGAGATTCCTGTACTCAAGACGACAGGGCCTGACATGATTCAGCGAATGCGTGAGTACATTGTCCTCCACGTGTTGCGCTTTCACCGCCAACTACCCTTGCTACAGAAACAACAATCGGAGCAGTACTGGAAAACGCTAAACACACCCATCGCCCAACAACGTCAAATCGGCATCATGGGGATGGGTGGAATGGGCAAAGCAGCCTGTCGTTCACTGGTAGAGATTGGTTTTGGGGTTCGATGCTGGTCACGTGGCCCGAAGCAGATACCGGGAGTCGAATCGTTTGCAGGGGCGCAGCAATTGACAGAATTTCTACAGGGAATCGAGATCCTCGTTTGCCTGCTGCCACTAACACATGAGACAAAGGGAATACTGTGCACCCCACTTTTTGATCAGCTGGTGGAAGGCGCTTGCCTGATCAATGCTGCTCGTGGACAACACCTGATTGAACAGGACCTGCTTGATGCGTTGCAACGAGGTCAGTTGTCGCAAGCGACGCTGGATGTATTCTCAACAGAACCACTGCCCGAAGATCACGCGTTCTGGAAACATCCAGATATTCTGATAACACCTCACGTGGCCTCTCTGATAGATCCGGTCTCTGGTGGCAAGATCATCGCAGCAAATATCAAACGATTCGTTCAGGGAGATTGGCCTGAAGGTATAACTGAGGCAAGCCAGGGTTACTGACAGATGCTCGCAGGACTACCTCTGCGAACCACCGAGCGTGATAGAGTCGGTAGCGTAAGGTAGAACTCAGCACCCCTACCTGACCTCATTCTCGTATGGACACAACAAACCTCTGCCCGGACCTTACCAGGCACAGCACTCGACTCAGGGTACTGGTACTCGGGGCCACAGGTACCGCTGGAAAGGCCACCACATTGGCGCTTTTGCGAGCAGGCCATAAAGTCAGCTGCCTGGTTCGCACGGCAAGTGGTACCGATGAGATTGAGAGTATCCAGTGTTCAAAGAACCTGCCCTCAGACGTCGAACTGATTATTGGCGACGTCACAGACGCGGCATCTATTCGCGCAGACGTATTCTGCGACAACAGCTTTGATGCTCTCGTCTCCTGCCTTGCCTCACGCACAGGGGCACCCGACGATGCCTGGGCCATTGATTATCGTGCTCACTCATCTGTGCTCGCTGCGGCAAAGGCTGCTGGCGTGCGACACATGGTGCTTTTGTCAGCTATTTGTGTTCAGAAACCGCTTCTGGCCTTTCAACATGCCAAGCTTGCCTTCGAAAAAGAGCTCATCGATTCAGGACTTACCTACTCCATTGTCCGACCAACCGCCTTTTTCAAATCGCTATCCGGACAAGTAGAACGAGTCCGCAATGGCAAGCCTTTCTTATTGTTTGGCGACGGCACATTGACCGCGTGCAAACCAATCAGCGACAACGACCTGGGTAACTTTATGGCTGACTGTCTGGTCGATCCGGAAAGGCACAACACGATACTGCCTATTGGCGGGCCCGGCGACGCCATCACCCTGCGCGAACAAGGTGAGTATCTGTTTGAACTGACCGACCGCAAGCCCCGCTTCCGGAAAATCCCAATTGGCTTGTTTGACACCATCCATTTCGTACTCAAACAGCTTGGACGTGTCAGTAAATCGTGCGCCGATAAAGCTGAACTTGCGCAAATTGGGCGCTACTATGCAACGGAATCCATGCTGGTCCTGAATTCGGAAACCGGTTGTTACGATGCCAGTCTGACACCATCAACAGGCTCGGATACTCTCTATGATTTTTACGCCGCACTGCTGGATGGTTCGGCGACAGTGCAACGAGGCGAACATGCCGTGTTCAGTCAGCAGAGCGAACGCTCCAAAACCGATAAAGTTCACTAGCCCGCTCCGGACAGTCTAAGCACGCCGCCATAAGACATAAAAAAAGCCCGCTTAAGCGGGCTTTTCTACTTTTGCAGACATCTGTTACGACGCCTGCAATAACACGACCTAGTTCAGCTTGATCTGAACATCTACACCAGCAGCCAGGTCCAGCTTCATCAGTGCATCAACCGTCTTTTCAGTCGGATCTACGATGTCCATCAGGCGCTTGTGAGTACGAATCTCGTACTGGTCACGAGCATCTTTATTCACGTGTGGAGAGACGAGAATAGTGAAACGCTCTTTCTTGGTCGGCAAAGGAATGGGACCCAGAACACGGGCACCGGTACGCTTTGCAGTTTCAAGAATTTCTTTCGCGGACCGATCGATCAATCGATGATCAAAGGCTTTCAGACGAATCCGGATTGTTTGACTAGCTGCCATAGTTTATTACTCGATGATTTTCGCAACAACGCCGGCACCTACGGTACGGCCGCCTTCACGAATCGCAAATCGTAGACCATCTTCCATCGCAATCGGGTTGATCAGCTCAACCACAATCTTGACGTTGTCACCCGGCATGACCATTTCGGTCCCCGACGGCAACTCAACAGCCCCTGTCACATCCGTGGTTCGGAAATAGAACTGCGGACGGTAGTTATTGAAAAACGGCGTGTGTCGACCGCCTTCATCCTTACCCAGTACATAGATCTCCGCCTCAAACTTCTTGTGCGGCGTAATTGACTTGGGCTGGCACAGCACCTGACCACGCTCAATATCTTCTCGCTTGGTACCACGCAACAGGATGCCCACGTTGTCGCCCGCCTCGCCCTGATCCAGCAGCTTGCGGAACATCTCCACACCCGTAACCGTTGTCTT
>JBGCFI010000065.1:0-5976 GCA_045106855.1 Granulosicoccus sp.
GCAAGCGCTGCAAGGATAAATACGATTCATCCGCGCCGGATGAGACACGCTATCGATAAACGTAACCATGGACTTCAATTGCACTACCGCGCAAACAGCACTGATTCAGAACGTGGCGGATTTTGTGACCCATGTTGTGAATCCAGCACTAGCGCCCGTGCCAGACCCCGCCAATTTTGACCATAGCCTATGGAAAACGTGCGCAGAACACGGTCTGCTTGCCTGTGGTATGCCCGAGCCCTGGGGCTGGGCAGATCGCAGCGACTATCTGTCAACCATACTAGTACTTGAGAGTGTTGGTTACGCCTGTACCGACAACGCCTTACCCTTTGCGCTTGCAGCGCAGGGTTGTACGGTGCAGCATACGTTGCTGCACCACGGTAGCGATGCGCAGATAGATGCCTACCTTCCCGGCTGTATAGCGGGAGATCTGTTGGGATCACACGCCATGACAGAGCCAGCCGCCGGGTCGGATTCTTCAGCCGTCGCGCTCACCGCCGAGCGCCAGAACGATGGCTATGTGCTTAATGGCGAAAAACTGATGATAACGCTGGCCCCGGTGGCAGATTTCCATGTTGTATTTGCCACCATCAATCCAGCAGCTGGACGCTGGGGTATCACAAGTTTTATTGTCGACAGCAACACACCCGGGCTGGATGTCTCAGGACCCATGAAAAAACTGGGTCTGGAAAGCATCCCGATGGGTCGTCTCCGTTTCGACAACTGTTTTATTCCCGAGTCGGCTCGTCTTGGACCCGAGGGTGCAGGAGCAGCCATTGCGCACAAGTCTCTGGAGGTGGAACGCACTGCCATTCTGGCAAGCCAGGTGGGCAGAATGCGCCGGCAACTGGAGTCCGCTGTACAGCACGCTAAGCAACGCCAGCAATTTGGCAAACCGATAGATCAGTTTCAGGCGGTTTCTCACCGCCTGGCCGATATGCGCGTGCGTCTGGAAACCGCGCAACTGCTGCTGTACAAAACCGCTTGGAAACTTGACCAGCAACAGAACGCCATTCTGGAATCATCCATGCTGAAACTGCTGATCAGCGAATCGTTCCTGGCGTCCAGCATGGATGCCATGCGCGTGCATGGCGGATACGCCTATATTGATGATCATCATAGCGGCATAGACACACAAGATGCGTTGGGCGGTGTGCTATACGCCGGTACATCCGACATTCAGAGAAACATTATTGCAGGACTTCTCGACCAGTGATGCAACCAGACATTTCCCGGCATCGCTTTGACTTGACGCCTTGTCAGCAATTGCTTTGGCGAAGTCAGTCGGCTTCTCCACTTTGCCCCTTGTTTAATCAGGTGGTCAGCGTCCGCTTACCTTCCAGCAGTACAGCTGATACCGATGGCAAGCTATGGGCACAGGCATGGATAGACGTTCAGAAGCAACATCCTGTGTTAACCACCCGACTGGATGATCAACCCGATGTTAAACCAACGCAATGGGTATCCAACGAGTACAGTGCGCTTGAAATTGTAAACCTGGAGGCCCAGTCGGGAATCCGCTCGGGAATCCGTTCGGGAATCCGTTCGGAGACCTTCGATGATGCCATAGAGCCCTGGATTGATCAGCGTAAGCAGAGAACTTTCTCAGCGGGTGCCGCCATGACCGATGCGACATTTGTGTACGCACAAGATCAGTGTGCCATCTATCTGAACATACATCACTTATTATCCGATGCCTGGTCAACTGCCATTATCTGGCAGGCATTGCAAGCACACTACTATAGGCTCAAGGCTACGACTACCCATCCTGACCTTCAGCCGAAGGCTATGGTCGAGGATCACGCGTTCACCGAGGCAAACCCTGCCCTGAATTTTTTCGACTACCTGGAAAAAACACCGTGGCCAGAACCGGTAAACCCGAGCGCAGGAACGGTCCAGGATTGCACCGATAAAACTCTAGCAGCTGCCGGTACACTACGTGCAGCGCAAGAATTATTGCCGGTGTCTTTTTATCAGCATATCAACGTCGAACCAGACACCCGATCACAACGTGAACCGTTGCCACTGACAAACAATGAGCGACAGCAGTTATCAGTTTTGCGCCTGGATAATCAGACGAATCACGTCAGTACAGCGCTTACGCATACCGCCATGCATCTGGCAGCGTTTGCCATCTACCTGCATCGGGTCAGTGGTGATCACGCCATTGTGATAGAACTGCCGCTACTGGGACGGTTCGGCAAACGATGGATGAACGTTGCCGGCAACTTTATCGAAATGATGCAAGTTACCGTCGTGCTGACCAGCGACGACACCATTACACAGGTATACGATACTGCTTATGCGGCTTTAGTGACGGTACTCAAACAGGCAAAGCCGGGGTGCAGCGCTGTGTTGAAAACACAGACCGTGCACGGTGTGCTTAATCTCATTACCGCAAGCGTAACTCCGCACGCATCGTCCGCTACGACAGAGCATAGCCAGATAAGGTGGCATCACACCGGGCATTCTGACATGCGGCATCCGCTTCGCTTGCACGTTGCAGACTGGAATGCCTGTGGTTATCCCTCGCTTGAGGTAGATATCAACCATGCATTTTTCCAGGCTAACCAACGCAAGCGGGTGCCTATGCATCTGGCACTTCTCTATCAGGCGCTGCTCAAAGGTGGTCACCAGCGTATTGGCAGTATTGCATTAACCTCGCCGTCCGAGCTTTGGAGTATGACAGGTCCGGTGCCCAACCCTTCGACAAGTTCGCCTGAGACTTTGTTATACGAACGCATTGTGGACATGGCAAAGCGCCATCCCGATGCAGTCGCGCTTGCAGACAACTCGCGCCAGATAAGTTATGCCCAATTGCTGCAACAAGCACACACGGTACAACAGCATTTACAACAACATGCGGTTGGACGAGGTGACCGGGTAGCCGTGCTTATGCGTCGCGGCCTCGACTTGCCCATCATCTTGCTGGGGATATTGTCACGTGGTGCTGCTTATATTCCAATTGATTATTCGCAACCCGGAAGTCGAGTGGATGCCATCCTCGCCAGTGCTGATGTGCAAGCTCTCATCATAGACAGCACACCTTTGCAGTACACCGTGCCGGTAACATTGGAATCCACACAGATTTTAAAAACGCCAGACACCGGGACCACAACGTTTTCAGTCAATGGTACAGCCGCTGAGCCTATTGCCGTAACAGCCACCGATGCGGCCTACATCATGTACACCTCCGGATCCACCGGCACTCCGAAAGGTGTCGTGGTATCACATGGCGCACTGATGTCCTACCTGGGCTGGGCCAGCGAATACTATGCCTTGCCCGAAGCCATCAACATGCCCTTGTTTACCTCGGTTGGGTTTGACTTGACGGTGACATCGCTCTACCTGCCATGGCTGTCCGGTGGAACACTGCACGTTTATCCGCAGTCTGCCGAAACCGATGCGCTTGCCCTGTTTGATGTCATGCAAAATGCATCCATCAATACCGTCAAGCTGACGCCTGCTCACCTGGCCTTATTGCTTGAATCCGATGTTCGCCTAACTGCCGCTGTCCAATTGATCGTCGGTGGCGAAGACCTCAAGAACAGCACAGCATCGGCGATTCAGGCACGTGCTGATCACCCGCTCAAACTGGTTAATGAATACGGACCAACGGAAGCCACGGTAGGCTGTATTACCAAAGTGTGGTCCGGCCAGGATGATGCCGGGTCTGTTCCCATTGGTACACCCATTAGTGGCATGAACGCCTACCTTCTGGATAATCAGGGACAACCCCAGTTTGAAGGCATGACAGGCGAGCTTTACCTGGAGGGCAATTCTCTGGCTGATGGCTACTGGGGCGATGCACGCTTAACTTATGCGGCGTTTGTCTCAACCCCTGCACTGCCCGGCAAACGTCTTTACCGCACCGGTGATCTGGCACGCATAGAGAACGCCGAGCTGGTGTATCTTGGTCGCAAAGATACGCAGGTTAATATTAACGGTTACCGCATTGAGTTATCCGATATCGAATCGACTATCATGGAACATCCGGCGGTATCACATTGTATTGCCCAGATAGACACTCATACTGAACAGACGCTGTCCACATCAGTACCATCAGGCTTTACACCCAAGCGGGCAACGCCAGAAGTTTTATGCAGCAGTTGCGGCCTGTCCTCAAGCACACCTGATGTCAGCATCGATGCAAGTGGTCAATGTACATTGTGTCAACGTTTTGCGCAAAATCAGGATCGGATTGCCGCCTACTTCCGATCAGCTGATGATTTGCGCGCTCTGGTAGAAGACATAAAATCCAGGCGACGGGGCAAGTACGATGCCGTGGTGTTACTCAGTGGTGGCAAGGACAGTACCTATGCGCTGTGCCAGCTGGTTGACCTTGGGCTATCAGTGTATGCACTGTCTCTGGATAACGGTTATCTATCCGATCACGCCCTGGCAAATATCGACACCGTCTGCAAGCGTTTAGGCGTGGACCACCATTTTGCGCGCACTGAACATATGGATGCCATATTCAACGACAGCCTGACGCGCTATTCCAATGTCTGTCACGGTTGTTTCAAAACCATCTACAACCTGTCGATGGCGTTTGCCGCCAAACACGAGATAGGCACCATTTTTACCGGACTGTCTCGCGGGCAGTTGTTCGAAACCCGGCTCAACAACGAATTGTTCTCAGACAAGAGCATACCCGTTACTCAAATTGACGACATGGTGGTCGCTGCACGCGTTCAATACCATGCCATCAAAGATGCACCCAATACGCTGCTGAACATTGACGCGGTTAATAACGGGTCGTTACCAGCATCGGTCAATATCGTTGATTTCTATCGCTACTGGCATGTCGAAATGGCCGATATGCTGGCGTACCTGAAATCCCGGATTAACTGGGTACGCCCACCCGATACGGGGCGCTCCACCAACTGCCTTATCAATGATGTGGGTATCCATGTACACAAGCTGGAGCGCGGGTTTCATAACTACGCGATTCCCTACAGCTGGGACGTACGACTCGGACACAAGGAACGTGAAGAGGCCTTGGAAGAACTGGACGACGATATTGATACTGAGCGCGTAGAGTCCATTCTGCACAAGATTAAATATACAGTGCGCGCGAATGGTACCAGTCACGTTATGGATAATACGTCAAATCTGAATCAGGCAAACGGGCAGAACGGCCAGACGGGAAACCTGTCGGCATTGGTAAAAAATGCATCAGGAATCGAGGCGCTGTTCACCACCATCTCCCCGCTTGAACCTTCCAGCCTGCGCCGTTGGCTACAGGACAAACTGCCCGCTTACCTTCAACCTTCAAGGCTCATTGATGTTGAGCAACTGCCACTGAACCTGCACGGAAAAGTAGATAGAAAGAAAGCTTTTGCACAGACTAGAACGCTGGCCAACGCAATAGACACTCGGGAAATACACCCGTTAAGCGCCCGTGAGACGCAAGTGGCCAAACTCTGGGCACCTTACGTGACCACCTCTACGTTCCATCGGGACGACAATTTCTTTCAGCTGGGCGGAGACTCCCAGGCGGCTATCCGCTGTGTCATGGAGCTACGCCGCCAGGGCTATGCCATAGAGCCTGCCGACTTATTTAAAAAGCCGGTACTTTTCAGGTTCGCAGAATTTCTTGATACGGCAAAGCGTGCAAACAATGAAACCAATGCCAGGGCATCCGGGAAGTTTGCGAATCTGAGTGAGGCCCAGCGCGAAAAACTATCCCGGTTGTTAAAGAAAAATCCAGGCAATCAAGCGGCACAAGAATCGTAGGCATGTACCTTTTAGCTGCTCCCGATAACTTCTCTGCTAGCCACGCATAATCATCATGGCTAGAAAAAATGTTGAAGCCATAGTGCCGTTGCTGCCCATGCAGCAGGGATTCCTGTGGCGCAGCCTGGCGCATGACTCTGATGCCTGTGGTTTAACACTGCGCTGCGCATTGCATGGACACATCGATCTGGCAAAGCTTGAACAAGCCTGGCAGCAGGTTGTGAATACGCATCAGGC
>JBGCFI010000066.1:0-10515 GCA_045106855.1 Granulosicoccus sp.
CTTCTTTAGGTGACTTTCATACTTGACTCGCCCGGACTATTCATGAAACGCCGAATTCTTTCCGGGTGGCCGGCCCCGACCGAACCCTTTTCCCGTAGCGAATTCTGCGAAGGAGCTGATCGCAGCCCGGCGGAATACAGGCTGTATTTCCGACTGAGCAGAATTTGCTACGGGGAAGGGGGCGCGGAAGAATTTGGTGATTTTATGAATAATCCGGGTTAGATGCTGGCATTTCAGCTAATTCTGCCCGCGCACCTTGCAATGTTTCGACCGTGTTATCCGGCGGCAGTGGCACTCGATGTACTTTCAACGTCATTGCAACCATTGAGTAGTAACCAATTACAGCCGTCAGTTCAACAACGCCAACCTCGCTCCATCGCGTAACCATCGCGCTATAGACATCATCGCCTACGTCACCAAACTGTACGAGTTGTCGAGCAAACTCATAAACGTTACGTGCATCATTGTCTGTACCGAAATCTGGTAGGGAGCAATCACGTACTGCATTCGCGATATCCATATTCAATCCTGCTCGTTCGGCGTCTCTATAGTGTATCGCCCATTCCAGATCACTGTTCCAGCGCCTCGCTGTTACCAGAATCGCTAATTCATTTAAATGTGTCGGAATTGATGTCTCGAACCTTAAAACCTGACCTAAACGTTGCCATCGATCCGCCAGCACAGGATTGTGCAGAGCTGCCCTAAGCGGTCCGACAAGCGTCTTGCGTGGCCCCGATACAATTTGATCATACACCTCCTTTTGCGCAGCATTCATCGTGCTCGGTTCAGGGAAGCTAATCCTGCCTCCACTCGTGGATTCGATTTTTTTCGACAGTGAATCCTGATCTTTCATCGTTCTAGTCTCCGAGACCAAGTGCTGCGAGAATATCGCTTGTGTGCTCGCCCAACAGCGGAGCCGAATGATTGAAAGTTAGTGGTGCGTTCCTGAAATTTAGCGGGGACACGACTTGCGCAACTGTGCCACTGAGCGGATGTGGTATCTTGCGCAGCATCTTGCGATGCATGATCTGTGGCTCTTCAAAAACACGATCAACGGTGTTGATAGGCCCGGAAGGTACGCCTGCTTCTGCGAATAGTTCGACCCATTCATTTATTGTACGATTGGCTAATGCCTCAACCAGTATGGCCTCCAAATCTGCCAGATTCTCTACCCGCCCTGCATTGCTGGAGAATCTGACATCATCCGCTAACTCAACTCTATCGATAACAGCAGCAAAGCGGCGAAATTGATCGTCATTACCAACCGCGAGAACAATATACCCGTCAGAAACAGGGTAAACGTTTTGTGGTTGAATATTCGGGTGACGGTTTCCTCGTCGCTCAGGTGGATTACCGGATACCAGATAATTCATGGCTTGGTTAGCAAGCATTGCAACTGACACATCGAGCATTGCCAGATCAATGTGATCGCCCTTCCCGGTTTCACCTCTATTTGAGAGTGCCGCAAGAACGCCGATGCCTGCATACATCCCAGTCATGATATCGACAATAGGCACCCCCACTTTTTGCGGCCCACCTCCAGGTGATTCATCAGCAGCGCCGGTTACACTCATTAGTCCGCCCATACCCTGAATCATGAAATCATAGGCAGCGTCATTCGCTTTAGGGCCGGTTAAACCGAATCCGGTAATGGAACAATAAATAAGACGTGGATTAAGCTTCGCAATCTCTTCATAACCCAGGCCCATACGATCAAGTGTGCCCGTCTTGAAATTTTCTAGCAATATGTCGGACTTAGCTGCAATCGCTCGCACAGCAGCTTGACCTTCAGCGCTTTTAAGATCCAGTTCAACTGATTTCTTTCCACGATTGACTGATAAATAGTAGCCTGACTCTTTAGTTGTTTTACCGTCTTTATCATCAAGGAATGGAGGTCCCCAATAACGTGTATCGTCGCCTGCACCCGCGCGTTCTACTTTTATGACTTCTGCGCCTAAGTCTGCAAGGATCTGGCCGCACCATGGCCCCGCCATAATACGGCTGAGATCGAGAACGCGGATATGAGAAAGCGGTCCGCTCATAAGAGTTCATCCGTTTTAGTGTTTTTTTTGTCGATGGTAGATGGATTGGCAGAAGTGAACCCCAATCCATCCGAGCTTGTAAGAAAATTCAATAATACCTCGTTGAAATCATCAGGCCTTTGGAAATTAGGAACATGACCTGCATGTTTGATAATTTCAAACCGGGCACGCGGAACGCTATTGAACTGTTGTCGCATTGCTTCAGGCATTGCACCGTCATTCTCACCTGTGATTGCAAGGAACGGTACGTCCAACTTGATTAATTCAGACGTATAGTCATATTTTTGCAACGCATGGGTGGCAGCAGCAAAGCCTTCGACAGGTGTTCCTGCCAAAATTTTGGTCAGCTCTAAAATTCCCACTGCTGTTTCATTTTCACTGGGTAACCAGCGTTGGGCAATCTCTGAAGTAAGTTGCTCCAGACCCACGTTGCGCGCTGTTTTGCGTTGTTCACTCCAGAATGCTTCTCGGCCAGCCGCGCTTTTAGCGACTCCGTCTACGGCCACAAATGCCTTGAATCGTTGAGGAGATTTTCTCAACGCGGCCAGGCCCGTTGGCACCCCCATCGACAATCCAATAAACACGCAACTGTGTATGTCGAACGCATCCAAGAGCGTCAAAACATCTGCACCAAAGTCGTCAAAGGTCATTGGAGTAGAAGATACACTCGAGAGTCCGTGACCACGCTGGTCGTAGCTTAGAATCGGGAAAAATCGGTTCAATGCTGCAATTTGTTGGTCCCAAATGCGCATATCGGTCAATACTGAGTTTGACAAAAGAATTACAGGCGCAGATTCGGGTCCGGAATAAAATTGCGCTCTTAAAAACCCACCGTCTGGAAGCGTTATCTTCGTAGGTTCACTCAAAGTGATACCTCCGGAGAGACCAAATGATTGCAATATGTCTTTTGATTTTGCATATTCGTTGAATTGTCACCCATTTGAGCATAAAATCAATTTTATAACTTTAACGTGGTGAGATACGCTTGTCTACCCACTATTTTTTTGACAGCCTTCAATCGAGTTTCAGTTGGTTCTGGCAACATCGAGCGTCGCATATTCACAACAAACGTGATTGATGGCTTACCTTGGCGTCTGTAAAGCCAGTCAGATGAGGATTTCAAATCGACTGCGGACAGCGCGCTGGTGCGTCCAGACTATCCAAACGGAAAATTTTGTTGCTATCAACTGTGCATACTCTCGATACAGATGATTCAAATAGTCGCCCAAACGTTGGAATTCTGGCGACCCTTAAGGATAAAAGGCTTGCAATGGCTGCTGTTCTGGACGTATATGAAATCCAGCCATTGCCCGTCCCGCGTATCTCTTGGCCTTCTAACTGTACTTTCAAAGGTCATATATCAATCTGCACAAAGGTGAACCGCACCGACCGACCAGGGCGCTGAATAGATTCTTCGCAGTTTTAAAATAAAGTGATATTATTGACTTTAACAATCAGCGAGCGTACCCCTTTTTACTAAGTCGTGAGCAAGAAAGTCTGGCTGGTTCTTCAAGGGTTTATCACAGAGATTCCGGAAGTGGCGTACGTTAGTGGCGGAAATGTCTAATTACTGCCGCGCCGTTCAAGCATTGATCTATTACAGATGGAAAAACCAGATGCCAATTACTGACGCCATGATCATCGAGGCGACAAAAGAACTTTACTCGCGGTCGCTGCGCAAGGTGCCAGAAGATGTAAAGTCAGGTATTGCGAAAGCTATGACGACTGAGACCAATGAAACTGCTCGACGTACGTTTAAACTTCAACTCGAAAGTGCCGACCTGGCGGAAAAAAAGAACAGCTTTGTATGCTCAGATAGCGGATTCCCGACCTACTTCGTAAAAATTGGCAGCGAAGTACATCTTGACTGTGATTTCAAAGCCTCGATCAGAAAAGGCTACGAAATACTTGTTGATACCATCGAGCCGCCCCTGCTTAAACATGTTACGAATCCGATCACGCTGGAGCGGGGATACCATGGTAAAGACATGCCTATCGTAACCTATGATTTCGAGAGTGGTGCTGACTATGTAGAGATACTCTGCTCGCCGAAAGCTCTGGGATCGGGTCGCTGGGCGGCTTTGGAGTTGTTTACTTTCCCATCGCTTGACACAATAGAGACGTACATCCTGGATGTTGCTATTAAAGCGGGAGCTCAGCATTGCCCGCCTGTGATCATGGGCGTGGGCATTGGCGGCAGTTTTGACCATTGCGCTGGGCTGGCTAAAAAACAGACGTTACGACCAGTCGGTGAAAAGAACCCCGATACCACACTTGCGGCAATGGAAGCGCGCTTAACGAAAGCTGTTAATGGTCTGGGTTTTGGGCCAATGGGCACAGGCGGGGACACTACCGTTCTAGGCGTTCATATTGACTACTCTAGTGGTCATGGTTTTACCCCGGTGGCAGTTTGCTTTAATTGCTGGATTAACAGACGCACGCGAGTCCGAATGTGGGGAGATGGGCGAAT
This sequence comes from Granulosicoccus sp., assembly GCA_045106855.1. Classification (GTDB taxonomy): domain Bacteria; phylum Pseudomonadota; class Gammaproteobacteria; order Granulosicoccales; family Granulosicoccaceae; genus Granulosicoccus. The sequence goes on from JBGCFI010000066.1 coordinate 4,513, forward strand.
GGAGTGGTCGGAATGAGCGTGACTGAACATGAATTAACGCTACCGTTAACCGACGAAGCCGTACTGAAACTTAACGTCGGAGACTTCGTGTACCTCACTGGTGAGATCTATGCCACGGCCGGTCTGCCAACTCATGATCGACTGCTTAAATGCCTCGACGGCGAAGAACCCCTGCCGTTTGATATGAACGGCAGCGCACTCTTTCACCTTGGTAGTCTTAACGAAGAGGATGAAAACGGATCAATGCGCATCGTGTATATGAATCCAACGACCAGCACGAGATTTAATGGGCATATGCCCAGACTGATTCCAGGGCTTGGTCTACGTGCAACGGGTGGCAAAGGTGGTTTAGATGCCGCCTGTGCAAGTGTGATGGCCAAAAATTGTTGTGTCTATTTATCATTTCTAGGTGGTGGTGCACAAATTATTACAGCGGGTATCCGCAAAGTAACCGGTATCGGATGGCCCGAGTTAATTTCACACTATCGAATAGCCAGAATTGACGTCGAGCGTTTGGGTCCTCTGACTGTTGGAATCGATGCGCGTGGTAATAGTGTTTACGATCAGACCACTGATGCCGTCAGACACAAGCGCACCGCACTTTTAACTCAGATGCGCAATGCGCGAGATGGCCTTGTGGATTAAAGGTTCAAAGAACTTGCGGCGAACTGAATCTGTCTTTGGCAACGAATATCAGCCTCGGTTGTTTACGCTCACCTTGCATAAAAGCACAGATTGGTTTAAAAGATGAAAATAAATATAATCTATAATACTAGCTTTATGTGGATGGATATAAAGCACCACTTTATGCTGATCGCAACTGGAGGAGTACCTTAGAAAATGTCAAAATTTTACTGGACCACTATTAGTCGTACATTGATCGCCGGGATAATTTTCAGCGTTGCCATCCTGTCTGCAGGGCCGTCCGTGGCCGCAGGTTACCCCGATAAGCCCGTGACACTGGTAGTGGGGTTTCCACCTGGAGGCTCAACAGACGTGGTAGCTCGTATTCTTGCTGAACATATGAGCGGCACACTCGGCCAGCCAGTGCTGGTTGAAAATCGACCAGGTGCGGGCGGCACAGTCGGCATTGGATACGTTGCAACGTCCGAGCCCGATGGTCACACGCTTGGAGTTAGCGGCGTTGGTGCATCCATTCTCATCGCCGCACTCGGACGCGATACTGGTTACGACATCGATGAAAATCTTGAGATCATCGGTGTGATGGGCACTTTGGGTCTGGTGATCGCAGGTCGAAACGGGCTTGAGCCTACCACTTTGCAAGAACTTATGGCCTTTGCCAAAGCCAACCCGGAAGCTTTAACTTATGGCAGTTCCGGAGTAGGTACACCAGGACACTTGGCGATGGAATACCTGAAAAACGTGGCTGGTGTTGAAATGCTGCACATTCCATACAAAGGGAACACACCCTTAATGAATGATGTACTCGGAGGGCATGTTGATATCGCGATGTTGACAACACCTGGTGCTGCCGAACAAGTACGTGCCGAAGGTATTCAGCCCTTCGCTGTATCTTCACCTGATCGTTCGCCTTTGATGCCTGAGGTTCCAACTGTTATCGAAGGTGGCTTCGATGGATACACGGCAACACTGTGGAACCTTCTTGTTACGCCAAAAGGTACGCCCGCCGATGTGCAGAAAAAGCTCTCTGATGCCCTCAACGCAGCCATGCAAGACAACAGTGTGCTTGAGGCTTACGCGAGTAAAGGTTTGGCACCAACTCTAACGACACCGGCAGAAGCAGTAGAATTTCATACAGCTGAACGGTCGAAATGGAAAGAGGTTATCGAAGCGGCTGGCGTTGAAACACAGTAACTTTACCTGGAATTGAAAACACCGGGGTGGCATTAGCTGCCCTATTTTTTTTCGGTATCGGAATGCTATATGCAGAAAATACCAATTCGTCTCGTTGTCGCAATCATACTTGCATCTATTGGACTAACAGGTTTTGTACTCGGACTCGAATACGAATTCGGGTCAGCTCGTCGCATGGGCCCAGGTTACTTCCCTACTGTGCTATCCGGCGTGTTATTGATACTTGCGTTCATTGAAGGCGCAAGTGCCGTTCTGAAACCGGATACCAAGATTACCGAAACCATCGAATGGCGACCACTCATCGCTATTCTTGGTGCCGTTGCGGCTTTTGCCTTCACGATAAGTGTATTTGGACTAATACCTGCCTTTATGGTCGTGGTAGGGCTGTCAGCACTTTCCGAAAGCGCCTATGGATGGAGACCAGCACTAATACTCTCTATTTTAAGTTGCATAGGTGCCTGGCTGTTGTTCTCGCAATTATTGGGCATGACGTTACCATTGTTTCAAATACGGTTTTAATCGCTATGCTCGACAACATAACCATGGGCTTCGCAACAGCCCTTAGCTTCACCAACATTGTTTACTGCTTTTTAGGGGTCTCTCTTGGCACTTTTATAGGTGTACTGCCAGGTTTAGGATCGCTTGCGGCAATCTCTATGTTGTTGCCGTTAACGTTCTATCTGGAGCCAACAACGGCACTGATCATGTTGGGAGGAATCTACTATGGCGGTGAGTATGGTGGCTCCATTGCGTCAATAATGTTGAACCTGCCAGGAACACCTTCGGCTGCCGTCACCTGCCTGGATGGAAATCCGATGGCTAAGCAGGGTCGTGCAGGTGTCGCTCTGTTCTTAACGGCTATAGCCTCTTTTGTTGGTGGTTCTGTCGGAATCGTGGCACTAATGGGCTTTGGGCCGGCCATTGCACAGATTGGCCTCAGTTTCGGTCCGGCTGACTATTTTGCCCTGATGCTTTTAGGGCTGGTTGCAGCGGTAACCGTCGGCGGCGGCTCTGTCGTCAAAGGACTTATTATGGTTGTACTCGGCCTTCTACTCGGTACCGTGGGTACCGATGTTACAACGGGTGAATTTCGTTATACATTCGGTTTACTAGAGCTGCGCGATGGCGTAAGTCTGGTCGGTATGGCTATGGGGTTGTTTGGGATCGCTGAAGTGGTTAGTTCCATTCGGGGAGCAAAGACAAGCAAAATCATTGAAAAGGTCACAACCCGCAGCATGATACCGAGCCGCTCAGAAATAAAATCGATATTGCCACCTATGGCAAGAGGCAGCACTATCGGTGGGTTCCTCGGAGCATTGCCCGGCGCGGGAACCGTGATTGCGGCTTTTTTGGCGTATTCAACCGAAGTTCGATTCGCTAAAGACAAAACACGTTTTGGCAACGGAGCAATCGAAGGCATCGCAGCCCCTGAATCTGCCAATAATGCTGCCGCACAAACAGCGTTTATCCCAACGCTGACTATCGGTATACCAGGCAGTGCGACTATGTCAATAATGCTGGGGGCGCTGATGATTCACGGTATAACGCCGGGTCCTCTTCTGATCTCGGATCACCCAACTATTTTCTGGGGTCTGATTGCCAGTTTCTGGATCGGCAATGTATTCCTGTTAATCCTGAATATACCGTTAATTGGACTATGGGTTCGAGTACTTCAATTCCCCTACAAGTACATTTACCCTTTAGTGATCGCGCTGATCTGCATTGGCGTCTTTTCTATGCGAACCAGCGCTTTTGATGTAAGCCTTGTCGTTATCTTTGGCGGTTTGGGATACCTTTTTCAAAAAGCCGGCTACTCACCTGCGCCTCTGATACTCGGGTTTGTTCTGGGACCAATGCTCGAAGAGAACTTAAGACGCGCAATGTTGATGGCACGCGGTGATCCAATGAGGATTATTGTAGATCCGCTTACTGGATCAATTCTTGGACTATCTGCCTTGCTTTTGATATGGGCCTTAGTTGGTGGTATTCACAGGATTGCAGCATCGCGTCCCGAGATAAGAAGTTAATTTACCTTACCGGGCCCGCTGATCAAGCTTGATTCTCCTCAAGTATCAGCGACAAAAAAACCACCGGATTGATGCTGCCATAGTGTGGCATATAACCCACCACGAGAAATCAAGTCGTCATGTGTGCCCTGCTCAGCGATTCTGCCATTATCCAGAATCAGGTTTTTTGACCCAGGCTCATCGAGCAGCCCTACCGGTTGTGCAACGGACTCCATCCCTTACGATATCACCCCCAGATCCCGGAAAAAGGCAGCCAGGGATCCCATAATCCAACCGGACAAGGAGGTGAGAAGATTCAGGATGATCACCTAACGAAACGGTGCTACTAAAGAGCCAATAAATGGCCAAAGCCTGCTGGACGGCACACCCGGTGGCCCTTGGATATACGGGTCAACCAGATTTTCGACGTACTTGAACATGGTGTCTCGAAAGCCTGATCCGCATTGCCTGTCGCAAGTTGCCCAATAAAGACAGGCAGACTCTTTCAGGCAACAGCCGAGTGTACGCTGAAGTCAGGTAACGCTTGCGAGAATGGGCCTAGCCCGGATTATTCATGAAAGCGGGAGAACTGCAGCTCCTACTCTGGTAGCCTGCAGGCACTGTCTATCGCAAGGATGCGATCATGGTGTTGTTGTCTGCTGGCATGGAAGCCAGCGTGGATGCGCCTGTTTACGAGCGCCACCGCCCTGAACAAACTCTGCTCTACCAGCTTGTCGAGCAACACTACCCAGCCTTTGTCACGCAGTTGGCAACCGAAGGCAAGGCCTTGCCCGACTACGTGCACGAGGAGTTCGAGGCGTATCTCAAGTGTGGCCGCCTTGAGCACGGTTTTCTTCAAATAACACTCAGCGCGAAGTAAGCGTAAGCTTGAACATTGAGCTTCCCCATATTCAACGGGGTCACTGAAGCGTCGTTTGGTACTGCTGCCAAAATGTCATCGTGCAAAGGGAATTTCGAGTGGATGCGTAAATCGGGAATTACCAGGTTCTCACCTCGATCTGAAAATCTCTGTTCGCAGTTGGAACATAATAGTTTTTGAGTGGGCCGGAAGTTGGAGTAGCTGGCAGTGCCGGTTTTGATATTTATATGCACGAGCTGGCTTTCATATTCCTCTCCAGCATTACCGGTGGTCTTGAAGACACCTTTGGGAATGTAGTGGCTATCTTGTAGATTGCTCAGTTGTAAACAAACTGCGCAGATTCCTTGGGACATTATTTTTTACTCTTTGCCGGCAATAGTGGGAGTGCCAGCCCTCACAACGTTGCAAAGTGTATACAGATTCGCATATGATTCCCTCTCGATACATACAGTACATTCTATGGCGATTGACGGTAGAGTGACGGTATAAGCTCACATCAATATTGGCTAAAAGCTAATAGCTAAGCGGCCTGTAGCTCATTGTGTGGGTGGCCCCCATCTCCACCAACAGCAGGTTCCAGAAGAGCCGAAAACAGCCCCGTGAGTCAAAACAAACAATGACTTACCGGTTTTTTTATTACCTGTGGCTTGCTTGGTGATCCGCTAATTTCTAACATTCTTAATAGCACTCGTAGTCACATCCAACGAGACATATTCTGCTAATTGGATTTTCAAGAATAGGATGGGCTACATACTCGCCAGCATACTGGCATCAACGTCGATTTTTGTACTATTTCGATGGATGCAGCACTCTGTGGCAGTTACCCGCCATGCAATTGTGGTCGGCTACCTTACTTCAACGACCGCCGGGTTATTAATTTTTGACGTTGACTGGCACATGAGTTCCCGCGGATGGTTCTGGCCCGCAGCTTTTGAGGGAGTGGGTTTCTATATCGTCTTTCGAATGATGGCGCTAACGACCCAACTAAACGGCATCACTGCGGCAAGTATCGCAACCAAAATGAGTGTCGTGATACCTACACTCATTGGGATAATTGCACTAGGGGAGTCGGTCAACGTACTCAAAATTGGCGGATTGATATTCGGTGTTTTGTCTGTCTTTTTAGCGGCTGGGGCCCGTATTCAGGTAGCGAAGTGGATTTTGCCATTGTTAGTATTCGTCTGCACGGGCTTAATCGATGCCAGCTTTAAACTCTTTCAGATTTGGGGACTGACTGATGCACAGTTTCCAGGCTTCATTGTCACTATTTTCGGATTTGCG
>JBGCFI010000067.1:0-30442 GCA_045106855.1 Granulosicoccus sp.
GTATCGGGCACTTTACCAAAGTACGCATTCGTACTCGCAATCACCTAGCTGCAACATCGGCAACGGCAGGAATGGGGGCTGTTCTGCCTTGTTGATATTTTGACACTCAGGCAATGATGAATTCCGGAAAGTGCTTGAAGCGGTCGTTCGCTGATTACGCTGCGTACAGGATTCGGTCAGCACTTGTATCGTAGCTCTCGGCCAAAAGCCGAACTTCAGGGTCGGAATACCTACTTCCAATACGGCGACAGCGTTGTGCTTGAACTAGATTGTCGCCCATAACAAAAAATCTGTTTTCGTCACTATTTTCAATCTGAGGCCATGTTCAAACAGCCGTGGACCATGATCAAGCAATATTGATTTTAGTTTATAGTGACCCTTGAAAAATATCTCATATAACACTTTAGTAATATTCTACGAATAGCTATATTTTAACTGGTGTGTGAACTATGTTTCGGCAATGCGTTTTATCAAAGGCCGCATAAATGATCAAGAAATCCCTCATTGTTGAGCCTAAGTTGGTTGGAAACAGCCCAAAAAGATTAATTGACACACTAGTTAAAACATACGAATTGTGCGTCACTGAATCAAGGCCAATCTGGGTATCTTTGGAAGGACATAGTGGGTGTGGTAAGTCTCGCATGATTCACGAGCTGTATCGTTCCTTGGCAAAAACACAAAAAACTCCATATTGGCCTGACACTATCTATAGTGGAAGTGAAGTCGAACAAGTAGAAGATTTACGCAAAGTAGTTTGCCCCCACTTTGACACTACAACCGCAGAAACATTCCCTGACTATATGTGGTGGGGCATACGGTGCGGTACTACTGGACGAACACCTTCAGAAACGTTGAGCAATGACTTAAGGCAATTTCAACTACATGAACTACCGCTTGAAACAGCTTACAGAAAAAAGTTAACTACTGGGAAAAATATTAGTAGATCACTGAAATCAATACTACTAAAAGCCTATAGCGGTGGAAAGGAAGACATCCTTGGATCTCTTGAAGAAGGCATATCAACCTCCGTTTTTGGCGAACTACTAGCTGAATTTTCCGGGCTAAATATACTTAGACGACCCATCTCTGCAATCTGGGAACAAAACAAGAAGTTGGAAGCCGGCATTGACGCTTTCAGAAAAGGACATACTATCGATCAGACGCCAGCCCAAGAACCGATTGACACGGCGTTGGAGATGATTAGTAGTCTTTCGACCGATGGCGTTATACCAGTTGTCATCTATATTGAAGATCTTCAGGATGCCAGCAATTCTTTAGTTTCTGTTATTACGGGATTAATGACTCGACCAGATTTGGCAGTCTTGATCGTAACTACTACATGGCCAGGTGAGCTTGATACCAATACTAATTTGGCACCGTTGAAGACTCTTGGCCCCTTGGATACGCATGGAAAACGACGCGTTCATCGAGTCAGAGATCGCTTTAAAGGTATAAGCGGAGAATCATTTGATCATACAAGCTCTTTATTTGGCGAAGAGTCCACCGCGCTTACTACTGCGGACATGCGAGAGATAATAATGCAATATTATCCTAACGTGACCGATGGCCGTGCCAACGAAATTCTTGAAAAAATTAGACAGCCGTTGTTGTTGGTTCTACTACTAAACGAATTAATTAGAGAGAAGGTCGATTCACTTGAATCACTTTCTAAAAGTGAAATTGGTGATTTGCCGTCTTCGGTTCATCAACACTACGATATTATTTGGACTTCGTTGCCAGACTCAGTTCGAAATACCCTAATTTACGGGTTATTGACAGTGCCGCATGTGGTGAACGATAGCTATCGGAAAGACAGCTTAGAATGGAGCTTTACTTTACTGAGATCAGCGATTCAAACAGAGATACTCGATATCGAAATTATTGGAGACTATTCGCATGAACCTCAGGTGTTTCACTGGGTGCGTCGTCGAGATGAACGCCTGTCTTCTTACAATGATTGGGTACAATTTGAACAAGTTTTAAGACATGTAAGCAAGATTCGAAGGCGACGATCAAGATTTATGAAAGCCATTGCAAGATGCGCTTGCAATGCATATAGCAATGACTATTCTGGGTTTGGAAGCAATCAGTATCTGCAGCAGTTGATAATATCGCTGGCAGATAGTGATCCGCACTTAATAACAGATAATGCCGTATTGCAAGCAGTGTACTGGCAACGTGTAAGCACACTTTCGCAATTTCCTAATGAGATAGAAGAGACAATACGATATACATACAAACTACTAAATTACTATGAGAGATATGATCTTCCTGATGCGCTTTTTATTCGTTGCAGATTATGCTTTTGGATTGGCGAAAGTGGTGACTTCGAAACAGCACTCCAATTATCAAAAGATTTACAACCTGACCTAGAAAGAGAGCTTGGTGAAAATCACCCTGAAACACTAAATAACCGACACAACATTGCGTTTTTTACTGGGGAAAGCGGTGACTACCAGGGTGCTTTGGTTATGTTTAAAGAACTGTTAACCGATAGAGAAAAGTTTCAAGGTTCTGAATCTCGCACCACTCTTTTAGCACGGAACAATATAGCCTTTCGGACTGGGCAGACGGGTGATACTGAAGCTGCGCTCCAGATGTTTAAGAATCTACTTTTCGATCAACAACGCGTGCTAGGCATGGAGGATCGCGACACTTTAACAACTCTAAACAATATCGCATTCACAATTGGAAACATAGGCGACTTAGCTACCGCAATTGAAATAAATAAAGACGTCGCTAAACTTCGCGTTCGTTCGCTAGGTGCAGATCATCAAGATACCCTCGCGTCTCGCCATAATATCGCATTTCTGACTGGGAAAATGGGAAATGTCGAATCTGCATTGGCACTTAGTCATGATTTACTTGTTGACCGTTTACGCATACTAGGAGATAGCCATCCTGATACTCTCGAGAATCGGAATGCCTTAGCCTACTTAACAGCCCAAAACGGTGACATTGAGGTAGCTTTGGTACTGTTAAAAGATTTATTAAAAGATCGAGTACGAATATTTGGTGAAGGGCACCCGAGTACGTTTATCACTCGTCAGAATATAATTGAAATAACTGATCGTGGTGGTGATACCCAAACAGCGCTTCAGCTATGTAGGGAATTGTTTCTCGACAAGCAAAGCTTCTTAGGCCATACTCATCCAAACACACTTGAAACAGGCTTTTTCATCGCCGTATTGACTGAAAAGAGTGGCGATGCTTCGAAAGCGTTACATTTATTCAATGATTTACTACCTATTGCCCAGCGTGTATTAGGCAATGAGGAACGTATCACTCTCTATATACTCGACAAGATTGCCAACCTAACCTTGGCCAGTGGAGATGCGAATACAGCATTTCAACTATTCAATGAGTTACTACCCAAACAACAACTGGTACTGGGTGAGGATAGTTACACCACATTGAATAGCCTCAACAACATGGCTGTTTTATCATGGCAAAGAGGAGACTTTGAATTAGCATGTAAACTATTCGAGGATTTGCTCCATATTCAACAGCGTTTATTAAAAGACGACGACGTCTATTTGTTAATGACTCGGAACAGCATTGCTAGTTGCAAAGAGCGTATGGGAGATTTGAATTCGGCACTTCTTCTGTATCAGGAACTTTTGCCAGATCTCCAAAGTATATTGGGAGAGAATGACCCTCAAGTAATCCAAACAAAGAAAATGATGCAACTCTTGCATAATCGTTTGGATGTAGACAGCCACTGAGCAAAAAAACTTTTACACATTTCGACGTGAGGCTGAATGTTTTCTCACCAACATATAATTCAAATGCCTATAACGTTTTCGCTTTGCATTGATATGGAAATATTCCAACGACTGCTTTGAGGACTGACCTGCCGGTGGAAAGGGTAGCAAGCGTTCCGAAATCGTACACTCTCGACCGACGGCATTGGGCACAGACGAGACATAGCCAATCCATCTCGTTACGTCCGCTATAGAGCAGCCATACTCGTTCGCAGTGGACTTAAGATGGTCACAATTCCCGGCCTTCAGATGGTTTCGGTCCTACCCAATGCCAAGGGCGAGACTGTAAATATAAGTGTGTAAACGTCCGTACTTCACTTTATCCTAACAACAGGACAGAATCATGGATGCACATGTGGACGAAGATGCAATACGTCAATTAGCCAAGAAGATCGCCCAGGATATTAAAACCGAAGCTGATCTTGGTGATTTTTCCAAGCTACTCAAGAAGACAGTGTTGAAACAGCATTGGATGTTTACATCATTGATATTTTAAATTGGCAACACCATGGTGTTTTTAATTTCACTCAATGCAAACGATGAACTCATCTGTCCCACGCAAGGCAGGCTCAACAGCTCGTTTTTCATCAGTTGCTCATAGGCTTCAACCGATTCTGTGACCACTCTAAGCATGTAATCCTGCTCCCCGGACATGGTATAGCACTGCAGGATATTAGGATGGGCACGTGCGCCCTCTTCGAAGGCGTCCATGCTTGCCTTGTCGTGATGCGTTAAGCGGATAAAGCAAAACACGGTAATGTGCAGGCCCAGGATATCGGCATTCAGCACAACGTTACGTTCCGAGATGACGCCGTCAGATTCCAGTTTCTTTAAGCGCCGCCAGCATGGCGTGTGACTCAATCCGATTCGTTCACCCAGTTGGGCAACGCTCAGTGTTGGCTCCGCCTGCAAAGCGCGCAAAAGCTTCAAATCGGTAGGATCAATCATTCTAATGGGATGAAATAACGCATAAGACCGGTATTTTAGGATGCTATGACTACCCTGGTCATGATTTAACATGAATAAACGGCAAATTGTCCTCACTTTTTGCGTGCAGAATAGCCATGGATTGTTAACGGGAGTATTGACTATGGGTAACGTGCCTAGCCTTGACGACAAATACACGGCTAGTACGGGCAGTGTGTTCATGACAGGAACTCAGGCACTGGTTCGTCTACCCATGGCTCAAATGCGACGCGATCGGGCGCAGGGCTTGAATACAGCAGCATTTGTCACCGGTTATCGCGGATCTCCGCTAGGCGCATATGACCAACAGCTGGAACGGGCACAAGCGCATCTGGCTGCGCTGGATGTCAGATTCCAGCCCGGTATCAACGAAGATCTGGCCGCAACAGCTATCTGGGGTTCGCAACAGGTTCCCCTATCCGATCAATCCAATCGTGAGGGGGTGGTAGGTTACTGGTATGGCAAAGGGCCCGGGGTGGATCGATGCGGGGATGTGTTCAAACATGGCAATGCTGCTGGTTCGTCCAGTCATGGTGGGGTCCTTTGTATCGCTGGGGATGACCATGCAGCCAAGTCATCGACACTGCCGCATCAATCGGATCACGCATTCATGTCAGCTGTTATGCCGGTGCTGTACCCCTCCTCTATTCAGGAGTTCATCGATGTCGGGTTATTTGGCATAGCCATGTCACGTTATTCGGGATTGTGGGTAGGTTACAAGGTTATTTCCGATACGATTGAGACAAGTGCGGTTGTATCACTGAAAGATGAGCTCAGACCCTTCGTGATGCCAAAGGATTACGACATGCCGCAGGGTGGATTAAATCTGCGATGGCCAGACCCACCACTGGTTCAGGATGATCGTTTACAGGAACAAAAGGCATACGCTGCACTGGCTTTTGCACGTGCAAACAATATTGATCAAACGGTGCTTGATGTACCGCATGCCCGTTTTGGTATCGTGGCCACAGGCAAAGCGTTTGAAGATGTGAGGCAGGCTCTGTCTGAGTTGGGTATCGATGATCAGGCAGCGCAAAATATCGGACTGCGACTGTACAAAGTGCGCATGCCCTGGCCACTGGAACCCGCAGGGATTCGTGCATTCTCCGAAGGGCTTGACGAGGTGCTGATCATTGAGGAACGCCGGGAAATCATAGAAAATCAGATCAAACAGCAATTGTTCAACTGGCGTTCTGATGTACGACCCAGAATTGTTGGAAAATTCGATGAAAATGATCAACCATTTCTACCTCTATCAGCGGCGTTATCAACATCGCGTGTCGCGAGGGCCATCGCTGCCCGGTTGTTGAACTTCCCTTTTGACGACACGCTGAAACAGCATATACAGGAGCGACTTGCCTATCTGCAAAAACGCGCAGACGAACGAGCATCACATAGTGCACCCATCGAAAGACAGCCATGGTTTTGTTCCGGTTGCCCGCATAATTCATCCACCAAGGTGCCTGAAGGTTCTAAAGCCATGGCGGGTATCGGTTGCCATTACATGGTGCAGTGGATGGATCGCAATACAGACACTTTCACGCAAATGGGAGGAGAAGGTGTTCCCTGGACCAGTATCAGTCACTACACCGATGAGCAGCATCGCTTCGTCAATCTGGGTGACGGCACTTACTTTCATTCAGGGCTTCTGGCTATCCGGGCATCGCTGGCAGCAGGTGTCAATATCACCTATAAAGTTCTGTTTAATGATGCCGTGGCGATGACCGGCGGACAGGCTTTCGATGGCGATCTGTCACCTGAGAAAATTGCTCATCAATTGCATGCAGAAGGTGTAGCGCCTCTCTATCTTATCAGTGATGAACCTGAGCGTTACTCGGCAACTGCATTGCCACCCGGGACACAGATAAGGCATAGAGATGACCTTGACACCGTGCAAAGACAGCTTCGCGAGCTCTCGGGTTGCAATGCGATAGTCTATGCACAAACCTGCGCCGCCGAAAAACGCAGGCGTCGCAAACGCGGACTCATGCCAGACCCGCAAAAACGGGTGATGATCAACAGCGCTGTGTGTGAAGGCTGTGGTGATTGTTCTGCTCAGTCCAACTGCGTCTCAATCGAGCCGCTTGACACCCCTATGGGACGCAAGCGTCAAATCAACCAGTCATCATGCAACAAGGATTTTTCCTGTGTACAAGGCTTTTGCCCATCGTTTGTAACCTTGGAAGGAGCGGATCTGAGTAAGCGAGCACTACCGGTGGAAGACATAATGGATGAGGTAATGCCAATCCCTGATCTACCGGAATTGGGAGACACGTCCTGGAACATTGCTGTCACAGGTGTAGGTGGTACCGGTGTTTTAACCATTGGTGCCATACTGGGAATGGCGGCTCACATAGACGGACAAGCCTCCATGGTTCTGGACATGGCAGGTCTTGCGCAAAAAGGGGGTGCTGTACTCAGCCATGTACGATTAGCACGACTACCATCAATGGTAACCAGCCCTCACATCGTTGCCGGTAGCGCTGATTTACTGATTGCTGCAGATTCAGTGGTCGCTGCATCACGCGATGGTATCGTGTTGTGTGACCCGGGGCGAACCTGTGCAGTCGTTAATACAACTACTGCACCGGTGGCAAGTTTTGTCCAGCACCGGGATATTGATTTCAAATATAGTGCGGTCGAGGCCCGCATAGCACAGTCCGTTAAAAACAGCACCCATTTTCAACCTTTCGGGAGAGCTGCAGACAATAAAGTGGGCGACACAATAGCCACCAATATCATGATGTTGGGTTACGCATGGCAAAATGGCTTAATTCCACTCAGCTTCAACGCACTTGACACCGCCATTGCCCTTAACGGTGTTTCGGTAGATGCCAACAGACTGGCATTTCATTGGGGACGTAAACTTTGCGTGGATACCAGTCAATTTTCAGATATAAAGCTACAACCAGAAGGCGGCTTACGAGTAAACCCATCACTCGATTCACTCGAGGATATCATTGAGCACCGGAGCAAACTCCTTGAAGGTTACCAGAACCGATCGCTGGCGGATAAATATCGACGCCGTGTTGCAGAATTTAACCAGAGTTGCCGGCAATCAGGATTGGATGACACTTTACCGCGTACGGTTGCCATTGAGTATGCGCGGCTATTAACCTACAAAGACGAATATGAGGTCGCCAGACTTTATTCAGCTCCAGAGTTCCGTCAGCAACTGGACGATACGTTTTCGGGAGACTACACGATCAAAGTGCATCTGGCGCCACCATTACTCCGGTCAAAAGACTCGAATGGGCGGCCACGCAAGCGAGCATTCGGAAAAGGCATTCTCACCCTTTTCCGCTTTCTACAATACGGGAAGCAACTCCGCGGAACGCCATTGGATGTATTCGGTTACACAGCCGAACGGCGAAGTGAACGAGAATGGATAATGCGCTATGAAGAGGATATGGATATCGTGCAGTCTTCATTGACGGCGTCTAACGCGGAGGCAGCCCACGCTTTGTTACAAGTACCCAATCAGATTCGCGGATTCGGTGTGGTTAAACACACAGCGATGGCCAAGGCAAGCGAGGCGAGAACGTCAGCACTGGATACGTTCGTCAATCAGAACACCGCTGAAGAGCTGGAAGCTGCCTGAGCATTACCGGTTTATGACCATTGCCTTGCCCGCCATGGCAATGAAAGTCAGAATCGATGAGCACTTGCCCAGAGACCTCTCTCGCTGTTATTGCACAACGATCTCTGGTGTTCATTGGTGTAATTGACAGAACCTGTGAATAGGTTAACACTTTTCCATGAAGGGCTATCTCATGATTGCCCCATCACAGGAGATGTTTTATGAAAGGTGAAACCAGTTCAAACAGACGTCAATTCCTCAAGTCAGCGTCGGCACTCACAGCCGCCAGTGCGGTTGCTCCAAATCTGTTCGCCAGAGATTATGGCCCCAATGCTGAACCCGTTCGTTACCCCGAGCCAGATGTCGTTAGTCTCGACGACCGATTCAAATATAAACTTGGCAACACGCCTATACAGCGAATTTACACTGGCACTATGTGGGCAGAAGGCCCCGCGTGGAACGGCGTTGGTCGGTATCTGATATGGAGTGACATACCTAATAATGAGCAACTTCGCTGGACTGAGGAAGGTGGTCACGTTAGTCGTCAGTTTCGCTTTCCCTCGGGCAATAGCAATGGCAACACCTTCGACTGGCAAGGTCGACAGATATCTTTCGAACACGGTAACCGACGCGTCGTTCGTTATGAATACGATGGTTCAGTCACTGTAATGGCTGATTCCTATGATGGCAAGGAATTCAATGCACCTAACGATGGCGTGGTACATCCCGATGGATGGCTGGCATTCACCGATCCGGGTTACGGCGGTTTGATGAACTATGAAGGTAACCGGCTTAACACCGGATCCGTCCAACCCAATCAGAAAGAAGGCATCTATCGTGTAGACGCACCAGGACAAGTTGAGCAAATTGCCGATGAACCGTATAAGCCCAACGGCATGTGTTTTTCACCGGACTACAAAAAACTTTACGTATCCGATACCGGTGTCTCTCACTATTCGGATGCCAAAAGCATTATCTGGGTATACGATGTTGATGGTAAGAACCTGAAGAATCCTCAAGAGTTCACGTCAATGGAATTCGAAGGTCGTACCGGCTTTGCGGATGGTATCCGTTGCGATGAAGATGGCAATATCTGGTCGAGTGCTGGTTGGGCTGGAGAGGGATACGATGGTGTTCATATCTTCGCACCCGATGGTGCAAGAATAGGTCAGATCAAGTTACCCGAGATCTGCTCTAATGTCTGTTTCGGGGGCACCAAGCGTAATCGTCTGTTCATGACTGCCAGCCAATCGTTGTATGCAGTGTATGTTGAAACTCGAGGGGCTCACATAACCTGAGTCGAGGATACTCAGATTCGACCTGACAGTCATCGTTTGTAAACGATGTCTGTCGGGTCCAGCACCCGGAATAGTATCGAGCAATTTACAACAAGGCTCTATGCGCTGTTTTCGTCTGCAATTTGCTGAACCAGTTCAGTTAGTCGTGTTCGTACAACCATGGCAGGCTCCGACAATGGCAATTGTTTTGAAACGCAGATCGCCATATTGACTTCCATCTTGGGATTAAAGATACGGTAGCTTTTTGCCTCTGGCAACCTTTGGCATATCGCCAGTGCAGCGGGACGTGGCAAGATGGTGGATCCAAGCCCTTCACCCATAGCGCCCGCCAGCATGGAGATTGACTCCGTATGCATGACAACCTTTGACTCAAGGTCGGCACGGCTGAGAGCCAGGTCGATAACCTGCCGCAAGGTATGAATTCGGCTGGGTAGTATAAGCTGATGGGTGACAACCTCGGACAACGCCACTTCCCCACCTTCGCAGTTAACCGGTTCTGCCGTAACGAAGTAGAGCTCTTCGGTTTGCACAGGTTCAAAAGACAGTCCGGGAATACTTCCAGGATCATAGATAAGCGCGATATCCATTTTTCCTGCCAGCACCATCTCGCTGATGATGCCCCCGACATTCTCGTTAATATGAAGGATAATCCCCGGGTGTTCCTCCTGTAGCAGCATGATGAACCGCGTGGCAACGAGCGAGCCCACGCTGAGCGGGGCCAGGCCCAATGAAACGAATCCCGATATACCTTCACCGGATGATGAGATTTCCAGTTGAGCCTGATTCATCTGTTTCAGAATTAACTGACAGTGGCGATACAGAATCTTGCCCGCTTCGGTTGGCACGACCCCTCGTTTGGAACGAATTAGCAAAGGTTTATCAAAGTGCGATTCCAACGCGGCAATCTGCTGGCTAAGCGCTGGTTGCGCGATATGAAGAACCGTGGAGGCCCGTGTGATACTCCCGATATCAACAATCTTCACAAATGCTTGGAGCCGTCTGGTGTCCACAATTCAGGATTTCCCATGTAATGCAACAAAACTCCGCTACAGATTAACGTAATGCTCCAGACATAGCCAAACGCAATCATGTCAGATCAAAGTAGTCTTTTGCAGGAGCCTAATCTACTCGTACTCTTGACAGTGACAAAGTCGCCTTTCAAAACCACAGGCTCGGTACACTATTCCGATATTGCACCGGTACGCAAGCGACTTCTAACTGGAGAAACGACATGCAACTTTTGAAAACCCTCGGTTTTGCGGCAATCGCTGTGATGGCACTGGGCAACAGCGCCTTAGCCGAAGTACGGCTAAATCTGTCCGATGTATTGCCAGATGGCAATTTCCAAGTCGAAAATGCCAAGGTCTTTGCCGAAACGGTCAAAGCCGCCACGGATGGAAACGTACTCATCAGCGTGACCGCTGGTGGCGCGCTGGGTTTCAAAGGACCCGATCAGCTCGCGGCTGTGCGCGACGGACTAGTAGACATGGCCGACATCAACATCAGCCAACAAGTCGGACTGAATCCTATGTTCGGTGCGGAAGGTGTACCGTTTCTGGTGACATCCATGGACGAACTGAGCGAATATCATACCTTCCTGCGTCCAGAATTCGAAAAACTGGCCAAGCGATATAACCAGAAGATCCTCTACATGGTGCCCTCGCCAGCACAGTATGTTTATCTCAAGGTAGAGGTGAACGACATAGAGGGCTTCCGCGGCATACCCGTTCGCGGAGCAGACAAAAACACCGTAGATATCGTGACAAGCATCGGTATGGACGGGGTAGTCATGCCTTGGGGTGAACTCATTCCTGCCCTCGCCTCCGGGCGTGTTGATGGCGTTGCGACATCGGCAACATCAGGAGTGGACGGAAAATTCTGGGAATTCCTAGATTACATCTACCCGACGAATCACACTTGGGGTTCGAATGCAGTAACGATCAACCTGGACAGCTGGAACCGGCTATCTGAAGCAGATCAGGCCGCAATGGAACAGGTCGCCGCCGAGCTCGAGCCAGGCTTCTGGGATGTGTCACGTCAAGGCGATCTGGACAGTATCCAGACAATGACAGAGAACGGCATGCAGCTGGTTAAAATGTCGGATGAACTGCAAGCTCAGATCGCCGATCGTGCGCAAACCGTGCAGGCTGCCTTCTTTAAACGCGTACCACAATCTGTTCCCGTGGTAGAGGCTTTCCGGCTATCCAAGTAAGCTGGACTGAACTATCTGCATTAGTCTATTGATATGCGCAGTTTTGAGCGATTTGCTGCAGCCCTGCAAGGGGCCGCAGATGCAGTGTGTGTAGTAGCGGCATGGCTCGCCGGGCTATGCCTCGCTTCACTCACATTGCTAGTACTCACTGACACGCTGCTAGCCTTCATCAGTCGGCACTTTCCGGCAATACCCTCAGGCACGGGCGTGGGCTGGGAATACAGCGCCTATCTTATGGGAGCGGCGTTCGTCCTGGGCGCAGGATTGACGCTACGCGCCGGGTTGCAACTTCGTGTTGAGGTTTTGCTGGCTATCGGAAATGGCCGGATGGCGCGCACCTTCGAGTTACTGGCCAGTGCTTTAGGTTCTGTTGTCACGATTTTTCTTGCGATAAACATGGCTCGATTCACCCTGCGAACCTACGGCTATGGCGAAGTGTCACAGGACAGCTTTACACCCCTGTGGATACCACAGCTAGTGCTGAGCGCAGGTTTTTTCGTTCTTGCTTTCCAGATGATCGCGCGGCTTATCACCTGCCTGGCCAACGGCAGGTTGAATAAACCTGAACTGGGCGTCACCACATCCATCAACTAGTGACGCCAATGATGAGCCCATACACGTTGAGTGCTTCTGCATGAGCGCGATTATCACCAGTTTGTTCGGGCTATTGTTTGGCACCCTTGCCGCCGGTGCATGGATCGGCATCGCTCTATTGTCAACGGCACTCGCCCTGGCGATGTTGTTTACTCATCTGCCCGTTGACAAACTTTTCCCCCAATACGTCTACAACATTCTCACCACACCGGATCTGGTGGCATTGCCACTGTTTATTCTCATGGGAGAGTTTCTATTCCGCACGCGGCTTTCTCAATCCCTGTTCACTGGACTCGCTCCATGGGCTGCGCTGCTACCCGGTCGTCTACTGCACGTGAACGTTGTGGGGTGTTCAATCTTTGCGTCCATATCAGGATCGTCAGCCGCTACTACACAAGTGGTTGGGCGTATGACTTTAAAAGAACTACTAAAGCGCGGTTACTCACCCGATATCGCTATTGGCAGCCTGGCCGGCGCTGGAACACTGGGTTTTCTGATTCCACCGTCAACGGTCATGATCATGTACGGCGTTCTGGCAAATGAATCGGTGTTGCGTCTGTTTACCGCCGGATTCCTTCCCGGAATTCTACTAGCGACGATATTTGGCTTGTATATCATGCTTCGTACCACACAGCGCTCTGATTTTGTACCCGAATCTGAACGCTCAATGCGCCACATGCCCTTGCGTGATAGGTTGGCAGCGTTAAAGGATCTCGCACCCACTCTTTTTCTTATACTCTGCGTGCTTGGTTCGATGTATGGCGGTCTGGCAACTCCATCAGAAGCAGCGGCACTGGGTGTTCTCGGTGCATTTCTGGTGTCTTTATCTCAAGGAGCGTTAGGTCTGAAAGAGCTGCGTGACGTTTTACTGGGCGCTGTTCAGACGTGTTCCGTCATGGGTATCATCATTCTTGGCGCTTCGGTTCTTGGCAACATTACCTCGACTTTGGGGATTCCCGGTGCTGTAGCAGGCGTTGTAACCAGTTGGGAATTATCGCCAGTCATCCTGATCATGTTGCTAGTCGCTATCTTCCTTGTACTCGGTACGGTGCTGGAAGGGTTTTCAATGATTGCTACCACCCTCCCGGTCGTGCTACCGCTCGTGGAAGCCGCAGGCTTCGATAAGGTCTGGTTCGGTATATTCATGGTGGTGGTGGTAGAGATGGCGCAGATAACACCGCCAGTGGCATTCAATTTTGCGATCATCCAGAACATCACTGGACGAAGCACCGGCTACATCGCGAAAGTTACGTTTCCGTTTCTGGCCATCATGATCGGCTTCGCTATCATGTTGGCGGTCTTTCCCGGTATCGTTACTTTTCTGCCAGAGCTACTGCTTTAACAGCCGGCAAGGTCAAGGCTGGAACAGGTCCGGACATCTGCCTGGACCTGCCACAACAATAGATAAGCTTACTTGTTACCGGTCAGAATCACCTCTTCGCCCACTCGCTTGCCCGTGCGCAACCCACCTGGCACCTGCAATGTAGGCAGCAATTCGATCATGCCGATATTCACGTACTGTGGTGCGCTAAGCGCATACTCGGTAGCATCAGCGATATCGGATGGCTGCGGCATCTCGAAACCTTCAAAGTACTTGGCCTTTGCTTCAGCAGGATCAATATTTTCGACATGCGCAAATATATCTGTCTCGGTCCGACCCGGGCTGATTTCGGTCACGCGCACACGCCGTCCAAAAGCATCGACGCGCAACTGACGGGAAACGACATGCATGGCAGCTTTTGTTGCATGATAGGCGATATGCCCACCAAATTCGTAGTGAGCTGCCATCGATGTAATGTTAATGATATGACCACTGTCGCGCTCCATCATGCCCGGCAACAGCAACCTGCACAGTTGCAGGCCAGCACGAAAATTAACATCAATTTGCTCATCGATATCAAAGGCGTTAGAGCTCAGTAAATTTCCCGGTCGGGACACCCCTGCATTATTAACCAATACGTCAATCTTCAGATCGTTGACCAGCTCGGTAACAGCATCCGTGTCCGTAACATCAATTGCGTGCGGAACAATTCCACAGCTGTCCGCTACCTCCTGAAGTTTACTGGCAGTACGTGCCAACCCATGTACCGTAAGACCCTTGGCACGAAGTCGTTCGGCTATGGCTCGCCCCATACCATCAGAAGCGCCAGTTACCAGAGCCACACTATAGTCTGCGATAGTCATATCTTATTGTTCCTTTTTTGTCTGTGCCTCTCGGCTTCAATTGTGCTGTGAAAGCGGCGCGAGATCGAAGCCACGTTCTATGATTCCCCGCTTGATGCGGAGGCTGAGTTCTGCGGCACCCTCGGTATCCGAATGCAACAGGATTGACTGAACCGGCATCGGAATCGTTACTCCATCAAGGGTGTCAATTTCGCGATTTTCAATAACGTTGATAACGCGTTCGACCACTTTTTCCGGATCATGCACCAACGCTCCAGCCTGGCCACGCGGCGCCAGTTGTCCATTAGCCAGATAACCTCGATCGGCGAGGAACAATCGGACGCATCGCCCTCCCTGCTCTGCTGCCGCAATATCCAGTGCACTGCCGGGAAGCACTAGAAACGTCATATCTGGATCAAATGCAAGGGCGGCCCTCGCCAGCGCATCAGCGGTTTCCTGATCGGCGCTTGCCAGGTTACCCAGAGCACCATGCGGGTTAATGTGGGTTATACGATGGCCGATGCGCCTTGCAAGCCCATCCAGTGCACCAAGCTGATACAACACATGGGTTTCCAGTTCCGCGTGTGTCATATCTATTTTCCGACGACCAAAACCCATCCGGTCTGGAAAGCTAACGTGTGCACCCAAGTCAACACCGTGCTCCCTCGCCATCCTGATCGTTCGATCCATAATGAGCGGATCGCCAGCATGGTATCCGCAGGCAACGTTTGCCGAACTGATGTTGGCCATGATCGACGAGTCATCAGCTATCGTGTAAGGACCAAACCCTTCACCCAGATCAGCGTTAATGTCTATTTTCATGGTGTCGCCTCCAGATTGAATACGGTATCTCCCAAGCCCATCACAGCACCATCATCGGGGCCGGCATCACTGAGGACACCATTGTCCGGTGCTTCAACAACAACTCTGATAGGCCCCTGGCAAACATAACCGAGCACCTCCCCTGCCTTCACCGTCATACCGGCTTCCAGTAACGCAAGCCCATCATCAATACCGCGCCTGAGGAAAGTGCCGATGATGGGACTGTTCGCGCTAACTTGTGCAACGCCTGGCGCGGCATCTATCATTGATATGGGTAGGGTTGACTGTGTTGATGTTGCAACGGATACGGGCAAAACAAGACGCAGTCGTTGATGCTTGTTTTTAACCTCAAGGGTTGTGACCCGACTGGCACGCATAGCACCCAGCAAGCGCTCAAGTTCGCCATTATTTAACATTGCGTAGCCCATCCAAGGCACGTTTGCGGGATCATTGGTTGAGCTTGCATCGCTAGTTCCAGCTGCCGAGAAGTTCGCGAGTCTCTGCAAGGTGGGCATTCAATGAGGCAAGGATGTTCTGCTGCTCGGATTCAGCACTGGCAGCCTCATCAAGATCGACACGCACGAATTGAAGATACTCACCGGCGCGAGCCTGAGCGATGCGCCATAGGTCGGGTTCGATAACAGCCCCAATGGCGGGATAGCCACCCATCGTCGCCGTGTCCGCCAATTGAATGATCGGTTGTCCATTACCTGGCACCTGAATAATGCCCGGAACAATACCGTGAGAACGAAGCTCAACGGTACTGACCCACGACAAAGCATCACCTTCAAGACGATAACCCTGACGGTTACTTGTGGCGGACACACGATAGCTGCTCGACCAGAAAGCCTTGCGCGACTCGGCCGAAAAATTGTCATACTCGGCAGATGGCAAAACTCTCAATTCAATCTCGGTTTTACCGTCTTGTTTCAATGGTGGCATGCCGAGACTGAGTCCACTTGCCGGCAATAAAGGCCATATGTCATTAATGGGTTTCAGACGGTCACCAGCAGCCAGCATGCGACCTTCATATCCACCGAATGCTTCTCTCAACTGTGTACTGCGCGAGCCAAGAACGATGGGCACATCAATACCACCAGGAAGCGCAAGATAGATTCTTGCACCTTGGGAGATACCCTTAAGTACAAGTACCTGATCAGCTTTAGCCACACCTGCCCAGATCGCAGGTAACACGCGGTCGTCCAGTCGTGCACCACACACTGCACCGGCAATGGAAAAAGCCATCTCCGTACAGAAGCGCAAACGCACCGGCGCCAGGGGTATTTCCACAGTCGCAGCTGTGACTTCATTACCGAGCAAAAGATTAGCTAGCCTATGTGAAAGCCCATCCATTGCACCAGCTTGTCCGAGCCCCTGGAACCAATGACCATATCGGCCAAGATCCTGAACGGTGGCAAGCGGCGGTATTGAAAGCACCTCTATCATGCGATCACCCGAACCGGGTTGAAACGTATGCGATCACCAGGCTGCAACAAGGCCGGCGGTGTGCGCATGGGATCGAAAAAATCAACATCAGCGCTTGCCAGTGTATTCCACCCACTGGGCCCGGCTGATGCGGATATCCCCGTTTGCAGGCCAGCCATTGACAAAGATCCCCCTGGCAAATTGGTCAAAGGTACTTTTCGGCGAGGTGTTTCAAGCACTGGATCGAGGCCACCAAGGTAACAATACCCGGCATGACTCCCGACAGCAAAAACGGTGTATTCGGGGGCCGTGTGAAGTCGCACAATGTCATCAACCGTTCTACCTAGCATCTCTGCGGTTTCTATAAGATGCGGGCCACCTTCTCCTCCGTAGGTCATGTCTATTTCCAGCAGTTGCCCTTCAAGTTGTTTGCTTACACCGCTCTGCCATAACACATCAAGCTCTTCACTCAGTCGCTCAATATCGGTTGGAACCTCACTCAGCAACAAGGTGACATTGGTCATCCCCGGTACGGCCTCACGGACACCCGGCCATGTCGATGCCTCGTCAGCAATAGCCCAGAAGCGCCGTTGATGCACGAGATCAAAGGGGCATTCGGCCTGAAATAACACGGCGCGGCTGCCTATCATAGAGAGCGTTGAGTGAGCCACTACTTAGCCAGAAATCGCGCCATGGAAGTCAGGAACATCTCTATTTCCTCGGCGCTGTTGTAGTGCCCTAGCGATACGCGGGATACCGATGTCAGATTCAATGGGCGTAGTATATTCCCCGAATAGGCATCATCAACACGGGCATGAATGCGAATATTGTCCTTCGCCAATTCGGCGACAACCTCTTGCGCAGTCATCCCATCCACCGCGAAGGAGACAACGCCTTCATGATCGGCCCGCCCCGGACAGGCAATGAGACTAACCGACTCGTACGATTCAAGGCCAGGCAAGTTGTTACGACCTGACAGAATCAATCGTGTCAATGCATGCTCTTGATCAGCGATCGCTTTTCCAGCAGCTTTCAGCTTGGATTCACGACCCGGTCCTGTTGTAAATTGCTCACCTAACCACAGCAGATAATTAACGATCTCTGTGATAGCGGCATACGCAGAAGGATCGCGGCTGCCGAGTTCCCAGGCATTTTCAGCTTTTCCGGCCAGACGATCATGACGCAATACACTCAGCCGATCAGATATCCAGGCAAAGCCGTCGTTGAAGGTTGAAAATACTTTATACGGAGATACAACGTACGCATCGATGGGCACATCTGCCAGATCTATGCTGCCATGAGCGGCATGTTGTATCCCGTCTACGATGATTAAACAATCCGGTGAAATGTCTCGAATAGCTTTTGTTATTGCTCGAACATCCATCACCATCCCGGTAATGGGGTTGGTGTGAATGATGGTCGCCACACGCGTATCGGGACGGATATGTGCTGAATAGTGTTCAGCCGTAACCGTCGCGGTGTTTGCTTCAAACGGAATTTCAATCAACTCACGTTTTGTGTTGGCCGCCCACTCGCGAGTTGCGCTGTATGAGGCCGGGTGCTCCAGTGTACAGCTGGCAATCGAGCCTCCAGCCTCACTTTGCAACACCGCCGTACGGATGATTCGGAACAGACATTCCGAGCCGGTCTCCCCACCAAAAACAATGCCTTTTTCAAACCCCAGCAGCGACACAAGATCCGCTTTACCTTGATCCACAAACTGCGACATCGCTTCCGATGCAGGGTTATCCCGACCTCCGTTATCCGGGCACGCACCAAGCTCGGCACCACGGGCAGTCACCGCCTTCAGCGTGAGCGAACCACCGGCGTTTTCCAGATATACACGTCTGCCAGCATAGGGACAGACGTCAACATGATGAAACTTGTTTCTGATCTCACGCAGTAAATCGGCTGAAAACACATCACTCATTGCCCAGTACCTTGTTAAGGTAAGCCATTGATGTGGGGAAATCCTCCAATTCATGTGGCTGACAAGCGGCTTCCAGCACCAGAGTTCCTGCATAGCCATCAGCTATCAGAGTCTCGACCTGCCCTTTTACATCTGTTACGCCCTGGCCATACCGCATCCACACCATCTTGCCTTCAACAAACGCACCGTCTTTAAGGTGAACGTTGCGGATGTAAGGCTTCAACCGTTCATATCCTGCGCTGAAGTGTTCCTGCTCTGACTCATACAAATTGCCTGTATCCCAGACATAGCCGAATTCCGAACGATTAACCGCCTCAAGCAATGCAAGGCAGCTATCTGAAGTATCAGCCCAACTGCCGGGCAAATTCTCAAGCTGCACAGAAAAACCACGGGCAATGGCTTGATCCACAGCTTTGCCGATGAGATCAACCACTTGATCGAACTCGTCCGGCAACTCTACCGCTGCTCGAGTGGGGCCGAAGAGGATCAGCGTGCTCACGCCAAGCGTATCCGCTAGATCCAGCCCCATCGGTAACAAGTGATTTGCGTGAAGAGGCGTCATCTCGCTGGCAAGTGGCGCTTTGAACAGGCCCGGCGATACAGCGGTGTAGTTGATATCAAACGCTTTGGATTGTTGCTTGAGTCGCTCCCATGCATCGGCCTCGAACATCGGAAACCTCTTCCCCTCGACAACACGTAACTCAAAAGAGTTGATGCCAGCATCCTGGGCTCGACCAAATATCCTGGACAATCCATCGGCAGAAATGTCAGGGTGAACTTCATTGGTAACTGCGGTAATTATCATGATGGGTTTGTCTTAGTAAAGGTGACAACTGACGAGCCTATCCTGTTGATGTTCTGCCAGCTGCGGCTCTTGCCTGTCACAGATTTCACCAATGAGGCGATGGCAACGTGGATGAAATGCGCATCCTGATGGCGGATTTAACGGAGAGGGAACTTCGCCGTTCATCAATATCTCGTTGCGCACCTCACTCGGATCTGCCGATAGCGCAGCGGATAGAAGTGCCTCCGTGTAGGGATGCGATGGTGCATCAAAGATATCGTCCGTGGTTCCGTATTCCACCATTGAGCCAAGATACATAACGGCAACACGATCAGCCAGATAACGTGTGGTGGCAAGATCATGAGCAACAAGAATGTAGCTAAGCCCGAATTCAATTTGTAGATCCTTGAACAGGTTAATGATCTGCGAACGGATCGATACGTCAAGACCGGAAACCGGTTCATCCAGAACGACGAGTCTGGGACGCGTGACGATGGCACTTGCGATGGCAATGCGTTGCCGCTGCCCACCTGAGAATTCGTGAGGAAATTTTTGAGCATCCTGTGGACGCAGGCCAACAGCATCAAGCGCTGCATGAATGCGCTTATCTAACTCGCCGCTGGTCAGCCGCTCGTTAACAATTAACGGTTCCGAGACGAAGTCGCGGATGCGAACACGCGGATTTATCGACGACCATGGATCCTGGAACACCGCTTGAACCCGGGATCGGAAAGCCTTCAGGTCAGCCCCCTTGAGCTGATTTACATCTCGGCCTTCGAAACGTACGATGCCATGGGAGGGTGTTTGCAGGCGCAGGAGTAGCCGTGTGGTAGTGGTCTTGCCGCAACCGGATTCCCCGACCAACGCCAGAGTCTCGCCGGGGCCAATACTGAAGTTCAACCCGTTAACGGCCTTGACAGTGCGTTTATCGCGTCCGAACAGTCCGGTGCGTACCGCAAAATGTTTCGATAAATCTTCTACCGCAAGAATGGGCAATGTACTCATCGATCCACCACCCGCCAACAGCTTGCCGAATGGTCGCCATCGGCATCAGCCTTAACCGTCGGTGGCAGTTCCTCGAAACAACGCGCATCTGCATAGTCGCAACGGGGCGCAAACGGACACCCCTTGACTTGATCAGTCGGTGCAGGCGGTTGTCCGGTTATGGTGCGTAGCCTGCCTTTATGCCCACGAAGTTTGGGTACGGCTGCAATCAGTGCTTCGGTGTAAGGGTGGGCGGGTTGTGCGAATATCTTGTCAACCGGGCCAGTCTCCACAATACGGCCGAAGTACATCACCACAACCCGGTGACAGAGATTGGCAACAATGCCAAAGTCATGCGTGATGAAGAGGATAGCCATTCCAGTGTCATCCTGGAGCTCACGCAGAAGTCTCAGATACTGCGCTTGTACAGTCACATCAAGTGATGTGGTGGGTTCGTCGGCGATAATGATTTTCGGCTGACACGAGATTGCGATAGCACCAACGACGCGCTGTCGCATACCTCCGCTGAGTTCACTCGGGTAGGCATCAACCCGGTGCTCGGGAGCTGCTACCTTGACCTTACGCAGTGCATCAATTGCACGCTTGCGTAGAGTGCGTCGCGGGCCAGGTGCGTGCAGGCGCAGTGCTTCTGAAATCTGTTCACCCGCGGTGAAAGCCGGATTCAATGACGTCTGCGGATCCTGCAAAATCATCGCGATCTCGCTGCCACGCACCTTGCGCATTTCATTCTCTGACAAGCTCAGCAATTCACGCCCCTCAAGCTTGATACTGCCACTTCTGATGTGAGCTGCGTGCCTGGGTAGCAATCTGACAAGGGA
Source organism: Granulosicoccus sp. (assembly GCA_045106855.1). GTDB lineage: Bacteria > Pseudomonadota > Gammaproteobacteria > Granulosicoccales > Granulosicoccaceae > Granulosicoccus. Next base: position 21,362 of record JBGCFI010000067.1, read on the forward strand.
TGCGGCTGTCATTGACTTTCCCGATCCGGATTCGCCAACAATGCCAAGAGTCTCTCCGGACTTCACGGTAAAGCTATGGCCATTGACAGGAAAGAAGCTACCCGCCTTGGTGGAGATTTCTACCTTCAGGTCTTTGACCTCAAGCAGCGGTGCACTCGGTTTGGTTTTCATCGTTTAAACCTGACTTTGCCTTGGGTCAAGCTTGTCACGCAACCAGTCGCCCAACATGTTGGCAGACAGAACGGTTAGTAGAATCGCAAGGCCGGGGAAGAACGAAATCCACCAATCAGTGGCGATGAAGTCACGACCATCAGATACCAGTAATCCCCAGGTAGGCGTTGGCCGTGGAATACCGATACCGAGAAAACTCAAGCTCGCATCCAGCATGATCGCGATACCAACCTGCAGCGTAGCCAGCACCACGATCGTATTGGTAACGTTGGGTAAGATATGTCGCAACAGGATTCGAGTATGTGATGAGCCAGCGACCCGCGAGCGTGCGACAAAATCACTATTGCGTAACAACAGAACTTCCGCTCGTACCTGCCGGGCGAAATACGCCCACAACGCAAAACCGACGACAATAACGACAGACATAAAACTGGCCCCAATGGCCGCAGCCAGCGCCAATGCCAGCAACATGGCTGGTAAAGCCAGTGAAATATCCACAAGGCGCATAACCAGCCCGTCAAACCAGCCTCGAACATAGCCGGCAATTAAGCCAAGTGTGGTACCTACGATCAGTCCCACGGCAATCCCGATCATCGAGACTGCAAGAACATACCAGGCACCGTGCAGAATACGACTGAGAATATCCCGCCCTAACCTGTCTGTACCCAGAGGAAATTCCCACGTACCACCAAAAAACATGGGTGGTTGCAGCCGCGAGCGCAGGTTGGGAACATAGGGGTCGTGCGGGGCGATAAATTCTGCAAAGAATGCAGGAATTATAAACACGATTAACAGTATCGCTATGGGAATCAAAGGCAGGCTGCGCGCCCTTGTCCATAATCCGGGAACGTACACGGGCTTAGCCAGTATCTCAGCCATGCCGGATCCTCGGATCGACCAGAACGTACAGCAGATCTACCACAAGATTCGAGATCATATAGATAACTGCGTAGGCAATGATGACCGCCTGCACCACGGGGAAATCACGACCGCGGATCGCCTCTATCGCAACCCAGCCCATACCCGGCCAGGAATAGACTGTTTCGATAACGACCGAGCCTGTGAGAATCGAAGCGGCAAGAATGCCGAAATACGTCAACGGCACCACTGCCGCATTACGCAAAGCATGCTTCCACACCACCATACCTTCGTGTACACCTTTGACCCGGGCAAGCTTGATGTACTCTGCATCAAGCACTTCCAGCATCGCCGATCTTGTTAACCGGGCCAACGCGGATATCTGAAACCATGCAATGGCAACGGCCGGCAGAATGGCATGAGCAAGGCTACCCATACCAGATGTCGGCAGCCAGCCGAGCCAGACCGCAAATACCCAGATGAGGATAATACCCAGCCAGAAATTAGGCATGGATTGCCCCAGCAGAGCAAACATTTGCGCACCTTTGTCGATGATGGTTCCTTTGTAAACTGCCGCAGCGATACCCAGTGGCAACGCTATGACCACGCTGATCAGAATGGCAAGTCCACCCAGTTGCAAGGTGGCAGGCATACGATCGAGCACGAAGCCCATCGCATCCTCTCCCTGCCATTTAAGCGATGTGCCGAAGTTGCCTTGTACCGCATTACCCAGAAAGGTCAGGTACTGCTGCCAAAGCGGTTTATCAAGCCCCCACGCCCGTATGAAATTATCAACCTGCTCCTGCGTTGCATCATCCGGAAGCAGTGCATCAACCGGACTGCCTGACAAATGTGAGAGAAAGAATACGATCACAGTGATAATCAGGAGAGCGAACAAGCTCGATGCCATCCTGAAAGCGAGAAAACGAAACAAGAACTTTCTCCCGGGTTAAAGGGTGGAGCTGTTAATTACAACTCCGACCCTCACCTGATCAAGCTTACTTAAGATCGATCAGGTCGTAGTGACTTAGACCCGAAGACGTCGCCCCAGGGAAAGTCCAGCCATCTACCAGCTCACTGTTCACGACCACTGAAGCTGGAACGGTTGCCATCGGCAGGTGTGCGTAGGTGTCATAGATACGTGTAAACATCTGTTCAAGAATCGCATCTCGTTCAGCAGGAACAGTCTCATTAACCAGACGGCCACCGAGTTCGTTCAATTCCGGATCACCCACATCAAGGTGAGGACTTGCATGTTGGGTAAAAAATATTTGCACACCCAGTGCACTGGGACGAACGGGGGCGTTGCGCATCGGCGTTACGAAATCAGCGGTAAAACCGCGGATCGCCGTGTTACCGGTCGCCCAATCCTGCTCACGCATCTCCGTCTGAATACCCACAACATCAAAATAAGCTTGTACAAGTTCTGCCATTTGCGCAAACTCGGGATTACCTGCAAGGCTTGTGACCACCAGCGGAATTTTTGCGTTCTCAAAGCTGTCCGGATAACCTGCATCAGCCAGTAGTGCCTTGGCGGCTTCCGGGTCATAACCATAGTCATCATTAAATCGTTCTGCGATTTCTTCAGAGTATCCGGGGAAACGCGGATCCATCGTGTAGACCGGCAGTGGGCGCACACCTTCACCGTAAAGCACTTCAAGGATGGCCTCGCGATCAAGTGCACGATTGGCAGCCTCACGCACACGCTGGTCTGCCCATGCGTAGGTTCGGGCATCGCGGTTTTCCTCACCCTCAGGGTTCATGAACTGTCCTGTGAATAACATCGTGGACTGCATTGCTCCCTCACTGGAGCCCAGTACCGTCTGCCCTGCTTCGGCAGCATCGTCCTGCAAGTCGCGAGGTAAAGTGACCGCGTGAGCCTCGCCTGCCGAGAGCATGGCAAAACGGGTGGATGGTTCACTAACCCAGCGGAATACTATTTCGTCAAATTCCGGATTTGCACCGGTCCAATGATCCTTGATGGAGCTGAAAGTAATCGACTGACCAACCTCACGTCCTTCGTACTGGAATGGGCCAGAGCCTGCTGGTGCAGTTTCGTAGCCTTCAATACCTTCAGCATCGAACTGAGCTTTACTATAAATAACCAGAGATCCACGCCCCGCATTGGAAAATAGAAAATTCGGTACAGGAGATTCCATATCGAAACGGACCGTGTGATCGTCTACAGCTTCAATGGACATCGTCTTGAACTGCTTGATACCACTGAGCTTGGCATCATCGCCAATATGCAGGTTGAAACTATGCACGACATCTGCAGAGGTCACAGGTCCCCAGTCTCCGTTAAATTGTGCTTCCGGATGAAGGCGAAAGGTCCATGACGTAAAATCTTCGTTGTGTTCCCAACTTTCAGCAAGCTGGCTGTTGTCATATTTACCGGTTTCAGGGTCATTGCCCACCAGCGTCTGCATGGACGGCAAGATGAAAGCGCCTGTTGTCGTCCAGTAGAGGTTAGAGTCAGCACCCAACGGGCTGACAGCAATCACGACCTTATCTTGTGCGATGGCGGAACTTGCGAATCCGCTCACTATCAGGGCACTACTTGCAAGCAATGCCGCTGCAATGAGTTGCCCGGGCCTCGGATTCAGCTTGTTAATCGTCTGAAACATCAATTTTCTCCTTGTGGGGAGTCCATCCCGTAATGACCTGGCTGGCCACGGGCTAGCTCTTTGTGGAGCGTTCACTATGCGGTACACAGGAGCACGGCACAAATCGTAATCGGATTTGATGCCATATCGAAACGCTATGACGCAGGTTGAGTGCAAAACGGTGCCGCACCAGCGATTGTCACCCTTCAGCCAGATACCGTGTAGTACACAGGTACGTGAAGTTGCTGGAAATGCGCTTGATGTAGCAGGCAGCCTGAGGGACATCAAAACCCGCCTTTCCGCCTCCCCCTAAAGGTCAGAATGGACGGCTATCGCCTTCTTGAGAAATTTTAAATGGTTCCAGCTGCAACAAAGCAAAGCAAAGCAAAGCAAAGCAAAGCAAAGCAAAGCAAAGCAAAGCAGATTAAATACAACGCAATTAAAAACCGGTTCGAATTTGCGGCCTCATCTAACGGCAATTTGCATAACGACAATTTGCGGTTGTTCAACACATCACCATGGTGTAAAACAATAAAGTCCGACGCCAGACAACTACCAGGAGGGTTTATGCACCAGGCAACATGGGTTTCCAATGCTGTGCTTGTGCTGTTGAGTGTGATATTTTCTGCTTCGCTACCAGCGGCACCTTATCAATTTGAAGCAGGTCTGGCTCGGGATCAAATAACAAGGGATATTGAAAATAACGGCGATGTTAAGACAGATATAACAACAGCCAACCTTAAGTATTTTCTGAAACCGGTAATAAATTCAAACGGGCCGCTGGCAGAGAGAGCCTTTTTGTCGAAATCAGCTTTTATAAGCGGATCATTCGGTCAAAGCGAAACAGATGCAAACAGCAGCACAGATGTTCTCAGGCTCAACACCCGTTTTGTCACACAAACCAATTTCATCCTTGAGCTTGAGTATGCGGAACGAACGCTGGAGTTACTTTCGTTGGTCGATTCCGGGCCTGGCACAGCGCCCGGCTTAACAAACGTAGGCAGCATCGACCAGGATAGCCTCAGAATAGGTGTCGGCAAGTATCTGGACCACAGAAGCCTGGCTGTTGTATCCATAGAGTCCACCGAAGCAACGGGCGATACCACCACCCTGGCAGCTCGGTACAGACGCTTGCTTGATGGTGCAGCGCCCAATACACACATAGCGTATAGCCTGAAACTAGCGTACACCGACACCGACAGCGATTCCGGTTACGAAGTAAGAGGAACCGGCTTTTACTACTTTTCCGAGCGTCTTTCCGCAGGAGCCGACTTATCATACCTTGACGTTGGACAGAGTAGTATTAACGGCATTTCGCTTCTGGGTCGGTATTTTTTTAACGAATCAATATCCGGCAATGCGTATTATGCCTTGACCCAAACCTCAAACGACCAGGATAGCGATACCATTGGTGTGGGAGTCAGGGCACGATTCTGACGACTAACAAGGCGCATCACTGAACTGTTGAACGGCGTTGTCAATAGTAATCCCCACAGCCTGGGCCATCATTGACAGACTCATGGAGCTGCACATACCTTCGCCAGAGCGCGCCAGGTTAGCGGTTGACTGTGGCACATGAACAAATCCACTTAACAGTTTTAACGCCTTGGCAGAGCTTAGATGAAGCACGCTGTACAGCATCTGATTGCACAGATGGGTACCCGCATGAAACGACAACACTGCAGGTATTCCAGCATCATGAAGGTGCTTGACAACGTCCTCATGCATCAGGTTGGACCGATAAGCTAACGGGGCACCTTCAATCACACTCGTAGGCGTTAGCTTTTCACCGCTTATATCTGGCACATCAAAGCAACGGATATTTATGCCAATCGCTTCCAGTCTGATCGCCGGACTGCCAACAGCCACCCCGACACCAATCCAGATATCCGGTTGGTAGTCTTCCAAAGCTTTTTCCAGTCTTTCATACAAACCAGCGCTATCAACAGGTACGTCAAGGCAGTGCAGAAGATAGTGCTCTGGATTCTGTTTTTTCAACGCAGCAACCACTTCTGCGGCTGGATTGATAGCGCTCTTTGCCCAGCTTCCGTAACCCGCAACGACGACGTTGGGTTTGCCCGTTAACGTGCTTGCCATGGTTTTATATTTCTATCAAGCAACCGATGAGCGCATGGCACTGCGTGTGCGTTCATCTGGTAGATCCAATGTCAAAGTACCCATGTTCTCCTGCATATGTTCAATCTTGCTGGTCGCGGGAATGGCACAGGTAACCGCGCTATGGGATATGACGTAGAGTAACAGGTACTGCGGCCAATTCTGGCAACCCAGCTCTTTTGCCAACGCTGGCAAAGGACGTACCTGGTACTTATCCAGCAACGCGCCACGCGCAAAGGGTCGGTTTATAACTACAGCCACGCCGCGATCGGCCGCCAGGGGCAGCAGTCTGTCTTCTGCTTGAATCTGGTCAATGTTAAGCGTCAGCTGGATGAAGTCAATGGACTCGGTTTTCAACACTGATTCCAGCTCTTCGTGACGACGTCCGTGCGATGTTGAGATACCGGTGTAGCGAATACGGCCTTCACTTTTCCAGTCCTGAATCTGAGGGAGATGTTTTCGCCAGCTCAACAGGTTATGAACATACATGAGATCCATCGGGTCTCTGCCCCATAGTTTTTCTGTCTCCCCCATCTGTTTGCGCCCGTCTGCCGCAAAGGGTGTCCAGATCTTGCTGGCAGCAAACAATTGGCCTTCCTGGTCTACTCGCGCCAGACCATGTCCCAGCATATCTTCAGCCTGACCATACATTGGGGAAGAGTCAATCATCTGACCTCCCAGATCGAAGAATGTCTGCAGCACTCCGGTACGTTGACGCCTTACGCTAAGGGTGTCAGGTACGTCGAAAGTAATCCAGGTTCCCATGCCGATTGCACTGATAGTCTCCGATTTACCCGGCAGCTGTTTACTCAGCAATGGGAGCGCCTTGGAGTCCGGAGTATTCGCCAGTAAAGCCGGAGAACAGGCCGCATAAGCGGCCAGCCCGGTCAGCTGCCTGCACAGGCCTCTTCGCATAATGTCCGGCATGAGATGATCTCCGATTAACTGCCAGGGATTAGTGCCATGGCCTTGATCGTTTCACATCGCTAGCCTGGTATCAAGTGACGACAGGCGATACATTACGCTACTCACGCGAACACCAGACCGATTGCGCCAGCTGCGAGGAGACCCCTATGAAACTGGACATCATAGAACGCTAAATCCATCTCGAAGGCGATCTAAATGAAGAACAACGTGCCAGGCTTATGCAAATTGCTGACAAGTGCCCTCTTCACCGAACTCTCACAGGGCAATTGGACATTCGAACGCGTGAGACTGATTAACACAACAACTGTCGGCTCCGCATTGCATGACGTAGATCTATCGTCATTTTCACACCGCAATATCAATAAGCTTGAGCGCCGCTGGCAAAGTTAAGGCTGGGCTGCGTCGTACTCTGCTGAGGCGAGTTCGATACAGCACGCCACCACTTGCATGGCCTGCTCGACTTCCGCCAGTGGTGGACGCGTCGGTGCTAACCTGATATTGCGATTGTCCGGATCCACGTTGCCTGGGAATGTTGCCCCAGTCGGCGTCAGCGCCACACCGGCCTGCCGCGCCAGATCAACAACTCGATCAGCCACCGGTCGGCTGGTATCCAGACTCACAAAGTAGCCCCCTTTTGGATCCGTCCAGGAGGCAAGGCCCTTGTTACCGATAGTACTTTGCAGTGTGTCCTGAACAACATCGAACTTAGGTTTGAGAATACTGGCGTGGTCACGCATGAGTCCGCGAATGCCGTCTTTATATCCCTTGAGAAAACGAACATGGCGCCACTGTTCGATTTTGTTGGGACCTATACTCTGCTGCGAAAGCACCTTCGACCAGTGCTTCAGGTTGCCGTCGCTCATGCCGGCAAAGCAGATTCCCGCACTGGCGAACGTCACCTTTGACGTCGATCCGAAAAGAATAACGCGATCCGGCAAACCACTTGCCTTGGCCAGCGCTAACAAATTCGGTGCAGGTGCTTCGGGTTCAACCAGATGATGTACAGCATAAGCATCATCAGCGAAGATAGTGAAATCGCTCGCGGCACACTTCATGGCTACCAACCGTTCGGCAAATTTCTGCGACAGGCAGTCGCCTGTCGGGTTGCTGTAATTAGGTACGAAGTAAATACCCTTTACTGATGCATCAGAAGATGCCAAGGCTTCCACCGTGTTCATGTCGGGGCCTTGAGAACTCATCGGCACAGTCAACAGTTCGTAGCCCAGAGACTGCGCCAAAGAAAAGTGTCGATCATAGCCGGGCACGGTCACAATAAGTTTGGGTGATCCTGCTACCCAACCTGAAGAACTACCTTTGACTCCTTTGAGAAGTGCCCATGATAGAAAGCTGCTCATTAATTCCAGGCTGGAGCTGTTGCCGACCATGATTTCATCCGGCTCTATTCCCAACTGTTCGCTGAAGACCTCGCGCGCTTCAGGCAGTCCGAGAATCCCACCAGGGTAGTTTCTGACATCAATGCCACTTTCAGTGATGACATCACCAGGACCGACGATATCGAGCAAGGCCAGACTGAGATCAAAGTTGTCATCGGCTGGCTGACCGCGTTCCATGTTCAAGGACAGGTTCATCTGCCTGAACACCTCATATTTTGCTCGCACGGTATTGATATCAGTCATGGGAGATTCTCATTTGATGGTGGAAGACACAAAAGCAAACCACTTCGGCTTTGCATGTTCCCGGTTGTCGAACGCTGGTTCGACAAACAGAATTGTAAAGGATAAGCGACATGGCTTCATATGCACCTTCAAACCAGAGAAAATCTGCGAGTAGTCTTTACATTCCAGGGGCTGGTTTAATCGAAATTACCGCCAAATACGACGACTTGTCATTCCCTGCGGAAGTGGGAATCCATGCGTATTGCAAAGTAGATCCCCGCCTGCGCGGCATAACGAGCTTAAGTCAGTGTCATTTGTCTTTCATTGAATGATTTATATTCAAATTATCAATTTTACTGACTAAGAGCTGAAAACAGGCTCCACCAGCCTCGTTTTGTTGCACAGCTATTCGCAGTCAATACTACTCACCATCCCAATGTCACCAGTACCCACATATCGTGCAAGCTGTGGATAAGGGCCCAAGGGCCTTGTAAGTTCGATCGACCGATCAGCCGGTAATTCCCGACTGAGCAGTAAGGCGTTGCAAACCCATCGACCAGCAGTCGATGGGTCATTGCGTGGTCTGGGCTCAGCCGAGCGTGGGCATAACGAATTCAGCATCGGTACGCACGCCACTACTCGGCCACCGAGTGGTTACAGTCTTGAGGCGTGTATAGAAACGCACGCCTTCAGGGCCATGCATGTGATGATCGCCGAACAATGAGGCTTTCCAGCCACCGAATGAATGAAACGCCATCGGTACGGGAATAGGTACGTTAACGCCAACC
>JBGCFI010000068.1:0-6479 GCA_045106855.1 Granulosicoccus sp.
ATGCACGGTTCGGGGCGCAGCGTCAGCGTTTGACTCTCACATCTTTGGTTGGCGCTGTGCCTTTCTCCTCGGCCTGCTCAGTGATACCGAAAAAGTCCCAGCGTGTCAGGCACCCGTCACCTTCGTCAACTTACTGACTCGACATATCCAGTTGTAGGCAGATTGTGACTAAATTAGGTCCGCGGCAAATACCCGCGGTATTACACCGGCACTAACAATTGCCGCTGGGCTGAACTGCAGATCGCTGGAAATGACCCTGCAACCGCTGCTTTCGTGGGATCGGAACCGCCGGAATGTAGCGCTAAATGGAGGCATGACACCCGAACAGGAAAGTTTGCTAATGGGATAGTTATTGCGGATTTCAGTATATGTGTATGGCAGAAATTGGCGTACGCCTACGGTACATGTGCTTACTTGCCATAACCCAGCAGCACATGGACACAGGCAGCATTGAGATTTGTTCTGCCGTTTGAATATTTTGATATCAAGCTACTGGTATCGTCTGCAAGCAGCTTGGAGCGGTTATACGCGAGTTGGCTTGCCGGTATTTTTCAAGGGTGGGCTCAATCATAATAAACCATTGTCTGGCGTAGGAATTTGAGAGACTACTGCAAATCCGAAGACGAGATTGATGCACAAACCTGTTGCAGTAGCAGTTGCAAAAACAACCGCTTTTGCAACACCTAATTTTAACTACATGCTGCCTAATTGATTGTCCGTTAGCTTCAATGTCGCTTTCAGGGTTCTTACAGGCGCCATCAAATTAGACGGACCGACTTTCGTTTACGCTATTTAATACAAAAGCGCTGAGCGTTTCTACAACCCTTTCCTTATTTAGCGGCTTGCGAAGAACGCGTACATCTCGTGTCAACTCTACTTCATAGCAGTCGAATAGAGTCTCTCCAGTAATCAGGACGCGATGCGCCGCAGGAAGAATCATCGCAAAAGCCTTCAGTGTCTTAATACCCGAATCGCTCCCCCGAAGCCGGTAGTCAACGAAAGCGACATCGGGTTCCGCGTACTGCAAGAACCTTATCGTCTCTGGAGTTGTAGAGGTGGTCGTCACCTTACATCCAAGCTCATTCAGCAGTGTCGACATACTCCTCAGTACCAATTCCTCATCGTCAACTAGATGTATCCAAAGGTCGAATCTTCTAAGCTCTCTAGTGGCTTCCTTCGATGCCGTAGTTTCGCCATGAGACCCGAGCGGACTCACTACTACCTGCCCTAGTCGGAGAATGATACGGGTCCCTGTGCCAACGCTAGATTCGATAACGAGATCGTGCGACAGACGTTTCACAAGCCGTTCCACTATGGACAACCCGAGACCTAGGCCCTTGGCTCGATCTCTCTCAGGATTGTCTATTTGATAGAACTCTTCGAAAATGTACTTTTGCTCATGAGCGCTGATCCCTACACCCGTGTCCTCGCATACTATTGCTACGTAATGATCATTCACTAAGGATGACACTGCTACACCACCTTGATCCGTATACTTCACAGCGTTCCCAATAAGGTTTCTCAGTATCTGGAGCAACATGTCCGCGTCGGACTGCACACATAATGTGCTGTTGACTTTGTTGACTAAATATAACCCCTTGCTATTAGCATCGGCTTTAGACTCGAGAATAGCGCAATCCACTAAAGACCGGATGCCCAATTCCCGGATATCGGGTTTAACGTCTCCAGAATCAAGTTTCGAGACGTCCAGTAACGCATCCAGTTGAGTAGAAAGCAATCCGATCGCAACATTCATATCGGATACGACCTCTCGCACACGACTCTCCTTTGCCATCGTACTAAGCGCCGCACCAAATAATGAGATTACATGTACCGGTTGCCTAAGGTCGTGACTTGCCGCTGCTAGAAAACGCGTCTTGCTGCGATTGTTAGACTCCGCACGCCCCTGTTCCCGCTCAGCTCGCTTTAACGCAGTCGCCAGCTCCCTGGAAGTATGAAGATGATGCTCAGACATCTCTACATGTTCCGAAAATGTCTGGAATGAGTCTCTTCCCATGATAGTCAAACAGACGACAAGCAAAGCCGCGCAGGGGCCAATCCCTACCGACAGCCCGCTATCAAGATATCCTCCCGGATTAATAATCATAACGATGCTAAACGGGACTATGATCGGTACGACTGTACACAAGAAAAGCGGCGAGTATCCTGCACTGGAAACACTCGCTCCTGCGACAAATCCGCTTAACAGCATAGTGATGACAAAGCGATCGGCTAGATCGAGCTCCGGCAAGAAGAGCGCGCACGCTCCAAGGGCGCTGCCCCCGACAGCATTACACGCACCAGCCCAAATCAATTTCACATTCATCGTCAATTTCACGTTCAAACTCAGAAACTGAATAATGAATGGACGCAACATGAAGATCGTCATGGTCAGCCCAGTCCACCAGAACCACAGAGAGCCTTCCGTTCTACTGGATAGAATGTAGCCAATGTAGAGAATCATCAATCCAAGGAATATGACTATTCTCTTCGATTGTCTGAACGTTAATTTCAGCAAGCTGCTTCCGACTAACTCTTTCATTGAAAATCTCTCCTCCGTCGAATGTGTTGGTCAATCCAACAAGTAGATGGAGTCCTCTTTTGCAACCATGATCACAGCCTGAGTGCGACTACTTACACCTAGCACTTTGAATGCTGCCGAAAGATGTGACTTAACCGTTCCTTCTGAGATATTCATTTCGTAAGCAATAACTTTATTCGACATGCCCCTTACAACGCCTCAAACAACCTCCTTTTGCCGCACTGTCAATTTAGAAAGAATGTCTATGTCGCCATGATCTTCGGTTGTGGAAGACCATTTCTGCTCAACAATGTGTTCTCCAAAGATAGCGTGACGCGGCAGGTAGACGCCACCATCAAGTATCAGCCTAAGAGCATTTATTAGCGCGGTCTGGCTGGACGATTTTGGAATAAACCCGGCTGCACCGTGTTCGATAGCTAGCTTTATCAAGTGCGAGTCGTCAAGACTAGATATCACGACAACAACGGCCTTAGGGAAGGCCTGCCTGACTTTGAGTAGTGCCTCGTCGCCCTGTACGCCGTTTAGAAAATAATCAAGAAGTATTAAATCAGGAGCAACTTGGCCCCGCAGCGATTCCGCCTCTTCTACTGACCCCACACTCGTGAAGTCAATATCATTTTCTATTCCCTTCAGAAGATGCTTCAATCCTGTTCTGAAGAGCTCATGATCATCTATAGCAAGAATATTCATACCTACCAAACACTCCTTCGAACGTATCCGCCAAAGCTAGGAGCAGTGTACTCATATTTAGATCGAGGTGTTTTTCGCGATTGAACTGAACTAAAGGTGCATTGAAAAACTGTTGCTGAACGAAAGTTCAGTGTCTGAATGCATTTTTGATCAGTACTGTCATAATTACTACTATCTAAATGTTTCATATCTTCCAATCGGATTACTCCAGAAACTGAACCAACGCTCAGCCATTCCCAACTATTTTCCAATTGCCTGTCGAGCCTCAGAAACATACCGTGCACCTTGAAACTGGAGGCAAGCAATTGCCAAGCGTTTCATTTGGAACTCGTCCGACAACTTTATCGACAGTCGACCGGAGGATACTGAAAGACCCTTTAGGTGCAGACGTATCGCTTAAAAAAGACATTTACGATTGCTGAGCTATCGTTAGCACTTATATGGGCTCGTGTTGGATATCTATAAATAGATCGCCATGCACATTTGGCAATAATGATTAACGGTCGAATAGATAAATGATTGACCTTGAAGTTATATAACTGAATATTTTTTTGGAGAATATAATGCTAAAGATTTCGCTCGACAAAATCACATGTATTGAAGAGACAGACGAAGTTGGTGCTGATGAGCCATATGTACTAGTAACAACCGTAGACTACTCATCATTGATTACAGTTGCAGGTTTGTCCGTGCCAATTCCAAATTTTGAGGTTGTACGATACGGTCCATTCTCCGATGTTGACAAAGGCGAAACACATCGGGTATCACCAGATGCGCCATCATTCTGGGGAATAGCCAATAGTCCAGTGGCGCTGACCGACCCAGATAGTGTAATATTCATAGTGTCTGTGATGGAAAATGATGATGGCGATGCCGAAGCGAAGCGCAGTGTTGTTAAGGGAATAATAGCAGGATCTGTGTTTGGCAGCCTTAGTTTGAGTAGAGATGAACAGGCTACTAAACTGATTAATGATATTGACGCTGCTCTCGGCATACCGACAGGTGCTCCTAGTTTCGATGAGCGTATCGGCAGATCACAGCGACTACGTTTTTCTGTAGAAGAGCTAATGCTAGCCAATTTTCCATTTGGTGTAGAGAAGCCATTGAGATTTGTTGGCGATGGTGGTGTGTACGATGTGACCATTAGCGCCAGAAAATCGCAACCTGCTACGAACGATGTTAGTACCTTCGCAATTCGCCAAGCAAGCAGTGGGCAGTTTGTTGATGCCCATGAAACAGATGACAACGATTTTTCTGTTGTTACCCGCACCGCTCAAAACAACGATACGCAAAAATGGAAAATGACCAAGATCGGGGGTGTCTTCACAATTCGTCAGAAAAGTAGTGGGCGTTTTGTGGATGCTCACGAAAGCACGAATAACGATTTCTCTTTAGTAACAAGGAATGAGCAAAATAATGATACACAGCGCTTTGCATTTATTAACGATAGTACCCTTCACAATGGTGTCACTATTCTGCAGCTTAGTAATAGACGATTGGTCGACGCTCATGAAACATCCAACAATGATTTTTCGCTGGTAACACGAGAAAGACAGCGAAATCTGACCCAACTATGGTTGCTGACGCCTAGTATTGACGGTTCTGTTCTCATACAGCAGGCAAGTACTCGTCGATACTGGGATGCGCACGAAAACACCACAAATGATTTTTCTCTTGTCACTCGCCTCCGACAAAACAATGATACCCAACTATGGCTGCTTAATGAAATTGCGGCGATATATACAATTCAACAACGTAGCAGCAATCGATTTATTGATGCACATGAGTCATCAAACAATGATTTCTCCGCAGTGACTAGAACACGTCAAGATGACATGACGCAGAGCTGGATGGTGAATCCAATATCGGAATCTACATCAACCGTACAGCAGCTAAGTAATCTAAGGTATCTTGATGCGTATCAATCTTCTGACCATGATCATTCTGTCGTCACGCGCACTGCACAGGGCAACGAAACTCAGCAATGGATAATCAGCGCATAGCTATTGTTTTGTTTGACGAGGTACGATAGTGTCTTTGGATTTTATGTAGCGGATTATGCGTGTGCATAGAGAATATAATCCGTTGTAGTGCTCTTGGACTTCGACATGTGCAGCATGTGCGCCAGATAATAATGAGGTCTTAGATCATCAGTCAAAATGTTTCGCTCTATATAATTGTTGCATTTCATAATTCACGCTAGCCCTCTTCATGGAGGAAGGGGGCGGGTGATCTAACATGATGAGCACCAACATGCACCGTTTGTTAGTGCCGATGTAAATCCGCTGATATATGCCGCTGAGGGATTTCAGCCGGTTTCAATCGCCTTTGGCCATCGGGCCACAGTTTCAATCTGGTTTTCTATTTAGAGGCACAGTCGAAGGACAAATGCGCGCAGGCTTGGTAAATCGTCTCAGCCGGTGAGAGCGGCGTAGCGCCATCCACGATTTGACGGTCAAGTTTGACGCTACTCCGTAGTAAAACGTGCTTTCGCACAGCTCCTGCAGTGTCGCACTTCAATGGGGGTTAAATCCAGCACCCATCGGCATTTTCTGCCGATGCTTCCCAGTGCCAGATTCTTTTTGTGCGCCCTTTGCCGTAAGCAAACTGTCGTGTGCCGAAGCTGCGACCGTGGTCAACGCTACTGCAGCAAAACGTGCTCTTAGATCCGTCGTACACAGCTTCAGCGTGAGGCTAATCAGCGCTATGCAGCCACTCGGGCCGGGCGGTATAACAACGCCAAAAGACAAAGCGAGTCTCGTGCACGTGAGCGTGCAAAAAAAGACGATGTTGCAGAAATAGTAACGGATCAGGGTATCGCTGAGCAGGAAGAGGCAGATAACCTCGTAGGCGAACAATTTGATTCGATCAACAAGCCACAAACAAATCAACCCACCGACATGCGATGTCATTTTTGCAGCCAATGCTGTGACCTATTTCTGCGTTCTGATTTTCTTCCACCAGCTCAACGTCACCGGCGCTATGCCTACACCCAACACGACACGGTTCCATGACTATCGATAAAGCTGCCCGTTTCGTACGGAATCAAAGAAGAGGTGTGCAAGCACCTGCGCATCTGCCTCCTGATACAACCTGACGTTAATCGCCATATGAACTGATTTTGCTGTGGTGTTGGTTGCTTGAAGAATGACCGACGACTACCAAGGAATCAAGCCTTCGAATTGCCGGATTAGGAATTTCGCAGACACAGGAGGTTCAGTGGATGGATCAATGCGGAACAAAATCG
>JBGCFI010000069.1:0-31139 GCA_045106855.1 Granulosicoccus sp.
CGCGGAAACTTTCGACAGTGAAGACCTTGGCGTACCATTTCAGTGACAGGCCTTGGGGCGGAAAGGACAAGGCCTCGCCCGCCGACGCGCCTGCGAGAATGACGATCAGGAAGGGGCCGATCAGGAAGGTCAGGGTGATCCCGAGGATAATCCATATGCTGAGACGGGACATGGGCTAGCTCCTGACCGACGCGATGCGTTTGAGAACGATATTGGCGGTGAAGGACATCACGATCAGGATCATCGCGATCACGCTGGCCGAGACAAAATCGTTGGAGACGTTGACCTTTTGGTACAGCAACGTCTCGAGCATCAGCACCTTTGAGCCGCCGAGGATCGCGGGGGTGATGTAGGCGGTGAGTGCGCCGGTGAAGACCAGCGTGCCGCCGATCACGAGGCCTTCCTTGGTCAGCGGCAGAATGACCCGGAGAAACACCTGCAACCAACTTGCCCCCAACACACGGGCTGCGGGGATGACATCGCGGGGGATGTTTTCCATCGCGGAGACAAGTGAAATGATCATCAGCGGCAAGAACAGTTGCAACAGGCCGATAAACACGGCGGTTTCCGTGAATAAAAAACGGATGGGTTCGTCACTGAGGCCGACGCTAGTCAGTGCTTTGTTGACAATACCTGTCCGTCCGAGAATGACGATCCAGGCATAGGTTCGAGCCACTGGCGATATCATCAACGGCAATATCACCAGGCCAATCATCCTGCCGCGCGATGCGGGAGATAAGGAGACGATGCTCCAGGCTGCGGCATAACCGATGACAGCGGCGGAGGCGGTTACAAGTGCACCCAGCTTCAGGGTGCGATAGAACACGGCACGATTACGATTATTGGAGAAAAAATCGATATAGGGCTGAATGCTCCAGGCGCCCTCGACTCGAAAACCTTCTGACAGCAGGACGCCTACGGGTAGCAGGAATACCAGGGCTGCGAATAGCACCCCTGGTATGACCAGTGCCAACCCTTCTGCACGATTATCGAACACGAACGCTGTGCAGACTAAGCTCTGAGTTTACTGGGTGACGCTTTCGTTCCAGGTGTCGAGCCAGCTGGTGCGATTATCCAGAATGACATCGGGTGCTAACAGATTCAGCGTCTCGACAACATCGGCGCCGTATGTCAGGTTGCCGGCGATGTCATCACTAACGACGACTTCGGCATTTGCCGGACTGTCGACCAGAGCTTCAGCCAGTGCCGTCTGTATATCCGTAGATAGCCAGAAGTCCATGAACTCGTACGCCAGATCTTCGTTCTTAGCCCCATTAGTCATGATCATGACATTCATACCGCCAGTCTGACCCTCGCTGGGTGTGGCCCACGCTAATGGCAAATCCATTTTGGTGTAGGCACCCCAGGCAAAACGGCCAATAGGGGCTGCCAGTATTTCTTCCTGCTGCATGAGCTGGGCGACTTGCGAGGAACGCTCATAGAAAGTCACGATGTCATCCTTGTGTTTTGCAACCGTGGCAATGGGTGCCGTAAGACTTGATGTGTCATCGCCGATGGCTTTGCCTAGCATGTACAAAGAGGGAGGTCCCTGATTGGTGGATATATTAGGGAAGGCCACACGTCCTTTAATCTCATCCTTGAAGAGGTCTTGCCAGCTGTCGATAGTCACTTTGTCTGAGCGATAGACAATGGAGGTGGCGTAGAAGGTATAACCGACGCCCATATTGCCGCCCAAGGGATCCTTGGCAATATCGTAGAGTTTTGCGTGATTGCCAAGGCGCGAAACGTCGATAGCCTGGGTGATGCCTTTGCGACTTGCGGCAAGGGCGTCATGCGTTGACATGACAGCCATATCAATTTCCGGATCGTCCTTGCGGGCTTCCAGCTTGGCAAGACGCTCCACGCTGTTGCCGGTTTCGACAATAATTTCACAGTCACATTGAGCTTCAAACGGCTTGTAGACAATCTCAGTGAATGCATCCTGTGCAAAGCCATACACTGATATGACCAGCTGTTTGTCTGCAGCTAAGGTATTAGCAGAGACCAGTACACCTGCGGTGCTCAGCATGCCTAGCATCGCCGGTTTAAACACTTTATTAACGGTATTCAGTCTGGGTAGTCCTGTCATGTTCTGGGTTCCTGTGACTTGAGCGTGTGTGTCAACTTATAATACTCGACGAATCACTTGCTGTAACAACAGTTATTTACCCAGAGATTGCCCAAAGGTGCTTGCGCCAGAGCACGGCAAAGCCCACAATAGGCTGGCTATGGTGTTCCGTATCGGCACTCTCGCGACGAGAAGTTGTGAACCCCGTCAGGCCCGGAAGGGAGCAGCGGCAGCAATGGATTCGGGCGCCGGGATGCGGCTGGTGCGGAATGCCGCCTTATTCAGCAAGGACAGAAAAAAGCAAGGGCAGTTACTTTTCCATGAGCTACAAGGTTCTTGCGCGCAAATGGCGGCCGCACCACTTCCGCGACATGCTTGGCCAGGAGCCAGTGTTGCGGGCTTTGGTCAATGCGCTGGACAGCAATCGCCTGCACCATGCCTATTTGTTTACTGGCATGCGCGGTGTTGGCAAGACCACCATTGCTCGCATATTCGCCAAATGTCTTAACTGTGAAACCAATGGGGTCTCCTCCGATCCCTGTGGAACGTGCAGCGCTTGCCAGGATATCGATGCCGGGCGCTTCTTCGATCTCATTGAGGTTGATGCAGCATCGCGGACCAAAGTTGAAAGCACCCGCGAGCTGTTGGAAAACGTCCCTTATGCTCCGGCCAGTGGTCGTTACAAGGTGTACCTGATCGATGAGGTGCACATGTTCTCCACACATAGTTTCAACGCCCTGCTTAAAACGCTGGAAGAACCCCCCGAGCACGTAAAGTTTCTGCTTGCCACCACCGATCCCCAAAAAGTCCCCGCGACGGTACTTTCCCGCTGTTTGCAGTTCAATCTCAAACGCATGTCACCCGGCGTTCTTACCGATTACCTGGCAAAGATACTCACCGAGGAGAAGATTGAGCATGAAATACCCGCGCTGGATCTCATAGCGCGCGCCTCGGAAGGCAGTGTGCGTGATTCGTTATCGCTGGTGGAACAAGCGGCGGCCTCCGGTGAAGGTGCCGTGCGTGCCACCGAGGTAGAGAGCATGCTGGGGCGGGCGTCGGTTGAGCGATTGCTGGCGCTTATCGAAACACTGGCAGCTGGAGATATGCCGGCCTTGTTTTCACAGGTTGAAGAACTGGCGCAGTACGCCCCGGAATTCTCAGAGCTGTTAGGTGAAATACTTTCGCTGCTGCATCGCGTCGCCATGTTGAGAACAGTCCCCGGAAGCGTATCAGAGGCAACCCCCGGCTACAGCCGACTTGCCTCACTTGCCAAAGAGCTCGATCCTGATGTGGTGCAACTGTTTTATCAAATCGGCTTGCATGCCCGTCGCGACATGCCATTTGCTCCCGATACGAGAGAAGCTTTTGACATGACGCTGTTGCGTATGCATGCGTTCAAACCGCAAGGTGGATTCGGCGGACAGAATCCTGTTGGCTCAACCACCTCTGGCAGTGCCGGTGCGAAGACCCAACCGGACAAGGAGCCGGCAGCCTCTGCCAAACCCGCTGCGGCAGCAACGGTTGCGCAGGAAGCTGAAAAGCCAGCAGGTCTTGAAGTTCGTGGTTCGGTCTCGGCTGGTGGGTCAATGCGTGCTGCGGCACTGGCCGCTGCCCGCGGAGAGCCATTGCCTGAGGATGTTGTTGCGCAGCTGGAAACGCTGAATGGCAATACCGCTGCCGCTGCCGCGACTGCCAATGCGCCAGAATCACCGTCCGCGGCACCGTCCAGCCCAGAGCCTGCTAAAGCATCTGCTAGCTCAACACCGGTAGCCGCCGCGCCTGTGCCGGTTACGCCTGTGCCGGTTACGCCTGTGCCTTCGCAGGCCGCACCTATGCAGGCCGCACCCGAGCCTGCTTCAACGCAGGTAGAGAACACCGCAACAACACCGCCTGTTCAAGCGTCATCGATCGACAAATCGCAAATCAAAGCGGCAGACTGGCCACAGATTGTCACTGAACTGGACGTTGCCGGCATGCCATTACAACTGGCCAATAACTGTATCTGGGCAGGCATAACGGATAATCGCGTGTTATTGCATCTCGAGGACAGTGCAGAGCACCTGAACACAGAGCGTTTTGTTGAGCGCTTGCGTAGCGCGTTAACAACCTGGTTTGGTCGCGACATCGAGGTGAACATTGACCAGGTGGAGCAGTCTCTGGAGACGCCAGCCAAAATTGCCCAGAAACAGGCGGACGATGACATGGCTGCAGCTCACGACTCAATCAAGCTCGACCCCATTGTCAGACAACTGATAGAACAGGTTGATGGTGCTGTTGATGAAGCCAGCATCAGACCTTTGAACCGGCCGCCGGCCAACTCTTAGACAGTCAGCTCTCCTGTATTATGGAGCGCTGCAAAGTCAACCACTAACAAGCACTCAGGAGTCACCCCCTTATGAAAGGCGGCATCGGTAATTTGATGAAGCAAGCGCAAAAAATGCAGGAAGACATGCAAAAAGCGCAAGAAGAGATCGCCAATATGGAGATCGAAGGTCAAAGTGGCGGCGGACTAGTGACCGTCATCATGAATGGTCAACATGAATTACGTAAAGTGAGCATCGACGATTCCCTCATCGGTGATGACAAAGACATGCTGGAGGATCTGGTTGCCGCTGCCGTCAATGACGCATCGCAGCGGCTGGCGACAGCCTCTAAAGACAAGATGAGTGGTCTTACCGCTGGCATGGAGTTGCCACCCGGTATGAAGATGCCATTCTGATCATGACTATTCCCGGAAAGCTAAGCAATGTCCTCCAGCGGGTTACTTGAAGACCTGATCGAATCCCTGCGTTGTCTGCCTGGCGTTGGTCCCAAGTCGGCGCAGAGAATTGCGTTGCATTTGCTCAAACGCGATCGCAATGCAGCCCGAAAACTTGGTGAGGTCCTGATATCAGCGATGGACAGAATCCATCACTGTCAGGAATGCCGTTTGTTTACCGAGGCCGAGCTGTGTCGCTGGTGTTCTGATCCTCTCAGGCAGTCATCGCAACTGTGTATTGTCGAGAATCCTGCCGACGTCATGGCAATAGACCGGGCAACGGATTATCGCGGCAAATACTTTTTGCTGTTGGGTCATCTGTCACCCCTCGATGGCATCGGGCCCAAAGATCTCGGTCTGGACCTGCTGGACGAACGCTTGAAGCAAGGTGGAGTAGACGAAATCACTCTGGCGACCAATCCAACAGTGGAAGGGCAGGCGACGGCTCGCTTCATCGCAGACATGGCGTCTCGCTATCAGATTCCCATCCTTCAGATTGCACGCGGAATTCCGGTGGGTAGCGAGCTGGAATTTGCCGATGGCGGGACCTTGTCGGTTGCATTTGCCCAGCGGACACCCGTCAGTTAACGGCGCTCTAACCTGACGATACGGTTATCCACAAATTCTGTGGATAACTATGTGCATAGAACTGAGAAATTGGGGTAAGTCACTGGTTTTTTAACACTATTGTCAAATTGTCTATAATTTGTACGATATCGTTAAAATTTAGGGTAAACAATGACTTAAGAAATATCCTGTATAAATCCACACCCTTTTGTCTGCTAAATGTAACGTGTGTGGCTAACTTTTACGGGCTTGTGCATAAAAACGCAGAAATTCATTCCGTCAAGCGGTTTTTAAAGAAAAAAAAGCGCTGTTTACATTTGTTTGTGCTTGCACTTTTTCGCAGAAGGTGATTTACAAACGCTTATCACTCAAATTGAAAACACATGCTGCCGGTAGTACGCCAGCTCAGCTATTGATTCACGGATATCATCCAGTGCCAGATGAGCGCCTTGCTTGACGAAACCTTGCAGGATTTCGGGCTTCCAGCGACGCACCAGCTCCTTGATCGTGCTGACATCGATATTGCGATAGTGGAAAAAGGCTTCCAGCTCTGGCATGTGCCGGACCATGAAACGTCGATCCTGCCCGATACTGTTTCCGCACATCGGGCTTTTGCCTGAGGCAATCCAGGGTCTTAGAAATTCCAGTGTCTCGCGCGTGGCATCATCCAGAGAATGCTGGCTGTTGCGCACGCGCGTGACCAGACCGGAAGCATTGTGATGTTCGGTATTCCACTCATCCATGCCCGCAAGACGGGACTCTGAACACTGTATGGCCAGCACGGGTCCTTCGGCCAGAGTATTGAGTTGGGCATCGGTAACAATAGATGCAATCTCTATAACCGTATCTTTGTCTGGATCGAGGCCCGTCATTTCCAGGTCTACCCAGATAAGATTGTCATCAGCGTAAGTCATAAGGTTGAGATTTTATCCGTCTAATTCGCTTGTCAGGGAGGCCCTGTTACACTAGTGTTCCGGGTCCGTATTCAAGCACACAAACAAAAAAGATGCCGCGCCTTTGTTACACATTTCATTGATTGACAACGTGACGATTGCCGGGTGATTAAGAAGAACGCAGCTCACCGTCAGGGTGGCACTATGCTAACCGCACGTGTCGTGGCAAATTTCCGGGCGACTGTCGCACTTCAGTTGCTTGACAATACCGGCTTCGAAAAAGGCTATCCATTAAAAAACCTGCCACTACTGGTCGCTGGCGATGAGGTTTTGTGCCAGCGCGAAGATGGTGTCCTGCGGGTTTATGAGCTGGTCGAAAGACGTAGCGTACTCGAGCGGGCAGACCGTCACTGGCTAAAACCTCTGGCTGCCAATCTGACTCATCTGGGTATTGTGTCTGCCAGCCCGCCGGGTATCGATCATCTGCTTATTGACCAGTTCTGCGTAGCAGCTTATCGAGCAGGTGTCAGCGCTTTAATCATTATCAACAAGACAGACCGAATGACAGCAGAGGAGCGCGCCTCGGCAGAGGATATGGTCACTATCTACCGGAATATCGGTTATCCGGCAGTCATGATAGATACCAAGACAGAGGGCGGAATGCAGCCTTTGTTAACCGAACTTGAAGGTCGTTCTGTGACTCTGGTGGGGGCAAGCGGCGTGGGTAAATCGTCAATCATCCAGAAGCTGTTGCCCGATCGTGAACTTCGAATAGGCGCAGTATCTCAGGCTACCGGTCTGGGTTCGCACACAACTTCTGTCACCTATTGGTACGAGATGCCACAAGGCGGCTCCATTATCGATTCACCCGGTGTACGCCAGTACTCTGTTGCCCATCTTGATGAACAGACGGTTCGCCACGGTTTTTCGGAGCTGGCAGAGATTTCGGCACAGTGTCGGTTTGGCGACTGTACGCATACCGTTGAACCCGTTTGCGCTGTGCGTGATGCGGTCAAGTCCGGTGCCATAGCCGCCTCGCGCTACGACAACTATTGCAAGCTTATAGCCAGTGAGTAGCCACTGGCTATAAGCGACGAAAAGGTGCTTGCTTTAACCGAAAAGGTGCTTGCTTTAACCAGTGAGTAGCCGCTGGCTCTAACCAGTGAGCTGGTACTGGCTTTGACCAGTATTTAGCGAATGGCTTTGTACGCGAATAGGTACTGGCTCTAACTTGTGTGTTTGGGAGTGTCCTGGCGGTTGCCCCAGGCAGACCATGCGCCGTCTATCGCGCGTACGTCCGGATAACCAAGATGTTTAAGCGCTACATAGGTGACCGACGAGCGCTGATGTGTCTGGCAGTAGACAACAACGGTATCGTCATGATCAGAACCGATTAAAGCGCCAAGATTTTTCTCCAGCGTGGAATCGTCCAGGAGGCGACCTTTGTCATCGAGCATGGAGGTCCACTCGGCATGCTTTGCCCCGGGAACGTGCCCGCTATGGGCTGCGCGTATATCTTTACCTTCGTATTCGCCAGCGCTGCGCACATCGAGAATTTTCAGAGTCGGGTTGTCCAGCTCGGCAACCAGATTATCTACAGAAATCACATTGTCGCCGATCAGACTCAATTCCAGGCTGCCCGGGTCTGTCGTTACGGGCTCGGTGCTAACGGGGTTGTCGTCCGCTACCCAGGCTTTGAAACCTCCACTGAGCCAACTGCACACCTCATAGCCGTAGGCGTCCATGACCCACACAAGGCGGGCCGCGGGTGTTTCCAGTCCGCCATCGTAGGCGATAATCTGGTCGCCCATACGAGCGCCGATACTGCGTAGAAAATCATTCACCGCCGACGGCTCGGGCATCAAGCCATTCATGGGGGGGTCGCTGCGATTCAAAAGCGCTGGACTGACGTTCACAGCACCCTTTATATGCCCGGCTGCGTAGGCTTCCGCTGAGCGCAGGTCGACCAGGCGAAAGCCGGCATCAGCCAGTGTTTTGCCATCGGTTTCCAGCTGCGTCAGGTGCTGTTGTAATTGGGTTGTCGTTAAAACCAGGGGAAGAGACATGGTTAATTCACCGGTTGAAGTGGCGTTACTGATTGATCGACTGTGAAGCCTGGGCAGCCTTAAACAGGGGCAGCGGACCCGAAAGTTCTGACTTGTATAGTGTAGTCGATGACAAAAGCTGGCTTTGGTAACACTTTTGTGAATGTGTTTGTGAACTAATGCGGTGGCAGCTGTCTGAGAAGTACTGCCTCTCCGGGCGTAGATTGCTAGATAGAGCTGCTATGATTCTTGCCTCGAACACGGTGTTCCAAATAACACCAAAGATCGCTCGGGGAGCGAAACCGTTGAGTGAAAAAGAAATTGATATGGCGCTCGTAGAAAGAGTTCAGCGGGGCGACAAGTCTGCCTACGATCTGCTCGTTCTCAAGTACCAGCACAAGATTGGCCATCTGGTGACGCGCTATGTCCATGATAGCCATGAATCACAAGACGTCACTCAAGAAGCTTTCATAAAAGCCTACCGTGGTCTGAAGAACTTTCGGGGAGACAGTGCTTTCTACACCTGGCTCTATCGCATTGCCATCAACACCGCCAAGAACCATCTGGTCACGATGGGCAGAAAGATCAGCGATACTGGCATAGATGCTGCCGATGCAGAACAGTACGATAGTGGATCGGCATTGCGGGAGACTGCCACTCCCGATCGAGTCATGGCCACTGAGGAAATTGCACGAGTTGTGCAGGATTCCATAGCGGCACTTCCTGATGACCTTCGCGAGGCCATTACGCTTCGTGAGTTCGATGGACTCTCCTATGAAGAGATTGCCGTGGCTATGGATTGCCCGATCGGCACGGTGCGCTCTCGCATCTTCAGGGCGCGTGAAGCCATAGATACTAACCTCGAGCCATTGCTCGAAGAAAAACGCAGGTAAGTCATGAACGATTCAGAGAAATTGAACGACAGTCAGAAAGTATCGCAACTCATGGACGGTGAGTGGCGTGAGCTCAATTCTGCAGATTGCCTGGCGACGCTTTGTGCAGACAAGGCGCTGCAAGCCAAATGGGCGCGTTACCACATGATCCGTGATGTGCTAAAAAACGAGCCGGTACGTTCTGATCAGGCACTGGTGACACGTATTTGTGATGCTATCAAGGATGAGCCGGATTACAGCAACATTACGCTTTTCAGTGGTGCCGGCGCGGTACCTGTTGCGACAGCGACACCCTCTGACGACGATGTCCCTGTCATTACGAAAAAGAGTGAGGTAGCCACCCCACAGCAAATGCAGTCGCCTGAACCGCCAACCTCTATAGACTCCGGATCCTCATGGATCAATACGGGTGTGGCTGGTTTTGCGTTGGCCGCCAGTGTGGCTCTGGTGACGGTTGTGGGACTAAATCTGTTTCAGCAAGAAACTCAGCCAGGCGTCTCACAGCTGGCAAGTACTGATGAGGGGGCATCGCAAGGTGTTGTGCAGGCAGGTTTGCAAACTAACGATGTATTTTCACAGGATGCCAGCACGGTTCTTCCCGTGGTGGAGTTCGTTGCCAATACCGCATCGTCTAATTCGGGATCTTTCTGGATGTCATCTGATTCTGCACAACGTGTATCAGACGAACAACGTCTTAACATGATGCTTTCCCAACACATTGAAAATTCTCCAACTGCTGGTCGTCAGGGCTTGTTGCCATATTCCAGATTGGTCGGTTACGAAGAGAACACCCAGGGACGCTGATGCTGATGAGTGTTGGCATGGTCAATAGGCCGGGAAGAACAGGCTGGCTTGTTGTTGCACGACGCGCGATGGTTGCTGCCTGGGTCGCTGGGCTCGGGTCTTCTGTATCGGTGGCTTATGCGCAGGAAAGCGCTAATGGGGTTGCACCGGCCAAGTTGATTCAATCCATGTCGCAGGCGCTTCGCTCGCTGAATTATGAAGGCATTTTTGTGCATGCACAGGGAAGCAATCTGACGGGTATGCATATATTGCACGCGAATACCGGGCGCGGAGAGCATGAGCGCCTCACGGCACTCGATGGCGAGGCCCGAGAAGTCATCCGCAACAACTCGCTGGTGACCTGCATCTGGCCTGGTAGTCAATCCGTGGTTGTCAGCAAATCCAAGCCACGAGAAGCGCTGCCCAGGTTCGATGCCAGCCTTGCCACCAGTCAGCGTTACACATTTTCCTACGGCAAACCCGACCGGGTGGCCGACCGGCCTACACATGTCATCAACGTTGTGCCACGCGATAAATACCGCTATGGCTACCGCTTCTGGATTGATGTGGAAAACAACATGCTGCTGCGTTCAATGCTGCTGGAAGGCCCGGAGAAACCGGTAGAGCAGGTAATTTTTACGGAAATCTCCTTCCCCAACAGCATAGATATCGCACGATTTAATTTTCTCGGTGGCGAATCGCGTGATGTAGTCAGTTGGCTTGAGCCCAAAAGCACACAGGCCGTATCCAGTTTGGAGACTCGCGAAAAAAGTGAGCAAGCGGACCGAGTCGGTTTTGCCTCATTACCCGATGGGTATCGCAAGGTTTCCGAAACCTATTCGTCTACACCCATCAAGAATGGCCCTGTCAGTCATGTCATGCTCAGTGATGGTATGGCCTCGGTATCAGTCTATGTCGAGTATGTGTCGGCAACAAAACAGGCAGGCTCCTCCGTTGGTCTGTCTCGAATGGGGGCCATGAATGCCTTCAGCGTCAGTTCGGAATCCATGATGATCACGGCGGTAGGGGAAGTACCTGAAGCCACGGTCAGAGCCATCGCAGCCGCTGTAAAACTGAAAGAGTGAAGCGCCAGGCCTGGGTTGTCGATGCCAGCGCTCCGGATAAAACACTGGTGGAGCTTGATTCCGTCAACCAGTGCCAGCGATGTAGCCGTGGCGAAGGTTGCGGGGCTATCATGCTCAATTCAGAACACTCAGGTGTGCAGTTATGGGTTACCGGTTCCGGCGACACAAATGTCATGTCGGGCCAGCCTGTGCTGGTAGAAATTGATGAGCAAGGTTCTGGCTGGCTACTACCGGTATTTGCCGCCTACGGACTACCGCTTCTGGGGTTGTTGTGTTCAACGATGTTGGCAACCGCGCTTTCAGGTAACCTGTTCAGAACGCCCGCAGCACAGGGCGTGGAGCCCGCCACAGCCGAGTTGTTCATTGTATTGAGTGCCCTGGCGGGACTTTGTGGTGGTATTTTTGCATGGCGTCAACTGGCGTCTGGCATTTTAGCCAGAGCCGAACGCAGTCTGTGCCTTCGATCAGCCCGTATAGTGGGCATGCATCCTTCTTCCGCAAGAGAGCCTAGATGAATACATCGCGTTTGCAGTATCACGCTGTATCGGATATCGATAGAAGCGGCCTTAGCCGCCTGGTCAGCGGGCACGGATATACACGCTATATCACGCTAACAGCATCGTGCTTGTTGCTCACGCTGCTGATGTGCGCGACTACTATCGCGCAGGCGCTTGAGTTGCCCGATTTCACGTCGCTGGTCAAGAATAATCATAAAGCTGTCGTAAACATCAGCATCAGTCAGTCTCGACAACTGGCGACGCGCCCTGAAATTCCCGGTGCGGGAAGTGGGGATAGCGAGATGGATGAGCTGATAAGACGCTTTCAGGAACAACCTCGCCAACCCTCTGAGGCCAGTGCCACGGGTTCAGGTTTCATCATCTCGGCTGACGGTTATATCCTGACCAATAACCATGTGGTTGAATCAGCAGACCAGGTCACCG
This sequence comes from Granulosicoccus sp., assembly GCA_045106855.1. GTDB lineage: Bacteria > Pseudomonadota > Gammaproteobacteria > Granulosicoccales > Granulosicoccaceae > Granulosicoccus. The sequence continues at coordinate 12,034 of JBGCFI010000069.1, forward strand.
TCCGATTGCATGACAGACGCCAGCTAACCGCTCGGGTCATTGGTGCCGATCCTCGTTCCGATGTGGCAGTACTCAAGGTCGAAGCCGACAATCTACCCGTCGTGAGCATTGGAAACAGCGATGAGCTGGAAGTTGGCGAGTGGGTGCTGGCTATTGGCTCACCGTTCGGTTTTGATTTCTCGGTAACCGCCGGGATAGTCAGCGCCACAGGAAGAGCACTGCCCAACGAGAGCTATGTGCCATTTATACAGACAGATGTTGCCATCAATCCCGGAAACTCCGGTGGTCCGCTGTTTAACCTCGATGGCGATGTCATCGGCATCAACAGTCAGATATACAGCCGAACGGGTAGTTTCATGGGTCTGTCGTTTGCCATACCTATAGAAATGGCGATTGACGTCGCAACGCAGATCCGCGAATCCGGAGAAGTTACTCGCGGTTGGCTAGGTGTCATTATTCAGGAAGTTACGATGGAACTTGCCGAATCCTTCGGTATGCAGGTGGCGCATGGGGCACTAGTCTCGCGCATATTGCCCGATAGCCCGGCATCACGTTCGCCATTGAAGCTAGGTGATGTGATTACGCATTTTGAAGGCAATAGAATAGAACGATCTTCGTCCTTGCCACCACTGGTAGGGCGTGTGCCTGCCAATAGTGATGCAAAGTTGAAAGTGGTACGTGAGGGCAAGAGCATAGAAGTCATCGTGAATATCGGCGAATTACCCAGTGATGATGATCTGCGCCGAAGCGTCAGTCCTACGCCGCAACCGGTTCCGCGCAACATTCTGGAGTTAACGGTCAGACCACTCGACAACAAAACACGCGATGCAATGGGTATCGACAAGGGCGGCGTCCAGGTCGCAAGCGTTGAAAAAGACGGGCCTGCCGATAAGGCTGGCATCGTGGAGGGCGATGTCATATCCATGGTCGACAACAAGCCAGTCGATAACTCTTCACAGCTGAATGAGGTGTTGACTGAACTGGAAGGCAGGCGCAATGTCGCCGTGCTGGTACATCGTAACGAGGGCCCGGTTTTTCTGGCGCTACAGCTCGATCAGTAACTACAAGCCACAGCTGACGCTGTACTACCGCGATGGTTGTCATTTGTGTGAGGACCTTGAGCAGCAACTGTATGAGCTGCTCGAGCCACACAGCTTTGTGCTGCAAAAACTCGACATCGACGCCGATTCTGCGCTGCGCGATGCGTATAACGTACGTGTGCCTGTGCTCAATTGTGAAAATGAAGAGGTCTGTGAGCACTTTTTGGATCTTGAAGAGCTTAGGAACGCGCTTGAAAGGGCACATGCAAGTTACAATAGGACGATGTCGAGCACCGACAACACATCTTAATACTGCGATCATCAGCGCCTGTCGCTGACGCACCCTTCCACCGCAGCACAGTCCGCATGCAGCAAAACATACGTAACTTCTCGATAATTGCCCACATTGACCATGGCAAATCTACCATCGCGGATAGGTTCATCCAGGTTTGTGGTGGCTTGAGTGATCGCGAGATGTCATCCCAGGTTCTCGACTCGATGGATATCGAGCAGGAGCGGGGTATTACCATCAAGGCGCAAGCGGTATCGCTGGATTACAAGGCGAACGATGGCGTTACCTATCACCTCAATTTCATCGACACCCCGGGGCATGTGGATTTCTCCTACGAGGTCTCTCGCTCATTGTCTGCTTGTGAAGGGGCTCTTCTGGTCGTCGATGCATCGCAAGGTGTGGAGGCACAAAGTGTTGCTAATTGCTACACAGCGATAGAACAGGATCTGGAAGTTCTCCCGGTACTTAATAAAATCGATTTGCCAGCGGCTGACCCGGACAGGGTCGTCGATGAGATCGAGGAAATTATCGGTATTGAAGCGCACGATGCCATTCATGTCAGCGCTAAAACAGGTATTGGCATTGGCGAGTTGCTGGAACAGCTCGTTGCGCGTGTGCCGCCGCCCGTTGGCGACCTTGAAGCACCCTTCAAGGCATTGATTATTGACTCCTGGTTTGATGCCTATGTGGGGGTTGTCACTCTGGTACGAGTTATCGAAGGCAGCATTGAGCGTCGCTCCAAAATACAGATCATGTCCACCGGCCGGACGTTCCAGGCAGATGATGTCGGCATCTTTACGCCGAAACGAAAAACACTGGACCAACTGTGCGCAGGAGAGGTGGGCTTCATCATTGCCGGCATCAAGGAAATAGAAGCCGCGCGGGTTGGTGACACTATCACGCTGGCATCGCGACCGGCTGTAGAGCCTCTCCCGGGTTTTAAAGAGGTACAACCGAGAGTGTTTGCCGGTCTGTTCCCCATTGAGAGCGACGATTATGAAAGTTTCCGCGAGGCGCTGTCCAAACTGCGCCTGAACGATGCGGCACTGCACTTTGAACCCGAATCATCCAGTGCGCTCGGGTTTGGCTTTCGCTGTGGATTTCTGGGCATGCTGCATATGGAAATCGTGCAGGAGCGTCTGGAGCGCGAGTACAACCTGGACCTGATATCTACTGCACCAACGGTTGTGTACGAAATTCTGGATACCAAGGGCGAGTTCAGTTATATCCATAACCCGTCCGAGTTGCCCATGGTCAATGTGATTGACGAGATTCGCGAGCCCATTATTCAAGCGAACATCCTGACGCCGCAGAATTATGTGGGTGAGGTGATCAAGTTATGTGTTGAGAAGCGTGGTGTACAGCTAAGCATGCAGTACCTGGGAAGACAGGTGCAGATGGCCTATGAACTTCCTCTGTCTGAGGTGGTACTGGATTTCTTTGACCGGCTCAAGTCGGTCAGTAAGGGCTATGCCTCGTTTGATTATGAATTCAAACGTTTTCAGGCTGCAGACCTTGTCAAGGTTGATATTCTGATAAACGGCGATAAGGTGGACGCTCTGGCCTCAATCATTCACCGTGACCGCTCGCAGAGTCGTGGCCGCGAACTGGCTGAGAAAATGAAAGATATTATTCCCAGGCAGATGTTTGAAGTGGCCGTGCAAGCTGCAATCGGCTCGCATATCATCGCCCGTTCGTCTATAAAAGCTCTTAGGAAAAACGTTACGGCCAAATGTTACGGCGGTGATGTGTCTCGAAAACGAAAACTGCTGGAAAAACAGAAAGCCGGTAAACGCCGGATGAAACAGGTGGGCAAAGTGGAAATCCCGCAGGAAGCCTTTCTCGCCGTCCTACAATCGGACAAAAACTAATGCCTTCGAGCTGGATCGATAAATTGAATTTTCCACTGGTACTGGTACTCGCCACGGCAATCACGGGTCTGATCTGGTTGATTGACGCACTGGCTTTTGCCCCAAAACGCCGTGCCGAGGGTCGTGATGACCAAGTTCCTTTGCTGGTGGAATATGTGCAGTCTTTCTTTCCGGTTTTTCTGGTGGTACTGGTGCTGCGCTCGTTTCTGTTCGAACCGTTCCGCATCCCGTCAGGTTCCATGATTCCAACACTGCTGGTCGGTGATTTTATTCTGGTCAACAAATTCAGCTACGGTGTGCGACTGCCTATCACGCATACCAAAATTCTGGACTCCGGCTCCCCTGAGCGTGGGGATGTGGCGGTATTTCGTTTTCCGGATAACCCCCGTCTGGACTACATAAAGCGGGTCATCGGTTTGCCGGGTGATGAAGTCGAGTACGTCGACAGGTTATTCATCGTCAACGGTGAAGTGATGGAAACGGAAGGAGACGAGCAATACATCAGCCCCATCGATCACCGGGCTGTCAGAGGAGCTGTGGTGCGCGATGAACGTCTAGGCGATGATCCGCATCAAATACTCGAGTTCCCTGATGAGGCAGCCAAGCGTTCCGGTACCTTTGTGGTGCCCGAAGGGCATTATTTTATGGTGGGCGATAATCGCGATCGCAGTAACGATGGCAGATTCTGGGGATTTGTACCCGAAGAAAATCTGGTTGGAAAGGCCAGATTTATCTGGATGCACTGGAACGAGGGCATTATCTGGAGTCGTCTGGGCGACAGCATCAAGTAGCAAATTGCACTCCCTGTCTTGCAGGCTGGTGTCGAGCTATTCACAAATCGTGAAAGTCACCGGCAAATCCGGCCTGACGCACCATAGGGACGTGGCTTTGTGTTGTTCAGGAACCGAGCATTTCTGACGCTGTATGAGTAGCTAGTATCGCGCATTGTCTTCCGGACTGCGCAATACCCTACCCAGTTGATCTCGGGCAGTTGCTTCCAAGCAGACCCGGGCCAGCACGAGGACGTTGCATGAGTTCGAACAAATACCCACAATACTGGCGTCAGGCCGGGCTTGGTTTTACCGGTTATCTGGTGGTCCTTTCTGTTGCCATCTTTATCGGTCTGTTTGCGATCAAATTAGGACCGCATTATTCCGAAAACTGGACCGTGACCAATGTCGCACTGGATCTTGCCAAAAAGCCGGAAATCCTGAAGCTGCCGCGTAGTGAGGTATACAACCACATCAACAACGCCTACCGCACCAACAATCTTTGGGATCTGAAGGGCGAAGACACCATAAAGCTAACCCGTGATGCAAAGCTTGGGTACATCGTAAGCGTTGAATATGAGCGCCGCTCCAGACTGTTCCATAACATCGACCTGGTCACCACCTTCAATAAAACCACGAATGCTCCGATGTAGTCTCCACGGAGCCGGGATCGATATCCCCAAGGTTGTTCGCACGCTGGTAAAGTGCGCCAATGGCGCAAATACAGACATTACTGGACAGACTCGATTACCAGTTCAAGGATGAGGGTTTACTGACAGAGGCTCTATCGCATCGATCCAGCGGGTCGCGTAATTACGAGCGCCTCGAATTCCTTGGTGACGGCTTTCTGAATTTTACGATAGCGACCGAGCTGTACCATCAAAGGCCCGATGAGGACGAGGGCGCGCTTAGCCGATTAAGAGCCAGTCTTGTGCGTGAAAGCACACTGGCCGAAATAGCCCGGGAGCTGGGTCTTGGCGACTACCTGATCATGGGTGTTGGCGAGCTTCGCAGTGGAGGCTTCAAACGGGATTCGATACTCTCCGATGTGGTGGAATCACTGATTGGTGCTGTATTTATTGAAGCCGGATACGAAGTTGCCCGCACCCTCGTGCTCAGACTGTATGGCAATCGAATTAATGAGCTTCCACCCTCGGCACAGCTAAAGGATCCCAAGACGCGCCTACAGGAGCAGCTGCAGGCCGAGGGACTTGCGCGACCCGACTACGAGGTTATCGAAACATCCGGCAAATCGCACGATATGCAATTCACTGTACGTTGCACCTTGCGCGAGCCACAGATCAAGATTACTGCGACAGCATCAAGCAAGCGCAAAGCCGAGCAGGCGTCAGCGCAACTGATGCTCGATAAAATTGAAGCGTTGCGAAGCCGTCCACCCGCTTGAGTCACGCTGCGCGTAAACTGTCGCCATCGAGAAGAAATACGAAATGTTGTCATGACCTATTGCGGTGTTGTATCCATAGCCGGCAGGCCAAACGTGGGCAAATCCACGCTGTTGAACCATCTGGTCGGACAGAAACTCAGTATCACGGCACACAAACCGCAGACTACCCGGCATAGCATCCTCGGCATCCATACCGAAGATGACCGCCAGGTGATTTATGTGGATACTCCGGGTATTCATGTTACTGGTACCCAGAAGCTGAATCAGGTGCTTAATCGAACCGCCTCATCATCGCTGCATGATGTGGATATCGTCGTACTGATTATTCAGTCGATGGTATGGAACGATGATGACCAGCGTGCTTATGAGCTGGTGAGCAATTCCGGTGTGCCGTTTTTTATCGCGGTCAACAAGATTGATACCGTCAAGCACAAGAAAGAACTACTGCCGTTTCTAACGCGTATCCCATCGCACGAGCGCTTGCAGGAAGTCTTTCTCATATCAGCGCGCAAGGGTCAGGGGGTCGATGCGTTAACGCAGGCTGTGGGTAAATTGATACCTGAAGCCCCATGGCAGTTTGCCGAGGACGAACTCACAGATCGTTCCTCGCGTTTTCTTGCAGCAGAAGCAGTACGGGAGCAACTGACACGCTTGTTATCGGCTGAGTTGCCATACGCTCTCAGTGTGGAGGTAGAGACCTTTGAACAGACACCGGGTCTGCTACGTATCGGTGCCGTCATCTGGGTTGCCAAAAACAGCCAGAAACGTATTGTCATTGGTAAAGGCGGATCACAGTTGAAAGAGGTTGGCACACGTGCCCGGTCAAGCCTTGAAACCTTGTTCGATAACAAAGTTTATCTGCAGTTGTGGGTCCGTGTGAAAGAGGGGTGGGCCGATGATGAACGTGCGCTTCGCAGTCTCGGGTATGAAAGCAAGTAGACATTGCAGACCACATGCATGACGCAAGCGTCAGTACATCGCTGCAGCCGGGCTACATACTGCATTATCGCGAGTATCAGGAAAGCAGTTTTATTGTCGATGCGTTTACCCTGACGCACGGCAGGGTTGCGTTGATGGCAAAAAGTGCGCGCAATTCACGACCACAGATACGCGCCTTGTATCAGCCATTCAGACCCTTGCTGTTGTCCTGGGTGGGTGCCGGTGACCTGCGGACACTCACTGGCATCGAGGAGAGCGGGCCGGCGTTGAACTTAACGGATGTGCGGCTTGCTTGCGGGTATTACATCAATGAGCTGGTGCTACGGTTGCTGGGTAAGGATCAACCTCAGGATGAGGTATTCGCGTTCTTCTCGCTGGCACTATCGGAACTGGAACAACTGCATATAGGGTACGAAGTAGTGTTGCGTACTTTCGAATTACAGTTGCTTGATACGCTGGGTGTATTGCCTGATCTGCCTTGGTGCACACCAGATGGCAAACAGATATTGCCCGAGCATGAATACCTCTATCATCCGGCCAACGCCGTCGCGGTGCCGCTACCCGATAGTGCCGACCTTGGCTTGATGAAAGAGAAGCATCGGACTAACCAGTCAAGTTCGTCTATGCACCCGGATGGCATGACGCTTGATGAGGGCGTCAGAGTGCACGGCAAAACCCTGATTGCCATGCATGAGCTGGATTTTGGAGATGCACAAGTGTTAAGTGAATGTCGGACGCTAATGCGCCAGATTCTGCGTGTCCAGCTGGGTGACCGGCCGTTGAAAAGCCGTGAGCTGTTTACAGCGCTGGCTACTAAGGGTCGCGACTAGTGGCTTAACCCTAGTTTTTCTCCTTTTCCATAAGGAGGCTAACGGTTGCAACGCGAAATCCCCATAAGCCAACCGTTGCGTTGTTGATAATTCTGCCTTGCGAATCGTTAACCAGGACATCGCGAAATTTCAACTTGCGCCCGGGACTGCCATCTTCATTGGGCAAGGCCATGGTGTATTCCATGCGAAACGCCTTGCCATCCTGGTAACCACGCGCTGTCCCCACGACATCTTCACGAACCCCGGAATACTCGCCGTTGCTTTGTTTGGTCAACACCCAGGTCTTCCGCTCTTTTTCACCATCAGAATATTCAAAATCTTCGACAAGTGTCAGTGCTGTTCCATCCCAGCTGCCGTCGATGTAGGCAACGAATTCCCGGTGAGTACCATCAATAGCGCTGAAGCTGCCGGTTGCGATGGTCTTACCGATTAAATCGCGTTCGAGAACGAAGCTCTCGCCGACGTCTTCCGGCGTGGGTGGTTTCATCGCACAAGCCGATAGCGATAGAAGCGTCAAAAGCAGGAACAGATTTCGGGCGATATTTTTGGTCTTCATATGCATATTACGAACGTTGCATGGTTCCGGAGCAGCTGTATTGCCGTAGGATGCAACACCTAGCCAGTTCCTGTCCGGAAAATCGATAGTCCAATGAACACTTCAAGCATCGAACAAGCTGTTTTCAGTGATGTGTACGTGGCAGCGGAACACGCTCTGTTGTGCGCCGACCCCGTCGAAAAGGCAGAGGCGAGTAAAGCGCTGTATAAACGCTGGATGAGTATGTCAGCGGTTAAGCGCAGTGAAGCTGCCAGCGATACCGGTGTTTCCCGGGTGCGCGTACTGGAATCTCCGGGCAGGCCTGAGCAACCACAACTGGTTGAGGCCCGGCACCTTGCGCGCAGAGCGCTGGGTAGTTTGGAGGGCAGGGTGGCGCTCATCCACTCTCTGGCGCATATTGAATTCAACGCAATCAATCTGGCCCTGGATGCGGTCTATCGTTTCCGTGGATTACCCGAGGGCTACATCGAAGACTGGCTGAGGGTTGCTTCGGACGAGGGCGAACACTTCCTGTTATTGCACCACAGGCTTTTATCGCTGAATGCTTTTTATGGGCAATTGCCCGCGCATGATGGTCTGTGGGATATGGCGCGTCGCACCGATCATGATGTGCTGGTGAGAATGGCATTGGTGCCGAGGATTCTTGAGGCACGTGGTCTTGATGTTGCGCCCCCCATGATTGACAAACTGCGGCAACTCGATGATCAGGAAACTGCCGACATACTGCAACGCATCTACACCGATGAGATTACTCATGTCGAGGTAGGCAATCGCTGGTTTCGTTACATCTGCGATCAGCAATCTCTGGATGGAACCACCGTATTCCATGACCTGCTTCAAGGTGAAAATAGCGCTTATCTGCGAAGCCCCTATAACCGTGAAGCCCGATTGCAGGCGGGCTTTAATGAGGAGGAGCTGGCTTTGATCAAACAGATGGAGGCAGAGTACAAAGCCGCCAGAGCGTCACGTTCCTAGTACACCTTCGTAGCGTGTCAAGTGCAAACCGCTTGGGTCATGCACGACATAGTAGGCGTGATCGGTGTGCCAGTCACCGACTACAAAGCGCGAGGTATCAGCGGTTTTATCCCTGTGTAGGTCGGGTCTGTGGGTGTGACCATGAATCATGCTCTGGCAGTGGGAAGCAGCGAATCGAGAATCTACCTCGGATGCGTTCACATCCATCAGCGATTGCGTTTTGTCCGAGCTGATCTCACGGCTTTGTTCTCGCAGGTGTGTGGCAAAGGCGATGCGCTCGGCAATCGTTTTTTCCAGAAATTCCTGCTGCCATGAGTCGTCCCTGAGCTGTTGGCGAAAAGCCTGATACTCGATATCATCGATACAGAGTGTGTCGCCATGCAGCAACAAGGTGGGGTCATCGTCCAGGTTGATCACCAGCTCATCGTCTCGCACCAGGGTGGCACCTGCGGCTTCAGCAAACGACTCGCCCAGCAAAAAATCACGATTGCCCAGCATGATTGATACCTGGCAATCGTTTGCGCTGAGCGAAGCCAGCGCGTCCACAACATCCTTGTACAAAGGCACGCCGGCATCATCGCCCACCCAGTATTCGAATAGATCGCCAAGGATATACAGCGCTTTTGCATGCTGAATCTGCGCGAGAAAACCCAGCGCAAACTCATAAGCGCGCGGTTTTTGTGGATCGAGGTGCAGATCAGCTATGAAGTAGGTGTGCGAACGCATGCTGCCAGCAGGGTTTACTGGCAGCCGTGGGGACGCCTGCCGTTGATCCCGAACGCGTTACTCGCCGACGACAATAGACTCGATTGTGACGGCTTCCACGGGGACATCCTGATGCGGTCCTGCTGAACCTGTGCTGACAGCAGCTATGGCTTCTACCGCTTCCATACCCTCGATGGTCTTGCCGAATACACAGTAGCCGAACCCGGCTTGCGTCTCATCGCGAAAGTTCAGGAAATCGTTGTCTGTGAGGTTGATGAAAAACTGCGAGCTAGCTGAGTGCGGATCGGGGGTACGCGCCATGGCAACGGTGCCCAGGTTATTGGCCAGTCCGTTCGCAGCTTCATTCTTGATGGTCGCTTTTGTTGGCTTCTGATTCATGTCTGCCGTGAAACCGCCACCCTGGATCATGAAATTGGGTATTACACGATGAAAAATCGTATCGTTGTAATGTCCTTCGTCAGCATATTGTTTGAAGTTCGCTACGGTATCAGGTGCTTTCTCCTGATCCAGTTCGAGAACGATAGTGCCCTTATTGGTAGTGATAGTGGCTTTCATAAGGTTTTTCAGTGGGTTTCAGTTAGACGAAAGCCGCAAAGTGTATCAGTCTGACACAGGGTGTGTTGCCGCGCTCTGAGGCAGGCGCAGCAACACGGAGGGCACTCGGGTTAATTCTGTTTGATAATTGCGTTGGAAACGCCACCCAGGCTCTGGTTTTGAGTAAGGCCGATTTTTGTGGTCCCGGAACCGGATTGAGCGCTTTGAATCACGGTATTAGCGGATGTGGCAGAAGCTGCCCCCTCAACGTTTTCCTCCACTGGCACATCATTGGGAGCGGCAGGCAGGGCACCCTCTGCGGGTTTTACTGACAGGCGATCGACACTCAGGATGACAACGGCCTCTTTGGGAACATCGCGACTGAAGGGACCGCTGGGGCCAGTTCTTACACGGCTGATGGCATCGACTACATCCTTGCCCTCGATGACACGGCCGAAGACCGTGTAGCCCCAACCGCGTTGAGACATACCCGTGTGGTTCAGATTCTGGTTGTCATTGCTATTGATGAAAAATTGCGAGGTGGCCGAATGCGGCGCCGTGGTTCTTGCCATGGCAATGGTGTAACGGTTGTTGCGCAAGCCGTTGTAGGCCTCATTGTCGACAGGCGGGCGAGTTGTTTTACGCTGGAAGCTGGTTGTGAAGCCACCGCCTTGAATCATGAATCCTTCGATAACTCGGTGAAAAACAGTGTCTGTGTAATAATTTGCGTCTGCGTAGGCCAGAAAATTTTCTACGCTGGCGGGTGCTCGCTCTCTATCGAGTTCGATCACCATGTCACCCATGCTGGTACGCATGAGAACTTTGGGGTAGGCGTCTGTACCGTTAGTGGCGTCTTGTGCGAATGCCATTGATGAAAATAGCAGTGCAATGAAAGCCAGTTTGATACATCCTGCAGCACGTCTGAATAACATCACGTTTCCTGAAATTTTAAGGGCGAGAGGTTTAACTCGTACATTTTAGCGGCAATTACATAGCTAGCCGCGCCCGGTAACCATCAAGTAATCTGCTACGCTTGCAGACGACCCGCTTTTGCAATTTATTCCGAGCTTTGATGCTGCACCTTCATAACACCTTATCCCGCCAGAAAGAGCCCTTTAAACCGCTGCGAGAGCAGCAAGTTGGCCTCTATGTCTGTGGCATTACTGTCTATGACGTGTGTCACGTTGGTCATGGCCGTGTCATGATTGTTTACGATGTTTTGTACAGACACCTGCAATCTTTAGGTTACCTCGTTAAGTATGTACGCAACATCACTGATGTGGATGACAAGATCATTCGGCGTGCTGCTGAAAATAACGAGTCGCCGGCTGTACTCTCGCAACGGTTTATCGACGAAATGCATGAGGACGAAAGAGCACTGAATGTTCTGCCACCCACGCATGAGCCGCGCGCCACCGAAACGATCGACAGCATGATTCGCATCATTGGCAAGCTCATAGAGTCAGGTCATGCCTACGCTGCTGACAACGGTGATGTGTTCTACTCAGTCAGTTCCTTTGCCGACTATGGAAAACTATCGGGCCGCAACGTTTCGGAACTGAGATCGGGCGAGCGTATTGCCGTCGATGAAAACAAGCGCGATCCACTGGATTTTGTCCTGTGGAAGTCCTCGAAACCCGGCGAGCCAAGCTGGGATTCGCCGTGGGGGCCGGGACGTCCCGGCTGGCATATCGAATGCTCCGCCATGTCCATGGATCTGCTGGGTGATGAGTTTGATATTCATGGTGGCGGTATGGATCTGGAATTTCCGCATCACGAAAACGAAATTGCCCAGAGTGAGGCGCTAACCGGCGGTACCTTCGCCAGATACTGGATGCACAATGGTCTGGTGCGTATCGACGATGAAAAGATGTCGAAGTCGCTGAATAACTTCCTGACCATCAAGGATGTTCTGGGTCAATACAGTGGTGAGGAAATTCGTACCTTCATTATCAATAGTCACTATCGCAGCCCGCTCAACTATTCAACAGAATCTCTGGATGCTGCGCGCACCGTTATCCGCCGTTTCTACACGGCACTGCGTGGACACACTCTCACTCCTGGTACTGACAATCTCGATTCGGCTTTCGTGGAACGCTTCGTGACGGCAATGAACGATGATCTGAATACCCCTGAGGCACTGGCTGTCATGCACGAACTCGCCGGTAGTCTGAACAAGGAGAAAGATGCTGACCGGGCTACCACTCTGGCGAATACCCTGAGCCATCTGGGTGAGCGTCTGGGAATTCTGCAGCTGGATGCAGAACTTGCGCTTAAGGGTTCCGGAACCGTTACCGGGCTGTCAGATGAGGCAATATCTGCGTTGATTGTCGAACGTCAGCAGGCAAGAGCTAATAAAGACTTCAAGCGCAGCGACGAAATTCGTGATGAGCTTGCCGCACAGGGTATTGTGCTGGAAGATGCTGGCGGAGACACACAGTGGCGCAGAGGATAATCATGATGTCAGGACAATACGTAAACACGGCATCATGAAAAAAATTCCCTCACAGGCAGACTTGGCAACGGATACATCTGCAGACGAGCTTCCGGTATTGCCAGGTACCGAGGAGCCGCGGTCGCTGGGCGATCTGATGCGTGAAGCGGAAGCTGCCAGTGCAGAACAGCAGGCTTCCCAGGAAGCTGGTGACAAAACGGCGGCTATACGACCGCGTAAATCAAAGAAACCGAGCCGGGCCCAGTCGCGCCGATACGCACGAGAGCGAGCATTACAAGCCTTGTATCAATGGGACGTCAGCTCTGAGCAAAGCTCAACCATTCGCCAGGAATTCATCGATACGCAAGACATGAGCCGTGTTGATGTTGATTACTTTCTGTTGATATATAACGGCGTCAGCCATAACCCGCAAGTGCTGGACGACGCGTTAGAGGCCTCTCTTGACCGACCCATCGCAGATCTTGATCCGATTGAGCGCTCTGTATTGAGGATCGCAGCGTTTGAACTGCGCGACCAGACTGATATTCCGGCCAGGGTAGTGATCAATGAAGGTATCGAGATTACCAAGCGTTTTGGTGCCGATAAGGGGCATCGATATGTCAATGGTGTGCTCGACAAATTGGCGATGAGCTTGCGTCCACAAGAAATGAGGCCAAGGTAAGCAACATTATGCAGGCCGTACCCGTAAAAGCATTATTTGCCAGTGTTGCCAACTTTTTTGCTTTGGGCGTCGGACTAGGGCTTGCCCGTAAAGCACCCGGAACGTTCGGCACGCTGCTGGGTATTCCAGTATTGCTACTGATGCCGGTCAATCTGATGCTCTACCTGCTTGTTCTGGTGGCATTGTTTGTCTTTGGCGTTTGGTGCTGTGGCGAGTGTTCGCGCTATCTGGGAGTACACGATCACGGTGCCATTGTGTGGGATGAGGTGGTGGGTTACCTGGTAACGATGATTGCCTTGCCGATAACCTGGCAATGGCTGTTGGCAGGCTTTATTATCTTTCGGGTGTTTGACATCTGGAAGCCCTGGCCCATCAGTTGGGCGGACCGGCACGTGCACGGCGGCATGGGCATCATGGTGGATGACGTGATTGCCGGCGTTTTTGCAGCCGTCACGCTGCATCTGGCGTACTGGCTGCTGTAGAGAAATTCAGGGCATTGGCACGCCAAAATGGCGCAGCCCTTCACACACCTTGATCAGCGGCAGACCAATGAGTGCAGTCGGGTCATCGCTTTTTATGGTTTCAAACAGGCTGATCCCTATCGATTCCACCTTGAAGCTACCTGCACAATCCAGCGGTTTATCGATCGCCAGGTAACGGGTGATGGTTTGATGATCAAGCACGCGCAAGGTAGCGCTGGTGATATCCAGAGCAGAAAAATGCCGGCCAGTTGAAGGCTGCAGAATATGCAGTGAGGTAAAAAACTCCACGCACTGGCCGCTCATGCTGCTGAGCTGGGCTATGGCCCGTTCTTCCGTGCCGGGTTTGCCAAGTGCCGTGTTACCCACTGAGGCCACCTGATCGGAGGCGATAATGAGGCAATCAGGCAGTGATAGTGCGGTCTCACTTTGAGAATCCTCAGCGAGCATCTGGCTGACTTTCAGGGCCTTTTCCCTCGCCAGGCGCAGGCTGAGTGCTGAAAACGGCTCGCCAGCGCGGATGGATTCGTCGATATCAGGGCTGATGACCCGGAAATCGACCCCCAGTCTTGAGAGTAATTGGGCTCGGTATTGTGAGCCGGAGGCCAGAACAACCGCTTGCATTAACTTGCTCCACTCTCTATCATTGGCGGGTTATGGTCAAGGCACTTCCTCAACGGTTCAATCCGGACCTTCTGGCGCGTGACAGCACGAGATTCGAGCTTGTGTTGCCGCAAAAGCAGATGAACCGATTAGGCGAAATTCTGTCCACAACAGAGCATGACATACACTGCACCGCCATGTTCTCGCGAAGAAAGAATCTTGTCCTTATCAAGGGGCGAATCAAGACTATATTTACTTTGGAATGCCAGCGCTGTCTGGAACCCATGGATGTTGATATAGATGAGCCCTACGAGTTGGTGTTTGTCGAAAATGAAGAAAAGGCAGAATCTTTGGCCAAACAGTTAGATCCCGTGATTCTGGATGAGCATGGGCACATACATGTGGTTGATCTTTTTGAAGATGAGGTCATATTGCATGTACCTGATATTCCGCGTCACGCTGAGGCATCGACGTGCAATGTCGTAAAAACCGAATTTGGCACGTTGCCAGCTGATACTGAAGAAGGTAAACCAAACCCCTTCGATGTATTAAAAAACCTGCAGTTACATTAACCTTACCTAGCATCTAGCTAACGGATAACAATCATGGCCGTTCAAAAGAGCCGCAAGACTCCATCTCGTCGCGGTATGCGCCGTTCACACGACGCACTGACAAAAACAACGCTGTCAACCGATCCCACCACCGGTGAGCTACATCGTCGACATCACATTACAGCCGACGGTTTCTACCGTGGTAACCAGGTGGTACAAGCACCTGAAGAGATCGAAGAGGACGAGGACTAGGCGTCTCGGAGGTAATGGGAGCCTTGAAGCGCGTAACCCCATTCAAAAGGACTGCTGCAGGGCAGTCCAACGCCATCTCCAGCACAGGGTTAACGCATGTCCAGTGACATGCCATCAGAGCCGGTGGGCTCAGACGACTCAGTCGACTCAGTGGTCATCAGCACTCTTTCGGATAATCCCACTGCGAGTAACTCCTCATCCGGGCGTGTCTCCCGGGTAGCGATCGACGCAATGAGTGGCGACGGCGGTACCATTGTGGCCGTTGACGCGGCTCGCTCGGTGCTCAAGGAACGCTCGGATGTTCATTTGCTGCTGGTGGGTAACCCTGAGCTGATTAACGACTGCATGGGTAACAACCCATTGCCCGAAGGGCGTTACACGCTGGTACCTGCCTCTGAGGTTGTGACCATGGACGATAGTGCGGCTGTAGCGCTTCGTACCAAAAAGAAATCATCCATGCGGCTGGCCATTAACCTGGTAAAGGAAGGCGAGGCGGATGCCTGCGTTAGTGCCGGTAACACCGGTGCACTGATGGCGATCAGTAAATTTGTGCTCAAGACAGTCGTGGGTATCGACAGGCCGGCGATTGCCTCCACCATGCCTGCAATTAACGGCCATACCCACATGCTTGACCTGGGGGCCAACGTCGATAGCTCGGCAACCAATCTTTACCAGTTTGCTCTTATGGGGTCCATCCTCGCCCAGGCGGTTGACGGGATAGAGCGTCCGCGAGTCGGCTTGCTCAACATTGGCTCGGAAGATCTGAAAGGCAATGAGCAGGTTAAAGGGGCAGCCCCTTTGCTGGCGCAAAGCTCACTGAATTACACAGGGTTCGTCGAAGGCAATGAGATATTCACCGACAAAGTGGATGTCGTGGTCTGTGATGGCTTTGTCGGCAACGTAGCTTTGAAAACAACCGAAGGCGTGGCACGGCTGGTTTCTCACTTCCTGAAAGAAGAATTCAAGCGCTCCACCTGGAATAAACTGGTGGGTCTGATTGCCCGGCCAGTGTTGCGTGCATTTGGCAGCAGGGTAGATCCGCGGCGCTACAACGGTGCCAGCTTTCTCGGCCTTCGGGGTGTTGTCGTCAAAAGCCACGGTAGCGCCGATGCACTGGCTTTCGCCAATGCTATCGATATTGCCTTGCTGGAAATCGGCACTAATGTGCCTACCATGATTGAAGCCCGTCTGGGTGAGTCGCTTAGCGCAGCCTAGGTTTCATGGCTCATTATTCGCGCATCGTCGGCACCGGTGGTTACCTACCGGAGCGTATCGTCACGAACGCCGATCTGGAAAAGATGGTGGATACCTCGGACGCCTGGATCCGGGAACGCACGGGTATTGCCCAGCGGCATATTGCAGCCGATGACGAATTCACACTGGACCTGGCAGAAGCTGCATCGCGACGAGCGCTGGATGCGGCTGGAATTACTGCTGGAAAAATCGACCTGATTATTGTTGCGACGACCACCGCGGATCAGGTGTTTCCGAGTACGGCTTGTCTGTTGCAAAGCAGGCTGGATGTTCACGGTTGTCCGGCATTTGATATCCAGGCGGTATGTACAGGCTTTGTGTATGCCTTGTCCGTTGCTGACCAGTTCATAAAAACAGGTATGGCATCGACGGCTCTGGTGGTGGGTGCCGAGACTTTCTCACGTATCATCGACTGGACCGATCGAAACACCTGTGTTCTTTTTGGCGACGGTGCAGGAGCTGTAGTTTTACAACGTGATACCGAGCCCGGCATACTGTCCACACACCTGCACGCTGATGGCGATTACGCCTCACTGTTGCAAGTGCCCAAGGGGGTGTCCAATCAGTTGGACGCAGTGCAGGAAGGCACCGCCTACGTCGAGATGGCAGGCAGCGATGTGTTCAGGATGGCTGTGAAAACCCTGGGTCGTATCGTAGATGAGACTCTGGCAGCTAACGCGATGGAAAAGTCCGATGTCGATTGGCTGGTACCACATCAGGCAAATCATCGTATTATTGTTGCAACTGCGAAAAAACTATCCATGCCGATGGACAAGGTGGTACAAACAGTCTCAGAACATGGCAATACATCAGCCGCATCCATTCCACTGGCTCTGGATGTTGCTGTCAGGGATGGAAGAATTCGTCGTGGCGACACAATACTCATGGAAGGCTTTGGTGGTGGGTTCACCTGGGGCTCCGCGTTGGTTAACTGGTAAATGACTCTACATGCAGGGGATTTCGCAGCTTAACGTACTCGTTGTTGACGACCACGGGCTTGTGCGGGCTGGCATGCGCCGGTTGCTGGAAGAAAATCCATGCGTAAAAACCATTGCTGAAGCCAGTTCCGGTGAGGAGGCGCTTCAAGTGGCCGAGTCGCAACACTTTGATATTGTTCTGATGGATATCAATCTGCCGGGTATGAACGGACTGGATGCGTCGGATAAACTTCTGATGTTGTCACCGGAAAGCCGCATTATCATGGTGACTGGCCACCTGGAAGCAGGGCACATTCGCAAACTGCTCAACGCCGGGGTGCGCGGCTACATTACGAAAGGTAGTGGTGCCGAGGAAATGGACAATGCCATGCGACAGGTGATGCAGGGTGAGCAATATCTGTCTGCCGATGTCGCGCAGCAGATGGCGATGGACATGATCAATGGCAGTGAGGAGAACCCGTTTGACAAGCTCACCTCGCGCGAAAGTGAGATCATCAACCTTCTATTGCGTGGCCATCGTAACCGGCAAATATCCACCAATCTTCACATCAGTGAAAAAACGGTAAGTACTCACAGAACGCGCGCATTCGAAAAGCTCGGGCTGAAAACCACTGCTGAACTGGTGCGACTGGCCATGCGTCACGGACTCTGGAACTAGGAGCCAGTGCCGGACCCGGACACGACCTTCGATGCCAAGGCGTTCATGCGAACGGTGACAACCCGCCCGGGTGTGTACCGAATGTACAATGCGCAAGAAGATATCATTTACGTTGGTAAGGCCAGCAACCTGAAAAGCCGCTTGTCCAGCTATTTTCAAAAGACGCTGGATAATCGCAAGACGCAGGCGTTGGTGTCACACATAGCGCAAGTCCAAACAACGGTAACTGCCAGTGCGGCCGAAGCTTTGTTACTTGAGCAGAACCTTATCAAGGAGCATCGACCGCGATACAACGTGGTGTTACGTGATGATAAAAGTTATCCGTATGTGTATATCTCAACCTCTGCTGAATACCCGCGTTTGAGTTATCAGCGGGGTGCACGTAAAGCGCCTGGAAAATATATCGGGCCGTATCCCAGTGCCAGCTCCGTCAAGCGGTCCTTGAAACTTGTGCAAAAGCTGTTTCGCGTAAGGCAGTGCGAGGACAGTTATTTCAGTAATCGCTCCAGACCGTGCTTGCAGTATCAAATAAAACGTTGCACTGCACCGTGCGTTAATAAGATAAGCCCCGAAGACTACCGGCATGATGTCGACATGACGATCCAGGTGCTGGAAGGTAAAAGCCAGGATGTGGTGCAAGGGCTTGTGACGCGTATGGATGAAGCGAGCGCTGCTCTGGAATTTGAAACGGCTGCAAGACTAAGAGATCAGATTGGTAGTCTTAAAGCGGTAAGTGACTTGTCCAGTGATATGCGTGATATCGGTAATGTGGATTATGTGGCCGCCGTGTGTCAGGGAGGGCAGAGCTGCGTGCAGGTTTTCTTTGTACGCAACGGTGTCAATCTGGGCAACAAGGCTTTCTATCCGGCGACACCTGCGGGCAGTACCAGTGGCGAGATTCTTAATGCGTTCATTGCTCAGTTCTATCTGGAGCACGACCTGCCAAAGGAGATCATCTGCAGTGAGCCCGCTGAAGATGCTGCCTTGTTTCAGGAGGTGTTCAGTCAGCGGGCAGGCCACCAGATAAGCATTGTGCATAGCGTGCGTGGAGACCGCGCCCGCTTGCAGACCATGGCCATGACCAATGCCGAAATCGCGTTGGCCGCAAGGCTTGCCTCACGCTCGGGGATGGCAGCGCGTCTTGATGCTGTTCGTGAACTGGTAGAGCTTGATGATGCACCGAGTCGAATGGAGTGTTTTGATATCTCGCATACGATGGGTGAAGCTACGGTTGCATCCTGTGTTGTGTTTAATGCCGAAGGAGCGTTAAAAAGCGATTATCGGCGATTCAATATCGACAACATCACGCCGGGAGAT
>JBGCFI010000007.1:0-260847 GCA_045106855.1 Granulosicoccus sp.
TGATACGCAGAGTTATAGCGTGGCTGGTACGGATGCAGCGTCGTTCACTATTGATAATGCTACCGGAGTGTTGACGTTCAACGCCGCACCGGATCATGAGCTGAAGTCGTCTTATGAGGTTGACGTGATTGTGACCGATGGCGGTTCACTTACCGATACGCAAACGCTGACTATTACTGTTAATGATGTGAACGAAGCACCGGTGATTGCCAGTAACGGTGGTGGTTCTGCGGAGGCTGTTACAGTCGACGAAAATCAGACGGCGGTGACCACTGTTGTGGCGACGGATGTCGATGATAGTGATACACAGAGTTATAGCCTGGGTGGTACGGATGCAGCGGCATTCACGATTGATAGTGCTACCGGAGTGTTAACGTTCAATACAGCACCGGATCATGAACTGAAATCATCGTATGAAGTTGATGTGATCGTGACCGATAGTGGTACGGGTTCACTCACTGCTACACAGACATTAACGATCACTGTCAACGATATAAACGAAGCACCATTAATCATCAGTAACGGTGGTGGATCAATAGCAGTATTTTCAGTCGACGAGAATCAGACAGACGTGACGACTGTTGCGGCGACTGACGTTGATGATGGTGATATGTTGAGTTATAGCCTGGGTGGTACGGATGCAGCGGCGTTCACGATTGATAGTGCTACCGGAGTGTTAACGTTCAATACAGCACCGGATCATGAGCTTAACTCATCGTATGAGGTTGACGTGATCGTGACAGATAGTGCGACAGGTTCGCTAACTGATATGCAAACTCTTACGATCACTGTAAACGATGTAAACGAAGCACCCGTAATTACCAGTTTGGGAGGAGAAGCAAACGCTACAGTATCGGTCGATGAGAATCAAATGGTGATTACGACATTAACTTCTACCGATGTCGATGGTGATACGCTAACTTACAGTCTGGCCGGTATTGATGAAAATGCCTTTAATATTGGTGCTGTCAGCGGTGTATTGTCTTTTGATCCAGCCACAGATACGCTGTCCCTGAGCGAATATGTGGTTGACGTTATTGTTACTGACAATGGAAGCGGTTTATTGACCGATACCCAAACTATAACGATATCGGTAGATGACATTAATTTTCACCCTGTCATAACCAGCAACTTTGGTGGTGAAGTAGCTGAAATAACTCTAAATGAAAATCAGTTGGTAGTTACCACGGTGACGTCAATTGATGCAGATGGTGACTTGCAGACTTACAGTTTGACAGGCTCCGATGTGAGCGCGTTTTCCATTGATGGTAAGAGCGGTTTGCTGAGGTTTAACCAGGCTCCTAATTTTGAAAATAAGAATATCTATACGATAGACGTCATGGTAACGGACAATGGGGTCGGTGCACTTACCGACTCACAGACTCTGAATATATTAGTAAACGATGTTAACGAACCACCTGTAATGGTCATCGATGGTGTCGACCTGATATCGTCAATTTCTGTTGATGAAAACCAGTTGGACGTGGTCAGTGTAGAGGTAAACGACGAAGATAGGCAAGATGCACACGTTTTCAGCATATCAGGAGGCGTTGATCAGCTCTCGTTCTCTATTAATAGTAATAGTGGAGATTTGACATTTATTGATACTCCTGATTACGAAACGAAAGATGAATACTTCGTTGAGATTACCGTCACGGATAGCGCAGGTTTAACGGACGTAAAAAGCCTCGCCGTGACAATCAATGATATTAATGAATCGCCGACCATTACGACCCACGGAGGCGAAGCATTAGCATTTTTGTCGATAGAGGAAAATCAGTTTCAAGTTACAAGAATATCAGCTTCAGATGTTGATGAGAACGACATTCAGCGATACAGCATTGTGGGTGGTGCGGATGCTGATTCATTCGTGATTGATCCGATTGATGGCTCACTTAGATTCAAGGATGCACCAGATTTTGAGGTACCCGGTGACCGGGATCTAAACAATGTCTATGAGGTCGTTGTGCAGGTAAGTGATGCGAATGGTGGTATAGATTTGCAAGACATGAAGATAACCTTACTTGATGGGGCTGAGGAGCCAATTGTTCGAGCAGCCACTCCTATAACTGATTCGGAGTCTTCACTACCTTTGTTTGGCTTTGATAGAGTAAGTTCGGGGGTTGAGTTGATATTGCCCTCGAAAAAAGCAGCTGTATCTCCGATAGGTGAAATTGAAACATCGCAACCTGTTAAAGTATTTGAAGATATTATCGAAACAGATGCAGAGGCGACTATAGCTCACCTGTTTGGTGTTGACTTGTCAGAGGCAATGGACAGTAGTGACAGCCAGCAGAACCGATGGGCCGTGCTTAGCGATACCATACTTACTGAATACCTTGCAGGTCAACGAGTAGGTTGGGATCATGATGATGGTGCTGACTATCGGGTGGATATATTTGATGATTCGATAAATATCGCTAACATATTTGCAATGTTGCAGCAGAATGATTCTGAGATGTTCGCCATGCTGTCGGATAATTCAGATAAACAGAGAGAACAGATAGAGAAAAACATTGCTGAATCGCGCATGTTTATGGGATCTGCCATAACAACGACATCCGGTCTGTCAATCGGTTATTTCCTTTACCTGATTCGTGGGGGGGCCATTATGAGCAGTATGCTGACATCATTGCCAGCATGGCGTTTTGTCGATCCTTTACCCATTTTGGGTAGTCTTGAAGGCTCATTACATGCTGATCAAGAGTCGTTACAATCGATAGTCGGTGATTCTGACAACGCTGCACTGAATCGTCCAGGCAAGTGATAGTTGTGGTCTCAATATATTTATCATAGGTCGCGTCATAACATTCTGAGCTTTGGAATGCATAATTGCAGGTATTGTCGGTGAAGGTGTACATGGAATCTTCGATCCACTGATGCGATACTGTGCTTTTCAGACGCTCTGGATCGGAATATTGTGAAGACTATCAAGACTAGAAACATCGGTAAAACATCACTCGAGGTAACGGAGTTAGGGTTAGGGTGTGCGGCTATGGCTGGCAACCATCGCCCAGTGGCAAATTCTGATATCGAAGGTGCCATTGAGGAAGGCTTGTCAAATGGAATCAAATACGCTGATACAGCCCCGTTTTATGGTTTTGGGAGGTCAGAACACTTTCTGGGTCGGGAGCTGCGACATCGTGATAACTGGGTTCTTTCAACAAAGGCAGGACGATTGTTAGCACCCGGATATCCGCAAGATGCTTCGGCAGCCGAATGGCCGGGCAGCTTTCCATTTCATCAGGTTTATGACTACTCTTACGACGGTGTTATGCGTTCATACGAGGACAGCCTGCAACGTCTGGGTCTTGATCGAATCGATATATTGCTGCTGCATGATATTGGCGAAATGCAACATGGGGAACAGGCAAATTCTGTGTTTTTCTCCGACGCCATGACGGGCGGGTACAAAGCGCTCGATGAACTGCGCCGTGCAGGAGATGTAAAAGCAATTGGGCTTGGTGTCAATGAAAAAGAGGTGTGTCAGCAGGCGTTGGATCACGGGCAATGGGATGCATTTCTTCTAGCCGGCCGCTATACCTTACTAGAGCAATCACCGCTGGGTGATTTGTTTCCCGCATGCGAAAGTGCGGGTACCTCCATTATCCTGGGGGGACCGTTCAATTCGGGTATTCTTGTAGGAGGGGATACTTGGAACTATGCGAAAGCGCCGATTGACATTGTCAAAAAAGTGGAGTCAATCAAGGCAGTCTGTGTTTCGCACAAGGTTGATCTGGCATCAGCAGCGCTGCAGTTTCCCTTGGGATCACCGCTGGTTTCAAGCATTATTCCCGGACCACGTTCACGTGCTGAAATGCGTCAGATTATTGAATGGTTTCACGCTCAAATACCCTCAAGTCTGTGGAGTGATTTGATAAGCGAAGGGATGCTGCACCCCGAAGCGCCTCTACCTGATTGAAGATGATAAGAAATTTGCGGAAAGTTTCCCGGTATTCCGCAGTGGATTCCGGGAATCTGGCAGAGCGTTTTCGCCAGGACGGATTTTTCAGCTTTTGACTGATACGAATGTTCCAGGAGCATCCTCGATTACGTCGAGCTTGCCTGAACCAGGAATACGCTTAGCCACTTTTTTGCCGGAGTTCTTGGACAGCCATTTATCCCAGTCATTCCACCACGACCCTTTGTGCTCTTCTGCACCATCCAGCCATTGATCAAGATCTTTTGGCTGTTTTTCGTTGATCCAGTGGTTGTACTTCTGCGCAGCAGGAGGATTGATAACGCCCGCTATGTGACCGGAACCCGCCAGCATGAATCGAACGGGCCCTGAATACAGGCTAGTTGATTTAAAAACCGAAGGATAAGGGGCTATGTGGTCTTCCTTTGCTGCCTGAAGATAGATGGGAATCGTAACTTTTGACAAATCAATGGGTACACCTTTTAGCGTGATACCTCCCGGCTTCGAGAGGTTGTTATTGATATACATTTCGCGCAAGTAAAACAGGTGCGTTTCACGCGGCATCCGTGTGGAGTCAGCGTTCCAGTAGAGCAAATCGAATTTCAGGGGATCCTTGCCCAATAGGTAGTTGTCAATGTAGAAAGACCAGATAAGGTCATTGGAACGCAACATGTTAAAGGTAGTGGCCATTGACTTACCCTCCAAGTAACCCTTCTCGCTCATCATGCGCTCAAGGTTGTCCACTTGGGCCTCATCGGTAAACAGCTTGAGGTCACCTGCTTCTGAGAAGTCTGCCTGCGAAGCAAAAAAGGTAGCGGACGTGATTCGGTCGTCTCCTTTCTCGGCCATGTAGCCTAACGTGGCGCTAAGCAGTGTACCGCCTATGCAGTAACCAATCATGGAAACCTCTGACACTCCTGTGGCTTCTTCGACCGCATCGAGAACATCGAGAATACCTTCCTGCATGTAGTTTTCGAAAGTTTTGTCACCTAGCTCAGAGTCAGGGTTAACCCAAGAAATAACAAACACGGTGTAGCCTTGCTCTACAGCCCAGGCTATAAATGAATTCTTGGGTTGCAGGTCAAGAATGTAGTACTTGTTTATCCAGGGTGGGGCGATAAGCAGCGGGCGCTCATGCACTTTTTCAGTGGTCGGTTCGTACTGAATTAGCTGCACCAAATCGTTCTGGTAAACAATCTTGCCAGGTGTGGTGGCAATGTTTTTACCTAATTCGAAAGCATCGGGATCACTCATCATGATGCTGAGCTGGCTTGTCGCAGGGTCCAGGTCGCGTTGCAGATTTTGCAGGCCTTTCACGACACTTTGTCCGTTTGTCTCAACCATCGTGCGGATGGCTTCTGGGTTTGTCATGAAAAAATTGGATGGTGAGAATGCATCGGCTAGAAGCTTAGAGTGGAAAATGATCTTGTTCTTGTCAGCTTCACTCAACCCCTCGACAGAGGTCATGGTTTTTACCATCCATTTACTGGTGATCAGGTAAGATTTCTTGATGTACTCGAACATGGGATTATTGCTCCAGTCGTCATGCTTGAAGCGTCTATCGAAAGGCTCGTTAGAGCTCCCATCCCCCTTTTTCATAAGATCCATGGTGGCGCTCTGCATTAGCGCTACGTGCTCTTTCCATAGCTCGTAGTTAGCCTCCATCAGTTTCATCGGGTCGTTGAGCATGACCTTGGTCGCTTCTGTGAAAGCCGGGCCAACGTTCATCGGATCCATGTTCTGCTGTGTCAGCATTTGATGAGACTGGTTAAACAGTTGAGTCATCATGTTTGCATTCTGCTGCCAGACATTAGTTAATGTCTTAGTCATCTCTTCCATGTGTTCGCTGACTAGCTTTTCCTGATCGCTCACTGTGTTGTCTCACCTTGAATATTCATCGTTGCAGCGGCACGAATTTATGGGGCAGGCCGTAAATCGTGTGAATCTATTTTTTCTTGTCCTGATCAGCTCGCGCTGTGGCACCTTTAAACATGGAGTCCCAAGTCTTTATGTTTTGAGCCATCATGTCCCGCATTGTATCTATTGGCGTATTTGAGAGCATGTTCTGCATCTGTTCCTGCACCGTACTTTGCTGATTAACAAAGGTGCTGACGCTCTTTTGAAGGTACTCTGCCATCATACCTTGCATGGGATTACCGTAGAACCGAATTAGCTGCGCCAGAAGCAACTCAGTCAGTATAGGCTGGCCACCATTTTGTTCCTGCTCAACAATGATTTGCAGTAGAAGGGGCCGTGTTATATCGTCACCGGACGTGTCCTCTACAATCTGGATATCCAGCCCTTCCACGATCATCGTGCGTATGTCACTTAGAGTGACATGCTTACTGGCAACCGTATCGTAAAGACGACGATTAGCGTATTTCTTAATTACTCTGGTCTGATTCACAAATACTCTCGGAGAATGTTCCGCTGACATGCACACAATGATGTACATGGCGGAGTTCGTCAACAACTGAACCCCGCCCTTTCTCCGACAGAGAAAGACCGGAAGACTATTTGGCCTTCGCGGCCCGCTTTTTGGCGGCAGTTTTCTTGGCTACTGGTGCTTTCTTTTTCGCAGCGGGTTTAGTTGCCTGCGTGCTTGGGCTAGCACTGGTTGTCACCATATCGCCAAGTTCACCTGCCAGCGCTACATATTCTGCCGCGCGCTCATTGACTTTTTCCGCAAATGCTTTGGTATCGGCAACCCTTTGCTCATATACCTGCTGCACGTCTGCTTCGCCAGCTGGCAATTTTACCTGGGTTACAGCGTAGTCAACCAGGTCGCCCATCAGATCGTAATTCTTTCTGGCGATGCGCTCGAAAGCCTGTGCGGCGACGGTATTCAGATTTTGAATGGGCTCAAGGCTTTCCATGGTCTTCTTTTGCATTTCTGCGAACTGTTCATTGACTGATTTCATCGTGACTCCACTATCGCTGCGCGACGTTTGTACGTACGGGTACCTGGTATCTTTTTAAGCGCTGTAACAAGGTTAGATGCGCTGCTTGGCTCAGCCGATTCTTTTCGCGATGACCGGAGGCAAGCGGTGTTAAGTCAATGCCCCGAGGCGAGGCATTGACGTCCGGCCGGGATGGTAAACCTGAGGTATGCCAAGACCCGGCTTGCAGGTGAGTCAAACTACTTGTTAAAGGAGTTAGCTGCAGATTCGGCGGCTTCTCGAGCTTTACTGTTGAAGTTTTGAGCCATTTCTGCGTACTCAGAAGCACGGGTGCCCATAAGTTCTGCAAACGTCGAAGCTTCTGCAACTTGAGCTGAAGCAACTCCCTGGAAATCGTCACCGGAAAGTGGAAGATTTGCGGATTTAGCAGCAAATTCGAGCATGTCACCGGCGACCGCGTAGTTCTGTCGAGCAACTTGCTCAACAGCGTCTGCAGACAAGCCGGCAAAGATGCGGAGAGGCTCGAGGCTACGAGTTTGAAGGTCGAGCATCTGCTTGAACTGTTCGTTCATGTTTTCAGTAATGTTTTGCATGGTACTAGCGCTCCTGAAAGGTTAGAAAATTCGTGTGTATTTTGTCTTGTTGCAGTGCAGTATATGAGCCATTGTTTTGCAATGCAACATATAACGGCAAAAAATTCACAATATTAATTAATAAACTTATAAAACAGCAAGATATAGAGGTCGCTCCATCAATTTATTGTTCAAAATATGAACTTAGTGGCAAAATAATTACTAACATTACGCAGTTTTAATGCAGTGCATCTGCCTATTGAGTTGAAACGAGAGGGAGAATAAGCGCGCTTGCAACACTTGTTATAAGCCGTTGCCATCTGGCACAAGGAGCCGGAGATGATGAATGTAAGCGTCGAAAGGTCTGGATGTCTGGCGCTTAAACCAAAAAAGCGCCCTGAGGCGCTTTTCGTCGTAACTGATCAGGCACAGAAAAATCCGTGTGACATTTAGCCGATGTGGTAGCCACCGTTGACTGACAGATCAGTTCCAGTGATATAGGCGCTTTCACTACTTGCGAGGAAACTAACCGCTCGCGCAATTTCCTCAGGTTCTGCAAACCGACCAACAGGAATCTGCTTGACGATTTTTTCGCGAAC
The DNA here is from genome assembly GCA_045106855.1 of Granulosicoccus sp. Lineage (GTDB taxonomy): Bacteria > Pseudomonadota > Gammaproteobacteria > Granulosicoccales > Granulosicoccaceae > Granulosicoccus. Next base: position 7,991 of record JBGCFI010000007.1, read on the forward strand.
AGCCTCGGGTACTGCCTGAATCATAGGTGATTGAACGTATCCCGGGGAGACGCTGTTCACTGTAATGCCATCACGGGCAACTTCTCGAGCCAGTGCCTTGGTAAAACCTGTCATACCGGCTTTCGCAGCGGAGTAGTTTGTCTGTCCAATCTGGCCGCGCTGGCCGTTGACGGACGAGATGTTGATGATTCGTCCATATTTTCGTTCGGTCATGGGGGCAATTGCCGGACGACACACGTTATACACACCATCGAGGTTGGTGCGCATTACGGCGTTCCAGTCATCCGGCTCGAGGTTCGTCAGCTTGGCGTCACGAGTGATACCTGCTGCATTAACGATGACTGAGATAGGACCTATCCGTATCTCTATGTCCCCGATTGCCATATCGCAGGCGACGGGATCAGTTACGTCAAAAGACATGAGTTCGATGTTGACACCTTGTTTTGCAAGCGTATTCACGACTCCGGTGCTACGCTCTACGTCAGAAGGGTGACAGTTGGCTACAACCTTGCAATCTTCTGCATGAAATTGCTTGCAAAGCGCTGTACCGATAGCACCAGTACCGCCTGTTATCAGAACGACGTTTTTACTCATGATTGATGGGTCTCGTGATTGTTTTTACATTGACCAATAGATCGTGTTTTGCATTGCAGTATACATTGTTCAATTGTTTTTACGTACTGCGAAGCCAGCTCCAATGCTAAAGATGCACTATTTGATCCATAAAATCGCTAAATTTTACAAATAAAAGTGAATTATTCAAAAAATACGATTGTAAAAATATTGCAGTGCATTACTGTGTTTTGTTCAACGCAATATAGACGTTTTCATTAACGACCAGGAATCGTGATCAAGCAACACGTCGTTGACACTTGTGTGTCAACCGACCCCGGTTCGAATGCCTCTGGCAAGGTCATCGAACACGAATTATTCAAGGAATCCGGGCGAGTTTCGCGGCATAGGCAATATTGTGTGTACTTGCCAGAGAACTACGACCCGCACGGCAAGTATCCACTGATCGTGGTCCTGCATGGTTGCAGGCAAGATCACCTTGCCATACAGGGAATCACTGGTTTCGATGCTATTGCGGATAGAGTCGGTGCTATTGTTGTTTATCCGTTCGTTACCACCTATTCGGGCCTCAGAACGCAAAATTGCTGGGGATGGTGGTTAAGCCGTCAACGGCAGCGTGGCCGAGGCGAAGTAGCCGACTTGAAACAGATAGCCGAAGATGTGAGTCGGGCTTATGCGGTTGATGTATCCAGGCGACATATCTGCGGATTGTCGTCAGGTGGAGCCATGGCTGTTGCCTGTCTGGCGGCGTACAGCGATTTTTGGACAAGTGGGGCGAGTGTTGCCGGTGTGCCCTACGGTGAGAGCACCAACGCTGTCAAGACAAATCTTCACGTTCCTGTACGTCGCAAGACGGTCAATACACTGGTGCGAATACTGAGCCGCGAGTTGATAGCTCCACCGCCACCGCTTTTGGTCGTTCAGTCCAATGCCGATAAAATGGTCGGACCCAAGTTGGGTGCAAATCTTCGTGATAGCTGGATAAAAGTGTCCGGCAGCGATCAACAGCCCCCATTGGTTTCCCAGAACGAGTGCCGGGGAGTTGCCTGGCGGCTGGAACAATACAGCTCATCCGATACATTGCAAGTGGGTTACTTTCTAGTGGATGGTCTCATCCATGGGTGGCCAGGTGGGGTTAGCGGCAAGTTCTGTATTCCGGATGCACCCAATGTCAGTGAATTGATCTGGGCATTTTTCGAGCACTGTTAAGTTGTATTAATCAGGTTGATAGTTCAGTGAAAGCAACACTGGGAACATCAGTGAGTGAGGAATGTTGGGAGTATCCTGCTCAGCGTATCATGTACAAGAAAGCTCAATCTCTCAGCTAATTTACTGAAATAAAGAGGCAGGGTGAAGACGCGGCTGCATCGACAAATAAGGTAATTGCTGCTGAATACCCCGTTCATCCGGGTTGTATTTTTATCAGATTCGCAAAGCCCTTCTAGAACCGGGTCACGCCCGGTAGCTTGTTTTTTTAGTCGCTTGCATACAATTTCAAGCTCGCTGCATATGTGCAATATATTGTAATAATCACCGACAACTCTCGCCAATTAGTGACAATTATTCAAAAGTTAAGTCTCACTGAAGCTATTGATTCGACAGCGTCACAGTATCAACTCTGAGTTATCATTGCGTTACAATTTGCAACTTTAGAACGCGACGTTATTAACAAAAATTGCAACCGTATTCCGCTCTGCAGTCTGGCCGCTCTCGATCATTCTTCGCAGCCGTTTTAATGGCGCTAGTCTCGCTGTCCATTTCGGCAATCGTATTCAGAATTCCAGTCTCCTGTGCAAGTCCTGGCAAAGACGCATTGGCGCCTAGAGCCCGCAGTTGTCTTGCTCTGCTGTAAACATTTTCGCGTTCGGAACGGATTCCGTAATCGGACTCGAATTCGCGACAAATTAACTTGGATCCCCTGCAAACTCAAAGGGCAATCACTAAATTATGAATAGAGATGTAAACGATATTGATCCAGTAGAAACGTCGGAATGGCGCGATGCCATAGCGGATGTCATCGAAAAGGACGGTGGCGATCGTGCGCATTATCTGCTGGATCGCGCCGTACAACAGGCACGTGAGCGTGGCGCAAATTTACCGTTCTCAGCAACCACGCAGTATCAGAATACGATTCCTTCAGATGACCAGTTGCCGTACCCCGGTGACCTGGAAATGGAATGGCGGATTAGAACAATCAATCGCTGGAATGCTATGGCTACTGTGGTGCGCCGAAACAAGGTCAGTTCAGAGTATGGTGGGCACATCGCATCATTTGCCTCCTCTGCCGTGATGTATGACATCGGCTTTAATCACTTCTGGCGATCGCAGACGGAGCAACACGGTGGTGACCTGGTTTTCTTTCAGGGCCATGTTATTCCCGGTGTCTATGCTCGAAGCTTTATGGAAGGGCGTCTGACGGAAGACCAGCTACTTAATTTTCGATCGGAAGTTGACGGTAAGGGTTTGTCATCGTATCCCCATCCCTGGTTAATGCCCGATTACTGGCAGTTTCCGACAGTGTCCATGGGGCTGGGCCCGCTGTGCGCTATCTACCAGGCGCGTTTCATGAAATACATGCATAACCGCGGTCATATTGACATGGCTGACCGCAAGGTATGGTGTTTTCTGGGTGATGGTGAGATGGATGAGCCTGAATCATTGGGCGCTATCTCACTAGCGGCTCGTGAAGGTCTGGATAATCTTATCTTCGTCATCAACTGTAACCTTCAGCGACTCGACGGGCCGGTTCGTGGCAACGGTAAAATCGTTCAGGAACTGGAAGGTGAATTCCGTGGTAGTGGCTGGAACGTTATCAAACTACTGTGGGGCCGTGGCTGGGACGATCTTCTGGAAAAAGACACCAGTGGGATGTTGCGCAGGCTTATGGAAGAGACTGTCGACGGTGACTACCAGACTTTCAAGTCACGCAATGGTGCGTATGTTCGTGAGCACTTCTTCGGACGATACCCGGAAACTGCAGAGCTTGTAAAAGACTGGAGCGATGATGAGATCTGGAATCTGAAGCGCGGTGGGCATGATCCTGAAAAAGTGTACAGCGCCTTCAAACGCGCCACTGAAACCGAAGGGCAACCCAGCTGTCTTTTAATCAAGACGGTTAAGGGCTATGGCATGGGTAATGCGGGCGAAGGCCAGAACATCACGCACCAGCAAAAGAAGATGGCGGAGGAGCAGCTGCGTGCGTTCCGCGATCGTTTTAAAATCCCTGTAAGTGATGAAGATTTGCCCACTGCTCCGTTTGTTATGCTGGATGCAGAGCAGAAGGCCTATTGGGCAGAGCGCCGCCAAGCTTTGGGCGGTGAGTTTCCCAAACGCAACTGGCGTGATGCACCCAAGCTGACTATCCCGGAGCTGTCGACGTTCGCCGCACAGTTGAAATCAACGGGTGAACGGGAAGTATCAACCACCATGGCTTTTGTACGGGTGCTAACAACGCTTCTTCGCGATAAGCAAATTGGTAAGCAGGTAGTCCCGATAGTGCCCGACGAAAGCCGTACGTTCGGTATGGAAGGTTTGTTTCGTTCAGTAGGTATTTATAACCCTAAAGGGCAGAACTATATCCCTGAAGACGCTGAACAGATGATGTATTACAAGGAGAGTAAAAGCGGGCAGATTCTACAAGAAGGAATCAACGAGGCTGGCGGTATGGCTGACTGGATGGCAGCGGCCACCTCATACAGTGTACACGGCGTTCCAATGATTCCTTTTTTCATCTATTACTCCATGTTCGGCTTTCAACGTATCGGTGATCTTGCGTGGGCGGCAGGTGATAGCAGGGCGCGTGGGTTCATGCTGGGTGGTACAGCAGGTCGAACCACGCTCAATGGAGAAGGTTTGCAGCATGAAGATGGGCACTCGCACATACTGGCAGGTACAGTGCCTAACTGTATCAGTTACGACCCGACGTTCAGCCATGAAGTTGCAGTCATCATTCATAATGGACTGCAAAGAATGTTTGTCGATCAGGAAGATGTTTTTTTCTATATCACCTTGATGAACGAAAACTATGTCCATCCTGATATGCCCGAAGGTGTTGAGGATGGCATTGTTCGCGGCTTGTATTGTTTTGAAAAAACAGAGAAGCAGGCATCCAGACATGTAAACCTCATGGGATCGGGTACGATTCTCATTCAGGTCATAAAAGCGGCCGAATTACTTAAGCAACATTTTGATGTCAGTGCTGACATCTACTCGGCGACGTCAATGAATGAACTGGCGCGTGATGGTCAGGATGCTCTGCGTTGGAATCGTCTTAATCCTTTCGGTGAGCAAAAGGTTCCTTATGTCACTCAGGTACTAAACCAGACGAGCGGTCCGGTCATAGCGGCAACTGATTACATGAAGAACTACAGCGAACAGATTCGTGAGTTCGTGCCACGACCTTTTACGGCTCTGGGGACGGACGGTTATGGTCGCTCAGACAGCAGGGTCAACCTGCGGCGTTTTTTCGAAGTGGATGCAGAGCATATTGCTGCCACATCAATGGTATCGCTATACCGCGAAGGTAGTATTGATAAAGCCGAGCTTGAAAAGGCTTTGAAGCTTTTTAACATCGACGGCGGTAAGCCTAATCCGAGGCTGTCTTAATGGTGCACCATCTTTCGGAACACACAATTACATCACAAGCAGTGTTTCAGATCGCTGCCAGGCAAACAGGAGAACAGCATGTCAGCGCTTGAAGTAAAAGTTCCGGATATCGGCGATTTCACCGACGTGCCTATTGTCAGTATTCTGGTTGCTGTCGGGGATTCCGTAAGTGCTGAGGATCCTCTCATGGAGCTGGAAAGCGACAAGGCTACGATGGAAGTGCCAAGTCCTGCTGCCGGTGTGGTGAAGGAAATCAAGGTTGCCGAGGGCGACATGGTATCTCAAGGTAGCCTGATAATCGTTTTGGAAGCAGAGGGAGTGGCGTCTGATGCTACAACGGGGAGCGATACACCAGCCGCTCCCATACCCCGAACCGACGCCAAGGCCCCATTGCCAACAGCGCCACCGCCTTCAAGCCTGGCGGCATCTGCCACTATTGCGAGCGTGAACGAAGTCGGTTTTGCCAAGGCACATGCCTCACCTTCAATTCGCGCCTTTGCCCGCCAGCTCGGAATAGATCTCTCTCAAATAAAGGGTAGTGGTCGCCACGGCCGCATTCTCCGGGAAGATGTTACCAGCTATTTCAAGGGCGCTACCAGAAGTGCAGAGCCTGCAGCCGGGAAAGCGGACGGGGGCATGGGTATACCACCCATACCGGAAGTGGACTTCTCTAAGTTCGGCGCAGTTGAAGACGTGGAGATGTCTCGCATCAAGAAGCTGTCTGGGCCAGCCTTGCATCGTAGCTGGCTAAATATTCCGCACGTTACGCATCAGGAATCAGCCGATATTACCGAGCTGGATGTATACCGTAAAGAAATGGACACGCAAGCCAAGACGGAAGGTTATCGGGTAACCCTACTCAGCTTTATCATTAAAGCCAGCGTTTCGGCGCTCAAGTCGCATTGGGAATTCAACAGCTCATTGCATCCTGACGGCGACAAGCTTATCAGGAAGTCGTATTACAACATTGGTTTTGCTGCGGACACCCCTAACGGATTGATGGTTCCCGTTATTAAAGACGCTGATCGCAAAGGGTTGGTAGAAATTTCAAAAGAGCTGGCTGAACTATCTTCGCAGGCACGTGAAGGTAAATTGAAATCGCAGGATATGCAAGGTGCAACGTTTACCATCTCATCGCTCGGAGGTATCGGTGGCACGAGTTTCACGCCCATAGTCAACGCACCTGAAGTTGCCATTCTGGGTTTGACGCGTTCCAGACTAGAGCCGGTCTGGGACGGCGAGCAATTTGTCCCTCGCAATATGCTTCCCATGTCACTAAGTTATGATCACCGCGCCATCGATGGAGCATTGGCTGCACGATTTGCGGTGACACTTAAACACCTGCTTGGCGATGTTCGCCGCCTGCTGCATTGAGGGATTAGTCATGGATATCAAAGTTCCTGATATAGGCGACTTTTCTAGGGTACCCGTGGTTTCAGTTCTGGTATCAGTAGGGGATGCCGTCAGTGCCGAAGATCCACTCATTGAACTTGAAAGTGACAAGGCGACAATGGAAGTGCCATCGCCAGTTTCCGGCACCATATCCAGAATAGATGTAAAGGAGGGTGACGAGGTATCTGAAGGCAGTGTTATCGTGGCTATTGATACTTCTGACGACGTAGCTGTCGGTAATTCCTCACCCGCTGTGTCTGGTATGGGTGAAACGTCAAGTGCTGAACCTACCGGCTACGGATCTGCGGCGGGAGTCCACGAAGTGCTTAGCGTGACAGTGCCGGACATCGGAGAATTTACCGATATACCAGTCTTATCCATTCTTGTATCCCCTGGTGACAAGGTCGCAGCCGAGGATCCATTAATAGAGCTGGAAAGCGACAAAGCCACTATGGAAGTACCGTCGCCGGCAGAAGGTGTCGTAGTCGATATTGCACTGAATGTGGGTGATAGCGTTTCTCAAGGTTCATTGATACTTACACTGTCCACTGGTCAGGCTGTTGTATCTAAGCCCGTGGCAGATGTAGTACCTGCTGCTGCAAGCCGTCCAACAGCTCCCTTGAGTGGTGATATCCATGCAGAGGTTCTTGTGCTGGGATCGGGGCCCGGAGGCTACACGGCAGCTTTTCGTGCCGCTGATCTCGGATTGCAAACTGTATTGGTGGAAAAGTATCCGAGTCTTGGAGGAGTCTGTCTAAACGTAGGGTGTATCCCATCAAAAGCATTACTGCACAGCGCAAAAGTGCTCACCGAATATGAAGAAATGGGAGACCATGGCTTTACTTTTGTTAAACCCGAGATTGATCTTGAGAAGCTTCGCGGCTGGAAGGAAAGTGTGGTCAACAAGCTCACTGGTGGCCTTAAAGGTTTGGCAAAAGCGCGAAATGTGGAGGTTGTACGAGGTATAGGTCAATTTGCAGGTCCTAATACTTTGCGTGTATCCAGCCAGGATGGCGAGAAGCTGATCAGCTTTGATCAATGTATTATTGCTGCAGGTTCGGAACCGGTAACGTTGCCGTTCATTCCACACGAAGACAATCGTATTCTCGATTCGACAAGTGCCCTGGCACTGGAAGATATACCCGGACGTCTGCTCGTGTTAGGGGGAGGGATAATAGGGCTGGAGATGGCAACAGTATTTGACGCTCTGGGGTCAAAGGTTTCAATAGTCGAGCTCATGGATCAGATTATTCCGGGAGCGGACAAAGACATTGTCAAACCGTTGCACACAAGGATCAAGGGTCGTTACGAGAACATATATCTCAAAACCAAGGTTACCGCCGTCACCTCAAGTGAAAAAGGTATGAACGTTACCTTCAGTGGTCCTGACGGCGAGCATAGTGATGTGTTTGACAAAGTACTCGTGGCCGTTGGTCGTCGACCAAACGGTGCAGTGCTGGGACTGTCCAATTGTGGTGTTCATGTTGATGAACGAGGATTTATCAGTGTGGATAAGCAACAACGAACTAACGTTTCGCATATCTATGCAATAGGTGATGTCGTCGGGCAGCCCATGCTTGCTCACAAAGCGGTTCATGAAGGTAAGGTTGCTGCGGAGGTCTGCGCGGGGATGAAGCGCGTGTTCGATGCTCGTGTCATACCTTCCGTTGCCTATACGGATCCTGAGGTAGCCTGGGTCGGGCTGACCGAGAACGAAGCAAAGATAAAAGGGATCAAGGTGGGCAAGGGGGTGTTCCCATGGGCCGCCAGTGGACGCTCGCTCAGTATCGGACGATCCGAGGGCATAACCAAACTTCTATTCGATCCGGATACAGATCAATTACTCGGAGCGGGAATAGTGGGGCCGCATGCAGGTGACCTGATCGCCGAAGCCGGACTGGCTATTGAAATGGGGGCTGACGCGACAGATCTCGGACACACTATTCATCCTCATCCCACATTATCAGAGACGATCAATTTTGCTGCCGAGATGTTCGAAGGCACCATCACCGATTTAATACCTCCCAAGCGAAAACATTGAAATTTCACAGCAATTTAGATTGACGGAGTTGTAAAGCATGAATGATGTAGTAATAACAGGTGCAGCACGCACGCCCATAGGCTCCTTTTCCGGTGCACTATCTACGGTCTCGGCTTCAGAGCTCGGAACCATAGCCATCAAAGAGGCTTTAAGTCGGAGCTCAGTGGCAGCCGACGATGTCAGCGAAGTGATTTTCGGGCAGGTTCTAACGGCTGGTTGTGGTCAGAATCCGGCGCGTCAGGCTGCCATACACGCCGGAATTCCTGCAGCAAGAACAGCTGTGACCATCAACCAGGTGTGCGGATCGGGTCTGCGCACAGTGGCAATGGGATATCAGGCCATACTATCGGGTGACAGCCGGGTTGTGGTTGCCGGAGGTCAGGAGAGTATGAGTTTGTCCACCCATTGCGCACATTTACGAAATGGCTACAAGATGGGAAGTGCAGAGTTCATTGATACCATGATCAAGGATGGCCTCTGGGACGCATTCCATGGTTATCATATGGGTACCACCGCTGAAAACGTTGCTGAAAAATGGCAAATCACGCGCGAGCAGCAGGATGAATTCGCGGCCAACTCACAACAAAAGGCAGAAGCCGCTCAGAAAGCAGGTAAATTCGTCGATGAAATCGTGCCGGTTACTGTCAAGTCCCGGCGGGGTGATACGCTTGTTGAAGCGGATGAATACATCAAGGCTGGCACCAAGGTAGAAACACTTGCCAAGCTTAGGCCCGCCTTTTCCAAAGAGGGATCTGTGACTGCAGGAAATGCTTCGGGATTGAACGACGGCGCAGCAGCAGTCATCATGATGAGTCGGGAAGATGCTGAAAAGCGTGGTGCTCCGATTCTGGCGCGAGTTGCCAGTTGGGCAACCTCTGGCGTAGATCCGGAGATCATGGGATCTGGCCCTATCCCGGCCAGCCATGCTGCATTGGACAAAGCTGGCTGGTCGGTTGCTGATCTTGATCTTATAGAGGCCAATGAAGCGTTTGCTGCACAAGCCTGTGCCGTAAACAAAGATATGGGTTGGGATACTGCCAAGGTGAATGTTAACGGTGGCGCCATTGCACTCGGACACCCGATTGGCGCTTCTGGTACACGAGTATTGATCACACTGCTGCATGAGATGCAGAGACGTGATGCGAAGAAAGGGCTGGCAACCCTGTGCATCGGTGGTGGAATGGGTATCGCTATGTGCGTAGAACGTCCATAAACCGTCGGTTTCTTTATTTATAAATTCAAGGCGTAAAGCCGACCCAGTGAGGGACGGCTGAGCTTTTTCGGTTAAATTACTGACCACAGAACAGCACATCACCTGGATAGTCAGGTTCAATTATTTTCAATCGGCGTAGCTCAGAGAGTTGCCTGATAAAATCTTTTCAAACGGAGAAACAAGCATGGCCAAGATTGCAGTCGTCACAGGTGGTACTCGAGGAATCGGTGCGGCTATCTCAATGGCATTGAAAGCCAAGGGTTATAAAGTGGCAGCAAACTACGCTGGCAACGATGTTCGAGCCAATGAGTTTTCAGAAAGTAGCAGCATTCCGGTTTATAAATTCGATGTGTCAGATTTTGCGCAGTGTGAAGCGGGTATAAAACGCATTGAAGAGGACATGGGTGGCAAGGTCGATATTCTGGTTAACAACGCAGGCATCACGCGCGACGGTACTATGCATCGAATGGATCAGGCATCCTGGCAGGCCGTAATCGATACCAATCTGGGTTCTTGCTTTAACATGTGTAGGCTGGTCATTGACGGCATGCGTGATAGAAATTTTGGTCGTATCGTCAATGTCGGATCCATCAACGGACAGGCTGGCCAGTACGGGCAGGTCAATTATGCCGCCGCCAAATCCGGAATCCATGGCTTTACCAAAGCACTTGCTCAGGAGGGTGCGGCCAAGGGAATCACCGTTAATGCAATAGCCCCGGGCTATGTTGATACGGACATGGTACGTGCGGTGCCCGAGAACGTACTGGAGAAAATCATTAAGGGTATACCTGTCGGACGTTTGGGCCGTGCAGAAGATATAGCCAGGACGGTTGTTTTTCTTGTTGCTGATGATGCAAGTTTTATCACCGGTTCCACCATTTCTGTTAATGGCGGCCAGCACATGTACTAGAGGCCAATTAGGGCTCTGGTTGATCGCTGCTGAAGAATGCGCGAACATCTGACAGATAACCAGGTGCGCTGACAATTTAAGCGCGCCTGGTTTGAAGGTGTTCGCCACTTACTTCCTTTAAAACGTTGGATTCCTGCTCGGGACGTGTATTGGCTGCTGGCCCAGCGCACGAAATAGATCTGGTTTAGACAGAACGTATCCCGGTCGCCGTCGCCTTTACAACGCTGCAGTAACACTGACCACTCGGGTTAACAGTGCAAGAAGCCAGAGTTAGAAAATTGGTGCAACTAATGACTATTCCGGCGTTTCACCTATTTTGTCCTGGGTTTTTGTGTCGAAGTCGCTGGCATCGTGGCGTTCATGCAACTGTGAAGAAGGTTCTCCGAATGTACGGTTAACCATCTTTCCTCGCTGCACAGCTTTGCGTTCAGAGATGCTGTTTGCCCAACGATTGACGTGTGTATAAGAGCTTGCATCGAGGAACTCTGCCGCGCCATATACGGTGTTCAATACAACAGCGCCATACCAGGGCCAGATAGCCATGTCTGCAATGGTATACACGTCTCCGCACATGTAGGTGTTGTCAGCCAGATGGCGATCCAGTACGTCCAGCTGACGCTTGGTTTCCATCGTGAATCGATCGATGCAGTATTCAATCTTTATTGGCGCGTAGGCGTAGAAATGGCCAAAGCCTCCTCCAAGATAGGGAGCGCTGCCCATTTGCCAGAAAAGCCAGTTCATGCACTTGGTTCTTCCGGCATGATCAGCCGGTAGAAACGCACCAAATTTCTCGGCTAGATACAACAGGATGGCACCTGATTCAAAAACGCGGGTGGGCGGGGTGGTGCTGTGATCCATCAGTGCCGGTATTTTTGAGTTTGGATTGATATCAACAAAGCCACTGCCGAACTGATCGCCATCACCGATACGGATCAGGTGAGCATCGTATTCTGCCTCGGTAAATCCCGCTGCCAGTAGCTCTTCAAGCATGACGGTAACTTTGACTCCATTGGGTGTCGCTAATGAGTAAAGTTGTAGCGGATGATTGCCTACCGGTAGGACTTTTTCGTGGGTTGGGCCAGCGATAGGTCTGTTGATGCTGGCCCATGTGCCACCACTCTCTGCATCCCATGTCCAGACTGCCGGAGGGGTGTAATCTGATTCTTCGCTCATGGATATCTGATTTTTTATTGAATTTAAAAGTGAAACATTTTGTCAAGCAGTCAATTACAACAGAAGGCAACGTATACTGTCCGGCCGGCCTGGTGCACACGGCCAGCGCTGCCCGACCAATGCCTAAGTGTACAGTAAAGCCAGTTGACGAAAAGCCTGCCTGTACCGGCTTCCCATCACGATATTTTTCTTTTTTCTTGTGTGGATACATTAATTCTCGATCAAATAGCAGGTATCGATTTTGGCACGTCCAATTCGAGTGTCGGAGTCTTTCGCAATGGCAGTGCTGAGCTTCTGGAGCTGAGGGATGAGGGCCGTACCATACCGAGCGCAATTTTCTATTCATCCGAGAGTTCGGAAACCTGTTTTGGCAGAAATGCGGTGGCTCACTATACCCAGGGGGCTGAGGGACGTTTATTGCGCTCATTGAAATCAGTGCTCGGGACTTCGCTAATAAAAGAAAAAACCCTCATTCGCAACAAGCGAGTTGCATTCACGGACATCATTGAAGATTTTTTCGGGTTTCTTAAATTGCAACTTGATCAGCAATGTGGGTCAGAAATCAATAGCGTCGTGTTGGGACGTCCTGTTCGTTTTGTCGACGATAACGACGAGAAGGATCGAGAGGCGGAATCTCAACTTCGCGGTATAGCGGCCGCAGCCGGGTTCAAGAATATTGAATTCCAGTATGAGCCGATAGCGGCAGCATTGAATTATGAAAATACACTTGCCAAAGAAGAGTTAGTCGTAATCGTAGATATTGGCGGTGGTACCGCCGACTTCAGCGTGTTACGCCTATCACCCGCACGTCACTTACAGCACAATAGATCAAATGATGTTCTTGCGACGATGGGGATGCATATTGGTGGAACGGATTTCGATCGACTACTCAGTCTGCATAGCGTCATGCCTCTACTGGGTCTGGGAAGTTGTGTGAAAGGATCCAGCCGCAAACTGCCCAGCTCCATCTACTTTGATCTTGCCACCTGGCACCGCATTCCATTGCTCTACAATCCTTCATCTCTGGGGCTGGTGCGTCAGATGCGAATGGAGGCACAGCAGGCTGACTCGGTCGATGCGCTGGCTCTGGTTATCGAAAACCGGCTTGGACATGCCCTGGCACGATCCGTTGAATCAGCCAAAATCGAGCTTTCCTCATTACAGTGCAGCTCCGTTCGTCTGGATTATGCGGCGAGTACGTTAATCGATTGTGCAGTGTCCAGAACAGCCATGGATGCATCTATCGAAGCGGCCGTTGGTAAGCTTTGCGCGTGTGTCAATGAGGGACTGGCGAAAGCTGGGGTTCAGGCTGATGATATTGTCACTGTCTTTTATACGGGCGGCTCATCCAGCGTGCCGTGTTTGAGCGCAGCCTTTGAACAGCTGTTGCCGCGGGCCACACACAAACGCGGTGATGTTTTCGGGAGTGTCGGGCTAGGGCTGACCATTGATGCCGGCCGGCGATTTGCGTAAACAAGCAGCAGACCTTTATCGCTTTTCGCTTTTGAAAGTCGTTATTCTCATCGCTTCGCTCTGAAACTCTTTGAGCCTTGGCGCAACGATATTACTTTATCGAGTAGCAATCTACTTTGGTGAGGGTCAGCTGGCAGGTTGTAATAGCGCTAGAATAACGTCACAGCGCCTCTCGTTCATATCGGGAAACTGCAGTATTACTTTCTCGATTTGCCTAATCGTCTCATCATCAATGTAAATTCCGTTGGCTGCGCGTGATTTGCGGTTACGCATTTCAGGTTCACCTGGCATCAGCACTTCGTCAACGCCACGCGCAGGGTGCCGACTTTTGATATAGGTATAAAACTCTTCTGTTCGCTGCTCGATATTCCGGGAATCATCAAAAGCGGACGGGTCTATTATGATGGAAAACATATTGTTGATAACACCGCTTGGAAGATGCGGCATGGTAGCGACCGTATGATCACTTGCGAGGGCTCCAGCCAGGAGTTCAACAAAGATACCTAGCCCCGACCCCTTGTGTGCGCCAAAGGCTGCCAGCGATCCAATCCGATCTTCCGCCATCGGTGCGGGGTCCAGGGTTTGTGTTCCATGTTCGTCCAGTAAGCAACCGGGTGGCATTTGCTCCCCCTTATTGTTGGCCACCCTGACTTTGCCGAAAGCTACCGTGCTGGTGGCAATGTCCAGCAGTGGTTTCGCGGTGTTGTTCACGGGCATCGCCATGCTGATGGGATTGGTTGAGAATCCGCTCTGCGCAGAACCGTAAGGGGAGACAATAGGCGGGTGTCCTACTACGTTCACGAAATGCAGGGATACATAACCCTGAGCGGCGCAGTATTCCGAGTAGGTGCCTACTCTGGAAACATGGCCGGAGTTTCGCAAGGCCAGAATCGCGACTTTGTGTTCGGTAATGCTCCGCATGGCATGGTCCAGTGCCATCAGGGCCATGCGGTGTCCAAATCCCCGCTTGGCATCCACGACGGCAATAGCCCCGACAGAAGGCTGAAACTCAGGCGTCTGGTTTGGTATCAGGTTGCCATCGATTACCTGTTCGCCATACAGAGGTAACATGCCTATCCCATGCGAATCGTGGCCGGTGAGATTGGCATCGACCAGGTGGCCTGCGACAATAGCGCGCTCGGCGTCATCGCAGCCGAACACCTCCAGCACAGCGCGAGCAAATTGGTCCAGAGATTCCGGGGTGTAGTGCATGCGTTGTCCAGTGGCTTTCGGTGAGTTTTACAGCTGATGATGATAACCTGTCTACCGGCATTCGTTCAGCCAGGTTCAGAGCTATTATGTCCATGGTCAAATTCGGTATACTCTCCACCGCAAAAATTGGTCGGGAGCACCTTGCTCCCGCTATTTTGCAGGCAGATAATGCCCAGCTGGCGGGCATTGCCTCGCGCGACCAGAAAAAGGCCCGTCAACTGGCTGATCATTTTAGCGCCCGGCATGCCTTCGCATCGTACGAGGAATTGCTGGCCTCCGATGCTATCGATGCCGTATACATACCGCTGCCTACATCGCATCATGTGGAATGGACGCTCAAGGCCATAGCCGCGGGTAAGCATGTGCTGTGTGAAAAACCCATATCGTTAAAGGCGTCAGACATCAAGCGAATAATCAAGGCCCGAGACAAGGCTGGTGTGATCGTGTCAGAAGCATTTATGGTGACTTATCATCCGCAATGGCTAAAGGTGAAAGAACTGGTGCGCAAAGGGGTTATCGGTAACTTGCGCATGATCGATTCCTCATTCACGTATTTCAATAAAGATGGCGGCAATATGCGAAACCAGCCCGAACTTGGCGGAGGTGCGTTACCTGATATCGGGGTTTACCCCACCGTCGCGGCGCGATTTGTCACCGGAAGGGAACCCGCATCGCTTACGGCAACTGTTGAGTATGATCCGCAGTTTGCAACTGATTGCTATGCACACACGCAAATCGCATTCGATGAGTTTGACATGCGCATGTACGTATCAACCCAGATGGGAAATCGGCAAACCATGGTATTTCATGGCGACAAAGGTCTTATCGAACTCAGTGCACCATTTAATTCGAATCTATACGAAGGTGATGAGGTAAGAGTACATAACCGTGCTCATAGCGAGACTCGTGTTTATCGTTACACAGGGGTCAACCAGTACCGTTGTCAGATTGAAGCGTTTGCCAAGGCTGTTCGTTCGGGCCGACAATCGGTGTTTTCGCTTGAAGACTCTCTGCTTAACCAGAAGGTCATTGATGCTATTTATAAGGCGGGAAAGTCAGGGAAACGCGTTAAGGTGTAATGTGAGCTAACCATGGAAACAATGACGAATTACAGAATTAAAGTATCCAGTAAGCATCCTCATGTTGCAGCCAGAATACGCTCCTTGCTTGTCACCAGCAGCCACAACGAGAACAGCCTTGCCGAGAATGAGTACGATTTGTTCGAGTGCGGTGACGAGGTCGTTTTTATCAGTGTTTCCAGACACGATCAACTTCAGACAATGATCGAATACGAAGCCATCGGTGCACCTGAAGCTCATACGAATTTTGTTGACGCGTTAATGGGGTTTCCAGATACAGGTGTCAGGGTGCTTGAGGAAAAAACTGTCTGATCCGGACTCAAGCCAGAATATAGTAGGCGAGTAATTATTTAAGTGAAAACAATCGTAGGCGCAATACTCGCGAGAGCCGGTTTTAAGTTGACGCGCGTTCCAGTGCAGCGTCCAAATAAGTTTGAACCATCTGATACTGAAATCAAGTCGCTTGAATCAATCATAAGGCAGTTTACCGGGCAGCAAACGAAAGATACGGATCTTGCTGATGAGGCGCAATGGCGATCCTATTTATCCAATAGACGCATCAGCTTTTTTATTGAACTGGTTTCTCGTATTGTTACATTGGATCTTGATTTAAAAAACAAACGTATTTGTGACCTTGGCTCTGGCACCGGATATCTGTTAAGAGAAATCCACCGTCTAGAGCCAACGGCCGAACTCCATGGTTTTGATACGTTTGAAGAAGTGAACCAACTAGCGAAGATGCTTTGTCCATCCGCTCAGTTTGTGGCAAGCAACAACCCGAGTGATGCAGAACCCTTCGACCTCATATGCTGCACACAGGTGCTCGAACACATGGTAAATCCTGAAGAACAGCTAAGGGCATTGTTGGCCGCTTTGAATTCCGGGGGGTATCTCATTCTAACGGTGCCGGACGGTCGGCTGGATACCCATCCGGCATTGAGTATGCGAGATGACGGTAGTGGGTATTGGGGACACATTAACTTCTGGTCACCCGAGAGTTGGAAGATTTTCATTGATTATTGCTGCAAAGGGCAAGCAACATTCCGCACAGGTGCTATGGATCAAGGACAGAATTACGCATTTATTCGCAAGCATTAAGTCCAGGCGTGGCCAATTAAAAGCACATGGTATCGTACCTGCCTATCTTTTTTGCGGCTTGAAATCCTGGCCTTTTCGAAGAGCTAGCATGGCATTTACAAGGGGTATCTGGACAAGGATATCTCTATACGCCACCAAGATTGTCATGGTGATTTTTATGACTTTTCAGAACTGGGCAAGCACATCCCAGCAAGCCCCCATGGTGTGGTAATCGGTTTTCCCCGGTGGGGATTTGAGCTGATCAAATGCACTGCCATCCCGGTTACGTATGCGGAACCAGGCTCCCAGCTCGTGATCAATCAGGTATGTCCAGCTGTACTGCCAAAGCATTTGGTAGTCATCCAGGTACCGTTTTTCACCGGTGTGACGGTACAATCGCCACGCCGCTGCAAAAGCCTCCGCATGCACCCAGAAATACTTGTGTGTGTCTGCAAAACTCCCATCTGGCGCAAAACCATACACAAGCCCATTGTGTTCATTGTCCCAACCGCGATCGATTGCCAATTGGTAGAGTTCGATTGCCCGTGCAACCCAATGTTCGGAAGGCGCGTGTGAATTGAGCATCATCAATAGTTTGCTCCATTCAACCTGGTGGCCAGGCTGGAAACCCCATGGTTTGAACAGATCGTCTGGCTTGTCAATGTTGTACTGCATATCGCATTGCCAGTCACAATCGTAGTGTTCCCATATAAGTCCATCGGTGTGAGCGGCCAGTTCAATAGTGAATCGTGTAGCAAGACGCATCGCACGATCGAGGTAGCGTTGTTGAGCAGTTGCCTCAAAAGCCGCAATAAGCGCTTCGCACATATGCATATTGGCATTTTGCCCGCGATAGTTATCAAGAACGGTCAGGGTGCCATCGCGTTCATCAGCATATGCGCCAGCGGTTTCCTCCCAGAAATTCTTTTCTATGAAATTCCACAGTTCATCTATCACAGCGGCGGCTCTGCTGATTCCGGCCTGTGCGCAACTGGCTGCTGCTAACATTACAAAGGCATGGCCATAAGCCATTGCCCGGTTATCAGTGATTTTTCCGTTTTCGACAATCCAGGCGTAGTGGCCTGTAGGTTGGCGGTGAACTCGAATCAGGAAATCCAGTCCGTCTTCGGCCCAGTCACGGTAGTGTTCGACCCCATAGAGCCGGTATGCGGAAGCATAATTGAAGACGAACCGCGTGGAGCTAACAAGGTGACGCATACCTTCGTCGTATACTGACCCATCGTCACGAAAACACTGGTGAAAACCACCATCACTTGCCCGTACGTTGGGCTCATAAAAAGCCAGGATCCATTGTGCGTGTTCGTTCAGAAATGCCTTCGAGGTGAAGTCTGGAGTAGTCGGTATGTCCATTAATCGTCAGTTCCGAGAGGCGGGGTTAGCAGATAATTATAGCCAGTACACTCTGGCATTGTACAAGCAGGTGCCATTGCGGCGCCAAGCGGATACCATAGGCGCTTGTTTCTGATATCAGTTACAGCGATACAAGCCAGATGTCTGTCTACACTTTATCAGTTAATCTCTTATTTACGAATGGATCCTAGCTTATGCCGCTGACCATGAACCGCGAGGTTTTTATCACTTGTGCCATTACCGGTTCTGGTGCAACGCAAGATAAAAGCACACATGTTCCCCGTTCACCAGAGCAGATAGCAAACAGTGCGATTGCTGCTGCCAAGGCGGGGGCTGCTATTGTTCATTGCCACGTGCGTGATCCTGATACAGGGGAGCCCAGACGGGATGTATCGCTCTATAGAGAGCTTACCGATCGAATCAGACAGGCTGATGTCGATGTCGTTCTGAACCTGACGGCCGGTATGGGTGGTGATCTGGTTTTTGGTGGCGTCGAGGAACCGCTGCCGCTCATAGAGGGCACTGACATGGCTGGAGCTGCGGAGCGTGTGGAGCATGTCCGGCTTTGTCGCCCGGAGATATGCACCCTGGATTGCGGCACGATGAACTTTGCAGAAAGTGACTATGTCATGACTAATACTCCCGGCATGTTGCGGGCAATGGGAACCTTAATGATGCAGATGGGTGTCAAACCGGAGATTGAAGCATTTGATACCGGACATTTGTGGTTAGCCAAACAACTGGTGGCTGAGGGTGTATTGAACGAGGACGCTCTGGTGCAGTGCTGTATGGGGGTCCCTTGGGGAGCTCCGGACGATCTCAACACGTTTATGGCCATGGTTAATAACATTCCCGAAGCGTGGACCTGGTCAGCGTTTGCGCTGGGTCGTAATCAGATGCCTTATGTTGCAGCTGCCGTTCTTGCCGGTGGAAATGTCAGGGTTGGACTTGAGGATAATCTGATGTTGAGTAGAGGCAAGTTTGCGACTAACCCACAACTGGTGGAGCGGGCAGTGACGATCATCGAGTCATTGGGTGCCACGGTCATCGGCCCGGAGGCCGTGCGTAGCCGGTTAGGCCTGACCAAAAGAGAGCCGCTATGAATTCTGAAAAGGCTGTAGGTGGTGATGTTAATCCGGATATTAAGCGTGTTGCCTGCATCGGTGGCGGGGTTATCGGTGCAGGCTGGGTCGCACGACTGATTGAAAACGGTATCGATGTGCAGATGTATGATCCGGCGAGTAATGCATCCGAAAAAATGCAGGCTGTGTTGGATAACGCTGACAGGGCCTATGCAAAGCTGACTATGGCACAACGTCCCGTGAAAGGGCAGTTGAGTTTTTGCTCAAATGTTGCCGAGGCAGTTAATCAGGCGCAATGGATTATCGAAAGCGTACCTGAAAGGCTTGCGATCAAGCACGAGGTTTATCGCGAGATAGAACGCAGTGCATCGCCAGATGCCATTGTTGCCTCATCGACATCCGGCATCATGCCTTCGGATTTGCAAAACGGTATGCAGCATCCACAGCGGTTGATAGTCGCGCATCCGTTCAACCCGGTGTATTTGCTGCCAGTGGTTGAAATCGTGGGTGGCAAAGCCACCTCTGCATCGGTGATAGAGCAATCAAAAGCATTTTATCTGATGTTGGGTATGAAGCCTGTTCACGTGAAAAAAGAAATCGAGGCGTTTGTTGCCGACCGCTTACTGGAGGCTATCTGGCGAGAATCCCTGTGGTTGATTAAGGATGGCATCACCACCACCGAAGAGCTTGATGACATCGTCAGATACGGTTTCGGCTTACGTTATGCACAGATGGGAGTATTTGAGACTTATCGCATTGCGGGAGGAGAGGCAGGTATGCGTCATTTTCTGGCGCAGTTTGGTCCTTGTCTGAAGTGGCCCTGGACAAAACTTATGGATGTGCCTGACTACGACGATGAGCTGGTTGAGTTGATTGCTGGGCAGTCGGATGCGCAAAGTGGTAAATACTCCATACGAGAGCTGGAGCGGATACGTGATGACAATCTGGTGGCAATACAGCAAGCTCTCAAAACCAATGAATGGGGGGCAGGGCTAGTACTGGCTGACTATGAAAAACGTCTTTTCGATGCAGGTGCCGGTAGTTGCGTGCGCGCTGCTGAGGTTGACTACTCGAAGCCAATTCATACCACGCAAAGGATTATTCCACCAGACTGGACAGACTACAACAATCATATGAACGAGGCGCGTTATCTGCAGTGCTTTGGTGATGCAACAGATGCATTCATGCGTGTAATCGGTTGTGATGCTCATTATATCTCCAGCGGGAAATCCTACTTCACGGTAGAAACACATATTCGGCACCTGGATGAGGTAAGAGTAAACGAACAGGTGTACACCACGACTCGCGTTCTGGCGGGTGCTGGAAAAAAAATGCATCTGTTTCATCATCTTTATCATGACAGCGGAAGGTTGCTGGCTACGGGTGAACATATGCTTATTCATGTATCTCTGGAGACACGCGCTGCCTGCGTGCCGGAAGCAGCACTGTTACAGTCTCTGGAGCGTATTGCCGATTTGCACGCTAAGCTACCGTTACCGGAAGGTGTTGGACGAGCCGTCGGTCAACGTCTATGATTTTCATCAACAACCTGTAGTGAGCTGAACATCATGAACTTCGCTTTGTCTGAAGAACAACAGATGATCGTCGACACCACCAGGTCGTTTGTCGAAAATGAGCTGTATCCCTTCGAAGCAGCGATTGAACGAAGCGGCGTGCTCGATATGGACATTGTTCGTGAGATTCAGACCAAGGCGATTGAGGCTGGTTTATATGCTGCCAATATTCCGGAAGAATTTGGTGGTGCCGGTCTGGATACGCTTACCTGGCTTCTGTACGAGAAAGAGTTAGGTCGTGCCAACTATGCATTGCACTGGACGGCAGTAGCACGACCTTCGAACATTCTTTGCGCGGGCACCGATGATCAGAAAGCTCGCTATCTGGCTCCCTGTGTCGCAGGTGAAAAATGGGATTGTCTGGCCATGACGGAGCCTGGTGCGGGATCTGATCTACGAGGGATGAAAGCAACAGCCAGACAAGATGGCGATGACTGGATTCTTAACGGTACAAAGCACTTCATCTCACACGCAGATATTGCCGACTTTACCATCTGCTTTATGGCAACTGGCGAAGAGGAAACCGCCAGAGGGCGTAAAAAACTGATCACCGCATTCTTTGTCGACAAAGACACACCGGGTTATTCAGTGTTGGACGGCTATCGCAACGTTTCGCATCGCGGGTATACGAATTCTATTCTTCAATTCGATAATTGTCGTCTTCCGCAGGAACAGGTACTAGGAGAGGTGCATAAGGGGTTTGATGTTGCCAATGCCTGGTTAGGAGCAACCCGGTTACAGGTAGGCGCGACATGTCTTGGAAGGGCAGCAAGAGCATTTGAGCATTCAGTAGATTACGCTGCCCAGCGCGAACAATTCGGGCAGACTATCGGCAGGTTTCAGGGAGTATCTTTCAAGCTTGCGGACATGGCAATGGAGATGAAAGCTGCTGAGTTAATGATTCTGGAAGCAGGATGGCGTTACGATCAAGGTAGTGCCAGTGATGCTGATATGGCCATGGCCAAACTCAAGGCGACCGAAATGCTGGCAATGGTTGCTGATGAAGCCATTCAAATACACGGAGGTATGGGATTGATGGATGATCTGCCGCTTGAACGTATCTGGCGGGATGCACGGATTGAGAGAATCTGGGAGGGCACGTCGGAAATTCAGCGACACATTATTTCCAGATCGCTATTACGTCCAAAAGGTAGTTAGAAAAATTTGTCAGATTCAGTGTCGTGCACGTAGTTGTCACGATTGTTCCAGAGCATGTACAACCCGTTACGAGATCAAACATGAGTGATACGCCACCAATCAGGACCCGAATTCAGGGCGCTATTCTGGAAGTTACGCTCGACAGGCCAAAGGCAAATGCCGTTGACCTGGCCACCAGCCGCAAAATGGGTAAGGTGTTTCGCGATTTTCGTGACAATCCGGATCTTCGTGTAGCTATTCTTACCGCCGCCGGCGATAAATTCTTCTGCCCGGGTTGGGATTTGAAAGCTGCGAACGATGGCGACGCTGTAGACGGCGATTACGGAGTCGGTGGTTTTGGTGGTTTGCAGGAGCTTCCCGATTTGAATAAACCCGTTATCGCGGCAATCAACGGTATCTGCTGTGGCGGGGGCCTTGAGATTGCTCTATCGTGTGACATCATTCTAGCTGCAGAGCATGCAACTTTTGCATTGCCGGAAATAAGTTCTGGCACCGTAGCTGATGCTGCGAGCATCAAGTTGCCTAAAAGAATTCCGTACCACATTGCTATGGAAATGTTGTTTACAGGACGGTGGCTGGAATGTGAGGAGGCAGCTCGATGGGGAGTTGTGAACCATATCTATCCTGCGTCAGATTTGATGACACAAGCATGGAGTATGGCAGAGCGATTGGCCGCAGGACCTCCTCTGGTGTTTGCGGCAATCAAGGAAATCGTACGGGATGCTGAAGACAGTAAATTTCAGGATGCTCTTAACCGGATAACAAAACGCCAATTGCGTAGCGTGGATACCCTCTACGGTTCGGAGGATAGCCTTGAGGGATTTCGAGCATTTTCAGAGAAACGCGACCCCGTCTGGAAAGGGCGATAGAGCCCGGAAGGATACTTGACGGGGTAGCGTCTGCTGTGCAGATTCGCCTGTTCCTGAACTATTCATGAAACCCTTGTATAGCTGTAACAGGTGCTACACGAAGTTAACTGGCCTGCAACTCGCAGGCTTTTGGGGCTAAGAGATTATGGTGGGAGTCCATGGAAAATAACGTTAGCGATCGTTCTACTCTGAATAAGGCATTACGCCTTAATCTGGATGATAAAAAGTATGGCACCATCGCCGAGATTGGTGCGGGTCAGGAAGTTGCCAGGCAATTTTTTCTTGCGGGAGCTGCGGCTGGCACAGTGGCCAAAACCATATCTGCCTACGATATGCAGTTTTCCGATGCTATCTATGGAACTCAGGATGGTGGCCGTTATGTCAGCCAGGCACGTGTGAAGGCAATGCTGGATAAGGAATTCAGCCTTGTCGTATCACGACTGGGGACACACAGACCCAAGTCATCTCGCTACTTCTCGTATGCCGCGACGGTGTCAGCCAAAAGCTTCAATCGCAGCAATGAATGTCATGCCTGGTGTGGTATTCGTTTGCAGCTTTATCCGAAGGCCGAACCTTCGGATGTCATTGTGCACGTGCGCATGCTGGAGGATACAGCAGAGCAGCAGCAGGATACCTTGGGAGTCATCGGTATTAACCTTATCTATGCTGCCTATTACTATTTCGAAGAACCGCGCAAACTGATCGACTCACTAACCGACAATCTCACCGCAGGCGTCATAGAGATTGACTCCATCGAATTTAAAGGACCTTACTTTGACGACCTGGACAATCGTGCAAAGAATCTACATTTGATAAGAAGCGGTAAAACTCGGGCGATCATGTTTTCGCCAGATGGTCAGGTGGCTGTTCCTGCCGAGATGCTTTACAAGAAAAATGTATTGACAACCCGTGGATCGTTCAAGCCGGTCACGAGGCTCAATAGCGACATGGTCACTCAAGGATTCAAAGCATTCAAAACACTGGACGACGTGGAGGACGAAAACACCATTGTGCTTGCTGAAATCTCCATCAACGACAGCTCCGGCAAGGATATCCAGGTGCCTGAAGCGGACCTTGTTACACGCGTAGAGCTACTGAACGAACTCGGCTATAACGTCATGGTCTCCAACTACACGCGCTACTTCTCTCTACGTGCCTATTTCAGGCAGTACACTGCCATGAAGATAGGTATTGTTCTGGGAATGATCAACATTAAGGAAATATTTGATGAGAAAAAATATGTTGGTGTCGAAGGAGGGATACTAGAGGGTTTCGGCAAACTGTTTCCAGATAACACACGTCTTTTTGTTTATCCTGAGTTGAATGATCAAGGGGCGTTAAAGGACTTTAAAGATCTTGAAGTGGAAGATAATATGAACTTCTTGTACCAGCATTTACTACAGAATAAGTTCATTACCGGTATTCAATGCAGTGATCCCGCACTACTGAATATCTATTCGCGAAACTTGCTGGCTCAGTTGCCTGCCGGGCGCGGGGAGTGGGAAAAGTCTGTGGCAACAAAAACAGCGGAACATATCATTAATCACCGTCTCTTCGGCTACCGCGAGTAAGGAAACCGGCGGCCAGGTTGATAGCCGCCGGACACGATAAACGGCGATCGTTGGTCTTGCGTGTTAACTATCTACGCTGAAACAGGATAAAAAAACGAGAGTATGTTTGTTGAACAAGCGGGTATTTATGCATTGACGTCAACAACAACACGACCACGTATCTGACCATTGAGAATTTGCTTGCCTAGATCGGGTAGGTCATTGAGTGTTGCGTTCGTGATCATGCTGTCGAGTTTTTCCATGGGTAGTGCATCACTCAATCGCTGCCAGGCGCGAAGACGGTTTTCGAAGGGTTGCATGACCGAATCGATACCAAGAATATTGACACCTCTCAGCAGGAAAGGAATCACTGTTGCTGGAAGTTGAGCTCCGCCTGCCAGCCCGACTGATGCCACTGAAGCACCATATTTTAACTGACCAAGCAAGCGGGCAAGCATATCACCACCAACCGCATCTACACAGCCAGCCCAGGTTTCCTTTTCCAGTGGGCGTTTGACGGTTTCGTTGATATCCTCGCGTGCGACAATAGTGCCCGCTCCAAGCTCTGCGAGGTAGTCTGATGCCTCAGGACGACCGGTGACGGCTGCAACTTCGTAGCCCAGATTGGTCAGAATCGCGATGGCTACGGAGCCAACGCCACCGGCGCCTCCGGTAACCAGTACACGTCCGTTGTCTTGCTGGAGACCATGTTGTTCGAGTGCCATGATGGCCAGCATCGCCGTAAAGCCAGCCGTCCCGACCGCCATGGCCTGACGGGTTGTTATGCCCTCAGGCAGTGGCACTAGCCATTCACTCTTGACACGTGCCCTCTGGGAGTACCCTCCCCACCACGCTTCGCCAACACGCCAGCCGGTCAGCACAACTTTATCACCAGGACTGTACTGGCTGGTGCTGGACAGAGCTACCGTGCCGGCCAGATCTATGCCAGGTATGTGTGGGTACTCTCTCACCAAGCCACCTCCAGGCCCAATGCACAACCCGTCTTTGTAGTTGACCGTCGAATATTCCACATCTATGGTGACATCTGCATCGGGCAGGCGTGTCTCATCGATACTTTGAACTGAGGCGTGGGTTTTGCCTGCGTCGTCTTTCTCTACCAGAAGCGCGTTGAAGCTCATGTTGATTCTCGTTGTAGGCTTGTGTCTAAATTGGTGAATGATGCCGGGACAGAGCAAGAACTGCCGGCGGTTGCTCCATAATAGTTAATCTTTACATAAGATGTATCATTCGTACTCCGGCAAGGCAGTATGAAAATGAGAATTGCAGCGGGTGCCTTTCTTTTGCATTAGCCATATCGAGCATGACAGACACAACTATAATCAATCTGAGTGGCTATCGTTTTGTCACGTTGAACGACCCGGCGGCAGTGCAGGCTGAGCTGAAATCCTCATTGCCGGCAACCGGGGTTAAAGGGGCGCTGCTGTTGGCTAGCGAGGGGGTCAACGTGACGCTTGCAGGAACACGGGAGCAGACTGACGCTGCGATCAACTGCCTGAATCAACATGATTGCCTGAGAGGGATCTGGCTAAAGAAAAGCACATCGTCCTTTGTTCCGCACAAACGTTTACGCATCCGCTTACGTGCGGAAATCATTGCATTCGATGGTGTGAATTCGGCTGAAGTCGCATCATTGCGTCCTGAAGCGCCAGCAATCTCGCCTCAGACTCTGGACAACTGGCTTGCTGACAATCGACCAATCACTTTGCTGGATACACGCAACGATTACGAGGTTGTCTCTGGTACGTTCACTCAAGCCAAACATCTGGATATCAAACATTTTCGGCATTTTAA
This sequence comes from Granulosicoccus sp., assembly GCA_045106855.1. GTDB lineage: Bacteria > Pseudomonadota > Gammaproteobacteria > Granulosicoccales > Granulosicoccaceae > Granulosicoccus. The sequence goes on from JBGCFI010000007.1 coordinate 34,155, forward strand.
AAAAGCGGTGAATGCAGCCTTGGCATCTGGAAAGCTGGATAAATCACAGGCAATGGTCACGTTTTGTACAGGGGGCATAAGATGTGAGAAAGCGGCGCCGTGGCTGCTTTCTGAGGGGTTTAAAGAGGTTTATCAAATAGAAGGAGGGATTCTCAACTATTTACAGAAGAGCGATTCGCCACACTGGCTAGGGGATTGTTTCGTATTTGATGATCGCGTAGAGCTGACGCCTGAGCTTGAACCTACCGGGGCTGGGCTATGTGATGACTGCCAGTTGGCTGTACCTGTCGGCACGCAGTGCCAATGTCAGCTAGGTCCGCATCACCATGCAACCTACAAGCTTACTTAACGAATACTCCATAGCCCTGGCATCATCGGGGTTGTCGTATTTGTCTGGTGCGGCAAGCAAGGGAACATCTATTCCGGTTACCGTCTGTCATCAAACAGGAAGTCTTCCAGGATTATGAGTGTGGGGCAGGCGTTAGTGGAAGCTGCCAGTAGTGTTTCGGGCAAAAGTTCCAGGGAGCTTGGCGTAACGCATTGCCAGCCACAAGCTGTGGCAATCTTGTTCAGATCAGGAACCATCAGGTCTACGCCTATGGGCTCAATTTGGTTAGCCTGCATAAATGCGTTGATTTCCTGATATCCACCATTCCTGTGCACGATCAACGTCAGATTGAGTTTTTCGTCTACAGCGGTAGCTAGTTCGGCAAGACAGAATTGCAATCCACCGTCACCACTTATCGCCACCACCGATCTTTCAGGTGCTGCCAGGGCAGCACCGATTGCAGCGGGCAGGGCATATCCCAGCGTTCCAAATCCCATTGCAGAGTTGAAGTACGACGAGGGTTGTTGCATGCCAATCGCACAGTTTCCTGCGTAGATCAGTTGAGTTGAGTCGCCGCTGATAATGACATCCGGGAGCGTATCTCGTATACAGGCTAGCGTTTCAAGATAACGTCTTTCTCTCTCTGAAAAATCGTTCAGAGTTTTTTTGGTGGCAGCTTGTGCCCGTAGAGAGCCTGATGTTGCTGCTTTCGCCAACTCATCGCCCACTGGTACTTCTTTCCTTGTCGGGTAAGTCATAAGAGCTTGCAGCAAATCGGTGGTCGTCGATGCTGAATCACCGATCAAGGCCAATTGTGGAATGTGGGTACGTACCAGCTGTTGGGCATCGATATCAATGCGTATGAAATACCCGGGCAGCTTGAACAAACCATCTTCGTTGAAATCGTAATCGGTTGGACCCATTTCCGTGCCTATTCCTAAAACGACATCAGCTTCAGCGATGAGTTTGCGCACGGCTGGCAAACTGGCAGAGGCTGTCACAGCGAGTGCGTGATGGTGAGGCAGGATTCCACGCGCGTTGACTGTCATCACAACAGGGGCATCCAGACGTTCCGCAAGTCTGACAATATTTGCACTGGCGTGTGCTGCTCCTCCACCGGCAAGCAGGACGGTTTTGTTTGCACGAGCCAGCACTTGTGCAGCCTGTATGATAGCGTTGGCATCGGCACGAGGAGGACTCAGGCGCAATATGTTGGTTGAATCAGCTGACATATACGAGCAATGCGCATTGAGCACATTGATCGGAATTTCGATGTGCACTGGGCGTGCTCTCTGACTGTCAAATACGGCAAACGCCCTGGCCAGAACCTGGGATAGTTCATCCGGGTGGTGCAGTGTATGACTAAAGGCACACACCGCTTTGACCATTGCCTGCTGATCGCTGAGTTCATGCAACCAGCCATCGCCTGATCCCATACGGCCATGTTCATTCACCGAGGATATTACCAGCATAGGCACCGATTCTGAGTAGGCTTGCCCCATGGCGGTCAGCATGTTGGTCATGCCGGGACCACTGATAATAAAGCATACGCCAGGTGCGCCGGATACCCTTGCATAACCGTCTGCCATGAATCCAGCTCCCTGTTCATGGCGAGGGGTTATGTGCTGTATGGTGCCGGCTGCAAGGCCACGGTAGAGCTCTAGAGTATGAACGCCAGGTATCCCGAATACGATAGAGACGCCATATTGTTCCAGTAAACGGATGAGTACCCCGGCCGTGGTAGAGCTCATACTGTCGGCGAAACCATAACGACTAAGAAGAAACCATAGTACCTGTCGTTAGCTCACTTTGCTTGCTCAGGTCTCGACACTGCCAACGGTTTTGACTGATGCAATATTAGTGATCGAAGCCAAACCGGTGCCAATTGAGAGTGTCACACGATTCCTTCCCATACGCTTGGCGGTATACAGGTAATCGTCCGCTCGTTTAACCCACTCTGTCCAGCTTTCTCCTTGCCGATACGCGGCGGCTCCGACACTGATGGTAACGCTTTGACCGGGAATAATGTCCGCAACTTCGATTTCGCGGCGTAGCCGCTCAGCAATGCAATTGGCCTCTTTTTCTCCACTGCCGTTGAGCAAGATGAGAAATTCCTCGCCACCTGTGCGAAATGCGTGATCGTCTATCCTCAAGTTAGCCTGGCAAATGGAAGCTAGCGTTACTAGTACCTTGTCGCCCGTATCGTGGCCAAATCGGTCATTGATGGCTTTGAAATGATCGACATCAATTGCCAGTATTGAGGCAGTTGAGCGACCTGAACGATGCTGCTCTATCGCCAGCTCAAGCTTCGTTTTTAATGTGAGTCGATTAAACAATCCGGTAAGCGGATCGCGGACGAGTTGATGTTGTAGCCGATTGTGGAGCTGATCAATAACCCGGACGAGAATTGCTGAAAACAGGCTTAGTGCTAAAAGTGTAGCCGTTATGCGCAGTGAGTATTTAACTGGCAGGGTGGTAATCACCATGGTTAGGCTTATTGAAAGAATAATCATATTCGCAAGCCAGGCCCGGCGCTCGGACAGCATGCAGTAGCACGCAACGATCGAGGGGTAGCACCAAAGACTCCCTATCACGCCATCGTACTGAAACACTGTGATCATAAAGATCATTCCAGCGGGTACTAGGGCGTAAAGTGTCAGTAATTGATGGTTTCGCTCACGCAAAACCAGATAGACGTTGGTTGCCAATAGAGTAACGATACCGAGCGACCCAATACCGGTGAGCGCATTACCGTTAAAAAAATTCAGGATCGCGATAGGAAATAGCAGACAGAGAGCCGCAAGCGCTACGCCGAGCGTCGCTTTGGCGCGGAAGTCTGAGGTGGAACTCAAACCTAAATTGCGAAGTTGTCGCAAGTACATCGCATTGCTCTCCGAGGCAAACGTCGCGGCGTCTCTGACGCTGCTACCTACGTGTTGAGCAATTTGGGTGCCAGAATCTATTTTTATGCCAGAATCTCTGACGGTTATCTAAAATTCTGTAAAACTTTCGACTGAACTGTAATATTTGTGCGCAAAATAACGTTTCCGGTACACGTTATCTGAGCGAGGTAACGGTTAATCGCGTCCGGAGCGCTCAGGAATTAGCCCTTTGGGACTGAACCGAAGGGCCAGGAGCAGAATCAGACCCATAGTCATCAGGCGCATATGCTGGGCAGAATCCAGCAAGTGCTCACGCAGAGCGCTACTTGCATCCATGTTAGAGGTGATAACACCCATCATCCAGGTACCCATGGGTTCTGCCTGGATCCAGAAAAACCATATGACGAAGCCGCCGAGCACAGCCCCCCAGTTGTTGCCGGAACCGCCAACAATAACCATTACCCAGATCAGAAAAGTAAATCTCAAAGGTTGATAAGAGGCGGGTGTGAGCTGCCCATCCAGCGTTGTGAGCATGGCACCGGCAATACCGACCACAACCGAGCCGAGAATGAAAACCTGAAGGTGCCGGGCGGTCACGTTCTTTCCCATTGCATTCGATGAGACTTCATTGTCTCTAATTGCCCGCATCATTCGGCCCCAGGGCGAGCGTAGCGCTTTTTCTGACAAATACAGAATAACCAACAGGACAACCGTAAACAGACCGGCATAACAGAGTTTTACAAAGATACTGGAGAAGGTCACAGGCTCGGCTCCGATTCGGGCGCACAGTTGTAAAAACCACTCACTTTGTTGCAGGTTAATCTCATAGGGGACTGGACGTGGCAGACCGACCACGTTCTTGACGCCGCGCGTCATCCAGTCTTCATTCTTGAGCATAGCGACGATAATCTCGGAAATACCTAGAGTCGCAATAGCAAGGTAGTCTGTACGCAAGCCAAGTGTAATCTTGCCCACAATCCATGCCGCGCAGCCAGCCAACAACCCGCCGACAGGCCATGACAGCAATATGGGTAATCCAAGCCCACCCAGGTACCCAGTGGCGGCGGGGTTCACTTTTTCGATAGCGTCAGTGGATGGATCAAAAATGGCACGGGTTATCGCATATCCGATAGTGCATACAATGACAATGGCCAGCATGCGCAGCCTGCCACGCGCAAGCGACCTGTAAGTAAACACTGCAGCCGCAATTGTCATGATCAAGGTCAAAGAACCCAGCAATACACCGGTACCTCCGGCTGCCCAGGCCTCCCCAACGTGTGGCATGGAAATAATCATGGCAGCCAGACCGCCCAAAGCTGCGAATCCCATGATTCCAACATTAAATAAACCCGCATACCCCCATTGAATGTTGACACCCAGCGCCATGATCGCCGAGATGATGCACAAATTCAGTATGGACAATGCCAGATTCCAGCTTTGCAGTTGACCTACCAGCACGATCAGGGCTGTCATGATGAGAAAGTAAGTGACGTTACGCATAGTTCCGCTCACACTCCCGTTCCTTTGAATATACCGTGCGGTCTGACTAGTAGAACAAGTAACAGAATGATGAAACTGACTGCGAACTTGTAGTCAGTTGAGAGCAACTGTACAAGACTGTCTGGTTTCATAGCTTCAGGTAGTAAGTAGCCTGCAAAACGCTTGTATGCGTAAGTGATTACGATTTCCGAAAACGCAATGACAAAACCGCCAGCTATGGCGCCTAGAGGGTTTCCGAGGCCGCCAACAATCGCGGCTGCAAAAATAGGTAGTAACAACTGAAAGTAGGTAAACGGTTTGAAGGATTTATCCAGCCCATAGAGTGTGCCCGCAATCGTGGCAAGAGCGGCTGCAATAATCCAGGTAATTGCCACTACACGATCCGGGTTGATACCTGACAGCAGAGCCAGATCTTCGTTGTCCGAATAAGCGCGCATGGACTTGCCGGAGCGGGTATTGTTGAGAAACCAGAACACAACGCCAACCACAAAGAGCATTGTGAAGAAGGTGATTCCCTGGCTGAGTTTGATTGTGACACCCTCGGAAAGTCCCGTCATTTGCTTGAAATCCCGGGCACGCATGATGAATCGTTCACCATCAGCAAAGTTTTGATCATCGGGCCCGATGATGAACCGGACGATGCCATTGGTGACAAACATAACGCCCACAGAGGCAATTAGAAATATGACAGGGTCTGCACGTTTCTTTCGATAGAAGCGATAGACAAACCTGTCACTGATAAGAACAAACAACGCGCAAAAAAAGATTCCGAACGGTAAGGCCAGGAGGGCCGTTGGCAGCGGCCCAAGGTTGATTCCCATGGACTGGAACCACCAGGTAAAAAGAATAACGACCATCGTGCCGAATGCCATGGTATCACCATGTGCGAAATTGGAAAATCGAAGAATCCCAAATACAAGTGTGACACCCAGTGCGCCAAGCGCCAGCTGACTGCCGTAAGCAAGTGCCGGTACGATCACAAAGTTTGATAACAACGCGAATGCGTTTAACCAGTTCTCCATGTCAGCCTCCCAGAAAGCTACGTCGCACTTCGGGGTCGTTCATCAATGCCTGTCCGGTATCGGTGAAGCGATTTCGACCTTGAACCAGCACATAGCCCTTGTCAGCGATATTCAAAGCTTGCCGTGCGTTTTGTTCCACCATAAGAATTGACAGGCCGGTGCGGGCAATATCGATGATGAGATCGAATAGTTCATCCATGACAATAGGTGAAACGCCTGCAGTTGGTTCATCAAGCATCAAGACCTTTGGTTGAGTCATCAGAGCACGACCAACTGCAACCTGTTGGCGTTGTCCTCCCGAGAGTTCACCGGCATTCTGTTTACGTTTATCCCGGAGTATAGGGAATAGCTCGTACACTTGTTCCATGGTGGTGTTGATGTCATCGGTGCGTAGGAACGCTCCCATCTCGAGGTTTTGTTCAACTGACATTGACGGAAAGATGTTACTTGTTTGAGGTACAAATGCCATGCCTTTCGCGACGCGCGCCTGTGGAGTGAGCTCCGTTATATCTTCGCCATCGAGCAAGACTTGTCCGGTATGTATATCCAGCATACCGAATACGGCTTTCATTGCTGTGGATTTTCCGGCGCCGTTTGGACCCACGATTACTGCGATCTCGCCTTTTTCGACGGCAATGGTGCAGTCATGGAGAATATCCACACCGCCGTACCCACCCGTCATGGACTGACCAATTAGATAGCTCATGACGTTACCTTGTTTTTCAGGCCAGTTCCCAGATACGCTTCAATGACGCGTTCGTTGGCCTTGATCTCGGCCAATGTACCTTCGGCCAGTACTGCACCTTCAGCCATGACAATAACCGGATCACAGAGTTTGTCGATAAAATCCATGTCGTGTTCGATAACACAAAAGGTGTAGCCACGTTCCTTATTAAGTCGAATGATGGCATCACCTATTGTATTAAGCAGTGTGCGATTTACCCCGGCACCCACTTCGTCAAGAAACACGACCTTTGCATCTACCATCATGGTTCGCCCCAGTTCCAGAAGTTTCTTCTGACCACCGGAAAGATTTCCAGCCAGCTCTTCTGCTACATGTGAGATTTCGAGAAAGTCGATCACTTCGTCAGCTTTGGCCCGAACCAGTTCTTCCTGGGCTTTGACTTTACGCCCATGAAACCAGACATCCCATAGAGTTTCCCCCGCTTGGGCATCGGGTACCATCATGAGATTCTCGCGTACAGTCAAGCTAGAGAATTCGTGAGCTATCTGGAAGGTGCGAAGCATACCTTTGTGGAATAACTCATGAGGTTGTAGACCCGTGATGTCTTCGCCATCCAGATAGACACGACCACTACTGGGGGCATGAACTCCGGCGATGACATTAAAGAGGGTTGTCTTGCCTGCGCCGTTGGGCCCTATCAAGCCGGTGATAGAGCCGGCCGCAATATTGAGTGAGGCCTCATTGACTGCTGTGAAACCACCGAACTTTTTGGTCAGCTTATCGACCTTGATCATTATTTACGAGTTCATAGTTTGAGTTGAAAAAAAGGCGGCCATAAATGGCCGCCCGTTTCTTCGTACTGATGGTCGACCGTTTAACGGTAGCCGACGGTGGCGATCGCCTGATCCTTGATTTCGATCTCGCGGTAGTTTCCAGCACTTTCACCAGCGCCAATTAGCTCGACGTTAGAAGCACCGACGTAATCAACCTCACCACCCGCGGCAAGAATCTCAAGAGCTTTGCCTAGCTGGCCTGGCAGAATCTGTTCGCCGGGTGCATTAGCGACATCCATGACATTGTCTTTGTAAACCTGTGGATCTGTAGAACCGGCGGCTTGCATGGCTAACAGCAGAAGTGCAGCTGCGTCATAGCTCTCTCCAGAAAAAGGAGACGTTGGATCGAATCCGGATGCCATCTCGGTAAACATGCCAGCACCTTCACTATCGGTACCTGGGGCTTGTCCGAATGAGCCGTTCAGATCCGGGCCAATGGCGGCAGGCAATGCATCACCGACCATGCCATCAGGAAGTACAAAAGTATCGAACGCGCCGGTATCCAGGGCGCCCTGAATGATGCCCTTGCCGCCACTGTCCAGATAACCGGCTACAACGAGGATTTCTCCGCCAGCTGATGCCAGCGCACCCACTTCTGCAGAGTAGTCAGCTTTGTTGTCTTCGTGTGAGCTGGAAATAGTCACTGTTCCACCAGCTGCTTCGAAGGCGCTTTGGAATGCGTCCGCCAGACCTTTACCGTAATCATTGTTTGTGTAGGTGAGGGCGACTTCCTTGAATCCACGATCCATGATGATTTCAGTCATGACAACACCTTGACGTGCATCCGAAGGAGAAGTCCGGAAAAAGAGGCCGTTGTCTTCAATGGTCGATAGCGCCGGTGAGGTAGCTGATGGTGAAATCATGACCATACCGTTGGGCATGGCAACATTGGTCAGCGCTGCGGTAGTGACGCCGGAGCAGTCTCCGCCGACAACCCCTGAAACCTTGTCTGAGGTAATAAGCCGTTCGATAGCTGCGGTTGCCGCCGCGGCATCCACACAAGTCGTATCAGCGCGTACCGCTGTGACTGTTGTGCCCCCAAGTAGTTTTCCAGAGTCACTGATTTCAGTGATTGCGGCTTCTGCACCGGGTGCCATGTTGGCAACGAGAGATTCCAGAGGACCTGTAAGCCCCAGAAATACGCCGACCTTGATATCTTCAGCGATTGCCGTTGTAGCAACAGAGCCCAGACTCATGGCTACGGCAGTGCTGATTAATAGTTTTTTCATTAGAGTGATTTCTCCTGTGTCTGATCGTCAATCATTGACAAATGATTGGTGATTTTCGTGTTGCCTTGCCGGTTTGCTGTGGCAACTTACAAAGTTTAATTGAGATTATAAGGTGTAGCTGATCCGGACGGCTCGCAATTGAACACAGGTGCTTTGCCTCCCTCACAGATAGTGGCGTGAGATGAAAGACAACGCATGACCCATAGCGACAGTTCCTGTCATTTTGAGGCCCCCCAAATCAGGCTCTATAAGCGAGGTTGCCAGCCTGCGTGACAAAGTACCGTGCCGCTGCGACCAGATGGCGGCTAGTATGCACTTTCATGAGACTAATTCCAATCAGTCTTTAATATTTCTGGGTGCCACGAGACGCCTAATTTCTGTCACAGTTCGGATTTTGTGAAACACCTACATGATTTTTTTGAAGACAAGTGACCCTGTTCGCTTTTATGTTGTCGACCTGCCAACGCTTTCAGGGAGTTTGGCGTGGGCTGGACATCGGCTTTCCGATGCGGCATCGGAGCGCGTTTTTCTGCGTTTTCGATGTTTAGTACAAGACCTGAATTTACAATTATTTGACGATTCAGCACGGTGGACATTGTGAATACGCCCTTTGGTCGTCTTCGGCTGAAACGCTGGCCGGAGAGCACCGATAAATCATTACAAGCCTGGGACGCCGCCGATGAACTGTTGCTTGCACATATCCACGAGCACCAGAGTGGCTTACTGACGAGCGGGGGGCGCATTCTGATCTGCAATGATGCGCATGGGGCGCTTGGTTGCGCGCTGCAGGAATTCAATCCAACTGTCTGGTCGGACTCCTTTCTCGCCCACAATGCGCTGAAAAAAAACTGGCAAGCCAACTTTTTTTCTGGTCAGCCCAATGCTACCGATTCCCTGTCAACCCCTGAAGGTCGTTTCAGTCTGATACTGATCAAAGTTCCCAAGACCCTGGCGTTGCTGGAGGACCAGCTGGCCAGAATTCGACCACTGCTTCATGAACACAGTATTGTCATCGCTGCCAGCCTTGTCAGGCATTTGCATCGTAACGCGTTTACGTTGTTTGAGAAGTATCTTGGCGAGGTCGCAACCTCTCTGGCCGTGAAGAAAGCGAGGCTGGTTTTTTGTACCCCGGACTTTGCACGCCCCTCAATTTTATCGCCGTACCCGGACGCCTATACCGATAATGATTTAGCTCTCACACTTGTCAACCACGCCAACGTATTTTGTCGTGACAGGGTTGATATTGGCGCGCGATTCTTTCTTAGTCATTGTTCGGGTTTGCCAAAGGTTGTGGATATCATAGATCTTGCCTGCGGCAATGGCATACTCGGAATTTATGTACAGAGGCTTCAGCCGGATGCTCGAGTGCATTTTATCGATGAATCCTACATGGCGTTGGCGTCGGCAAAAGAAAACTATGCTAGGAATATTACGCCGGTCAAACAGACACCCGGTTTCACGGTTGGCAATGGCCTGGAAAAACACGGTTGCGACTCAACGGATCTGATTATATGTAATCCGCCATTTCATGTGCAACATGCCGTGGCCGATGACACTGCTCGTTCATTTTTCAAGCATGCGGCACGTTGTCTTAAGGAAAATGGAGAACTGTGGGTGGTCGCTAATCGACATCTACGGTATCGTGAGTATATGAGGCGCTATTTCAATCGTTGCGATGTTATTGAAGGAAACCGTAAATTCATATTGCTAAGAGCCTTATCTTGAAATTCCGATATTGTAAAATTGAGTGAGAGGCAATGACCGCATGGGCGGATGGGTATAGCTGCCACGCAGTTTCTAACACGGTAATTTATACCGTTAAACGGAAATGCTAGCTTCCAGAGCGGTGCGAATCTGTGCAAACAGGTTCTGTTTTGAAAATGGTTTTTGCAGATGCGGCAGTTGACTTCGCACATGAGCCACGCGACTCGTATTTCCTGTAATAAATAGAACCGGCATATCGGGATGCTCTCCCGCCACGCGGTCATAAGTTTCATAGCCACTCATCACTGGCATCGTAACGTCAAACAGGCATAGGTCAATGTTTCCTTTATAAGTGCGCATTATGTTAATTGCATGTTGACCGTCTCTTGCGACAAGGACGTTGTAACCAATTCCCTTTAACAGGGTACTTGTTAAATCTCGTATTGCCGTTTCATCCTCGGCAAGTAGAATAGTTTCGTCACATGCGATAGTTGGTTTGGACGTTATCTGCGAGAACTCGACCGGGGTTGAGTCTTCAATGCAAACCGGAAATTCCATGTAGACACGCGTGTATTTGCCAGGCTCGCTCTTGATGAACACTTGTCCATTGTGTTTCTGCACTGCACTGTACACCGTAGCCAGACCTAGCCCTGTTCCCTTGCCAATAGATTTGGTAGTAAAGAAAGGTTCGAAAACCCTGCGCACGGTTTCTGTATCCATACCTTTACCGGTGTCGCTGACCAATAGCTGCGTGCGTTCGTAACCTGCTTCGCCTGTATGGCGATTTGGATCAAAACTAGACAGAGGGCGTGTTTCAATGGTGATAACACCGTTTCCAGCAATAGCATCTTTTGCGTTAACAATTAGATTAATGAGTATCTGCTCGATCATAGGTACATCAGCCAGAATCTTTTTTGTATTCAGATCCAGCTTTTGCACTAGCTTTATATCCGGTCCCAGCAATCTGGAGAGCATTGGGATAACGTGCGTGATTACTTCATTGGGATCTATCGGTGTGAATTTTGGAGGCTGACCCCGGCTGAACGCCAGGAGCTGGTTGACAAGAGAGCCTGCGCTTTCGGCTGCTTCCTCGATTCTGTCCAGTGGTAAACGTTGTTTCATATCCAGATTCCTGTTGGTTTTTGCCAGTTCCGTGTACCCCAGGATTATCTGTAGATGGTTGTTGAAGTCATGGGCAATACCCGAAGAGAGTTGCCCCAGTGCTTCCAGTCTTTCATTAGCTTGAATACCGTGTTCCAGTCGTTGACCTTCGACATGGCGCACACGCAAAGCGACATAGGCGATAAATATTATCGGCCATAATTGTAAATGACCGCGAATCGGATTAAGTACATTAGCAAGCGCGTTTTCAGAGCCTGCGATTACCATGCATAGAATGGAGTCCAGCAAAAAACTAGCCAGAGCAATAAGCACGGCCCAGCGTATTCTCCGCAGGCTGCGTAGCGTTCTGTCAATGGCAAAGCCATACAGGAGTATTATCGGCAGTTCTGACAGATACGGTATATGTGCGGATTTAATTGCGCTGTTTATCGCATCATGTCCTAGTAGTGAAATCCACCGAGGCGCTAGTTCGTAGAGAGTGACCAGCGCAATCACGCCAGCAGCAACTTTCAGATAATTAACGGTCAGCTCTCGTTGTCCCAATACGATTTGCAGGAATGCGGCGCTCAGTAAAACACGCCCAACAATGCCGCCTAGTCTTTCCAGAGCCGACAACAGCGCTGCCACTAGCGGTGGCATGGGCAGGTAAAAGCCGTCAGCCGCCTGTAAATGGGTGACCGCAAGGCTAAGTTCAGTAACAAACAGGATAGTGAGGCTTAGTAGCAGCAGTGAGTCTGTACTGTTGCGACGACCGGGATATAGAATACGAAATACGACACTGAGGCTGCCCCAGAATATAGCGCCTAGTACATGAGGCGTTATCTGGTAGAGCTGTGGTCCGCGGCCTCCACCGATCACCCCGATGACATCCATTATCAGCGTGCTTGAATCGGTCATGAAAGCATTAGGTTCAGTTGCTTGGTGATTGTGCGTGCCACACAGCATTTGGCCTGAACCTGCTGTGTACACTGCGCACGCCAAACCCGAGTTTATATTAACCAGGACACGGTTGCGATATCCTGATCATTTTGCCGTTTGCACCTGATGAGAGATCCGGTCATGACCAACACTTGGGTTTTCATTAACGTAAATCGGTAATTGGCTGCTGGGTATTCAGTGCTCAACAGGAATCCATACCAGTGCAATGTCGTCAATGCTGATATCGGTTTTTTCAAGGCCAACTGACATTGCCTCGATGTCCCGAGCTTTGTCAGCCCACTCTTCCTGAATTTCAAAGAGATCCTCACTGAGCGTGTTTTCGAGTTCGTCTCGATCTTCCAGCAGTTCGTTGTAGCGGTTTTCGGCGGTTTTCAAACGTTCTTCTGCTTTGGCTACCATGCGACCCTTGCTCTGACTACGGCGTAAGCCGCTGGTGATGATGGAGCGTGTGCTTCGACGCCCTCCCAGCAATCCACCCAGCAAACCGCCTGCAATGTCCATCACCTGACTGGTTCTCTGGTCTTTTTTTCGGCTGATAGCGTCGAACTGAATTTCACGTATCTTGTCGTCGGATTTCTGGATTGCAGCATTGATGCGATCGATTTTGTTCGCTAAAACACGTCGTATCTTGTCGGCATCGTTGTCTGCCTGGTCATCTGCTTCACGAGTACAGCGTTCCTGAAATTCTTCTAGTGATTCGTTGATTCTGGAATAAAGTTTTAGCGAGGCATTTCTGAACAGTTCTACTTGCTGCTCGCGATGCAGATGATTCTTGATAGTGGATTGTGCCGAGCGGAAATATGTTTTGTTGGCTATTTTTGCATCTGGTAATCGATAGATAGCGTTCTCTGGTGCCTGTTTCAGCAAGTCGCGTTTATCGTAGTCAACCATGATGGCAGCATCTGCATCCAGTGGTCCTTGAAGAGGGGTGATAACGGCTTCCCATTCTGCCTCATGACGCAGATTGGCGCGGGTTTCGTCGAACAACAGTTTTACCCTTACGGCCAGTGCCGCCTGCAAGCGCGTACCTGTCGGGGATGCCTGCAGCGTTTGCAGAAAGCTAGCTGCAGGGTCGAGGTAGCGAACGGGTATGCCATCGGCTACCTGAGGTGGCAACTGGCTTTCATCAGAGCCCAGTTCGTCGATAACAATACTGTCTGTCCCGTTATCTTTATCGTTTATAAAAGCTTGCCGTTGTTCATCTGAAGTCAGTGTGCTTATCTGGTCGCGGGTAAGGGGGCCAGGCAAGTAAGACATTGCCCAACGTGTTGCAAAATGCCGGGGCAAGTTGGATCGGGTTGAATGCATAACGAACTCGCGCTTCCCCAGTGCCGAGATGGTGTCACTGATCGCGTTGATGTCGACGCTACCGTCGGAGGCACCCATACCATCGAGCAAGCGTTGTTTGTCTCGTTCGGTTTGCAGGCGACCGATCATCCAGGTCCCGGCATTGGATATGGCCTTGTAGTCAATATCAACAGGATTTTGCGTCGATAATACAAGCCCTACACCAAACGCTCTTGCCTGTTTCAGGATAGTAAGGATAGGTTTTTTTGACGGGGGCATACCAACCGGAGGTACGTAGCCGTAAACCTCATCAATGTAGATAAGCGCTCGAAGATCGGTTGTACCGGGCTGAGCACGCATCCAGGTAACCATTTTCGACAGCAGTAAGGTGACAACGAACTGTCTTTCCTGTTCGCTCAGGTGTGCCAGAGAAACAATAGCTGCCTGGGTTTTTCCGGACGCATTATAAAGCAGATCCTGGATATCAAGATCACGACCTTCACTCCAGCTGGAGAATGACGGCGACGCTGCCAGTCCATTGATTTTAAGTGCAAGCTTGACACGATCCGAGAGCGGAAAAAAGGTATCCAGATCGATTACCCCCAGTTTTCGCATTGGTGGTGTTTGTATCAGGCCGATCAGACTGGCAAGATCCAGATCTTCGTGTTTTTCCCATTTCCAGTTTATGAGATTTGCCAGCAGAATATGCTCACGGCCGCTCAACGGGTCACTCTCAATACCGATCAGTGCAAGAATCGATGATGTGAGTCCTTCAATTTCATCCTGCAGAGTCTCGGGATCTGTGCCTTGAGCCGGTGCTTTTAGTGAGCCAATAATATTCAGTGGAATACCGGAATTGGAACCCGGTGTATAAATGGAGAAGTCGACGCTGTCTTGCAATTGTCTGATTGTGGAGGGCTCAATGCCGGAACGCTGCAATCCTTCCTTCCAACGCGTGGCCGTGTCTACAGCAGCCTGTACCTTATCGTCTCCGGCTTCCGAATCGCTGATCCATGGCATGAAGTCCGTGGGCAGCAGATCGGGAAAGCTGAGTAGCAGGTTGCCCATATCCCCTTTTGGGTCGATGATAAGCGTGGGCGTCCCTTGTCGTAGCGCTTCTTCCAGCATGACGATTCCAAGGCCGGTTTTACCCGAGCCTGTCATACCGACAATCACCCCATGCGTCGTCAGATTGGACGAGTCCAGAAACAGTGGTTGCTGTTCGCCAACTGTTTTACCTAGATAATAGTGTTTGTCGGGGGCTTCAATACTCATGGATTCATTCGCTGCGTTGGTAAGTTCTGATAGATAGGTTCTACGGTACGTAAAAGTGAACTTCAAGGGCTCGATATTTCGAATATGCGCTGACAAGTTGGGGTTAGTATAGTGTGCTGAGAAAATTCTTGGCTATTCACGCTTCGCTCGGCCAGTGCACGATATACAGCGCTTCAACGAAATCAAGAGACAAACTCATGCAATCTGACCCCGAAAATCCCGGTCTGCCGGTAGTATCCTGTGGGTGGCTCCGACGGCATCTGGGTGACAGTGATATTCGAGTAGTCGATGCATCCTGGCACCTGCCCGCAACCGGCCGCGATGCGCTGTCAGAATATAACGAACAGCATATTCCGGGCGCTGTGTTTTTTGACCTCGATGAACACTCTGCTGCCGTTGCTTTGCCGCATATGCTGCCTGAGAGTAAACAATTTGCCGCAGCAGCCAGTTCACTGGGAATTTCAGCTGAGAACAGAATTGTCGTTTATGACAGTGTCGGACTGTTTTCAGCTGCCCGGATCTGGTGGATGTTCAGGCACTTTGGTGCCAGGCAGGTCTATGTTCTTGATGGGGGATTGCCGGTATGGCAGCAAACCGGTGGCGAGCTGGCTTCCGAGCTAGATAAATCTGACCCTTGTGATGATGAATCCGAAAGGCAAGAATCGGCCGAATTCATCGTGGGTTCAAGTGTCTTGCAACGGCAAAGTGAAGTTGTGGATGCCGGGCAGGTGCTTGCTGCCATAGATGACAAAGACAGCGCCATACTGGATGCCAGAGCTGCAGGGCGATTTACGGCTGAAGTGGAGGAGGTTCGGCAGGGGCTTCGTAGCGGTCACATTCCGGGCAGTATCTGCCTGCCGTTTACACAGGTTTTGAACGAACAGGGATTGATGAGAAGTGTGCCTGAACTTGTGGCAATCTTCGAAAAGATGGAATTGACCCGGCACACGCGCATCATGACAACATGCGGTTCCGGTGTAACGGCAGCAGTACTGTGTCTCGCCCTAGAGTGTGCCGGCTACTCTAACGTCGCCTTGTACGATGGCTCATGGAGCGAATGGGGCGCACTTGACGATGTTCCCATTGCAACCGGTGAATAAAAGCCCCGCAGACAAAAGCGACGTTATTGGTCGCTGGCATTGGTAGGGCTGGGTGTTGGGGGAACCTGGTCGGCACTTGTATTCCGCTTGTTTGTGTCCATGGCCTCATCGTCCAGCAATGTACGATGCCACAATGGAAGACCACGTCGGTAAGCTGCACGACCGATCAGGTGCGCGCCAACAGGTGCAGTCAAGAGTAAAAAAATAATAATAAGCAAGGCTTTGGTGAGGACCAGTGAACTGGGAAAATGAACAGACACACCCAATACAATCAGGCCGACACCCAATGTGCCTGCTTTGGTGGATGCATGCATTCTAATCAGTACATCGGGTAAGCGTAATAAGCCAAGACCTGCAATGGCTGCGAAGCCTCCACCCAGCATGATAAGTACGCTAACTATGATGTCGTTCACTATGCGTGCTCCCGTGATGACGAATCTTCGGTGGTGTCAGCTCCCCTTGTATGCATGATATCGTCCTGGCGGATCTGTTTATTGGTTTCCAGGTAGCGTGCGAAGGCGACCGTCGCCAGAAATCCTATGAGAGCCAGAGCCAATCCAAGATCAAGGTAGGCAGCGTTGTCCAGCTCTAGCGCAAGTAATGAGGTTACGGCAACCAGCAGGATGGTGATGAAGTCCAATGCTACGATTCTATCTGCCGCAGTGGGGCCCTTGAACATACGAATACACCCGGCAACCATTCCGAAGGCTGTTAACCCCAGCGCGATGTTGATTGAAAATTCAAGATTTTCCATTATCGCATTGCCTCCAATACCCGTTTTTCCATACCGCGTTTGATGTCCGACTTGAACGCCTCGGGATCGTCGACGAACATCGCATGCACCAGCAAGTGCGACCTGTCATCACTGATATCGATCGACAGCGAACCAGGAGTGAGTGACACCAGATTGGCGAGCACGGTGATTTCAGCATCGCTGCTGGCATCAAGCGGCACTGCAACCACTGCAGGTTTGCTCTTGTGTATTGGCGTCAGTACATCCCATGCAACCTCCAGGCTTGAGATAAGTAGTTCATAGATGAAATACAAGACAAGCTGCACTCCATCCAAAAGTTTGCCGCAATAACGACTGCGACCGAATAAGGGCTGCAAGACGAATAAAACGAGATAGCCGATCAAAAAACCTACGATCAGGCTTGGCAAACCGATTCCGCCATTAAGTGCCGCCCAGACAAAAGCAAGAATCAGATTGATGGCAAATGGCGTCATTGTTTCAGTGTCTCGTTCAAATTGGCCTGCGATGGCAAAACAGTTTCTAGATAGGCATCGGGCGTCAGCAGGCTTTGTGCTGCCATATCGGACATATCAATAATCTTTCCCGGAAGCAGACCGATTACCAGCATGATTGCTGATAATGCAAGTACCGGTGTCCAGGCATAGGCTGTAGGTTGATCTACCCGGGCTGATGTCACAGGGGGGCCAGCTTCATTACTGGGCTTATGCCCGGCCATCGAGTTGGGTGTTTCCAGTGGAGCCAAGCCTGTATGACTGACGCTCCCGGATGAGCTTGCGTGTGCGTTTGTGTTGGCGGGTGTTGTTGTATCCAGCGGTTTAGATTTCCAGAATGCCTCAGACCAGATCCGAATCAACGGAATGAAGGTCAGCAGGCTGGTCAGGATAACAAAAGCGACAACCACCACAGCGTCGTGGTGCAAGCTGGCGTCGATGATAAGCACTTTTGCCCAGAAGCCTGACAGTGGCGGGATTCCAATTAGCGATAGCGCGGCAAGCAGAAATACGATGGAGAACCCTGGCCGCTCCAGATATAAATCTCCCAGTCGTGACAGTTCAAAACTGCCACCAAGTTTGCCGATTATGCCGGCAATCATGAACAGGAGGGCCTTGATCAATATGCCGTGTACCATATAGAAAATGGCAGCTCCCATCGCTAAAGTGGAGCCCAGCCCAAGTCCGAGAAGCATAAAGCCGATAGAACCGATGACATGAAAGGCAAGAATTCGTCGTATATCGCTGTGCGTCATGGCTCCGAACACGCCCAGCACCATGGTGACAAGACCCAGACAGAGTAATGTGTTGTTGATCGCTGCATGCTCCCCGGGAAATATAAGTGTGAAGGTTCTCATCAATGCGTAGATTCCCACTTTAGTCATCAGTGCAGCAAACACGGCAGTTACGCTTATAGGCAATGTGTGATAAGAGGCTGGAAGCCAGAAATACAATGGAAATACGGCGGCTTTGATGCCAAAGGCTATAAGAAAAAGTACAGCGACAACAGCGACCAGGGCCTGGTTACCAGCGAGTGGAACCCGCAATGACAGATCTGCCATGTTAAGGGTTCCTGTTAACCCGTATAACAGACCAATAGCAGTGAGCAGAAGCACAGTCGAGATGAGGTTGATGGCAACGTATTTTACTGCTCCATCTAGTTGTACCTTATTTCCACCCAACACCAGCAACGCGAAGGATGAGATAAGCATCACCTCGAACCAGACATAAAGGTTGAACAAGTCGCCTGTCAGGAATGCCCCCACAACACCGGCAATAAGCATGTTCATGAACGTAAAAAAGCCACCCGCAACACGTTCTTCCGAAACGTCGCCGATAGCATAAATGTTCACACATACTGCCACGATGGCGGTCACAACGATAAGCATGGCGCTTAGCACATCGGCGATCAGGGTAATCCCCATTGGTGCTTGCCAACCTCCCATCTGGTTTGACAAGGGGCCGCTGTTTACAATGTGATTGAGGAGGATGCAGGCAAATATCAGCAGCAACACTGAACCAGCTACGCTGATAGCACCCCGTATCCTGACAGATGCCGGGTACACGTAACTAATCACCGCCGTGATCATTGGAATCAGAATGCAGGAGATTAGGAGGCCGTTCATGCTGACCCTCCAGTGTCCTGGCGTTTTTCAGCCAGAGTCATCTCGTCAACGTCCATTGTTCCGATGGCCTGGTAGGCCTTCAGTGCCAGGACCAGTGTGAAGGAGACAAGACCAAAGCCAATCACAATGGCGGTGAGGACGAGTGCCTGAGGGAGTGAGTTGGCGTACTGCACACTGTTGCCATCAACAATCAGCGGTGGTGCACCCTCGGTAAGGCCGCCCACTTTAAAGATAATAAGGTTGGCAACATTACTGATTAAAACAAGGCCAAACAGGAATTTGACAAGGTTGCGACTTAGCATTAGCCACACACTGACAGACATGAGTATGCCGACAAGTACACTGAGCAGGATTTCCATTAAAGATCCTCCTCCAGAGCGATAACCATACCGGAAACACCGCCGACAACGACCAGGTAGACGCCGATGTCAAAAATAAGCGGAGTTCCCAGAGCAAGTCCCTTGTCTGTCTCCGTAGCACCTATGAACATCCACATGCCAGTCAGGAAAGCGCTGTTCTGAAGCAAAGGCAGGATACCCGACACAATGGCCGTAAGCAGACCTACCAACACGAGTGTTCGGGGATCAACTCTAAGTAGCTTTCTCATGAGTGCAGGCCCTTCCGCCAGGCCATAGACAATGATTCCGGCGGCTGCAACCAGGCCACCGATGAATCCACCGCCGGGTTCATTGTGGCCACGCCACAGTAGAAAAATAGAGAAAAGCAACATTAGGCCAACCAGAAGTCGGCTAATGGTGCTAAAGATTAATGAATTCATGTTTGTGGACCCTGAGAGTGCGCACGTACTTTCAACAAACCAATCACAGCCATCGCAGCTGTCGCAACCACGGCGACTTCACCTAAGGTATCCAGTGCTCGAAAATCGACAAGAATGACGTTCACAATGTTTCTTCCGTAAGCGTTCGCAAGACTGTTTTCCTCGTAAAACCGGGTCACCGTCAAATCGAGTGGAGCCAGGGATATGCCCAGAGTGATCACAGTCATGACTACACCTGCCGCAATAGCGATGCTGGCATCACGGAAGCTCCCGGCTTTGCCAGGGTGCTGCTCACCTGGAAAGCGCGGCAACTTAACCAGAACGGTAGCTATGAGAACGACGAACAGGGTTTCCACCATCAGCTGGGTGATGGCAACATCAATTGCGCCGAAGACCAGAAACAAGACTGCCACGCCACTGCCGACTATGCCAAGCGAGCAGATGGACAGCAGACGGGACTTGCTGAATGCTACAACGATAGATGCAACTATCATGAGAGTAACCACAAGGGCAACAAGCGGTGTGACAGGCGTCAGGCTGTCCAGATCCAGTTCGACCTTTTGGTACAACAAGGTTACCGTTACCGATATGACAAATGCACTGAAGACGATTGTCAGGTAATGACTTAACGAACCGGTCTGCAGGCGATTCGTTATCCCGGCTGCAAAAGTCTGAGTGGCGTCGAGAATCCTTTCGTAAGCGGTATCGCCAGAGAAGGGAAGATTTGCAACTATATTGTTTATTGACCGGCTTACCGCAGTGAGTTTGAAAAACAGTAGAGTACCCAGTGCAACGGTTACAACACTGAGCATCAGCGGTACGTTTACCCCATGCCATAGCGATAGTTTCACATCGGTCCGAGTTGCCAGAATATCCGCGATGGCGGGTTGTATCAGGGACTTAGCTATCAGCTCAGGGAAAATACCTGTCGACAGTCCTGCGATAGCCAGTAGTAGTGGACCGATCCACATCAGCACTGGTATGTCCCCAAGAGGGCTGGCGATTTTCGATCGCCCCCCCAGAAACACACGAAAGATTAACGTCAGTGCAATGGCCACCATCATGGCGTTTGCTGATACGGCAGCGACGACGATCAGCCAGGGTTCATCTGCAATGGCCAGTGCGCCTTCGTACTTGAGCTCTTTACCGATGAAACCGAGAAACGGTGGGAATCCTGCCATGGATAATGCAGCCAGCGTAGCTACCACTGATGTCACTGGCATGTGTCGAATCAGCGAACCCAGCTGGTGAAAGTCGCGTGTTCCGGTGCACTTATCGACGTTTCCGATGACAAGGAACAGGGCGCATTTATAAAATGCGTGGACCAGAAGAAATGTAACCGCTGCAAGTGCCGCTATTCTGAGGTCAGAGGCGAGAAACATAGTCAGGGTGCCAAGCGCCATAACAGTGGTCCAGGCCAGCATCAGCTTGATATCTGTTTGGCGCAGAGCCATTAGTGACGACCACACGGCGGTAATTGCCCCGACTATGGTCAATGTATAAAACCAAAGCTCGGTGCCCCCCAGGGAAGGTTGCAAGCGCATCATGAGGTAGATACCGGCTTTTACCATGGTGGCTGAGTGCAGATAAGCACTCACAGGGGAGGGTGCGGCCATTGCGTTTGGCAGCCAGAAGTGAAAGGGAAATTGCGCTGATTTTGTGAATGCCCCGATTAGAACGAGCGTAACGATCAAGGGGTAATGGGTTTGGTCGGTGATAGCGCTGCCCTGTTCGATTATCTGGGATAATCGGTAACTGCCAGAGGCCTGTCCGAGCATGATCAGACCCACTAGCAAGGCGAGGCCCCCACCTCCGGTAATCAGCAGTGCCTGGAGTGCAGATCGTCGCGCCTTGATATTCTGGTGATCAAACCCGACCAGTAAAAAAGAGGTGATGGTTGTTAGTTCCCAGAAGACAAACAGCAAAATGATGTTGTCAGAAGCGGTAAGCCCCAGCATGGAAAGCATGAACGCCAGCAACAGCCATTGCAGGCGCGCGTGACTTTTATGGACCTTGAAATACCCAAAAGAGTAAGCGACTATCAGTATCCCGATGCCACTGATCAACAAGCCGAAAAGAAGACTCAGACCATCAATGCGAAATGCAACCTCCACTCCCAGTCGAGGTACCCACTCCATGCGCATTGACCAGGGAGTACCCGATGAAACCGAGCTGATCAGAGAGCTATAGGCTGCAAAGAATGCGATTGCGGAAACAAGTGCAGTCGCAAACGCTATTTTCGCGGACTGGCTGACCATGGTCGGAGTCGCTGAGGCTTTCGCAGCGTCTGAATTGGGTGCGGTTTCGGCAGACATTATTCAGGTAGCAGGATGATGCAGGATTAAAAGTTGAGCGGATGTAGAAAGTGTGTATACCAGCGCGTCTGTAGCGGAGGAGTGACCTCGCCCAGGCTAATATCTGGAGAGCAAACAATCAGATCAAGTCGAGCATTGCTTATTCCGGATTCGAGAAATCCGATAATAGATTTGAGATATCTGCGTTACGACACTAACTTTAAAACGGTTTGGAGTTAACAGAATTATATTGGAATATTCCTCGTTTTGACGAAAAATTCGTAATTCGAGAACGTCGTATGGCGCTATTTTTGCCATGTGTGAACCTCGCACACCAGACGTAGACTATAGTTACTGATCGGTCATTTTTTCTTGCAGAGATATGGAACTTCCTGAACACGATGAAATACCTTATTGCGCGTAAGAAGGGCATTGAGTGGTCGTATAGTCGAATGGAAAATCGACTTTGCAAGATTATTTCAACCCGGAATTGTTTGTTGCTGGTCACTTGCCTGAACCTGTCAGCGTGCGACTTCGGGAGCTCTGGTTTTGACGAGACAACTGCCAGGGTTGAGGCAGCGCCTGAACTATTGGAAGATCCTGATGTGGGCGTTGACCCACTCACACCATATTCGCCCCCATCTGTTGAGGGATCGCAAGGCGATGATGTACCAGCAAACGGTGCGCCGGATGACGATACACCCGTTGACGAGCCAGCGGGTGAGGACACACCCGTAGACGAGCCAGCAGGTGAGGACGCACCTTTAGACGAGCCAGCAGGTGAGGACGCACCTTTAGACGAGCCAGCAGGTGAGGACGCACCCATAGACGAGCCAGCAGGTGAGAACGAGCCCGTTGACGAGCCACTAGGTGAGAACGAGCCCGTTGACGAGCCACTAGGCGAGAACGAACCCGTTGACGAGCCACCAGGTGATGATCCATTACCGGATGATGAGGCTCCTGACGAAATGAGCGACACCGTATTTTCTCCCTCAGAGACTGATATCAGGGACAGAGTCTCGGTCTATCAGGAAGACGGGTATGCCGTGACCGACGTTATCAGAATAGATCTGAAGACAGTCACAGCCGATGGCATTTGTCAGGAGGACGATATGTCAGGCTGCACACTAAGTGACGTTATGGAAGATACCGACTCACGTGACGATTTCAAAGTTGATATAAAAGTGCATTTCAGTGCCACAGACTTCGCTGATGATGGATCAATGAACAATGCGGAACTAAGACAGAGAGGGGGAGGATCACGACTTGCGCCCCAGAAGTCCTTTCGTATAAAGCTTGATGATGCCGATCAGCTATGGCGCGGGGAAAGGCATTTGCAGCTTAATAAACATCCGTTTGAAAACAGCCGTATTCGAAACAAGTTGTCTTTCGACTTGATGCGTACTATGCCCCATATTGCAAGTTTCAGAACACAGTTCGTCAACCTCTGGATTGATGATGGTGAAGGTCCCGTAGATTACGGGCTGTTCACGCATGTTGAACGTGCCGACAAACGCTATCTGGACCGTCACGGCCTCGATGATGACGCCAGATTGTACAAAGCCGAGTTTTTCAGGTTCCGGGAAAGCGATCGCAAGACATTGTTGATCGATGAGGACGGCAAGCCCTTGGACAAGGATTTGTTTGAATCAGTCCTTGAGATTCAGAACGGTAAGGATCATCGCAACCTCATTGCTATGCTGGAAGCACTACATGACCCGGACCAGTCTTTTGATTCGGTAATGGATCGCCATTTCAATGAAAATAACGTGCTAACCTGGATTGCCATGAACCTGCTGATCGGGCAGAAGGATGCTACCCGGCATAACTACTTTCTCTATAATCCAGAAGATTCGGAAACATTTTATTTTTTACCGTGGGATTATGATTACGTGTTTCAGGAACACGAAGAGCCTGCTAATGAATTTACTCCTGACTCTCTGCGAGCGCGTCTTCGTTATGGTTATGCCGTAGGTTCTAGAAATGAATTTCTGAACAGTTATTACCGTCGGCAAGGAGCACATGAGCGCATTATTGCAGCAGCTGACCAGCTGCGTGAGACTTATCTGAGTGATACAACCATTGCGGAGCGGGCAACGTCGCTAGCTTCCATTACTTATCCGTATGTATCAGCACCCCCCGATATTGCCAATAATCCGTTCTATTCAGACAGATCCAGCGCAGACTTTGCTAGTAAGGTTGCATTTAATTATGACGCTATGTTGAACAGATTCAACGTTCCACTGCCACCGACGATGGCTGAGCCAATACTTGAATCTGAAAACTGGCTATTTAGTTGGATACCTGCTCACGAGCTCACTGGTCATGAGCTTACTTATGATCTGCAAATTGGCACAAGCCCGGAGTTTTTACCGGATGACATTGCGGTTCTTGAGACAGGAATAGAAAATACTGGTGACGTTATTGAGTATCGAGTGGACGTTGAGCGGTTACCGGCTGGCGTCGAACACTATGCGCGGCTTATTGCGCGCTCGGTTATTCAACCTGAACGCTACTGGCAAGTGGCGGACAATGAGATTGTCATCGATGATGTCACTTACTATGGCGTAGTAAAATTCTGATCAGAATTTGTATTCCAGCTCGACGCGAGTCAGCCATGCTGTATTTCGGCTATCTTCGAAAGCATCGCCGGGTTCAAACACGCCGGCGGTACCTTTTAGTTCAAATCGTTTCGTTGGCTCATACCCCACGACAACATCAGCGCCAATTCCAAGGTCAGTGTTGAATCCAAGGGGATCAAATTCCACATCACTTCCACGAAGCGCGTCGTCGGCCTCCACTTGCTGGTAATGATGAAACGCAATATCTGCGCGCACTAATTTGGATAATTCGAGACCCAGGCCCAGTGTGAATATCTGGATATTGGTGAGTTCAGGGTCCATGACCTCGCCCAGATAGCGAAAAGAGTTCTTTCCATTGAGAGCAAAGTCGTTGGACTGTAGTCCACTTTGCCGAAATCGATCTGCTCTGGATCCGCCGGTAGCATGCGCGATTCCTGCAGTAAACGTCGGCTTTAGCTCGCCGCTAGCCGTCCAGTTTACTCCGATATCAAGTAAATATCCGCCCAGAGTCGTTGTTTCGTCTGCCTCGATTTCTTCTCCATCCTGTGTGCTTGCGTGTACCCAATAACGAATTGCAGAATCCTCCGGCTGGACGATGCCCTGGAGCCCTAACCAGGTGATTTCCGTGACTGGCATGTCGTTAAACCGGGTACTTGAGCGATGCAACACATACGGCATCCAGCGACTGTTCTTGTTGAAAGAGATGCGTACACTTCCCATCGTGTTGGTAATTTTGTCAACTCGTCCAACGGTACTTGCCTCGAACCAGTCTTTGCGGGTACGCGACAGCTGCAATTGAAAACGATCTTTTCTGAATGTTATCTCTAGTCCATCCAGGTCCTCATCAACGATCGACTCCATCGGATCATCGATACCGAATCTGCCCGCGCGGATACGAAGCGAGCGGTTTTTATACAATTGATAAAAGAATCGCTCGAGGTCATAGGAGAATTCATCGTCGGCGTTGTTGAGTTCGTCGTCGGTGAATCTGCGGCTATTGAGTTCCAGTTGGAGTACCACCTCGGAGTCCGGCCCCAGAGACTGCTCATACTCTAGAGTGAGCTGTACATCGGCCCGGCCAGTATCGCGACGCATCTCGGAACTATTATCCTGGCCGTCCGCTTGTTGCAGATTCAGCTCTAGCGTACCCTCTAGTTCTGGTGTCAGAAACGTCTGCGCAGTTTCGTCAGGCGTTGTATTACCAGTCAATGATTCAACCGACGGTGCCTTGGGCGCTTGTGGCATCTGCGATTCAGGTGACTGCTGGCCGATGGATTGAGTCGACAGCAGCACAGCAATAACTGCACAGCCCGATTGCAGAATCCTGATACGTTGGCATGTTTGTAGCCGCATTTTTATCACAATTGTTGACGTTTGGTTGAACGAAGGTAAGTCATTAATAACACCAATCGGTTTTACAGCCCTAGTTGCTCACGCTTCAGGATGAACCAGTGATCACCACCCTTCTTATTAGTGGCACCACCACCGTCGCGCACAAACAATACGCCTTCTGCGATAGGTGTCAGTCCTTCAACATCTTTAAATAAATTCTTGTCGTCACTTCGATAGCTTGTAGCGTCTTCATCCAGGGTTGCAGCCAGCGACCATAGCGTTGAACGATTTTTGCCCCCAGACTCTTTCTTGCTGACGATTATCAACTTATCAGTGTGATCGTCGTACGCCATTGCCCGTATCCCGTCACCGTTCAAGTCGATAGTTATCAGCGGATCAGTGAATTTAGGCGCACTACCTTCTATATAGTCTATAGGATTGGCAAGAGAAATCACGATAGCACTATTATTGATCAGAGGCGTACGTAAGCCAATCAGTAGCTTATGCCTTTTCCTATCGAATGCCAGCGCTTCGATATTCATCGCACGGTTTTTACCTTTTTTGCTGCCCTTTACTAACTCGGCTAATTCGGGGTATTGCCTGGATATCTGATCGAAAAGGTCACGTCTCATCTCTGCACGCACGATATCGCTACCGTCGCGTGTCAATAAAGCGATTTTTTCCCGGGCCGGGTGTGCACCTCGGCTAGCGTTTTCGTGGGAACCAATGATAAAAAACTGATTGGAAGAGATACGCGCAATACCTTCAAGATCATCAAGTGGCGCAAGACGCAGACGGGCAATGAAGCCTTTGGCAGGTGGTTGGACAAACTCTTCGAAGATTGGATTTGATGAACCATCAGACGATAGTCTGAGTCGCCACAGAGCTCGGCTGGCTTCATCTTCGATGACGATGAGCGTCTCGTTGTCGAGCGCGATGACTCCGGAGGGCTCGCGCATGCGCTTGAATTCACCTTTGGCTATAGGTTCACCGACAACGGCAGTGTGTCTGGACGAATTCGCCGCAGCTGGAGACCAGTGCACAGCGATAGAGAGGGCCAGCCAGAGACTCTTGACGAGAAATCGCATGGACCGCTAGCGCAGCGAACCAACACTGCAGGCTGGTAAGTTACGCCAGAGCCAGCGCGTCATACCATCTCAGTGCAACCAGAGCCAAAAGCGAAAGCACCGTAATGATTGTGCCTGCCATAAACACCGTGTATGAGTAGTAGAGATGCTGGTATTTTTTGTCTGCGGTGGTGCCAAGATCATGGATATGGGCGAGCATGGATCGATAAACCCGTTTATGGTCGCTGAGCATATCTGTCATGGCGTCAATATACTCCGCTTCACGCAGGTCAGAGAATTCTTCGAACACCATAAGTCGAGCCTGATCGCTCGCGAAATCACCGTAGGTGAATTTATTGCGGCTTATTTCCGGCCTGGCGGCAAACACGGCAAAGGTTGTAGCCATGGCGCAGGTGACCAAAAAGATCGCGATGGGGATTATGTACATGCCATTAACAGAAACCAGGTGTGTTCCGGAGATAATCAGCATGGACATCAACAGTCCGTTAAGCGAAATCATGATATTGGCTTTTGTCGCCGCCAGAGCCAGCATGTCCAGCTGTGCCCGATACGCGTTGCGCAGCAGGGTATCAATGCCCCTGCTACCTTTTATCAGGTTGTCTGTTAAGGCAGGAACTTTGGTTTCAATCTTTGTTTTCGATCGTTTTTTCTTTTTGTCTGGTCTGTTTTGGCTAGAGGGGTTGTGGTCACGGGTGACCGTTTTGGAGTGCTCGGGAGTCTTAGCGACAGGCATTACCCGCAGCGCCGCCTGAGGATCTTTTTCTTTATTGCCAGTCGTGGAGGCCACCATAACGGTATTGTCCTTGTCTTCTTGTGGTCTCATAGTGTCTAGTGTTTCGCGCTCGTGATTTAACAGAATTCTTGACAGAGCGGGTGTGGTTTCGTTCTATGCAGTATGCATGCTATCCAGGTCGCGTCCGCTGCGTAAGATAAGCTTAGTACGTGAACAGAGGCTACTCAACATAACAAATGACCTATATTGCAAGTTGTAAGCCTTGATAATGTAAATATTGCTGTCTTATCACGATAACAAGGTAAGGTATCGAAAGTTCGGTAATTTTATTGTTCTTGCTACATACGTCCATTACGTAAGGGCCGCCGAAGTATAAAAGTCATTTTTTGCGCAATATGTGTAGTGCGGTAATGAATGTTGTGAAGCGTATGACACAGGCCTGAATTGCACCGCAGCTCAGGCGGAATAGGGGCATGTGCCTGGCACGATGGGTTGATGTCACAGAATGTTGTTATCTGTGAGCGTAAAAACCGGAAATCAGCAGGACAAAACGGCACATCGAGTGCTTTCTGTTTGTTAATAAACTGATTCTACTGCGTCATTGTGACCCGATGCCAATTCAGACTTGATATCTCGCCAAAGCAATGCCAGCGTTATTACAGCGGTCACGCTTTGCGGGTCACGGTGGTTAGTGAGCAAGGGTTACGACTCGCCTTCCCGGCATCCGAGCTGCGCCGGTTCGTAACAAGGAGAGGGGTGCAAGGGCGGTTTGAAATCGTCTTCAACGAGGACCATAAACTGGTTAGTCTGACGATGTTGACGTCGTGATGTGGTCTGCCCCCGTCATCAGGTCATGTAAGCCGGAAAGCCACCAACTAGCTTCTGGGTTTAAGATTTTCCGGGTCGTAGAGAGGCTTATATCCGACAGATTCGACCACCATAGGGTACTGTTCTCCAAAATACTCGATGTTTAGTTCGGTGCCCACCTTGCAATAGGCGTATGGCAGGTAGCCCAGCGCGATGTTTTTGCCGATACTTGGACCATAGGCGATACTCGTTGTATACGAACGTCGACCTAGGTCATCGATTAGCGTCTCCCCTGATTGTTTGTCTAATATCGGGCAGGTGCCGACCGGGTAACGTGCCACACCGCTTTTATCGAGGTTATTCTGCATGGTCAGTGTGCACAGGTAGGCGGTTTGGTGTTCGAGCTCACGTTGTGCAAGATAGGCAGCTTTGCCATGAAACTCAGTTGCCTTTACCTTGGGTCTGGCAAGATCCGCTTCCAGCAGATTGTATTCTGTTAGAAGGTCTGCATTTTGCAGTCTCAGGCTCTTTTCGAGGCGGCGGCTATTTGCGTAGGTTTCAACGCCAATCGGTGTGACTCCCTGAGTTGCCAGCGCATCCCACACGGGCAAGCCATCTTCGTATTTGAAGTGCAATTCCCAGCCCTGTTCACCAACATAGGAGATACGAAAAGCTGCCACTGATACGCCTTTTATCACTATTGTACGCACCGTAGCGAACGGGAAGTTCTCAACGTTCAACGCATCGGGTTCATCAACAACACTAGCCAGTGTAGTGCGTGCATTCGGCCCCCAAATACCCAGACAGGCGTAGTCGGTTGTTCGATCCTCGATACTGACGTCTGTCAGTTTGCGATCCTCACTCATACGTTTGAGCCAGATGAAATCGCGGTTACCGGAGTCGCCTCCGTCGATAACCCGGAAGTGATCATCAGCCATGCGAATAACGGTCAGGTCAGCCCTGACCCCTCCAGTATGATCGAGGAAGTGTGTATATACACCTTTGCCCACCGGCGTATCGGCTCCAATTTTGGCAACACAGACGTACTCCATAAGTGCTTCAGCCTGGGGGCCCTGGATATCGTAAATGGCAAAATGCGACAAATTGACCATACCGACATCCTCTGAAAGTTGAAGATGCTCGGCATTGGATACGCGCCAGAAGTGTCTGTTGTCCCATTCGTTTTCACGTTCGGGAACCTTATCTGCGAATTTTTCCAACAGAGGCTCATTGCTGGCATATCCATGTGCGCGTTCCCATCCAGCGGCCTCCATGAAGTGTGCGCCTAATTCAACTTCACGGATATGGAAAGGACTGCGCCGCAACCCACGACCCTTGGTGTAAGGCTCACGATTGTGAACGGCCGGGTTGTAGATTTTGAAAGCCGTTTCATAGCAGCGATCGTGAATGTATTGCTCCTCTTGCTGGAACGGGTAGTACCGCGATACATCCACCCCGAAATGATCCAATTGCGTAACGCCATCAGTCATCCAGTCAGCAATGAGTTTGCCTGTGCCGGGTCCATCTTTTACCCACACCGACACTGCATACCAAAGTCCACGAACATTAGCTGACTCGCCGAGGGACGGGCCGCCATCCGCTGTAACTTGTAACAGGCCATTAAACGATCGTTTTTCGTCGAAACCTAACTCACCCAGGATCGGTGTAAGTTCCATCGCTCGCTCCAGAGGCTCCATGATCTGATCCATTTCAAGGTCTCGTTGAGATGGAGACAGCCTGCAGTCTTCTTTTTCAAGGATGTCACGAGGATGGCAGAGCCTGGGGTTAGATTCTTCGTAGTATCCCCACTCGATCATGCCGCCTTCAGAAGTGCTTGGATCACCGGTGTCTCGCAAATAGGCAGAATTGCCTTGATCCCGAAGCAGGGGATAGCCAATGTCCTTCCCGGTACCAGCAAATTCCTTGTAGGGACCAAACCACAACAGAGGGTGATCGACCGGCATAACAGGCAGATCCTCATCCGCCATGTGTGCAATAAGTCGTCCCCACAATCCGGCACATACAACGACGTAGTCAGCTTGAATATACCCACGCGTGGTATGAACGCCCTTGATGCGACCGTTTTCAATGCTTAGATCGGTGGCTGAGGTATTGGCAAAGGCTTTTAACTTGCCAGTTTTTTCTGCTTGTTCAACCAGTTCTCCAGTTACAACCTGTGAGCGTGGAACAACAAGTCCAGCATCAGGGTCCCACAGTGCTCCCTGGATAACGTCTTCCTCAAGAAGCGGCATTTTCTCTTTCGCCTCGGCGGCACTGATCATTCTTGCGTTGGTACCAAAAGCTTTTCCGGAGGCTACCTTGCGCTGCAACTCGGCCATACGTCCATCATCGCCTTTGCGCGCCACTTCCAGGCCCCCAACCTTGGCATAACGTCCCATCTTTTCAAAGAAGTCGATGCTGTAAAGGGTTGTGTGGCACGTCATCTGATCGTGTGCCGTGGCATAACAGAAATCGGAGGCGTGCGCTGTGGAGCCAATGTCGGTCGGAATCGCAGATTTGTCGATTCCGACGATATCGTTCCACCC
Organism: Granulosicoccus sp.; assembly: GCA_045106855.1. GTDB lineage: Bacteria > Pseudomonadota > Gammaproteobacteria > Granulosicoccales > Granulosicoccaceae > Granulosicoccus. The sequence goes on from JBGCFI010000007.1 coordinate 65,091, forward strand.
TCTTTCAATCAGATGATGGGCAACTGAGGCACCGACAATGCCTCCCTGCCCAATGATGACAACTTTAGCTTTCGAAGGAAATTTGGCCATCGACGAGAGAACTCACTGATTCGGTTTATCACTGCCTGTACGGGGTGCCAGGCGCATTGGGCGTCCAGTAGAATCTGCGTTGAAGATCATTCAGGGCGCCCGCGCCGGCAACTATAACCATTTACGTGAGATTGACACAGCCGCTGGCGATGATCATAGCGGCGTTGTCCTGTCACGGAGCGACAGCTCATTGGTCAAATCAGAGCAGCCACCCGGGTTGACCAGGTGGTCGGCAGTTTCCAGCTAGGGTATGTCAACCGCTAGCATGCCGAAATACTCAGTACCATCGGACAATCGGTAGACGTTGCTGTTGGTTTGCCATATACGTTCCGGGTCGCGGCTTGCACGAGCGACTACCCTGACAAACACACGACCGGATTGTAGAACTGCCGTGTTCACTGGGTAGCTAATCAGTCCTTCAGAAACATCGGCGATCCCTGTGTCGCTGAACAAGGTGGAATCGGGTTCAAACAATTCTGAAGACGATATGATCAGATCGTAGGTGAGAGTGTTCTGCCGCGTCACATCAAAAGCAGGTTCCCATTCCAGTTGTAAAACTCCACTTTCATCAATCTCGGGATCGCGCAGAATGGTTGGTTCGATAGGAATGTCGTAATCATTAGTAATGGAATCGTAATTCTGATTGATAACCGATACGAGTCGTTCCGGACTGAATTCCTCAAATCTTACGTGCTCACTATCGGGCAGTCGCGTAAGAAAGGGCTCGACAGCCAGATTCAGGGTTTTGGCTCTTTCAAGTATCTGCTCATCGCTATAGTAGTTGGCTCGCAGTTCATCAATTGCGCGCACGAACTGCTCATGCACACCGGGCAGACGGTAGTATCGATCAACAAACACACTGTTTCCTCCTCGGGCATAGCCGTAGAATTTTCGCTTTTGGAGGTCCTCATTAGCAAAGGAGTTGGTCAGTATCTGTTCTGCTTCGAACGTACCGTCATAATCCCATGGCAGAAAGTAAAACCGCTCGGTACCAGCAGGGTTATAGATATAGAAATTGTGAGTGATAGCGTCGGCCTGCCGCAATATGAGATTGGTCGCGAGCCAGGTTAGAACATTATTGCGGTTGAAATATTCGTCCAGTACCGAATCGAATGAACGTGCCGGGTCTACCATAGCCTCCATCATCCTGACCAACGCTCGATGGTCTTTGCCATTTTCGATTTCAAGACGCGTTGCGAATGCATCCTCATCCAGAGGTTTGCCTTCAGCGTCCACACGAATGCTGTTCAGGTCGCCCTGGGAAAAGCGGAAAAATTCGATTTTGTATAAGTTGTCATCCTCGCCAAGCCTTCGATTCCGGACATATTCCTTTCCGACAAACTCCGTATGGGTAAACAGTCCAAAGTCCTCCAGCCCATTACCATTGTTGATCCACAGGTTAACGAACTGCGTGCGTAATGAGGGCAAGTGCGGCACTTGTGTAAAAAGATCGAACGACAGCTTGTTCTTATAGCGGGTGGGTTCGAAGGGGTTCTTATTTAACTGCAGGCGACGTTCGTTACGCCACAGATCCTCTTTACTATCCAGTTTTAGCCTGAAGGATTTTTGTGGTCCAAAGCGAGCCGTGTTGCCACGTTGACGTAGCGTGGCATTCGTTACCGATCCGTCATCAGGGAGATCCGGTGAAGAGGCATGAATCGGAATTTCGACTTTGAAGTCATCGTTTCCGTCGATGTCAGCCAGAACATCTGCAAGCGTACAGCCGGATTGGTCGTCTATTGTGCAAATACCTTGCTGCGTATTCTGGACTCGAACATCCATTCGAATCACGTTCGGCGTGGCATAGCCGTCCTGTGTATAGAAAGCGTTGTAGTCGCCGATATCCGTGGCATTGGGAACGAACACGCTATCGTTCCTGTACACCGGCGGGTCGATTGTTACGCCCGTATCACCGTTAGGATTGGGCGTTATAGGCTCGGAGGGTTCATCGGGCTCGTCAGGCTCATCCGGCGGTGAGGTTACAGGAGGCTGAGTCACTGGTGGATTCGTTACTGGTGGGTTCGTTACTGGCGGTGTGTCACTATCATTCTGTACCGCCACAGCGTCGTCATCACCATCGCACCCGCTGAGGCTGGTTAGAAGTAGCGCCGTCGCCACAGCCAGAATACTTGTCTTTATAATGTTGATAGCGTTATCGTCCTACTATGAGCAGAAATGGCGCTGAGCGTCAGACTGGTGGGTAAAATCCAGATTGACACTATTACGAGCCAAAACTGTAAGCTGATCAATTGTTTCCGGGTGCAGGAGGTCTGTATTCTGCGGCCGGAAGGTTAGTGTGAACTATCAGTAGAGCGCCAAGTTAACTCATTGACCCCGTTCCCGCACAGCGGCCGGCATCGGAATTGTTAATGAAGACGCGCTGTTGGCCTGAAATTGACGTGATATGTGAACGGGGCAAGGTATTTCTAGCGATTTATGAACAGTACCCGCGAAGGATAGTCGTTTTTCGAGACTCTGCGACGGTATTAATCGCACTTAAACGTAATTGTTGATAACCCGTCATCCATGGTTACCTGCGCGCATACCTCTTTTTGCTTCAGCCGCACGCTATCCGGGATTCTTGGTGGAGGCACTGAACGATTCCGCAACTTGTCACACCCTTTTCGGGCTGGTGTCCCAAAAAGCCTTCACCAGCGGATTACTCATATTTTTTTTGAGCGTGAAAAGCCCCAGATCAAAGGGTTTTAATTGTGGCTGTACCTCCATCACCCGCACGCGGTCAGCCAAAGGGCTGTTGTCCAGCACAATCTCTGGGACCACGCCTACCCCTAATCCAAGGCTTACCATACTCACAATGGCTTCATTTCCAGCTACTTGAGCATAAATTTTCGGACTCACTTTTCTGGCTTTGAACCACGCATCGAGTCTGACTCGCGCGAGCCCGCTGATAGACAGGATCATGGGAACCTCCGACCATCTAATTGGCTGGCGAGGTTGCTGCGACGGGATATCAGGATCAATATGTTTTACCGGTGCGATGAACAGAAGTGGTGATGTCGAGATAGGTCGATACACAACTCCACGTGGCAGGCTTTTTGGGTGAGCTGCGATCGTAATATCCTCCTTGCCGGCTACGATGCGGTTTATGGCTTCTTCCGGATCGCCGGTCTGCAGCTTGATTTCTACTTGTGGAAAGTCCGGGCGGAAGCGTTCAAGCAAGTCGAAGAGAATGCTATGGCTGGCTGTTACAGAGCAATAGAGACTGAGTTCCCCCTTTAGTGGTCTGGCTGCGTCATTGAGTTGATGCTTTAACATATTGAATCGCAGCAATGATTCGCGGGCATACTGCTCGAATATGTGACCTTTCGGGGTAAGGCTGACAGAACGATTGTCGCGGATGAACAAATCAACACCAAGCTCCTCCTCAAGCTGGCGAATACTTCGAGACAGTGTCGATAAACTGACGTTCGCCGCTACGCTTGCCCGGCCATAGTGCAGTGAGTCCGCCAGGGCCATAAATTGATGGAGCATTCTGGGATTCATAATAGGTTCGTTGCAGATAATGCAATAAGGTGTTTTAAATATATCAATTTACTGGATATAAGTTTTACGTTATCTTGCGACCAGCAACCAGAGTGAGATTCGAACGATGTCAAATAACTACTTCAACACGCTGTCTTTAAGAGAGCAGCTTGCCCAGCTGGCCAAATGCCGTTTTATGCACCTTGACGAATTTGACGATGGAGTCGATGCACTCAAGGGCAAGAAAATGGTGGTCATCGGATGCGGCGCGCAAGGCCTGAATCAGGGTCTCAACCTCCGGGATAGTGGTCTGGATGTGTCGTACACATTGCGGGAACAGGCAATTGCCGAAAAACGTCAGTCATGGAAGAACGCCACCGAAAATGGTTTTACCGTCGGTACCTACGAGGAACTTATCCCTACCGCCGATATCGTTCTCAACCTGACACCGGACAAGCAGCATACGCCGGTAGTGAATGCGGTCATGCCGTTGATGAAAAAAGGCGCATGTCTGTCGTATTCGCATGGATTCAATATCGTTGAAGAGGGCATGAGAATCCGCGAGGATTTAACCGTAATCATGGTTGCCCCGAAATGTCCGGGATCAGAAGTAAGGGCAGAATACGTCCGTGGATTTGGAGTTCCCACGCTCATAGCGGTTCACGAAGACAACGACCCGAAAGGAGAAGGGCTTGCGCTGGCAAAGGCCTACGCGGTTGGCACAGGTGGGCACAAGGCAGGCGTGCTGATGTCTTCTTTCATTGCGGAAGTAAAATCAGATTTAATGGGTGAGCAGACCATCCTTTGCGGTATGTTGCAAACAGGCTCTCTGCTGTGCTTCGACAAGATGATAGAAGAGGGTGTTGACGCGGGTTATGCTTCAAAGCTTATTCAGTATGGTTGGGAGACAACCACCGAAGCGCTGAAGTATGGCGGAGTGACCAACATGATGGATCGCTTGTCCAACCCGGCGAAGATCAAGGCGTTTGATCTGTCAGAGCAATTAAAAGACATCATGCGTCCGCTTTACCAGAAGCATCAGGATGACATCATGACAGGCCACTTTTCCAAAACGATGATGGAAGATTGGGCAAACGATGACAAAGATCTGTTGAACTGGCGTGCAGAGACTGCGGAAACAGCCTTTGAGAAAACTCCGGCAGGAGATGTCGAGATTTCAGAGCAGGAGTATTTTGACAACGGCATTCTAATGGTTGCCATGTGCAAGGCTGGTGTTGAGCTGGCTTTTGAAACCATGACGTCCGCCGGGATAATTGCTGACTCCGCTTATTACGAGTCGTTGCACGAAACACCACTGATAGCCAACACCATTGCACGCAAGAAATTGTATGAAATGAATGCGACCATATCGGACACGGCCGAATACGGATGCTATCTCTATAACCACGCCTGCGTTCCCTTGCTGCAGGACTTCATGAAGCCTATCAATAGCGATGTCATCGGACGAGGTTTGCAACTCGCTGACGATGGCGTAGACAACGCGCGGCTGATCGAAGTTAATCAGGCAATAAGAACACACCCTGTCGAAGCCATTGGAGCAGAACTTCGTGGTTATATGGCTGATATGAAGCGTATTGTCTGAGTAGGTAAAATCAGCAAGCCAGACTATCCATGAATTTATCCTGAACTCTCCGCAACACCTCATTCATGAATAGTCAGCTTGCCGATACCCCTGTTATCCTTGATCAACTCGTCGTCGACTTCGACGAACAGTTCCAACTGCACAATATTTGCTGGCGGATAGATGCGGGTCAGCAATGGATGATCAGCGGTGCCAACGGGTCGGGCAAATCTGCTTTGGCTGCTGTATTGTCCGGTGTGGGTGATATTCTGCAAGGCACTTTGACTGGCGTGCCTGAGCGGATCGCCAAAGTGTCCTATGAAGCTCAGGCGCTCCTGATTGCCGCTGAACTACGAAAAGATGATGCAGACATCATGGACGTCATCTCAGAAGGTACACCAGTAAAGGAAATAATAGATGCTGTGAGTGTGGACTCGGTTCTGGCGAATCGCTTGGCCGAGCAGTTTGGTATTGCTCACCTTATGCAGCGATCATTTCGCAAGCTGTCAACCGGTGAAACCCGCAAGGTCATGCTTATTCGAGCGCTGAGTAGTGAGCCTGCATTGCTGGTGCTGGATGAGCCGTTCGATGGTCTGGATGCCAACAGTCATCAGGTATTGCTGGCACATCTGGAGGAGCTGTCAAAAGAGGTGCCCATGGTTCTGGTCCTTAATCGATTCGACGAGAAACCCGATTTTGTTACTCATATTGCGTACGTCGATGAAGGAAGGTTGGTGTCAACGTTGGCGTGTGCTGACAAAGCAGCATTCGATGAGTTGTACCAGCTACTGCATTTGAAAACCAGTGATCTGGCAGTACCCGACGCAGATCCGATGTTCAGTTTACCGGTACTGGACTCTTCAAATCCCCTGGTTCGAATCACAGATGCGACGATTCAATACGGTGAAACAGTCATCTTCAAGGATCTTTCCTGGACTATTCACGCGGGTGAGCATTGGCAACTGACGGGCCCGAACGGCAGCGGCAAGACAGGTTTGTTGTCATTGATCACTGGTGATCATCCCCAATGCTATGTCAACGATATATTTGTCTTTGGTTATCAAAGAGGCCAGGGGGAATCGATCTGGCAGATAAAGCAACACATCGGTTACGTATCAACTGCACTGCAGTGGGAGTATCGGGTTAGCACGAGCTTGCGCAATGTGATTATCTCGGGTTTTTACGACAGTATCGGTTTGTATAGCAAGTACACAGACAGCCAGCGCAACATTGCTGACGAGTGGCTTGATTTGCTGGCGATGCGTAACCGTGCCGATGAGCCGTTTAATCAGTTATCTCATGGGGAGAAACGCTTATTGCTCATTGCCAGAGCGATGGTAAAACATCCACCGCTCCTGATTCTGGATGAACCCTGTCTCGGGCTTGATGACATGAATCGACAGCTGGTGCTTGCGCTGATTGAAAAAATCTGCGAAAGCTCGACAACAACAGTGTTGTATGTGAATCATCACGCACACGATAAGATAACGGGCATCGGTAATCATCTGGCGTTGGCTTGATGGGGTTCGGGATGTTCCTGCGCGAAAATTCTCGGTAGGAATTCACATCGCATGGTTTTGCACTCCCTGTTTGATACTTGATACTCGGTTGCCATTCTTAAGGGTGGTCTAAAAGCCACCCAATTAGATACTCAAAAGTTCACGGGCGGACGTTGTGACACAACTCCTACTCCCGCAACATGGCTCCATTGCGAAAACAACTCGCATTCCCGCTTTTTTACAAAAAAGGTCATGTCATGAGCAACACAAATTGCATTTCAATTCAGGAGTTAGACGCGTTACAAACTTCACCAGAGAATGGTCATTCGTCAGCCTCAGCCAGTAACCGACCCAGACCGGTGTTAGTCAGCAATCAGCCCTTATCCAGTGTGCAGGACTCACAGTTGTCGCGTGAAGAGGCTCTACGACAAGCCATTATGAGGACAGGCTAATCGGCCCCGACTTTGATGATGAGATACTGCGGTCAAGCGGGTTTGTAGTGGGCACCGGTGTGTCTGTTGCCACGCAGGTGACGTTATACCAATGATACTCGGGTGGTCTGACGTTCAAACATCGGACGAGTCATGCATCAACTGGTTGGCAGAGGAGTAGTAGAAGGCAATCGCTTGTGCCCGATTCCTCACGGCCAGTTTGTCGTAAAGATTGCGCAAATGAAATTTGACGGTATTGATCGATATTGAATGATCTGCAGATAACTCTTTGTTAGTTCTACCGGAGGCTAGCGATATGAGGATCGCTTTTTCCATGCGCGTCAGCGCGCTCAACGGATCGTGTAATTCACGCACATCAAGATACGGAAAGACCATTTTGCCCGCAGCGATGTCCAGAATTCCTTCCAGAAGTTTTTGTGAAGGCTCTGAGTGAGAGAAAAAACCAGCTGCTCCAGCGGACATGGCACGCTTTGGCACTTCGATAGAACTGCTGTGGGTGCAGACAATCACTCTGGTGGGACATTCCTGTTCACGCATCATGTGAAGCAGCCGTTCCGCGCCCAGAGAAGGGAGATTCCAGTCGACGACGGCCGTTGTGCAAGGAACGGTGAGCGCGGTTTGCAGAAACGATTCTGCCGAAGAAGTGGTGCTCATTAAGCTGAAGCGGTCATCGTTTTCGATGATTTCTGCCAATGCACTGAGCATAAGCGCGTTGGAATCGGCAAGCGCCACATCAACAGTCATCACTACAGTCTCGGTGAGGGTACTAGTTGAACAGTACCATACAAAGGAATTAAGAAAAAACCATACTTTGTTAAAGGATAGTGCAAGGTTGAATACGCTATGCTAATTGAAAAGCAGCTGCCGGTGGCACATGGACATACACGAATACCAAGCCAAAGAAATACTGAGCGAGTTCGGTATTCGCATCCCTCGCGGCGGCCTTGCGTATAGCCCCGAGCAGGCCGCTTACCGGGCGCGCGAGATTGGTGGAGAAGAATGGGTGGTCAAAGCCCAAGTGCATACCGGTGGCAGGCAGTATGCCAGCGGTATTGTTCGTTGCAATTCGGAACACGAGGTATATGATGCCGCCGAGAGCCTGTTCGGAAAGCGAATTGTCACGCCACAATCAGGCTCTGCCGGCAAAGTGGTCTATCGGGTATATGTGGAAGGTAGTATCGCTATTTCCAAAGAGCTGTACTTAGGATTTGCGCTTGATCGTAGAGTGGAACGAGTAGTGGTTGTTGCTTCAGAGGCCGGTGGTATCGAGATTGAAGAGATCACTGCGAGAAACCCGGACTCCATCATTCGGACCGTTGTTGAACCTGCTGTTGGCATGCAGGCTTTTCAAGCAAGACAGATCGCTTTCAAGCTAGGTATTCCAACACCCCAGATCAATGAAGCGATGGTAACCATTCTCGGATGTTACAAGGCGTTTGAACAGCTCGATGCGACGATGGTTGAGATAAATCCATTAGTCGTATCGGATGATGCTGCCATTTATGCTGTCGATGCCAAGATGACCTTCGACGACAATGCGTTGTTTCGTCGTCCAGAAATAGCCGAGCTGCGCGACAAGTCGCAGGAAGACCCACTGCACTCAAGAGCATCTGACAGGGGATTGAAATACGTCGGGCTTGACGGTGATATAGCTTGTATAGTCAATGGTGGCGGACTGGCTATGGCAACGATCGATAGCATACAGATTGCCGGTGGCGCCGCGGCCAGCTTTATCGATATCGGTGGAGGCGCAACACCCGAACGTGTTGCCAAGGCGTTGCGTCTGGTAGCTCAAGACGATCGAATCAACGCAGTTCTGGTCAATATTTTTGCTGGTATAAACAGGTGTGACTGGATCGCCCAGGGAATTGTACAAGCGCTGGAAAAAGATGCGCTCAAGGTGCCCCTGGTTATTCGCCTTGCGGGTACACGAGTTGATGAGGGGCGCAAACTGCTAGTGAAAAGTGGATTGCCAATTGTCAGAGCCAACATATTGAGCGAAGCTGCGCAGCGAGTTGTGACTGCTGCGCAGACGCATGTAAAACGTAAGAAAGAGGGTGAGGATGCCACACCTGTTAAAGCCGGGGTCGCGTCGTGAGTATCCTGCTTGATAGAGACACGAAAGTTATTGTTCAGGGTATTACTGGTCGAATCGGCCAGTTCCACTGTGAGCAGATGCTTGCCTATGGCACACGTGTTGTAGCAGGTGTCACTCCGGGACGAGAAGGTGACGAGGTCCATGGCGTGCCAGTGTTCAATACGGTGAGTGAGGCCGTGGAGGCCAGCGGCGCAACTGGCAGTCTTATAGTTGTGCCCCCGCCATTTGCGGCGGATGCGATTATGGAGGCAGCCGAATCAGGTATTCGACTCGCTGTATCCATAACCGATGGTATCCCGGCGCAGGACATGATCAAAGTCAAACGGTACATGCGTCGTTATCGGGAGGATAAGTGCATGCGACTTCTGGGTCCTAACGGTGCCGGTGTGATCAGTCCTGGTAAGTCGTTGCTCGGAATAATGCCTGCCGGGATCTTTGCCGAGGGTCATGTGGGGCTGGTCGGGCGCTCGGGCACTCTGGGTTATGAAGCGGCTGCGCAAATGCAGGCATTGGGTGTTGGCATCTCATCGAGCGTAGGTATAGGAAGTGATCCCATCAGTGGTAGTACTTTTGTGGATATCCTGCGTTTGTTTAATGATGATGTTGATACCAAGGCTGTGGTACTCGTGGGTGAAATAGGTGGCTTTCAGGAGGACGATGCGGCTGACTATATCCACAGTGAGATGAAAAAACCCGTTATTGCTTATGTCGCAGGTATTGGCTTGCCCCGGCATCGGACGATGGGGCATGCTGGCGCTATAATTTCCGCGTTCGGAGAGTCAGCCGGAGAAAAAATCGAAAGGTTACGCGAGGTCGGCGTCACTATTGCCCCTGGACCTTCAGATATTGGCCAGTCAGTAGTTGATGTTCTGGCCACCATAAATCAAGCGTAGCTGCCTGGTGCAAGTGATAATACAGCTTAGGTTTCGTTGCGCAGGTGATGTATAAATTCTTCGCTCAAATGATTGTCGGGAGCCAGATGAACGCTTTTTTTGTAAGTTCGGACAGCCCTGTATGTGGCAGTACCCGCTAGCCCATCTACAGCGCCACTGTAAAGCCCCATGACTTTCATGGTTTCCTGCACCATCATTACGTCCTCCGTAGAGGCCGTGGGCCATACTGGCTGGTTGTCTGACTTACGCTTCATGACGAATATCGCTAGACTCATTGGACCAGCCCGCATTTTACGACAACACCATCATATGCGCAGATTATCGAAGGATTTCCGTTACACATAACAATCATGGCAAAACATCGCATTGTCGGATTTCACCTGGATGAGGAAAATCACTGGGTTGCTGAGCTTGTCTGTGGGCACTCGCAACATGTTCGGCATACGCCGCCATGGCACAATCGCCCCTGGGTTGTTAGCGAGTCGGGTCGGCAGGGCAAGTTGGGTAGCGTTCTGGATTGTGTAAAGTGCGATCGCGGCGAAGCAGCCGACGGGCAGTGGCTTCCACCGAACCGGTAGTTTCCTAATATTAGAGAGGCGTTCGAGTGCCCAAATGTGCAAACAAAGTGAATTTCGATTGCCCGGTGACAGTGTCCGCCTGATATACCGGTGCATTAGCCTCATACTGACACTGGATAAGTCGATGTATTGTTGATGAAATTGAATTGACGAAGGCTGATATACGTTCCACTTTAATTAAAAATTCAAATTTTTCTGGAATCAACCCATACAAATGCGATTGAAGTATCAGCTATTCATGGCGTTGCTTATAGCCAGCGCATTGCTCATCCTGCTCATGTACATCATCAGCAGTTGGAGCTTCAGTCGCGGTCTACTCAATTACGTCAATCAGGCTGCTGTACAGGAAGCACAGTCTTTTGCCGAAGAGCTGGGAATCATTCATGAAGATCGGCAGAGCTGGGAGTGGGCAAGAGGAGCTTCACCCGAGTGGCATGCTCTGGGACGAGAAAAAAAATCGCGCCAGGCGAGACCACCACCGAGAGGCCGGCGTGCGCCACGTTATTTGCTTGCCGATGCATCAAAACGCCGTGTCGTTGGTCCCCCACCGGGGTCTGATTCGGCCGTACAATGGGTACAGATCACCGGGCAGTCAGATAGTGTTGTCGGGTATCTTGGTTTTCTACAACAGCGACGACTGGATTCCCAACTCGATCGTGCGTTCGAAACCCAGCAAAAAAAGAGTTTTGCATTTGCCGGTGCCGGAATGGTGCTGCTTTGCGCACTGTTGGCGGTACCTATGGCCTCGCTTATTGTTAAACCGATTCTGAGAATCGGCGAAGCCGTAGAAAACATCAGACAGGGTGAGTTCCATCATCGTGTATCGTCGCGGCGTCGTGACGAACTAGGAGCACTCGCCGGAAATATCAACCTCCTGGCTCAAACACTTGAAAAGAATCGCGATGTGCGCCAGCGCTGGATAGCTGAGATTTCACATGAATTGCGAACCCCCATCTCAATTCTGCGGGGTGAACTGGAAGCTATGCAAGATGGCATACGACCTGTCAGTCAGCGAGCTGTGGAATCGTTACACGCTGAAGTTATGGGATTGAATCGATTGGTCGATGATTTACATACATTGTCGTTGTCTGATGTTGGGGCTCTTGATTATCGTTTTGATACGATAAACATCGTTCAAATGTTGACAGAATTTTTTGACAATAATCAAGCCGCTCTGGCGGACGCATCCATGACGCTGAGCGCAGCACTGGGGTCTCAAAATCTGGCAATCAAAGGCGATGGTCAGCGACTGCAACAGATGTGGTCAAACCTTTACCAGAACTCGATACGCTACTCCGATAGAGGTGGATCACTGGTGGTCAAGGCACAGCGAATAGCCGAAGACAAGCTGCAAGTGTTGTGGTCAGATTCTTCGCCCGGAGTTCCTGATGATGCGTTACCTAAACTATTTGACCCTTTGTTCAGAGTAGAGCAATCTCGCAACAGGGCTTCGGGCGGAGCGGGGCTTGGCTTGTGCATTGTCAGTCGTATCGTTCAGGCTCACAACGGCACAATTACGGCAGCTCATTCGCAATACGGTGGTCTGGAAATTGACATCCGATTCCCGATCGCTGTTGATGACGTCTAAGTGTGCCATTGTAAATACACAACCGTTGCGATTCATTTTCAAACGGGCAGTACTGAAGAGAGTCGTACCTCTTCAGTACTCTCAAGCAAGAACTGACAACCAGAAAAATCTATGAATATTGCCATTGTTGAAGATGAACCGAAACTGGCAGCGTTGCTAGCTGAGTATCTTCGGAGTGAGGGGTACGATTGTACAAGTTACGCTGATGGTACACAGGCTTTGGATGCGTTTAAACTCGACATTCCCGACATGATTTTGCTTGATCTAATGCTACCCGGTACAGATGGGATGACCATTTGTCGTGAAATACGCAAATACTCTGCGGTGCCTGTCATCATGTTAACTGCCAGGGTTGAAGAAATTGACAGATTGTTGGGGTTGGACATCGGAGCCGATGACTACATGTGCAAACCATATAGCCCCAGAGAAGTTGTCGCGCGTGTCAAAGCTCTTTTTCGAAGAAGCTCAGGTAAATTTCCAGTAGCTGAGGACTCAAGTGCGCTTCGAATAGACGAGGAGCGCGCTAGTGCGACGATCGGCAATAGGGTGTGTCAGTTAACTGCTGTCGAGTTAGGCCTTCTTAAAACCATGGTAGCTGCGCCCGGCAGGATTTTTAATCGAAATCAGTTAATGAATCGAATTTATCCTGATAACCGAATAGTCAGTGACAGAACTATCGACAGCCATATAAAGAAACTTCGCCAGAAACTGGCGGTGCTCGATCCTGATCAGGAATGCATACAATCGGTCTATGGAATTGGCTACAAGTTTGAGCCCGCTTCAGTTATGCAGACTAGCTAGCAAGAGGGCTCCGATTAGCTATTCGTAGCAAACCTATGAGCCACCCGGATATTTGCACAATGCGTCATTATTTTTAGATATATTTCTTACACATTTGGTGACGATACTTGTAGTTAACCCAACCGGATAGCTATCCAGCTGCGGGTTAGGGGAAAATCAACAACATACAGGTATCAATTATGAGCTTTAAAAAAAATGTTAATCAACACACCATTTTTGTCACTGTTGCCGGCCTGATTCTTGGCTCGTCAGCCTTTGCGGTGCAAGTGCCCGAGTATATGGATACCGATGGCGACGGGGTTATATCCGCTGAGGAAATCAGAGCTGTTCGCGATACAAGTAAGCAGGAAGCGTTGTTGCAGTTCGATACTGACGGTAATGGCGAGTTATCCCGCGATGAGCGCCGTGTCATGAAAGACGCCCGTTATGAAGAAGTGTTGCAAGAGTTCGATGCTGATGGTGATGGGGAGTTATCCCGCGATGAGCGTCAGGCATCACGCGAGGCTCGTCGTGCGTTGATTGATCAGCAACTTGACGTGAACCAGGATGGTGAAGTATCCGAAGAAGAGGGCGCTGGCTTTGCCGAAGTGAAGAGTGAGCGTCGTGGTGAGAGCGGCGGACGTGACAAAGGACGCGGTGGTCGTGGAGGCCATGACCGACGTAGTTAGTTTGCTCCAGCTCTTTAAGTCTGCAATGCAATGCCGGTCCAAGAGTGACTGGCAAGTCTAATCGCACGGCTTTGGGTTAGTCTACCTGTGGGCCGTGCGCTGATTTCCCCCCGAAAGTTCCCTATACATTTACAATCGATCGGATACTGTGTCAATCTGCGTGCCCGGCTTCGTTGAGCCGGTTTACGGATGTTGCAACTATTCGGAATCGATTCATGTTTAACCTTTCGATGAATTTCGCGCTCGGTGAAGAGATCGATGCGCTTCAGGACACCGTGCGCAGGTTTGCGCGGGATCAGATCGCTCCACGAGCGGCAGACATTGATTTAACGAACGAATTCCCCTCTGATCTATGGCAAAAGATGGGGGATTTGGGTCTTCATGGCATAACAGTGCCTGAAGAATACACTGGGGCTGGTATGGGTTACCTGGCACATACCATCGCCATAGAGGAAATCAGCCGGGCTAGTGCATCAGTGGGCTTGAGTTACGGGGCACATTCCAACCTTTGTATCAACCAGATTAATCGATGGGGGACTGATGAGCAAAAGCGAAAGTATTTGCCACAACTGATCAGTGGTGGTCACGTAGGCTCGCTGGCTATGTCCGAACCCTCTTCGGGGTCCGATGTAGTGTCCATGCAACTTCGATGCGAGAAGCGCAACGACCGCTTTGTGCTTAACGGCAACAAGATGTGGATTACTAACGGACCAGATGCCGACACACTGGTCGTTTATGGCAAATCTGACCCTGCAGCCGGTTCGCGAGGAATTACCGCATTTTTAATTGAAAAAAGTATGGTCGGTTTCTCGACAGGTCAAAAGCTGGATAAATTGGGGATGCGTGGCTCCAATACCTGCGAACTGATTTTCGAGGATGTTGATGTGCCATTTGAAAATGTTCTGGGTACAGAGGGATGCGGCGTGGACGTTCTGATGTCTGGTCTGGACTTCGAGCGTGTGGTGCTTGCTGCAGGCCCACTGGGCATCATGGCTGCTGCGATGGATGTGGTGGTACCGTATGTTCATGAACGTAAGCAGTTCGGTCAGCCAATCGGAACTTTTCAGCTTATGCAAGGTAAACTTGCGGACATGTATACCACCATGAATGCCTGTAAAGCTTACGTGTACGCGGTTGCTCGTGCCTGCGACATGGGAGAAACAACTCGCAAGGATTCGGCGGGTTGTATTTTATATGCTGCTGAAAAAGCAACCTTGCTTGCTCTGGATGCCATTCAGTGTCTGGGGGGCAATGGATATATCAACGACTATCCCACAGGCCGTTTATTGAGAGATGCCAAGCTGTACGAAATTGGCGCAGGAACCAGTGAGATACGTCGAATGCTCATAGGTAGGGAACTGTTTAACGAAACGGCCTGATTCATGACCAGAATACGTATTACAGCATTACCTGAAGCAGACAATACCACTGCCATGCTCGCTCAGTTTGAAGACGTCGCTCGAGTGGCTGCGCACATCATGCAGGGAGGTTCTGATCGATCTCGAAAACGTCATATGGGTCGAGGCAAGTTACTACCACGAGATCGAGTCAATAGCTTGATAGATCCGGGCTCAGCCTTTCTCGAAATCGGCCTGTTCGCTGCACATAATTGCTACGACCCGGCAATACCGTCTGCTGGCGTCATAGCTGGTGTGGGTACCATCGAAGGCAGATTGTGCATGATCATCTGCAATGATGCGACGGTGGCTGGTGGCACATACTATCCGCTTACGGTGAAAAAACATCTAAGGGCGCAGGAAATAGCCAGTGAGAATCATTTGCCGTGCGTGTATCTGGTGGATAGCGGTGGTGCGAATCTACCCAATCAAGATGAAGTTTTCGCTGACAAGGAGCACTTCGGAAGAATCTTTTACAATCAGGCACGGATGAGTGCGCGTGGCATTGCGCAGATTGCTGTGGTCATGGGCTCTTGTACTGCAGGTGGTGCCTATGTGCCTGCCATGAGCGATCAAACGATCATCGTAAAAGAGCAAGGCACAATTTTTCTTGCCGGGCCACCGTTGGTCAAGGAGGCCACCGGGGAAATCGTCGATGCGGAAACGCTCGGTGGTGGTGATACACATACACGTCTTTCCGGTGTGGCCGACCACCTGGCAGACGATGACCAGCATGCACTGGCATTAGCCAGGCGCATTGTGCGTAATTTAACACCATCTCTTTATCAAGCACCGGTACATGGCGAGGTGAGTCTGCCGCATTATTCGCAAGACGACATCATGGGGCTTATCCCTTTCGATACGCGTCAGCCATTTGATATCAGAGACATTATTGCCACACTAATAGATGACTCTGATTTTGATGAATTCAAAGCACGATATGGAACCACACTGGTATGTGGCTTTGCCTCTATTGATGGCATGCGCGTCGGGATTCTTGCCAACAACGGCGTATTATTCTCTGAGAGTTCGCTCAAAGGTGCGCATTTCATACAGCTATGTTGTCAACAGAAAATTCCTTTGCTGTTTCTTCAGAACATCACCGGTTTTATGGTGGGATCCAAATATGAAGCCGGTGGCATCGCCAGCGATGGCGCCAAACTTGTCAACGCTGTTGCTACTGCAGAGGTACCCAAGATCACCATAATTGTAGGTGGCAGTTACGGTGCCGGTAATTATGGGATGTGTGGCCGTGCTTTTGGTCCACGATTCGTCTGGATTTGGCCAAATGCGCGTATTTCTGTAATGGGTGGGGTACAGGCCGCGGGCGTCCTGGCCAGTGTAAAGCGCGCAGGTATGGAGCAGCGGGGCGAATCATGGTCAGAGGAAGAAGAGATCGACTTCAAACAACCGGTTATTGATCAGTTTGACGCACAATCACACCCCCTTTACGCATCGGCACGACTTTGGGACGACGGTATTATAGATCCTCGCAAGACCCGAGAAGTCATCTCTTTGTCACTTAAGGCTTGCTTTAATGCTCCCATCGCCGAAACAAATTTTGGCTTGTTCAGGATGTAGCTGATGTTTAGTCGAATCCTGATAGCTAACCGTGGTGAAATTGCTGTACGTATTATCCGTACTGCTCATCGATTGGGTATTGAGACAGTCGCTGTCTACTCGGATGCAGACAAAGGTGCCATGCATGTGAAGTTGGCAGATCAGGCTATCTGTATCGGACCGCCTCCGGTAGCGCAAAGCTATCTGCAAGGCGGAAAAATTATTCAAGCCGCTTTATACAGCGGCGCGCTGGCTATTCATCCGGGTTATGGTTTTTTATCTGAAAATCCGGAGTTTGTAGATGCGGTTGTCGCCGCAGGGCTGATATTTATTGGTCCTTCGGCGCAGTCAATACGCGCTATGGGACTGAAGGATTCAGCTAAAACGCTCATGCAAGATGCAGGAGTGCCTGTTGTACCCGGCTACCACGGCGGTAATCAGGATCCGGAGATGCTCGCTCGAGAGGCTGAGAAAATTGGTTATCCAGTCATGATCAAAGCACGTGCGGGGGGTGGTGGAAAGGGCATGCGGCTGGTTGAATCTGCCGACACTTTCGCAGCGGCATTAAACAGTGCTGCACGAGAGGCTGACACTTCATTTGGCGATTCTTCAGTGTTGATAGAAAAGTTTATTAGCCATCCCAGGCACATCGAAATACAATTATTCGGCGATAACCATGGCAATATCGTGCACCTGTTTGAACGTGATTGTTCGTTGCAGCGCAGGCATCAAAAAGTTGTTGAAGAAGCACCAGCGCCTGGTATGACTACCGCTGTACGTAGTGCAATGACCGATGCCGCAATTACTGCAGCTCGAGCTATTAACTACAGTGGCGCCGGTACTGTTGAATTCATTGTTGATGGCTCAGGCCCATTGCGTAAAGATGGATTCTGGTTCATGGAAATGAATACTCGCTTGCAGGTAGAACATCCCGTGACCGAAGCTATTACAGGCATCGATCTGGTTGAAGCCCAATTACGTGTTGCAAGTAATGAATTTCTGCCTTTTGATCAGAAAAAACTTGCTATAAATGGTCATGCAATGGAGACGAGGCTGTATGCGGAAGACGTACGTGCAGGGTTCCTGCCAGCAACAGGTAAGATTCATCACTTTAGTTTTGGTGAGCAGGTTCGTGTTGATACTGGAGTGAGTTCCGGCGATACCATCACGCCGTACTACGATCCCATGATCGCTAAAATAATTACATACGGACCTACACGGGCGAAAGCACTGAGCAATATGCACCGTGCGTTGGAAAACACTCATGTAGCAGGTACAACAACCAATATAGATTTTTTACGCTCTCTCGTTTTGCTTGACGACTTTGGCTCGGGTAATGTTGATACTGAACTCATTGAAAGGAATGTCGAGCAGCTTTGCGAAAAAGATCAGCCGGATGGATTGTCCAAATTATTGGCTGCCATTGTACTCAATGGAATAAATCCCGATTATTCCTTACTTGGATGGCGCCAGTTTGGAGATGCTAGTCATCTGTTCGATCTCACGAATCAGCAGAAAACTGCGAAATGCAGATTAGTACTTGGTGCGCATGGTAGTGTTCAGTTAAAGCATGAACACGGAGATGAAACTATCTGTCGGATAACGGTCACTGATGTAACTGATAGAATGGTGTGCTTTGTTCTGGACGGTTGTCGACTCTCGGCAAAAATACACCACTGGAAAGAATCCGGACACGAGACAGTGTCTATCCTGATAAACGGAAATACGCATGTTTTTCAGAAACCGGATGGCCTGGTAGGCACTGAGCAGGGTTCACAGAATGCGGATTCTCTTGTAGCACCTATGACTGGCATCGTAAGGTTGGTGGATGTGGTAGTTGGGCAGGACGTTTCCAAAGGTGAACGCCTGATGGTCATGGAGGCCATGAAAATGGAAAGTAGTTTATTTTCCCCACGATCCGGAATCGTTGAATCGATCAACTGTTCGGTCGGTGATAGCGTTGAGGGTGGGGCGGTGTTGATTCGCTTGCAAGAATTGCGTGACGACCCAGCCTGAGACTAAATACTTCTGCTCGTTTGCCAGATAATGTGACCACAGTTCAGTATCTGTGGTTATATATTATCGGGTGTCGGTTTGCGCAGTGTTTTTGTCGCATTTAGTGTTGCAGGGTTTATGGCGCGCAGATAGGCTAATCGAATCCTGAGTATTGCGTCGAAGAGTCAATGCTGGGCAACTTACCGTGTCCGTATAAACGGAGTAGCCGCTGTGCCGAAAGTTCGTAACTCTCTGTCATCTGTAACTACAAGTGTCGACAAGGCTCATGGATTGCCAAACGAGCACTATGTATCCGATGAGGTATTCTCCAAAGAGAAGCGCTCGATCCTGTTTGATTCATGGGCGGGTATCGGTTTTACCAGTGATGTGCCAGCTCCCGGCGATGTCAAACCGATTAGCTTTTTGGGTATGCCCCTGCTTCTGGTGCGCGATCACGAAGGCACCATAAAGGTCTTTCAGAATACCTGCCGACATCGCGGCATGATCCTTGTTCAGCAGCCTGCCTCAATCAAGAAAGTTGTACGCTGCCCATACCACAGCTGGTGCTACGCTCTGGACGGTTCCTTGCAGGCAACACCGCATGTGGGTGGTCCGGGTTGCAACGTGCATGAGTCCATAAAGCGAGATGAATTGGGACTTCATGAAATCGCATCATCGGTTTGGTTGGGAGTCGTCTTTGTCAATGTTTCCGGAGACGCAGATTCATTCGAGAAATATAACGAGACACTGGCATCTCGTTGGCACGAGTTTGCAACGTTACCGTTGCTGGGCGATCCGGAGTCAACCTTCACTCTTGATGTAAAAAGTAATTGGAAGCTGGCGGTAGAAAATTACTGCGAAAGTTATCATTTGCCATGGATACATCCTGGGCTGAATAGCTATTCGCGCTTGCAGGATCACTATAATATAGAGCAGCGAGGGGCTTTTTCAGGACAAGGGTCGTATGTTTACCGGCAGTTAAAAGACGACGATGGCCATGGTTTCGAAGACCTGGGCGCTTTGAGTGAGGCGTGGGATACTGGCGCCGAGTACATTGCGTTGTATCCTAACGTTCTCCTGGGTGTACACCGAGATCATACAATTGCCATTGTTCTTGAACCTGTTGGCATCAATCACACGGTAGAACACATTGGTTTTTTCTACTCTGAAAAGTGCGCAAAATCAGAAGAGTTCACATCTTTACGAATGAAGAACAGAAACCTCTGGAAAGAGGTCTTTATCGAGGATATTGGCGTTGTCGAAGGAATGCAGGTGGGCAGATCCGGTTACTTCTTCGATGGTGGTAAATTTTCTCCTGCCATGGATGGTCCAACGCATAACTTTCATAATTGGGTTGCTACAAAGCTATCCAGTGATAGTGTGTCGGTAGTTGATGAAAAAGTCGGTTAGTCAGACAGTCTGGCAAGCGGCATATTGTGAATTGCATGATGAGCTGTTATACGCTCATGCACATGATGACAAACACGCTCTGGTTACGCTGTATACACACGCTGCGGATATGGCAGAACTTCATTCCGATATGGGTGCCGCGCGCTTTTACCTGACACAGGCTTTTATTGTTGCTTTGGAAATTGCGCATCCGGAACATCTTGCACTCGAAAAACGGCTTGATGCCTACCATGTGAGTCCGACAACATAAACCGAAACAGATTATGAAATCGCATACTAGAGTTGTCGTTATCGGTGGTGGTGTTGTTGGTTGCTCGGTGTTGTATCACCTGACCAAGTTCGGCTGGACTGATGTAACTTTGATTGAACGCTCGGAATTGACATCAGGATCCACCTGGCATGCTGCCGGTGGTATGCACACGATAAACAGTGATCCCAACGTAGCTAAACTACAGAAGTATACCGTCGAGCTTTATAAGGAAATACAAGAGTATTCAGGCCAGGATATTGGACTGCATATGACCGGGGGAGTCATGCTTGCAGCAACCAAAGCGCGATTTGACTGGCTCAAATCTATGGTTGGTAAAGGACGATATGCAGGTCTCGATGCACAGATAATTTCACCGGAAGAGGCGCATGGGATAATGCCATTACTGGATCCCAAGCAGTTTGTTGGAGCCTTGTATGATGAGGTGGAGGGACATTTGGACCCCTATGGAACAACTCACGCCTACGCAAAATCTGCCAGAAAAAATGGCGCACTCATTGAGCTCAATACTAAAGTGGAAGACCTTGTTCAGCTCAATGATGGGAGCTGGGATGTCATCACGGACAAAGGCATTGTCAATGCCGAGCATGTCGTGAACGCGGCAGGGCTTTGGGCGCGCGAGGTGGGTAGGATGTGCGGACTCGAGCTTCCGGTTCTAGCGATGGAGCATATGTATCTTATTACTGAAGAGATGCATGAGGTTGTCGACTTCAATAAGCGTACTGGTAAAGAGATGTTGCACGCAGTTGATTTTGATGGAGAGCTTTATTTGCGCCAGGAAGGAAATGGCATGTTGATGGGAACCTATGAAAAGGATTGCAGGCCGTGGTCTCCAAAGCAGACGCCCTGGGATTTTGGTCACGAGCTACTAAAATCCGATATTGATCGAATCACCCCTGAACTCGAGGTTGGTTTTACCCATTTTCCAGCGTTCAATAATGCCGGAATAAAACAGGTGGTCAATGGTCCTTTTACATTTTCCCCGGATGGAAACCCATTGGTTGGTCCTGTTCCCGGGCGGCGCAACCTCTGGTCTGCCTGCGCGGTGATGGCTGGCTTCAGTCAAGGAGGAGGCGTCGGTCTGGCGCTGGCTAACTGGATGATTGAAGGCGATCCGGGCTTTGATGTTTTTGCAATGGATATCGCCCGTTACGGTGACTACGCAACGCAGAGCTATACCAATGCAAAAGTGCGGGAAAACTACTCGCGTCGTTTCTCGATTCGGTTTCCTAATGAAGAGCTACCTGCTGCCAGGCCGCTTCGAACAACCCCCATCTATGATCGGCTAAAGGCGGCAGGGGCGCAGTTTACAGCCAGCCATGGCCTTGAGGTTCCTTTATGGTTTGCTCCGGAGGGATGCACAGAGGAGTTTTCGTGGCGTCGATCAACAGATTTTGAATCTGTTGGCGAGGAAGTCGCAGCAGTGAGATCCAGCGTGGGAATGATGGAGATTTCGGGTTTCGCTACCTATTCGGTATCTGGCAATGACTCTGAAAGCTGGCTGGATGAGATGTTGTCATGCAAACTCCCCGAAGATGGAAGAATGACACTGGCACCCATGTTAAAGCAGGATGGCCGGGTTATCGGAGACTTTACAGTCGCCCGTTTGAAAGATCAGTGGTTCATTGCTGGTACTGGTGCAGCACAGGATTACCATATGCGCTGGTTCAAACAACATATACCCGCAAATAAGCACGTCTCTATACGTACCCACGGGGCTTCACGAGTTGGATTGTCACTTGCAGGTCCTCATTCCCGTGATTTGCTGGCAACAGTGACAGACGCAGATGTCAGCGCTGAGAGCTTTCGCTTCATGGATATCCGGGAATTGGATATTGGATTTGCCAATGTGCTGGTAGGACGAGTCAGTTTTACGGGCGACCTTGGATTCGAAATTTGGATGTCACCAGATTATCAGCGCTACGTATTCGATCGACTGCTTCAGGCAGGAAAAAAATATGGTTTACGTTTGTTCGGATTACGTGCACTCAATGCGTTGCGACTCGAAAAAAACTATGGGAGCTGGGCACGCGAATATCGTCCTATTTACGATCCTTATGAATGTGAGCTAGGTCGCTTTGTTAGCTTGCACAAGCCGGCAAATTATATCGGTAAGCAAGCACTCTTACGTAGACAGAAAGAGGGAGGTGGGCCTATGAAGCTGAGGGGATTTGTGGTTGATACTGATAACGCGGATGTCATCGGTGACGAACCCTTGTATTATAAGGGTTCTGTTTGTGGCTGGGTAACATCAGGCGGATTTGTGCACAACGCGGGTGTCTCTTACGCGATGGGGTATGTACCCAAACAGTATGCCGATCACGAAACTGACTGGGAGATT
This sequence comes from Granulosicoccus sp., assembly GCA_045106855.1. Lineage (GTDB taxonomy): Bacteria > Pseudomonadota > Gammaproteobacteria > Granulosicoccales > Granulosicoccaceae > Granulosicoccus. Next base: position 87,794 of record JBGCFI010000007.1, read on the forward strand.
GAAATTCTAGGCGTCAGGCTTAATGCTGTTATGCATATAAAACCACTATTCGATACCAGTGGTACCTGCATGAGGTCCTGATCGCATCGCGTCAGGCAAACAGTTAGAGAAACATTCATGAGTGTTACTTTTTATTTGTATTCAGTTGACGCACGAATGTTATTCGAATCCGTTAGTTCGAGTGTAACGTTTCAAATTCCAGCCTTTAACTAACTCCAGTAAAGCTACATTTACAGGAGTTATTTGTTCTGAGTATCTGTTAGGGAAGTATCGACAAAAATCCCGTAATTGAATGATGTGGTGGTCAAGTAATTTTTGGCATGCATTTTGTCGGTGCGCGCTGGTGCACACGACTCTATGTGTGTAACACAACGGATTGCGAGTCACTCCGCGTTTTACTCTTCGTGGAATGAATTTGAAATACTCTGTGCCGATGCGTTGCCCATGGATAATGGCGACTCATCAGGATTCACTCTGCTCGAACTGCTGATTGCGATGGCGGTGGCGGGGGTGTTGCTGAGTATTGCAGCACCAAGTGTTAGTGCTGTTATTCAGAATCAGCGGTTGCAGAGTGCATTGGGCCCCGTGTCGCTAGCTGCTTTTACAGCTCGCTCGGAATCCGCCAAATCAGGTGACAGCGTAACGTTATGTGCGCGCGCTACCGATACTCAGTGTGGTGCGGACTGGAACAACGGATCGCTTGTCTTTCGTGATGGCACAGTCGTACGTGGAGAAACGCAGGCTGTTATCGATAACACTGATGAAATTCTGCGAGTTATTCCACCGCACGGACATCCAATTGTGCTTAGTGCTATTGCTTCGACAGATAGAACGGCTACCGGGGAATACAACCCGTCGTTTGTCCGTTACGAACCAGACGGTGGATCAAATTGGAAAAACGGTACCTTCTTCGTATGTGACGACCGTGGAGACAATTCTGCAATCGCCTTGCACATTACGATCTCGGGAGACATTCGTCCCGCGAGATCATCTGATTCTGATGGACCCGTAAAAGATGTGTTTGGTCGCGATCTATCGTGTTAATAGAAAAACGCAAGCAACAGGATTATCGTTTACAGAGAACAGAGTGCCGTGTTGGACGGCGATCTATTACTTGTCGTGAGGGTGGTGTGGGTCTTATCGAAATTCTGGTAGCCATCATTATATTAGCTGTTGGGTTTCTGGCTGCTGCGAGGATGCAGGTAACCGGTATCCGTTACAGCCAGAGCGCTTATTTTCATTCGCAAGCCTTTTTCATGGCCGGGGATATGATTGCACGCATGCGGGTAAACGTGTCAGGTGTGCAGGATGGCGCCTACGATGATATTACAACGATGGGTGAGCTTCAAAATCCCGGTTGCTCCACAAAGATGTGTACCCCGGCAGAGATTGCCTTGCAAGACAGATACGATTGGAGTCAGCATTTATATTCAGCAAGTGACGACACGGGCTATACGCCTTTGCTTCCAAGTAATAGTGAGGTGACTGCCTCTGGTTCTGTAAGCCAGCTTGCCAACGGCGGATATTCGGTGACCATTGTTTGGGCAGATGAGAATGACAGCGTCGATGGAGCGGAATCACTTCGCGTAGATCTTTTCACGGAAAACTGAAATGTTATTCGTGAGAAAAAAAAAACAGAATTGATGAAATCACATGGACCGGGCAGGAACCGGATCGCTGGCTTTTCCTTAACGGAGTTGCTAATTGCTATGACGCTCGGTCTGATATTGACGAGCGGCATGCTTACGGTATTTCTGGGTAATCAACGTTCTGCCGCTTTGAATGCTGAGATGGCGAATATGCAGGAGAGTATTCGATTTGCATTGGGAGCGGTAAGTGAAGACATTCGTATGGCTGGTTATCAGGGGTGCATGGATGTTAATAGTGGCCCGGTAGATATCATTGCAAACGATCCACCGAGTTCGGATCTTCGTTCTACGATCATCAGTGGGGCAGTGATACAGAGTGACCAGAGCTGGTCGCCGGCACCCCAGCTTGGTACCGGTACTGATGCTTTCAGTCCCCCAACCAGCATCACACCTCGTGCAGGAACGCACACCATCGCTGTGCAATATGCTGAGAATCCCGGTAGCAGGCTTAGTGGTGCGCAGTCCGACAATGGTGTGCCTAGTACACTCGGTCCGCTGGAGCTAAGTCGCACAATTGATGTGGAGGTCAATGGCCTTGCGCTTGTGTCTACTTGTGACGCCGGAGAGATATTCAGGGTATCAGGGGTAAGTTACGGTACGAATGGCACCATGTCCTTGTCTCACAGTGCGAGTCATAATTCTCGTGCTACCTTTCAGCAAATTTACGGGATGCCAGCCAATCTTGAACAAACCCGTGTGATGCCGTTCACCACCAGGGTGTACTTCATCGCTGATTCAGGTGATGACAAGCCTGACGGTAGTCCGCTATATGCTCTGTACCAACAGACTATGCCGTTTGACGAGAACGATAATCCACCTGTGATGCTTGTCGAAGGGGTCGAGAACATGCGCATCCAGTTTGGCGTCGGTGCGCCGAATGGCCAGCTACAGTACGTGACTGCAGATGATAGTGCATACGATCCCAGGCAGATAAGAAGCGTTCGAATAGGTTTGTTAATGGCCTCCTACAATGCTCTTCTTGATAGCCCCGATACCTCGGATTACGTTCTTTCCGGAAATACGGTTTCTGTATCAAAAACAGATACAACGTCAGCATTCTTTACGGATGATAAGCGGCTACGACTTGCATTTAACACAACCGTTACCGTGCGTAACAGGCGAGCTCAGAATTGAACACCATGAAGGCTCATTTCAAAGATTCGATACATTACTCGCAAGCAGAACAGGGGGCTGCACTTTTGGTCGCCATGGTAATGATATTCCTATTATCCATGATGGGCGTGTCTTCAATGCGAAGTGCAACGCTGGAAAGGCAGATGGTCAGCAATGCAGTTCAGTCTCGTGATGTGTTTCAAGCTGCAGAGTCGTCCAATGAAATTGCGCTGAATTCCATTGAAAATCTCACGGATGCCTTTAACTCCACCGATCAATACCTGGTTATCGACACCGATATCCGCAGTGATATCGGTCTTAGGAGTCAGGTTACTTTACGCTATGTTGGGGAAGGCAACGCCTCGGGTGCTTCTCTAAGTGCGATGCAGGGTGCCAATTCTTTTGATGCATTGCGTTTTGTCGTGGAAGGAGTGGCAACGGTTGACGCGGTGCGCGCTAACCGAAGAATAGATCAGGGCGCTACCAGGACGGTGCCAGCCAATTAAAACCTCACAATTCGAAGAAAAGTTGCCAATGAATAGCATCGAAAAACCAAATCTTCAAGTTGCTAGCCAGATCCGGGCATTTGCAAAGGGTTGTTTACTGTGCGTTATGTCGAGCACCGCAGGCTTAGCAGCGGCCGATGATACTGAAGTGTTTTTTGGCAATGCGGCCAGTAGCGGGGAAACACGACCTAACGTTATGTTTGTTCTGGATACTTCAGGGTCTATGGGAAGTCGGGATGGTTATGCCGATTCAAGACTAGATCGAATGAAAGATGCCGTTAGGCAAATGCTGAATTCCGATCTTGATATGAATATTGGCCTGATGAATTACAACGGTTCCTATGGCGGTGGCCCTGTGCTTTACCCAATAACTACGCTTAACAAGGAGACGTGTGCCGGGTATGACTGTGCTGGTCTGGAGTCAGCTGCAGACAATGTCTATCTCGTTGATGGCAATTTTGGTGATGTCGAGCAGCAGATAAGCGATGGATATACGAAAACTGATGGAAATGTTCTCGAACTGGGTTACGAGCAATCATCTCAAAGGGCGGTAGGCCTACGATTTGCAGAAATCAACCTTGCTCGCGGTGCAACAATCCTCGATGCACGATTAGAATTTGTTGCCCTTACAGATGATGAGGACCCATCCAGTCTGGAAATCATGATTGAGAACGTTGACGATTCTGCAGCGTTTCAGGGTGCCTATGATGAGGTTACCGATCGTTCGTACTTGACAACTACAGTGGATTGGACGCCAAGCGAGTGGTATGAAGATACTGTCTATCAAAGTCCCGATATCAAAGACCTGGTGCAGGCCATCACGGACCGAAGCGATTGGTGCACTGGCAATGCGCTGACCTTCAACATAGAGGGTACTGGCACGCGCGAAGCCTATTCCTATGAAAAGGCGTTATCTGACGGTGTGGACTATATTCCGAAGTTGCGAGTTATACAGGATCCGTCGACGGTGGTTAGTGAAGACAACTGTGGTGCGTCGGGTACATTTCAACAAAGAATAAATAGTAGCTATGATGACGCAGATCAGTGGGCTAATGGATGGGCTTTTTCCCGAAGCAGTGGCGATCTGGATGTTGACTACTGGGTTTATGATCCAACTCTGAACGGCGTGGCGGGTCTTCGCTTTCACAACACAGGTATTCCACAGGGCGCGGTTATAGAAAGTGCATTCATTAGACTTACTGGCGAATCCAATTCCTACGGTACGCTTAGCGTCGATATATATGCCGAAGACACAGTAGAGTCGCAAGAATACACTTACTACACCAATGGACCAGCAGATGTTTACCGAGACTACCTGCCAGCGACCGTTGCGTGGAATGATATACCCGACATGTCAACCAATGATGTTCTCGATACGCCTGATCTAACGTCGATCATACAGGCACTGGTAGACAAGCCTGAATGGGACGGCGGCGATATTGACAATGCGATTAGCTTCATGCTTTATCCCACTGCCGGAAATGGTGAGCGAGACTTCGAGTCATACGATGGCTCAGCTTCGAAGGCAGCCGAGATTTTCATAATTTATGAGGATCCGGATGGTGGATCCGGATCAGGTTCAATTGCTGCTGCAACTCCAGCCTATTCGGGAGGGTCGAGCACTCCAGTCTATAGCACTACCGTGGCGAGAGATGAAATGCTCGATGTCATTGATGGGTTAACGGCTGCGGATTACACACCAACAGTCGATGCTTACTATGAAGCGGCCCGTTACATGCGCGGAGAACGTGTCGACTATGGAAAGCAGCGTGGTGTAGTAACAGACAACTATCTTCGTGAGCGGTTTAGAGTTTCACATGAAGATTCGTATACGGGTGGAATATTGCAGCGAGATCCTGCTTGTACTGATGCTAACCTGAACGCCGGCGCCTGCGTCAATGAACAGATCATTGGTGATGCTACCTACATATCACCTATAACCGGAAGCTGTCAGGGTAACCATATCGTTTTGCTCTCGGACGGTGAAACCAACCGAAATTCGTCTACGTCGAAAATACTGTCGATGACAGGTGAGTCTTCCTGTGAATCCAGTGGCGATGAAGCTTGCGCAACTGAGCTTGCAACCTGGCTAGCCACTACCGACCACAATACCGACATTGCGGATGTGCAGGAAATTATTACGCACACTATCGCGTTTAATCTGGGCGGCAGTGGTAAAACGTTTCTTGAAAATGTGGCTGCGGCTGGTGGAGGCTCTAGCTATGAAGCAGACTCGGCGGACGAACTACTAAGTGTTTTTAACAATATTGTCTCAACTGTTATCGATACAGATACAGGCTTTACGGCGCCAGCTGCAACGGTCAACCAGTTTAACCGATTGACCCATCGGGATGACCTGTATTTTGCAGTGTTCAAACCTGCCCAAACAGCCTCCTGGGATGGCAACATCAAGCGATTTCGCATAGGAAAAGATAGCAACGGTGACGGTGAGGTAATGATTCGTGACCTCGACGGTTCGCCAGCTATTGATGCAAGTACCGGCTTTTTTAATACTACTGCTCGTAGCTGGTGGCCAGAAAAGACGGATGACGGGACCGTTGTGTCCACTCCTGACGGCAATACGGTTGCCCGTGGTGGAGCTGCAAACCAACTTGCACTCGATGGCATTGACGGAATTGGTGATCGGCGTGTGTACACCTGGCCCTATGATTCCGCGTCGGCATTAACTACCCCGATCGATCTTACCAGCGGTTCACAGATGCTTCATGAAAACAATAGTCTCATCACGGATGCCGTGTTGGATATTGTGGGCACTAAGTCAAGTACCTCTGAGCAGGATGCGTATCGAACATCATTAATTCAGTGGGCCCGCGGTGTGGATGTTCTTGACAGTGATGAAGACGGTAGTACTACCGATATACGTCGTAGCATGGGCGATCCAATGCATTCACGCCCTGTCATTGTCAACTATGGTCCCCAAACCAGTGGTGGAGATGTTCGCTCAGTGATATATGTGGGAACCAACGAAGGTTTTCTGCACGCTTTTGATACAGATTCCGGGCAGGAACAATTTGCTTTCATTCCCTATGAACTTCTCGGAAGCCTAAACACTTTTTTTGACGACCAACAAAGTTATTCGCGTCCCTATGGTTTGGATGGTGCTCTGTCGGTGTGGCGAGAGGACGACAATGACAACCAGATGGTTGATGGTAGTGATTCCTCCTATCTGTTTTTTGGTATGCGACGTGGTGGCAGCAGTTACTATGCGCTGGATATAACAGATCCTGATGCACCTAAGCTTGCGTGGACAATAAAAGGTGGGGTAGGTGGCACTACCGGGTTTGCAACCATGGGGCAATCATGGTCTCGCCTGACACCGGTGAAGATGTATATAGAAGGTGAAGAGGAAGACGTCCTTGTATTTGGTGGTGGTTATGATGAAAATCAGGATCGCGGAAGTATAGGTTCGGCTCCCACTCATACAGTTGATAACAAAGGTAACGGTATCTATATAGTTAAAGCGACCACCGGAGAGTTATTGTGGTCGGGTTTGGGCGCATTGGGTGGCACTGAGTTTTTCACAGATATGGAGTTCGGGTTCAACGGCAATGTGCGCACTATTGACATCAATCGAGACGGTTATGTGGATCAAATGTACGCAGCAGATGCTGGTGGTCAATTGTGGCGGTTTGACATTGCTCAGTATCACTCCAACGCATCAGACGATCTGGTGTACGGAGGCGTTATTGCTGATTTCAGTGGTAGTGCAGCTTCGGAGCATCGTAGATTTTACAATGAACCGGATGTGGCGTTGATAGAGGGTGGTGGCGAGAGATTTCTGAGTGTCAGTATCGGATCGGGATGGCGGGCTCATCCACTGGATGAGATTACTGAAGACAGGTTTTACATGGTGCGGCAGTACGCTGTGTATGAGAAACCGGAGGGGTATGGAAAACTCTCGGGATCCAGCTACACAGAAATCACGGATTCTGACCTGATCGATGTGACAGACAGTGTCAGTCCATCTAGCAATGAATATGGGTGGTACTACGATTTCCCGCGCACGGGTGAAAAAGTAATGGGTACTAGTATCACGTTTGATAACAGTATTATTTTCAGTACCTATGTACCTACCGAACAGACTGAGGTTTGTTCGGCAGAAATCGGATCCGGGCGAGCGTATGTTCTGGATGCAGCCAGTGGTGCTCCGGTAGTTGATCTGGACACCAGTGCCGATCCCGATACTGGTACACCGCCTCAAGCGTTGACTCTCTCAGACAGAAGTACGGAATTGGACCGTAGTGGCATACCGCCAGAGGCGATGGTCATGATCACGGAAGATTCGGTAGATACACCCCAGATACTCATCGGTGGTGAGCAACTGAACACGGGCATACAAAATCGTACACGCAGAACTTTCTGGTCGGATGAGGGGGAGTCAGGTGAAATCGTAGTCACTGCCAGTGATGAAGAAGACTAGACAAGTTTCCAGACCAGAATTACTCTGGTCTGGTCTGGTCTGGTCTTTAGATGGCTGCTGACAGACTGACAATTGGTGAGAGCGTTGTACGTTCGATAGTTTGCGCGCAGCCCCGACTTTTTACGGTGAAAAAAAATTGTGCTGACGTTGGCTTGAAACTTTTTGCTGGTTGACCCTGGCAAGTACGCCCTGGGTTTGATCACGTGCGAATGCCAGCGGTGGCATGCCTGAAAGTTCCTTGCCTCCTTTCAGTATTAGATCAACGTTTGTTCTAGAGTATGGTTGTCTGTCGTCAGCCTTGCTGTATATTCAAGACATGTCGATGTCGAGTCCTGTCAAATCCGTCTCAGAAAGTCCCCGGATCAAGCTTGGGTTCTATGCCTATGTGTCCGGAAAAGAGATGCCAGCAAGCGTGCCCATGTCGAATTTTGACGACACGGACCATGAATTTCGTCTGCACAATCTGCTCAAGGATGCTCACACGCTGAGATCTCTTACTCCAAAGGATCTGGCTGGAGTCCGCTGCATCATCGTTGACATTCGACAAAACGCCCGACAAGCGTTGATTGCGTGTCGGGATGCCGCATCCAGATACCCGATAATCGTCCTTGCTGATGCCGATCAGACTTTCTCAGAGTACTATCCGTATGGTACCTATGTGTCAGATGTGACAAACACATTTGAACTGGGTAGGTCCGTGTTCTGGCATCGGGTAGATCGGGCGGTTGGCTACTATGAAAAGCCGCTGTCCGTGAACGATACTAACAATCCTGTACACAGTGTTTTCAAATCTATCGCAGATCAGACTTCTGACTGGATTATCATCAAAGACTTGCAACATCGGTTTGTGGTCGCCGGAGAGAATTTCGCTGCAACCGCAGGCACACCGATTGATAAAATCATCGGTCGTGATGATCTGGAAATTGGCAGCTCCAAAGACGCCGTGCATGGAAATCCTGAAACGGGAGAAATCGGTTTCTGGGCACAGGATGAAGCGGTAACCAATAACGCGCGGGCTACTGTTGAGGAGAACCCTGAATGGTTGCTTTACTCGCGTAAGGCACGATATCGACGAACCTATCGTGTTCCATTGACGAATCCGCCGGTGATGTTTTCGCACTGCTTGTCTGTTCTCAGGATATCACTGAGCAGTTACGTAATGAGCAGCTCCTGACAGAGCGCACACACACATGCTCGAACAGGTTACCGATGAAAAAAAGCTTGCAGAGGAGAGCCGTAAAATTGCAGAAAATGCTGTTGCGGCCAAGACGCGGTTTCTCGCAGCTGCGAGTCATGATTTAAGGCAGCACCTACACGCTATAGGCTTATTTCTTAATAGCCTGGAAAAACGCATAGAAGGTCCGGATGAGCTGTTGCTGGTGCAGCAAATTAAGCTCTCATGCTCAGCGCTTGGCAACCTGTTTAACAGCTGCCTGAATATTTCAAGACTCGATGCTGGCGTCGTGGAGCGAAACCTGGAGCATTTTACTGCCGGCGGTTTTCTTGAAGGCTTGCATAATGAATTTCACCAGCAGGCTAGCGAAAAATCCCTTGATTACCGGTATCTGGTCGATGATTCCATTTTTATTCTGACAAGATGCTTTTGGCAAGAATTGTACGAAATCTGCATAGCAATGCTATACAAAACACGGATACCGGTAACGTGAGTATTCAGTGCCGACAAGCTGCATCATTCATTGAAATGCTCGTAACAGATACCGGCAGAGGTATAGCACCGGAGGATGTTGTTCGGGTGTTTAACGAGTTTCATCAGATAGATTCCTCCAATGCCCAGCATGGACGCGGATTAGGCCTGGGTTTATCCATTGTAAAACGCTTGAGTAATTTGCTCGATATCACCATTACACTGGATTCCAGACTTGGTGAAGGGTCGCAGTTCACGCTGCAGATACCGGCAGGACAGCTGTCAGAAAACTGCGGTGAGCGACGCAAGAATGCCGTGATTTTGCCCGAAGCGCTGACCGTACTCATCGTAGACGATGATCGTTCAATTCGTTTTGGGATGGAAGTGTTACTGGAGTCCTACGGATGCAAAACGCTTTGTGCCGAAGATGCTGACTCGGCCATTCAACTGTTAAAGGCTAGTACTGAGGTGCCCGAAATTATTGTAATGGACTATCATATTTCGACAGACCAGACTGGAATTCAGGCATTGGCCGCTTTGCGAACCTTTCTCGATGCCAAAGTACCAGCCATTCTGGTTACCGGCGACACCTCGCAGGATAGCGAGAGAGATGCCGCCATTTATAAATTGCCTGTGTTGCACAAGCCAGTGGATTCGGATGCTCTATTGGCGGCGATTAACAACGAAGTCTGCCTTGCACACCGCTGACGCTAATTGGATAACATAACAATACTATGAAAGCACTGCCCGAATCCATGTTAAAGAAGCCTGCTGTTGAAGCATTTTTCGATGAAGCAACCAACACCATCAGTTATGTTGTGAAAGATCCAGATAGCGCCAAGTGTGTTGTAGTGGATTCGGTGATGGATTTTGATTTTTCATCTGGACGCACCGGGTATGCCCAAGCCGACAGAATTATTGATTTTGTGCGGCGGCAAGAGCTGGAGGTTGCGTGGTTGATCGAAACCCATGTACACGCTGATCATCTCTCGGCAGCTCCCTATATTCAGGATACCCTGGGTGGCAAGATTGGCATTGGCCACAACATAACTGTTGTACAGGATACATTCGGTAAATTATTTAATGAAGGTACCCAGTTTGAGCGCGATGGTAGCCAGTTCGACGCATTGTTTAATGATCGAGATACTTATCAGGTCGGGAAGATGACAGTCAATGTTCTTGAGACACCCGGGCACACACCAGCATGCATGACGCATATCATGGGTAATTCTGCATTTGTTGGCGATACCTTGTTCATGCCAGATAGTGGCTCGGCACGTGCTGACTTTCCCGGCGGGGATGCCGGTATTCTGTTCGATTCTATCCAGAAGATTCTTGAACTTCCAGATGACATGATTCTGTACATGTGTCACGACTATGGACCCAATGGCCGAGACATTCAGTGGCAGACAACAGTGGGAGAAGAAAAAAGGCACAATATCCACGTGGGGGCTGGCAAGACTCGGGAGGACTTCATCAGATTCCGGACAGAGCGAGATTCGCAGCTAGCGGTACCCAGGTTGATCATCCCATCACTTCAGGTAAATATGCGCGCAGGTGTGGTTCCGCGGGACGAAAACGGTAATCCGGCAATACGCTTCCCCCTTAACTCGCTTTAGAGTGTAACGATGCATTGGCTTTTTTCAGCCTTGGATGCAACCTCCAGTGTGGTGTTTTTCATCAATTTAGCAATTATGACGACAATAAAACGCCGCGTAATGCGTAATAAGGATGCATGTTTTCCTTTGATTGCTAAACTTTAGGCTCAACAGGTTACTTTTCGAGGAGAAACCTGATTAAAAGCCGTATTAGGTAACAAATTTGCAGGGTTCCTGACACTTGCCGGAGGAGGCATATGAAGCCAGGAACCATCACCAGTACCCTCGTTGCCATAGTCGTCGTACTTCAGCTTATATCGCTTGCAGCTGTCACTCAGGCCAACAGGGCACGTCAGTACAATCAGACGAAGCTACTTGCTGTCCATGAGCTTGATGCCAGGGCTAAAGGCCTGGTGGTTCAGATACAGCAATTTCTCGCTCCAATAACAAGCCAACTGACAATCAGTCGTCAATTGTTCGCTGACGGTTTGTTGAAGACGGAAAATAATGCAGTTCTGGAGCGCTATTTTTTATCCCAGTTACGGGCGAATCTGGGTATGGATTCCATGTATCTTGGACGATACGATGGCAGCTTCGTGGCGGTCACACGATTTGAAAATTCGCTAGTTTCTGGCTACGACAAACCCGTTTTTCTGGCAAAGATCAGTTCAGTCACTCACGATAATGTGCGGGTCGTCGAATGGCGGGAATACTCGCATCTAGGTGAGGAATTGAACCAATGGACTGAAGAGGCAGATGTTTATGATCCTCGGCAGCGTGAATGGTATATCAATGCCCAGATGCATGATAAACCGGTATGGACAAATGCTTACTCTTCAACTGATAATCAAAAGCTCAACATTGCAGCTTCAGTTAATTTGCGCGACAAGGCAAACGTTGATGCCGGGGTACTTGGAGTATCGGTCGACTTGACACAGTTAAGTACGTTGTTAACTACAATCCCTTCAAACAAGAAAGCGTCACTATTTCTATTCGATGATAGCTTCAACCAGATAGTCCCTGCGATGTCCAAGAGCTCGCAGTCCCGAACGAATGTTCATAGAAATAGTATCCGCTCGATATGGAATGAGCGTGACTTCAATGACCGGCCTGAAAGGTTCCTGCCGCCGATTGATACCCCGGGCAATCGTTATTCAAACTTAGAGAGACATTGGTACAGCAACAATGATACTCAAGCAAATGTCCTGCGACGAATTCAGCTTTTCGATGGTGCTTTGCATTGGCGTATTTTGCTCCAAACGCCATTAACTGCACCTGAAAATATACAGAAATCAGTGATGTTCGACGATATGTATCCAACTATGCTCATCATCGTACTCCCGGGAGCACTTGCGTTACTGGTGATCCTCGGATTGAAGACACCGTTGCAACGACTGCATAATAGAGCAACTATCGACTACCTGACGAAAGCCTGGAATCGAGAAGAATTTTTAAACCGCTTTTCAAAGCGGCTGGACAGGGCTCGCAGGCGGTCCGGCAAAAGCCAGTGGGTAGCGGTTGCGCTTGACCTGGATAGATTCAAGCAGATAAACGATCAATTCGGACATCATGCTGGAGATGACATACTTAAAGAGGTAGTCATTCGTCTGCAACAGAAAGTCGGTCGGCCTGGATTTGTCGGGCGGCTGGGCGGCGATGAGTTCGCTATTGCGCTTAAGCTTCCGCCAGGCATAGATGCTCGAATAGCCGTTGAAAGAATACGCAGGTTTGTTGTCAGCATGCCGATCAACAGTGCTCAGGCACAACATCATATTGGCATGACGGCCGGCATCGCGATTGTGCGTGAGGACGAGAATGCTACCGCAGTTCTTGACAGGGCAGACCATGCATTGGTTACTGGTAAGGCAATCGCCAAGAACACAACGTATCGTTCCACGGGTATTGATGAGGAGAATGGATTAAGCACAACACGCGCTTTTAAAGACTCCGACAAGCCCGTTTTTGTGCAATTCGGTGGGGCTGCGCAAGCAGAACTTATAAGGCAGTGATCGTAGCAATAGTCAGCAGTTTTAGGCACTGACGAAAACTACCACGAAAAAATTCAACACACAGACGCATCAAGCTTGTCATAATCGTCCCCTGACCATTAACAGGAATGGGGTGTGGGCATCATGGCTGTGGTTAAAATGGATGCGTTGAGGGGTGTGCTCGTTGCTGATGCCGCGTCAATGGGCCTGCACTGGCTCTATGATCACGAGCAGATTGCCGCAGTGGAGTCTACTGGCAGTCTGCTTTTCAGACAACCTGACGCAAATATTTTTAAAGGGCGCAAGGCGTACTTCGCTCACGCGGGACGGTATGCGGGTCAACTTTCGCATTACGGTGAGTCTGCGTGGCTTATGAATACCGTGTGTGCGGATGGTAGCTATGACAGCTCCGTTCATCGTCAGGTGTTCTTTGACACTTTCGGGCCTTGTGGCTCGTTCGTTGGGTATGCCGACCGGCCAACCAAGGCACTAGTAGCTCGGATTATCACAGAGGCTGATGATCTGGAAGACCCAACGGGTATGATCGATGACCAAATGCCCGGCCTGTGTCCAGTGGCTGCAATATTTGCCTGTGGATTACCTAGAGATGATACGGCCCGTGCAGTCGGTGTTATCTCGGTTCATCAGGATGTTCTGGATAGTGCTCTGCTTTTACATGATTGTCTCGGGTGTATTGCTGATGGTATGCCTCTGAAAGCGGCGCTTAAGCAGACGGCCACTTCAGGCTCATCTACAATCCACAAGCTCGTGCAGGAGGCCTTGTCCATACAAGAATACCAACCTCTGGAAGTTGCCATGCAATTTGGACTGGCTTGCCACGTACCACAAGGTATGCCCATTGTGTGGCATATACTCAATCACGTTGAAGATTTTGAAAGCGCGGTTCGTGACAATATTCGTTGCGGTGGCGATAGTTGCGGGCGAGCCATGTCATTGGGGGCCATTGCAGGCCTCGCTTTTGATATTCCCGCCGATATGCTTGATGCCATGGACGCTACCTATTCGATCATTTAGTAGAGACGAAGGTAACTGATGAACAGCTTTGTCTTGCGATAACACTATCGTTTGATCGCAATCAGTCGTAAAGTTAGCTCGTTCGGTGTTTTTACTTAACTCAAACTGGAACAAACTATGTCAATGAGATTTCTTCACAGCATGATACGCGTACAGAATGTTGATGCTGCACTGGATTTTTTCTGCAATAAACTCGGTATGGTTGAAACGCGTAGAACAGAAAATGAAAAAGGTCGTTTCACACTGATCTTTCTGGCGGCAGAAAAGGATCTTGCGCAAGCCCGTAGCCACAATGCACCAGAAGTGGAGTTGACTTACAATTGGGACACTAGAGAGTATGTCAATGGAGACAATTTTGGGCATCTCGCATTTAAAGTGGACAACATTCATGCGACTTGTCAGTCACTGATGGATGCCGGTGTTACCATATTACGTCCACCACGCGAGGGTAGAATGGCATTTGTCAAATCACCTGATGGAATTTCCATAGAACTACTTCAGGAAGGTGATGCTCTGGAGCCGTGCGAACCCTGGATATCCATGGAAAATACAGGTAGCTGGTAGTTGGGTAATAACAACTCACATCCATGCTATAGCGGTTTGCTATAGCATGGATATTTTTGAAGAATTCTATACGTGATCAATAGAATTTTCACACGGTAAACATCTTGTGCTAGCCGTTGGATTCTGGCTTGCGCCTGTAAAAGGTTTTTGGCGGTACGCCGAAGTCCGTTACTTGGTAAACGCCAGACTAAATGATACGGGGACTGTCGACGGTATGTGAAATACCTTTGCCAGATCTGCCAATTTGGCCAGACCGCTGGAAAACTCGTGTACGTTTGTATCGAAAAGCACGGGCTCTGTCGTATTGACGAGTACCTGATCACCTTGAACGTTTACCGTGACCATCAACGATAGCCCACTTGTTTTGCCATGCAGGTCCAGTGTTGCCGGAAGTTCAATCTGTCGAGAGCCCTCTATCAGCGCGTTGTCGGGAATCTCTGCAGTGATAGTCGCTTCTGGATAGGTGGCCGTGTTAAATAGAAATTCCGCCATTCTTTCGTTTCGTATACCGACGCCCGTTTCAATTTTTTCCAGTGGGATAATCACTTGCGCGTTGCCATTGTTGTCAACGGCCCCTGTAAGAGAGGAGAACCTGAAAAGTTCCGAGGCACTGGTGCTACCATCACCAGTGACTTTTACAGATACCAGTGAAACGGACGATCGGTTGGTGTCCAGGGCCATCTCGGCCGCGACGGGGCCTGCTGCAATCAGCGCTAGGCTCATGCCAGCGCCCACTATAATATTTGACAAGATTCTCATGATGCTCCTTGGTTTTCTTGTGAATAACTATCCGCTTACTGACATCGCCAAAAGTGAAACCGATAGAATTTTCAGGTAATCGATGAATTCCAGGGAGCATTAATGTATCCATTAACTCCCTGAAAATATTCGGTATCGATAACGCTTCACAATTGACCGAGCTGCGACATACCAGCTATGTGCACTCGTTTCACCTAGGTGTGTGGACACGACTAACGCTATTGAGTTCAATCAACATGAGGTTTTAATACCGACAAGGCATTGTTACAGGAATTCAGGAAAAATTTCCGGTGATGTATCACGCTACTTATCGAAGCTATCAATTTGTATTGAGAATTCACGAATTGCTCACATTTTTTTCGCTACTATCCGTTGATACGTAAGCTTTGGGAAACTGGACATGACAGATAGGTATAACGTTGCTCCAAGACCCTCTCCAGCTCGCGTCCAACGTGTACGATATCCCGAACCTCGCAATGTATTCAAAATCAATGCTTCAGCACCTGGCCAACAGCCATCGGGTTCTTGTCGGTTTACCTCTCATACTAGTATTGTGTCTAGGGAGCTGTAGCAGCTCTGACAACTCCGATGGCGGGGGCACCGCTCCCGGAAATACAGCCGAGCTGCCTGGTGTGACACCACAGCCTGCTGACGCAATCACTGATCCGCCCGATCAAAATGATGAACCTGTGCGTGAGGCACCGGAGTTCAATAATGCTGCAGGATTTGAAGTATTCCGTGAACCCCATGACCGACTGCCAGTTTTAGCGCTCCCTGATGATGCAACCGATGAGCTCGAATTTTCCGCTGGTCTGCCAGCACCGGTATTGACGATTCCGCCAGATCTTGACACGAGTGAGAACAGCGCGCCGTTTTTTTCAGGTCTGCAAAATTTGGATGTTGTGGCAGGTGAAATGGTTGCCATCCTGTTTGACCCTCAAGATCTGAACGACAATCTGCCTGGCATGTACCCCCAGAATCTACCATTGGGTGCAACTTTTGACGACAACCGCGACGGCACCAAAACATTCCGTTGGCAACCTCTGCAAGCGGACGCAGGAATTTTTCGTCTCACAGTGGTTGCCGTAGATGCAGAAGAACCGGATTTTTTAAGTTCGCAATCTGTACTTATACGTATCACTCTTCCCGAAGATCCTTCGTCAATTCCAAATGTAGCGCCCATGTTGGAGACACCGCGTGTCTACTCCGTCAGAGTAAATGATCCGGTTGTTGTCGAATTGAAAGGACAAGATCTTAACGGCACTATCCCGACTCTTGAGTTACCCGAACCACCGGATGGCGCCAGTTTTTTACAACACCCGAGGTTTGATGAAGTGTATGTACTGAAATTTACTCCACAAGTTACCGGTGAATTCGTGATTGATGTATTGGTAAGAGACTCGGAAGATCCTAATCTGACATCAGTTGAAACAGTATCGATAAGCGTACTTGACGCGCAGTCGTTTGAGGGTAACGGTTTGACACTGAAAGATCTTGGCTGGAACCATGAACTGAAAGTAGGGTTCGCAGCTGCTCAATCGTTCTACCACCAGCCAGATGGCGCAGTTTACGCTGATATAGCAGCACGAGAGTTTAATATCGTAACACCTGAAAACTCGATGAAAATGGATACAATCAATCCTTTGCCGGGTCACTATGAGTTTGCTGCTACGGACAATCTCATACGCTTTGCAAAGCGCCATGAAATGCAAGTACACGGTCATCCTCTGGTTTGGCATAGGCAGTTACCTGAATGGATAACAAAGAGCGAAGTAGCTGACCGTGAACAACATATGAATGACTTCATTCAACGCATCATGGAACGCTACCATGCCGATATCCCCATTTGGGATGTTGTCAATGAACCTATCGGCGCTGAAGGCAGTTTGCGAAGCGATTCAGTCTGGTTTGAGGCTATGGGAGAGTTTTACATCGACAAGGCTTTACAGCAAGCACGTTCGATATCACCCTCAGCTGCGTTACTCATCAATGAGTTTGATATCGGTATGGCTGGTGAAAAATTCAGTGGTCTTGTACAGCTAATTGAACGTTTACAGGCCCGTAATGTGCCCCTGGATGGTATTGGCTTTCAATTACATCTGTTCGACAATTTTTCAACTTTTGAACAACTACGTAACAACTTCACGATAATTGAATCTTTGGGACTCGATATTTACATAACAGAGCTTGATGTGTCGATCAGCGCAGAGGGTGAGCCTTCATCGCAGCAGCTGATTCAGCAGGCGGATGTCTATCGGGAAATCGCTGAAATTTGTGTGCAGCATAGTCGATGTAAGGCACTGCAGATGTGGGGCTTCACTGATCAGTATTCTTTCAGATCGAATTTTAACCCTTTACCATATGATCGAGCTTATCAGCAAAAACCAGCCTATCAGGCATTACAACAGGCACTGTCGATAAGTCCGCAATAACACTGGTTGTTAAAGCGCTATTGGGTTAATCATTTTCAGCCTGGGCATTTTTGCGTAAAAACCAGACGAAGGAGATCACTGACAACACGAGTAGCGCCACTGCCACTGGGCTTTTAAGCATCTGAGTCAGGTCACCGTTGGTCAATGCCAGAGATTGGGCGATGGACTTCTCGAATCGTGGCCCGAGAAAAAACGCGATGATGAAAATCACCAGCGAATACCCGAAACATTTCATTACATACCCCAACACGGCAAACATCAACATAATAGCCACACCGAATAGTCCGCTAGTCGCCATTGATACACCGACGAAACACAGTAGCAATGCTGAGGTGTAGATAATTGACGCTGGCGCCGAGACCACTTTCACCCAGACTCTGAGTAGGATTTGTCCAACCCAGAGATTGAGGAAATTTGCCATTATCATTGCGCCGAAAAGACCATAAACAAATCGCCCCTGGTTTTCAAAAAGCAAGGGGCCGGGTTGCATGCCATGGATCATGAAAGCACTGATCAGCAGAGCAGCACCGACGCTTCCGGGAATACCCAAAGTCAGAAGAGGAATAAGGTTGGCACCAACCACTGCGGAATTGGCGGATTCCGAGGCGGCAATACCCTGGATATTTCCTTTACCGAAGCTACCGGGGTCTTTCGATACTGCTTTGGTCATGGAATAGGACATGAATGCCGCGGCTGTAGAGCCGATGCCGGGTAATGCACCCAGGATAGTTCCGATCGTAGCCCCTCGGAGCATCGTGTAACGGCACGACCAGTACTCGATCCAGGTGACTCTACGCTCGTCCGGATTACCTCTGTCTGTACTCACTATCGCCGACTGGATACCGCCACACGCTTGAGACAAGCGGTGCAGGATCTCTGATATAGCAAGCATGCCGATAGCGACCGAAGGCAATGGCAAGCCGTCGAACAAGTCCCAGTGGCCGAAGATAAGCCGAGGCGTGAAGTGTTCCGGATCCTGGCCAATTGATGCTACCAGTAGACCCAGAGCGGCGGCAATGACGCCTTTGGTTAGGGAATTGCCCATCAAGCCAGCCAATACGGAGAAGGCAAAGATCATTAAAGCGACTATTTCGATCGGGCCCATTCTCAACGCAAGAACCGCTAGAGGTGCAGAAACGGTGATAAGGACAATGTCACTGAAGGTATCTCCCGTAACGGATGAAAACAATGCCATTTTAGTGGCTTTTAGGGGCTTTCCCTGCCTGGCTAGTGGGTGGCCGTCCAAAGCCGTTGCCGCGGCGTCCGGAGTACCGGGAGTATTCATCAGAATCGCAGGCACAGCGCCACCAACTAATCCACCCTTGTTGACTCCCACGAGAAATGCAATGGCAGGTAACGGGTCGAGTCCGAAAGTAAACGGAATGGCAATCGCCATGGCCATGATGGGACCTATACCCGGAACAGCACCGACAAATTGCCCGAGAACCACGCCCAGCAATACAAAAGCCAGATTATATATCGTGAAAGCATCCGAGAATCCGGCCAGAATTGTCGAAAGGTCAACCATGGTTATAAGTGCTCAAGGTAGTGAGCGACCTAGCGCGTGGATTACCAGAAACCAGATCAGGGCAGGCATGCCCAAAGAGCCTGCAATCAGCCACAATGCTCTTCGCTCACCGATCAACAACATAATGGCAAGAGCCATAAATGGGGCGACGAACTCAAAACCGAACCACATCATGGCGTAGATTCCCGCTGCCAGTACAGCCCCATGTATTCCGGCTCTGAGCATGTTGCTCGGATCGTTAATTGACTGTGCAGTTGGTTTGAAAACCAGGAGTGCCCCGCAGGTGGCAATAACTACCGAGAGGATGTCCGGTACCGTACTCGGCTGGATATTTCCAGCGCTGACTGATTCGATGTATCTGGGATTAACCAGAAAATACATTGCCAGTCCCAACAGGAGAAAGAACGTTCCCGAGATACGATCCGCAGATATGCTCATGGCCTGCTTCTTGACAAACGAATGAATCCCGACGCGTTAAGCGCCGGGCCTGAATTCGATGACATGATCAAGTAGACAGGTTTACTTGGCGAAAAGAACTTTCGCGTTTTCCAGACCATCTGTCATCATCTGATGTGTTCCTTCCATCCCCATGTTGATGGGCGCACCTTTCACGGCATTTTCGACAATTTCTATAAAATCAGGTGATGTAATGGCCTCATCCAGTGCTGCTGCAATGCTCTTTACTGCTGCCGAATCGGTACCGCCGGTCATTGCCAGAAAAAAGACGGGATCAACATACGCTGCCACGCCTGATTCGGTAAAGGTTTTGACGTCTGGTGCGTAACTCAGGCGTGCCTGATTTGCACCGGCGATGACTTTCATATCACCGGATTCAAGATAGGGGTAATGCTCTCCTGAACCAAACCCGGCCAGGACCTGGCCTCCGAGAATAAGTTTCATCACTTCTGCACCTCCATCGGAGGTAACGAGGTTAAATTCTGCACCCGTTGTACTTGTTGTTGCGTTCATCATGAGAACCTGGGGTGGCGCCATGGTAGCCACCGCCAGAGTGCCTTGCTCCTTGGCATAGGCGACCATGCTCTCAAGATCATCAAACGGTGCATCCTTACTGGCAACCAGCGCAAGCTCAGCCTTGGCAACAGTGCCCAGATAGTCGAAGCTGTCGACGTCAAACGGTAGCTGATCCCCCCGGTTAACCAACTGCACCAGTACGGGTATGCTCACACCCATGCCAATCACATCGGCACGAGGTGGCCGTTGCGATAGGCTGGTAAACATTGCCACGCCACCACCGCCGGGTTTGTTTTCGACAACAATATTCCAGCCTGTGTTCTCTTCCATGACGTTTGCAAGTACTCGCCCCATCGTGTCAGTTGAACCGCCAGCTGCAAAGCCGATCTGAATAGTAAGCGGGCCATCTGGTTTCCAGTCATCAGCGCTAACGGGCGCGGCAAGTACTGTGAACGCGCTGATCGCAAACGCAAATAGAGTTGATTTGAACTTCATGTGGTTTTCTCCTGGTGGTGAGAGTGGATAGAGCCCCGGTTTTGATAACTGGCGTTGTGTTTTTATGAGTTGTAATTTCTGTAAATAGTGAATCGTTTTGTCATCGAACTAAATGCACTCGGCAAGCTCGGCCAATTGCAGTTGGAACGATATCCGGAGAGAAATTAGCAGTAGCGTTGGATGCCTCCAGATCTTGTTGAAATCCTGGTTCGTGGAAAACTTTCAGTTTACAATGGTTATATAACATATCTAATCGTATCTACCAAGAATAAGGATATTTACACCAGGAATTGATTGACTGTCGAATGTTATGAGTCATAATGATATTGAAACTAACGGAAATTGTGTTGCATGAGAGTTGATGGAGAAGTAGCCGTAATTACCGGCGGCGCCAGTGGGCTAGGAGCTTCTACGGCGCGGCACATGGCAGCCTTGGGTGCGAGTGTCGGGGTACTCGATTTTGATATTGAACGAGGCCAGGCGATCGCCTCGGAAATCGGTGGCCATGCCGTGCAGGTCGATGTCAGCGACGAGGCAGCGGTTGATAGTGCTTTCGATGAACTTGAAAACGTTCTGGGTACACCTCGTGTTGCGGTCAACTGCGCAGGTGTTGGTACAGCTGCACGCATTGTTGGGCGCGAGGGTAAACCCTCGTTCGATGTCTTTCAACGCACGTTGGCAGTCAATCTTTTCGGAACCTACAATGTCATGACTCACGCTGCCAGACGCATGATGCTGGCTGAGCCTTTCGCGGGAGGGGAGCGCGGAGTCATTATCAACACCTCGTCAGTGGCCTGGCAAGATGGACAACTGGGCCAGGCAGCTTATGCAGCCTCGAAAGGTGCGATAGCGTCAATGTGTTTACCTGCCGCGCGTGAATTTGCGCGAGCAGGTATTCGCGTCATGAGTATTGCTCCGGGTTTGTTTCACACACCAATGATGGAGGGGCTTCCCGAGGAGGTAACTGCCGAGATTACGGCTAATATTCCTTTTCCACCAAGGCTGGGAGATCCGAGCGAATACGCATTGCTGGTCGAGCAAATTATCGTCAATCCCTTTTTGAACGGAACCACCATCCGGCTTGATGGTGCGGTTCGTCTGCCGCCACGCTGAGGGTCCGGTTCATGAATGATTCAGTGCTCCGTATAGATATAGATGGACCGGTGGCTACACTGACCATGAATCGTCCGGGTAAGCGCAATGCGATGTGCGGGGAGCTCATCGAGGCAATCGATGCATTTTTTTCCTCGCCACCTGAGGACGTGCGGGTGGTTATCCTGACTGGAATAGAAGGCCATTTTTGTTCAGGCCTTGATCTGTCGGAACATGTGCACCGAAGCGCAGAGGAAAATCTCTATCACTCTCGATACTGGCACCAGGTCATGGATAAAATCCAGTTTGGAGGATTGGCAGTTGTATCTGCGATGTTTGGCGCAGTCATCGGTGGCGGGCTTGAATTGGCAGCATCAACACATGTTCGAATCGCAGAGCCCTCCACCATATTCCAGTTACCGGAGGGCCGGCGTGGCATATTTGTCGGTGGGGGTGCTACTGCTCGTGTTGGCCGATTGCTGGGGCCAGACAGGATGACGGAGATGATGCTTACTGGGCGAAAATACTCGGCAGATGAAGGTCTTGCCCTGGGGCTGGCGCATTATTCAGTTGGCGACAGTGACGGCATGGCTTTGGCCAGAAACCTGGCGGGAAAAATCGCGCGTAACGCACCTTTATCCAATTACCTGATGATACAGTCTATCGCGCGCATCAATGATATGTCGCGCAACGATGGACTCTTTACAGAGTCCCTGGCGGCAGCCTTGTCTCAATCGACACCTGACGCGGAAGAAGGCCTTAAGGCTTTTCTGGAAAAACGTGCACCAACGTTCAGGTAATAGTTTGCATGAATAAGCCCAAATTAGCTTCTGTGTCCCCCGCTTACATTAACGACGATACATTGAGCCAGTTTCTCGGCTACCACATGAAACGTTCATTCAACGTTATTCAAGCCGATCTGACGCAAACGTTAAAGCCGTTTGGATTGCGCATGCTCACTTTTACTGCGTTAGTGCTCATTGTGGATAACCCCGGACTAAGCCAGTCACAATTAGCCGATGCGATGGATATTGAGCGACCCAATCTAGTCGTTATCGTCGACGAGCTTGAACAGCGAGAATTGATAGTTCGCGATCGTGTACAAACCGACAGGCGTATGTATGCACTGCGCGCAACAGCCGCTGGTCGGCGTCTGTGCAAGCAAGCGGTGGCTGCCGATAAGGCGCATGAGACAAGGTTATTGGCTGGCTTGGATGAAAAGAGCCGTAAAAATCTGATCGCCGGACTATCCGCCCTGCGCAATCATCTTTGCAAGCAAACGAAAGGATCTAACTGATGGTGGATATTGACAAGGTGCGGGCAATAGACATTCATACCCATGCGGAAGAGCCTTGCGGTTGTCATTCCGATGATGGATATGATGAATTGCAATCCACGATGGCAAATTATTTTGGTGCACCCTGGAGTCATCCTCCGACTATTGCACAAACTGCTGCACATTACCGGGAGCAGAACATCGCTGCAGTTATATTTCCAGTTGATGCCGAGCGTGAAACTGGATACCGACGCTATTCAAATGATGAGGTTGCACAAATCGTTGAACAGAACAGCGATGTGCTAATTCAGTTTGCCTCTATCGATCCTTGGAAAGGTAAAATGGGCGTTCGCGAGGCAAGGCGGCTCATTCGCGAGTATAAGGTTAAGGGATTCAAGTTTCATCCAACCATGCAAGGTTTTTTCGCCAATGATCGTATGGCCTATCCCCTTTACGAAGTCCTTGAAGAGGAGGGCTGCATTGCGCTGTTCCATACTGGCCAGACGGGCGTGGGCTCTGGCATGAAGGGGGGGAACGGAATGCGGCTGAAATATTCAAACCCAATGTACATGGATGACGTTGCAGTGGATTTTCCCGACTTAAAAATAATTCTTGCCCATCCGTCTTTTCCATGGCAAGAAGAGGCTCTGGCTGTTGCTCAACACAAACCCAATGTGTATATCGATTTGTCCGGCTGGTCACCAAAATATTTCCCCGACATCCTTGTTCGCTATAGCAATTCCATCCTGAAAAAGAAGGTGCTCTTCGGATCAGACTGGCCGATGATAACACCTGAAAGATGGCTGTCAGACTTTGAGAAAATTGCCATCAAAGACCACTTGCGTGAGGACATTATCAAGGGAAATGCTGCCAGATTGCTTGGACTGGCTAAAGATCCATAGACTTTGGTTCATCTGCGCATGAGGCGTTAAAGTCGATGTGTCCATATGATGTGTCCATAGAATGTGTCCACAGAATGTGCCCATATATTGACTAGCCCTTTGTGCAGTGTCTAAAATTTCGTGAATACTTTAGCGTACCAAAGTGCTGTGCGTGTGCCTGAAAGGGTGCTGTTGGTAAGACTGAGATTGGCGCACGATATCGCGAGGAGGTAAAATATGTCGCGAGAATCTTTGCCGCTGGACCACCTTAAAGGCCTCGATGTACTCATGTTTTTTGCCGGTGTTGGATTATCTATGTCCGCTCCCGCATCGATGCCTTACTGGGATCGACTGAACGAGCTGATTTTTAATGGCTTGTGTCATTGCTACGAGAAGGATCTTAACAAGCCTGATTTTCTCTCACAGATATGGGCAAGTATTGCTAACGAACAGCGCCTTACGCATTACCCACGGGAATATCAGACGCAGTTAATGCATGAGTATTTTGGAGTCGAGTATTTTCGATTACTGCAGTGTGCGGATGTAAGTTTTGCGCCTGACTCGTATCACTCGCTTGCACAGCTGGCAAAACGAGCCGACAATCTCATAGCCAATCATTTTGGAGGTGCTGACTTAGGAGGCAAGCGATTGCAGTGGCTGCTGAAGGTACAGGATCCCGGTTACTTACTTCATAACGGCATAGATCTTCAATCCGCTGGTGCTGGTATCACAACCACTACTCAATCTACTTTGAAACGCTTGGCATTCAATGAATTCAAGCCCGGTATAGGCAAGTTACGCCAGACTACTTATTAAGCAATAAATCTGGAACGTCATCTTTCCAAAGATCAAATTTTGGCACTTTTTCTCGACACTGGAAGTTTGGAGCCTGGGCCTGACGGCTGGATGACAGGATTTTTCAAGGCAAGCGTTGAAGTTTACGGAGCTTTACCAGCAGAAGTTTCAGATGAGCAATTCGTAAACCTGATTGCTGCTCTTATCGCACCCAGTAAGCTAACAATTTTCCCCACCAATCAAGCACTCAAGCAACGATCGAGACGCATTGAAAAGCATCTGAATGGCAATTGCGCACCTATTGGCAATTCGGATGTCTGGTTTGAACAGTGTGCTTGAGAGATCGGTCTGAACGTCAGCAATGGGCACACGACATTCCCAATCTGATGTTTACGAACCTTTCTAATGTCCGGAATTTGGAAATTTGACTAGCTGCTTAAAGCTGAAAGTCGCATGCTAAACGGAATGTTGATATCGTTGCATACAACAAGGTCGGCTGTAAATTAGACTGAAATTTTCCCTTGGTAATAACTTTAGAACAACTAGTTTGCTACGTGCCGATCCTCATTGGCTTGATTGCCATCAGCTGAAATTTCATCTTCGTCGCCAACGAATCGCTCATTAATGTAGAAACCTGTTTCGGGATCGTAGATCAGTTCCCTGTCCACTGGGTTTTCGCTGTTGTACTGCTCCCACTGTTTCTGGTCACTTAAATCGCCAGGCGGGTTTTCGTCCATAAACTGTTCGTCAGTTTGCGAGTACTCATCCATATACTGTTCGTCTGTCAGCAAATCGTCGTCTGATTGGGGCGCATTTAGAGTAAGACCCTGTACGCTGGAGGAGTCGTCCGCTTCAGTATCAATCTCAGTGTTAGCACGAGTGATAACTGGCTCGGAACGCAACGTAAAATTTCTATTTGCGTCTGTTTCGTTACCAATGGGGACATTCACATAGTTATAGACGATGCGAGTTTCAGTGGACGGCTCAGACAGCTGCTTCAGTGCTGTTACTTGAAGTTCAAGCTTTAATAGTTCCCGGTTAAGATCTTCAGACTCCTGATTGAGTGCATCGACCTGGAGTTTCAGGCGCCTGTTCTGATTTTTAAGCCACTGAACTTCCTCAAGGTGTTTTGCTTTGAGTTCAGCAAGCTTGCTGGCAGTGCGTTTCGCTTCAGCTGTAGCCTGTGCTTGAGACGCGATAACAGGTATCGATGCGGGCTGAGTGGCGCCCGATTGAAGTTTTTCTGGCTGTGCTCTAACGGGTTCGGCAATTATGAGTTCTGGCGCGATGAGCACGGACTTTTCACTCATTGACGAGGACCAGTGGTATCCGAGAATGGCACCGATTGAAAGACAGCTGATTACAACCATTGTCAGCTGACTTTTTGACGCATGGCCTTGTAAAAATTCAGGCAATATTATTGAAGAGTTGCTGTTTGCCGCAACTTGCTCAGACGGCTGTGCGCTGAATTTTACGCATTGAGTGCTTGTTTTAGCGCCTGTATTTTCCGGATTGGCAGAGCCTTGTGCGGTGAGAATTCCGGGTGCCTTGTCCGAAACAGCGGGGGTGTCGTATACACGCAGATTACAAGGACGATTGTTAAGCCTCAACGCCTTGTCGGGTCGCCGACGAATCGCTACGGAATCTGGTTTTTCTGCGGCAGATCCCATGATCACCTGTCCTTGAATTTGACGTGCTCTCGACCACGAACGCTGACACTATGTTGCATGAAGTGGATACGTGTGAAACTAGTGTAACGGTTTAGTCAGAATTTGTTAACTAACGTGCACTCGTCTGTATGGTAGTAAACTATGCTCTCGGACGAGCCCTCTCAATACAACGGAACAGACGTTGGCAATAAAACAACGCAGTAGAAAGAAACCGGCCTGGTTCAGAACGCTTAAGGAGAGCGGCCTGGTCTATGGATTAGGAGCTGTCATCGTTGCTGCTGCCACCTGGTTTACCTATCAGTTTGTCGAGCCAGCTCCTCCTCGGACTCTCAGTATTGCCACCGGAAGTGCAGAGGGTGCCTATCGTGATTTTGGTCGGCAGCTCAAACTTTCTCTGGCAGAGAATGATGTAGAGCTCCGTATCATCGAAACTGATGGGTCAGTAGACAATCTGGATCGTTTGAGTAAGGGACTGGTCGATGTAGCCTTCATGCAATCAGGTTTGGCGAATGCACAGGCTTATCCTCAACTTGAATCGTTAGGTGCACTCTACTACGAACCCGTGTGGATATTTACCCAGAACCAAAAAAAGATATCCAGACTGAGCGAACTCGCAGGCGGGCGTATTGCCGCCGGCGGAGTGGGTAGTGGTTCACGCCTGGTGGCCAGGCAGTTGCTCGAAAGCAATGGGCTTACCGAGAATGAGGTGAGCCTGATGAACGATTCGGGAACGGTAGCAATTAACGCTCTCGAATCAGGCGCAGTAGACGCGATCATCAGCGTAGCCTCCGTCAGCGCACCCATGATCCAGAACCTGTTAAATTCCGAGAACGCGCAATTGGCGACGTTAGCCCGGGCGCCAGCTTACGCTCGGCGCGAACCCTGGCTTACGCATCTTTTACTGCCCGAAGGAGTCGTCGACTTACAGAAAAACATACCATCGACAACCATCGATCTACTTGCTGTGAACGCGACACTTGTGACCACAGAAAATCTTCACCCTGCGCTTCGTGATCTTCTGTTGCAGGCTGTGGATACCGTGTTTTCTCACGCAACGGTTCTGTCGAGTACTGATGAATTTCCACGGGCTGTCGGGTCGGAATTCGTTTTGTCCGCAGCTGCAAAGCGATACTACGAGTTCGGGCCACCGTTCCTTCAACGATACTTGCCATTCTGGATTGCTAATCTGGTCGATAGGCTTAAGTTGCTTGCCTTACCGTTGCTTGCCCTGCTGCTCCCGCTTTCGCGAATGCTACCACCTGCTTATCGATGGAGTGTCAGGAAGAAGATCTATCGCTGGTACGATGAGGTTCAGGATCTTGATCAGTCCTCAAATGACGATGGCGGTGCGGACAACCTGAAACGTTGCCTGGACGAGCTTTCGAGAATTGAAAATGATGTACGCGAGGTTGAAGTGCCGCTGGCCTATGCACATGAGCTTTATGTACTGAGGCAACATATCGAGTTGCTGATGGGGCAGATCAGTACTAGAGTTGGGGCGTTGATGAAGTGATGATTCGCCAAAACAGCTTTTTGGAAAGGTGAAATTGTCATGGTAGATGACAGAATTTCTACCGCTTGGCACAACCAGTGTGTGCGTCAAGTCAGAATGCCTTGAACGTCAATGTTGTCAGGGTTCTGTCTATACCCTCCAGAGTCGCCAGGTTATCGTTAACAAATCTACCGACATCCAGATCTTCTGGCACATAGAGCTTGACCAGCAGGTCAAATTCTCCGCTGGTTGAATATAGTTCGGAATGGATATCCCGATCGGCTATCGCCTCGGCAACAGCGTATGTTTGTCCCGGTGTACAACGAATTTGTACAAAAATACATGTCATTCGGACGATTCCTGTATTGGTTTTCTGTAGCTATCTGATCGATCAAAACATTTGTCGACATCGACGTGGCTGTTCGAAAGCTCATGGTGACACTTGGACTCAATAACCAAAGGTAAAAAAGCGTTACCTTCGATTATTGACAGATTTGGAATAAGTCTACTGGAACGCCTGTAGACCCGTCATACCACGTCCCAGTATCAAGGCATGGACATCGTGTGTGCCTTCATAGGTATTGACGGCTTCCAGATTCATCACATGGCGTATGACGCCGTATTCATCACTTATACCGTTGCCACCGTGCATATCTCGCGACTCTCTGGCAATTGCGATTGCCTTTCCGCAGTTATTGCGCTTCATCAAGCTGATAAGTTCAGCGGAGGCGGTGTGATTGTCAAACATTCTGCCTAACTGAAGGGATCCGAGCAACCCAAGTGAAATCTCGGTTTGCATATCAGCCAGTTTCTTTTGCACAAGCTGAGTGGCCGCCAGCGGACGACCGAATTGCTTCCGATCCATGGTGTAGTTTCGTGCTGCATGCCAGCAAGCTTCAGCGGCACCCATCGCGCCCCAGCTTATGCCATAGCGTGCCCGGTTGAGGCAGCCAAAGGGTCCGGCAAGGCCACTGACGTTGGGCAGAAGGTTATCTTTGGGCACAAACACCTCATCCATCTGGATCATGCCGGTAATGGAGGCGCGCAATGAGAATTTTCCGTCTATCTTGGGCGCAGTCAGTCCCTGCATGCCTTTCTCGAGAATAAAGCCTTTGATTTTTCCATCGTGTTTGTCGGATTTTGCCCAAACCACCATGACATCGGCAATAGGGGAGTTGGTTATCCAGTTCTTGGAACCCGAAAGGGTGTAACCGCCATCAACCGGTTTCGCGCGTGTAATCATGGAGCCCGGGTCTGAGCCGTGGTCCGGTTCAGTCAAACCAAAGCAACCTACCGACTCGCCACTAGCCAGCTTTGGTAGAAATTTCTGTCGTTGCTCATCGGTTCCGTAGGCATAAATGGGATGCATGACCAGTGAGCTCTGGACGGACATGGCCGATCGGTATCCGCTATCGACACGTTCTACCTCTCGGGCTACAAGTCCGTAGGAGACATAGTTGGCACCCACACCACCGAATTCCTCCGGAATTGTGGAGCCAAGAAGCCCCAGATCGCCCATCTCAGTCATGATGTCGCGATCAAACGTTTCGTGCCTGTTGGCCAGCACAACGCGACTCATCAGGCGCTCCTGACAGTAAGCGTGCGCTGTGTCACGAATCATTCGTTCCTCTTCGGAGAGCAGGCTATCCAACAGGAAGGGGTCTTCCCAGACAAGTGAGGCAGGCTTGGATCGCGCTAATTCGGGGCCGGTAAGCGAAATGGCGTCTGCTGTCATGGGGGTATTCTCCTTAGTCGATTGCGATGCATACTATAGTGCAAAGATGCCTGGCTGGACCAGCGCTCAAGTTTAACACCGCTATCCTGATTGCTCGATTGTCTGGGCCGTTGACTAGGTAATAGTGTTTTGCACTGCAGGTACTCGATCGGGTAGCAATCCGGTCGCGTCGCTACAAGCGACGAATTATTCAGTTTTGCCCAGCTTGTTGGAGAGGGCAGGGCTCGACTTGCCGGTATTCTAGGGGGGGGGGCTGGCAGTTATTGAAGAAGCAAGCCCCGGAACTGCTGCTTAAGCGGGTAGCGTTGTTGGCTTCAACAGCAGTAGTGAATTGCCTGGCAGGCAGACTTTATGTCCTCATCACCGATAGCGTAGCGGTTCAAGGGTTGTTGAGTTCCGTTTGAACCAGGAGAAATATCTACTTTGTGGTGATCGCGACAAGGAGGTTTGCGTACGGTGGGAAACAGTGTTTGTAACGGGGCTCGGTTGCTTTATCGAACAAGCTTGATAAGCTGTTTGATTGTTTGTGGTTTGCTGGCAATACGGTTATGACAGATAAGGACGTTCGGTTTAGAAGCCGGAAGGTGGAGGCAACTAAAATTATTCATCAAAGACTCTCATGACTGAAGACATTGACAAGGCGTCCGAAGGGGCAAAGATGTCGTTCGCGAATGACATGAGTTACGTTGATTATTTAAGTCTGGATAAACTTCTTGACGCACAGTTCAAGCTTAGTAACGCGCATGATGAGATGTTGTTTATCGTCCAGCACCAGACGTCTGAGTTATGGATGAGACTCATTTTGCACGAACTGCGCGCTGCCCGCAGTCTTATCTCGGATGAGCGGCACAGTGAGGCATTCAAAATGCTGACGCGCGTTGCGAGGATATTTGAACAATTAAACAACGCCTGGGACGTTTTGAGAACAATGACACCGAGCGACTACACGGCGTTCAGGGACGATCTTGGCGCTTCTTCCGGATTTCAATCCCATCAATACCGATTAATTGAATTCATGCTGGGAAATCGAAACGCCAGAATGCTGAAAGTTCATGAGCACAGGCCTGAGCTACATGCCATGCTTTTGGAAGAGTTGGAACGACCGTCTCTATATCATGTGTCACTAGAGGCATTAGAGCGTGGCCTGGATATAGAACTCTCTCGTTCGGCTTTCCGATTGAATGCCCCTCATCAATCAGACGAAAACATAATCGCAGCCTGGAGTATCGTTTATCGCGATCCCAAGAGTCACTGGATGCTCTATGAATTAGCCGAGAAGCTGGTTGACCTTGAAGACTATTTTCGACGTTGGCGTTTCAATCATGTCACTACGGTGGAGCGCGTAATAGGTTTTAAACGCGGTACTGGAGGAACCAGTGGAGTTTCCTATTTGAAAAAAATGCTTGAAGTAGAGCTTTTTCCTGAACTTTGGCACTTGCGGGGAGCAATGTAAGTGATGCTTGATCTACTTCCTCGGAAAACCTTGTTTAACTTGCCGGATGATGTCATCTATCTTGATGGCAATTCGCTGGGTCCCTTGCCTGCAGCTGTGCCAGAGCGTGTGGCCAATGTCATAAGCAAGCAATGGGGTACACAGCTGATTCGCGGCTGGAACGAATCACAATGGATGGAACTACCAGGCCGCATTGGGGATACGATAGCAACGTTAATTGGTGCAAAGAAAGGCACTGTAGTAATGGGTGATACCTTGTCAATCAAGGTTTATCAGGCGTTGTGCGCCGCTCTGAAAATGAATCCCGGACGTCGGGTGATTCTCTCAGATGCCGGGAATTTCCCAACCGATCTTTATATGGCGCAAGGGCTCATCGAGTTGCTCGACAAGGGGTACAGCTTGAAGCTGGTAGAGCCCCATGAGGTTATGCAGTCTATCGATGAGAGCATTGCAGTAGTAATGCTGACGCAAGTTGACTACCGTACAGGTCGATTGCATGACATGCAGGCAATAACCAGCGCAACTCATGCAGCAGGGGCAATTAGCATCTGGGATCTGGCCCATAGCGCCGGTGCCCTACCTATTCAACTAGACGAGTGTGAGTGTGAGTATGCCGTGGGTTGTACATACAAGTACTTGAACGGAGGGCCTGGTGCGCCAGCGTTTATTTACGTCCGCCCGGATCTCATCTCCAGTAGTGCACCGAGTCTGGCTGGCTGGTTAGGTCACGAGTCGCCGTTTGCATTCGATAAGTCTTACACCCCCGCACAGTCAATCGAACGCATGCGTGTGGGAACCCCGCCGGTATTGCAATTGGCAGCGCTTGAGGCAGCATTAGGTGTTTGGGAAGGTATTGACTTGGCGTCAATTCGCGAAGCAAGTATCCGGCTATCTCAACTATTTATCGCGGAGGTAGAAGCTCGTTGCCCGGAACTGCGCCTAGCCAGCCCGCGTGAGCCTGAGTTGCGCGGTTCACAAGTGTCTTTCTCTTTTGACCGGGGGTACGCAGTAGTCCAGGCCCTGATCGCGCACAATGTCATCGGAGATTTCAGAGCCCCGGATATTATGCGGTTCGGGTTTACGCCTCTTTATCTGGAGGACGCGGATATTATTGTTGCTGTGGACAGGCTGGAGAAAATACTAAAGCAAAAGATCTGGGCACAGCCTGAATTTCAAGTCAGGAAAGCGGTTACCTGACAGGTATGTTGATGTTCATTAGTGGTGTTCGTCATACCCTTTGATAGGCGGGTCTGCCTGCTTGGGAACGGTCTCTCGCTCAATCATTCTACGCACGGTAGGCAGCCCCTCACCCTGATGCAGGGCGCGTAAGGTGTCAGACACTTCAGAGTCGGATATGGTTCGACGCTGGTTGTGTCTGACATACTCAACCCAGGTCGCCACGTAGTATTTTTCAGTCCAGATTCTCGGGTTTTCAAGATCTCGTAGTAGTGACCAACGTCGCGCACCATCGCGTAAGCGAATTCTTCTTCTGGCGGACATGGCTTTAAGAAACTCCGGTATGTCACTTTCGTTAATGTGAAAGTCGACAGTTACCATGATGGGGCCGGTGCGTGGTGTCAATTGAAGCGCCAGGGTTGGCTCTATGAACCGGTTTAACGGATCAAGATTCAGCGTTTCGAATTCCGGCAGGGGAAGTTTGTAACCGACACAACCACCCGCTATCAAGGTCGCAGCTGAGGCGACGAATGCGATCTGCAGACTCTGAGTTTCTGCCAATAACCCCCACAACCAGCTGCCGGCAACCATTCCCAGTGCGTTGCTCATCATATAGAAGGATAGTGCCCGTCCAACCACCCAGCGTGGCGTGGAGAGTTGCAATGAAACATTGAGTAGTGAGTTAGTTGTCATCCAGCAACCACCGCATATTAATAATGCAATGGCGGAAACCAACATGCTGTGACCCATGGACAGTAACAATATGCCAAGAGCCATGGTCAGGAATGAGGTCCGGACAATAGTTTCGGTATTGAACTTACGGCGTGTTCTGGAACTGCTTATTGCCCCGAACACCGCACCGATACCAAAACATCCCAGCAGTATTCCGTACGTTGACGCACTGCCTCGTAGCAGGTCGCGCGCGACCAATGGCAGCAAGGCCAGCACGGATACGGCGGCCAGTCCGAATAGAAACCCTCTAAAAATGATACGCAACAAATTGGGAGACAGGCCCACGTAGCGGACACCAGCGGTTGCGGCCTGGCGAAACGGTTCTCGCGGAAGCGCTCTTACTTCAGCCTGTTTTTTCCAGACGATAAGGGCCAGAATCAGAGCCAGGTAACTGACGGCATTGAAGGCAAAAGCTGCAGCTGCGCCTGCCACCACAATGATCAGGCCGCCTAGTGCAGGTCCGATGCTTCGCATCAGGTTAAACGACATACTGTTGGCAGTTACTGCTGCTGGCACTTGATGTCGAGGCACGATATCACCGACGGTAGCTTGCCAGGATGGATTATGTAACGCACCACCGCAACCGATAACAAAGGTGAATGCCAATAAAAGCCACGGCGTAAGCATATTAAAGAACGTGACCAGTGTCAGTGCTATTGAGACGATCAGCATCATTAGCTGCGCAGCGAGCATGATTCTGCGTCGATCATAGTTGTCGGCAAGAACACCAGCTAACAGTGACAAACCCATAATGGGTAACGTGGTGGAGCCTGTAACCAATGCAACCATCTGCTCAGAGTCGGTTAGCGTTGTCATAGTCCAGCCCGCTGCTACGACTTGAACCAAGCTGCCTAGGTTGGATACGAGTGTTGCCAGCCAAAGCGATCGGAATACCGGATTACGGAAAGGTGCCAGACCTGATGAGGTTGCGCCTGATGGCGATGTGGGATTGCTGGAATTGGCGAAGGGTTTATCGGGCACGGGAATGCGATTAGCTTATCCAGGTTACATGAATCAGGAGTAATGTAATGTGCATCTTGAACTTATCGTTGCGTATTGCCAAGTGTTTAAAGCACTAAATCAAATAATTCGCTAATTCAGTGTCAATGTTAATGAGCTTTCCGTATTGCCAGATTGGTGGAGTTCACTGTTGAAAAGATGGTTGGTGGCCGACGAAACCCAATGGGGTCAAAGCATTCGGTCGTTTCTGAGCGAAACGAATTAGCATTTATTTAAAAGTTTTTATGGCTCATGAATAAATGTTCATGCGCGTAATACTACCTTTACTAAAGTGGATCGTTAAACTCTTTCTGGCTGTGAGTCATCACTTTCTCACCATGGCAGGTAATGCAAGGCTGAGTGAACAACATCAACAAGAAGACACCTTACATGAAAGTAAAAATTGCTTTATTTCTAGCTCCGATTCTTTTTCTATGTTTACATTCCGGCTACTCTTTAGCGGTAACAACGCCATCTGAGCTTGGCGGAGTCGAAATTGAGGGCGGTACCGTTAAATGGGAGTGGAGGGCTACTGAAGACGCCAGAGAATATCAGGTTACCGTAGACGGCGAATACGTCGGTACAACGGATCAAACTTACTGGGTAAGTGAGGGCCTATGGATCGGATCTCATTCCATGACAGTAAAGGGGGTCGATGATTCGGGCGACGTTTCTGAGCAATCGGAGACGGTTAAAGTCCGGGTTGAAGGCCGAGCTGAAAGCCCCTCATCTGAAGTTGACCCTGTTTTGCCGCAGACGGCAGAAACTGATCCAGATGATTCTGGCCTGATAGATCCAAGCTCGTACAACTATCCTGAAGTTACTGAAAAGTCCGGCTATGAACTCGTATTCAGTGATGAGTTTAATGCAAGTTCATTGAATCCGGCGCGCTGGCATTCACAACTACGCTGGGATGGTGAATGGAATGGAGAACGCTATGAATACAGAGTCATCAATGGAGAAGACCAGTTCTACGTCAATGTGTTGAGTCCAGACCAGGAACATCAGGATCAGATAGCCTCGGTTGCCAACCCTTTTGAATTCGATGGTAGCCGGCTTGCAATCAGGGCAAGAATCAACCCATTGAAATCCAGTGATGATAACAAGACGTACGGGGCGCTAATGGACATTGCCTCGCAGCAGGAATTTTTATCAGGCGCCATTTCAACGCATGAAAAGTTCAGTCGCAAGTATGGCTATTTTGAAGCCAGAATCAAGATTCCCAGTCATGTCGGTACGTTTCCGGCATTTTGGTTGTTCCATGAAAGCCGTTCCTGGGAAGGTACACAGCGTACCGAGATAGACATCATGGAAAACCTGGGCCATGCGCCGTACTATATTTATAATTCATTTCACTATTTCAAGAATGTCTCCGAATACTATGGCGGAGATGCAAATTTCATTAAACCAAAACCTTCCGGTCAGATTTTTACGGGTATTGATTACAGCGAGAACTTCCATGTTTATGCCGTCGAATGGGAGCCTGGAAAAGTTACTTGGTTCATTGATGGCGAAAAAGTCAGTGAACTGGAAAATTCAGAAGTCGATTACGAGGATCTCTACTTGATGATCAATCTGGCCATGGGAGGAAACTGGACTAATTTTCCAACGAGTGCTGGTGGGTTGGGAAGATCAAGTGATCAGCGTTACCCCACGGGCAATGATCTTCAAGAGTTCTCGAATCCTGCACTAGAGATCGATTACGTCAGAGTATTCAAACGTCGTTAATGGCTGGAAATTGGTGTTAACAATACATTGAATGGCAGGCCTTTAGAGAGGTTTGTCATTCAATGTTATTACCCGCTCTTTTTTCACGCGTTTATCGAAAAAACTGAATACGTGCGATAGAACGGTATGCTGTCACCCGGAATGACTTTGTTTTGAGTAAACGCGCTAACCCATCGGATACATCGGTGGCGTGCGCGAAAGTGACCGGGCAAGCTGTGGCTGGCAGCGTGCAGGTGCTGTACAACACTGTTACCTTTGGTAACAATTGCTCGATATCGTGGCTCATCGGCAGAGAAAAATGAGTCGGCAGTAAATAAGCTATTGAATTTATTGCGAATAAATACTTGCACCTTGAATGTGCATCATTTCTTACAATGTCCCCCAGAAAAGAGTGCAGGGCTGGCGTCTTTCAAAATTGAAACCCGTCACCTGAATGATTCGATGGCACATATACGTGTCACTAATTGCACTCTTGATATCTAAAGTCATCTAGTATTCGGCCTTCAAAGATTTTGTAGCCACAGGGGAGATCATGAGTAACGACGTATTTGCGGTACCTGAAGACTTTGCCAGCAACGCTCTGATAAACGAGGCTCGATATCAGGAGTTGTATTCGCAGTCGATTAATGATCCAGATGCATTCTGGGCCGAGCAAGGCAAGCGTCTGGACTGGATTACGCCGTATACCAAGGTTAAAAATACGACTTATGAATACCCGGGTGTTTCTATTCAATGGTACGAAGACGGCGAGTTGAACGTCAGCGCCAATTGTATTGACAGACATCTTGCGACACGAGCCGATCAGATCGCCATTATATGGGAAGGTGACGATCCGTCAGTCGACAAGCAAATAACCTATCGTGAACTCCATGAGAAAGTTTGCCGCTTAGCCAATGTGTACAAGTCTCTTGGCGTGGGTAAAGGGGACAGGGTTATTATCTACATGCCGATGATTCCGGAAGCCGCTTATGCCATGTTGGCTTGTGCGCGCATCGGTGCTATCCATTCTATTGTCTTTGGCGGTTTCAGTGCAGATGCGCTGGCGGACAGGATAACCGGTTGTACTGCAAAGCTTCTTATTACCGCAGACGAAGGTATACGTGGAGGACGTAGTGTGCCGCTGAAGGCAAATGCCGACAGAGCGGTGGAAAAGGTAGAACATGAAGTAAAAATGGTGGTCGTTCAGCACACCGGTGGTGATGTGAACCAGCGTGAGGGACTGGATTTCTGGTACCACGAAGAAACCGCACAGGCGTCAGCTGACTGTTCGCCCGAGCCCATGAAAGCCGAAGATCCACTGTTTATCCTCTACACATCCGGGTCTACGGGTATGCCCAAAGGTGTTGTACATACCACCGGTGGGTACCTTGTTTACGCCTCAATGACGCACGAGTATGTCTTTGACTATCACGATGGCGACATTTACTGGTGCACCGCTGATGTCGGCTGGGTCACTGGACATAGTTACATCGTCTATGGGCCTTTGGCAAATGGTGCAACTACACTGATGTTCGAGGGAGTCCCGACGTACCCTAGTCCTGCGCGGTTCTGGGAGGTTTGTGAAAAACATAAAGTCAATATTTTCTACACTGCCCCCACTGCCATAAGAGCGCTAATGGGAGCAGGTGACGACAACGTCAAGGGCTCGGAATTATCTTCATTGAGGTTGCTCGGATCTGTCGGAGAACCGATTAATCCTGAAGCATGGAAGTGGTACTACGAAGTGGTAGGCAACAGTCAGTGCCCCATTGTCGACACCTGGTGGCAAACGGAAACCGGCGGTATTCTGATTACACCCTTACCCGGTGCCACACAAACCAAGCCAGGTTCAGCAACACGCCCGTTTTTTGGGGTCCAACCAGTAATTCTCGATGCTGAGGGCAATGAACAGACTGAGACAATTGCTGAGGGTGTGCTTTGTATTCGCGATAGCTGGCCGGGACAGATGCGAACCGTTTTCGGAGATCACGATCGTTTTGTTTCGACTTATTTCGAGACGTTTAAGGGTTACTACTTCACGGGTGATGGTTGTCGGCGGGATGCTGACGGTTACTACTGGATAACAGGAAGAGTCGATGATGTCATCAATGTCTCTGGTCATAGAATGGGGACCGCAGAGGTTGAATCCGCTCTGGTTGCACATCCGATGGTGTCCGAGGCGGCTGTGGTCGGATTTCCGCACGACATCAAGGGGCAGGGTATCTATGCGTATGTAACCCTGATGGAGGGACAAGAGCCAAGTGAAGAGCTGCGCCGTGAACTGGTCGTCTGGGTGCGGAAGGAAATCGGGCCAATCGCTTCCCCTGATCTCATTCAATGGGCGCCTGGTTTGCCCAAAACGCGCTCTGGTAAAATCATGCGCCGTATTTTGCGTAAGATCGCTGAGAACGATTATGGATCGTTGGGCGATACCTCGACGTTGGCGGATCCTTCAGTTGTTGATGACCTGATTGAGAATCGGGCCAACGGGTAAAGGCATACCAAGTGGCTACCTGATTTTTTACCTGGCGTCAGTATTGTTGCACAGTGGCGCTAGTGAGCAGCAACATCGGCCACGCTGACGATGTATGGGAGCACGTGCATCCGGTGCAGATAGGTCTAGTACCCATGCTTTGCCATGCACTTATCTGAAGCTCTTTGACAGACTCTTTCGGATTCCCCGGAATTCGGAAGAGGCGTTGCGTATAGTCGCCACGCGGCTGCGCAATTCGATTGTTCATGTAAATTTAAAACCAGTATCGCTGGTGAGATCGGTTTTGGAATAATAACGCATGCTTAACGATCCCTTGCTTCAACCTTTTCAGCTAAAACATCTGACGCTGAAAAACCGCTTCATGACGACCAGCCATGAACCGGCTTATCCGGAAAACGGCATGCCCACTGAGCGCTATCGGGCTTATCATGAAGAGCGTGCCAAAGCTGGCGTTGCCCTTGCAATGACAGCCGGGTCAGCGGCGGTGTCGCGCGACAGTCCACCAGTGTTCAATAATGTATTAGCTTATAAGGATGAGGTTGTACCGTGGATTCGTAATCTCACGGATGCCTGTCATGATCATGGTTGTGCTGTGATGATTCAGCTTACGCATCTGGGCCGCCGTACAACCTGGAACAAAGGGGATTGGCTCCCCTCGATTTCATCATCGCAGCATCGCGAGCCAGCGCATCGTGCGTTTCCCAAACTAGCGGAAGATTGGGATATCGAGCGCGTCATCAAAGATTTTGCCGATGCAGCCGAACGCATGCAGGCGGGTGGAATGGATGGCATTGAACTTCAGGTGTATGGACATTTGCTGGATCAGTTCTGGTCACCTTTGACAAATGACCTGGATGGTCCTTATGGAAATGCAACGCTCGATACACGCATGCAACTGCCGCTTGATGTGCTTGCCGCCATTCGCAAGCGTGTGGGTGACGAATTCATTGTGGGTTTTCGTTATACCGCGGACGAGTCGCAGAAAGGTGGCATCAGCGCAGAGGAAGGTCTTGAAATTTCAAGACGACTCGCTGATACCGGACAAATTGATTTTCTCAATGTCATCAAAGGTCGGATTCACACTGATCCGGCGATGACAGACGTAATCCCTATACAAGGGATGAAAAGTGCTCCGCACCTGGATTTTGCAGGCTCCGTCCGGAAGATCACGGGCATGCCCGTATTTCATGCCGGTCGCATACCGGATGTAGCTACTGCACGGCATGCGGTGCGCGAGGGTTTACTGGATATGGTGGGTATGACACGTGCACACATGGCGGACCCGCATATTGTTATCAAAGTCGTCGAAGAGCGTGAACATGATATTCGACCTTGTGTTGGTGCAACGTATTGCCTTGATCGCATATATCAGGCTGGGGAAGCCTTGTGTATTCACAATGCGGCCACCGGCCGTGAATTGACAATGCCACATTTGATTGATAAAGCGGCTATCGTCAAAAACATTGTTATTGTCGGCGCCGGCCCCGCAGGACTGGAGGCTGCCAGAGTTGCAGCAGAACGTGGTCATAACGTGACCGTGCTGGAAGCCGCCTCCGATGCTGGAGGCCAGGTGCGTTTATGTGCGCAATCCGAGCGCCGGCGAGAAATGATATCGATTATAGATTGGCGTTTGGCACAATGTACTGCTATGGGGGTTGCGTTCCGGTTTAACCTCTATGCGGAAACCGAAGACATCACTTGCCTCAAACCTGACGTGGTTATTATTGCCACGGGCGGATTGCCGAATTTGAAGCTTTTCGAGACGAGCCAGGAACAACAGAATGTACTTAGCACCTGGGATATCATTTCGGGCGATGTGGCACCCGCCGACAGTGTCCTGATATACGATGAAAGTGGCGATCATCCAGGTATGCAAGCTGCCGAGGTGGCTGCAACTGCGGGGGCAAATGTTGAAGTGATGACTCCGGATCGTACACTTGCACCAGACATCATGGCGATGAATCTGACGCCTTACATGCGATCTCTTCAAGACAAAAATGTGACTTTTACGCTTACTCGTCGACTGCTTGATGTGCAACGTGATGGCAACCGATTGAAGGCGATCGTAGGTACCGACTATAGCGGGCATACCTACGAAACACACTATGATCAGGTGGTTGTTAACTACGGCACGCTACCACTGGACGACGTCTATTTTTCATTAAAGCCCCTATCGTCCAACGCAGGCGAGCTTGATCATGAGGCGTTGCTAAACGGGCAAGCGCAGACTTCTGAACGTAACAGTGAGGGGGTGTTTAAGCTATATCGTATTGGCGATGCTGTGTCAGCAAGAAATACACATGCTGCAATTTTCGATGCTTTACGATTAATGAAAGATATATAACTGGTTAATACCATCGGGGATGAACGTTCCGTCGTCCCGATAAAACGCAGTGGGATAGAGCAAATATCGCTGATTAGTAAACCATTCGTTTTCTTAGTACCGGTAAAAAGAAGCGGATCAAAACGGGTGTGACAAACAATCCGATAATGGTTGCGGGCCCAAGGTTTCCACCCAGCATCACGCCTATTGCAATCGCGGTAAAGTTCCAGATGAAATTCGCTTTCGGAATCGGCCAGTGCCAGCGTTTCTCTGCTGCCAGTGATAGTGCGGTTACACCATCCGGGCCCAGCGCGGCTGCAGCCGATAATGAGATGCCAAAAGCGAACATGAATAGCCCTACAACAAATGCAACGGCATGCCAGGCAAACGGAAGCACTTCGGGTGTGAATGTAGCGCCCAGACTGATTGCGGGCCCGACCAGCAATAATGCGGGCAATGTGCCGATTCCCAGCCGGATACTACCCCATTGCCAGGAAATCGAGAATAGTGCAATCGTTAAAAACATTTGGGAAAACCACAGCGGCGCTGCCAGCACATGGTGGAGTCCATCTAGCAGTACCGAAAACCCAAAGCTTCCGAATCCTGCCGAGATAGAAATACCGGAACCTAATCCGAGCAGTAAAGGACCTGCCAGGCCGGCGCTGATCCGGCTAGGAGATGCTTCTAATTCTATGAGAGCAGAATTCGATATGCCTGAAGTCGGATTGCCTAGATCAATATCAATATTGATGATTTCGAACGTTTTTGAATTCATTGTCTGTTTACAATCACCGCAATAGCTTCATGGTGAGTTAGTGGATGTAAAACTTCCAATCAACTTTCGTACAGTTTTTAAGAGAAGGTAAAAATACCTATTGCGTCGATGTACGCGGCGTCGCTTTCCATACTTGAAATCGGCTGTGGAAATTTTCTATAAAAAAAACGTGCCACAAAGTATAGTCTTACGAAATTAAGCAAAAACATTGACAGTGTTATATTCGAGTTATAACTCTGTATATGGGCAAGCTAAAGCAGATAAATCACGTTATTATCGGGATATCTGTGCTTGCAATAAAATTTGGGAAGATGTGGCTGGCATCGATCAGTTAGGTTTAAACAAACCATTCGTATAGGCAGCATAAGTCTTTATTTTAAACTCTACCGCTGGGCGGACACAACAATATTCACAGTTGTGTACCTCGATAAATATTGCATAGGTTCGTGCGTATAGGAACTCTGCTCCACCGCAGTCAGAACTGTAAATTGGGTCATCCAGCTTTTAACGCTGTTTCCAGGCAATTGAAGGAATTGCTCGATGCAGATCTGTCGTACGCGCTGAATACGCCTTGCTAATGTGAAAAGTAGTCGGGACCCGCTTCAGCGTTAGTTGCTGTTTTTTCTTTATACAGGTTTCAGGGTACGGACTTGTCCTTATGTATCAGGTGCAGCTGAATAACAATTGCCTGGTCTAGGCTTGCCACATTCGGCTATAGACTAAGTATTGCCTTTGTGTGACAGAGCAACTCCTGTAAGAACAATGAGCAGTGCGATCCAATCACTCGTAGTCAGTCGGTCGTCAAGAAGCAACCACCCGAGCAAAACGCCAAATAAAGGCACCAGAAAATTGATCTGACTTAGAAAACTGGCTCCCTGACGTTTAATAATGACAAGAATCATTAGCGTGGCGGTTGCAGTTGGACCAACGGCCAGAACAACAAGTGCGCCAATAGCCTGCCAGGACGGATTTAGACTAAAAGGAGCATCAAACCAGAAACTTGCTAGGACCATGATGGCACTGCCAATTAGCATCAGGCACGTCAGCATAGATAATCTGGGGGTGTTAACAAGTGCCCGGGTAATTAGCGCATTAATGGCATAGCACACAGCAGCTCCCAGGATAGCAAGTTGCCCCATGGCATGAGGGCCACCAAGATCACGTAGTGAATCAGCTCCGAATAGTACGATGACGCCGAGCAGGCCGCATACAACTCCTGCTACCTTCCAGGTATTAAGTTTCTCGTCACGCGTAAATAGGTGAGCCAGCACGATAGTGAACAGCGGCATGATTGCCATAAAGATAGCGGCAAGGCTGGATGAGACTTGCAATTGTCCCCAGCTGACCAGCGCAAATGGTAACGCATAACCGAATATAGCCGAGGCAATAGCGGGAAGCCAGATGTATCCGAAACCAGGAAGCCTTTGACCTGCAAACTTCATCAATGGCCACAGGATTAGTAGCGCCAGGAAAACACGTGCGCCAGACACTGTCAATGGTGGTATTTCTGAGACCGCGAATTCGGTGAACATGAAGCTGACACCAAACAGCGCCGACAGGGTGACCAGAA
This sequence comes from Granulosicoccus sp., assembly GCA_045106855.1. Classification (GTDB taxonomy): domain Bacteria; phylum Pseudomonadota; class Gammaproteobacteria; order Granulosicoccales; family Granulosicoccaceae; genus Granulosicoccus. The sequence continues at coordinate 130,689 of JBGCFI010000007.1, forward strand.
GAACAATATCTGTGAGTCCAGGTGCTTGCTTCAACGGAGAATTCATGGAACGAGGATACACGGGCTTATTTATCACAAGGAATATTTGTTTAGAAACGACGTCAAGCGGTTAACGCAGATTGTCTGGAATTTTATTAACTGTATTGGTGCATGTTCTGCAGATTTTGTACTTGTCGGGTTTTTCTGGTTCTTACATGTCTATGGATGACGCAGTTCATCTCCTGCATGGATATAACGGGGCGCGACTGAACGAAGTCAACATCTCGTTAAGCCATGATCATCGAACGTATCAATGCGATTTACGGGCCCACTGTTACCGAAGTATCAAACGGCGTTGGGGCTCTGATTAATTGCTGCATTTCACGCGATTTTCCTGTGAGTTGCGATCAAATCCGAGATATAAAGCAACTTTTTAAACGGATTTCAGGTCCGTAGCAGGCGGTGAGATCAGGGAAAAAGGCGCAAGGCTAAAAAGTAACAATATGCCAGAAAAGATGTTTGACGCCGGGCGAATTCTGGCGCAACCTACGCACCAAACCAATTGTCAGCTTTTTCTGGATTTTTCCCATGCAACGCGAACGTTTTCAGGACTACACCAACAATGGCAACAAAGCCGAACAGACATTCTCGGCGTCTGAGATGCAACGTCGGCAAGATGCCATACGCCAGTATATGGCGCAAAATGATATAGACGCGGCGCTATTCACTTCATATCACAATATCAATTATTACTCGGATTTCCTGTTCTGCCAGTTTGGCAGGCGATATGGCCTGGTGATTACAGGAGAAGAGGCAACCACCATCAGCGCTGGAATCGATGGCGGTCAACCCTGGCGCAGAACGTTTGGTAACAACGTGACATATACCGATTGGAATCGCGACAACTATTTTCACGCGGTTCGAAATCTGGTGGGTACCGCCACGCGCATCGGAATCGAATACGATCACGTCAACATCGATCTTTTACACCTTCTGAATGCAGAGTTTCCACAGGTGCAATTTGTGGATATTGCAGCTCCGGCGATGCAATTGAGAATGATCAAATCTGCTGAAGAGATTGCTCATATCACTAAAATGACTCGCATTGCCGATCTGGGTGGTGCCGCATGTGTTGAGGCTATTGCAGTCGGTGTTAGCGAACGCGAAGTCGCACTACATTCCACCGCCACTATGGTACGAGAGATTGCTAAAACGTGGCCTAATGCGGAATTACTGGATACGTGGACATGGTTTCAATCCGGATTAAACACTGATGGTGCGCATAATCCGGTAACCAGTCGACTTATTGAGTCCGGTGATATCCTTTCCTTGAATTGTTTCCCCATGGTTGCGGGCTATTACGTGGCGTTAGAGCGTACATTGTTTGCTGAGTCAGCTAGCGAAGAGCATGTTCGTCTATGGCAAATCAATTGCCAGGTCCATGATCGTGGAAAGGAACTTCTGGTACCAGGTAACAAATGTTCTGATGTAGCCAAAGAACTTAACGAGATGTATGCTGCGGAAAATCTCCTACAGTACCGCTCGTTTGGATACGGCCATTCGTTCGGTGTTCTTTGCCACTACTACGGTCGAGAGGCGGGCCTTGAGTTGCGTGAGGACTGCGATACGGTGCTTGAGCCTGGTATGGTGGTATCCATGGAGCCAATGATTACTATCCCTGATCACCTCCCTGGTGCTGGCGGATATCGTGAGCACGATATCCTCGTGATCACAGACAGCGGCAATAGCAATATCACAGGCTTTGAGTACGGGCCAGAGCATCTGATTGTGGGTGCTTGATAGCTCTGTTTTGATGTAACCGATTTTTTAAGCTGTCCAACGTACGTAGAAGTATTAAAACGCTGAGTAAAGCTTTCACCGGGATTTCCAGGGTGGCGGGAATCCCGGGACTGATACTGAACAAGTCGGTCCGGCAACTTACGATCAATGAGGACCGGCTGAACACAGCTCGCTAATCAAAGCGTTGATTTTTGATAAATGGAACGGGCCAACCAGTCCGGGTTTATTTCTACACCCCAGCCAGGGGCATCGGTGACGCGTGCATGCCCATCTTCGATCACATAGGGTGATTTGACAAAAAGATCTTCCTGCCAGGGATAATAATCAGGCCCTTCGATTGAGAATTCCAGATATTTACCGGCATTTGGAATAGCGCGTAATAAGTGCATTGTAAAAAGGGTAACCATCGACAGGTTTGCGCAATGTGGTGTTACCGGAAGATTCGCAGCCTTCGCCATCTCCACAACACGCAGTGTTCTGCAAATACCGCCGAGGTAGAGTATGTCTGGTTGTACAATATCTACAGCATGCATATCGATCATGCGTTTCCAGGTTGGCAGGTCGCAGTCCTGTTCGCCTCCGGTCACATCAAGTTCCAGAGCTTGTGTCACTTGTCTGGTTTGTTCCAGTTCCCAATAAGGGCATGGTTCTTCAAAGTGGCAAAAGCCGTGTTCTTGCAACTGGTAACCAACTTCGATAGCTTTATCGGGTGAATAGCAACTATTGGCATCAATCAGCAGGTCGACATGTTGCCCAAGCTCACGTCGCATAGTCGGAATAATCGTTGTGGTTCGACCTGGCCATTCGTCGTTATTACGGCCCACTTCCGCCCCGGCTCTGACTTTAAACGCATCAAATCCCTGGGTATCGCGTAACCTCTTCAGCCGGTCGGCTTCGGCGGCAGGCGTGATATCACGCTTCATTGAGGAGGCATAGGCCCTGATTAGGCCCGGCGACCCGCCAAGTAGCTCCGTTACCGGTTTTTCCTGTTGCCTGGCGCGTAAATCCCAGATGGCCGTATCCAGACCAGCCATTGCGCGTCGCAGGTATGATCCCGGAAACTTATGTTCACGCTCGGTGACAAGCATGAGTAGATCGTCCAGGTCTGTGGTGTCCCGGCCAAGTGTCCACGGTGCTACTTGCCTGTGCAGGACCTGGCAAGTGATGTCTGAATGATAAGTGGATACCTGCCCCCAACCTTTTGAGCCATCCTCAGCGCACACTCGCACAAAGCCGACGTCTTGATTAGTGAAAGTTTCAATACTTTTCAGGTTCATGGTGACAGCAGGATTCGTTGTTATCGCAGGCGGCGTCTCGCCTATTGGGTAAAACAGCTGACGCAAAGCCCGGGTTGATGTATCGGTGTTGAACAAATATGAAATAGGTTTATCATCAAGGTACCAGTGCGCATCCCTGAAAACCAGTATGTCGGAGAATTTCGTTTGATAGACGGGCCCAAGACCAGCAAAACCAGTGAGGCTGATGCCGGCCTCATCTCAGCTAGCTCAGACGCAGCAGTTGCAGAATTCGACGAGGACAGGAAAAGTGCTTTACAGCGATTGCAGCATTTTTTGCATGGCAACCCAGCCATGGTGCCGGTCATTATCCTGATCATCAGTGTCGTCGCTTTTCGGCTGGTCGCAGGGGAGAGGTTTTTTTCCGCATTTAACCTATCGTTAATCATTCAGCAGGTGACCATAATTGGCTTTCTGGCGTGTGCGCAGACGCTAATTATTCTGACGGCAGGAATCGATCTATCTATTGCTGCGATTATGGTTCTGGCCTCGGTAGTAGCTGGCAAGTTTGCCGTTGTACTGGGTGTACCACCTGTCATTGCCATACCCTTGGGATTTCTGGTCGGCACATTGAGCGGTTTGGTTAACGGCGCCCTGGTGACGAAATTGAGGTTGCCGCCATTTATCGTTACGCTAGGTACCTGGAATATCTTTTTTGCGCTGGTTATCTGGTATTCCGGATCGCAATCCATTCGTAGCCAGGATATCGACAAGATAGCCCCATCATTAAAATTCTTTGGTGAACGCGTAACTATAGATGGACCCATACTTCAAGGAGCTGTATTTACCTATGGCTCTTTTTTAATGGTCGCCGTGTTTCTCGTGCTTTGGTATGTGCTGAATAACACAGCATGGGGGCGGCATGTCTACGCCGTTGGAGATGACAAGGATGCCGCAGAGTTAAGCGGTATCAATACCGATCGGCTTTTACTGTCGGTCTATGGAGTGGCAGGGTTTATAGCTGGCATTGCTGCTTGGGTATCTATAGGTCGAGTCGGCTCGGTAAGCCCACAGAGCTTTTACGATGCCAACCTGGATTCCATTACCGCCGTGGTCATTGGAGGTACGTCGCTGTTTGGTGGCCGCGGATCCATTCTGGGTGCGCTATTTGGCGCTTTGATCGTTGGCGTTTTTAGCTCCGGTTTGAAAATAGCCGGAGTGGATGTTATCTGGCAGCGTTTCGCTATTGGTTGTCTCATTATCATGGCTGTCGGGATCGATCAATGGCTGCGCAGGGTATCGTCATGAATACGCAAACATTGTCTTCAGCTTCGGGGCCCGAATGTGTCATTCGTGCCAGCGGTCTGGTTAAGCGCTATGGTCGGGTTGTGGCGCTAGACCATGCTGATTTCGAACTGCACGCTGGTGAGATACTTGCCGTAATCGGTGACAATGGTGCGGGTAAGTCAACGTTAATCAAAGCCATCTCAGGCGCGGTAACCCCGGATGGTGGAACCATTGAAGTCGATGGAAAACCTGCGCAATTCAACTCACCGATGGAGGCGAGGGCAGCGGGGATTGAGACGGTTTATCAAAATCTTGCCTTGTCGCCCGCATTGTCTATTGGCGACAATATGTTTCTGGGTCGTGAGTTGCGCAAACCCGGATTTATGGGCAAGTGGTTGCGAGCACTCGATCGCCCGGCAATGGAGAGAGTAGCTCGTGAAAAACTCAGCGAATTGGGTCTGATGACTATTCAGAATATTTCACAGGCGGTTGAGACACTTTCCGGGGGGCAACGACAAGGCGTGGCCGTCGCTAGAGCGGTGGCTTTCGGGTCAAAAGTAGTTATTCTGGATGAGCCAACCGCCGCATTAGGTGTGAAAGAGTCACGCCGGGTACTCGAGCTAATCAAGGAAGTTCGCGAGCGGGGCTTACCGATTGTTCTGATTTCCCACAATATGCCGCATGTATTCGAGGTTGCTGACAGGATACATATACACCGACTGGGTAAGCGGTTGTGTGTGATAAAACCCGAAGACTACTCCATGTCGGATGCTGTTGCCATGATGACAGGAGCTATGGCCGCGCCTGAGCAAAGCTGATAGTTGCAAGAGCAAGCATCCAATATGACACGACAACTTATTTCACAGGGATCCCCATTCGAAGAGAACATAGGATACTCGCGCGCAGTTGTGCAAGGTGACTGGGTGTTTGTTGCTGGCACTACCGGCTACGACTACTCTTCAATGACGATTTCCGATGATGTCGCCGAACAGACAAGGCAATGCCTGAAAAATATCGAATGGGCACTCACCGAAGCCGGTGCTGGCTTAAGAGATATTGTGCGTGTTAACTACATCCTTCCGGATGCGAGTGACTGGGAGACGTGCTGGAGTCCTCTGCGGGAAGCGTTCGGAGCCATCCGCCCTGCGGCCACGATGTTTGTCGCTGGACTTGCAGAGCCTTCAATGAAAATCGAAATTGAAGTAACTGCACTTAAATGTACTGACAAGTCATAGTGGGCCATTACAGTCAGCTGGATTTTGGAGGGGCTTCGGACTTTTCTACCGGGCCGCCTTGTTTTTCCCATGTTGAAAAACCTTCTTTCAGATGGGATGCTTCGAAGCCCATGTCCTGAAGCGTAGCCACTGTAAGGGCAGACCGCCAGCCAGACGCACAATGAAAAATGTATTTTTTATCTTGCGCAAACACATCCTTGAAATACGGGCTATCCGGGTCAATCCAGAATTCAATCATGCCGCGAGGTGCATGGATACTACCTGGAATGAATCCGCTGCGTTGCCGTTCGCGAATGTCGCGAATATCGACAACAACGACATCCGGACTATTATGCATCGCAATCAGCTCAGAGGTTTCAATCTCTTCAATACGCTCACGTGCATCGGCAACCATTTGTGCCGCACTAATTTTTAGTGGTTTCATAGGTGGGTGTTGATTCCGCTAATTGACAATTGGCGGTGACATAGTGGCTTGTTGCGACAAGATTCGCAAGTGGTGAGTCAGTACTGCTTGGCTCTGTCGCTCGCATTCATAATAGACGTCGATGGTGCGACACAGTTGCCTCGTGGCAACCGGACAGCGTGCCTGGTCGGACAAAACATTGATCGATTACAATCTGTGATTCCCACGCTTGAGCTGGCTTTCAGCTTTATCCGGCAACAACCCACATTCTTTGTAACCTGTGAAAGAGCGTCGTATTGACGCGGGCGCGCGGGCTGTACCGGACCTGTTGAGTCTGTCGATATCTGAGAAGTCTGCATTGACAGCGCTAAGGTACTATCATGGGCTACCGCAAGACAGTCTCGTGTGAGAAATTATATGGCAAACCGGCCGATAGCATTGATAACAGGAGCCGCTCAGGGCATTGGCTATGCCTGTGCAGAAAGTTTGTCCAATGAGGGGTATCGCATCGCAATGTGCGACGTTAACAAGGATGCCGTAGAGGCTGCCTCCGTGAGTCTGGGCAAAGATAGCGTAGCCATAGCCTGTGATATGGCTGACGCAGACCAGATCAATGCAATGTTCGATTCGATTGAAAGCGAAGTGGGCATACCCTGTGTACTGGTCAACAATGCAGGCATTGCAGCACCAGGCGATTTTCTTGATACTTCTCTGGAACAATTCCGGCAGGTGATCGATATCAATCTCATTGGTACTTTTGTGGCCACGCAGAGAGCAGCGAGATTGATGGTAGAGCACAAGATACAGGGCTCGATCATTAACATGTCCTCCATTAATGCAGTGGTAGCTATTCCTACTATCGCGGCGTACTGTGCCTCTAAAGGCGGGGTAATGCAGCTGACCAAATCATCAGCCCTTGCCCTGGCTCCCCATGGTATCCGGGTTAATGCAGTAGGACCTGGATCCATCGATACTGCCATGATGGCAGGTGTTAATGCGAATCCGGAGGCAATGAATACGGTGCTTTCACGAACCCCGCTAAAACGGGTAGGCAGTCCTCGTGAAATAGCCGATGTTGTCACTTTTCTGGCCAGTGACAAGGCAAGTTATGTCACTGGCGAAACCATATATGTAGACGGTGGTCGTCTGGGCATGAATTACACTTGTTAAACTATGAACTGGACTGAATTTACACAATGGGGTGAGTGGATATCCCAGTGGGCCGCGCGCTATCACAGCAGCATAAGGAACCGACCGGTTCGTGCTCAGAGCAAACCGGGTGAAATAATTGCCCAGCTACCACAAAGTCCTCCAGAGGACGGCGAGGACATGCAGTTGATCCTGGAGGACTTCGAGCGTATTGTCATGCCTGGCATCACGCATTGGCAACATCCGCGTTTCTTTGCCTATTTTCCTGCCAATGCCGCGCCTCCGTCTATGCTTGCTGAAATGCTTGTCTCGACCATTGCGCCTCAATGCATGCTATGGCAGACGTCTCCGGCGGCAACAGAGATGGAAACGCGCATGCTGGACTGGCTCAGACAATCCATCGACCTGCCAGATAATTTTTCCGGGGTTATACAGGATTCTGCAAGCTCCGCAACGCTTGCCGCCGTGTTAACAATGCGCGAAAAAGCCTTGGAATGGACGGGTAACCAGCAAGGCTTAAGTCAGCAGCCAAGATTACGGATTTATGCTAGTACAGAGGTGCATTCATCGATTGACAGGGCACTCTGGGTTTCCGGAATAGGGCAGGACAACCTTGTACGAATTCCAATATTGCCAGGCCGTTTACGCAGTATGGACGCAGATGCGCTGGAAAAAGCGATTCAGGCTGATAAGGCTGCAGGTTATCGGCCCGCCGGAGTCATTGCCTGTACCGGCGGAACGGGTGTTGGTGCATGCGATTCCCTGACCGATGTGTTGCGTGTTGCCCGCGACCATGGATTGTATTCCCACGTCGATGCCGCTTGGGCCGGTGCCGCTATGATCTGCCCTGAATATCGTGACCTCTGGACGGGTGTAGAGCTTGCAGATTCAGTGGTCTTTAATCCGCACAAGTGGCTGGGCGCCCAGTTTGATTGTTCGGCGCATTTCATAGCGAGTCCGGAGGATCTGGTGCGTACCCTGGCAATACAGCCTGAGTACCTTAAGACACATGGCACCGATGGCATCATTAACTATTCGGAATGGTCGGTGCCTTTGGGAAGGCGTTTCAGGGCTCTGAAGCTATGGTTTCTGATTCGCAGTTATGGGCTTGAGGGTTTACGTGGACGGATTCGTAATCACGTGAACTGGAGTACGGCTTTAGCGGGTAAATTGGCAGCGCACGATCAGTTTGAGTTGGTCACTGAGCCTGTGCTTTCATTGTTTAGTTTTCGTCCAGAAGGAGCGTCCGACGATGAGGTTATCGACTACGTGAACAGAATCAATGATGATGGACGTATATACATCACTCAGACACGAATAGACGGGCGTATGGCAATACGGTTTCAAGTTGGGCAATTCGAGGCCACTGAAGCGGATATTGACACTGCCTTCGATGTGCTTTGTGAGCTTGTAAACGTAACCCAGGCCTGAGTCAGGCGTTGACTTTTCACACACATAGCCTGCGCTGGGAGCCTGCTTCTGGCACACCTGATCAAAAGCAAGGGTTCTATTTATTGCACGGAACAGGAGAGCATGCTGCTCGCTATGAGCATCTGGCAAACCGTCTGACCGACGCCGGCTTCCGGGTGGGCGCACATGATCATCCCGGACATGGGGAGTCTGACGGCAAGCGTGGTGTCATTGATCCGGCCGGAGCGCTTGTCACTCAGGCGGCCATTCAGATTCAGCGTTTTGCCGCGGAGACGGGTTGTGCTCCAGTGCTGTTCGGTCACAGTCTGGGTGGTGTTGTAGCAAGCGAGCTGGTGCTGGAGCATGGGCTATCCGTCGCCGGTCTGATTCTGTCAGCTCCCGCTTTCGTTGTACGCATTAGAAAGCGCGACAGGCTGAAAGTTAATCTGCTGGCTCGCATCGTGCCGACGTTCGCCATTGAACGCGCCTACGATGCAAGTCGCTTGACTCACAATGAACTGATTGGACAGCAAGCCGCAGTGGATCCACTTAACCACGGGTTTCGATCTGCCGGCCTTGTCAACTGGCTGATAAATTCAGGTGAACGTCAGCTTAACAATGCCAGTAAATTGAGTGTGGATACCTTGTTGTTAATTGCCGGTGCGGACCCTGTCGTTGACTCAGCAAGAACGCAGGAGTTTGCCGCTCTGGCACCCGCTGATAAAGTCACCACACGATACTACGATGACTATCTGCATGAAATTCTGAATGAAACACCTGAGCGATCCGCACGTGCGTTTGACGATATCGAAAACTGGGTAGTCGAACGTTTCGCATAATCCGGAAATTATCTCCGCCAAGAACAACCCAGAATCATCTCCGCGAAGAAAAACCCAACGTCATCCCTGTGAAGGACAACGCGAAGACATCTCCGCGAAGAATAACCAAAGTTATCTCCGCGAAGAATAACCAAAGTCATCTCCGCGAAGAATAACCAAAGTCATCTCCGCGAAGGATAACCAAAGTCATCTCCGCGAAGGATAACCAAAGTCATCTCCGCAAAGAATAACCAAAGTCATCTCCGCAAAGAATAACCAAAGTCATCTCCGCGAAGAATAACCAAAGTCATCTCCGCGAAGAATAACCAAAGTCATCTCCGCGAAGGCGGAGATCCATTCTTTTGCAGAGTGAACGCTTAGACGCTTCAGTGAAATGTCCGGACTCCATGTGGTTCTACAAGCTTTCCGCCTACGCGTGAATGACGTTAAAACGAATGCGTCCAGTCTGAACCGCGTTGCCGGTTCTTAGAAACAAGTGGCGTTATCCTGCAGATGTATTCGCATATCAGTTTAAGCTTATTTTGGGCTTTAATCTGACCTTAGTCATCGCCGTTGTCGTTTAAGTCAAGCCTAAACAGTGATGCGTTTACCAGTATCCACGTTTCACAATTAGTCAGGATGTATTTTTGATGCATTCAGCGTATCGAAACGATACTCGGTATTCACTATTAAAGTTACCGATGTATATGCCAGAATTTTAACACTGCGTAAACCTAAGCCCCCTGGCTACTCCGCACAGCAGTTTTTTTATTTTTTTGTAGCAATTTTTTACTCAACAAAAAGTCTTTTACTTTTTAATTAACTAATGCCATTTGGAGGCCAAAGATAGGAACAAGTTACTAAAAGCAGCCTCCGTGCTGTCCGTCAGTTGTATTTCCCTTGCAGCTTGTTCCGGGAACGAAACGTCAGAAGGCGTCCTGTCAGACTCTCAACGTGCTTCGGGTACTGATATTTCGAATGGCTATTATGTCAGCTCCATAATTGTTAACGACGGTGCGCGACAACTGATGGAAAACGTATCAGTCGAACTAAACGAGGCTGAACGCCAGCTTGTATATACCCGCGTCTATAGCGAACAAAATGACTCTCCAGCGCTGACCGAAGAAATTCGACAATACAACGAGCTTAACCAGTACACGGGCTACGAAGGATCTCGGGACGGCGTCTCTTATTTAAGCAGAAATTTCGAATATGACACGTCTGGCCGACTTTCCAGTAGTCAGTCTGAATTTAATTTTGGCACTATCTTTATACAATTCTCGTACACCAATGAGGGGAAATTGGCGGGTATTGAATATGACAGTAATGATTTGCTTCATTCTGAGAAAGAATACACGGTAGCATATGGCGACAACAACAATGTTGTGGAGGTAATGGCTTTTGTTCCATACTCAGAAATCACCACTAAAACCTATTATCACTATGACGCCAATAATCGGCTCATCAGAACAGAATACGATCATGATCTTGACGGTGGAATCGATAGTTCTATTGGGTATGGATATAATTCTGAGGGTAATTTGTCGGAGAAAACAGAATATGGTAGTGACGGCTCAGTCGTTCTGCAAAGTATGTTCGGTTATACCGCAACCACGGCACCCGTGTTCAATCAGTCACTCTTTGAGTTGAAGTATTTCCCGCAGCCCAGACACTTTAGTGAATATTTGCTAACAATATTTCTAAACTCGGAATGATGTTCCCAGCGGAGTAATCTCGCTAAGTCGATAATACTGTGACACATTGTTGTCATTGATCAATGTAGGCCAAAAGTAAAGAAATGCGCTACAACCAAGTGATTGTGCGGGACAAGGGCTAGTGCGTGTTTTTCACCTGGCCGTGCATGTGGTCGTGGTCAGCATTGATGTGGGTTTTCGCCGTGCTTAAGAGCGTCCTTGTTTCAAAAAAGCCGGTTCTATGCAATGGGTAGTCTCACCTTTCTGCTTATATAAAATCCCCTAACGGGGTCACTATCATAAATATTCGCAATCTATTTTCAGCATCAAAATACCAGCCACTGTCTGTGCTTCTTTGCGGAGCACTGGTAAATGGTGTCAACGTATGCGTGTGCTGCTAACGCACAAGTCTGTCTAATTCCTTTACCGTCTTATATACCCCCAGGGTGACTCATAACGCAGGTAGGTAGCCACGCCAATGGTGGCTACCTGCAGCTTCTTATCCGGCGCTTAAAGGTCTAACGCAAATACCGATTGGCAAAATCATTGACGGTTAGAGTTTGTGTATCGTCAATAATGTACAGGATCTCGACAGTATCGCTGAAATCCAGTTTTACATCAGGACTCAGATAGTCGAATGCGGCCGCCCACTCGCTAGCATATCGGCTTTGATTAGCAATACCCACGAATATTGTAGACCTCTGGTTAAAGTCTGCAGATCCATTGTTGGCGGTATTTCCGTCAGGGATGGCTCGGTAATCAGCGACCTGTTTAACTAATGCAATTGCAGCGTCAGAGGTTAGCCTTTCATTGAAGCCCAGGCCAGCGCTATGCTGGACCACACGTACTCGCTTTCTGTTCACTGACGGGTAGATGTCACCTATTCGGCGTAATACTTTGGCCGTAAAATCGGAAGGACCACCTTCGGCCACCCATACATCATCGCCATTGGCAAGTGTTGCTGCCCAACGGTTTGCCGACTCCGCTACCGCAGCACTTTCCTGGTTGAAACTGTCAAGCCAGTTGCTGCCCCATACTGCTCGCATTACGTTGACACTGCTGGGTTGATAACGATCCCGGATACTGGCGCCACAAGTGCCGTTAACAACGAGAATGTTCTGCAGTCCAACAGCATCAATAACAGCCTTCCCGGAAACCGCAGCATGGCCGTCATCTCGATCAGGGCAATTATCATAATGCAGGACGAGTAAATCGTTATCAGAGATACGACCTGTTGCACCTGACCCAGGTGGTGGTGCCGGTGTCGTTACTGGTACGGTGGTGTTTGTGATTTCATCCGTGGAGCATAACCAGCGGCCGCCACTGACAGGATCACAGTCCCTGCGTGCAAGCATTGGACAGCTGTTGGCAAAGTTTTGTTTTGCCTGCTCAATAGTTGCTCCTTCTGCGGTACACATGCCGGACTCTGGTGGTGTCACCGGTTGAGCTGGTTGAGGCGCTGGTGTCGAGGGTGTAGTGGGTGTTGTAGGTGCACTGACAACTGGTACAGAAGTATTGCTGATGTTACCGGACGAGCACAACCAGCGACCGCCGCTGATAGGATCACAATCCTGGCGCGGACGCGTGGGGCAGCTGCTTGCATAGTTTTGTTTGGCTTGCTCTATGGTTGCGCCTTGAGCGGTGCAATCACCCGTTACTGGTGGAGTAACAGGTTGCGCTGGTGTGGCAGGCTGTGAAGGTTGAACTGGCTCAGGCGCGGGTGTAGGTTCAGGTTCTGGCGCACTGACAACCGGCACAGAGGTGTTGCTGATGTTACCGGATGAGCACAACCAGCGACCGCCGCTGATAGGATCACAATCCTGGCGCGGACGCGTCGGGCAGCTGCTTGCATAGTTTTGTTTGGCTTGCTCTATGGTTGCCCCTTGAGCGGTGCAGTCACCTGTTGCTGGCGTGGAAACAGGTTGTGTTGGTGTTGAAGGTGTCGTAGGCGCTGCGACGACAGGCACACTGTTTCCGGTGGCTCTAATCAACCTCAAGCCGACGTTATCGATGGCAAATCGTGCCGACCGGCCTCCAATCAAGACGCGATGTCTTCCCGCGGACAGATTACGCTGAATGGCTGTGAAAAAAGTTGGATCGTATTGTTCGCCATTTGAATAGTTCTTCCAGCTTTCATCAGAACCACCCACGAAAAACTTGGTCCACTTGGAAGCATCACCGGGTATGCCTGGTGTTGCTGTACCGCTGGTGAACTTCACCCATGCATCATTGTCTTTATCGAACGCTGCTGAACCGTTACCAACTCGCGCTTGCACACGTGCTGTAAATTGGTACGTACCCGGCTGAGTGACGTTGAAGTCGTAAGCTTTGATTCCGGCCGGAGGTTCGGCGTTGCTGGTGCGAAAATCATCCTGGCCACGCCACACGATGTAGCCTGAGCCGGTATAACCGCTTAATGATCTTTCAGTGGACCAGCCAGAGCCTGTTGTTTGTGATGCATTCTCGGCTTGAATTGTCAGCACCGCGTTGCCACTTGCCGGTGTTGACGGAGTTGGTGCTGGAACAGGGTTGTTTGGAGCAGTAAGCAAGGGAAGGTTTTCGGTGGAACATTGCCATGCGCCTCCTACCGGGTCGCAATCAACACGGACTCGGCCCGGGCAGGATCTTGCAAATTCCTGTCTGGCAGCTTCGATAGTGTTGCCGCTGACGGTACAGGCCTGATCATTCGCACTTGAATGGTTTGGCGCACTGACCCCTATGGCAGCAAAGAATAGTGTTGCGATGGGTAGAACGTTTACAACGTTCCTGCGGCTAATCAACATTGTTGCTCCGGATAGAATTAGTCTGAAAATCGATTGGTTTGATTGCGTCTTGAGGGAGGCACACCATGAACGCAGATACTCGACAGTCTGCGAATGCAAGCTCCCGGATATCCCTGAGCAAAACCTACCGCGGGGTGGATTGTAGTTTTCCGGGTTTCTTAATGGTTGGACTACTCGCATTACTATTTAGATAAGATGATATGCATCACATTAATAAAGTGATAGCACTCACATAGTAAGAGGTTGTTGTGAATTAAGTCACGAAAAAGAAAACGCGCAGCTATCACAGGATAGGAAATATTTAGCGCTACAGCTTCTCGTTTTAGAAGCACTCGCTTAACTTCCTCTTATCCACTTTGCCTGATTGTCAATGGCTGTTTTGACGTTGCAGAACCCTGAACTATCTGTTTTTGATTTGTCACTTCTATCTATATTTTTGGTGATGACAACCAGCGAAGACGAAGTGCATTAGTTAGTACCAGTATGCTTGAAATAGCCATGGCACCTGCGGCAAGCATGGGCGATAGCATGATGCCGAAAACTGGAAACAGGAGTCCGGCGGCCACGGGAATGAGCAGTATGTTGTAGCCGAAGGCCCAGACAAGATTTTGCCGAATGTTTTTCAAGGTTTGCTGGCTGATATGAAATGCGTCGTTGATGCCTTTCAGTTCACCTGCCATAAGCACCACATCGGCCGCTTCGATCGCAACGTCTGCTCCCGTACCGATGGCGATACCGGTATCAGCCTGTGCGAGCGCCGGCGCATCGTTAATGCCATCGCCGACAAAGGCTACCTTATGACCTTTATGCTGCATGCTTTGAATGGTTCTCGCTTTATCGGCAGGAAGCACTTGAGCGTAGATTTCAGTTATACCTAGTTCTTGTGCAATTGAGTGAGCAGTTGCCTCGTTGTCACCAGTAATCATGACCACCTGCAATCCGCGTTCTTGCAGTGCCCTGATGGTCGGCCCGCTATCGGGTTTTAACTGATCAGATACAGCAAGAACTGCGCAGGCATATCCTTCGATAGCCACGTACAAAGATGACATTCCTGACTCGTTCAGGTTTTTTCCTTGTGATCTGAAGGCAGAAATATCAATACCTTCGTTGTCAAACAGCCGATCCGCGCCGACAAGTATTTCTTTACCCGCCACGGTTGCGCGCACACCAAGGCCTGACACCGAGTTAAATTTTTCTACAGTAAGCAGCGTTAGTTCTTTTTCTTGCGCTGCCCTGACGATAGCTTGCGCGACTGGATGTTCGGATTGAGATTCGGCACTTGCTACAAGTTGCAGCATGGTGTTTTCGCCGACATCCTCGCTCACACAGACGTGGCTGATTTCCATACAACCCTTTGTTAGCGTGCCAGTTTTGTCTGTTGCTATGACGGTTACATTCCTGAGTGTTTGTAAGGCCTCTCCTTGTCTGAACAGTATTCCCATTTTTGCTGATACACCGCTAGCAACCATGATCGATGTTGGTGTTGCCAATCCCATGGCGCATGGGCAAGCGATTATAAGTACGGCTACCGTCGCTACCACTGCATTGCCAAGCACTGGCTGAATATCCGAAAAAAACCATGCGGCGAACGTTAAGGCCGCCACGGCCATAACGGCCGGTACAAACCTGGCAGTTATTTTATCAACTAATGATTGTATGGGCAGTTTGGAATTCTGTGTTTTCTGTACAAGATCTATGATTTGAGCAAGCGTGCTTTCATTTGCCACCCGGCTGACACGAAACCTGAAAGCGCCGGTATTGTTAATGGTTCCACCGATAACAATTGCATCCTTACATTTTTCAACAGGTACGGATTCGCCGGTGATCATGCTTTCGTCTACGAAGGAGTGGCCATCTATAATCACACCATCAAGCGGTACTCGCTCACCCGGACGTACGTGGACGATGTCATCCGGCACCAGCTGTTCGATGGCAACTTCTTCGATTTCGTTGTTACGTGCGACTCGCGCTGTATTCACCTGCAAATTCATTAATGCGACAATGGCTTCTCCTGTTTTGCCTTTTGCTCGTGCTTCCATGTATCTTCCGGCCAGAATCAGCACGACAATGACCGCCGCAGATTCGAAGTAGACGTTGTCGGCACCCTGTGGAAGAATTTGTGGGACCACAGTTGCAATAACTGAGAAAAAGTATGCTGCTGAGGTTCCCAAAGCCACCAGAGAATTCATTTCAGGCGAACCTTTTATCAACGCGGGAAAGCCTCGTTTATAAAACTGAAGGCCGGGTCCAAAAAGCACTAGCGTTGTCAGTAGCCACTGGAACAAGCGACTATTTTGCTGGCCAATTGTGTGGTTGACGACGTCGTGTACCGCGGGAAACAAGTGACTACCCATTTCAAGAAGAAACACAGGCAGGGCGAACACCAAGGCTATCAGTGCCTGATGTCCCAATTGACGAATTTCCAGATCTTTGTCACTGGCTTTGGTCTGGGTATCGCTGGTAGCTAGGCTTGCTTTATAGCCCGCATCAGTTAGTGCGTGAACAAGTGCTTCAACATCAAGTTGTTTGTTATGACTCACCTGAATGTTTTCAGCTGGGAGGTTGGCGACTGCCGTAACGACGCCTTCGACTGACAGGGCGGTTTTCTCGACTCTGCCAACACACGATGCGCATGACATGTGTTGCACATCTAGCGTGAGCGTACTTTCTACAGTCACGTCTGCCTCGGTTGATTCCTATATTAAGACCAAGCGTAGAGCTTCCAGTAACTGGAATGTCAAGGATTGATCGGCTCGAATGTCGGCTGGATAGTGCGACATCTTTGAAGGCTATGCTTTCCTGTCGACATCTCGTCGTGCGTCATAGTCGGGGACGGCACCACCTATCAAGCGTGTTACATCCGTTGCAGCCTGCCTGACTTTGGCTCCAAGGGTTGCCAGTGCCTCATCCGGGAATCTTGCTGTTGGGCCGGATATTGAAATGCCAGCTACCGGGTCTCCGCGAGTATCGTGAATGGCTGCGGCGATACATCGCATACCGATATGTCGTTCTTCATCGTCAAATGCCCAGCCACGTAGGTAGGTAGTCTCCAGATTGCTGAAGAGGGTTCTGGGCGTTGTCAGCGTGTTGTCGGTAAATTCCTCGAGCCCGGTTTTTTGCAGTATCTGTTCAACTTGTCGTGTTGAAAACTCTGCCAACAGCGCTTTCCCGATGCCTGAGGAATGTGCAGGACTTCGGGTGCCGGGTAAGTGAAATGCACGAATCGGGTGAGTGCATTCTATCTGGGTCAGGAAGGTGACTTTGCCGGCATCGGCAAGTATGGCAAGGTTAGCCGTTTCGCCAGTGTCCAGCATTAACTGACGCATAACGGATCTGGCGGCTTCTGCCAGATTTGCGTGGTTGAAATAACTGCTGCCAACAGTAAATGCTTCGATACCGACGGACCATTCCTGAGTCGTCTCATCAAAGGAGACGAAGCCACGTTTTTGCAGTGTTACGAGCAAGCGGTATGCTGTGGAGGCTGGCTGCCCGACTTGAAGGGAAAGATCCGACAATGACGCGCTTCCGCTTTTACTAAGAAGCTGCAGAAGTATCAGGCCACGCTCAAGTGCCTGGACAGTGCTGCTGTTGTCCTGGCGCTCATGGGGCTGAAGTCTCGGGCGACCGCGCTTGCGTTTCGGTTGCTGATTGCTGGTGTTCGTCGGGCTCATTGGTATTGACAATGACCTGTGTTGCCTTGAAATCGTATCTTAACGTATAAAAATATATATTAATAATTTAATTAATAATATTTTGAAAAAAATAAAAACTTTAATTATCAGATAGATATAAATTTATATATAAAATAAAAAATAATTTCGAAAAAATTGACAAATATGGTAACTGGCTCGATACTAATCCCTCATTCATTCGAAGCAGAGCGTCAGATGAGCGATCCACACGGTCAGAATCCGGTTTTTATTCCCGGGCCAACCAATATTCCCGATACGCTTCGTGCTGCTATGAATGTGCAAACGGTAGATCATCGTTCACCAGGATTCAGTGAGGTTCTTGTGCCGCTGTTCGATGACCTGAAAAAGGTATTCAATACCTCTGAAGGCAGTATCGTGACCTTTCCAGCTAGTGGCACCGGTGGTTGGGAAGCTGCGATGACCAATACTCTGTCCCCAGGCGATAAAGTTTTGGTTGCGCGATATGGGATGTTCTCGCATCGCTGGATAGACCTATGCCAACGGCACAAGCTTGATGTGCAGATCATAGAGTGCGAGTGGGGTGATGGCGCTCCGTCAGAGCGCTTTGCCGAAATCCTTGCGCAGGACAGACAACATTCGATCAAGGCAGTTCTCGTTACCCATAATGAAACTGCGACGGGTGTGCGAAGCGATGTTGGTCAGGTACGACGTGCTATCGATTGCGCAGGTCATCCGGCATTGCTGATGGTTGATTGTGTCAGCTCTTTGGCAAGTATGGATTTTAGGATGGATGAGTGGGGGGTAGATGTTGCGGTATCGGGTTCCCAGAAGGGGTTCATGCTGATTACCGGCATGGCCATTCTGTGTGTCAGCCAGAGAGCGCTAAACGCTATGGATTCGGCAAGGTGTGCGAGATGTTTTTTTGATTTTCGCGATATGCTCAATACCAATGACAAGGGCAACTACCCCTACACTCCGCCTTTGCAGATATTGAAAGGTTTGCACGTAAGCTTGCGACTACTTCTTGATGAAGGCCTGGACAACGTATATAAGCGTCACCACAGAATGGCCCAGGGCGTACGCGCAGCGGTGCGTGCCTGGGGCTTCGAGTTATGTGCAAAATCACAAGATTTATATTCTGATACAGTCAGCGCCGTTTATGTGCCAGAGGGTTTTAACAGCAATGCGCTAACCGACCATGCGTTTAATACCTACGGGGTCTCCTATGGTATTGGACTAGGCGAAATGAATGGACGGGTGTTTCGGATAGGCCACCTAGGATCACTGACAGAGGTTATGGCACTGTCCGGAATTGCAGCAATAGAGATGTCAATGAAAGATCTGGATTATCCGATTGAGCTGGGGCGGGGCGTTGCTGCGGCACAAGACTATTACCGAAGTACATCGAAGCAAAAAATGATAAAAGCAGCCTGAGAAAAAGTATGAACCAGATGATCAAGGATTCCGATGCACTAGTACCAACCATCGAAGACGTATGGCAGGCGCATGAGCGTATCAAACCCTATATTCATCAAACGCCAGTATTGACGTCGAGCTATCTCAACCAGCTGACTGGTGCAGAGCTGTTTTTTAAGTGCGAGAATTTCCAGAAGGCTGGTGCGTTCAAAGTACGTGGTGCGTCTAACGCAGTATTTGGTCTCAGTGAAGCCGTAGCGGCTCGGGGAGTTGCAACGCACTCATCGGGCAATCATGCCCTGTCGTTAAGCTATGCAGCGGGACGTCGTGGTATCCCTTGTACAGTTGTAATGCCGCGAACAGCACCAAAGGCCAAAAAAGATGCTGTTGGTGGATACGGAGGTGTGATTGTCGAATGTGATCCATCGACAAGCAGCCGCGAACAGACCATTGCCGGCGTGCTTGCAAGTACTGGCTCTGAATTTGTGCATCCATACAATGATATTCGCGTTATCACTGGCCAGGCAACCTGTTCTCTTGAACTCAACAGGCAGGTTCCTGATCTGGATGCTGTTGTTGCACCTATTGGCGGAGGCGGTATGATTTCCGGCACTTGTCTGACACTCAGCAACATCGCACCAGACATAGAGATATTTGCTGCCGAACCTGAACAGGCGGATGACGCTTGTCGTAGTTTCAAGGCCGGACACATTATAGCGGATGACTCACCCAATACCATCGCTGATGGTTTGAAGGTGCCATTAAAAGAGAACACCTGGCACTTTGTGAGTCATCACGTTACTGACATTCACACGGCTTCGGAAATTGAAATAATCGATGCCATGAAACTCACCTGGCAACGCATGAAAATTGTTATTGAGGCCAGTTGCGCCGTACCGCTGGCAGTTATTCTCAAAAATCCGGACGTCTATCGTGGAAAACGTATTGGCGTCATTATCACCGGAGGCAATGTCGACATGGACACTCTTCCCTGGATCACTTCCGCATAGGAAAAATCAGTTATGAACAAAGCCGTCAATTTTGATGAACTGGAGGTCGGGTTCGACGTACCCGCTAAAGTAGGAATGGATGAGGCTGATATTCAGACACCTTGTCTGGTGGTTGATCTCGATGCTCTGGAAGCCAATATCAGAAAAATGGGTGAATTTGCAAAATCCAATGGTATCCGCCACCGTGTGCACGGAAAAATGCACAAGTCCGTTGATGTGGCGAAGCTTCAGGAAGAACTCGGAGGATCATGCGGCGTTTGTTGTCAAAAAGTCAGCGAAGCAGAAGTGTTTGCACGAGGTGGTATCAAGGACGTCATGGTGAGTAACCAGGTACGTGATCCGGCCAAGATAGAACGGCTGGCGCGTATTCCCAAACTGGGTGCTCGCACTATCTGCTGCGTCGATGACATTAACAATGTCGCCGAGTTATCCGAGGCAGCTAGCCGCAATGGTACTCAGATAGAATGCATTGTGGAAATTGACTGCGGTGCCGGACGCTGCGGTGTGCTTACAACTCCAGATGTCGTTTCTATAGCCAAGGCCATAGATGGCGCGAAAGGATTGAAGTTTGCCGGACTTCAGGCCTATCAGGGTGCTATGCAGCATATGGATAAGTATGAGGATCGAAAAGCCAAAATAGAGATTGCCGTGGCAATGGTCGCTGATGCTATTAACGCTTTGAAAGCTGAAGGACTGGATTGCGATATTGTCGGTGGCGGTGGCACGGGGTCCTATTATTTTGAAGGTACGTCAGGTGTATACAACGAACTGCAATGTGGTTCCTATGCATTTATGGATGCCGACTATGGCCGCATTATGGATAAGGATGGCAACCGTATTGATCAGGGTGAATGGCAGAATGCGTTGTTTATTCTGACCAGCGTTATGAGCCATGCCAAGGCTGACAAGGCCATTTGCGATGCTGGGCTAAAAGCTCAGTCGGTTGATAGCGGTTTGCCGTTTGTATTTGGTCGTGATGATGTCGAATATGTTAAATGCTCTGATGAGCATGGAGTTATTGCGGACCCCAAGGGGGTTCTTAAAGTCAATGACAAACTAAAGCTTGTACCCGGTCATTGCGATCCGACCTGCAACGTTCACGATTTCTATGTTGGTGTGCGTGGTGGAAAGGTCGAGACTGTATGGCCTGTCTCTGCCCGTGGTCGCTGCTACTAGGGAGCAGTAATTAATTTGTCGGTGGTGTTTTACCGGTATCAGTGAACGCTGATTCACCGAATATTGCCTTGCCAATTTGTCTTTTCAAACGCTGGAATTATCAGGAATTCTTTATCATGTACATTGTCACTGAAAAGATGTGTCAGGACGTCATAGGCCGAGGTGATGCTTTTTCTGCGATAGAATCGGTTTTTGCTGCGATGGCTCGTAACCAGGCCTATAACTTTCCTGTGATTCGTGAGGCCATAGGGCACGCAGATGCGTTGTATGGTTTTAAATCCGGCTTTGACCGTGCTGGTCTTGCGCTGGGTTTGAAGTCTGGTGGCTATTGGCCCGGAAATATGGCAAAAGGGCTCACTAATCATCAATCAACCGTTTTTCTCTTTGATCCTGATTCCGGTCAGTTGCAGGCACTTGTTGGAGGCAACTATCTTACCGCTATACGTACAGCCGCCGCCAGTGCCGTCTCTATAGCTTACTTGTCCCGGCCTGACTCCAGGGTTCTTGGAATGGTCGGGGCCGGCCATCAGGCAGGATTTCAGTTGCGCGCAGCCGTTGAGCAGCGCTCATTCGACAAGGTGCTTGCCTGGAATTATCATCCCGACATGCTGGAATCTCTGGAAAATATTGCCCGGGAAATCGGCTTGCCGTTTGAGCGCGTTGAACGAGAACAACTCGGTGCTGAGGCAGACGTTATTATCTCTATCACGTCGGCGCATGATGCGTTGATGATGCGCGACTGGATCAAGCCCGGTACCCACATTGCGTGCATGGGGACCGACACTACAGGTAAGCAAGAAATGGATCCTCAATTAGTCGCTAGCGCAACTGTGTTTACCGACGAGATTGCACAATCAGTGAGCCTGGGTGAAACACAGCATGCTGTAAAAGCCGGGCTTCTTACCTCTGGGCAGATAAGTACTGTCGGAGAGGTTATCATTGGAACCCACAAAGGCAGGACTGCCAGTGATGAGATTACCTTGTTCGATGGTACAGGTGTTGGTCTTCAGGACCTGGCGGTGGCTGCAGCGGCGACCAAACTTGCAGTGGAGAAAGGCATTGCAAAGCAAGTCGATCTTTAGTGGCGCAGTGGATGATTCCGGGATCACGTGCCAAGGCGCGTTTTTTCGTAGCAATGAGCGTAACTGGATAAATTCGGGATGACAGAAAAAACGCGCATTATGTGTTTCGGCGACTCGTTGACCTGGGGGTGGATTCCCACCAGTAATGGTCCGCCAACAGCGCGTTATACATTTGCCGATCGTTGGACTGGTGCTATGCAGGCTAAGCTGGGAGATGGGTATGAGATCGTCGAAGAGGGCTTGAGTGGTCGTACTACCCAGCTGGATGATCCAATCGATCCCAGACTGAACGGTGCGGATTATTTGCCTTCTGCCATAGCCAGCCACTTGCCTTTGGATTGGGTCATCATCATGCTTGGAACGAATGACACGAAGTATTTGTTTCGCAAAACAGCCTTCGAAATTGCGGCAAGTATGGCCAAGCTGGTTGATCAGGTGCGTCGAAGTGCAGGAGGTGTCGGTACCGGCTATCCCGCACCAGAACCTTTTCTGGTTGCACCACCACCATTGGGAAAGTTTGCTCATCCCTGGACAGAAGCACAGTTTGAAGGTGCTCAGGAAAAAACAATTGAGATGGCCAGGCATTATGCAGCGTTGGCGGATTACCTCAGTATAGGATTCCTGAATGCTGGTGATGTCTTAACAACCGAAGGTGTCGATGGCATTCATTTAACCCTGCAAAACAATATTTCTCTCGGGCAAGCCATAGCCGATAAAATCATACGGAGCCGTGCCCCGGCATGAACACCCTAGAGTACTGGAAAATGTAACATCCAGCTTGGCCCAGCTGAGATAGACGTAACACTGGACAATCCCGAGTAAAAAGACGGACAATGCGCGATTGAGCGTTTTTTAAAATTTCCCTTTTGGATTGACCAACTCCATGACGTCTCTCGATCAAGCCGACAAGCAGTATGTTCTGCATCCGTTCACGCAACTGTCAAGCCACCAGTCCGATGGCCCATTTATTATCGAACGTGGAGAGGGTATTTATGTTTGGGACGATCAAGGCAACCGCTTATTGGAGGGCATGTCAGGGCTGTGGTGCGCCTCTTTAGGTTTTAGTGAGCAAAGGCTGGCAGCAGCTGCGGCTAAACAGTTCACGCAGTTACCTTATTCGCATATGTTCACCCATCGATCCACTCCACCCGCCATTGAACTGTCCAGACGACTGGTGGAGCTCGCACCCGAGGGTATCGCCAAGTGCTTCTTTGTTAACTCGGGATCGGAAGCCGTTGACACGGCAGTAAAAATGGCCTGGTACTATAACAATGCGCTTGGACGTCCGGGTAAAAAGACAATCATTGCCAGGCATAGGGCGTATCATGGTGTGACGGTAGCGGCGGGCAGTCTAACGGGATTGCCATACGCACAAGATGGATTTGATTTACCGGCCATCTCCGTTATGCACGTGGAAACTCCACATGCTTACCGTTTCGCTAAAAATAGTGAAACAGAACAGGAGTATTCCACACGTCTGGCTGAATCCCTGGAAGCGCAGATACTGGAAGCCGGTGCTGATACTATCGCTGCCTTTATTGCTGAGCCGGTGATGGGGGCTGGTGGTGTCATCATTCCACCCGAAGGCTACTTTGAAAAAGTCCAGGCTGTGTTGGCCAGACACGATATTCTGTTTATCGCTGATGAAGTTATCTGCGGTTTCGGCAGAACTGGCAACGTATGGGGCTCAGATACGTACAACATTAAACCGGACATTATGACCAGTGCAAAGCAACTATCATCAGCTTACCTGCCCATAGGTGCTGTGCTGGTTTCGGATCAGTTATGCAAAGTATTCCAGGAGTTCGCTGATACGCTGGGAACGTTCGGTACCGGGACCACGTATGGTGGTCATCCGGTTTGCGCAGCCGTTGCGCTTGAGACGCTTAACATCTACGAAAGTGACGATATAGTCGGGCAGGTAAGAAACCGGTCGCCCCACTTTGCGGAACGTGTGCAAGCGCTACAGAATCACCCATTGGTCGGTCATGCCAGAAGTGTCGGTCTGCTTGGCGCAGTGGAACTGGTCGCTGACAAAAATACAAAGGAATCGTTTCCTGCTGCAGATAAAATTGCAGTGCAGGTTACGACAGCTGCGCGAAAACGTAATTTGATTTTACGTGCTGCGCCGGGTGATACCGTCGCTTTTTGTCCGCCACTCATTATCCACGACGACCAGATCGATGAGATGTTCGATGCCGTTACGGACGCGTTAAATGATGTCCATCAGGCGCAACCTTAATTTGCCTGCCGGGAAGATCCAGACATAACAAATGCTTTTTAACAGTAGTTCTAAAAATCACAGCAATGTGTAGATGACTGTGTTGTTGAATTTAATCCGCTGGAAAGTCAGAACTCTGTTGCAACTTGCTATGAAGGTATCGCTGGATTGCTTTCGCCAGTCTCTCGTGGTGATGTGTTGTGCCTATCAGTTTCGGTTCTATGATCGTTGTTGTGCATTACAATAAGGGACAGTGGGATAGAGATTGTCAGGGCGAACAAACTGGCGGCAGACCCCTGATAGGCAAGCAGTGCAAACAACGATACTATTACCAGTGAAGCGAATAAATAGGGCTTGTGAAGCACACTGGTGCGTGATAACAAAACTAGGAGCAGTACATAAGCCGACAGCGTCAATACTATGAGCTTATTACTATCGTTGAATGTATAGACGAAAATCGCGTTAATAACTGAAAGCCCCAGGGAAATTAGCCCCACCATAGCCCGTGACCAGTGTATTTGATTCAGGGTTCGTCCCCTGAAAAGCTCCAGAGTCAATACAAGGTAGGCGACCGTTGCGAACCAAAGAGCTGGATTGCCTTGTTTGGGATACCCGGACAGTGATGGCGACACCCAGGCGGCTAGAGAACCCAGGACAACGGCTGCAATTGTCACTATCGTGACATAAGGCCGGGCATCGGCTGTGCGATCGGGCCAGCACTTTAAACCCGGTGCATCAAGTCCAAGCAGACGAGCTCCGCTAAGCAATACCAGCAGTGATCCCAACAGCTCAGTACCTTCTTCTACCGACGTGCGTATTCCCTGTAGCCACAAAGGCCAGTCAACGTTATGTTCAAAGTACTCTTGCAAAACCACAGTGGCAAAAAACGAAAAGCCAATAAATACGATAATGGACGATTTACGTGTGCTTGGTTCGTTGAAAAGACGGACGAAGGAGTAGAGAAAAAGTAGCGCACCAGTGATACCTATTAAAAAGAACAACCACAGGTTTGATTCAAATAAACGTTCATGTAGCGATCCCAGTTCATCGAGCGAGAGAACGGCTAGTAACGATGCGATGATAAGCAGCGGGGCTCTGTTATCCTGACGTCTGCAGCCTGATTCGAAAAACATGATGGCTCCAAGCCAGAGACAGGTGCTACTCCACCAGACGCCGACGGTATTTTCCACGCCAAGATTAAGGTGATGAATAAACAATGAATCGGTCTGGGCAGTAATCAGGCCGGACGTGATACTGAATACCAGATTGATCAAGGCAATCAAAAAGAGAGCAATGCCTAGTAGCGGCAAATGTTTTGTTGTACTCGGGGAGGATGTCATTTCTTTCCGGCCGGTGGAAAAATTAGAAATCGCTTTCCGGCGCAGCATTCCTAGTGCAACCGTCCAGCTTCAACGTCATTATTAACGAAAATTTAGTATAGGTTAGGAATTGGTTAACAATCCACTAGTCAATCGTAGTATTTACTGTGCAGTATTTTGAACTCGTACGCGTGGTTGGCTGGCATTTCGGGGCTATGTGATAAAGGCCACACTGTTGGAAATATCAGCAATGACTGATTCATGAGGTCATGTTTTATGAGGATTATTTATTGATCGTCTCGCAGTTTTACGCCCCAGGTATTGTCCCGAGCAGTTTTTGGCGCTGAAAAAAGAGGAGATGTGTATGCCCTTGGAGCAACAGACTGGTTTGTCAAGGCTGCAAGAAGCGCCTTATCCGCGTATGCCGTTCAAGTAACGGCAATAAAACGAGTACTCGAAGCCCGAATGCCCTCTTAGGGGGAGGCGAGAAGGTCCAAAACGCGCGGTGACAAGAAGACTACAGGGTTATCGAGATCGTTTTCCTGGAGCTTGGATAACTGGATTTGTCAATTCATTGACTAGTGACACCCGGCTTGTCGAGACAGTCGGCGTCCGTTGAATGCATGAGCCGCCTTCGGGACGTTGTCGGGATGCCGATCCCCGAATCAGTCTGAACTGATCAGGGATAGCTCCGTTTATGGCTTTGAAATAGCAGTCCGCTGTATTGGTTTCAAGTGTGCAAAACAAAGCGCCGTGAGTCGCACCTTGTGTTTGCGTGTAAACCGAAGCAAACCAATCACCGTTATTTTTCTGCGACTTTATATCACGCCCGCCAAGGCCACTGACTACTGCAAACGAGCTACCAGGCTTCAATGTCATTACGCTGCCCTGGTGCGCCATCTGCTGGGTTCGAAAATCTTTCATCAGATGTGTGCGCGAATAGGTATGGGCGTGGCCCATCGCAACCATTGCACCTTTATCTAAACAAGCATCGTAAATATCCCATCCGGTCTCATTCGATTTGGAATAGGCTTGCATGGCACGTTGGTTTTTGTGCCAGGCGCACACTTTCCACAGAGAATCATCGTTTTGAAAGGATGATCGGATGAAGTCACTATAATTGTCATCCGACTTGATACCGGCGACGCGGATGATGCCTTGAGCGACTTGTACAACGTGCAGGTTTTCAAACTTGCAGCTCGCTTTAACCCCGACCTCGCCATCGCAAGAAATCCCGGCCGCGCGTTCAAGACGCTGCTCAATAAGGCGCTGATATAATGGCCACTCGAAGTTTTCATGGTTTCCTGCAAGACTGAGTACAGGAAAATCCCGGCCCAACGCGTTGGTTAGGTTCTGGTCCCATTCCAATGCTGAGTTAGGTTCGTATCCCAAATCTCCTTGAATAAGTACGATGTCCACATTCTCGCTCGCGATGAGCGAGAGCACGGCTCTCGCTCCACTGCCGACACCCTGATCTGCTATGAATGCAACCTTGGTTGCAGCATTAACCATAGGCGATGACAGGAGGGCAAAAGGAACAAACAGACCTGCAATCAGACCAGAAAAACCGTAAACCTGATGCATCGCATTTTTCAGGAGTATGCGTTGGAGAAATTTTTGTACCAATTGAGAAATAAACAAAAGAACCTCCATTGCATCTTAGCGACTGGGCGAAAATCAATATGGCTACCCCGATCTCTAGTTATGGTCGTCTTGCGCGGATAGGGCAACGAAGTGATTCTAGTCTCGAATATTCATCTTCGGACAGGAAAGCACGGTAGATGAAATTACCTTATCGACACGTGCCAATCACCTGACAGCTCGCGAATCAGATTGAGTGGAATTCAATTTGTCCCTGGAAATGACCAGGGTCGATCTCGCAGATGCTTTTTTCGGAAAGTTGCAATTTTCGCTGCGTGCTTCCTGGTCAGGTCAATGTCATCCCAACCGTTGACAAGTTTTACATGCAGGGCCTCTTCCAGTTGAAATGATACCTCGATAACGTCGACGCTGATTGTGTGTGACGTCAAGTCCACGCAAGCATTTACTTGTGAGTGCCGGATGTGAGATTGCAATCGTTCATGGTCTGCAGCTTCAACGCGGGCAGGGAGTAATCCATTGTTAATGGCGTTAGCCGTAAAGATATCGCCGAAACTAGTAGCAATTACCACGCGAATACCCGCATCCACCAACGCATATACGGCAGCCTCCCTTGATGATCCGCTACCAAAATTGCGACCCGCGACTATTACGCTGGCCTTTGGAAATCGGTTAAGCGCAAACGTTGCGTCTGGTTCGCCACTAGCTGACCGTCTTACGTCGTACAGGAGTAAATCGCCATACCCTTCGTTGCGTGGACGCGACATGAATCGAGCCGGTATCAATTGGTCGGTGTCGATATTGTCTGTGGGAAGGCTTACGGCCTGCCCGTTGTGTAGCGTCCAGCCACTCAATGGTCTGCTTCTCTGTAAGTTAAATTTCTGACATCGACAATTTTGCCGTGAACAGCGGCTGCCGCGGCCATGGCGGGTGACATAAGGTGGGTACGCGAACCTTTTCCCTGTCTGCCCCGAAAATTGCGGTTGGTCGTTGATGCGCAGCGTTTTCCTGCAGCCACGATGTCGCCGTTCATGCCAACACAGGACGAACAACCTGATTCCGTCCATTCAAGGCCAGCCTTGATGAAAACATCTGCCAGACCTTCTTGTTCGGCCAGATGCTTTATGTGGGTTGATCCGGGAGACACTAATCCGGGAACAGTCGCCCGGTGTCCTCTCAGTACATTGGCAGCTTCGCGTAGATCTTCCAGGCGAGCATTGGTACAGGAACCAATGAAAACCTGATCAACGGGGGTTCCCTGAATTGCCTGCCCCGCGCTCAGCCCCATGTAGTGGAGAGCAGAGCGCACAGATTCCGCTTTTTCGTCCGGTAGCGAATCGGGATCTGGTATAGCGGCGTCTATCCCGACTGATTGCTCTGGACTCGTGCCCCAGCTGACAGTCGGTGAGATCGTTGATGCATCGAAGTTCACTTCCCGGTCAAATACAGCTTCGCTGTCAGAGCGTAAATGGCGCCAATCATCGACGGCGTTCAGCCATTTATCAGGTGCGGGTGCGTAGAGCCTGCCTTGAACGTAGTCGAATGTGGTGTCATCGGGTGCGATCATTCCGAACCGTGCACCGCCTTCGATAGACAGGTTGCAGAGAGTCATGCGTGCATCCATCGACAATTGGTGGATAGTGCTGCCTGCGTATTCAACGGCGTGTCCTCGCGCGCCGTCACAACCCAGGCTGGCTATCCAATGCAGCGCAAGGTCTTTCGCGGTGACAAAGTGACTGAGTTTGCCGTTGAAATTTATACGCATAGATCGCGGCTTGGCTTGCCAGAGTGTTTGCGTGGCAAGTACATGGGCAACCTCCGTCGCGCCAATACCGAATGCCAGCGCACCAAAAGCGCCATGAGTGGAGGTGTGGCTGTCGCCGCAGTTGATCATCAGGCCGGGAGTGGTAAGGCCTAGCTCCGGGCCAATGACATGCACAATGCCCTGGCGAGAGTCTTCAAGTCCGAACAGGCGGATATCATGTTCACGGGCGTTGTCATGCAAGGTCTGGATCATCCGCGCAATTGAAGCATCGGCAATGTGCATCCGATTTCGCGTTGGCACATAGTGGTCAGCTACGGCAAATGTCAATTCTGGTTCAGCGACTGTCAGAGAGCGTTCTTTCAATCTGGCAAAGGCATGATGCGAACCTTCGTGCACAAGGTGGCGGTCTACCCAGAGCAGTGATGTGCCATCTTCGCGCTGGTGAATTTCATGATTCGCCCACAGCTTGTCAAGTAGTGTTTGGGGACTCAGCACGAAAAAAGATGTAAGCAGCAAGGCACACGCGGTAGCATAGCCAAAGCATAAACCGCTATCACTCACCATTCAAGCGTGCAATCTGTGGAAACGAACCCAAGTATGTCGATCGATCCCATAACGCTGGCTGTGCTGGCCGGACGAATGGAGCAGATCGCCGATGAAATGGATGCCACCCTGTTCCGGGCAGCATTTAACCCGATTATCGCGGAAGCGCATGATGCCAGTCATGGTCTGTATCACCCACAAAGCGGGGATACACTGGTACAGGGTAAATCGGGGTTACCCATTTTCGTGGGTGTGATGTCCTTTGCAGTCAAGGCGGTGATCGACAAGGTCGCAATCGAGGGCGATCTTGCTGAAGGCGATATCTTCATATTCAATGACGCACACATCGGCGGCACGCATCTGTCTGACATGCGCCTTGTACGCCCTTATTTCCGTGACGGAAGACTGTTCTGCTATCTAGCCTCTGTTGGGCACTGGCATGACCTGGGTGGTGCGGTTCCTGGAAATTACAATCCTGCGGCGACCGATGTATTCCAGGAAGCATTTGTTCTGCCTCCAGTGCGATTGGCGCGTGCTGGCGTGATCTGTCAGGATATCATCGATATCTTGTTGCGAAACACTAGGTTGCCACAATCTGCCCAAGGTGATCTAAACGGTCAATTGGGTGCCTTGGATCTCGGCGTCCGCAGAATGGATGAGCTTCTTGAACAATACGGCGACGCTACAGTGTCATCCAGTCTGGTCGCACTAGGACATCGTGCCGAGTCACTCATGCGCGCAGAGCTAGCCGCTTTACCGGATGGGCGCTGGGAGGCTGAGGATTACCTGGATAACGACGGTATTGATGATGTACCACTGATTATTCGCGTCGCGCTTGAAATAAAGGGCGATCAGATGCTGATCGATTTTACCGGTTCATCGAATCAATGCGCAGGTCCCGTAAACATCGCTCTACCAACGAGTGTCGCGACAGCCTATGTTGCCATTAAGCACCTGTTTCCTGACCTGCCGGCAAATGCTGGCGTCATGAAGCCTATTGATATCCGAGTTCCTGAAGGCTCGATGCTGGCGGCGACATTTCCTGCTCCCACTGGCGGTTATACCGAAACCATTTTGCGCATGATAGATGTCATTTTTTGCGCGGCAGCGAAAGCTAGCCCGGAGCTTGTTGTTGCCAATGCCTATGGAACCATCAATGCACTCTCGATAGCGGGTAAACGCAAGAATGGCAAGCCTTGGGTCATGTTCAGCTTTTATGGTGGCGGGCATGGCGCGTGCGTTGAAGGTGATGGCTTGAACCATGGCAACGCGCCCATATCGACTGCAACCATTCCTCCTATGGAGATTCTGGAGGCTGCGTATCCCATCATGTTCAGGCAGTGGTCGCTGCGACCTGACAGCGATGGCGTGGGTGAGCATCGTGGTGGAATGGGTGCTATTTATGAAATCGAGGTCCTTGAAAATCAAGGTGCCGAGGCATTTCTGTTCGGGGAAAGAGGTCGCTTTGCACCCAAGGGGATTGCTGGTGGTGGTGATGCAGCCCTGAACGTGTTTACCTATGAACAGGAACAAGGCTGGCTGATACCAGAGATGGTATCCAAGATGCGTGGGATCAAGCTCAAACAAGGGCAGGCCGTCAGGCTGGAAACTCCGGGAGGCGGGGGCTACGGTTCAGCGACTCATCGGGACTCACGAAAAATAGCGAAAGATGTTCACAGAGGTCTGCTCAGTGAAAGTCGTGCGGATTTACTTTACGGTACACAATGGCGCGGTGTCCCGAGCGGTGTCCCGAGCGGTGTCCCGACATGAGTTCGGCCAGAGAGTTAGGCGAGGTTACTGGCAGCTCGGGTTTAATGGTGGGTGTCGATGTTGGTGGAACTTACACCGATGTTTTTGTGCTGGATGAGCGTAAAGGTATCGCCGAAGTTGCCAAGGTTCCGACAAGCCGACCGGATCAATCCACAGGCTTTCTTCAAGGTATTGCACAACGCGTAGAAGACCCATCGGATATCGCTGTTGTGGTGCACGGAACCACAGCCGGGACCAATGCATTGTTGGAACGTAAAGGCGCCCTAACCGGAGTTATCACAACGCAGGGGCTGCGTGATGTGCTGGAGATGCGTCGGCGTGACAGGCCGAGAACGTGGGGCCTGCGCGGAAATTTCGAGCCCATTGTCGATCGTGAGTATCGTCTCGAGGTCGCTGAGCGCACACTGGCAGACGGATCAATCCGCACACCTGTTGATGTAGTGGCAGTGCAACTGGCTGCGAATCGACTTCTAGAGGCAGGCTGTGAGGCAGTATCGATACAGTTCGCTAACGCCTATGCCAATCCGCTTAACGAAAAGCTGGCAGTGGATGTAGTCCGGCAGTTATGGCCTAACTCACATGTATCGGCCTCCTCGGAGATATTGCCCGAGATTCGAGAGTTCGAGCGTTTCTCAACAACTGCACTCAACGCCTATCTGCAGCCTGAGGTATCGGGGTATTTACAGCGCCTTGAGAAAGCGTTAAAGCGTGAGGGATTCGCGGGCGAATTCATGGTGGTGCAATCAAACGGTGGAGTGATGAACGTGGATATCGCTTGTCGTCTGCCGGTGCGAACAGCTTTGTCAGGTCCGGCAGCTGGTGTTATCGCTGCGGCCTATATTGCGGGCAATGCAGGCTTTGACAACGTGATTACGGGAGACATGGGAGGCACCAGTTTCGATGTGTCACTGATTGCCGATGGATCATCCATGCTGTGTGCACAAACATCCATAGATTTCGGCATGGTAGTGAGAAGCCCCATGATAGAAATCACGACTATCGGCGCTGGTGGAGGATCAATAGCGTGGGTGGATAGTGGTGGTTTGCTTAACATCGGCCCGCAAAGTGCGGGTTCGGATCCTGGACCGGTAGCCTATGGTCGAGGCAACGACAAACCCACGGTAACCGACGCAAACGTGGTACTTGGACGGATTGATCCTGCTAGCCCCATTGGTGGAAAGTTGGAACGTCTGGATGTTGATGCTGCACAAGCCGCTATCGAGCTATACGTAGCTTCACCATTGGGTCTTGATGTTCTGGAAGCTGCCGAAGCGATTCTCAAGGTGGCTAATTCTCGAATGGCCGGCGCAATCCGCCTGGTGAGTATCGAGCGCGGCTTTGATCCTGAAACTTTCGTCTTCATGCCTTTTGGCGGTGGCGGTGCGTTGCATGCCGGAGCCATGCTGGAAGAGGTAGGTATTTCCCGAGCGCTGGTTCCGCGTTACCCCGGCGTAACCAGTGCGATGGGATGCGTCATAGCGGACATGCGGCAGGATTTTGTACAGACAGTAAATTCCATGCTCGATGATTTTGACGCGCAGGTAGTAGCGGCTTTCATGCAGTCGCATGTGAATAAAGGAATGGCATTGCTGGATGCTTCCAGAACTCGTTTCATAGCGCGAGATACCTCATTTGCACTTGATATGGCATATGTTGGCCAGACACATACGTTGTCTGTTCCGGTTGTGGTGGAGCTGGACAATGGCAGGGTACCGTTGCTGGATCGCGATGCGATCGCACAGGTGTTCGATGAAACCTATCGCCAGGCCTTCGGCAGATTGTTACCCAATGGTGTGCGCCGTATCATCAATCTAAGAAGTGCGATTACCGGCAAACGGCCTAAGTTTGATTTACGAACGTTAGCGCCTGATTCAAAAGATGCACCATTGACAGCCGAACGGGTGGCCGTACGCAAGGTTCATTTTGGATCGCGCTGGCACGATACGTCGATTTTTCAACGGTTGTCATTGCCGGTTGGAACCACTATCAACGGACCGGCAATCCTTGTTCAGCCAGATACGACGGTGCTGATCGAACCCGGGCATATGGGGCGAGTCGATGAATTTGGCAACACCATTATTGAGCGTTGTGTGGCAAGCGAGGATAAGTCAACGTGAGTGACATAGAAACATGGGATCTGAAAAGCACAGCGCTATTAACGATCGATTTGCAGAATGATTTTTTACATCCTGAAGGAGCATACGGACGAGCTGACCAGGGTAGCTCCCATATAAGTGCGTTGCCCGAAAGAATCGCACCACTGGTATCAGCGTTACGTCAGCGTGGCGGACACTATATCTCTGCGCAGTTCACCCTGGTACCCGGCAGAGACGGGGAACCGTTGATTGCTCCACATCTGAAAAGTCTTCGCCCATTTCTGGGCAAAGGTGACTTTGCACCGGGAAGTTTCGGTCATTCGCTGGTTGATGCACTGGCACCGCCTGATTTTACGATCGAAAAGGTGGCTTATTCAGCGTTCTACCAGACACGCCTGGAATACATCATGAGAGCTGCGGGTATCGCGTATCTGATTGTTGGTGGCATCGTGACCAATGGTGGTGTTGCCAGTACACTTCGTGATGCACACTTACGAAATATTGAAACGCTCATGCTGACTGATGGTTGTGCTGCGTTTGATCAGGAGGTACATGATGCCACGGTATTGTCCCTGGCTACCGTTACCCATCGTATGAATTGCGCGAACGTACAATCATGGTTGAATAATAAATCGCGATGAACAGTACATTACTCTTGAATACTAAACGAGCATCAGTGGTTTCGCTTAAAGACAGGCTTAACCGAAAAGACATTCTGCTCGCTCCCGGTGTCTTTGATGCGCTTACTGCTACCATCGCGGAAACCTCGGGATTTGAAGCTCTCTATCTTAGTGGTGCGGCAGTTGCCTACACACGATTGGGCAGGCCTGATATCGGATTGACATCAGTCACAGAGATGGCAGATACCATGACCCTGATTGCAGATCGGGTAAATGTGCCTGTGATTATTGATGCTGATACCGGTTTTGGTAATGCATTAAACGCGCAGCGCACATTGAGGCTGTACGAGCGAGCCGGTGCCGCCGCTTTGCAAGTTGAAGATCAGAGTTATCCCAAACGTTGTGGTCATCTGGCTGATAAATCGCTTATTTCATCACAAGAAATGACGGGTAAGATCAAAGCAATGTGTGACGCTCGCTCTTGCGACGATACACTGATTATTGCGCGCACGGATGCCATTGCGGTTGAAGGGTTTGAACAGGCATTGCTAAGAGCTGAGGCCTATCTGGAAGCCGGGGCCGATGTACTGTTCATAGAGGCTCCTCAGAGCGTATTACAGCTCGAGCGAATTGGTACGCAATTCGGAGAACGTATCCCCCTGCTGGCCAACATGGTAGAGGGCGGAGCGACACCTGTTCGTAGTTCAGATGAATTACAGGCAAAAGGCTTCTCATTGGTGATCTTTCCCGGTGGGATTGTAAGGGCATTGGCGCGATGCAGTCAGGACTACTACGCAAATCTCAAGCTTAATGGATCCAATGCTGCATTTGCCGACAGAATGTTTGATTTCAATGGTCTCAATGAAGTTCTAGGAACTGACGATATGCTTGCAAGGGGAAAGCGTTATGAAGATCAATAATAGAGTGCTTCCACATAGAGTGTAATGAGCGTTCAAAGTCATGACTCGCTTGAAGCGGATATCACAAATTCAATGCAACACGGAGTCGATTTAAAAACAGACACGCTGATCATCGGCGCAGGTGCCTGCGGATTGATCGCAGCATTGGCCGCAAGGCAGGCTGGTCAGGATGTTCTTGTCGTGGAAGCGGATGCTGTTCCCAGCGGTTCAACCGCCTTGTCCGCCGGGTTAATTCCGGCAGCTGGTACGAAGCTTCAGGAACAATCCGGAATTGAAGATAGCGCCGCGCAGTTTGCCGCCGATATACAAGCCAAAGCGCTTGGAGAGAATGCGCAGGAAATTGTTCTTGCATTGGCGCAAGGTGCGAGTGAGGTTATTCATTGGCTAATGGATGAACACGGCTTGCCTTTCTCATTGGTTCACGATTTTGATTATCCAGGGCACAGTGTCAGGCGCATGCATGGCTTGCCGTCACGTTCGGGTAGAGAGTTGATCGACGCCTTGCGTGCGCGTTGTGAAGAATTGCACGTTGATATTATCTGTCACAGACGCGCGGTAGATTTACACCATCAGGGCCTGGTGATCGAGGGCATTACAGTTGCAGATCCGAATGGCAAACAGGAATCTATCGCGTGCAACAAGCTTATTCTCGCATGCAATGGCTTTGGTGGAAATCGCACAATGGTAGAACAGTATATGCCGCAGATTTCTCAGGGTGTCTGGTTTGGTCATGACGGTAATCAGGGTGATGCTGTTTGCTGGGGTGAGCTAATGGGGGCATCCATCAAGCATCTGGGCGCCTATCAGGGCCATGGTAATGTGGCGCATCCCCACGGTATCCTCATCAGTTGGGCTGTTATTACCCAAGGTGGCATTCAGGTTAACTTGCAAGGTAACCGGTTCTGGGACGAGTCACAGGGATACTCCGAAGCCGCCGGTGCTGTTCTTTCGCAACCCGGGTCTGCAGCTATCACCGTATTTGATGAACGAATCGCAACCGTTGCCCGTCAATTTGAAGACTTCAAGCAAGCAGAAACGGCCGGGGCGGTAAAGGTGTGCGCAACGCTTGAAGAACTGGCAAATACATTCTCATTGCCTGTGCAGACTCTGCGCACAAGCATTGCCAACATTAAAGTGGGAACTGAAGATCAATTTGGTCGGTATTTTGGAAATCAGACACTCAGCGCCCCTTATTATGGTGTTCGAGTTACCGGCGCACTTTTCCATACTCAAGGAGGGCTGGAAGTGGACAAGGAGGGGCGTGTGATGCATGTCAATGGACAATCCTTTGCCAACCTGTTTGCTGGAGGCGGCGCTGCGTGTGGCGTATCGGGCAAAAGCGATAGCGGCTATCTGTCTGGCAATGGTTTGCTCAGCGCCGTTGTTCTGGGATATCGCGCAGGTATTTCGAGTACGTTTCAGTCGCGCTAAGCCTTTTTAGAATAATTTGGTAATTCGACCGCGACCTGTTTAATGTCACGGTTAATTCAGCAGGTTTTTTGTAGAATAAGCGCCACTCTTCACTACAAACCGAAACATGAAATTCAATAAAAGCGTCTTGCTCGCCGGTCTGTTGTCAATGCTGGCAAAGGCGGCTGTCGCCATCGAGTTGCCCGAAGGTTTTGTGGACGAAGTATTTGTTAGTGGGCTGGAAGGTCAGATTACTTCATTCGATTCTTCGTCGCAGGGGCGAATCTTCATTAGCGAGAAGTCCGGCATTGTGCGTGTTGCTGTCAACGATCAGCTTCTGGCAGTGCCGTTTCTGGATCTTAGAGACATCGTCAATGACCGGGTTGATAGAGGTATGCTGTCTGTGGCGGTTCACCCGCAGTTCCCTCAACTGCCCTACGTGTATGTGCTGTATACCTACGACCCACCAGAATTGCTTACCAACAATCTGACGGGTGCTGGCGTTCTTGATGGCAATGGCAATCGAGTATCCAGACTGGTTCGTTATACCGCAGATGCGTCTCGTGATTTTACTGTGGCGGTAAACGGCAGTGAGCAGGTCATTTTAGGTTCCAATAGCACTTTCGATGCGATCGGAAACCCTGAAGAGCGATTCGACACGCTTACCCCCTCGTGCGGCGTTATAGGTAGTCCCTTGGTGGATTGTCTTCCGAGTGATGAAATAACGCACACCATTGGTGCGCTACGATTTGCCCCGGATGAAACGCTCTACGTCACCAACGGTGATGGTGCCAGTTATCGTACATTCGACCCGTTGAGTCAAATGACATACGACATAGATAGCTTACGCGGAAAAATACTCCGGGTTGATGCGCTCACTGGTCTGGGACTACCAGACAATCCTTTTTACGATGGTGATCCTTCCAGTAACCGATCGCGTGTTATCAGTTACGGATTACGAAACCCTTATAGCATGACGATACACCCGATTACGGGAGAACCCTATGTTGGTGAGGTAGGTGATAAGTTCTGGGAGGAAATCAACGTCGGCACGGGTAAAAATTTTGGTTGGCCCTGCTACGAAGGTGGTGGGTCGGATAGTCTGCGCAAGGCTGGATTTGAAGAAGAAACTTTTTGCCAGGAGCTTTATCGTTCAAACGAAGCCATTGAAGCACCCTTGATAAGCTGGGAGCACGAAGGTAATGGCAATGCCGGTATTATTGGTGACTTCTATTTTGGTGAAGTGTTCCCGGACCAGTACAGAGGCAAGTTGTTTTACGGAGATTTCATTCAGGGCTGGATGCGATATGCCGATGTTAGTGGTCCTGGCAATATCACTGAATTCGACTTTGCCACTGACATGCTGCCCATGGTGGAGTTGCGAACCGGAGCTGATGGAGCGCTTTACTATGCAAGTATCACGACGGGTGAAATTCGACGCATTCGTTTCGTCGATGACGATAGTACCCAGGGCGCTGGTGAAGGTGAAGATCCAGGCGGTGAAACACCAGATGGTGAAACACCACCAGTTGTACAACCCGAGGGTGAGTCCGCGGAGCGGCAAGTTAGCGTCGGACTATCATCATCCTTTCTGCAGGTTTTGTTTCTATGCGTGCTGATGTCAAGACGGCGCCACAGATCTTGGTTGTGGTGTTCTATTCATAAAACCATCGTCGCCGTGTTTAGCAGATTGCACTTACCACTTTCACGCTGAACAGATTTCTGGGTAACGTAATGCGACAACCGGCCTACGTTTAGAATGCTTGGTTATGCAAAACGTCACTGGTATGGACAACAATCCTTAGCGTGGTCTTTCTGGTTCAATCTTGTTTTACTCAGGGTGCTCGTGTTTGCTCTGCAAACTTCACTCTCCCCGACAGATGGCGAAGACTACCGTACCTATCGTGACGTTATTCTGGTGGCTGTTTTCGTTTTTCATGGTCTTTTGTTGCTATGGCAGTTGGTGGGGGTGGTTCGAGCTGCGGATTCGCATTTTTCAGAGCATGGCACCATGGCGCTTGTCTGGGGTTCACACCTGGGTGCGGTGTTGATGTTTTTACTGACGGCCGTTTATACACTTGGCGCGGTACAGATGACATTGAAAAACGCTGAAAAAACAGATGTGCTTGCACTGATGAACGATGAGCATGCCAGTCGATATAGTATTACTCTCTCTGCGGACAACTACTCACTATTGATTGATGGCACCATCGAATTAGGGATAACCCGTGCGCTCAAGGCGACGCTGCAGCAATCTCCGCAGGTGCATACAGTCATATTGAATAGTGAAGGTGGGAACATTTACGAAGGACGCGGTCTTGCCAGGTTAATTATCGACAAACAATTAGATACGCATGTAGACACTCTGTGTGCATCCGCCTGTATTATCGCTTTTAGCGGAGGCAAAGTACGCAGTTCAAGTCTCCGGGCACGATTTGGTTTTCACCAGTATCGCCTGGAGGCTGACTACACCATAATTGCAACTGACGTCGGCAAAGAACAGCGACGGGATCAACAATTGCTGCTGGATGCCGGAGTGGGTACTGAATTTGTACAAGGTGTGTTTTCTCAACCGTCTGCCTCCATGTGGTGGCCAGCATTGGAAGAGTTGCAAGATGCGGGTTTTTTGCACAGTTTCAAATCCCGGCCGCAACACTGACAATCGTAAACTCTCAACGGCGCAGCAACAGCGGTAGCCAACGCCACAATTGCAGAATGGAGGCAAGTGCTCCGGCTGCATAGGTTAGGGCGGCCGCACGAAGTATTTGCTTTACCGCTGGCAATTGCGCATCACTAACATATCGACCTTCTGTTAAAACAGGCAAAGCCTTGTTGAAACTGGCATCCCATTCTTCAGGTAATACAATCAAGTAGGTGGCCGCTGCGCACACGGCCATCAGAGCCCCTCCGGCTAACGGGGCAAGAATACCTGCCGGATGTCTGGTGATGATGCCTATAACAGGCGATAGTGACAGCAGTGCGAGCCCGGCTTTCTGCAATTTTGTGGCAAGCGGTATGAATCTTTGGCGAAGCTTGAATATCTCTTCGTTACGATGCCATTGGATAGCGTGGCCCACCTCATGAGCCGCAACTGCAACGGCGGTCAAAGAGCGTCCATGATAGTTGTCTGGCGACAGGCGCACTGCGGCCTCTTCACTATCAAAGTGATCGCTGAAAGGTGTGGTTTCCTCGACTTTGACGGCCTCGATCTCGAATCGTCTGAGAAGATGTCTGGCGAGCTCAGCGCCCGTTCCGGGCAGATCTTCCAGGTCGGCCTTGTAGCGAAAGAAAACCCATCGTATCCAGAGCTGAGGTCCCAGGATCAGTAAAAATAGTCCGATAACGCCAAATACGTAGATCATGGTGCGACAGGGTTTCAAAGAATATTACGAGGTTACAGCACCGAAACAGGGCAACGCCGCCTTTGGGGTGAAATTTCGGTGGCGCGCAGGGTTTCATTACTCTGCTTGCACCCTGTGGGAATCGGCAATCCGCCTGATTGTGAAACTGTGACAGCGCTTCATTGCTGGCAAGACAGGCTTTGCACAATCGGATATAGTCATTGTCTTGATCCGCGTACACGAGAGTTAAAGTTATGTTAGACCGACCTGCCTGGTTCGATGCCTGCCTCATTGGCGCTGTGTTCGCGACTATTCTTGTGCCGGCCAGTGCTCATATGGGTTTTTTCAGTTTTCTGCTGAATATCATCTGTGTGGCAATGTTTGTCGTGCCAATGGTATTTGCAGTTCGTGACGGCGATTTAAACTGAATCCGAAAGGGTTGGCGGGCTGAACGCCCGACTTCCTCTGTCAGGCAAGACATGCCAGGCAATACAATTGATACCCGGGTCAGCCATCGGGGCTTTGTAGAATCGCTCTTCGTCTCAGACGCGATTCAGAAACTGTGGTTTTCCGAAGGCTAATTCCCGGAATTTCAATCACTGGCTTTTAAGCAAGGCTTCAAACTTGCCATCGGCGGTTGAAATAAAACCTGGTATGTCCTTTTCCCAGAGTCGTTGTACCTTGTCATCGTAGTTCAAATACAGCTTGTCATCGAGGATGGTCCAGTTCTCAGGTTCTATTTTCACCAGTCCATCCTTGGCAACACCGTAAGCGCAGTAGCCGCCATATTGTGGTGCGTATTTTGTTGGCTCTGCCTCGAACAGCGCAAGGTGTTCCTGCGATGAAAATTGCCATGTGGCTCCTTCCCAGACGGTGCTGATAGATGCCAAACCCTCGACAGGTGCACCTTGAGTGAAGTACGCGACAGTATCGTAGCCGCGGATAGCGATCCCCGAGGCCTTGTAACCGAAAAGACCTTTCTTTTCCAGGGTGTTAACAGGCTCTGCCGCAAGCGTACTGCCAGAGGTTGACAAGGCGGCAATGGCGATTGTTGCGATACCAATCAGACGTGTGAATAATTTCATTTATCGGGTTTCCGTGAGAGGCTTGGCAGGTGATCTATTGGTAGCTATGACCTGAGCAGTCGGGAACAGTTCCGTTACACCTCCGGGTGTCGTGACAGATAACTTCGCTACTCATCGCACGTCTGGGACAAACAGATCGGTCACCTCTTGTTACGACCTGACCCTCTAGTTGACGGGTAAGCAAGCATTTTGTGGCTTCTCATGCCAAACTCTCGGGGTCTACGCGTAAGAGAGTGATATGTCAGGGAACTTCAGGTACCAATTCAACGATGTGGCGATCGTATCTATAGAGGCTTGTGACGCGCCAGTCGTCGTGACCTCTGATGAAATAGATGAATCGCTAGCATCGTTCTACGAGCGCGTTGGCGCTGATCGCGGACTGCTGCAAAAGCTGGCCGGTATCAGCGAGCGGCGCCAGTGGCCCCCGGATGTCTCCTTCATTGATGCTTCAGTCATGGCTGGTGAAAAAGCAATCGCTGCGACAACAATCGACAGGTCGCGTATCGGACTCCTGACCAATACCAGTGTCTGCCGTGATCGTCTTGAACCCTCTTCTGCAGTAAGTGCTCATCATGCGTTGGGCCTCTCATCCCGATGTATAAATTTCGATATTTCCAATGCGTGTCTGGGATTTGTCAATGCCATGCACATGGCTGGCAGTCTGGTGGAGGCCGGTCAGATTGACTATGCACTTATCATCGATGGTGAGGGCACTCGTGAAATCCAGCAAAGCACCATAGATCGGCTGCTCGGTGACAATTCCACGCTTGAAGATCTATTTGCCAATTTCGCCAGTCTGACGCTGGGTTCCGGTGCAGTTGCGATGATAATCGGTCGGCATTCGGAAAATCCCGGTAGTCACAAGATCGTGCGTGGCGAGTTTCGTGCCGCCACCGAATATCACGAGTTGTGTGTGGGTTCACTAGAGGGGATGCGTACGGATACCCGCGCCTTACTCAAGGCGGGCACGCAATTGGGTAAGCTTGGCTGGGACGAAGCAGATAACACTAACTGGTCGAACATGAGCCGCTATATTATCCATCAGGTCTCACGGGCGCATACAGCGGCTATTGTGGACGCGTTGGGTATTGATACACATCGAGTTCCGCTGACTTTCCCTGAGTTTGGAAACATCGGGCCGGCGGCGGTGCCATTTACACTTGCTAAAGAAGTTGATGCCCTGACAACTGGCGACCAGGTGCTCTGTATCGGAGTTGGATCGGGCCTCAACGTGGCTTTTCTAGAAGTGCTCTGGTGATTGGTCGCCCGTTAGCTCCTGCCAGCAA
The DNA here is from genome assembly GCA_045106855.1 of Granulosicoccus sp. Classification (GTDB taxonomy): domain Bacteria; phylum Pseudomonadota; class Gammaproteobacteria; order Granulosicoccales; family Granulosicoccaceae; genus Granulosicoccus. The sequence goes on from JBGCFI010000007.1 coordinate 172,794, forward strand.
GCCTCCTGCAGGTATAGTCGGGCTTAAGCCATCTTGGTCCAGGCTGGTCGATGCGCCTGACGCCGAAGGGTGCACGCGCACCTGGCATCTGCTCGACACATGGGCTGAAAGAGGTGGCACGACATCATTACCGAGCCTTACGATACTTTGTGTTCACGGTAATCCATCATGGTCTTTTTTATGGCGCCACGTCCTGGCACAACTGCCGGATAACGTTCGCGTAGTTGCAGTAGATCAACTTGACATGGGTTTTTCCGAACGTACGGGGCGCAAGCGTGTACTGGGGATGCGCATTGACGACTTATGTCACTTGACCGAAGCACTCGGGATCAAGGGCCCGGTGGTGACATTGGCGCATGATTGGGGAGGGCCAATCTCGCTCGGTTGGGCCTTGCGGCATATTCGCTCACTAAACACAAATCCGACAGTGGCAAAAGCTCATTCGCAGCCGTTTCTTGCAGGCGTGATACTGACCAACACGGCGGTGCATCAACCTGAGTTCGCCTCCGCCCCGACCGTTATCCGGCTTATCAGATCCAGAGCTCTGTCTAAAATAGTAACGGTGTTTTCAAAAACATTCATCAAAGGCGCAATCGGTATGTCCAGGCCTGCGCTTTCTAATGAAGTACAAGAAGGCTTCGTCGCACCGTATAAGCTGGCTTCTCGCCGCGCAGCGATTGCTGACTTTGTCGCTGATATTCCGCTGGATAAATCGCATGAAAGCTCGGATACCTTGCAGGCCATTGCCAAAGGCATGGCAGATCTGGCACAGACACCTGCTCTCCTGTTATGGGGGCCAAGAGATAAGGTTTTCAGCGATATCTATCTACATGATATCGAAAAACGACTTCCCCATGCCGACGTGCACCGTTTCCCTGCGGCGGCACACTTTGTTACAGAAGATGCTGATGTGGCTGGTGCCATTCGGACATGGATTAAACAGTTTGACCCCGAAGCGCCTGCAGTCACGAGCGTTGTAAAGCCTACAGGTGATAAGCCGGGCACCACCTCTGAAACTACAAACCAGGTATCTGAACACGGGGAACGTGCATTGGCGGATTTCTCGACAGCCGACGCTGATGCCGAAGCGGTGGTAGAAATAGCTCCGGTGCCTCGTAGCATCAGTTTCGGGGAGCTTGGAATACGAACGGCATTGTTGGCAACCGGTATGGCAGCATTCGGGGTCAGGCAGGGTGACAGGATTGCTGTAATGATTACCCCCGGAATCGATTTGTCGCTGGTGGTGTATGCATGCTGGCGTCTTGGTGCTACCTTGGTGTTGGTGGATTCAGGTCTGGGCAGGGCCGGAATGCAAAGAGCGCTTAAAAGTGCTAATCCAGCATACTTGGTTGGTATTGACAAAGCGTTGATTGCGTCGCGCATACTCGGCTGGCCCGGCAAGCGCATTGCAGTAGGACCTCGTTCAGCACTCAAACAGCGCTCATTGGATATCATCAGCGATGTTGAAGCCTTGTGCAATCTGGGCAGGGATGAGGCCATACCTCCATGGCCATCACCTGACACAGTGGCAGCAATTGCCTTTACCTCGGGTTCGACAGGTCCGTCCAAAGGTGTCATTTACCTGCATCGCCAGATACAGGCGCAGCGTGATGCACTAAGTTACGTTTACGGCATAACCCGAACGGATCGTCTGGTTGCGGCCTTTGCACCATTTGCCTTGTACGGACCGACAATGGGTATCACGTCCATCGTGCCGGAGATGGACGTCACCAAACCTGGAACGCTGACAGCGCTATCGTTAGCAACTGCCGTGGAACGTATCAAAGCAACGCTAGTGTTTGCCTCTCCCGCAGCATTGGTTAATGTTGTTGCCACGCGCAACGCGTTGAGTACCGCGGCCGTTCAGGCCTGTGCAGAGGTTCGGTTAACTCTATCCGCAGGCGCGCCGGTGCGTGCCTCGTTGCTGGATTCTGCGCGTAGCGTTTTTTGCAATGCGAGCTTACACACACCTTACGGGATGACAGAAGTCCTGCCCGTAGCTGATATATCGTTGGACGAACTTCAGGCGCTTGAAGTACAACAGGCCGAATCTGTGTCGAAATCGTCTTCGTTTTCAGGCGCCGGGGTATGTGTCGGTCACCCGGTCAAAGGCGTGGCAATAGACATTGATCCACTCGACGATAAAGGTCACACGACCGGTGCCTACACCAGGGAAGTAGGTGTCCTGGGTGAGATTATCGTTCGGGCGCCTCACATCCGGTATGGGTATGACAGACTATGGCTTACTGACCGAGAAGCATCTAATCCGCAAGGTGCGCATCGTAGTGGTGATGTAGGGCAACTGGATCAGGATGGTCGCCTGTGGGTGGGTGGGCGTCTTGGTCACCTTATCGTGACATCATCCGGCCCGCTAGCGCCTGTTTCTGGTGAACAACTGATCGAAGCTATTGATGAGATCGCAATGGCAGCTCTTGTTGGCGTCGGGCCTTCGGGCACTCAGGCTATTGTTGCTGTATTGCAGATGAAGAATGATAAATACCCGCCAGGTGGCGCGCCACTGAGTCTAATCGATAAGGTCAGGAATCGTGTGAGTCACGATATAGATATTGCCGCAGTGCTGGTTGCCAGACGACTGCCGGTGGATCAGCGGCATAATTCGAAAGTAGACAGAACTGCTATAGCCGGTTGGGCAGCAAGTGTGCTCGCAGGTGACAAGGTGCCTCCGTTGTGAAAGTGCTTGTTACCGGTGCGAGCAGCCTTATTGGCCGCCATGTGATTAAGCTACTGTTGCACCGCGGTGACAACGTTACGGTTGTGCAGCGCGGTGCGTCCGGTCTGGACAATGTTGAAGAAATACGCTGCGATCTATCTGCGGATTCCGGAAACCAACAAGGTGAGCGTAAGCTTACTGTAGGTGAAGCGCTGGCGCAGGGCATGTGCGGCGCTGATGCGGTTGTTCATCTGGCAGCCAAAGTTAGCGTATCGGGTCGTTGGGATGCCTTCGAGGCACTGAATGTCGAAGGCACGCGTCGCGTAATTCAGGCGTCAATCGCGAATCAGGTACCTCGTTTTGTTCATGTTTCTTCGCCTTCGGTTGCGCACGCAGGTAGGTCTCTGGTGGCAGCAAGTGCAGGACCAGCGGATCCTGCCCATGTTAGCGGTCACTATGCCCGGTCCAAAGCTATGGGAGAGCAGATAGCGTTAGCTGCCAATAGCGATAGAATGAAGGTGCTTAGTTTGCGTCCGCATCTTGTGTGGGGTCCAGGTGATCAGCAGCTTGTGCAGCGAATCATAGATCGAGCCAGCTCTGGCCGACTTCAGTTGGTTGGCAGCGGTCAGGCATTTATAGATACAACCTATATAGATAACGCAGCAAGCGCCATTGTGGCGGGTATTGATAACATCGATGTTGCGGCTGGACATGCGCTGGTTATTTCCAATGGTCAACCCCGTACCGTGAGCGAGATCATACATCGGATATTGCTATCGGCCGGGATGAGAAAAAACCTCAGGCATGTACCCACCTCGATTGCGATAACTGCCGGTACCTGCATTGAGCGCCTGTGGCAAACACTGGACAGGCAGGATGATCCTCCGATGACGCGGTTTCTAGCAGAACAGCTAGCTACTGCACATTGGTTCGATCAACGCCAAACCCGCGCACTGCTTAACTGGCAACCCGCTGTCGGGCTCGATGAAGGTTTTGATCGACTAACGGAATTTTTCCAGAGTTCTTCGCTGAATACTGATACCTGATTCAGTTGCGTAAAATACTAAACCTTTGTTTGCATCAATGGTTTCGAATAATCCGGGCTACCGGGGAAGTGCAAGGTTAAATGCGATAGTTAGCATCACGACGCCGATAAATACATCCAGCACACGCCATGCTACAGGACGAGCAAAGACGGGTCTTAGTAACCGGGCACCGAACCCCAGTAAAAAAAAGAATGTGAACGAGGCCATAATCGCACCTGTGGCGAAGGCAAGTCGTCTCCCTTCGAAGGCACTGGATACCGATCCGAGAAGCACAACGGTATCCAGATAGACGTGTGGATTCAACCAGGTGAATGCCAGGCAGGTAGTTAAGGCAATGCGCCACGAAGGTGAAGATGTATTGCTGGCTTCAAGTCCCTGAGGGACCCCTCGCCATGCACTGTACAACGATCGTAGTCCGTAGACGACGAGAAACGCAATACCTGCTGTTCGAAATACGGGGTCTATCCAGGGGGCTGCCGAGAGGATGACTCCGAAGCCGGCCACTCCCAGAGAAATGAGGAGCGCATCCGAGAAGGCGCAGGTAAAGCAGACAAGTGCGACGTGTTCACCACGAAGACCTTGTCGCAGCACAAAGGCGTTTTGCGCACCTATTGCCAGAATCAGTCCGAAGCTTACGAGAAAACCCTGGATTAATGCCGCCAATTGCATTGTTAATGACTTTCATTGAATAAGGCGGCAAGTGTGACGAACGAATAGTTAACTGGCAAATATTATTTAAGAAAAATTATTTAATCCATCAATTAACTAAATAATGGATGCCGGAATCACTCCGGCATCCATGTACCCGTTTGAACTTATTGGGCGATTACTGAAAGCTCCTCAATGGAGATCTCACCGTTTTCATCCGCGTCTAGTGCTGCCCAGTTACCAATAATCAACTCACTAGCAGATGCCTCGACTTCGGATAAGGTGCCACTGCCATCAGCATCCAGTTCCTCCATCATGGCAATCGGGTCGTTCTGAGCGATCGCAACTGCTGACAGTAAAGCCAGGGGAAAAGTAATTGTCATTGCTGTCTTGCGAATAGTCATAGATTTTCTCCATCAATTTTAATGTAAATACTTCGATTGCCTGAAGCACCTCTCAATCAAGGCGGGTGGAGTCCAGATTTTGTCTGGATGTTCCACTGACGCCGCAACTGCTTTGCTTCAGAACGGGATCGATTCTGACTAAAACCGATGACGGATGGGTGAATCAGGCCATACGATAAATACATGACACAAAGATCATGCGTGGGAAACCTTGCTGGCATGCGGATGAACAGCAAATCTGTTGCTAATACCTTTCGACGATGACATTCACTCGATTGTGCAAGCTTTTATTTCGGGCTTTATCAAGTGAGCTTATTAGGTGTGAATTTCAGTGTTTTCCGATTTTAGGAGGCAGCAGACCAGAGTCACCGTTAGAGACGGCCTTGCATTTTTTTCTACACCGGATTTTTCTTTTGTCCTGACAAGTAATTGACATCTAGAAAATAATCTCGCAATTTTTACGATGAAAATCGTTACTATCATGAAAAGTGCACTACAGTGTAACTGTGGGGGAGCAGGACCAGTCAGCTATGAGCAGACAAACAATCGCGATTCTGGGCAACCAGTATGGGCCGTATCAAAAGGTCATTTTTAAATCTGCATTTTTGCGCCTGGAACAAGAAGGCTACAAACTTGTTTTCATTAGTGGAGGCCCGCTGAAACAACACAGAACCCAGGGCGACGATAAAACAGACCTGCGCAATCACATCTATTCGATGTCCCGACGCTATGACGTTGTTGGTTTCATTATAGTGGTTTCGTCCATTGGTCATCATGCGGATGCGGCTCAATTGCAGAGCTTTGCTCGTGATTTTTTACATAAGCCCCTCGTCTGCTTCGGTGTTATTGATGGCTCTGTCCCGAGTGTTCACGTGGATAACTATTCTGCGATGGTTTCGGTAATGAAGCACATGACCCGTGAACGGAAGCGCAAACGATTTGTATTTATTCGCGGCTGGCCAGAAGGGCCAGAAGCCTCATTGCGTGAGCAAGCATTCCGTGATGTTCTGGAAAGCAAAGGTATACCGGTAATTGAAGAATTTGTTATCAATGGCGAATACCTGGGATCAACCGCATATTTCGCAATGGACAAGCTGTTGCGAAATTCACCGGATATTGACGCTGTTGTCGCAGCAAATGATGTTATGGCACAAGGAGCGGTGCATGCACTTGCCAAGTACGGCTTGCAGGTTCCAACCGACGTTATTGTTTCAGGATTCGACGATGTAGCGACAGCCTGTACGTCCTATCCAGCACTCACCTCTGTAAGCTACTCGATAGATGAGATGGTGAATCTGGCTGTTGATCAATTTCTGCTACAGTTAAATAAGTGTGAGGGCGCGATCAAGACGACTGTTCATGTACCGTTTGAGTTGATTATACGCTCCTCTAGTGATCCTACACTGGTGGCCAGTATCAGGAATGATGCCGAGTCCAAATCGGATATATTCGACGCTCAGTGCTTCAGCCAGCTACTCGTTGATAACCTAAGTACCATAAAATCGCCGCTTGGAATATCTGCCACCGACGTAGTCGACGATATCGTTTCTATTCTGGTGAATGGAAACCTGCCTGGGAACTTTCATTTGTTCGAATCACTGAACAAGTTGAAAAACAATCCGCAAGATGCCTATTGGTGGAGACATTTGCATCTTCAGATAAGTGAAGCGTTAAAGTATCAGGGTAATTCGGGTTTATCTGCTGAAGCCATTGGATTCATTGCATCAATTCTTGGAAAGATTCATCTTGCGGTGTGGAATGTCGAATCAACGCAACAAATGTCTGCAGCGTTATTTCATGAAACCATTTATGAACTACGATCCAGGTTCAACGATGTAACAGCTATCGCAGACTTTGAATCCGCATTGGATTTTACTGCTGCGCGTTTTCCCGTCGCGGGGTGTTTTATCTGTCTCTATGAAACGTCGGGAGCATCACCGGACACACAGGCATCGGTTTTCTATGCCCCGGAACATATTAGAAATCGGTGTCCGCCCCATGTATTGTTTGATACTTGCGAGTTGCTTCCTGAGGGGTGTATTCAAGATGCTTTCAATGGGCCGATCGTGGTTGAAGCCCTGTCCACAGGCACCCAGTGTATCGGCTATCTGGTAATAGATTGTACCGAAGAGATGGAGCCTGAAATGCTGGGTCCGTCCGCTTTGGCAGATTTGATTGTCGGGTCACTTTTACGTTGCCTGGCAACTCGCTAAACTGTCATAATCAAGCTATCGCAGATAGGATTACGTAGCATCTGATTTATGCAGTGCGCAGGCGTTGATAACTGAGTATGCTATATGCCCTAAACTTTGCCTCTCGCCCTTGCACACTTATAAATGACAACTGTCGAAGATAGTCGTACGCGACGAAACATCGCGGTACTCGTCGCAGCCCAGGCTATTCTTGGCGCGCAGCTACCGATGCTTTTCGTGGTTGGCGGGTTGGCAGGTGGCATGCTGGCAGGTAACATCTGTTTTGCCACGCTGCCTATTTCCTGCATTGTATTCGGCTGCATGACAACGGCACCCTGGATGTCTCCGTTAATGCAACATCGCGGGCGCCGATTTGGATTCTTTGTAGGCGCGGTCAGCGGTGCTATCGGTGCGGCAGTATCAGCGTATGCTCTGTATATATCCTCGTTCGGTACGCTTTTGCTGGGTTCTTACTTCACCGGAATATACATGTCTGCGCATGGCTTTTATCGTTTCGCCGCAGCAGATACTGCGTCGGAAGCATACCGCCCAAAAGCGATTTCCTACGTCATGGCCGGAGGGTTGTTGTCTGCTATTTTGGGGCCACAACTTAATAAGCTTGTATTTGACGTAAGCTTCATTCCGGTATTTGACGGTGTATTTTTGCCCAATCCTTTTATGGGTACCTACCTGGCGATTATTTTGTTAAACCTGGTGGGTATGTTTCTCTTCCTCTTGCTGGATCTGCCCAAAACCGAACAGGGCAAAAACAGTAGCGCAGAGCAACTTAGAGGACGATCCCGTTTGGAGCTTCTGCGCAACCCGACCGTTATGGTGGCGATCATATGTGGCATGGTGTCGTACTCATTGATGAATCTTGTCATGACATCCACACCATTGGCAGTTATAGGTTGCGGATTCACCGGCAACAATGCCAATGACATTGTCTCTGCGCACGTGCTCGCCATGTACATCCCGTCATTTTTTACGGGTCATTTGATCGTACGTTTCGGTGTCACGCGGATTATCACCGCCGGCCTCATATTATTGGGAATGGCCGGAGTCGTCGCGCTGAGTGGAGTTACCCTGGGTAATTTTTTCCTGGCGTTGATACTCCTGGGGTTCGGTTGGAACTTCGGATTCATTGGCGCCACCTCCTTGCTATCAAGTGCTCACGCACCGCATGAGCGTGGTAACGCTCAGGGGCTGAATGACATGATGGTATTCGGTTGCGTCACACTTGCCAGTATCGCCTCAGGTGGATTGCTTAATTGCTCCGGCGGTACCGCTGTGCATGGCTGGAATACGGTGAATTTGGCTATGATCCCGTTTTTGCTGTTGGCAGGTGGTGCGCTAGTCTGGTTAAGGATTGGAAAGGGTCGTGATGCTTATAACGCAGCCAGATAATCTGTCGTTCAATCTGACGCATTCTGGTTGTCCGCTTACCTCAACTCGTCCACGGCACAATAAGATAATTTTGTCGATTATTCGGGGTTATAAGCGGTTACAGTAAGGCGTTCAACCACCGAGGCCGTTACAAATGACTCAATTTCAAAGCTTCCGTTCACGAATGCTTGCTGGCGAGATGCTTTGCGGCACATTCGTAAAAACACCGGCGCATGAAGTCGTGGAGGTGCTTGCCAAATCCGGACTGGATTTCATTGCCCTCGATGCAGAGCACTCGCCCTTCGATCGAGGGCGCCTGGATGCTTGCCTGGCTATTGCGCGTGCTTTGGATTTTCCGGCACTGGTACGTGTACCAACAGGCTCCGCAGACGAGATTTTAAAAGTGCTTGATAGCGGTGCGCTGGGCGTCGTTGTACCGCATGTGGACAGTGTGGAGAAAGCCAGGAATACTGCTCGCTGGTCGCGCTTCGGCCATGGTGGTCGAGGCTTTGCCGGATCTACCCGGTGGGCAGGCTTCGCAACTCGTGCTATGCCGGAAATTCTGGAGCAGAGCGATAAAGAAACGGTCGTAATTGCCCAGATCGAAGAGCCCGAAGGCGTCGACGCCGCTGATGATATCGCCGCGGTTTCCGGGATAGACGGGTTATTCGTTGGCCCTGCAGATCTATCTGTGTGTCTTGGCGTCGACGATCCCGCATCAGCGCCTGTACGAGAAGCTATGCGTCGCGTTGGCGAGTCCTGCAAATCCAATGGGAAGGCCTTCATGACGTTTGCGCCCGATACGAGCAGCGCGCATGAACTCAAGGCTTTGGGAGTAAGCATGTTCTACATCGCATCCGAACATGGATTCATGCTAAAGAGTGCTCGTGCTGTTGCCGGCGATATTCACTCTCTGGCCGACTGATTGTGAAAAAAACGGCGCAATACAGAACTGAAATACTGAGCTCGGAGAATGTATTACAGGCTTTGCAACGTGAGTCCATGTTGCCAGAGCTTGTTCTTCTGGACGCTGCTGCGAAAGGTGCAGTATGGGTCAGCTTGCAACGCGGCAAAGGCAAGACGCGGCCGCGACGTTTACGTTCCCTGAATACGAACGTCAGTGAGGGCTCTGGCGTTATTCTTAACTATGACCCTGCTGTATTGTCTAAAGCGCCGCAACCCATGCACTGTCTTTCAGATCATGTCAACTACGGAATCTGGTTCAAGCCTGCCGGGATGCTATGCCAGGGAAGTAAATGGTCCGATCATACGGTAGCAACTCAGGTAGCGGCCGGTAGTACTGGAAAGCACTGTTATCTTGTTCATCGGCTGGACAAGGCAGCTTGCGGATTGCTTCTTATTGCGTACACACAGAATGCCTTGCGCAGCCTTGCCGTCATGTTTGAGAAGCGGCTGGTGAGTAAAACCTACCAGGCGACTGTCACAGGAAACATGTGTGCCGAATTGCCGATGACTGTTGATAACCCTATCGATGGCAAGGCTGCATCGACCACCGTACTGAAGGTAGAATTTGACACCGAACATAACCGATCAGTGCTGACACTGTCGATTGATTCCGGGCGTAAACATCAGATTCGACGGCATCTGGCAGAGTTGGGGTATCCAATTGTTGGAGACAGGCTTTATGGTCATCAGAAAGATAACGAGAGTCCCGCGTCTGATCTGCAGCTGGTTGCGTGTCAACTCGGTTTCAAGTGTCCCTTCACCACGGACGCTGTATCAGTCACTATCGATGCCAATAGTGCATTGTCCGGGAGCTCTTCATTTTGAAAAGTAGTCAGCAAGAAGTATTGGAAGCCGCCAGCAACTGGCTTGCGCAAGGTTATGTGGTCGAGCTGGTCACAGTAGTTGGAACCTGGGGTTCTTCACCACGCCCTCTAGGTTCAATTGCGGCAATACGTGAGGATGGAGTATTATCGGGTTCGGTATCAGGCGGGTGTGTCGAAACGCAGCTTAGTGAACAATTTCGAGTGCGCGACATGCCTCAGGTCCATACGCATAGAATTGATGACGAGCACGCCAGGCGTTTTGGGCTCGCCTGCGGCGGAGAGCTTGAGTTGTTGTTTGAGACCTTGAGCGACGCTACTGTCGTCGATCAGTTGTTGCTCCATATAGGCCGACGGGAGCGGGTAGTCAGGGAAGTCTCGAGCGACACTCAGAAAGTGACTATCGAACTTGCCAGTGATCAGGACGTATTCAGTTGGCAAGCACCCCAATTGAGGCAGGTTTTTGGACCTGCATGGCAATTGCTGCTAATCGGTGCTGGCGAGCTTTCACGATATACGGCCAGGTTTGCCAAGGCGTTGGATTTCGATGTGCTGGTTGTCGATCCCCGTGACAAGTTTCGTGCAAACTGGGATGTTGATGATGTACCGGTTCTGGACATGAGTCCGGATGATGCTGTCTTGCAATACGCAACTGATAGTCGAAGCGCAGTTCTAGCATTAAGCCATGATCCGAATATTGATGATCTTGCGCTAATGGAGGCGCTGCCATCGGACGCTTTTCATGTTGGTGCATTAGGGTCTGCCAGAAATTACGAAAAACGTTGTAAGCGTCTGGTTGGTCTGGACGTACCCTCGTCAAGTGTCAATCGGCTCAAAGGGCCGGTTGGTATATCCATTAGTGCCCGAGGATCGGCAGAGATTGCCATATCCATTGTGGCCGAACTTATTCAGGTGAGGCAATCTCTTCTATGAGCGCAACAGCTCAGTCTTCGATCAGTGCGCGTATAGCGCAAACGATAAATGCATCCGAGCAACAAGTTGACGCCGCTATCGGACTACTCGATGGAGGTGCGACAGTACCCTTTATATCTCGCTACAGAAAAGAGGCGACGGGCGCATTGTCTGATGCACAGCTTCGTGATCTGGAACAGCGACTCGCTTACCTGCGTGAACTGGAACAGCGACGATCATCGATCCTGGATGCCATCGAGCAGCAGGGAAAACTCAGTGATGCATTAAAAACTCAACTGGTTCTTGCACAGAGCAAGGCTGAACTGGAAGATCTGTATCTGCCGTTCAAGAAAAAGCGACGAACCAAGGGACAGATAGCTATTGAAGCCGGATTACTGTCTCTTGCCGAGCAACTATGGGATTCACCCGAAAATGAGCCCGAAGCATTGGCACAAGGTTTCATTTGTACCGATGAGGCAAAAGATGTAAGTCTGCATGTGGTCGATGTAAAGTCTGCGCTTGAGGGCGCACGCTATATTCTTATGGAACGATTTGCGGAAGATGCAGGTCTGATAGCGCGCCTGCGCACTCTTCTTCAGGATCAGGCTTATCTATGCGCCTCTCTTGTTAAGGGAAAAGCAACAGACGGGGCAAAATTTTCAGACTATTTTGAACATCAGGAGCCCTTGATGCGGGTGCCGGGACATCGGGCCCTTGCCATGTTTCGCGGTCGAAGTGAGGGCTTCCTGGCTTTACAGCTACAACTTAAAGATGGTGAAGGATTTTCGGATGATCGCTGTATTGATACGGTAGGTTCTTATCTGGGATTCAGGAACGAGGCACGCCCGGCTGACGTATGGCGAGCGCAGGTGGTGGCCTGGACCTGGAAAATAAAATTGTCGCTACATCTGGAGAGCGAACTTTTTACCGATTTGCGTGCGCGTGCGGACAGTGAAGCAATTGGTGTATTTGCCAGTAACCTCAAGGATCTTCTGTTGGCTGCGCCTGCGGGAGCACGGGCAACCCTGGGTCTGGATCCCGGTTACCGCTCCGGCGTAAAGGTAACGGTTGTTGATGCCAATGGTCGCGTAATGGATCACTCCACTATCTACCCGCACAAGCCACAGCAACAATGGCAACCTTCATTGCTCACTTTAGCAACGCTGTGTACGCGTCATAAAATCGAGCTGATTGCAGTGGGCAATGGCACTGCCAGTCGGGAAACCGAGAAGTTGGCGGATGAGCTAATAAAAATGGTCGCCGCGCAGCAAGCAGACAAACGCCGACACATGACCAAAGTTGTAATTTCCGAGGCAGGTGCTTCCGTTTATTCGGCATCAAAGGTGGCAGAAGATGAGTTTCCTGACTTGGATGTGACCATTCGAGGCGCTGTATCAATCGCACGGCGTCTTCAGGACCCCTTGGCTGAGCTCGTAAAAATTGATCCGAAAGCGATTGGAGTTGGTCAATATCAGCATGACGTGTCTCAAAGTGCGTTAGCTCGCAGCCTTGATGCGACAGTCGAGGATTGTGTAAATTCTGTGGGTGTCGATCTCGGAACGGCCTCTGCAGCCCTGTTGGCTCGTGTGGCCGGCCTCACCCCTGCATTAGCTGAGAATATAGTTGAGTACCGCGATACGCACGGGATGTTCAAAACGCGCAAGGAGTTGAAAAAAGTACCGCGATTGGGACCGAAGGCGTTTGAGCAGGCCGCGGGATTTTTACGTATCAGGGATGGCAGTGACCCGTTGGATTCTTCCGGTGTGCACCCGGAGAGTTACCCGGTAGTTAAACGTATTATCGAGAAGTCGAACTGCTCGATCAATGAGCTCATTGGCGACAGTACCCGTCTGAATAACCTCAATCCTGAAGAGTTCGTTGATGAACAGTTTGGCTTGCTGACGGTTAAGGATATTTTGCTGGAACTTGATAAACCCGGCCGCGATCCTAGACCTGAGTTCAAGGCAGTTCGCTTTGCCGACGGTATCGAGAAAATTACCGATCTTGTGCCAGATCAAGTGCTTGAAGGTAAAGTTACTAACGTCACAGCCTTTGGTGCGTTCGTTGATATCGGTGTTCACCAGGACGGATTGGTACATATATCTGCACTGAGTAACACCTTTGTCAAGGATCCACGCGACGTCGTCAAGGCGGGTGACATTGTCAAAGTGAAAGTCATGAGTGTCGATGTCCAGCGACGGCGTATTGCCTTGTCAATGCGAATGAGTGACAGTGCTGAGGATACTGAACAGAATCGTGGATCGCGTGACAGATCACAAGGTATGGGTAAATCCTCTCATCGTACTGCGGCGACGAGTAGTACCGGCACCCGTCGTAGTAATAACAATTCGGTTACCAACAGACCACCCGCGACTTCTCGGGAAAAGCGGGCAACCTCAGGTGCGGACCAGCCCTCTGCACTGGCTATGCAGCTAAAAGCTGCACTTGCGACCAAAAAGTAGTGGAGCTGGAGCCGAAACTGTGATCGAGGTATAAAAATGGCGCTTCAGAGTGTAGTCTTATAGCCTGGCTATTAACGCTCTGAAGTTCTTCGCCGATGGTAGTTCAGATAAAGCAACCATAATTACCCAACATTCTCATGACTGATACCTACCGTTTGGTTACCCGTAGCGATTTTGACGGACTTGTCTGTGCTGTGCTGTTAAAGCATCTGGATATGATTGAAGAAATCAGTTTTGTGCATCCAAAAGACATGCAGGATGGCAAGATTGACATAGGTGACAAGGACATCACGACAAATCTACCCTTTGTGGATGGTGCGCATTTGGTGTTTGATCATCATGATTCGGAAGTCAAGCGCAATGATGTTCAGCAGGACAACTACATCATCGACGCCGATGCGCCTTCTGCCGCACGCGTTGTCTGGAAGCATTTCGGCGGGCATGCTGCGTTTCCCGAGCGTTGGGACGAAATGATGGAAGCTGTTGATAAGGCCGATTCAGCACAATACAATCTGGAGGAAGTATTGAATCCGCAACGTTGGGAATTGCTGAATATGTTGATGGATTCGCGCACCGGACTTGGAAGATTTCGTGATTTCAGGATTTCAAACTATGCGCTGATGATGGAGCTGATCGATCACTGCAAGGAATCGAGTATTGATGATATTCTGAAATTGCCTGATGTTTCTGAACGTGTCGATCTGTATCTTGAGCATGCGGATGCATTCAAGGAGCAGATTCAACGTTGCAGTACTGTTCATGGCAATCTTGTGGTTCTGGATCTTCGAAACGAAGAGACGATATATCCCGGTAGTCGATTTGCGATATACGCTTTGTTCCCCCAATGCAATATTTCAATACATCAAATGTGGGGTTTTAAACAACAGAACACGGTATTTGCCACGGGTAAATCTATCTTTGATCGTAGTTGCCAAACGGATGTTGGTGATCTCATGCTCCAGCACGGTGGTGGTGGGCATGCAGCCGCAGGTACCTGCCAGATCGATAACGATAAGGCAGATGAGGTACTAGCGACCTTGATAAAAAAGATTAACGACAACGAAAACCTGTTAGCAAAGGCCAGTTAGTAAAGTTTGTGTTCGATACCAACTGTCAAAGAGGATAGTTTGCACGGGTTTACAGTTAGCGAGGAATAATTCGCAAATTCAGGCGGTATACTGATGTGCCGGAGCAGGAAGTTTGTGGCGATGTCAGAAGGGCATAACTCCCAGGTGGTTCTCCTCGACAGCCAGCCTGTCGAACTTTATAAGATACTGAAGTTCGAAGGCCTGGTGGGCAGTGGGGCGCAGGCCAAGCTGGTGATCGATGACGGTATGGTACTGGTCAATGGTGGTGTTGAGACCAGGCGCAGGCGAAAGATTTACCACGGTGATCTTGTAGAGTTTGAAGGCAGACATCTGCAAATGGTGTTTGAAGATAGTGCTGATTCATGAGTACCGCAAACACTCGCGAGATTGATTCACGTCTAGCGCAGTTCAATCTCCTGGCTAGCAACCTGGTCTGGATTATACCGGCCTCGGTATTTGCTGCGCTGATTTTAGCGCTCGCAACCGGAGATCAGCTGTCCCTGCAATTCCGGACCCTCTGGTTCGGTGTCGTATTTATCATGCAGTTAGTGCGTTCCATTGTGCTTTTCCGCTGGCTACGCGATTCAACAACGGCGGACAACGTTCAGGAACGTTTGCACCTGGCGACAGTGTTTTCCACGATCACCGGTTGTTGCTTTGGCCTGTTCGGCTATTTGGCAATTTCGCTGGAGACGCCTTTGGTCAGTTTGCTGGTTTTCATGCTTTTGACTGGCATGGTGGCGACCGCAACAGCAACCGTCTCATACTTGCGGACGATGTACACGCTCTACGTAATACCTCTGATGCTACCGATCGGTATCCGGATGTTCAGTCTTGATGCGCAAGATTCAGCATGGATTGGTGGACTGGTTCTGCTGTATCTCTTTGTCAGTTACGGCTCATCCCGGACAATAAGAGCATCGATAATCAGATCAATAAATCTGCGTTTCGATAACGTCGAACTCCTTGACGATCTCAAACACCAGCATCAGCGGGCTGAAGTTGCGCTCGCACGTGAAGAAAAAGCTAATCTTGCTAAATCTCGATTTCTGGCAGCCGCGAGTCATGATCTTCGGCAACCGCTGCATTCGTTGCGTTTGTTTACCGCCACTCTCGAAATGCAGACACGCAACACTCAGCATAAGACGCTGGTCAATCAGATCAATTCGTCAGTCAAATCTCTGGAAGAGCTGTTCAATGCTTTGCTTGATATATCCAAACTTGACGCCGGGACCATTGTGGCAGATCGTCAGCATGTTTATATTGATACTTTGCTCACTCAAATCGAAGGTGAGTTCAAACCTCTTGCCCTGGAAAAAGATCTTGAGTTCACGGTTGAGACTAGCCGTGCCGTAGTTCTTACTGATCCATTATTGCTCGAACGACTCATGCGCAATCTGGTTGGCAATGCTATTCGATACACACAGTCGGGAAATGTTTACATCTCAACAGAGTATGCCAATGACCGAATATGGGTTTCAGTTAAGGATTCTGGCGTGGGCATTCCGATTGCTGATCAGAACCGGATATTTGAAGAGTTTGTGCAGTTGGGTAACGCAGAGCGTGATCGAGACCAGGGTATTGGTTTAGGGTTATCTATAGTTAAGCGTGTAGCCGATATTCTTGATATTGAGCTACATGTATCGTCCGTAGTTGGAGAGGGGGCAACTTTTAGTGTCGGTGTGCCTGAAGGTGATGAGTCGCAATGTCGCTTTCGGCAGGTTCCTGAACAAATGGCGCCAGACCATGTGCCAACCTTGTTCATCCTGGTTATTGACGACGAAGAAGAGGTGTGTCTTGCTATAGAGGGTTTGCTGGAGACATGGGGCTGCGTTGTCATGTGTGCAACCTCAGGTGACGCTGCTATCCAGCAATTGTTTGAAATTGGCGATATACCTGATTTGATAATCAGTGACTACCGGCTACGCGACGGGGAAACAGGTGGCGATGCTATTGTCAATATTCGTAAGGCTTTTGGGACTGATTTGCCTGCGATAATTCTTAGTGGCGATATAGCACCCGATAGACTCCAGGATATCAAAGCGCTGGGTTTTCCCTTTCTGCACAAGCCCTGCGAGCCTGAAACCTTACGTCAACTCATATCGCGCGAGACCAGGCCTGTGAACCAGCTGACTCGTGACGCGGTTTAAACAGAAATAATTGTCTTTACTGGTCAGTTGATCGATCAAAACGTTCACGTACTATTTGTATTCTTAAAGGGTATTTCCTTATTATCGCTTTGCAAGTCAGAGGTTGCGAATATCAATGTCTGTTGTGTCTCCTGAAGGTGTGAATCCAAATACTTTTCCGTAAAACGCCAACTCTGAAAGAGTTGCCTTTATGATTGTTTCGGATTTGCGAAAACCATGTTGTTCTCCCTCAAATTCAAGATAGGCCACTGGTAATCCGCGTTTGTCCAAGGCATCGACGATCATTCTGGATTGGTTAGGGGGTACGATGGCATCTTCTGCTCCTTGCAATACAATCATCGGTGCGTTGAAACCTGAAAGATGATTAATCGGTGATCGTTCTGCATAGATAGCCGCATCCTGCGGCCAACGACCGATCAAGCTATCAAGGTAGCGGGATTCAAACTTGTGCGTATCATTGGCCAGAGCTTCGAGATCGGCAACACCATACAGGCTGGCACCCGCTGTAAATGTGTCATGCAAGGCCAGGGCAGACAAGACTGTAAAGCCTCCAGCGCTTCCGCCGCGTATAATCAGGCGCTTGCTGTCAACATCGCCACGTTTTGCCAGAAATTGTGCAACTGCCACACAGTCTTGTACGTCAGCAATACCCCATTGCCCATCAAGTTTTTTTCGATAGCTACGCCCGTAACCGCTACTACCTCGGTAGTTGACATCGACTACTGCAAATCCTCGACTTGTCCAGAAACGTTGTGCCAATGATAATTGCGAGCGAGCTGCTGATGTCGGGCCACCATGGGCAAGTACGATCAATGGGGGCTTTTCATTTTCAGCCGCGGTAAAATCAGGATTAACCGGGGAATAGTAGAGTGCGTGCGCGATTTCACCGGAATTTTCATCTCCGGTTGGAAATTTCAAAACCTCTGGCGGTTTCATGAACTCATCAGATAGTGGTAACGTTCGTGCGGACCGTACCTCGATGCCGTCATAGTGCACGGAGGTTTCCCTTGACCATGAAGCACTGGCGAATGCAAGCCTGGATCCACTGAGCCTGATGGAATGAAACGCACTTCCTTCCGGAGCCTTATCCAGGTGATCGATACCGTCTCTGTAATAGGCTGCCACGACATTGCCTTTGTCATCGAAACCGTAGCGCGAAAGCCCATGCACCCAAGGCGGATATCCGATTTCTCCGTCCACTTCCAGCACCGGAGTATCGTTACCCTGAACATAGAGTTGCCAGAAATCGTTGCGATCCGATAGATAGTGAAGTCGATGATCGGGTGAGAACAACGGTTGTACGATTGCTTCATCAGATCCACCAGCTACGGCTCTCGCATCACTTAGCCTAATGTCTTCGCTGTCGCTGATAATATTCGCCATCATCAACGTTGTTGTGTCCCAGGGCATGTTTGGGTGATCCCATTGCACCCATGCGAGCTGTTTTCCGTCGCCAGACAAACAGATTGACCCGTAAAAATCGGCTCCCTCTACCAAGCCAATTTGTCGTTGAGATCCATCGCGCGCAATCGCACAGATAAGGTTCTGTGGCTCATCTTGATCTGGCAAATGTCTTTCACAAACGCTCACCAACCAATGTCCATCGTGGCTTGGCCGTATGTCGGCAAAGCGTAATCCTCGGGGCGTCGGCGGCTCAGCAGATAACAGCTGGATAGCGTTAGCGCCGTCCGACGAGTAGTGCAGCTGGCGTAGACGCTGATCTGCGTAATCTACAAACCAGACGGTGTCGTTCGCAACCCACCATGCGCCACCGCCGTATTCATGCATCAGAGTACGTACATTGATGTTTCGCGGGGTAACCTCGACGCTTTCGCCGGCTTGGTATCTCATGAGTGCGACACGGCCAGCTTCTTCAGGTCGGGATTCTGCCCACCAGAGCGAGTCGCCATCGGGTATTACTTCATTGATTCCAACAGCACCAGAGACCAGCATCTCAGCGCTAATGGGGGAGTGCCAACTACCGTACGGGGCCTGAGTTGGGGAGGATTCTGCGCGCATACCGTACATTCTCTGATGAAAAGTGATACCCAGTGTGATGATTTCGTGGGTAATGCAGTTTGAAGCTTAGGCGAATGTAACGTTAAAGACAATTGTTCATCACTCGCGGCACACTACCTTTAATTGCCAATCAAAGTCTCCATATATTTCAACGGACAGGTATTACCTTGCCGATGTTGAAAACCACTTTCGGAGAATCTCAGATGGATGCACGCAAGATTTTAGATAGTCTGCTCGATAGCTCTCAAAGGGCGACTCAGGCAGGGCTAAAAATGGCAGAAGAAAAGTCAATCATCCCGCCTGCTGGAGATGAGCGAACTGCACTTCTCACGGGTGTTGGCACGGGTGCACTCGCTGCTGGCGCTGTTGCGTTATTGTTCGGCAGCAAGGGGACGCGCAAATTTGCTAAAAAAGCAGTGAAACTCGGTGGTACGGCTGCAATTGGTGGGCTGGCCTATAAGGCATTTACACAGTGGCAGGCATCGCAGAAGCACGACGCTGCGCAATCCGGCACTCATGATACCTCCGCGTTAACCGTACCCGGGTCCTTGTCTGGAAAAACGCTGGACCTTGATCAGTTCGAAGTCGGAACTCCGATTGCGGATCTGTCGGATATCCAGGCAAGCGTAAGAAGTGAGTCGCTTATTAGAGCCATGATAAGTGCTGCCCGCGCGGATGGACATATCGACGATGACGAAATGGCGTTGATCACTCAGCAAATAAATAATCTGGGTCTTGAAAAGGATGTAACGCGGTTTTTACTCGAAGAACTGAACAAGCCGATTGACGTGAAATCAATCGCTGCATTGGCTGATTCCCCGGAGACAGCCGCAGAGTTGTATCTTGCCTCGGCTCTGGTTGTCGATATGGATAGCCCGTCTGAGCGCACATACCTTGACAAACTGGCCATTGCCATGAATCTGGATGGCAGCATGGTAGCGCAGCTGGAGGAGCCGCTGCGAGGTTGAAAACGGGTGGAATTTCAACCGCGTTTTAGCAAGTGTTGTGTATACGGCGAATGTAACCTGCCAGTGACGTTCCCCGCAAGGGAAACGCTCCCCTGCTAGTGGGTAAATGGTGCATCTGTTAGCTTGCGGCATTGCTGGCCAATCATTTGCAACTCCCCCACACAAACAGCCCGTTGTACGGTTGTTGTGTGTAACGTAGATGAGTAAAGCTTTGTTAGCGAATCGTCGCTAGATCATTCAACAGGCTGGTAATCACCATTTAAACCGGGAAGGGCTTATTCGTGACTGACATATTTCAATCGATTGATGATCGCACCAATCTGGCGGGCACAAATCGGCTTGAAATACTTATGTTTTGTCTTGGCAGAAAGGATCAGTTAGAAAACGAAACCCGATTTGGTATCAATGTTTTCAAGGTGCGCGAGCTTATGACCGTACCCGCACTGATAAAGGTTCCCGAAGCTGCCTCGAGCCTGGCAGGCGTTGCAAACATACGCGGCAGAGCAGTGCCTGTCATCGACCTGAACAAATATTGTGGCTACGAGTCATCGCCAGATCAGAATATTTTGATTGTCACGGAATTCAACAACACGACTCAGGGTTTTCTGGTGAGCGAAGTTGATGACATTATCCAGTTGGCGTGGAGCGAGATTGTCGAGCCCAATGAATTAATCAGTAGGGATCACAATAACATGCTGACTGCAATGAGTAAGCTGGAGGATGACAGCATTCTTCTGCTTATCGATGTGGAAAAAATCATTGCGGAAGCACTTGGTTCAACATTTGATGCTGATCTCAAGGAAATTAAGAATGTGGACTACGAAGAAGAGCGTTGCGTGTTCTTTGCTGATGACTCGGGAGTTGCGCGTATTCAAGTGGGCCGACTGCTTGATAAAATGAAAATTACGCACAAAAGCTTCAACAATGGACGTGATGCCTGGGAAGCCCTGCAACAGGCTGCCGACGAAGCTACCGATGCAGGCGTACCATTATCTGACAGAATTCAGGCGGTAGTCACGGATGTTGAAATGCCGTACATGGATGGTTATGTTTTGACAACCAAAATCAAGGAAGATGCCCGGTTCAACGGTATTCCCGTAATGATGCACTCCTCCCTGTCAGCTGCTCAAAACAAGAAGCTGGGAATGGGAGTGGGTGCCGATGCCTATGTTGCCAAGCTGATTGCTACCGAGTTTTCGGAAACGCTTCACAATTTGATTGCGAACGCCAGAGCAGAACGGCGGGCTGCCTGAAAAATATGTCAGGCGTCCAGCACTTGACGTCAGAGGGATTCTGCTTAACTATGTACTCTTCATCACAGGAGAGAGTCAATGGTAGAGCAAGTAAAATCACCATATCTATCAAGAACCCGATTTAAAAGGCTTGCTATAGCAGGCGCTATCGGTGTAGCAATGACCATCGGTTCAGCCGTAGCCACAGCCGCTGAGTGGAAAGGCTGGAATATCCACCCGGATGGCTATCCCAATACCGTGGGCATGGACAAATTTGCTGAATTGCTGGCTGAGCGATCAGATGGCAGGATCACCCTGAAAATGTTTCACTCTGGTGTCCTAGGCAGTCAGCCGGATGCTATCGAGCAGCTTCGTCTTGGTGGAGTGGCTATCGGTAATTTCAACCTGGGACCAATAGGACCCATAGCGCCAGCCGCAAACGTCGTATCACTGCCATTCATCTTCAAAGATGTTTCTCATATGCACCGTGCACTTGATGGCGAAGCGGGTGCACAAATCAGTGCAGGCATGGCTGAGAAGGGCATAGTTGCTCTGGCCTGGTATGACTCCGGTGCGCGTTCTTTCTACAATACCAAAAAGCCTGTTAACACTCCGGCTGACATAGAAGGCATGAAGATCCGTGTGATGAACAACGATCTTTATTCCGGCATGATATCCGCTATGGGTGGAAATCCGTCGCCAATGGCGTTTGCCGAAGTCTTCCAGTCATTGAAAACAGGGGTCGTCGATGGTGCCGAAAATAACTGGCCCAGTTACGAATCCACCGGTCACTTTGAAGTCGCAGGTTATTACTCGCTTTCAGAACACCTGATTATTCCAGAGTGTGTTTGCATCAATGCCGATACCTTTAATGCACTATCGGCTGAAGATCAGGCAATGGTAACTGAAGCGGCACGCGAGTCTGCCGTATTGCAGCGTGAGCTCTGGGCAGAGCGGGAAGCTGCCAGCAAGGAAAAGGTTATGGCAGGAGGTGTTCAGTACAACGATATCGCCGACAAGTCTGCCTTTCAGGCCGCAATGCAACCTGTTTACGACACCTATCTTGCTGATAACCCTGAACTGGTATCGCTGGTTGAATTGATCAAAAATACTGACTGAAAACCTTAAAACCCCGTTTATCACTTTTGTGAAAAGCGTGATCAGCGCCTACCGCAAACTACTGGATACCCTTTGCTTTATCAGCGAGTGGATCTGCGGTACGGCGCTGGTCGTTCTGACCGTCATTTTTGGTTGGCTGGTGTACGGTCGTTATGTATTGAATGCCACGCCTACCTGGGTAGAGCAAGTGTCATTGCTCCTTATCGTACTCATCGGTTTTTTAGGAGCATCAATTGGCGTTCATCGTGGCACGCACCTGGGGGTAACCTACTTGCGCGAGTTGTTTCCGCGGTCTGTGCGGCGTGTGCTTGAACTCGCGGCACACATTATCATGGGTATATTCGGCACTGTGATGATGATAAACAGCTATAACCTTGTGATTTTCAAATGGGGGTCGCAGATTCCTCTGCTTGGAATCCCTGAAGGCTTCCGAGCCATTCCAATCACATTATGTGGCGCACTTACCCTACTGTATTCGATTGGTCATATCGCTGAGTGGATAAAACCCACCAGGGACGACTCCGATATCAACGACATGCTGCAATCCAACGCCTGATGGGTCTATTCATACTGCTTTTTCTCTTCGCCTTTTGCGTGATCATTGGTGTACCGGTCGCGTTCGCTCTGGGTATTGCCGCCGTGTCAGCGTTTTTCGTCGAAGGCCTGCCAATGATGGTGGCATTTCAACGCATAGTCTCGGGAATCAATGTATTTTCACTGATGGCAATACCGTTTTTTATCTTTGCGGGCGAGTTGATGTTTCATGGCGGCATTGCCATGCGTCTGGTGAGGTTTGCATCCAGTGCTGTCGGTGCCGTGCGTGGTGGCCTGGGCGTAGTGAATGTATTGTCGTCTATGCTCTTTGGCGGCATCTCAGGCTCAGCTGTAGCTGATATTTCCGCACTGGGTTCTATCCTGATACCGGTGATGAAAGAGAAAGGCTATGACGATGACTACGCGGTGAACGTCACAGTTACTTCATCTATTGCCGGTATCATGATTCCACCAAGTCACAACATGATCCTGTATGCCGTAGCCGCCGGCGGTGCTGTTTCTATCTCAAAACTTTTTCTGGCGGGTGTGGTACCCGGTGTGCTTATGTGCGTTTGTCTGGCGTTAGTGGCTTATGTGGTCGCTGTCAAACGTGGTTATCAGGCGGAGGTTTTTCCCGGATTTAAAGTTTTACTAGTGAACTTCATTATGGCATTGCCAGGTCTGTTTACCGCCGTCATTATTGTTGGTGGCGTGCTGTCCGGAGTGTTCACAGTGACCGAATCAGGTGCATTTGGAACAATCTACGCTTTCCTGGTGACCATCATCGTGTATCGAAGTCTTTCGTGGGCCAATTTCAAAACCGCCGTTCGCAACGCGGTAAAAACAACAGCGATGGTTATGATTCTCATCGCTTGTGCGGGTTCGTTCGGCTATATGCTCACGTATTTTTCAGTGCCCACCGCAATGACAAATTTTATGCTGGGCATTTCTGAAAACCCGGTTGCGCTGTTATTGATGATCAACGTCATGCTGTTGATGTTGGGCATGATCATGGACATGGCAGCACTTATTCTGATCTGTACTCCGATTTTCTTGCCACTGGCCATTTCCATCGGTATCGACCCATTGCAATTTGGCATGATTTTGATGATGAATCTCGGGCTGGGTCTGTGTACGCCTCCTGTTGGTGCATGCCTGTTTGTGGGTTGCGCTGTCGGACAAGTTCCTATCGAGAAGGCCGTAAAGACCATCTGGCCGTTTTATTTGGCTATTTTCGGCGCACTTATGCTGATCACTTTTGTGCCTGCAATTTCCCTGACGTTGCCCTCGTTACTCGACGGATGATGTAGTATTTGTCCACGGCTGTTCACTAGATTCGGTCGCCACCGAAGATATGGAGTTCATCGGAACCGCTTCTCTATCTGCAGCGAATAGTTCAGGCAAATTCAAGAGTCATACACGGAGAACCAATCTCATGTTCTATTCAGGTGTCCGACCCCTTTTATCGTCGATAGTTTCTGCAAGTGTTATCGCGTTTAGTGGAGCAGTGTTTTCGCTCCAGGCCCACGCCGCTGTAATCAATATTCATAACGGTGCGGATCCTTCTTCACTGGACCCGCACAAGCTCTCGGGTGATTGGGAAAATCGCATAGCGGGTGATATCTTCGAAGGACTGGTCACAGAGGATACGCTAGCAGAGCCAATTCCAGGCCAGGCAAGCGACTGGAGTGTCTCTGACGATGGCCTTGTTTATACCTTTAACTTGCGTGAGGGAATCGTCTGGAGCGATAGCACCCCCGTAACTGCCAACGATTTCGTATTTGCATTCCAGCGTCTGCTGGATCCGGTAGCTGCGGCCGATTACGCCTACCTGCAATATTCCATCAAAAATGCAGAAGCCATTAATTCGGGCGAAATAGAAGATTAATCCATGCTTGGAGTCAAGGCTATTGATGACAAGACTCTCGAGATCACACTGGAAACACCCACAGCCTATTTTATCGGCACACTGACACATTACACAGCCTTTCCTTTGCCGCAACATGCCATAGAAGAGTTTGGTGATGACTGGGTAAAGGTAGAGAATATCGTTACCAATGGCCCTTTTCATCCAGTTGAATGGGTGCCTGGTTCGCACGTCACAACAGAAAAAAGCCCTGATTACTACGCTGCTGATACGGTTGCTATCGATGGCGCCAAATTCTATGTACTCGAGGATGAATCTGCGGCTCTCAAGCGCTATCGCGCTGGCGAGTTTGACATTCTCACAGAGTTTCCCACCGACCAGTTCGCCTGGATGCAGGAGAACTTGCCAGGGCAGGCGCAAGTTGCGCCATTTGCAGGACTCTACTACTACGTCATGAATAATAAAAAGCCGCCTTTTGACAACCCAGATGTGCGCAAGGCCTTATCCATGTCGGTTAATCGCGAAGTGATTGGACCACAGATTCTTGGCACTGGAGAAATACCTGCCTATTCATGGGTGCCACCGGGCATGGCTAACTATGGTGATCCGTACACCGTAGATTGGAAAGACGTGCCATACCCGGACAAACTGGCTATGGCTAAAGAACTTCTGGAGGGGGCTGGCTATAACGATGAGAACCGGTTGAAGCTGCAGCTTCGATACAACACCAACGAAAATCACAAAAGAATAGCAGTGGCTATTGCTTCCATGTGGAAGCCTTTGGGTATTGATGTCGAGCTTTACAACACCGAGACAAAAGTACACTACGACGAGTTGCAACGAGGCGTTCTGGACGTAGCAAGAGCTGGCTGGCTTGCTGATTACAACGATGCGGATAACTTTCTGAACCTTCTGAAGTCGTCGGTTCAATACAACTACGGTCGATACGCTAGTCAGGATTTTGATAACCTGATAGACCAGGCCAATACAGTGACAGATGCAAAAGAACGTGCAGCCATATTGAGACAGGCTGAACAGATTGCCATGGACGAGTCGGCCGCTATTCCCATCTACTATTATCTGTCTAGAAATGTTGTATCGCCCAGAGTATCGGGTTTTGAGAATAATGCATTTGATATACATCGAACGCGCTGGTTATCTCTAACCGAATAAAAGTTGTCACTACTGACAAACTAGATGTATATCCGGTGGTGCAGGCAAGTGGTGTGGTTGTTTATTCGATCTACCACTTGCCTGATGCATACTCGTTTTTCCTGCCGATAAGAGCATGTTAACAACGTGCTGAAATTTGCTTTCAAGCGACTGTTGTCCACCATACCTGTCTTGTGGATAGCGATAACAGCCTGCTTTTTCATTCTCAGGTTAGCGCCTGGTGGTCCGTTTGACGGTGAACGACCATTACCGGCAGTCGTTAAAAAGAATCTCGAAGCACACTACAATCTGGATAAATCATTACTGGAACAGTATTTTATCTATCTGGGCAATCTTCTTCGAGGTGATCTTGGACCGTCATTTGTTAATCAGGATTTCAGTGTTTCTGAACAACTGCTGGTTGGTCTCCCGTATACGTTAATCGTCGGTGGGATAGCTTTTTTTTTATCGATACTTATCGGTGTTGCGGCTGGCATTTTCGGTTATCTGTATCGCAATCGTTATCCGGATATCGGTATCGCCGTTTTCATCCTTACCGGCCTTGTTATCCCTAATTTTCTGGTAGCACCCATACTGCAGCTTGTCTTCGGTTTGCAGCTGGAATGGTTACCTGTTGGCGGCTGGGGCGGCGGAACCATTACCCATCTTGTTCTACCGGTGACAGTGCTGGCTCTAACTCATGTTGCCCGCATCTCGAGGCTTACGCGTGCCAGCATGATCGAAGTCATGCACAGTAATTTTATCCGAACTGCGCGCTCCAAAGGTCTGAGTGATGCAAGTCTTCTACTCAAGCATGCACTGAAGCCTGCGATGACTCCGGTGGTTTCTTATCTGGGGCCTGCGGCAAGCTATCTTCTTACCGGTTCGCTAGTGGTTGAGACAATTTTCGGTTTGCCGGGGATTGGACGATACTTTATCAATGCAGCGTTAAATCGTGACTATGGCATGGTGCTGGGGACAGTGGTGTTCTACATGATTCTCATCATTGTTCTGAATCTGATCGTCGACGTTGTCTATGCCTGGCTAGACCCGCGAGTGCGAGACCGATGATTTTCCGTCGTCGAAAACAAGCTATCATTGAAGAGGCGCTGCATCGTGGTCTGGCCGATGCACGGATTGAAGCAGCGCAGGCGTTTCAGGATAATGCGTTGGTGGCTGGTCGCAGCATCATGCAAAACGCGCGACGGCGCTTTTATCGCAACAAGTCCGCCATGACTTCGGTCTTTGTGCTGATCATTCTGGTTCTGGTTGCAATAGCCGGCCCGTGGGTGATTCCCCACAACTATGAAGATCCTGACTGGGCAGCATTCAGAGCACCGCCTTCGCTTGCCAGTGGTCACTATTTTGGTACTGACCAGAATGGACGCGATCTTCTTGCACGGACTTTGTTCGGCACGCGCGTTTCGCTGCTGGTTGCATTGATTGCCACTCTGGTTTCGGTGATTATCGGTGTCAGTTTCGGGGCAATTGCAGGCTTTATCGGTGGTCGTACCGATCAGATCATGATGCGTTTTGTCGATGTTATGTATGCGCTTCCGTATATTCTTTTTGTCATTTTGCTCATGGTGATTTTTGGACGGAATGTTTTTCTACTTTTTGCTGCGATCGGCGCGCTTGAGTGGTTGACCATGGCACGCATAGTCCGAGGGCAGACATTATCGATCAAGCACCGTGAATACATCGAAGCTGCGCGTGCTGCGGGTGTGTCAAGCGGTACAATTATATTTCGCCATATTGTTCCCAATTTATTGGGGCCAGTCGTGGTTTACGCTACTCTGACAATCCCGGAAATCATAGTGGTGGAGAGCTTTCTCAGTTATCTTGGATTTGGCATTCAAGAGCCCCTGACTTCTTTGGGAACCCTCATTGCTGATGGTGCCGATGTACTTGAAGTTCTGCCATGGTTAATGTGGTTCCCTGCGGCTTTTCTTATCACGCTATTGCTGAGTCTTCTCTTTATTGGCGACGGACTGCGCGATGCCTTCGATACAAAAGATCAATAGCGTATCGATATGACTGAAGCTAAACAAACCGTACTTCAGGTGTCTGACTTACACGTGCACTTTGATACGGATGATGCTCAGGTGCATGCCGTAAAAGGTGTGGATGTGCAGCTGTGTCAAGGAGAATGTCTAGGGGTTGTTGGTGAGTCAGGATCCGGCAAGAGCCAGACTTTTCTCGCTGCCATGGGGTTGTTGGCAACGAATGGACGGGCGACAGGCAAGGTGTTGTTGAACGGTCAGAATATTCTGGGTCTCAATACACACGATCTGAATAAGATCCGGGGTGATCGAATTGGCATGATTTTCCAAGATCCGTTAACGTCTTTGACACCTCATCTACAAATTGGTGAGCAGATGGCGGAAGTGCTTCGCGTGCATCAAGGCAAAGGTCGCAAACAGGCGAACAAAGAGTGTATCGAGTGGCTTCGACGGGTACGCATAACAGATGCCGAGTATCGTCTACAGCAGTATCCCCACGAGTTATCAGGAGGAATGCGTCAACGCGTCATGATTGCTATGGCTATGCTGTGTCGTCCGGATGTTTTGATTGCTGATGAACCAACGACTGCGCTCGATGTGACTATCCAGGCAGAAATTCTTGATCTGATGAATGAGTTGCGCGAACAGCATGGTACATCCATCGTGCTTATTACTCACGACATGGGTGTTGTTGCGCGCATGTGTGATCGTGTGCAGGTAATGCGCTACGGTGAGTATGTTGAAGAGGGGAGTAGTGAGACCGTGTTTTTCGAGCCACAGCACGATTACACGCGCATGTTACTGAATGCTGTACCACGCATACCTGACTTCAGTGATTCTGAGAAAATGATGGTTGCGCGTTCTGACACACGGCAGGGCGCCGGGCAGGGTCTATCCGATGTCAGCCAATCAGGAATGAGTACACTTTCTGGAGACGCCGCTCTATTGTTGAACGTCAAGGATATCCATGTTGATTTTCCCATCGTCAAGGGCTTGTTTTCCAAGCCAAGACGATTGCGCGCCGTTGATGGGGTTAGTTTCCAGTTGCATGAAGGTGAAACCCTGGGTGTTGTTGGTGAGTCAGGAAGTGGCAAATCCACGCTTGCAAGGGCTATTCTTCAACTTGTTCCGCAAAGTGCAGGCTCGGTGAGCTGGTTTGGTAGCGCATTGGAAAGCCTGGATAAAACCTCCATGACGGCGTTGCGTAGTGATTTGCAAATAGTGTTTCAGGATCCTTTGGCCAGTCTTAATCCGTCTTTGACAATTGGTGACAGTATTATGGAGCCATTGCGTGTTCATCAACCCGGGTCATCACTGGCAGGTATGACTAGTGAGGCTGTGCTCATTATGCACAAAGTAGGTCTCGATCCTGCGTTGATAAACCGTTATCCTCATGAATTATCAGGCGGGCAGAATCAACGTGTGGGAATTGCCCGTGCAATGATCTTGAGGCCGAAACTGCTTATCTGTGACGAGGCCGTATCGGCCTTGGACGTTTCAATTCAAGCTCAAATCATTCAATTGATCAAGAGCCTGCAAAGCGAATTTAACTTATCAATCATATTTATTTCGCACGATTTGTCAGTTGTTTTCGATGTGGCACACCGAATTCTTGTCATGTACCTGGGACAGCCTATAGAGCTGGCGTCAGCGCGTTGTCTGTTTTCCAGAGCCCAGCATCCTTACACACGTCAGTTGGTATCTGCTGTGCCTGTTCCCGATCCATTGCAGGAGCGCAAAAGGCAACGAATAAAGCTCGTTGGCGAGCTCACATCTCCAATGGATCCTGAGGCACGATTACGTTTTCTGCCCTCTCGCCTGAAGGCTGGTGAGCCTGACTACAAGCCACAGTTGCAAGAACGTTTTACAGGTCACTACGTAGCTGAACATGATCCCCTGGAAACTCTGTTAAAAGAAAAATAAACATACCATCGCAAGTTGTGCATCATGATTTGTCAGGTCGGGCTTGTTTGTGCCGTGAATTTCGATTTCGCAACCGCCCGAGTATTGACAGTGTCTAATAGTAAAAACGACAATTACTGGTAACTTACAAGGGTGTGCGACTATGATGTCAGACCGATATACCATGCTGGTTCCCGCCGTTTTTTTGGCTTGCATTGCGCTAAGTGCCTGTAGCGATTCAGATGATCAATCCGAGCTATCCAATTCAGCTGATCCTCAAGTAGCAGATTCAGGTAATAACTCGGTACCGGGAAATGCAGATCAACCTTTAGATCAACCGTCGGTAGACGATTCGGATTCCACCCCGACATCTGCGCCAACCGATGACGATGATTCCCAGCCCGCGAACGATGACGAAGCTGATGTTGGAGTACCCTCTGCAACCGGTGCAGATGTCAGCGGAGGAGAAGATGACAGTCCGACGCAAACCGAATCACTGTCGTTACAAGGACCATCGATCAAAGACGAATCCAGAGGTGCGGGACCACCTTCGGTACCCACGAGTTTAACATTGCTGTTATCAGCTGAGAACTGGCTTGAATTCAGTTGGGTGCCATCAACAGATGATCAGGCAGTTAAAGCTTATGAAATCTATCGCGATGATCAACTGATAGCCACAGTCAGAGATGACTCTGAATTCGAATACGATATTCGTAGTTGGCTGACAACTTCTTTCATTGATTGCAATTACACCCGGTACGCTAATTGTGTTGATGACAATCTGCAACCTCAGTCAGGGGCTAGTTATGCGTATAGCGTGGCTGCTGTAGACAATGAGGGTATGCGCTCGGAAAGGTCCGATAGTGTTGTATTCAGTCTGGTAACGGCCGGTCAGGAAGGATTTGATCTGTCGTCATATCGGCTGGTATTTAACGAGGAGTTCGACGATGATAAGGTAGATCGTGATCGCTGGAAAACGTCTTTACCGTGGGGCCCAGACGACATCATAAATAGCGAAAAACAGTACTTTGTCAATTTGTTTGGCTCTACCAATCCGGTAGCTTACGATCCTTTTGTATTCACAGGTGATACTCTCCAGATTACCGGTATCCGTACGCCTGCCGATCAGCTTGCCAACGCCAATAATCAACCCTATCTTTCAGGGGTATTGACAACGTCTGACTATTTCGAAATGACTTATGGTTATGTCGAGATGAGTGCCAAACTGGCAGCAGGACAGGGTATTTTGTCGACATTTTATCTATTTAATCAGGACTACTATAAAAACAAACCTGAGATCGATATTGTCGAATACATTGGTGCCAGACCTGACAAATCGTATCAGACATACCATTACTACGATAGCAACCGTACCCGTGATTTTAGGGGCGAAAAGCATTCGTCACCAACCATGGAGAGTATTGCTGATCAGGATTTGAGTGCTGATTTTCACACGTACGGGGTACTCTGGGAGCCGGAGCTGGTTGTCTGGTATGTCGATGGTGTTGAGGTAAAACGAGTTGAAGGCATCCGTGTATCTGATGAACCAATGAATATCGTTACCCAGCTGGTGATGGGCAGTGACTGGATTGGTGATCCTGAACCCTCGGCAGTACCTGCCGTGCTGGAGATAGACTATATCCGCGCGTGGCAGAAGTAGTGAGATAAGCAGACACCTTGTGCGGTGTCAGTCACTAGATTCTCCAGGAATTGAGTGGCATTTGATCGTTTAATGATCATGGCACAGATACTTGTAATTGTGGTGAGTACTGCTCTTTCAGGGTGTACGAGAAACGAGAGCACGTAGTTGGCGCAAGGTGTACCAGTGAGCCACAATAGCGGCTATTACAACGACGCTGACGATGGTATAGAACACAGATATCATCGGGTATCCGAGGTAGACGACCAGTACTATGTTGATGGACACGGGAATGACTAGTTGTCGGGCGATACCAAGCGCCATGGGAAACAGGGGTTGCTTCAACGCTTGCAATATTGCTGTGCTGAGGAACAGCACGACGTATGCGTAGAATGCGAAGGCGTCGATTCGAAGGTAGCTTGCCCCGGTTGCTTGAATTTGAGGGGCATCTGTAAAAAATGCCATCATCGCGGGTGATAGGGTCAGCATTACCGGAACCGAAATCACCGCCATTGCCAACCCCACAATAAGCCCTATGATGTACGTTTGCCTGACTCTTGCAGCATGGTTTGCCCCATGGTTCTGCCCGGCGATTGCCATTACCGCGCTGTTTAGTCCTAAGGCGGGTAGCAAAAGAACTTGTTCAATACGTAAACCAACTGCATAGCCCGCTACGTGCTGACTTCCAAATCGTCCCAGCAATGCAACGGTAATAAAGCCGCCAAGAATAATTGTCAGCATATTGAAGCTTGCTGGTAGCACTTGTTTCAGTAGATTAATCCACGGTGCTACTGCAAACGTCGGTTTGCATACCCGGCCGGTTTCCCGTATCAGTACGCGATACAGATAAAGCGCTGACATGGCCTTGATCAATACCGTAGCTAGTGCCAGCCCTGATACTCCGAGGCCCAACGAAAAAGTGAGTAATGGATTGAGTACGAGATTGGCAAAGAAGCCGGCAACCAAGGCATTACGATTGGATTTTGTGTCGCCCAGAGCCATCAACGCACCAGCGGCGGCAAAGCTTAAGATAAATGTGCATGCACCGAATAGGGTAATCGTGATGTATTCCATTGACAGGGGAGCAATGTCTGGCTCTGCACCTAGAAACAGCACCAACGGTTCTGCAAACAACCAACCCAAAAACGCTACGAGGACACTCAAGAGTAACGAGAGGCCGAATATATGATCAGCCCAGTCCGCAGCCTTATCGGTTTTGCCAGCGCCCACCTCGACAGCCATAACCGCAGAGGCACCCGTCTGGATGCCGATTCCAATAGCCAGTAGCAAAAAAAACACGCTGCCGGCAATGGAGACACCTGCCAGTGCATCGCTGGAGATTTTTCCCGCAAACCAGAAATCCGTCAGGTTATAGAGCGTGTTAAACAACATGCCTATTGAAGCGGGAATGGATAACCTGACGAGATGGCCCAGAATAGGCCCTTGCGTTAACGACGGATTGGACCGACCCTCGTTAGTGCCTTGCGGCTGCAATTTGTCTGAGCGAGTGCTGTTCATCGTTGAGTCGATTTTTTCGCTCATGGATGGAAGACCACTGGGCGTTAGTTATCTATAAAAAAGGCGCTGTACACTGGGCACAGCGCCTTTAAGGTCCAATCAAAATCAGCGGCTTGTTCAGGAAACCTGTTGTGGTCGCATGTCGCTCTTGCTGATACCTGCGACTTTGTTAGGCGCTTTCATCGCATCGCGACGGAACGGCTCGCCTAATTCCTGATTAAGAACAACTTCAATAAACGTTGTGACATTATCATTCATCTGTTCTTTAACAGCTGTAGTCAATGCCTCTGATAACTCGTCGGTGTTATGGACCTTTACACCTTTCAGGCCACAGGCATCGGCGATTTTCGCATATTCAACACCCTGATTGAGTTCCGTACCGACAAAATTGTCGTCGTACCATAATGTGGTGTTGCGCTTTTCAGCACCCCACTGGTAATTGCGGAAAATAACCATGGTGATAGGTGGCCAGTCATTACGTCCGCATGCAGTCATCTCATTCATGGAAATACCAAAAGCTCCATCACCGGCAAATCCTACGACTGGAACATCCGGACAACCAATTTTGGCACCGAGAATAGCTGGTAGACCATAACCGCAAGGGCCGAACAGACCGGGTGCTAGATATTTGCGTCCTTTCTCGAAGGTTGGGTACGCGTTTCCGATGGCACAGTTGTTACCTATGTCACTGGATATGATGACGTCTTCAGGTAGGGAATCGCGAATTGCCAGCCAGGCATTTCGTGGTGACATGCGATCAGGCTCGCGTTTACGAGCGCGCTCGTTCCAGTCAATACCCGGATCGTTGTCCTCCTCGTGCTCCATCGATACAAGCTCTTGCGCCCAGCGATCTTTAGTGTGCTTTATTTCGCTACGACGTTCCGCTCGTCCAGCATCGCCAGCGGTCGCGCTGATTTTCGCTAGAAGTTCTTGCGCGACATATTTCGCATCTCCTTGAATGGCTACATCGACACGCTTGGTCAATCCGATTCTGTCTGCGTTGATATCTACCTGGATCAATTTGGCGTTTGTCGGCCAGTAGTCGATGCCGTACCCCGGCAAGGTTGAAAACGGGTTGAGACGTGTTCCCAGCGCGAGCACGACGTCCGCCTTGGCGATCAGTTGCATGGCTGCTTTTGAACCGTTGTAGCCCAAAGGTCCGACTGAGAGCTCATGAGAACCTGGAAATGCATCGTTGTGCTGGTAATTACAGCAAACAGGGGAGTCGAGTTTTTCCGCTAACGCAGCAGATGCCTCTATGGCTCCACCGATAACGACACCAGCTCCGTTCAACAAGACAGGAAACTGTGCTTCGGAGAGAAGCTTGGCTGCCGCGTCGATTGCAGAGGCACCCCCTCTGGGACGCTCAAGTCGTACCACTTGAGGTAACTCGATATCTATGACCTGAGTCCAGTAGTCTCTGGGAATATTGATCTGGGCTGGTCCTGACAAACGCCATGCTTGTTCAATAACGCGATTAAGGACTTCTGCAATCCGTGATGGATCCCTGACTTCTTCCTGATAGGCAACCATATCTTCAAACAGGGCCATCTGCTTGATTTCCTGAAATCCACCCTGGCCAATGCTTTTGTTGGCAGCCTGAGGTGTTACCAGCAGTAGCGGCGTGTGATTCCAGTACGCAGTTTTAACCGGTGTTACAAAATTCGTTATGCCCGGGCCATTTTGCGCGATTGCCATGGACATTTTTCCAGTGGCGCGGGTGTATCCATCTGCGCTCATGCCGGCGTTACACTCGTGGGCACAATCCCAGAACTTTACGCCAGCCTCAGGGAAGAGGTCGGAAATGGGCATCATCGCTGATCCAATGATCCCGAAGGCATGTTCGATTCCGTGCATCTGAAGAACCTTGATGAAGGCCTCTTCGGTAGTCATCTTCAAAGTGCAATACTCCTGCAAGTTTGGTGGGTGGCTGAATACTTACGTAGTGCGCGAATGATAGTGCTGAAAGCGCCTGTGCGGAAGAGCTACTCTTGGTACAACGTTATACGGCGTGTGGCACCAGCGTTAGTGGTGTGTTACGGGTCGCCGAAACGTTTGGCTGCCCCGGATAGACCGGCATCGACAATTTAGTACCTAAAATTCAGCAAAAGCGTCAAATAGACGACTAAAATTTGCATTACGCGAGTATTTGCCTCAGGAGCCGGCTTATTCCTGAGGCACTCTCACGAATTCCCTGTCTTCTGCATCGGTAAAAGCGACGATTCCGAACTGCCTGGCAATCACAATTTGTGCGATGTGGTTGATGGATTCACCGGGTTCCTCGACGCTATCCGGGGTTAGGTCAACGGAGTTGACGCGAACCACATCTTCATAGGATTGACCACCGATTTCCTCAAACTCCAGCTCGGCATCGAGATAGATGACGCGTAACGGGTCTGTTGAGGCTCGGGTTCTTTCTATGCTGATATCGGCCAGATAGCTTCCTACCAACTCCGTGCCTGCCGGGGCCTCAACGCGATGGTCGATCAATAGCGCTTCATCCGCCGAGTCGAGCAGCAGCTGTTCTTGCTGGGTGTAGATACTCGTCAATGCCAAAGTGCCATCGGATGCCTCTAGGCGGACTCTTGCTGTTAGCCCGCAGACTACGTCCTCGTCGTTACTGGACCCGTCCGTGCCGAGAAACGGAGAATTCAGCACAGGCTTTTGTCGCACGAAATTCATCATGGTTCCGTCGGACCTCATGAAAGTGACGGTACCCTCGGTTGCATCAGATTGCCACTGTGAGAACTCAGGATGATCGAATATTTCGCAGTCTCGTTCGGAAACAGCGTCGCATGCCGTAAGAATAAACGCGATAGCAGGTAAGCTTGGGAGGTAACTTTTCACGATAAATCCATGGATTCAATAGAGGATATGATGGCATGAAAAAACGAATTGCGGTTGTTGGAGCCGGACTGATTGGACGGCGACACGCTGAGGCAATTCTCAACACTCGATCGGCATCGCTGGGAGCACTGGTAGACCCCGATCCTCACACTGCTGTTTTGGCCGCGCAATACAATACCGTGTGCCTCGAATCCCTTGATAGTCTGCTCGACGCCAAAATTGCCGACGGAATTGTACTCTCGACACCGAATCAGCAGCACGTTCCTCAGGCTCTGGCATGCATCGAGGCCAAGATCCCTGTGCTCGTCGAAAAACCGCTCGCCATCGATTTATCAGGTGCCATATCCATTGTACGGGCGAGTGATGCAGCATCGGTGCCTGTGCTCACTGGTCATCACAGACGGCACAACCCGCTGGTGGTAAAGGCCCGGCAGATGATCAGCGAAGGCCAGCTGGGAACAATAACCGCGGCCCAGGCGACTACCTGGTTCTACAAACCGGATGAATACTTCGATGTCCCCTGGCGCACCAGACCCGGGGCAGGTCCTGTTTATATCAATCTTATTCATGATGTCGATATGTTGAGACATCTGTGCGGCGAGGTGATTCAGGTACAAGCCATGGAGTCACGCATGGTGCGTGAAAATGAAGTGGAGGATACCTGCGTTATTCTTATGCGTTTTGCTGATGGTGCATTGGGTACATTAAGTGTATCGGATTGCACAGCATCGCCCTGGAGTTGGGAACTAACGGCGCGTGAAAACCCAGCCTATCCCGTTACCAGTGAACTTTGTTATCAGATAGGCGGTACTCACGGATCACTGGCATTACCGGATTTGTCATTGTGGCAGCATCCGCAGAAGCGCAGTTGGTGGGAGCCCATCAGCGCAAGGCGCGTCCCTTTTGCAGTCGCAGATCCGCTTGTCAGACAAATTGATCAGTTTGTCAGTGTTATTTGTGGTGAGCAGTCGCCGTTGGTCAGCGCGCGAGATGGCATGCTTAATCAGCAGGTCATCGAGGCGATAAAACGCTCGGCTAGTGAGCGCCGTCTGGTGGATATCAGCATGGATCCGGAAGATCCGTCGTCTGTTTAACGGTCCCCGGCGACACCATAGCTGGGTGCATTCGCTGGGTTTATTGCGCGATTCAGGTAATCAATCATCTGCGGTTCGTAGGCCGTCCACAGATGTCGCAGTTGTGCCGTGGGATCCGTGTCGTGCCAGTCAATTCTCAGGTCAACCAGGGCAAACGGCATCTTGTCGACTACTTTCAAGGCCGCGGAATGTACGGGTCCTTCTTCACCTCCTGCCTCAATGCCAGCTTCAAGCGCTGCCAGCAGGCGCTCTGCCAGGTGCGCTTCAGGTAGGGCATTGAACGCCTTTGTCATCTGAGTGGGCACGTGGTCGTTACTTAACAGATTTCCTGCCGCTATACAGTTGCTTGCCTGGTGCGATGCATGTATGCCAAGTATATGGGAGCCGGTGAAATGTGAGGTCGTACCATTGCGGTCGATAGCGGTTAATTGCCGGTAATCGATGTGTTCACGGCCTTGGATTACGTGGTTAATAGCGCTTGTTGCGTCGTCTCCCAGGGCGAGTCTGTCGAGTACCAGATTGGCAAGATCCGGGTCTGTGATGTTCTGAGTGGCGACAGCTCCAGTACCTGCGCGAGCGTGCGGACAACGTGAACCCACACAGATTGACGACGTTGCGATAGCGACACCGAACATACCTGTGCGATCGCATCGTCCAGTTATTGAGAACGTCATGCTGAAATCCTGTTGACAGTGGTTATCGAAGTTGTTTGCATGCTTTGCGGCAGGCCTATTCAGATGAGGAGGTGCTGTACGCAGACACTAATCGGGTATGACGGCTGTCACTTCAATTTCAACTACCCATTCAGGGCGGGCAAGTGCTGAGACAACCAGCCCCGTGGACACAGGGTAAACGCCTTTCAACCATTTTCCCATCTCCCGGTATACGTCCTCGCGATAACGTATATCGGTTAGATACACCACGACGCGACAAATGGAGGCGAGGGTTGCCCCGGATTCCTTGAGTAACATCTCAATATTTTGCATGGCTTTTTTTGTTTGCAAAGCGGCGTCTCCGACATGCAGGGTTTCGCGAGTGTCCAGGTCTTGGGAGATCTGGCCGCGTAGAAAAACCATGGTGCCCTTGGCAACGACTGCCTGGCACAGATCATTGTCAAGTTTTTGTTCTGGGTAGGTGTCTTTGGTATTGAATGGTCTGATTCGCTTGTGCAAAGTCATGAGATTGTGTTTTTCGTGTATGTGGAGCGAGTTTGCGATGCGCACAATTAGAGTTGTGATTCTCCCCGTTGTTGCAGCCAAGCGCAACAACGGTTGAGAACCACGAAAACACGAGGAATATTCAGAGTCATTTCTTGCTCTCGCTGTACTTGCATTTTCATGGCGTAAATGGTTTGGTCCACTGGACCGCAAGTTTGTTTATGATGAGGCTATCAGCGTGTATGAGAAATGCCAGTAGATGTCAATATTCCTTGACCATGTATTTATACTGACTGATCCGGGCGCTGAGGTTGGTCGTCGTCTGTCCGACCTAGGCATTATCGAAGGACCAGCAAATACTCATCCCGGG
The DNA here is from genome assembly GCA_045106855.1 of Granulosicoccus sp. GTDB lineage: Bacteria > Pseudomonadota > Gammaproteobacteria > Granulosicoccales > Granulosicoccaceae > Granulosicoccus. The sequence continues at coordinate 210,961 of JBGCFI010000007.1, forward strand.
CAGGGTACTGCCAACAGGCGATACTTCTTTAAAGGGTTTACCATTGAGTTGTTATTTATCAATGATAGAGAAGAGGCATTAAACGGAACGGGTCGTGTACTGGATCTTGTTAATCGCATGTCAGATTCAATGGCCAGTCCGTTTGGAATTGTTGTTCGTGAATCGAACAAGGAAAGTACACCCGGGTTTCCCAATTGGCAGTATTTTCCTGACTATTTTCATGGAAAACTATGTTTTCATGTGGGCGAAAATTCAGGACAACACACTGAACCACTGTGTATTTGCATGCCACCATCATTGGCGAAGGCATCTTCCATACCTGCGGAATATGCCAATCCGGATTGGCAGTTAAGTGCTTTGGATATTAATCTACCCGGTGAGCAAGCATCGAAAACGCTACAGCATTTCTCTGCTGTCCCTATGGTTAGATTCAATTTCGGAAAACAGCATCACATGCACATGACGTTTAATCATGGTGCTGCCGGTTTGTCGGAAAATCTTGGCCCTGATTTGCCATTGACCCTGGCGTGGTGATTATCTAAAAGAGTCAGCATTTTCTGGGTCTTAGTCTGGGCAGTAAATCGGAAAGTTCCTCGAATGAGTCGATAATGGCATCTGGACGTTCGTTACCGGTAAGCATCGTAACAGCCAGCCCGTGGTTATATCCGTAGCTTACGGCGATCACCGAAAAGTCGGCAGCTCGCGCTGCGAGGATATCCGAAATAGAGTCACCGATAAGCAGGCAACGTGAGGGTGTTGTGTTAGTCAGTCTGGATGCCTCTAGCAAGGCTTCAGGGTGCGGTTTTTTGTGCCTGACATCATCCCCTGCAATATGGTGGCTGAAATGTCTGTCTATTCCCAGTGCTTTTAGAAGAGGGCGAGAGAAGCGTCCTGCCTTGTTGGTGACACAAACCATCGGTAATTCAAGAGTGGTCAACCACAGAAGGCCACTCTCGACTCCAGGGTACAGGTTTGATGCACTCCCATTGGTGTCGTCATAGGCTGACAAAAAGGCGTCCATTGCCGGGCTGAATATGTCCGCTGAAGCTTCTTTGTTCATCGACCCTGTGAGTGCTCGATGTACTAACTTTTCGATACCGTTGCCTACCCAGTGGCGCACATCCTCAAGTGTTGCGGGTTGATGATTCATTAGCGTTTGCATGCGCACCACCGCAGCATGCAAATCGCCTGCGGAATCGACAAGAGTTCCGTCAAGATCAATGGCAATCATGTCAATCGTTTGCATAGTCGATGATATGTCCTGCATAGAGGTTTATGGAACGTCAGCCTGTTTTATGGCTGTGCCTGGTATGCAAGCCTGTGAAAGTACTGATTGTCAGAAACAGGGATCGTCTCTTGCGGTATCTCTGGTGTAGACTCCGAGTTTATATTTTAAATCACTGTAAGGGTTGACGACGCATGGCAATTGAAAGAAAAGGAACAAACGAGCGTAGTAGCAAAATCGTCATTCACAATGGGGTCGTGTATTTAAGTGGTCAGGTCGGTGACGGTGAAACGGTTACCGAACAAGCTGTCGATTGTCTGGGACGTGTTGATACCTTGTTGGCTGAAGTTGGTTCATCACGGGAACAAATGCTGCAGGCAACCGTCTGGCTGTCCGATATGAGTTACTTTGCCGAATTCAATAAAGTCTGGAATGACTGGGTTCCCAGCGGACATGCGCCTGCCAGAGCCTGTGGAGAGGCAAAGCTTGCACGCGAGATTCTAAAAGTGGAGGTCATTGTCACAGCTGCGCTGAATTGACACTTGTAGCAGCTCCTTTTATACATGTGGACAATCACCATATCGTTGAGAAGTCTACACCTCTGTCAGAATGAACAACCCGGAACCGCTTGGCGCCCATGACCAATAAGTCGAAATATCGGAGATTACAATCGGTTTCCTGATACAGAATTTTGACAACAGCGGCACCCTGCTGGTGTGTGACGTTGCGCTGAGTTTCTGGGGTGGTGTTCATCCCCAGACGGGTGTAATTGTCGATGCGCATCATCCGCAATGTGGTGAAAGCGTGGCCGGTCGGGTGGTGATGATGCCTTCATCACGGGGTTCGTGTACCGGAAGTGCAGTTCTTCTGGGTCTTGCGCTTACTGGTAAAGCGCCCGCTGCGTTTGTATTCCGTGAAGCAGAAGATGTTTTGACGCTTGGCGCTGTAGTCAGCAACACCCTGTATGGGTCCTCAATTGCGGTGATCAGACTCGATGAACAAAGCTACGGCAAGGTGGCGCAAGAGTCGCTCGCTCAGGTGCAGAACAACATACTGATTGCTGGTGATATTTCTATTCCGTTGCGCCATCTGGAGGAGAGTTCGTTGAGGTTATCATCACGCGATCAGAAAATGCTGGATGGTGATGAAGGCAAAGCACTTCAGATTGCCATGAGCACCATCTGCACAATGGGGCGGGTTCATAATGCTCAATCTCTGATTGATATAACACGCGTTCACATTGATGGATGCATTTATGCAAGTCCAGCCAATCTCACATTTGCCCAAACCGTCAGGCAGCATGGCGGCCAGGTCTGCGTTCCCACAACGATGAATGCAATCTCTGTAGATTATGCCAATTGGCGAAAACAAGGGATTGCCGATGATTTCGGTATGCCTGCGCAGGCTTTGGCCGACGCATATGTAGCAATGGGTGCCGAGCCCAGCTTCACATGTGCCCCCTATTTGCGCGCAGACAAACCGGTTTTGGGTGAACCTGTTGCCTGGGCAGAATCTAACGCTGTTGTGTACGCTAACTCAGTGCTTGGCGCACGAACAAACAAACACCCGGATTTTCTCGATCTTTTTATCGCATTGACCGGACGCGCGCCCGATGTGGGTATGTACGAAGTCGAGTCACGTCAGCCTTCTCTGGTAATTAATGTTGAATGGCTACCGGGTGCTGACGAGTCCTTCTGGCCTTTGCTCGGCTGGATTTCCGGTCAGCTCTCCCCTGAAGGAATCCCGTTGTTGCGGGGACTAAGCGATAGCCAGCCTGGCGATGATGATCTCAAGGCACTTTGTGCCGCATTTGGGACTACCTCTGGCGCACCGATGTTACATATTGAAGGTATAACGCCAGAAGCCGCAGCATTCGCAGACTGTTCTTTACCGGATAGCTTGGTGTGTCGCGACGATTTCCATCGCGCATGGTCTAAATTCAATAGATCCCAACAAGCTGTTGATCTCATCGCTCTGGGAAGTCCGCATTTGTCGGCTAAGGAATGTCTATTATTTGCTCAATTGATGGAAGGTCGGTCGATCGCGGAGGAGGTCGATGTGATCATGACCATTGGTCGCGATATTCTTAATGAAGTTGAACAGTCCGGTGTACTTGCTCAACTCGAAGCACTTGGCGCTCAGATTGTTCCGGATATTTGCTGGTGCTCCATATCCCGGCCATTGTTTCCTGTCAATGCCCGCACGGTCATGACTAACTCAGGTAAGTATGCGCACTACGGACCGGGTTTGTCCGGGTGTGAAGTACTGTTTGGTAGTTTGTCGGATTGTGCAGATACAGCCACAACTGGACGACCACCTGATACACCGCCTCAATGGATGGGCTAGCCAATGCTTGAATGATTCCTGCCCTGAAGGCGGTGAAAACAGACAACAATCTAGCGTAAATCCCGCACGTTCCCAAGTCCGAAAATTCGCTTATCGAGTTTAGACGCGTGAGTAAATAAACAGACCTTTGGATTGATGGCGCTCAGGGGGTTGCAAGTGTAAGCGTTACAGTGCAGGGGTTGCAATCTGGATCAGGATTTTCACCGTTTCCACCTCCGTCATCGCCACCGCCACCTGCCGCTGCAGCAATGCCTCCGACAAGTAAAATTCCGACACCGACGTACAGCCAGTTGATCTTTTTACGGGGTGAAGGTTCTTCAATCGATGGTGTTTGGGCAATGGAAGCATCAGTCGCTGGGGTCGCTGGCTCTGGATTTCGCAGGGTTCGGACCAAAGGGTCGAAAGAAAGCCCTTTGAGCACGACGTTTCCGGATGCGTCTTCTGCACGAATGTAATATTCGATAGCGGTATCATCCTCTCCGACGCGAGGCGTGGTATCGACCTTTGCAGAATAATACGCGGACTGGACGAGCGGCTGCATAACGATCTCAGTGAATTCGTTTTCCCCGGAGTAGCGATAAAAAAGGCTGACACTTTTCAAATCTTCATTGTCAACCACAGTTGCTGCAAAGACTTCTACATCTCCCAGATTGCCGGATTTGATTTCTTCGTGCTCTATGATCGGAGCTTCAAAATCACTCTCGCTTGACTGCGCATGTGCAATGGTCCCCAGCGAGCTGGTTAAGGCAAACCAGGCACAAAAAAAGGAGGTAAATGCTTTTTTAACATTGGCATTCATACGATTTATTGACTCTTTGCGGCGTTTAGAAAATGTATCGATCAGGCTTGTGTAGAAAATGTCTGAACTTCATTTGGCTATTGATTGTCGTTTTAAGAAGGGTCTACCAGTGAATCTTTGACCATTCGCCAGATCGTTTGGAATGGATCGGAATAGTCTTGAATTCAGAAGGCGGAAAAACAACATCTCCATTGCTACGTCTCATACTCACTATTTGCAAATTTGCCCGGACAGTCTGATCTCCGGGACTAGTACGTACACCACCAAGTGAGACTTTGATACTTTCAAACGTTCTAAACAAATATTTGAGGTATGCATTTTTTCGCTCGGAAGGATACGTTAGCGTAGTCAGCGCGGTTTCATCCTTGCGGATGATGGCCCGGCGCAAAGAATCAAATTGCTGGAGTACATTCCCGATATCAGTGTCTGTGATTGGCCGGGCTGCGTCAAGGGATAGCTGTGTCTCCTGACGATCGGCGGCTGCTTTTTCCGTTGCCTCTTTGGCGGCTTTGGCAGTTGCAATTCGTTCCTCTTCAGCGCGTTTTTTCAAAGCGTCTTCAGCGGCTTTCGCAGCTGCAATCCGTGCCGCTTCAGCACGTTTATTCGAAGCTTCCGCAGCGGCTTTAGCTGCCGCAATGCGTTGTTCCTCTGCGAGTTTTCTAGCTGCTTCCTCTGCGGCTTTGGCAGCTGCAATACGTTGCTCTTCAGCGAGTTTTCTAGCTGCTTCCTCTGCGGCTTTGGCAGCTGCAATGCGTTGCTCTTCAGCGAGTTTTCTAGCTTCCTCCTCTGTGGCTTTGGCTGCTGCAATGCGCTGCTCTTCAGCGAGTTTTCTAGCTGCTTCTTCAGCGGCTTTGGCAGCTGCAATGCGTTGCTCTTCGGCGAATTTTCTAGCTGCTTCCTCTGCAGCCCTGGCAGCTGCAATGCGTCGCTCCTCAGCGAGTTTTCCAGCTGCTTCCTCTGCGGCTTTGGCGGCCGCAAACCGTTCCTCTTCAACGCGCTTTCTAGAAGCCTCTTCAGCGATCTGTTCGGATCTCAGTCTTTGCGCTTCAGCCTGAGTTTGCTCGATACTGAGATTTTCGGCGGCGATTTGTGATTCGCCTGACTGTGCGCTAGTGTTCTGTTCGTCTGGTGTCTGGATTAGCGGTAGCCAACGATTTCTCTCACTGAACGCAAGAAGAGATAATGCAACGAAGCATAGGCCGATGATGACTGGCGTTCTGTTGTTCTGAATTTTCGAGGCACCGCGTTTTTTATCGCGGGAAGAATGCATTGTCTGCAAACGTTGTTCTCGATCTCGCTGTGTTTCCCATTCATAGGGTGAGTCGAGTGCATCATCAGTAACTTGACTGTGTCCTTCGGCAGTCAATGATGCCTGAGCCGCTACACTAGCGTGATCCACGGTAAGTTTTCTGCGATCTGTCGGTATATCTGGCAGGGCTGAATAGGTGTCAATAACCTGGTTTCTCGCCGTCTCGTGGTCAGGGGATACCAGATGACGTTCGAGTGCCCGGGTGGAGACCCGAGGCATTAGGACGGTCTCGTCAGCACTAGCCTGGAATTCTGGCAGCAATTTGGAGCGCCATTGCTCCATGGATTGTGGTCGGTCGAGAATTCGAAAGCTGAGTGCCCAGTCGATAGCTCGACAAAACGGAACGCTAATATCATCCGGCGCAACGGCTTCAAGTGGAGTCAATGGATCCTGCTGATCGTTAACTACTGCTGATCCTCGTAACGTGGAATCGACTGGCACGTTACCCGTTATTGCGTAGTAAAGAACTGCACCCAACGCGTAGATATCTGTCCATGGCCCTTGCTGAGAAGCGTTGGTATCGTTGTATTGCTCCAACGGCGCGTATCCGACCGATACCAGGGCCGTCAGGGATTGGGTCTGAGCGCCGGTGGCTAGACGTGCCGAACCGAAATCCAGAAGTACCGGAGACCCGTCGCGTCTTATCAGAATGTTTGCTGGCTTAATGTCGCGGTGAATGTATCCGTGCCGATGTACTTCTGCGAGCCCGTCAATTATCGGTCCGATAATTTTCTTTAAATCTGCTTCTCTACTGATGTGTCGGTTTTGAATCAGCTCCTTCAATTCGTGGCCGCGCTCATATTCCATAATCATGTAAGCGGTACCGTTCTGCTCGAAAACGGCCATAACGCGGACAATGCTCGTATGTTTGAATTTAGCGAGCGTCTGGGCTTCTTTGATGAAGCGCGAAAGACCCCAGGAAAATGTGGATTTGTCTGAGGATCTGGGCTGAACTGCGTTGTTATTTGTACGCTCGGCGATTTGTTCGGGCAGGTACTCTTTTATCGCGACCTGAAGGTCCAGTTTAGTGTCCAGCGCCAGGTAAGTGACTCCAAAGCCTCCACGGCCAAGGAAACCTTGAATGCGATAGCAGCCCAGCATATCGCCGGGTGCGAGAATCGCGTTTCTGTCAGCAGCTTCGACACTCAAAGTCATAAATCTTGTCCATTTACTGCTTTCATGGATTCCATATGCATGAAAACACCGCCCCCCGGAATTGTACACCGCCTCTATTGCGCCAAGGCGAAAAGGGTTGCTCTAGGACACTATACTTAAGCATAATTTCAGATTTGACAAGGGATCTTTATGTGACGTAGAAATTGTGCTTGCGCCGTTCTTGTGCGAAATGCGCCGTTCTTGTGCGAAAAGTGAGTATGACGATGGCTTCCATTGCCAGTGCAATCGGTTATGCTCAGTTTTTGTGTGGTGGGATTGACTATATCCTGAGGCTGAGACTACCGTATACAGTCAGTTGGTTAAGGTAGCATGCAGGCCGCGCTAATTGTCGTTTGTTGAGAAGGTTAACGGAGTCAGATTGAATGAGTTGGAAACCCTACGGATTGATCACTGGCGTGGTTTTTATGGTCACCGCCTGTTCGGAAACGTCGCAGCTGGCTGTCGATGGCCTGGAAGGATCTGATTCGGTTTCGGGTAAATTCTTACTGTCTGTCCCCGCATCAATCGCGACCGCCCGAGCTGTTAATCTTGACGCTCTATTTGCTCGTGTGCTGGTAAATGGTGAAGAGCAGGCTGTACCGCCCGGTTCAAACACAGTCACTTTTTCAGCCGAGAACGGTGGCACGCTGAACATCAGCGTCACGTGGTTTGAGACGCAGGACGACCGTGCGGACGATCTGATGCTTGCCTCCTGGGCAACCAGTGAAACAGTGAACGGTAATTTGGCAATTTCCGTGGATACAGACGACTATATATCCGACGGGGAGGCGTTTGATGCTGATAATGATGAGTTCTCAAATCTGGCTGAGCGCAAGAAAGACAGTGATCCATACAATCCTGATGAAACACCGGACAACGTACCTGACGTACGTTTAAGATGGGTAAATCCTGCCGAGGCTCCAGCGATTGATGGTCTTTATGATGCCATCTGGTCCGATCGTGCCAAGTTTAATGACGTCAGTGGAGAACGTTTATCGATTGATAATCTGATGATTAACCAGGGGGCCTTGCAAGCGAATGGAGCAGCTCAGTTTCGATGGTTTGCCATGCACGATGATAATAACCTCTACGTGTATGTGATTGGAAAGAATGATGAGATTACAACTCCCATACGTGATTCATCAGATCCCTGGCAGGATGATACGGTCAATCTGTTCATAGACGGTAATAACAGTAAAGGTGACAGCTACGATGGTTTCGATGACAGACACCTTTATGTTCCTTTGTTAACCAGTCCGGATAACCTCAGTTCCAACTCAACGCTGTTCGTGAACAGTGAGTTCTCGGCACCTGAACCAGAGTTTGAATTCGCCACGTGTTTGTGCACAGGTAATGGTGAGATAACCTGGGAATTCAGATTACCCTTTTCGGAATTCAACATCACCAAAAACGTACCGTTCGGGTTTGACATACAGATTGATGTCGACAACGACGGCGGCGCGCGTGATGCACGATGGGGATGGTTTCATCCTGCACGTACCTCAGAGGATGTTGACAATACTCGGATGATGCCTTCATTTATGGGAACCGTTATTGTTGAATAGGTGTGTGGTACTAGGAACAGATTGGTTATTGTCAGTAATAGGTAAACACTGATTATTCTGTAGTGTTTATTTAAATTCGAGCGTTGGAACAGTGAGTTGGCTTGCATGCAGCCAAACGCAAGTGCGTTGCTGGGTGACGCTTTTCAAGTCACTATTATCGACACTCACGGCTCTTTGGTTATTATCTTTCCCGTCTCGCGCAGTTTTAGTGCTGCAGCTACATTCGCATAATTTAAATTTCCAGCTAAGTTTCTGTTGGGTTTATCTAATGGTTTGCTTAGACTAATGACAGGGGAAATAGGCATGATTCGTACAGGTGTTATCGGTGTGGGTGATATGGGCAGCGGCCTTGCTAAAAACCTGGTTGCTTCCGGTTTTTCCACCATTGGCTACGATTTAAAGCCTGCCCGGATGCAGGCACTTCCTGCATTGGGCTGTCAGTCGGCCCATTCGGTGGCTGAAGTTGCTGACAATGCAGATGCCGTCTTTGTCATGGTCATGACGGGCGATGAAGCAAAAACCGTCATTCTCGGTGAACAGGGGCTGGTTCGCCGAATGTCAAACGGCGGTGTTGTTATCTTGAGCGCTACCATTAAACCGTCAGAAGCTCAGGAAATCGGAAGCGCCATGCAAGGTTCAGGCATTCACCTTATCGATACACCTGTATCAGGAGGTTTTCCTGGGGCGCAAGCTGGCACACTCACTATGATGGCTGCTGCAAAAGAAGAGGTGCTTGCCGAGTTTTCCCCGGTTATGCAGGCTGTATCGAGCACAATTCATCATGTGGGGAAAAATCCGGGTGACGGGCAGGTTGTCAAAGCGTGTTTACAGTCCCTGATCGGTGCGATGTTCTCGGCCACATTTGAAGCGGCAGCGTTAGCGGCAAAAGCGGGAGTTAAGGGTGAAATTCTGCACAAGGTTGTATCGACATCAAGTGCCGGGTGCGGCATTACAAGCAATGCGCTGGAAAAGATTATCGATCGTCAATTTGAGGGAACGGGTAGCCACATTGCTACAATGCATAAAGATCTGACTATATCGCTTGATCTTGCCAACCAGCTGGGCGTGCCGTTGCATACAGCGGCGACGGCAATGCAGTTGTTTCATGCAGGCAAGACTAAATACCCAAATGGAGACAATTGGGTTGTCACACGGATTATCGAAGACATAGTTGGTGCAGAATTACATCGCTGATAGCATCATGAGCATCCGGCACAGTGTGTAAAGACAAAACCAGGGATATCAAATAACAGGTCTATAGCGATGAAACTAGGAGTTATCTGTGATGGTATCAGCCGTGATCTGAACCGCGCCCTTAAGGTCATGAATGAGTTCGCGCTTGAATACGCTGAGCTGCAATTCATCGGCGACAAGGAAGTAGGTGATCATTCTGCCTCTGAAGTGCGGGATATTAATGCGCTTTTGCGAAACAACGATACACCAGTCTCGTGTGTATCACGGCATGTTTTCGCGGGTTTGAGCACTGCCAATAAAGCTGGTGATGCTCTACATACTTCGCATATGGATTCTTTAAAACGTGTGATGGAAATGGCGCAGGTAGTCGGTGCACCTCTGGTACGCATCATGACCAGTAAAAAGGAACAAATTCTTTGGGGAGCAAACGGTGCTGAAAAGTGGAATGTGGCCAAGGGTGCATGGGATAGTCTGCTACCACTCATCGAACCTGCGGTGATGCTGGCAAGAACGGAAGGATTAACGCTAGTGGTGGAAACTGGCAACGGCACCATGGTCAACTCTAACTATACCGCGCGGAAACTTATTGATGACCTCAATGCCCGAGATGCCCTAAAGGTTTTGTGGGATCCAGCCAACAATTGCTGGTGTCACGAGCGTGCCTATCCTGATGGCTACAATGAAGTCAGAGACGGGTATCTTGGTCACGTTCATATCAAGGACATACAAGTGGATACCCCTCGGGCCACCCTGGAGGTTCGCGAAATGGGACACGGCCAGCTTGCAGATCAATTTCAACCCATTGCCGATGCTTTACGCGCAGATAGTTATGAAGGCGTCATTTCTTTTGAGAGTGTATTTCACTCAGGCGATGGGGATTTCGAAGCCGGATTTCGTCGATGTGTCGGAAAGTTCAAAGAGCACTTTGGTCCGTAATCCTAGCTATTGGCCTGTACGCGGCGTTTGTGCAGTTCTCGAAACTGTAAATCAGCTTCTGTGGATCCATCATGCAGGCTTCCAAACCATTTATCCAGAGGGACGTTGCTCTCACCGAAGTTTACGTTGTGATATCGATGATGAAGATAGTGCATATATCGATCGTTTCTTACTGCTTTATCGTCTCCGAATACAATTTCATCAAAACCTGTATGGCTGACAGCGGGTCCTAATCCAGTCTGAAAAGCATTAAACATCATGTGCAGCGGATGTGTCGGTACAACAACATGAATCAACATGCAGCTGAAGTACAGAATGTGCTCAACGGGATGCATGGCCATCCCCGACCAGGGGCCTACGTTTACATTCTTGTGATGAAGGTAGTGCACTCGATCGTAAAGTGGTTTCCAGTGAATAAGCCTGTGGATCCAGTAGAAGTGAAAGTTGCGCCAGAAGGGTACTAGAGCCATTGCCAGACAAAACCAGACTGGATTAGAAGCAAAGTCAGCGTACGGGAGCCAGTGATTTGCATAAGCCCACCACAAGGCACACTCATACACACTCCAAAACAGCGCACCACTGTAAGACCAGAACATGTTGTCCCACACCTGATCGTTGAACAGGAATGTCGAATTTTTTTCTGACATCCAGTTGATGTTGTATTTTTTTAATCGTCCTTGTTTTTTGAACTTGTAGAACCACAGGTGAAATGCGCCGTTCCATAACGTCAGTAGCACAACGTTGCGTAGAGTAATTTCAAAAATCCAGCCCGCATCCAGCGATCTCATACGCGACAGCTCAGGCGTAAAAAACGCGTAACTGACCCCGATAACCAGCATGTAGATGGCAAACCAGGGAGCAAAGAACCCCGGAATACCGAACAACCATCTTGCTATTCGCTTTATATCGCCGGGCGAGTCCAGAAGGGGTTCAAGGAAGACTGGTCTGCCAGAGCGCCACTCGCCTCGACGGTCTCGAACTTGTCCATGTTCATCCTGTGTGGTCTTGGGTTTTTTTGCCATGAGTCGAATTCGGGGTATCCAATGGTCCTGAACCGGTTTGAGAGTCTGATATATATTCGATAAAATACAATATATTCGAAAATAGATCAATATTCGAATATACTGCGACATTAGAGCAACGATAGTTTCAGGTTCAAATATGGCATTGGATAGTGAAAGTCCTTACGAAGAATTGCGCCAGGGGTTGATCTGGGGACGCTGGAAGTCCGGTGAACGACTTATTCCACAGCGTTTGAAGCAAGAGCTCAACTGTACAAGCAGCGTTCTGCGTGAGGCAATGCTTCGTCTGGCAGGCGAAGGTTTGATGGTGTCCGAGAAAAACACCGGTTTTCGTGCTGTTGTTCATTCGAGCGCGACCTTTCGTGAAGCGGCCCACCTGAGGCTGATTCTGGAGCGCGAGGCAGCCGAATTGTCACTTGAGAGGGGTGATTTTGATTGGGAGCTTGCGCTTACAGCCGCCTATCAGAAATTAGCCTATATCGAGCGTCAGATGACAGATACGGGAGATATCACTGGACTCGTCAGGCATTGGTCATTACACGATTGGGAGTTCCACAGCACCTTGATGTCAGCCTGTGGATCCAGCTTGCTGATGCGTGCCTATAAATCTGCCTTTGATACGTTCCGGATGTACGCGGTAGCAGAGATTCCGGATTTCGGCTTTGGAAGAGAAGTGACCATGCATGAACACAAAGCTATCTATGAGTCTGCAGTATCAAGGGATATTGCCGGATGCCTGGCAGCAATAGAAATGCATGTGACCTTGTACCAGGATAAAAACCGTTCAGAGACACCTCTGCCATCAAAAGGGCAGCCCGCAGTCAGGCTACAGGTATCCAGTGGGAAAGCCAGTTAGTTGTGGATTTCGGCTCGCAAATCGTTATTGATATGAACACTATAGGGAGAAAGTTATGAGTGAACTTGTTCGAGTCTGCAGTACCAGTGATCTTGAGGAGGAAGATGTTGTTCGTTTCGAGTATGAGAATCATACGTATGCTGTATATCATGGGCCAGACGGTAATTTTTATGCCACTGACGGTCTTTGTACTCATGGTCAGGCGCAACTCGATGAAGGAATCGTAGACGAATTCGAAATTGAATGCCCGTTGCATTTTGGATCGTTTGATTACCGAACAGGTATGCCCACAGTCGCTCCGGCCTGCATCAAGTTACAGACGTATCCTGTGACTATCAAGGATAGCGATGTCTTTATTAGTATTGGCGAATAAGCAAGGGTATAGCGTGCAGGAGTGCTAAGGAAAATTATTTGTGACCAGGTTTTCCCACTCGATTTTGTGTTTGTATCAATTGTAGTATTTATCCGTTCTCTCGATAATATTTCTATTATAAATTTGACCCTTTTTGTTAATGAGTAGGCAAGTTTTTGCTTGAAAGGTGGCTGGCAGGGCGGGATTCGCAAGTGTATGTCAATGGTATGTAACGCCTTGGTGATAGCCGGTGCGTTTAAATACGATTGCGATAACTCTTGATTGTTCTTTCGCCCTATCCAATGTTAACCTCCTGTGTACGCGTTCTTTTAGCCAGCGTCAGTTTGGCAAGTCATGCGTTCGATCACTTTTTGAGAGGAATTACTCCTATGCGCCACACGTCCCCAAATGCCCGTCTAAGGCTTTCACTCGTATCTGCTGCCGTATTGGCTGGAATGCTCGGCGCAGGCCAGGCGATGGCTGCAGCTGAACTCAGTTTCATGATGCATTCCGATGCTGCCGAACACGAAGTGTTCCAGGATATGATCGATAGGTTTAACGAAGCCAACGCTGATATCACGGTGACGATGAATCTCGTTGGCTATGACATAATCCGTGATGGTCTGGAGTCTCAGCTGCAGGCAGGCACTGGTCCTGACATAGCGCGTATTACCAATCTTGGTGGCCTCAACCCCTACTATATTGATTTGGCGCCATATGTTGATGCCGCTGACTGGGAAGCTGACTATGGATCAGTATTGCCCTGGTATCGCGGCAGCGATGACGACACGGGTATCTACGGCTTCCATACGGAAATGACAGTGACCGGTCCCTATGTCAATGTGACTCTTTTCGAGGAAGCCGAAGTTGATATTCCGGCCCCGGGTTCAACATGGGACGATTGGGCTGCAGCCACTGCACAGGTCAGGGATGAAACCGGCATTTATGCAGGCATGGTCATGGATCGCTCGGGTCATCGCGTGGCTGGACCAGCAATGTCATACGGGGCAAAGTACTTTGACGATCAGGGTAACCTGATTGTTGACGATGGCTTCCGCATCATGATGGAGAAAATGGTTGAGTGGCATGCGGATGGTCTAATGCCTCCGGATGTCTGGCCGGCTGTCTCTGGTGGTAAATATGCCAACGGCAATGAGATGTTCAACAATGGTGAAGTGGCCATGCACATGTCTGGTTCGTGGGCTATCAATGGCGTGAACACGAATGTGGGTGACAAGTTCGAGTGGCGAGTTGCGCCGGTTCCTTGTGGCCCGGCTGGTTGTGGGGTTATGCCGGGAGGATCGGGTGTCGTTGGATTCAAAGGCACTGAGCATCCTGAAGAGGTTGCCAAATTTATCGATTTTCTGGCCCAGGATGAACAAGCTCTGGAAATTTACGGTAAAAATTCAGCCATACCTGCACATTCCAAATTACAGGCAGCGGGTATCAACTATGCGGAGTATGGAGCTCCTGACGCCGTATCCGATGGGCTGAATGTGTTTGCTTCAGGTGCCGCTCAAGCCGCTGAACAGACCCCACAAGCGTATGCATTGCAAGGATCTCCACGAAATTTCGTGATCTTCAACGCTACCGTGGAATATGTATCCGCAGTCATGAATGGCGATCTGACCATGGATGAAGCCATGACAAAGATAGAAGAAGAATTGGCCAACAAGTAGACTCTTCTTTTTTACTGCCTTGACGCGTTGTCAAGCGGCTGGTATCCGTTCGTTTCACTTTCTCTCGGCGTAAGAAAGTGAAACGTTCCGATACTTAATATGTTGAACTTCAACCATTCCAGCTTTTCGGGAACTTTGTAAAATTCATGAGCCCCTTTGGCTTGATTATGTGGGTTATCTGCAGCACATGGGTGTTGTACGGCTCCTATTGGTTGCTAACGAACCGTCTGTACCGCTGGAGTCAGGCTCACCATTTTTTTGCAGACCTTGTCGGTTTTCCGGTCGAGTGGGCTCAAAGTACCTGGGGCAGAGGTGGTGTGCCGTACGCGCTCCTGATGCCAAATATGCTGATTTTTGGCATCTTCACTTTCAGCCCTCTATTGCTGAATCTGTATGTGTCATTCACAGGTGGTGAGTCCATTAATTTGTTCGAGCGACCGGTGGTTGGCGTCGAAAACTACCGACAGATTTTTGATTGCGACAGTATTCTGGTTCCTAAGTCCTGCCCTGCAGCGGGATACAATTTCTGGACAGGGCTTGGTAACACGTTTTTTTTCGTGGTTTTCCAGGTTCCTGTTTTGTGCGTGGTCTCATTGATAACTGCATTAGTTGTCAATCGAGTGATTCGTGGCCGCGGGTTCTGGCGCGCCATGTTCTTTTACCCGGTTATGTTATCGCCAGTCGTTATAGCCAATATCTGGAAATGGGTATTGCATCGTCGTGGCGCATTGAACTCAGCACTTGATGCCGGTGATGAAACGGCAGCAACATTGTCGGCCCTGGCTGGTTTTGACATATTTGCCACTATTCTGATTGCAATCCTGTTGTTGCTGGTTACCGAGCGTGCACTACGTTCAGATAAAATTATTTCCTTGCCTTGGACATTCCTCCTGGCCTTGTTCATGTTATTCATCATCACATGGTCTAATCCATTGTCTCTGTTGCCGGGAGCACCCATTAGTACCAGTTTTTGGTTAGGGCTGGTTATTGCTGCGTGGCTGCTTTGGCTGGTGGCAGATCACCGCAAAGTGGCACGTGCCGGTTTAATAGGTGCCTGTATCGTCGGTATGTTGTTATTGCTTAGTATTCAATTTGATGCCGTTTTCAATTTCGGCGAATTCAAACCGGTTAACTGGCTTGTCACACCGCGCAGTGGCTGGCCAATGTTCTGGCTGATATTTGTGTACACATGGCATCACATGGGTTTTTACATGTTGATCCTGTTAGCCGGATTACAGGCAATACCCAGAGATTTATATGAAGCTGCTGAAATGGATGCCGCTAGCCCTTGGCGCACGTTTTCCAGAATCACGTTTCCGCTACTAATGCCGACCTTTGTTGTAGTGCTGGTTCTATCCTTGATAAAAAGCTTCCAGGTATTTGATGAGGTGTATACCCTGACCGGCGGTGGCCCGGGCAGAGAGACATTTATGGTGGTTCAGTACATATTTGAGTCAGCCTTTACCGGTGCAAATAGATCCTATGGACCAGCGGCAGCCGGATCAGTCATCATGGCACTTATACTGGCATTGTTAACGACAATACAGCTGATCGCTACGCGGCGGCAGTCAGGGGTATGAATTGACTACTCTGACGACATTTCTGACGCGCACCAAGGGTGGCAAGGATGGTCGTCGTATCGGCATGGCCGATTGGCTTATGTATGCCTATCTGGTTTTCGGGGTTCTGGTTATAGTGGGTCCTGTCATGTGGACAGTGCTCAGTTCAATGAAGTCGGAATCCTCTCTTGAACGTTTTGATACGCGTATTTTGCCTTATGCGCATGTCATACAAGAAATAGACGGACTCGGCGAAAAACCCCTGTATACCTTTAATGATGAATCCTTGGAAGAGCCAGTCACGGTTGTTAAGGTAGGACCTACAAGGAAATTGACAGATGTTGCGCCCATAGACAATCCAGACGCGATATTTCAGTCGATTCGGAAAGCGTTAACACCGGTGGAACGCGTTGAAATTGCGACAGAGAACTACCTTAACCCCCTGTTGCAAAAAGAAGGTGCGAGTCATTTCAATATTATCCGGCTATTTAGTAATACCGTTTTTGTTACTGTCATTGCAACCGTCATAACGCTGATTATAAATTCAATGGCTGCGTTCGCATTATCCAAATACGAATTTCGGGGCCGATTCATGTTTATGGCCTTGATCATTACAACACTTCTTATCCCGGCCACCATTATTCTTGTCTCACTGTTCTTTGTTGTCTGGATGCTGGGAATTTCTGGTACTTTGTGGGGCGTTATTATTCCTGCCGCAGCGACGCCGACCGGTGTATTTTTGTTAAGGCAGTACATGCTTACGATTCCGGACGAGTTGCTGGAGGCTGCACGTATGGACGCGGCTTCCGAATGGAAAATATACTGGCGTATCGTTTTGCCGTTGTCATTACCAGCCCTGGCGGTGCTAGCTATTCTGTCCGTCATTTGGCGCTGGAATGATTTTCTATGGCCCTTGATCGTGTTAATTTCAGATCCGGCAGTGCACACTATCCAGATCGGGCTAACGGCATTCTCTGGTGAGAATGATTCTGACTACAATTATATTCTGGCTATGACTATCGTTTCACTTATCCCGGTCACGCTTGTGTTCGGTTTTCTGCAACGCTACATCACCACCGGCATTGCCACAACGGGTATGAAATGAGTACACAGGCTCTGCAGCTGTCTCAGGTTAGAAAGGCCTATGGCGACACCAAGGTTATCCATGGAATCGATTTAGCGATCAATGAAGGTGAGTTTATTGTTTTCGTCGGGCCATCCGGCTGCGGAAAGTCAACATTGCTCAGGCTCATAGCCGGGCTTGAGCAACTCAGTTCAGGCGACATCATGATGGATGGCAAGATCATGAATGCCATACCTGCCTCAGAACGTAATCTGGCAATGGTATTTCAGTCATATGCGCTGTATCCACATATGTCTGTCTATAAAAATCTCTCATTCGGCCTGGAAAATTTACGCGTCGACAAGACCGAGATCAAACGGCGTGTTACTAATGCTGCAAAACTGCTTCAAATAGAAGATTTACTGGCGAGAAGGCCTGGCCAGCTGTCAGGTGGACAACGGCAACGAGTGGCAATTGGCCGTGCCATTGTACGTCAGCCTCGTATTTTTCTGTTTGATGAGCCATTGAGTAATCTGGATGCCGAGCTACGGGTGCAAATGCGCGCAGAGATTTCCAATCTTCATTTTGAATTGGGCAATACCATGATCTATGTAACGCATGATCAGGTGGAAGCCATGACAATGGCTAATCGAATAGTTGTCTTGAGTAAGGGGAAAATTGAGCAGTTTGGAGACCCGCTCGAGCTTTACAACAAACCCGCTAATCAGTTTGTGGCAGGGTTTATCGGTAGCCCCAGAATGAATTTCCTGCAAGGGCAGGTTACTGGTAAAAACGAACTTACCATAGAGGGTCTTCCCCCTTTGCAGTTGTTGCAAACAGTCCCCGATACTCTATTGAACACAACCATGACATTGGGAATAAGGCCTGAGGCAGTACTTTTGGAGGATTCAGGTGAGCCGGGATTGCCGGCAATAGCCAACTCGGTTGAGCAATTGGGCAGTGAGAGTTACCTGTATTGCCAATTACCTGCTGGCCAGGAGCTGACCGTACATCATGTGGGCCAGACACGAGTTGAGCGCAAGGAGTCCATCAACCTGCGCTTTGATATGACTGTTGCCCATTTATTCGATGAACAAGGTGCTGTCCTCCGACAGGATTGAATATCGGTATTTAAGCAAGCATTGCATACAATACTTTTCTAGATATGTTTTTAGTAATCATCTTGGTCATCCGGCTTCGCTGTTCCTGATTGAAGTTCGTCAGTCTAGATAATGTCACCTTATATTATTGCAGTTTGGTATGAGCTCACCTGCGACAACCATTCGTCGGGCAGGCCAACTAACTGTGCAAGTTTCTTACAGCATAGGTCGCTGTTTAAGCTGTTATTGACGGCATTCATCAGGTAAGCAGCTTGGGGGTCGTTTGGCTTTATCCCTTCCTGTATGGATTGCTGAATGAACGTAAACCACGCAGCAATAGCTCGGCACGTATGTGGTGATGCTAGCTTTCGATGTTCTCTGTCCAGTAAAATGGGTATCAGCCGTTCGCGTAATTTTACGCTTCCATCCATGGCAATCTGGCTTAAGTCGTGTCGCATTTGTTTTACAGAGAACCTGTCAAGCAAGGCATTTCTGTATTCTTCGAGCGTGTTAGCCGCGGGCCCTGATATTTTCATGGCCGTTTCATCCCAAAGTTCGTTGACTTGTTGTCTTAAATTATCATCAGCAATAGATTCGTGTACGTAGCGGTAACCTGCCAGTTGGCCTGCATACGCCAGAAAAGAATGGGATGCGTTTAGTAATCTTAGTTTTCGGTCTTCAAAAGACGCAACATCTGGTACGAATAAAACGCCAGCCGACTCCCAGTCCGGACGTGGCGTTATGAAATTGTCAGTAATGATCCATTCGGAAAACTCTTCGGTACCTACAATTGGTGTTTCATGTTTACCGCTCAGGGCTTTGATTTCAGCAATAGCGTCATCATTGAGCCTGGGTGTAATACGATCAACCATGGTATTGGGAAAGGTCGTGTTTTCTGATAGCCACTCTACTAAGTTGGGCTCTTTAAGCATGAGATAGTCACTCATTACTTGTTGTAATTTGGATCCATTCTCTGCCAGGTTGTCGCAGCTAAGCACGGTTAACGGCCCGGCACCCATTCTGGCCCGTTGCACAATGCCAGCAGCCAAAAAGCCGATTGCGGTGGTGGGTGTCTGTGAAGATAAATCCTGTTTTATCTGTATTGAGCTTTTATTAAGATGATTGTTATCTGATAACAAGTGGTAACCCTTTTCAGTTACTGTCATTGTTACTATGTGAGTTTCAATATCGGCTATTTTATTTATGATATCCAGGGATTGTTCAGTTGCTATGAACACATCGTCGTAAACGGATAGTGTCTTGGCTTGTAGTCCATCTTTACCCCAGATACCCAAGGTATAGTCGTTGTTACTAATCGCTAGCTGGTCACGAAGTTTGCTATTGCTGATAATAACTCCGGTGATGTCTCAGCCACCTGCCTCCGATGTGTACCATGCCTGGTGTGCACGATGAAAATTACCGAGTCCCAAGTGAACGATGCGTGGCATTCTATAGACCTCCTGTGTTAAAGCGATAGACATTTTAGTGTCAGATCGCTGCAGAGTGGCGAAGTAAGTTTCTGAGCATCGGTAGCGCATAAATGGCCATTCCCAACCAGATCTGACGAGTGTGTTGTTACGCCAGGTACACCGACACCAGGATCATTCATGGGGTTGCCCTGCGATTACAGCTTTGTAAAATCATAGTGGTTCTGGACAATGAGAGGCTCGGCAGGATTTGGATAAGTTAAGTTCTCCGCCCACCAGTGCGGGTCGCCGAGTCCAGGTGGCGCTACGATGGGTATATTACGTACATCGTGGTAAGTTTCTAGCGCCAGCAGCACAAGATGAGGCTCGGTGTCAAGCAGCGTTGCAGGGTTACTCAAATCTGCTGCTTGTAGTCGCGGTGTTTATCTGACAGCTCAGACGATCTAGCCAAAGCTGCGCGTGAATATCGCAGGTACTTTGCCGTGTCAAATTTTATTACAATTAGTTGATAGCTAAAAAGCAAAGTTGTTTATCTGTAAAGCTCTGGTGAGATGGTTTGCAAATTAATAACCTTGCGATCGGAGTACAAGTTCGCCTTGTGATCTAGACTTGTATTACTATGTGCAAAGGTGATTACTCCGCTGTATAAACGGTGCGATCTGCAGCGGAATAAGTATACCGTTATTCAATACGTTGACAACCACAACTGTGCCGTGGCATTTTGATAAGTTGACGTTATATTCAGAAGGACGACATCAATTGAATAAAAAAGTGACGGCTTTGATAGGTGCTGGCATGGTGGCCAAAACGCATGTATCAGCTTGCGCTGGCGCTAGCAATAGACTGCGTCTTAAAGGGATTTCGTCACGTGGTAGAGATCGTGCCAACGCGCTTGCCGCACAGGCATCGACCATGATGGATAGTCCAGTCATGGTTTATGGGTCAATTGAAGCACTTGCCAAAGACTCTGAACTGGATTTCGCCATTGTAGCTACACCACCCAATGTCAGGGAGGATGTGATTGCGCCTTTGGTTGCCGCCGGTAAGCATATTCTGCTTGAGAAGCCCATTGGCCGCACGCTGGCAGAATCGCGTGAAATCGTAGCAATGTGTCGGAACGCAGGAGTTATCCTCGGTGTCGTGTTTCAGCATCGCGCTCGAGAGGCATCTATCAGTGCAATGAATCTGATCAGGGAGGGGCAACTAGGCGCGTTAGGGGTGGTAGAGATTGACGTTCCCTGGTGGCGTGAACAGAGCTACTACGACGAGCCCGGACGAGGGACCTACAGTCGCGATGGCGGTGGTGTTCTAATCAGCCAGGCCATCCACACAATCGATCTGGGTTTACATCTCACCGGACCGGTTCGATCGGTGCTCGCCATGGCCAGTACATCCAGGTTTCACAAGATGGAATCTGAAGATTTTGTCGTCGCAGGTCTTGAATTTGAAAATGGCGCCAGTGGATCGCTTAAGGCAAGCACAGCAAGTTTCCCCGGACGAACCGAGTCCATCACCTTGCATTATGAAAACGCAAGCCTGCATCTGGAAGCCGGGCAGTTGCAGGTGAGTTGGCGTGACGGCAAAGTTGAAACTCTGGGAGAACCAGCCAGCACCGGTGGCGGGGCAGACCCAATGGCGTTTACCCACGAGTGGCATCAGCGCATTCTTGAAAATTTCGTCGATGCCTTGAACCACGATGGGGATCTGTTGGCTAGCGGTGAGCAAGCACTTGTTGCTCATGAATTGATTGATGCAACCATCCGCTCTGCTCAGTGCGGCAAAATACAATATTTAAGCTAATGACAAAACCTTTGAAATTCGCAGCAATTGGCATCGATCATCGCCACATCTTTGGCATGGCGCAAAATCTGATTGATGCTGGTGCGCAATTCGCCGGGTTCTACTCCGAAGGTGATCCCGAGCCGCTTGCCGGCTTTATCAAGCGATTTCCAGAAGTGCCCAGAGCTGCATCTCCTGATGAGCTTCTTAAAGACGCCGGTGTAGAGTTGATATTGTTGGCTGGAATACCCAGTGAGAGAGCAGACTGGGCCATACGTGCGATGAACGCTGGTAAGGATGTCTTGAGCGACAAACCAGCCTGTACAACACTCGATCAGCTGCATCGTGTGCAAGCCTGTGTAGCCAGCACAGACCGAATCTGGTCAATTGATTTTTCAGAGCGTTTCGAGGTTCCCTCGGTAACTCGCGCTACAGAGCTGGTTGCGGAGGGCGCTATAGGGAAAGTCATTCAGACGGTTGGCCTTGGTCCGCATCGCCTCAACCGCGCAACGAGACCCGATTGGTTTTTCGATAGAGACGCTTATGGCGGAATACTGACCGATATAGCCAGTCATCAAATTGATCAGTTTCTATTTTTTACCGGCTCCGATGACGCGGAAATTGTCATGGCAAATGTGGGTAATTATGCTAATCAAAGTGATCCGGGTCTACAGGATTTTGGCGAGCTGGCACTTCGTAGTGACACAGGCCATGGGTACATCCGGGTCGATTGGTACACGCCTGATGGTTTGCCTACCTGGGGTGATGGTCGCTTGACAATATTGGGGACGGAGGGGTACATAGAGCTGCGGAAATATGTGGATGTGTGCGGCGATGAGGGTACCGATCATCTGATTCTCGTGAACGGTAGTCGTTGTGAGAAAATCAATGCCTCGGATGCCGGCTTGCCATTTTTTCCGCGCTTGTTACAGGATGTTCGAGATAGAACGCAAACGGCAATGAGTCAGTTACATACGTTCAAGGTGTGTGAGCTTGCTTTACGTGCTCAGGAACTCGCGGAGTCTCGTATCGCATGATAAGGGTCGCAATATTAGGTTGCGGTATTGGCAAGCAGCATTTACAGAGCTACCACAAGTTACCAGCCAATTTTAATGTCACTGCATTATGTGACCTGGATGTAGCGCGAGCGCAGGCGACCACTGAGGGTGTTGACAGCATCAGGATTGTGAGCGATATCTCCGACGTCCTTGCCGATCCAGATATCGATCTTGTCGATATCTGTCTGCCACCGCATCTTCACATGCCTGTTGCCCTGCAAGTCATGGAGGCTGGAAAGCACGCGATCTGCGAAAAGCCCATTGCCCGTTCTCTTGCTGAAGTAAAGATTATGCAATCAGCTATGGAAAGGTCAGGTAAAAGAATATTCCCGGTGTTTCAGTACCGGTACGGATTGGCACTTTCACAGTTTGCGGCGTTGAGAAATGCAGGACTCACTGGCCGTGCTTTAGTGGCAAGTGCAGAAACACACTGGAACCGTGAGAGTGATTACTATTCAGTTCCCTGGCGAGGTACCTGGGACGGCGAAGCAGGCGGTGCAGTACTTGGGCATGCTATTCATAGTCACGACCTGTTATGTCATATTCTGGGTCCTGTATCTGAAATCAATGCCTACACCAATACCCTTGTGAACGATATCGAAGTTGAAGATTGTGCCGCTATCTCGATGCGTATGCAAAGTGGCGCTCTTGCTACCAGCTCGGTTACGCTGGGCTCAGCAAACGATTGTTCACGTTTAAGGTTCTGTTTTGAGGGATTAACCGCTGAGAGCGGCACTGCGCCCTATACGCCGGCTGAGGATGTCTGGACATTCACGGCACGTGGGTCAACACGCCAGGAAGAAGTAGACAAGATAACAGGTTCCATTGATATGCCACAGTCTGGATTTGCCGGGTATCTGTTGGCGGTCTCGGATGCGTTAACAGGTCGTGAGGGACAAGAGGTTTCGTTTGAGGATGGAAGGCGGTCGATTGAATTCGTAACGGCAGTTTATTTATCAGCGCGAGAAGGTCGTGCTGTCAAGCTTCCTATCAATGCAGAAGAAACCTTTTATAACGGTTGGTCACCTGCATAAACTTATTCGTAAAAATTGGGGCCGGTATCGTCCGGCCCGGTTTCACCGGTGTACACAGCCGCAGAGAATGCCATAGAAGATCAGTCTGATAGGGCGAGATCGGTGGGAGATAGCCGTATTATTTCGAGTTTGTACCTCGTGATATCAATGGATCGGTAATTGTAACTGCTAGTATCCCAGTTCTATTTTCAATCCGTCATAGCCTACATGCAAGGTACCGCTCCAAGTCGAAGCCACAGCACTTCGCCATTGTTTATCACCATAGTCCGGGTCATCGGAAGGTATGAGGTGATTCAATGCCAGTGCGCCTACTTTGGCAGTTGACGCAATTTTACCGGCATCCTGAGCCAGGGTATGTGACCGCATCCAGTGCTCGTGAAGACGATTATCGGCGTTACCGATGCGTGCATACAAAGCTGGTAGTGCGGGTTCCAGCATCGCCTCATGTATGAGTAAGTCGGCACCCTGTGCAAAGTCTGCCAAAGCCGGTAAATACGCAGTGTCACCCGAGAATACGACATGCGTCTTATTGGATTGGAATGACAGTGCAAAGGTCTCCAGTAGAGGAGGGTGTACATTCTTCATGGCTTTTACGGTAATGCCGCTACTATTGTTGACCACCCCTTCATGTAAAACATGGAAGCTGACAAGGTTTGCAAGGTCTGGGCGTCCCTCGTCAGAGATGCGTAAATTTATGTCTTCTCGCATCGAATCAATAAATTGCTGCCAATAGTGTTCAAGTCCTTCCGGACCGTAAATTTCTACTGGGGATTTCAGACCAGCCGTCCAGGCTGTATGAATAAGTGGCCCCAATTCAAGGTAATGATCAGAGTGGAGATGCGTGATGTAGATTGCTACCAGGTCGCGTAGTTGCATGCCTTGATCCACCAGAGCTCGTGTCACTCCAAGTCCGCAGTCCACGACAATCTGTTGTCCGGCCATGCTCAACAGGTTTGAAGTGGGATTAGTCGATCCATATCGTATTGCAGGTCCTCCCTTGGTTCCCAGCAAGCAGACGTGATCATTCATGCTGCATTACCTGCTGTCAGGCCGGTGTCAATAGCTGAGAGAATATTAGCGACATCCTGTTCGGTGATAATCAGTGGAGGTGAAAGAATCATGTTGGGTCCCGAGATACGGACCATGACTCCATGTTGATAGATCGTCTCTTGTATTCGGCTTGCTATCTGTTTATCCAGAGGTGTCTTCCTGGCGCGATCTGATACGAGTTCGATCGCACTCATTAAGCCGTTACCCCCTCTTACATCACCAATGATGTCGTGTTTCAGGCTTAGTGCCGTCAGTCCATCGAACATCTGGGTACCTCGTGCAGCGGCATTGACCGGTACTTCCAGGCTTATGGTCTCTTTCAGGCAAGCCAGCGCGGCTGCAGCGCCAACGGGGTGACCTGAGTAGGTATAGCCGTGTCCAATGAAACCAGCTGCGGTGGTGTCGTGTTCAAAAACGTCAACTACCTGTTGAGACAGCATGACGGCTCCAAATGGAAAGTAGCCATTGGTGATGGCCTTGGCTGTGCACATCATGTCGGGTTGTACACCCCATAGTCGCGAGCCAGACCATGCACCCGTGCGTCCATAGGCCGTAATTACTTCATCGGAAAGTAGCAGAATACCGTGCCGGGTACAAACGTCGCGCACCATCGGCATGAAGCTCTCATGAGGTACGACAACGCCACCTGCACCCAAGATAGGCTCCATTATAAAGGCAGCAATAGTGTTGGCACCTTGAAAGGCAATTTCATCTTCAAGCGCAGCGATGCACAGTTGTGCCAGCCTGGCAGGGTCACTTTCACTGAACGGATTTCTGTAGGTGTAAGGGGCTGGTATGTGAAAGCAGCCGGGCAGCAAGGGTTCGTAAGCCGCGCGAAAATTTGCATTGCCGTTGACACTTGCCGCAGCTGTGTGCGTACCGTGATAGCCTTTTTTCAAACTCAGGTATTTTACGCGCCCGGGTTCACCCCTGATTTTATGGTATTGACGTGCCAGTCGTAATGCTGTTTCCACACTGTCTGATCCGCCTGATGTAAAGAAAGCGGTAGTCATTCCATCAGGGGCGAAGAATTCAGATAATTCATAGGAAAGTTCAATAGTGACATCGGTGGTTGTGCCGCGGAACGTTGAGTAATATGGCAATGTTTCAAGTTGATCTGCAATGGCTTTCTTGACAGGGTCAGACGAAAATCCTAGGTTTACATTCCATAAACCACCAACAGCGTCAATAACTTCATGGCCATCAACATCACATATTCTTACGCCTTTTGCGCTGGTGATAATTTTTGGCGGATTATCATGACTATCTTTTGGGTGCGCCATCGGGTGCCACATATGCCGGGCATTGTTTTCTTTCAGAAAGTTGGATGCGTTCATGTGTTGGCTATTCGAGGGAGGGATGTAGAAGGAGAGGGAAGCGAGGCGAGTGTATCGATCCAGAGTTGATTGAGTTCTTCTGGAATAGTGCCGCCCCAGCTATGTGAAATCTGCCTGGATGCGTCTATCAGTTCGCGCTTGATAACAGCAATTTTGTCATCGTTAATACGAGTTGCCACGCAGGCAACCGCCACCGATCCCGCAACCTTGTTAGAAGAGTCAAACAAGGGCACACCGACGCCCAGAACTCCATCCTCGAAGCTTTGGTCGACAATAGCAAAACCGGTATCCCTGACAATTTGTAGCGTGGCTTCCAGCTCTTCTCGGCGAGTAGGTGTTTTGTCCGTGTAACGCTTTAGATTCTTGAGCGCAGCTTTTAGTAGGCACGAATCGCCGAAAGCAAGTACGGCCAGCCCGGACCCTGTCGCATGCAGTGGAAGAACTGGCTCGTCAAGTACAACTCTGGCACTGTAGCGAGTTGATGCATGATCAGTCAGCGTGACTAGAGTATTTCTTTGCAGAATAGATGCATGTGCCAACTCACCAGTTGCCTCGGCAACGCGCGGAAGAACCAGACGGACACCCGCTCGCCTGGGTACGGTGACCTCCCGGACGTGTGCAAAGCGCAGGAGTGCCGGACCCATACGGTACGCTCGGGTATCAGGGTCTTGTTCCAGAAGTCCGGATTCTTCCAGAGCGCACAGGTATCGATAAGTTGTTGCTTTGTCGCGCCCCGTCAGACGTTGGAATTCAGCCAGGCCAATCTGGGCTCGCTCGGCTGAAAACCAATTCAGAAGATCGATGGCCTTTCGGACAGTAGACACAGATGCTCCGGTTGTGAAGGTGTACGTGAGACGTGTTTCGCACAAACAAGTTGACAGAACCCCGATAAATCGTCAAGCTAAAATCGCAACAGCGGTTCAAATAATGAAACTATGTGAGGAGTGGAAATATGAAAGTTCGCGCAATAGCCGTGTCTGTGCTGACAGCAAGCTTACTCGGCGCAAGTGGCTTCGCCCTGGCTGACTATCCTGAAAAGCCAGTTCAGTTCATCGTTCCATGGCCTCCGGGCGATCTTGAAGATGTGCTGACACGAATGATCGCTGATGACTTCCAGGCCGCTTATGATGTTCCCGCAGCGGTCGTAAACAAACCGGGAGGCGGAGGTGGACCATTCCCGGGTGCTATAGAAGTTGCTAACGCTCCTGCTGATGGCTATACCATTGGGTCTTTCATAATTGCCATTCCTGTAGTCGGGCCACAAATTGGTATTCCGGAGTTGAATCCTGATCCGTTCGAACCGCTCGGTAACTTTTTAACGTACCCGTTTGTCATTGCCGCGTCGGATAGTGCATCGTATGACGACATCGCGGGACTGGCTGATCATGCCAAAGGAAATGATGTAGTGCTGGGTCATTTCGGCGCGCCTTTGGTACCCACCAAAGTCACTTTTGGCCTTGCCAAGGAAATGGGCTTTTCGTTTTCGGCAGATGCCGCATTTGATGCGCTGGATTGCAACACGTTGGCTTCAGGTGATGTTGATGTCATTAACACGACTTTGCAACAAATACGTCCGTGTCTTGATAAGGTGAAAGTGCTGGCATCCATCGGAAGTGAGCGTCTGGCTCTAACTCCGGATGCCCCCACTGTATCCGAACTGGTACCCACACTCGATGTGTCTTTGTGGAATGGATTATTCGTGCATAAAGATACACCGGCAGATGTCCGTGAAAAAATCATTTCAGTAGCGAAAAAAACCATTGCTTCAGAAAAAGCAATGGTTTTTGCTGCGGAAACCGGCGCACAGCTTTACTGGCAGGATGCCGCTGCGGCAACAACGCAGATCAATAAAGATATTGACACACTCAGTGCCATTGACGCCCTGTTAGGGCAGTAATCCAATGCAGCCCAGGCGCCTGGTAACGTTACAAGCTCTGTTCAAGCGCTACAGGCGTCCTGGTGACATTGTCTTTGCCCTGATATTTCTTGTTTTGTCACTTTGGTTGTTGTCTCAACTGAATACCCAGACCACCTGGAAAAATGGAGGAAAACTGGTAGCCCAAGCTCCTTTCTGGCCAACAGTTTCCATTGTGGGTATGGTTTTTTTTGCCTCTCTGCATACCTTGGGTTCAGTTTTATCTGCACGAATACCGGGTCGTTGGACCGAGGTAGCCATGTGGCTCAGATCCATTGAATTTGCAGTCTGGTTCATGGCGTATGTATTTGCCGTACCGGTCATAGGCTATCTGCTTGCTACGCTTCTCGTCTGTTCTCTGCTGGCACGTCGAGTGGGTTATCGCAGTCGAGCGATGTTAAGTGCCAGTGTACTAGGGGGTGGGCTCGTGGTGGTTATCTTCAAGTCACTACTACAAGTAAAAGTGCCCGGCGGGACAATCTATGAGTATTTGCCGGGTACCTTGCGTTCGTTCATGCTGACGTATTTCTAAAGGAGCATGATCGATTCGCTACAGTCCGGATTAAGTTTGCTCTTCCAGTGGGAAGTATTGCTTGCGCTTTTTATCGGGTCTGTAGGAGGCGTGGTAATAGGTGCTATTCCTGGGGTTGGACCGGCCGTTGCCATTGCCATTCTGTTGCCGGCAACTTTCTCTTTAGAGCCGCTGGTCGGGTTAACGCTACTGCTAGGCATATACGGATCGGCGATGTATGGCGGTGCGTTGCCTGCAATCCTGATCAATACCCCGGGTACGGCAGCCAACGCTTTAACAACGTATGACGGTTATCCGATGACCGTGCGAGGGGAGGGTCGCCGAGCAGTGTCTCTGGCGTATTCGGCATCCTTTGTCGGCGCAATCATAAGCATTGTCTGCTTGATACTTTTCTCACCAGTGCTGGCACTTATCGCACCCATGTTCGGTAGTCGGGAGATATTTCTAGCTGCGTTGCTGGGCATTGTGCTGGTAATACTCGCGCACAGGGGGCAGATAATGGCGGCAGGAATGCTGGCCTGCTTCGGGATTTTTCTCAATACGATCGGGCTCGATCCGGTAACTTACACCACTCGCTTTACATTTGGTCAGAGCTGGCTGTCCTCAGGGGTCAACCTGATTGTCGTTGTGTTGGGGTTGTTTGCGCTTAGTCAGGCATTTCTTTTGTTAGCGGATAAAGACCATACGCCACGCCCTGCGATTGAAAAAGGCAATCTGTTCTCCGGTATGCGTGAGGTTCTTTCACACAAGCGGCTGGCTACTGTGTCGTCTGGGTTTGGCGTAATGATGGGCATCATTCCTGGAGTGGGAGAATTCACTGCCCAGTTTATGTCTTACACATATGCACAAAAAACATCTAAACAACCGGATCTGTTTGGTAAGGGAAATCCCGAGGGGCTTGTCGCATCGGAATCGGCCAACAATGCGATACCGGCGGCTGCCATGATTCCGTTGCTGGCATTAGGCATACCGGGTGAAGCGTTGACTGCTATGATGCTGTCGGTTTTCTATGTGCACAACGTAGTTCCGGGTCCACAGCTGTTCCAGAATCAACTGGATTTCGTGTATGCGCTTTATATCGCCATGTTGATATTGAATGTGGCGGTGATCGTGTTTCTCCTGTTTTCAACCAAAGCGCTTACTTATATCATTCGTGTACCCACGCGTTTTCTTGGTGTCATGATTCTGATACTGGGCTTTGTCGGGGTTTATTCTTTGCGCAATTCTGTCACCGATTGCGCTGTCGCGGCGGGGTTTGGTGTGCTGGGTCTTATACTCAAGCGTCTTAATTTGCCATTAGTACCTATTATATTGGGTATGGTACTGGGCGGAATCATGGAGGTGAAGTTGCGCAGTGCCATGCCTCGTGTAAAAACACCGCTGGACTTCATCGACCGGCCCATTGCCGCCTTGCTGTTTGGTATGATTGTGCTGGTGCTGTTTTTCCACGTACGTACTCTGTTTGTCGAACATCGTAATCGTTCGGCTGGGCAGGCCGATCATGACATGCACGATACACATCAACGCTAGATATTGACTATGCCCAGTCCTATTTCACTTGAACAAGCGTCTATCGATGCATTGCGTGAACAGTCTATTTGCAAACAAGGGCATCTGATTGATGGTCAGCGAGTGCCCGCGAGTAATGATGCACTCATGGAAGTTTTATCCCCCATCGATGGGAAGTCGATTACGCACATTGCCAACGGTACCACCAGTGATATGGATAAGGCGATCGTCAGTGCACGTAAGGTATTTGATGAAGGGCGTTGGTCCAGAATGTCTCCAGCTTCGCGTAAGGCCGTGTTATTCCGTCTGGCTGATCTTATCCAGGCTGAGGCGCTGCCATTGAGCGTGTTGGGTGTACGAGACAATGGCACTGAAATAAGTATGGCATTCAAGGCAGAGTCGGGTTCGGCGGCTGCTACGTTTCGCTATTACGCCGAAGCTATTGACAAGGTGTATGGTCAGATTGCTCCCACGGCTGACTCCGTGCTTGGTCTCATACACCACGAGCCTGTGGGTGTTGTGGGCGCAATTGTTCCCTGGAATTTTCCGTTAATGATTGGAGCCTGGAAACTCGCACCAGCGTTGGCCGCTGGCAATAGCGTGGTTCTCAAGCCTTCCGAGACAGCTTCACTGTCATTGTTGCGTTTAGGAGAACTGGCACTGGAAGCCGGTCTACCGCCAGGTGTGTTGAATATTGTGACAGGCGAGGGGGCTGTTGTAGGCCAGGCAATGGGGCTCTCACCATTGGTCGATGCGTTGGTTTTTACGGGTTCCGGTGCCACCGGCAGAAGATTACTTCAATACGCTGCCCAGTCAAACCTTAAGCGAGTCTATTTAGAGTTGGGAGGAAAATCCCCCAATGTTGTTTTTGCTGATGCGCCGGATCTTGAACATGCTGCCAAAGTATCCGCTGCGGCTATCTTTCGTAATGCCGGTCAGGTTTGTGTGGCGGGATCACGGCTGCTCGTTGAAACCAGTATTCATGATGACTTCGTCGAGGCACTGTGTCGTGCAACAAAGGCCTATAAGGTAGGGGATCCATTACAGATCGACACGGATATTGGAGCGATAAACAATCAGCAGCAACTGGCAATGAATCTTCAACATGTCAGTGATGCAGAAGCTGAAGGTGCCACTATTTATATGGGTGGGGCTCAGTTGCATGAGAAAACTGGTGGCTATTATATGGAGCCTACAGTGGTTACGCGAGTAAAGCCGACACATATGCTGGCAAAAAAAGAAGTGTTTGGTCCCGTGCTGGCTGTTACGGCTTTTGATGGTGAGCCTGACGCTGTAAAACTTGCAAACGACACGGAGCTTGGACTAGCCGCTGGTGTCTGGACAGGTAATTTGTCCCGTGCGCATCGCATGGTGAGAAGTATTCATGCGGGTGTGGTCCACGTAAACACCTATGGCGGTGCTGATAATACTGTACCGTTAGGCGGAGTGAGTCAATCGGGAAATGGTCATGACAAGTCATTACATGCATTGAGTAAATACACCAATCTCAAAACAGCCTGGATGCAATTGTGAGTGACTCCAAAACCATTTTAGTTGTAGGAACCTACGATACAAAACTTGATGAACTGAGTTTCATTTCTGAGTGTATTCGCCAGGCAGGAGGGAATGTGCTGTGTATGGATGTCAGCGTTCTGGGAAAGCCAGGAATATTGCCTGATTATTCCAAACGGGACGTGGCGCAAGCCGCTGCAACAACTATTGAAGCCATCATCGACTGTGATGATGAAAATACCGCAATGCAATTGATGGCCAGGGGTGCCTCAACACTTGCATTGGAACTGTATGCTCAGTC
Source organism: Granulosicoccus sp. (assembly GCA_045106855.1). Lineage (GTDB taxonomy): Bacteria > Pseudomonadota > Gammaproteobacteria > Granulosicoccales > Granulosicoccaceae > Granulosicoccus. The sequence goes on from JBGCFI010000007.1 coordinate 242,575, forward strand.
ACTGTTCGATGGAGTAATCATTCTGGGTGGATCCATGGGTACTGATCTGGCGCTTGACGTGTGCATTTCATTGCCATTGGGAGTGCCCAAGTACATAGTATCCACGGTTGCCTTTTCCAGTATGATTCCTGCTGAGCGGCTGGCTGCAGATACACAGATGATATTGTGGGCTGGAGGTTTGTATGGCTTAAACGCCATTTGCAAGGCATCGTTATCGCAGGCCGCAGGTGCTGTTTTGGGTGCAGCGCGTTGTGTTCAATTACCTGACAATGCCAAACCTGTTATCGGTATGACAAGTCTGGGAAAGTCTGCTTTAACGTATATGGTAAAACTCAAACCCGCGCTGGAACAACGTGGATTTGAAGTTGCCATATTTCATGCGACGGGAATGGGTGGCCGGGCGTTTGAGTCGTTGGCGGCTCAAGGTGCGTTTTGTTGTGTCTTCGATTTCTGTATCCAGGAGTTGGGTAACGAGGTGCATGGATCCACGATCACCGCAGGACCCTCCCGTTTAACTGCAGCAGGCCTTGCCGGAATTCCTCAAATAGTAGCGCCCGGCTGTACAGATCTTGTAGATCTTGTAAGTTCGCAGCCCTTGCCAAAGCGATGGCAGAATCACGAAACCCATGTCCATAACAGGTTGATTACATCAGCTGTGCTTAACGATGATGAGAGACGGCAGGTTGCGTATGCAGTAACGCATCACCTGTCGCAAGCTATGGCAGATACCGTTTTTTTGCTACCGTTGTCAGGCTGCGGAGAGTGGGACAGGGAAGGTGCACCATTACATGACGCGCAGGGCTATGCAGCTTTCTGTGATCAGATGCGCAATCATATGCCAGAGAATGTCGTGTTTCACGAAATAGATGCACATATCAATGATGAGGCGTTTGCGGACATAGCGCTCGATGTCTTCGATCAATGGTGTGCAGATGGTGTTGTTAAACGCACACGTCACGGAGCTTCAGCCTAAAAATGCCGCATATCATAATCGAGTATTCAGCAAATGTTGAAACCCTTGTCGACCTAAGTGCTTTGTGTGAGGCGACTCGTCTTGCTGCCGTGGGTATAAAGGCGTTTCCAATGCCCGGTATTCGAGTGCGTGCCTTGCGAGCGGATCACTATGCTATTGCTGACGGTAATCCTAAACATGGGTTTGTCGATATATCCGTACGTCTGCGTGCGGGCAGAGAGCAACAGGTTAAAAAAGATGCGGTACAAGATTTGTTTCATGCAGTCAAACAATTTCTTGAACCTGTGATGTTGGAACACTCTCTCGCGTTGTCGTTAGAGATGCGTGATATTGACCCGGAACTTTCACCCAAGACTGGCACTATTCGCGATCACTTGTAAGATCGTATAGTAGCCTTACCCCGGAGGAAAATAGACTTGTGACTGCCTATAGCGAGAATGTAGACAAACTTGAGAGTTATCTCGAAAGATTCAGAAACGGCGGTATCCTGAACCAGATCGCTGGAAAGGCATGTCCTTCCTTATCAGGGAAAATTTTTGACACCTTTTCGCCTGTGGATGAATCTGTAATCTGTTCGGTTGCAAGAGGAACGGAGGCTGATATCAATGCGGCCGCAACGGCGGCTGCCGATTCGTTTCCGCAATGGCGGGATATGCCCGCCAAGGAACGCAAACGCATTCTGCTTGCCATTGCGGATGGCATCGAGGCACGAGCCGAAGAGATTGCTTTCTGCGAATGCTGGGACACCGGGCAGGCATTGCGTTTCATGTCGAAAGCAGCGCTTCGTGGTGCTGAGAATTTCCGCTATTTTGCTGATCAGGTGACATCGGCTCGTGACGGTAAAAATCTTGGCTCTCCGACACTTATGAACGTGACAACACGCGTACCGATAGGGCCGGTTGGAATAATCACGCCTTGGAATACGCCCTTCATGTTATCCACGTGGAAAATAGCGCCTGCTTTGGCGTCAGGATGTACCGTAGTGCACAAGCCAGCCGAGTTGAGTCCATTGTCGGCACGTATTCTTGTGGAGATTGCCAATGAAGCGGGATTACCAGCGGGTGTATGGAATCTGGTCAATGGCTTCGGAGAGGAGGCTGGAAAAGCGTTAACCGAGCATCCTGCCATAAAGGCGATTGCCTTTGTTGGTGAAAGCCGCACTGGAAGTATCATTACAAAGCAGGGGGCCGATACACTGAAACGCATGCATCTTGAGTTGGGGGGGAAAAACCCTGTCATTGTATTTGATGATGCTGATCTGGAGCGTGCTCTCGACGCTGTGATCTTCATGATCTATTCAATTAATGGAGAGCGCTGCACCTCCTCATCTCGCCTGCTCATTCAGGACACCATCCGCGAAACATTTGAAGAAATGCTTATTGAGCGCATTGACAGAATCAAGGTTGGGCATCCCCTGGATCCCGCTACCGAAATCGGACCATTAATAGCGCGCGAACATTTTGATAAAGTTAGTAGCTATTTTGGTATTGCCAGAGAAGATGGAGCAACAGTTGCTGCGGGTGGTACACGAGTCGGTGATACCGGATATTTTGTACGGCCCACTTTATTCACACAGGCGGACAACCAGATGCGTATAGCGCAGGAAGAGATATTTGGTCCTGTGCTGACATCTATCCCATTTTCCAATGAAGAAGACGCCTTGCAGATCGCCAATGATACACGCTACGGCCTTACAGGCTATGTATGGACCAATGACCTGACACGTGCGTTGCGCTTCACTGACAAACTTGAAGCAGGCATGATCTGGGTAAATTCTGAAAACGTCAGACATTTGCCAACGCCTTTTGGTGGAGTAAAAGCAAGTGGTATTGGTCGAGATGGTGGTGACTGGTCGTTTGATTTCTATATGGAACAGAAACATATCGGTTTTGCTCTAGGCGAGCATAAGATTCCTCGATTAGGAGCTTGATGGGTACTGCAAAATCCGTCCGTGTTTGTTATGACCATGATGCCTACTAACAGTGGAGTTAACACGATTAGTCTGGTGTTTTCAGTCCGGAACTACTCTTTGGAGAACGTTTATGCCAGTGCCTGAGCACAATTTATATCCACCGTTCAATATTGTTCGCCTTAGCCACGTTGAGTACCAGGTTCTTGATCTGGCTCGAAGCCGAGCGTTCTATGTGGATATTCTAGGTTTGCAAGTAACATATGAAGATGATTCGGCTATCTACTTGCGGGCAATGGAGGAGCGAGGTCATCATTGCATAGCGCTTATCAAAGCAGATGAATCATGCGTCAACGTACTTGGGTTCAAAGTTTACGATGAGCGCGAACTTGACAAGGCGGAAGCATTCTTCAAATCAAAAGGTCTACCGGTTGAATGGATTGAAAGACCGTTTATGCAACGTACGTTCCGTACCATGGATCCTTCAGGTATTCCGCTTGAGTTTTATGTGAAGATGGATCGTCTGGAACCTATTCACCAACGCTACAGACTATATAATGGCGTAAAACCTTTGCGTATCGATCATTTTAATATGTTTAGCGCAAATGTTGACGCCAGTGTCGAATTTTATAATGAGATTGGCTTTCGAACGACAGAGTACACTGAAGACGCCGAGTCCGGACACGTCTGGGCAGCTTGGATGCACCGTAAAGGCGGTGTGCATGATGTTGCGTTTACCAACGGGACAGGTCCACGACTGCATCATACTGCTTTCTGGGTGCCCACTCCGTTAAACATTATCGATCTTCTGGACTTAATGGCCACAACGGGTTACGTGTCCAACATTGAAAGAGGGCCGGGTCGCCATGGTATATCCAATGCGTTTTTTCTTTATATACTCGATCCGGATGGAAATCGCATTGAGATCTATTGTTCTGATTACCAGACAGTAGATCCAGATCATGAACCCATACGCTGGGACTTAACTGATCCACAGCGTCAGACGCTTTGGGGTGCTCCAGCACCGCGAAGCTGGTTTGAGAATGGCTCTGTGTTTGCCGGAGCGGAAGTGAAAGAGTCAGCGCTGAAGGCCCAGCCAATTGTTGCACCATGATGTGTATAGGTCCGGAGACTAGCAAGGATCGCAGTGGCGGTAAACTCGACGTTAATCGGCTTTCTAAATCATGACTTTACTAATGAGAGTCTGGTGCCGGATTGTCCAGACTCCAGTATGAATCTAAACAGAAATCTCACCTACCATCCTCGTACAGGAAGATAAATATGCGTTTTGCCACTTACACAAGTGATGGCCAGTCCTACTATGGGGCTGTCACAGATGCTGGAATGATAGCTTTGTCGACAGAGTTTCCGCAGTGGCCATCGTTACGCGATGTCATTGAGGCTGGTGCATTGTCTGAATTACAAAATGTTGCGACTACTCTGGTGGTGACTCACACAGAGTTTGTGTTTGATATTCCAATTCCGAACCCTGAAAAGATAATTTGTGTCGGTGTTAATTTTCCTGATCGAAATGCTGAATACAAAGATGGGCAAGAGGCACCACCGAACATGTCCCTGTTTATTCGCTTCCCGCGATCTTTTACAGGACATGAGCAACCTGTTATTCGTCCTCCTGAAACACCTCAGTTAGACTATGAAGGTGAGATCGTTGTTGTAATAGGAAAAGGCGGAAGGCGCATAGCGCAGAAAGATGCTTATGATCACATAGCTGCACTGTCGCTGTGTAACGAAGGTACTTTGCGAGACTGGGTTCGACACGCTAAATTCAATGTAACTCAAGGTAAGAACTGGGATAGTTCCGGAGCAATGGGGCCCTGGCTCGTACCCTTTACTGATGCTGCGCAACTTGATGATATTGGTTTGAGTACGCGTGTGAACGGAGAGCTGCGACAAGAAGATAGAACTAGTCGTATGCTGTTTCCTATACGGCGTCAAATAGAGTATATCTCGACCTTTACCACATTGGTCCCGGGAGACATAATTGTCACGGGAACTCCCACGGGAGCTGGTGCACGATTTGATCCACCCAGGTTTCTCGTTCCTGGTGATGTCATTGAGGTGGAAGCAGAGGGTATCGGTAAATTAGTCAGTACTGTCGAGGACGAAAAATGAGTCTAACCGATTCGGAAATAAAGTCGGCTGCGGCAGATTTATATAATGCCGAAAACAACCGTACTCAAATTGGCCTATTGTCTTTACGTCACCAATCTCTGAACATGGAAGACGCATACAGGATTCAATCGGCTTTAGTAGATCATAAGAAAGCAGCTGGTCGTACAGTGATAGGATGGAAGATCGGTTTAACATCTAAGGCTATGCAGCAAGCCTTGAATATTGATATTCCTGATAGCGGTGTTTTGCTGGATGATATGAAATTTGCTAGTGGTGCGACAATACCCGCAGGGCATTTTATTCAACCGCGCATAGAAGCCGAAATCGCGTTTGTCATGAATGCCACGTTATCCGGAGAGAATATTAGCAGAGAAGATGTACTAGCCGCGATTGACTACGTCACGCCGAGTATAGAAATTCTTGATACGCGAATTCAGCGTGTAGATCCTGACACGGGCAAGATCAGAATCGTTTTCGATACTATTTCTGACAACGCAGCCAATGCCGGTATAGTCCTTGGTACCGCTAAACATGCACTTGCATCGCTGGATTTACGCTGGGTCGGAGCTATCGTCAGCAAAAACGGAGAAGTAGAGGAAACAGGTCTTGGGGCTGGCGTACTAAACGATCCTATAGAGAGTGTCGTTTGGCTGGCACGCCGCCTGACTAAATATGGTCAACAAATTGAAGCAGGTCAAATTGTTTTGTCAGGAAGCTTTATACGTCCACTCGAATGTCCACCAGGCTCGAAAATAGAGGCTGATTTCGGAACTTTTGGTTCTGTGTCAGTGAGTTTTGATTGAGATAGTTTCAAAAAAAAGCAATTTCTAAAAGTTAGATAGTAAAAAAACATATCCGTAGAATCCCTGTCATCATTGTGCGAATAGTAAGGACTATAATCTAAGGCGCGTAGATAGAGTCTGAGTTTATACATGCTAGTTGTCGATTAGAAAGTGAAGACGCTCATCGGTCATTTTTGGAGATATCTCAACAATCTCAGCTACAACTATGTTTTCCATTATAAATGGGTCGTTGTTAACTTTCCCCGTAAAGCGTTACGTGAAATGTTGTGAGCGATAATACAACCGCCTTTGTTGGTGTCTATACTACCGACTAGCAAGAATAGGCCATCTGAAAATCCCTGTTTTATCCATTCATTATGGCCAGCCATAAATTCTGATGCTTTTGATTTTTTGTCTGAGAACTTTAGATTTACAATAAACATGAATCACTCTCCAAACTATGACTCTCAATATTTTTCATTTTGGTGGGTTCAACTTCAATAAGACGTATACATCGGTATGGCATCTTTGCTACGTACGATGTCTATCGAGCGTGGTTTTTCCATGATTCTTTAATACGAAGTAGAAATATTAATTTGCTATATTTGCATTGATGTCGTGGATTGAAAAATCTAATAATGGCTGGTGTATATGACAACTCTTATTGGGCAAATACTAGACAACCTATCAAGCCTGATGTTGTGTCTACGGCTCACAGCAAATGTATAATTAATACACATACAAATCCAGCTGAATATACAGTTCCAGTTATCCAGCATCCAATGTGGTGTATCTTGTTTATTCTCCCTGACTTACTTGGGTAAGGCTTCTAGTGCAAGAATGACGTCTTGTGGCGAGGTGACATGTACTGCTTGAAGGCCTGCATTTAGAGCACCTTCTATATTTGTATAGCTATCATCAAAGAAGAGCATTGATTCAGCTTTTATTGAGGTCTCATTCAGGATGAAGTTGAATGCTTCAGCATCTGGTTTACGTAAACCCATTTCAGAAGATACAAACATATAATCAAAGCATTGTCTGATCCGTGGAAATTCTTTCTCCCAATATGCCTGATGTATTGCATTGGTATTGGTGAATGCATAACATGGGTATCGGTCACCAAGCTGTTCTATGGCGTCAAGAACGGCTGTGATTTCGTTGCCAAATATGGCATTCCAACTGTCAATCAACAATGAATCGTCCGAGGATAGATTTAGCGTTTTACGTAGATGTGAAAAATACTGGGCCCCCGTGATTAGTCCTTTTTCGTGTTGTTCATAGGCATCGTCCATTGAAAAGGACTGTCGGATTTCGCTCGCGCTAGGCGTATTATTTTTAGAAAGATGGTCGAATATTCCATCAAAATCGACCTCAAGAACGACTCCGCCCATGTCGAAAAGTAACGCCTCAACAGTGTCTGGATTCATGCTTTTCCCCGGTTAGTCAAAGCGCGTTTTTGCGCCGTCTGCATCGCTCTGCGTCATTTGGTGTATTGCCAGTTACAGTTTGCTGCAATTGTCAAAACAATTGCAAGTACAGGAAGTAAAAATCATACTGCTTTGGTTCTGTGATTTTGATCATTTGAAGCTTTCTGATAAGCTCAATCGGACGCAGGTGGCATTTTTGGATGCCCCACTGTGATCTCCACTTGAAAAAGGATAAAACAAGATGCAAAGTTTTATTAGAAAAGCAACATTACTGGGTGTATTGGCTAGCTCCCTGGCTCTTGGCGCAGCTGTTCAGGCCGCAGAATCGGTAACCGTATATACAGCTGCTCCGCAGGCCATTGTAGATGAGTTGGTACCCATGTTCACTCAGCAAACAGGCATAGACGTTGAAATCGTAAAGGCTGGTACGGGTGAGCTTATTAATAGAATCAAGGCAGAAGGTGCAGGCAAAAGTGCGGATGTAATCTGGAGCGTTGGGGGAGAGGTTCTGGATTTTAATTCAGAATTGTTTGAGACGTATGAGCCTGTAGATTCAGACAAAATTAATCCAGACTTGCGTCCCAGTACCTGGCTGCCATTTACAGCTGTAGTTAGTGTTTTGTTAGTCAATCCAGGCCAACTGGACGGAAAACCCGTTCCGGAGAGTTGGGCGGATCTTGCCAAACCGGATTACCTTGAAATGATTTCATCTGCCAGAGCTGATAAATCAGGTTCCTCTTACATCCAGCTTGCCACCGTTTTACAAGCCTATGGTGAAGAGAAGGGTTGGGAAATATATGAAGGGTTACTGACAAATTTTATTCTGTCTAATAGTTCAGGTGCAGTACCAAAATTTGTCAACGACGGTGAAATGGCTATTGGTGTTACATTGGAGGATGCTGCTTTGCGTTTCAAGCTTGGAGGTGGACCGGTAGAAATAGTCTATCCGTCGGAAGGTACCTCAGTCGTGCCGGATGGGATGGCGCTACTTAAGGGTGCGGCTAATGCGGAGTCAGGTAAGAAATTTCTCGATTTCATGACATCACAAGAAGCACAAAAAGTGGTTGCTGGTATCGGTCGCAGGCCAATTAGAATTGATGTGGATTCGGTACCGGAGCTAAAGCCATTGGCTGAGTTCAAAGCCATAGACTATGATGCAGCCTGGGCAGCGGAAAATCGAGAACAACTAGTAAAACTCTGGTCGGATATGTTGCTGGAAGTTCAGTAGTTGAATAGATTATGCAGAGTGATATCCGGTAAAACAGACATTGCCGGTATTGCCATCTGGCTCACCTGAAACTAGAGTAAAACTTGTGGCAGATGTACACATACGTAATCTGAAAAAAAGTTACGGGTCTGTCGTGGCGCTGCAGGATATTTCTTTAAATATACCTGCAGGGTCATTTTTTACCTTACTGGGGCCTAGTGGCTGTGGGAAAACCACCTTGTTAAGGACCATTGCCGGATTTCACCGTCAGGACCAGGGCAGCATTCATGTTGGCTCTGAATCCATGGAGGATAAGCCTGTTCATTTGCGAGATATAGGCATGGTTTTTCAGGACTATGCCGTTTTTCCTCATTTATCTGTCGAACAGAATATCGGGTTTGGCCTCAAGCAGAGAAAATTTGCAAGAAGTGAAATAAATAGTCAGGTCTCCGAAATTCTAGAGATCGTACAACTCGGCCATTTAGCCACTCGCATGCCTCACGAACTTAGTGGTGGTCAACAGCAGCGGGTGGGGCTCGCCAGAGCGCTGGTGACACGCCCTAAGGTCATGCTAATGGACGAACCACTATCCAACCTGGATGCACAGTTGCGTATTGACCTGCGGCAGGAATTACGTACCATCCAGAAAAATCTTGGTATTACCACTATTTATGTGACTCATGATCAGGAAGAAGCTCTTGAGATGTCAGATTTCGTTTGTGTGATGCACAAAGGGGTTATTCAGCACAGCGATACTCCATGGTCTATCTACCACGAGCCGGCTAATAGATTTGTTGCTTCGTTTGTAGGCTCTAACAATTTCCTGCGAATGGAAGTGATCGAAGGCTCGCCGTGCATGGGTGGATTTGCACTGAAAAACCTTGATAGAGATTCATTTGTATTTGATAACAATAAAGTTGTTGCTGCTATTCGACCAGAAGACTTCAGGCTTTGCCTGTCAGGTGAAGATAAAACGGTTGACGAGTCCTCAATCCGAATTCCAGTAAGCTTACAGTACAGGAGTTTTGCGGGCCGAGAATTGCGTATTAGTGCTGAAGTGCCAGATGGAACCATGGTCCAGATAATCGCAGCGCCACGACCCGAATTCCTGGCTTTGGAAAAAAATACAAAATTACACGTACTCATTCCTAGAAACAAGATCAGTTTTTTTCAGTCGGATGACGTTGGTGTTCGTTTGAAATGAAAACGGTATCTCTGAGACGCCTGCAGCCTGATTTCTGGTCTGTCGTGCTGTTTTTTATACTGTTAATGATTGCTCTGTTATTGCTAACACCCATAGGCAAGGTATTCATTCTTAGTTTTACTGATGCAGAAACAGGACGCTACACTTTAGCTAACTATACAAAGATATTTAGCCACAAATACTACGTCACGGCACTCAAAAATACGATAGTGGTTGGTGTTCTGGGGATGTTGGGTGCCTGCTTTCTTGGAATACCACTAGCGTACTGCATGTCTAGATACCACATTCCCGGTAGGGCTTTGGTATCCACGCTGGCTGTTCTTGCTCTTGTCTCTCCACCCTTTATTGGCGCATATGCCTGGATAATGATATTTGGTGCTAACGGTTTAGTGACTAACTTGTTTAAGCTGATTGGTGTGGACGTTCCGACGATCTACGGCTATTCCGGAATTGTGCTTGTATTCAGTCTTAAATTCTATCCTTTTGTATATTTAATGACAGAAAGCGCGTTTTCCTCAATAAACAAATCACTTGAAGAAGCGGCAGAAAATCTCGGCTGCACACCATTCGAGCGATTTCGCAAAATCACGCTACCGTTGGTTTTTCCAGCTGTGAGCACGGGGGCTATTTTAAGTTTTGTTCTATCAATTGCAGACTTTGGCACGCCTTCAATCATTGGCCGAAAAGTCAGAACTTTGTCAACTGTGGCCTATAACCAATATACCTCTGAGCTGGGAGGTCCACCGACATTGGCCGTGACTATCTCTATGCTTATGATTTTCATATCTATCAGCGCAATTGTGTTACAACGCTACTTTATGTCGAAACGTCGTTATGCAAGTTCCTTAACCAATTTGTCGAGCCGTGTCAGACTAAAGGGATGGTGGGCTTTCCTGGTATATGGTGTTTGTTACTTTATTGTGATCTGTAGTGTCGCTCCATCATTTGTAGTCATCTATACGTCATTTCTAGAAACAAGCGGGCCAGTATTCACCGGGGGATTCGGATTGAATAGTTACAACCGCGTGATTCATGAGATATCTGGAGCGGTTGTAAATAGTTTCATGTTCGCCGGTATTGCCGTTATGATGATTACGCTGGTTAGTGGATTGATCTCTTACATTATTGTCAGGCGAGATGGAAGAACAGCCGGCTTGCTCGATACCGTACTAATGGTGCCCTATCTGGTTCCCGGGATTGTCATTGCAATTGGATTCGTAACAACCTTCAATCACTGGCCGGTCGATCTTGTGGGAACGGCAGCTATTATTATACTGGTTGTTTTTATAAGGCGTTTGCCTTACGGCGTGCGCTCTACTACTTCCAGTCTTAGGCAGATTAAGCCATCGATAGAAGAGGCTGCAGCGAGTCTGGGAGCGCGACCGCTCAATGTATTTTTGCAAGTCACTACACCGCTAATTATGCCGGGACTTATAGCAGGTGCAATGATGAGTTTTATTACGGCGATCAACGAGCTTTCTTCGACGTTAATTCTATACAATGGCAAGACGATCACCATGCCAGTACATATATATGTATCGGTTCTAGATGGCGAGTTTGGAATAGCAGCCGCATTGTCAACAATCCTACTTGTCAGCACGGGTATATGTGTTTATGTTGTTTTCAGATTTAGCGGAGGAAATAAAAGTGCATTTCTCTGAATAATCCGCTTTTATCAAACAAGACTTTTGGATAGTAATATATTTTCATTAACTGTCGTAAAGTATCGGTGTAATCGTATCATTAACAGTTTAATGCAATCATTTTCATCCCCGTTCAGGGTTTCCAGGAGATCCAGCATTGACTACCGAATCAAAGTCTATAATACCTGAAAACCAGCTGCCGATTACCAACGATATCTCGTCATCTTCAGGTTTGGATCATCTATCGGGTGGCGAAAACCACTATGTTGACGATCGTGTCGATCGGCTGAAAGATGATGATCAGAGAAATAAACCACATGCCTTTGTAGTCATGCCGTTTGGTATGAAAGAGGGCATTAATTTCGATATTATCTATGACGAATTGATAAGGCCCGCACTGTTGGAATCGGGGTTTAAACCCTTTCGGGCGGATGAAGAAACAGTCAGCGGTGACATACTGACCGACATGTTTCAGGAATTACTATTGGCTGATCTCGTTGTTGTTGATATGAGTATTGACAACGCGAATGTGTTCTATGAGCTTGGTGTAAGGCATGCATTGCGCAAGAGGGGAGTGGTTCATATTCAATCCGGACGTGCAAGGATGCCATTCGATGTGTTTAGTGTACGTACATTGCCCTACCATCTCAATGAAGATGGAGTACCTGACAAAGAACACATCGAGAGAGATAAAAAAAGTCTTATCAGTGTTACAAGAGACACCTGGGCATCAAATGCGGAGGCAATTCATAGTCCTGTATTCGGCCTATTACCCGGTTTAAAAGAACCTGTCACAAGCTCTCTTTGCACACCCTTGGCTACTGGTTTCTGGAATGAATTCAATCAATGGGAGCAAAGAGTAGCACTTGCACGACGACAGAAACGAGTGGGAGACATCCTTCTGTTGACCTATGAAATAGATAATCCTCTCTGCAAGGAAGAAGCCGTGATCCAGGCGGGTATGGCACTTAGTGAGATGGGATTTTTCGAACTTGCATTGCAAGAATATCAGGAAGGTTTGCTGGTCAATCCGGGGAATTTGTTTTTCAGGAGACAGGAAGGGAAGTTGCTAAATCTGTTAGGTCGAGTTGATGAGGCGATTCTTAAACTTGAAAGTCTGCTGCAAGATGCCCCGAACGATGCTCGTGCTATCAGTCATTTAGGCCGTATCTACTTGAATATCTGGCAAGAATGCTGGGAGCATATTGAAGATACTGAAGAGCGACAGGCTGCGGCTTTTGACAGTTGCCAGTGGGCGATTAAATCAATGGATACCTATTTACGGGGATTTAATATTGATCGGAACAATCTTGAACCCGGAATCAAGGCTTTAACTATAGCTAGTTTGCTCGTACCCTTGGCTGACAAGTTTGATGTTGAGGAAATGCCAGATGCTGATTTGAGTCGTATTAGAGCGCTGTTTCCCTTATTGAAGGACTCATTACTATTTGCACTCCAGACTATTTCACAGTCAGAAAAATGTGATTTCTGGACATGGAGTTCTCTGGGAAATTGGCATTTGCTTAATGGTGATTCATCGTTGATCGTAAACCGTCTGTATCGTAAAGCATTGTCGTATGGCAAAAAGAATATATCTCAATTGCGCAGCAGTCTCAAACAATTACACGTGTTTAAATCCCTTGGAATTTATCTGGATCAAGCGACTAAAGCAGGCGAAGTTATTAGATGCGAAATCAATAGAATTGAAGCAGGACAGTCTGACCTTCACAGAATGTCAGATTCAAGAATTGGTAAGGATGTACGAGCATTTCTATTTAGTGGACACATGTTGGATAAACAAGATGTAGAACATCCAAGGTTTCCCGCTTCGTTAGAAGATGAGGTTCGTAGGCAAGTGGACCTGTCGCTTGATCGTGGAAATGCAACGCCTAAAGATCACGCTTATACATCGGGTGCTGCGTGTGGCGGAGACATAATATTTATTGAAGCATGTGTGGCGCGTGGTATGCAGGTTCATGTTCATATGCCTTGTGACGAAGCTCATTATGTTAGAAAATTCATAAGTCACGCTGGAGAGTCCTGGATAACTCGCTACTATGATTTACGCAGTGAACCCTTGGTTAAATTGTATTATCAGGAGGAACGAATTGGCATAGCTGCGGAGGGTGTGGATCCATACGTTCGTAACGTAAGGTGGTCATTGTTTGCATCACTTGTGCATGGTGTTGACAAATTAAGACTAATCGCATTGTGGGATGGTGAATCTAATGATGAAAAATCAGTATCCGGAAAAAAAATCGATCAGGAGTCCAAGCGCGTCTGTAAAATGGTAAGCATGACGGAACTAAAAGGTGGAATAGTTGATCACATACACATTGGAAAATTGGAATACTTATTCCGTGACGGTTTAAATGAATTGGAAGATACACCGGCAGTTCATGTGTCAATGGACGCACGAATCGGTCTATTAAAAAAAGTTGCTCTGTTTTCCACATTGCACCGTGTAGATTTGACGCAGATAGCGCGTCACTCTGTGGAACGACATTATACTGCCGGGCAAGTTTTGGCCAAACAGGGCCAAAGTGGAGACGAGTTATTTATAATTGCATCTGGTGAAATCTCTGTACGATCTATCACAGAGGATGGAAATGAAATAGAAGTTGCCAGAAGAGGAGCAGGTGACTATGTTGGTGAATTAGCCTTGTTACATGAACAATCACGTATGGCTTCATTAGTGGCTGTAAGTGAGGTTCTTGTTCTAACCATAGATCAAGCGAAATTCCAGCGTATATTACGTGCAAGGCCTCAAACAGGTCAGGCTATTACCAGGACACTGGTCAAGCGCTTGTCTGAAGCGACAGCTCAAACGCTTGAGATGGGGTAGTTTGGCTTGTTAGGTATTGTTGTTGCCGAAATGGGGTAATGCAAGAAAATATAACTAGCTGGGGTAGGATTAAATGATAGCGATCCATCCAGTCTCCATTTATGTTCTTACAGCAAAGTCATAAAGCGCTAGCAACATATGTACTCATTGCATGAATTGATAGAATTACTATCGATTTCATCTATATCGTTGTCAATTGTACTAATCTGGTCTCGATATAAATACGCTTGGCTATACGCTTACCTTTGATCAGACAACGCTGGTCTGGTGGTTTCAGTCTGATGTGTATCATGTTGATATGCGAATACCACAAGACTTTGGTAAGGGAAGTGCCTGGACAGAGCTAACATCTTATTCGCAGCTCGATGATGAGCAACTGCGCAGCGTAACGGATGCTGAAGGTTTTGCTGGTACCACTGAGGTTGAAAACAGCATCTGTACCTGGACCCGGCAAATCAACTATCGAGGCAGGTTGCAAGGTCTCGATACCGGTCTGCTCGAACAAACTCCTGCAGGATTACTCGAGTCAGGGATTCATGATGATTATAGTGAGCTGTGGCAGCCACATTACTCCTCAAGTCAGCCTTTTTCCGATCTTCAATTGCCCGGTGGACAGATGATGGAGTCGGTAGATGCCGAGCAGTATCTTTTTATTGTACACACAGACACCAGATTTGCACTGGGAAGAGCGCGGCTTGCAGATCTGGATTGTTCAAAAACGCTTGCACAAAGACTGGAGACTGCGATAGCGGAGAAAGATTAAGCAACTCTGGCGATGCTATTGGATATGGAGTTCTGTGCTGGTACTATCGATGATCGTGGTGGGGTAATCGATGTGTTTACTAATCCGTTTCGAAAAGATACTATTGCATTTGCTGCACGTACCGATCTTTCATCCGGACAGGCACTGGAGCTTAATTGTTTAGACTTCTATGGCAATGAGTCGCAGTTGGTGTTCCAGACCAGCGGCTCGTTCTAGGGGTATAAATAGCGAATGGGCGCTTTATCTACGTCAAGCGCCACAGTAGGTCTTGTACCCCACCCGTATTCATATCACCAATGGACAACTGCGAGTATAGGCCGTACTGCCTTCGTTGCTAAAGGATAGTGTCGCACTGGCATTTTTGATTATGCAGCGGCCATCCTGTTCTTTGAAAGTAATGTTTGGTGCATCAACTTGCGCGGCTTTTAAGCTGCATTGCTCGTAGTCAAGTGGACCGGTTACGTTCTGTGTGCCATGATCCCAGTTTGAAAATGCCGTTACACCTTCACTCCAGAACATGTCTTCACCCATGTTTGTATAAGTGCATGCCTGAAACTGTAGCGCGTAGAGCACGCCGGTGGTACCGGCACCACCACCCATGTTTATGGTTATGGCTCCCTCAGCTCTGTTGCTATCGACAATCGAAATAGATCTTCCAAAACGTTCTGCATTTTGTAGTGATAAGTCAAAACCTCCCTCAGTGGAGTTGATACGGGTAAACGACTCTACTGTTTTATCTTGATTTAAGTAGAGTACATAGCCCACTCCAGCATTGTATTGGTTGGCACTTGAGATTAAATCCGGCACCGAGTCACCGTTTAAATCGCCGGCGGCGACTAAGGCATGACCAAAATGACTTCCCGTAGTCCCGTTAGCATTTGTCGCAAGCTCAATTGTTTCGTCAAAACCTGCAAGGCCTGGCGCTATTTTGGTTTTATCTACTACCTCATGCGTGTTTGGATCTAACGACAAAATCCAGATTGCGCCAAGACCATTGTCGGATTCAAATGCGCCAACAGCAAGCTCTAGCGTCCCGTCATTATCAAGATCACCCAGCAGAGCAGACTCGCGTCCTCCGAAACTATCTTCAGCATTTATGCCGCTGCCGAACCCACCCAGACCTTCACCGATGGTGACGACATCATCCATTGCCAGGGATGAGTCCTGGTTGAAGAACAAGAGTCTAATACGACCGCCATTAATGGCGTTGGGATCTGCTGCGACGAGATCAACTCGTCCATCGTTGTTGAGATCTCCAACCGAGCTAAGTCCAAATCCCATGATATTGGTATTTTTTACCATCGATTTGACGGTACCATCTGTATTGAGATGCAGAATGTAAACTGCTGGAGTGGTTGGCGAAGGTGCCGAGACTGCAACATCGGGTGTGCCGTCTCCGTTATAGTCGCCAATTCCAGCAACACCATACCCAAAAAAATCGCCCGCAAGTAACTCGTCTGTAAAGTTGCCTTCCAGAGCTGATATCTTCTGACTGGAATTGACTGTGCCATTGGCATTCATGAAGAGAATATAAACGGCACCTGCATCGGTCGCTCCGTCGTCATCGGAGCGCGCTCCAATAATCAAGTCGGTTACACCATCGCCATTTATATCGCCGGCGTTGTCATGGTCGCGAGCAAACCTGTCACCACTCTCCAGCTCCGCTTCAAAACCGCCTTCACCCGATGCTATTCGGATGAAGCTTGAGGGTTCAAATAGCCGTGTTGTTATGCCAGAAATTGGGCCAGTGTCGCCTGCGACGGAAATAGGCAAGGATGTGCCGTCATCGCTGTTGCAAGCCTGGAGTAATAGTCCTGCTCCAATGCAGAATAGGGTTGCTAGTCTTCCGGGTTTGCACATTTGAATTCCATCGTGTTGGAGTAATCCTCGCGTTCGGTAGCTGCGCTTCAGCCATGGATATTTAGCGAGGTGGTGTTGATTGTTGTGTTGCGCTGAAAGATAAACTCTAATTGTGCAAAGAATAAGTCTGAGATGGAGGTAAAATTCCCCGGTGTCGGACTGCATGCCCGTTTAAACCCGCCGGTGTTGCACTGTATGCCCGTTTAATCTTGCCGTTGTTGGACTGTTTGCCCGTTTAATTTTGCGGGTGTTGGGCGGTTTGCCCGTTTAAACCTTGGTGAGTGTGCCGCTTCCCAATTCCAACAGGCGTTAGTAATTGCGATATGCTGTCTGTATGCTAGATATTGCCATTATTGGAAGTGGGCCTGCGGGGCTTTCAGCTGCTATTTTCCTGTACGACCAAGGCTATGGCGTCACGATTATTGAGCGTTTTGACCAAGCGCAAGCGGTCGGCTCAGGATTGATGCTACAGCCCACAGGATTGGAGGTACTCAGGCAACTTGGCTTAAAACAAGAAATTGAAGAATTGGGCCAGCGCATTACCGGAATGCTCGGTAAAGTCGCCCCGAATGGCAAGACGGTATTGGATATCAATTATCAGGTGCTGTCAGATGATTTGTACGGTGTCGCCATTCATAGGGCATCGTTGTTTCACGTTTTGTATGAGAGTGTGAATCAGCGTGGGATACCCTTGCTTACCGGTGTCGATGTTATCGGTGTTCAACGCAAGGATGACAAGACAATGGTCAAGTCGCAGGGTGACTCTGCACCTGAAATCGAGTTTGATCTTCTCGTTGATGCATCAGGGCGTAGTAGTCACTTGATAACTGAAGCGATTAAGAAACCGGTCCATCGCCAGTTAGCTTATGGTGCGCTGTGGGGCACGGTCAGCTATAACAACACGCAGTTTAATCAGCATCTTTTAGAGCAACGCTACAAGGCCGCAAAAGTAATGGTGGGTGTGATGCCGTGTGGGCGATTGCCGTCAGAGCACACACAGCTGGCCACCTTTTTCTGGAGTTTGCGAGATGGCGATTACCAGACGGTAATGGATAATGGAATAGAGTGCTGGAAATCAGAAGTGTTACAACACTGGCCCGCTGTTGAGCCTTTGTTGGCACAATTTGAAGGGTTTGAGCAACTGTCGCATGCCGTTTATTCGCACCACACCTTGCCTACACCTTACGGCAACAAGATTGTTTTTATCGGAGATGCCGCGCATTCGACCAGTCCACAATTGGGGCAGGGCGCAAACATGGCTTTGTTGGATAGCATGGCTTTATCAAACGCTTTAGAGAGAACGGCATCGGTAGAAGACGCACTAACGCTGTACGCACGAATGCGTAGCTTGCATGTAAAACTGTTCCAGGCTGCAAGCTTGTCTTTAACGCCATTCTATCAATCTGATAATGCGCTTATGCCGTGGTTGAGAGATTGCTTATTCGAACCGGTATCGAAGGTTCCGTTCGCGGATAAGCTAGTGACCTCACTCGGTGCAGGCCTACTGGGTAATCCAATCAACAGAAT